>NZ_QFGA01000001.1:0-1200000 GCF_004369205.1 Pelotomaculum schinkii | reverse complement strand
GCTGGATTCCTTCAGCGCCTCCGGGTATTTCGACATAAATTACGCCGCCACGGGCTACAGTGACTTAACCAAATTGATTGACAGCGGCGCCGCCAAAGCCGGTATTATCTTTCCGGCCGATTTTGCGCAGAACTTAAGGAGCGGCGAGTCCGCCCAGGTGCAGGTCATCGTTGACGCCTCGGACAATATGGTGGCTAATTCCGCCCTGTCCATAGCCAACTCCATCGGCCTTTTGAAGTCGCAAAATATCCTGGTGCAAAAGGCGCATATCCAAAGCCTGCCGTACGATATCAGGGTGCGTCCCTGGTACAATCCGGACGGCGTCACGGCCTATTACATGGTCCCCGCCATACTGGGAATTATCGTAACCATGACCATGGTGATGCTGACCTCGATGGGGATTGTCCGGGAGCGTGAGCGTGGCACCCTGGAGCAGTTGATGGTCACGCCCATGCGTTCTTATGAGCTGATGCTGGGCAAGGTCGTCCCCTACATCGCGCTGGGCTATGTGCAAATCACCGTGGCTCTGTTGGTGGGAGTACTGTTGTTCCAGGTCCCCATCCGGGGCAGCCTGCTGCAGCTGTATCTTTTAACCCTCTTCTTTATCACCGCCTCCCTGGGGATGGGTATTTATATCTCCAATATAGCCAAAACCCAGATGCAGGCCACTCAGATGTCTTTCATGGTCCTGTTGCCCAGCATCATGCTGTCAGGCTTCATGTTCCCAAGGGAAGCCATGCCGAAGATTATTCAATATATAGGCAACCTGATCCCGCTGACCTATTATCTGACGATCATCAGGGGCATTGTCCTGAAGGGCATCGGTTTTTCCTATTTGGTATCCCAGGTAGCCGCGCTGCTCGTTTTTTCAATAATCATGATGACCCTGGCCATCCTCAAGTTCAAGAAGAAGGTAGCGTAAAATGACAATGGAAATGACAAGGGGACTGTTTCCCCAGACCAATAGGGGGTGTAGCTGATAGACTATCGTCAAAGGATAACAGCTGCCTTAAGAGAACTGGCTTCGGTACAGGGTTTTTCCAGAGTTACGGTGGATGACCTGGCGACCCGCACCGGTATCAGCAAGAGGACCATTTACCGTTATTTCAGGAGCAAAGAAGAAATAATCGTTGCCGTAATGGAGGATTTAATGCACGGTATCGAGAAAGATACCAGGATGGCTGTGGAAGCATCAGAACATCCCGTTGACAAAATCACCGGGGCAATCGGGGTGGTCCTTCGGAATATCAGGCAGATTCAGCCGCTGGCGCTGCACGATGTGCAAAAACATTTTCCTCAGCTTTGGGAGAGGGTTGAACAGTTCAGGGCGGAAAAAATCCAGCAGATCTTCGAAGAGCTTTTGGCGGGTGACGGGCAGGACTGTTTTCGCAAGGTAAACCCCAAAATCTTTACCGCTGCTCTCCTGGCTTGCATCCGGGCCGTGGTAAACCCCAACTTCATTATGGAAAACAACCTTTCCCCGGAAGAAACCATCCGGTCCCTGTTTGATCTTTTTTTAAATGGTATTACAATGGAAAAAACAGAGCTGAATCATTGAAAGCGACCGCAGCTTATAAGGAGCAGGCCGGACGCAGGAAGGAGTGATAGACAGATGATTGCCGAAGTCATTTTTAGCGGGACAGAGCTGCTGCTGGGGCAGATCTTAAATATCAACGGCCAGTATATCCAGCAAACCCTTGCTTCCATGGGAATTGATTCATACCACCAGTTAACTGTGGGGGATAACCGGGATCGTTGTGCGCAGGCCATACGCCAGGCTGCCGCCAGGGCCGACCTGATTTTTGTAGGGGGCGGGTTGGGGCCGACAGAGGATGACGTAAGCCGCGAGGCCTTGAGTGAAGCCCTACAAATACCGCTTGTCCAGGATGAAACCGCCCTGAACATAGTGCGGCGGATTTACCTGGCGCGCGGTATCACCATGCCGGAGGTTAACATGAAACAGGCGCTCATACCCGTGGGTGGTAAAGCCCTGGATAACCGTGTCGGTGTTGCCCCGGGAATAGTCCTGGAACATCAGGGCAAGATCTTCTTTCTGCTGCCGGGACCGCCTTTCGAATTCAATTGTATGCTTGACGAGCAGGTGGTCCCGTACTTGAAGTCTCGCTTCCCTGAGGAAATGGGCATTATCTACTCCCGTGTGCTGAAACTATGCGGCATCGGCGAATCGTTTCTGGCCCAATCCCTGGGAGACTTGTTTAAAAGCTCATATCCGACCGTATTCACCTGTGTGAAAGGAAGTTATATTGATCTTAGTATCACCGCCAAAGCTGAGGATGAGCTGAGAGCCCGGCGGGATATTGCCGCCATGGAAAACATTCTGCGGCAGCGTATCGGCCAGTATATTTTCGGCGCGGACAGGGATACCCTGCCGGGTGTGATCGGCCGGGAACTCGCCCGCAGGGGCAAGAGTGTGGCGGTGGTGGAGGAGGAGTGCAGCGGAGGACTGCTGACACACATGTTATCGGTCGACCCATTTTCAGCCCGGGTATTTGCCGGTGGCGTGGTCCTCAGTAAGACGCCGGGTCTAAAGGGCTTGTCGGAAGGATTGTCCCGGCCCCAGGGCACTACAGAAGCAAAAGCTGCGGAACAGCTTGCCCGGGCCATACGCCGCCTGACCGGCAGCGGCATCGGTATTGCCGTTCTGGGACCAAGCCAGCAGGAAGCCCTGGTAAACAACAAAAACATGATGACAGTAGGCATTGATCTGGGTCATGAAATCCTTGTGAAGGAAAGCCTGCTCTGGGATAACAAGAGCGAGGTTGCCCGCCGCGGGGCTGAAACAGCTTTGGTAAGGCTGTGGCAGGTTTTGCAGGAGATCGGTTAATTTAGCGCATCAGAAGAATTCCATAATTATCAACAGGAGGTAACCATGCCACAACGGAGTGACATTAACAAAATCCTCATTATTGGTTCTGGCCCGATTGTAATTGGACAAGCTTGTGAATTTGACTACTCCGGGACCCAGGCCTGCAAAGCACTGCGAAAACTGGGTTACCGGATTGTCCTGGTCAATTCCAATCCGGCCACAATTATGACGGACCCGGGAATCGCGGATGTAACCTACATAGAACCTCTCAATGTAAAAAGCCTGACTGACATTATAGCCAAAGAACGGCCGGATGCCCTCTTGCCCAACTTAGGCGGGCAGTCAGGTTTAAATTTGTGTTCGGAACTATATAAAAAAGGTGTTTTAGAAAAGTACGGAGTCAAAGTAATCGGTGTGCAGGTTGACGCTATTGAACGTGGTGAAGACCGTATCGCCTTTAAAAAAACGATGAACCGGCTGGGTATTGAGATGCCCCGCAGCAAACCGGCCTATAGTGTTGAGGAAGCGGAAAAAATTGCGGCTGAGCTTGGCTATCCGGTGGTTATCCGCCCCGCCTACACCATGGGGGGCACCGGCGGCGGCCTGGTTTATAATGTTGAAGAGTTAAGGACTGTCGCTACTCGCGGCATTGCCGCCAGTCTGGTGGGACAAATCCTGGTCGAAGAATCGGTATTGGGTTGGGAAGAATTGGAGCTGGAAGTCGTCCGGGACGCCAAAAACCAGATGATTACAGTTTGTTTTATTGAAAACATTGATGCCATGGGTGTACATACCGGTGATTCCTTTTGCGCGGCCCCGATGCTGACGATCAGTCCCGAACTGCAGCAAAGGCTGCAAAAATACTCCTATGACGTTGTGGAAGCCATAGAAGTAGTTGGCGGCACCAATATTCAGTTCGCCCACGACCCCAAGACCGGCCGGGTGGTCATTATTGAAATAAATCCCCGTACTTCCCGTTCCTCCGCTTTAGCATCCAAGGCCACCGGCTTTCCTATCGCTTTGATCTCGGCCATGCTGGCAGCCGGTTTGACTCTTGACGAAATTCCCTACTGGCGGGATGGTACCCTGGATAAATACACGCCTTCGGGTGATTATGTGGTCATCAAGTTTGCCCGCTGGGCCTTTGAAAAGTTTCCCGGTTCCATAGACAGGCTGGGAACACAGATGCGGGCAGTCGGCGAAGTGATGAGCATCGGTAAAAACTATAAAGAAGCCTTTCAAAAAGCAATCAGGTCACTGGAAACCAATCGTTACGGGCTGGGTTTCGCCAGGGATTATAACCGCCGTTCCCTGGAAGAATTGCTGTCCCTTTTGGCAGAGCCGTCGAGTGAACGCCAGTTTATCATGTATGAGGCGTTGCGCAAAGGCGCCGGTATCGAACAGCTTTTCCGGCTGACCCACATCAAGCCATGGTTTATCCAGCAAATGAAAGAGCTTGTTATGCTGGAAGAAGAAATCCTGAAATACAAGCAGGGGCATTTACCGGATGAACTGCTGGTTCAGGCTAAAAAGGACGGCTTTGCCGACCGTTATTTATCGATGCTGTTAAATCTTCCGGAGACAGAAATTCGCCGGCGCAGGACTGCTCTGGGGATAGTTGAAGGATGGGAGGCTGTACCGGTAAGCGGTGTTGAAAACGCAGCCTACTATTTCTCCACTTACAACGCCCCGGATCAGACCACATCGAGCGACCGGCGGAAAGTGATGATCCTGGGCGGAGGTCCGAACCGGATCGGTCAGGGAATTGAGTTTGACTATTGCTGTGTGCATACAGCCTTTGCCCTGCGCGATTTGGGCTATGAGACAGTTATTGTCAACTGCAACCCGGAAACAGTTTCCACCGACTATGACACTTCGGATAAGCTGTACTTTGAACCACTGACCGTGGAAGATGTCTTAAGTATATATGAAAAGGAAAAGCCGCTGGGGGTAATCGTTCAGTTCGGAGGACAAACTCCCTTAAATATAGCTGGAGAACTGGCTAAAGCCGGAGTGAAGATCCTCGGCACAACGCCTGAGACGATCGACCTGGCCGAAGATCGCGACCGGTTCCGCCAGATTATGGAGAAACTTGATATCCCCATGCCGGAATCAGGCATGGCGGTAAATATTGAGGAAGCTCTGGCAATCGCCAACCGGATTGGTTATCCTCTGATGGTACGGCCTTCCTATGTTTTGGGCGGACGCGGGATGGAAGTTGTTTACGATGAGGAAATGCTCCGTCAGTACCTGGCCGCTGCAGTCGGGGTCACTCCGGAAAGACCGATCCTGATCGATAGATTCCTGAAGAACGCCATTGAAGCGGAAGCGGACGCCATTGCAGACGGCGCCGACGCTTTCGTGCCGGCGGTAATGGAGCACATTGAATTGGCAGGCATACACTCCGGAGACTCAGCCTGTGTGATTCCGCCGATTCGTATAGAAGGCAGGCATATTGAAACCATTGTGCAGTATACCAAAAAGATTGCCGGAGAACTGAACGTGGTCGGTCTGATGAATATACAGTACGCCATCGCCGGCGACAAGGTATATGTCCTGGAAGCCAATCCGAGAGCTTCACGGACCGTGCCCCTGGTGTCAAAAGTCTGTAATGTCTCGATGGCCCGCATTGCCACAGAAATCATATTGGCGGCAGAAACCGGTAAGCAGACCACTGTCAGCAGACTGGTTTCAAGAAAAATCCCGCATTTTGGGGTAAAAGAAGCGGTCTTTCCGTTTAATATGTTCCAGGAAGTTGACCCGGTGCTGGGACCGGAAATGCGTTCCACCGGTGAAGTATTGGGAATTGCCGACTCATTTGGTCTGGCCTATTATAAAGCTCAAGAAGCCACCAAAACGCCCCTTCCCGTATCCGGGACCGTTCTGATCAGCGTTCCCGATCCGGATAAACCGGCAGTACTGGAAACAGCCAGGGAATTTATCAAGCTGGGCTTTCATATTAAAGCGACACAAGGTACCCACCATTTCCTGAAGGAAAATGGGATTGTATCCGAAGAAATTAAAAAAATATTTGAAGGGCGACCCAATATCGTCGATGGTATTACCAATAATGAAATTCACCTGGTGATCAACACCCCGTCCGGAAAACGCAGCCAGCATGATGACTCATATATCCGCAAGACAGCGATAAAATATAACGTTCCGTATATCACCACCCTGGCGGCAGCCTTAGCCAGCGCCAAAGGGATCGCGGCATATAAAGAAAATACTCTTCAGAAAGCCAATGCAAAATCATTGCAGGAATATCATGCGGATATAACCCTATAAAAATTATCCATGCCGGGTATGATCCAAAGGAGCACGTTGAGGTGACAATCAACGTGCTCCTTACATTTGCAGTTTTAATTTTACACGTTTTGACGCTGTGCCTCGTGGTCCTAGAAGTAAAGGTTTATAGGCCCTTGCATACCGTCAAGTACTGATGCAATCAGTTCCCGGATTTAGGATTTAAATTGTATTTCTTAATTTTGTAATATAATGTCTTTCGGGTTATACCCAGGCGTTCTGCTGTTTTTGTAATGTTGCCCTTCATCTGCGACAGCGTTTGTTGAATATGTTTTTTCTCCAGGGAATCCAGCTTGGAGGGTTCAAAGCTTTCATCAATTTTACTGGTCGTGTTTTGCCCTTCAAGGAAATTACGGATCCCCCTGTAACTGAGTAAATCTTCTTCATCAATGCAGTCGCTGTTCCGGCTGAAGGCAATTACCGCACAGCGTTCTATTACGTTCTTGAGTTCACGGGTGTTTCCCGGCCAAGAGTATTGGAGTAAAATTTCTTTAGCCTTGTCAGAAACCTTAAAGTTGAAATTCAGACGATTGGTGGTTTTTATGCAATAATAGGAAATTAGTTCGTCAATATCATCAAGTTCCCTTAAAGGAGGGATCTCTATGGAAACAACATCCAAACGATAAAAAAGGTCTTCGCGGAATCTTTTCTCCTTGACTTCATTCCAGAGTTCGGTATTAGAAGCTGCGATTATTCTTGCGTTAAACGGTATTTCAGTGTTGCCGCCAATTCTGGTAAAGCTTAGGTTCTGTAAAACCCTCAGCAATTTGGGCTGCATTGATAATGGCATGGAGTTAATCTCATCCAGGAAAAGAGTACCTCCGTCCGCCCATTGAAATTTTCCTATTCGTCCTTCCTTTCTTGAACCGGTGAAAGCGCCGCCCTCATACCCGAAGAGCTCGCTTTCAATTAAATCTTCAGGAATTGCGGAACAATTGATGCCGACAAACAGACCTTTGCTAAAGTTGCTGGCGTTATGAATAGCCTGTGCGAAAAGCTCTTTGCCCGTTCCGCTTTCTCCGTAAAGCAAAATATTTGATGGTATTACTGCAGCCTTTTTAGCTAGCTGGATAGTGGCCAGGAATTTCTTGCTTTTGCCTTTAATATCATCAAAGGTAAAATGGGCATTAAAACCGGTTGCGTTTCTCTTTGGTTGAAAGATGTCATCTTCCTGAAAAACGGTCAAAGCCCCCCCGTTAGTATTTTCTTTGCCTTCTAGCGGGAAAGAGCTGCCTTTCACAGTCCTGCGCTTATTCTGGTAGAAAAATGACATCTTTTTATCTATAATTCTTTTATGATTATCTATTTTCCCCATTATTGTAGAATTTGTATCAAATACTTCGCGAATGTTTTTTCTTAAAGCCTTTTCTACGGGTATCCCCAGGATGGTTGATGAAGCATGATTAAATATTTGAATTATCCCGTTATTATCGGTTGCAATAACACCTTCATGTATGGTGTCAACTATTTTTTTAAGATAACTTGCTGTTGTTTCTTTTTCATTAAGTAAACGTTTTTGCTTTAATTCTAATTCGATACCTCTTGCTAAAGCCATACTTATGCCTAAAGTGTGAATGTGGGCTGTTTCATAATTTCCGGCTAAATTAATAAAACCTGCAAGAACACCCTTTCCGTCGAAAATTGGACTGGTTGCACAGGTCCGGTAGCAAAGATTCGCATTAAAGTGTTCAGGTCCTATAAGCTGAACAGGCTGTTTGAGAACGACAGCAAGTCCAATAGCATTTGTTCCGATGCTTTCTTCGCTGCAAAAGGAACCTATAACGAACCTGCCTTTATTTTTAAAGTTTTTTTTGTGCCCAAATTGTTTCAGAATAACAGCGTCTTTGTCTGTAAGATCGATTCTAAATTCGGGGCCGACTGCAGTTGCTGTAAACGCTTCCAAAAAAGGTGAAGCGACTGCTATCAGCTCTTCGTTTTCGAGTATCCTTTTTTTTAAGCTGGGTTCAGGTATAAGAGCGGCGTCAATTGGTTCATACGGGTTGATGTTTTTTGCAGCCGTACGTTCCCAAGAGCGCAGGACCTCGTTCCTGAGCCCATAGCATCGATCTATTTTTCCGTGCTTTATAAAATATTCCCAGTTGTGGCGCACATCGGACAAATAAGAGTGTAAATTGGACAGGAGCATTAATTGCTGCTCCGTTGAAGAGTAATTGATTGGGGGCATATGGCAGATAACCTCCTTCCCGGACGTTATAAGTAGTGTTTTAATACTTCTTATTGCCATATTTAAGCAGCATATGCGTTTAGTGCCAGATGGAGATACTGAGTTATATAATGAAATTCGACATAATAAGATATATTCTTCATCAAAACCAATATCCCTCTTTGATTGGATATAAACTATCCAAAACAATCTTATTGTTTGGTTCGAAAGTATCCAGTCAACATGACTGTTTTCTATTTGCAAGTCTATCCAATAACGATTGGTTTGTCTGCCCCTCCAGCAGGGACGGGCATTTTTTACGCCTTGCCGGATTGTCTGGCGCGGGTTTATTAATTTTGATTAGCTGGCATACTTTTTGCGCTTAATTATAGTAAGCTGCCCCTTCAGCTGACACGGTATCATCAGAGTCATTTCTATGGCTGGCAACCAAAGGCGCGCGGATAACCTTAGTCCGGTCCGCCTTGGTCATAGAAAAATAACATATAAAGGAGTTGAAGAAATGGAGACAAGAATTATCAATGTCAATGGGATCCCAAGAACAGTTCTGGTTGAACCCGACGATCTGTTGTCCGATGTGTTGCACAGACAGCTGATGCTGCTCGGAACGAAGGTCGGGTGCGGCAAAGGTGAATGCGGGGCATGTTCGGTGATCATGGACGGCAAGGTGATCAGATCCTGTGTCTACAAAATGAAGAGGGTTCCGGCGGAAGCTAAAATCACCACCATCGAGGGAATCGGCACACCGATTAACCTCCACGCTCTGCAGGTAGCCTGGATCGCTTACGGTGGAGCCCAGTGTGGTTTTTGCAGCCCCGGTTTCATTGTTTCAGCCAAGGGACTCCTCGATACCAACCTCAACCCCACCAGGGAAGAGGTGCGGGATTGGTTCCAGCAGCACCGCAATGCCTGCCGTTGCACCGGCTACAAACCGCTGGTGGATGCAGTAATGGCTGCCGCCAAGGTGCTGCGGGGCGAGATGAGTATTGACGAATTGAAATTTAAGATGCCGGAAGACGGTAGAATAATCGGCACTGCTTATCCCCGTCCCTCTGCAGTCGACAAGGTTACCGGCAACTGCGATTACGGCGACGACCTGGGACTCAAGCTGCCGCCGGACACACTGCATGTGGCGCTGGCCCAGGCAAAGGTTTCTCATGCCAGGATACTCTCCATTGACACATCCGAAGCCGAGAAGATGCCCGGTGTGGTCAAGGTCCTGACGCACAAGGACGTCAAAGGAAAAAACCGGATTTTCGGTTACGTGCTTTATCCCTGGAGCAAAAACGACGGTTACGACCGCCCGATCCTCTGTGATGAGAAGATATTCCAGTTCGGTGACGCCATTGCCGCTGTCTGCGCCGATACCGAGGCGCACGCCCGGGCGGCCGCGGACAAGGTGAAGGTCGAGCTTGAGGAACTGCCTGCTTACATGAACGCCCTTGATGCGGCTGCCGATGACGCTATAGAAATCCACCCGGGAACCCCGAATGTTTTCTTCGAACAGCCGGTTATCAAGGGCCCGGACACTGCTCCTATTATGGCATCCGCTCCCTATGTGGTGGAGGACAGCTTTTATATTCAGCGGCAGCCCCACCTGACCATTGAACCCGATGTGGCTTTCGCTAATATTGACGACGAGGGAAGGGTTACAGTTTATTCCAAGTCGCTCAGTCTCTACAGCTGTCACAGGATGCTCTATGAAGGTCTGGGTATTGAGCCCGACAAGCTCAGGATGGTGCAGAATCCGATGGGCGGCACCTTCGGCTACAAGTTGAGTCCGACTATGGAAGCCATTCTGGCAGTGGTAACAATGGCTACCGGCAGGCCGGCGTTTATGAAATACAATTATTACCAGCATATTACTTACACCGGCAAACGCTCTCCTTTCTTCATCAATCTCAAGCTCGCAGCCGATAAGGAAGGTAAGCTTTTGGCAATGGAACATGACTTCATAGTCGATCACGGCGCCTACTCAGAGTTCGGGGATTTGCTTACCGTTAAAGGCTGCCGTAATATTGCGGCAGGATATCATATTCCGAGCATCAGGGCGGTTGGTCGCTGTACCTTTACCAACCATGCCTTTGGTTCAGCCTTCCGGGGCTACGGCTCGCCCCAGAGCCAGTTTGCCAGCGAGGTGCTGATGGACGAGCTGGCTGAAAAGATCGGTATGGACCGGCTGGAGTTCCGCTATAAGAATGTTTACCGGCCGGGCTCCACCACTCCCAGCGGCAACGAGCTTGACTGCCATCCCTTCCCGGGACTCCTTGACCTGCTTCGGCCCAAGTATAAAGCTGCCCTGGAGAGGGCCAGACAAGAGTCAACCGCGGATAAGAAGCGGGGCGTGGGTATTACGATCGGAACGTACAACTCCGGCAGGGACTCCAACGATGTCTCAGAAGCGGCCGCCGAACTCAACGCCGACGGGACCGTCTCGATCTTCAACACCTGGGAGGACCAGGGCCAGGGCGGCGACATCGGAACACTGGCCAGCGCCCATGAGTCCCTGCGCCCGCTGGGGATCAAGCCTGAGCAGATCAGACTGGTCATGAACGATACCGCTACCTGTCCCAACAGCGGTCCTTCGGCTGCCAGCAGAAGCCAGCTTGTGACCGGCAACGCCATTCACAATGCCTGTGAGCAGCTGCTAAACGCGATGCGCAAGCCGGACGGCAGCTTCCGCACCTATGCGGAGATGGTGGCTGAGAAGATTCCCACCAAGTATTTGGGGAAATACTCTACCGGTGACCTTTGCAGCGTCATCGACCCCAAGACCGGCCAGTTCAACCCGGTTGCGACCTACATGTACGGGGCTTTCCTCTCTGAAGTTGAAGTGGATGTCAAAACGGGCAAGACCAGGGTTTTAAAAATGACGATGGCCGCCGACGTAGGCAAGGTCGTCAACAAGCTGGCAGTGGACGGTCAGCTTCTCGGCGGCCTGGCGCAGGGAATCGGCCTGGCTCTCAGCGAGGATTTCGAAGATATCAAGAAGCACACTTCCATGAAAGACTGCGGCTTACCTTTCATCAAGGATGTTCCGGATGCGCTGGAACTGGTCTATACCGAAACCCCGCGTTCCTGCAGCGCCTACGGCGCCGCCGGCTGCGGCGAACTGCCGCTCACCTCGCCGCACGCTTCAATCATCAATGCTATATATGATGCCTGCGGCGTGCGGATCACCAGACTGCCTGCTCTCCCGGAGAAGGTTTTGGAAGGATTGAAGGCTCTCAACAAGTAGTCGTTTGCAAAAAGATAAGGATGCGTCTTCCTTTCGCCAGGCGCATCCTTAGCTAATTGCCCGGACGGAACAAAACAACCGTTTGCCGGGAGCTGATGAAGCGTGATATAATCACCCCGGAAATGATGTCAGAGGCTAGAGATGCCGAACAGCTGCACAAAATATGTCCTGGATGCGGTAGAAATCCTGGAACAGATCCTTTGATAGCGGTCGGCTCAGGAAATCCATTACTTGCTGGCGTTCAAATATTAAACCACTTTTGTCATTCTGAAAGAGTGAGGGAGAGCGGAAATGGACCATGATGAGATGCGCCGGATCGGTGACCGGTGCGTGCAGGATGACCTTCCGTTATGCGCGGCTCATTGCCCGCTCCATGTGGATGCCAGGGGGCTGGTGACTGCAATCAGCAGGGGGGACTTCGACGGCGCCCTGGAGATCTACACTAAAAAGGTAATCTTCCCCGATATTATCAGCCGGATCTGCGACCATCCCTGCCAGGAAGCCTGCAGGAGAAAGGAAGCGGGTGAAGCGCTGGCCATTAACGCTCTGGAGCGGGCCTGTGTGGAATTAGGGCATAAGCGCGTCAAGAAAAACCCCTTCTTTGTTAGAAAAAAGATACGGGTGGCCGTGGTTGGCGGGGGGTTGAGCGGAATGGCCGCAGCAATGGAATTGTCTAAAAAAGGCTATGAAGTAGCGCTTTTTGAGGCCAGGGAGCGTTTGGGAGGACGTCTCTGGAAATATCCCGCTGCATTACTGCCTCCCGAGGTGATCCTGGAAGAGACGGCGCTTATTGCCAAGGCCGGAATAGCGGTGCGGCTCAATCACGAGGTTGGGACCAAGGTCTCGCTGGATGAGCTCTGCAGTGAGTTTCCGGCGGTTTATCTGGGTATAGGGGAACCGCAGACAGGCAGTCTGAAGATTAGTTCCGCTCCGGTCACCTTTGCGACCGAAAGGGAGGGGGTTTTTGCCGGGGGAAGCTTGCGGCGTTCTACCGGACCCGACTCGCCGAGCACCTCGCTGGCGGATGGTTACCGGGCCGTCCTTTCTATCGACCGCTACATCAAGAAGGTGTCACTGACCAGCGGGCGCGAAAGCGAGGGCGTCTCCGCAACCTGTCTTTACACCAGCACTGGACAATATCAGCCTCTCTCCGTCGTGCAGCCGGCCTCTGGAAGGAATTACAGCCGAACGGAGGCGATGGCGGAGGCCGCCAGGTGTTTCCCCTGCAACTGTCTGGAATGCGTCAAGGCCTGCGATTTGCTGGAGCGCTTTGAAAATTACCCGAAGAACTATATCAGAGAGATCTGCAAGAATATCATTATTCAACCGGGATTTGGACTGCGGTCGGCCACCAAGTTGATCAACGGCTGTACCCTGTGCGGCCTTTGCGGCCAAATCTGTCCTGAAGAGATCGGTATGGACGCGATCTGTCTATCCGCACGCCAACAGATGGTGGATAAGGGCTATATGCCCCTAACGATCCATGACTTCCCGGTACGGGATATGGTATTCAGCAACAGCGACAGCTTTGCCTTGGTCAGGCACCAGCCTGGTAAGCCAGCCAGTCAATATCTTTTTTTCCCAGGCTGCCAGCTGAGCGCTTCAATGCCGGAGCAGGTGATGCAGAGCTACGCCTACCTGTCCGGTAAACTTGAGGGTGGGGTAGGGCTGATGCTGCGCTGCTGTGGAGCGCCTGCTCTCTGGGCCGGCCGAAGGGAACTGTTCCGCGAGGCGCTAAACCAGTATCTTGCTCTCTGGCAGGAAATGGGCAAACCCATATTGATCCTGGCTTGCCCCACCTGTTACAAGATCTTTAAGGAGCACCTGCCGCAGGTAACTATACTCTCGTTGTGGGATGTTTTTGCCAGAGAAGGGCTGCCGGACAGGGCAGCGTCAAGCAAAGCGCTGGTAGTGGCTGTCCATGACCCGTGTACGGCCAGGGAAGAGCAAGAAATGCAAGAAAGCGTGCGCCGGATCCTGGAACAGCTTGGCTGTCAGGTTGAAGAGCTGCACTACAGCCGCCGGCTTACCGAGTGTTGCGGTTTTGGAGGTTTGGTCTCGTTTGTCAATGCTGATCTGGCAGCCAGGATGGTAAAGCGCAGAGTAGAGGAGAGCCCCCATGACTATGTGACCTACTGTTCCAATTGCCGGGATAACCTCGCCTCAGGGAACAAGGCGACCTGGCACCTGCTGGACTTGATTTTCGGGGATTCAAGCAGGGAGAGCGCTCTGCGCCGGGGCCCAAACCTGACCCAGCGGCGTGACGAAAGGGTCAGCTTGAAGAACCGGTTCCTAAAAGAAGTGTGGGGTGAGAGCATAGCCGGGAGAAAAGACTGCGAAGCGATAACACTCAATATCTCATCTCAGGTCAGAGATGTACTGGAAAAAAGGATGATCCTGGACGATGACATCAAGCAGGTAATTGCGCACGCTGAAGGAACCGGTCAGAAGCTGCTGGATCAAAAGGCCGGTCACCTGATTGCGCATCTCAAGCCGTCCCTTGTTACCTACTGGGTGGAATACCTCCCGGAGCGCGACGGATATATCATCTATAATGCTTACAGCCACAGGATACAGGTCAGGGAGGAAGTGGCGGCTCAGTGACATCCGGCAAAAAAGAAGAAAAGCAGGTAATCTGCTTCAAATGCAAAGTTCCGTTGGAAATTGGCAAAGTCGAAGTAACTTACCTGGACAACAACTTTAAAACTGACCTGCCAAGATGCCCCCGCTGTGGACTTATCTATGTCCCCGAAGAGCTTGCCGGTGGTAAGATGCTGGAATTGGAACAAACTCTGGAAGATAAATAAAGAGGTTCAATCATGACGTATGCAGCCTTTAACGAGGTATTCAAGCGCCATTATCGGTAATCATGTGTTTATATACTAAACAATAAGAAACCTCACGGGAGGTTTCTTTTACTTTAAAGACTAAAACCTTTCTTCGGGGCTCTTTGTTTTGCCGTCAGGTGTTTATCAAACCGGCTATACAGCATTAAACTCATAGTCTATATTGCGCTGGACGGGTTGCTGCCGTTATTTATTTCTTTTAGCGTATCCAGCAATGCAGGCAGGACCTTGAAAAGGTCACCCACAATACCATAATCAGCAATTTTGAATATCGGGGCATTGGGATTTTTATTAATTGCCACGATGACAGAGGAGTGCTGCATCCCGGCTAAATGCTGGATAGCTCCGGAGATTCCGCAAGCAAGATAGAGCTTGGGATGTACTGTTTTACCTGTCTGACCTACTTGATGATTGGAGGGAATCCACCCTGAATCAACGGCGCCGCGCGAGGCGCCTACGGTTGCGCCTATACTGTCAGCTACTTGCTCTAAAAGCTTAAAGCCTTCAGGTCCCCCAACACCACGTCCGCCGGAAATAATGATTTGAGCTTCTTCCAGGTTCACAATTTTTCTGGCTTCCTTTACAATATCTCTGACAATAGTACGGACTTTAATATCAGGTGGATAAAAGGCTTTTACTATTTTCCCGGTCCGGTTAAAATCCGGAGTAGCTTTTTTCATTACGCCCGGTCTGACGGTAGCCATCTGAGGTCTGGTGTCGGGGCAAATGATGGTTGCCATAATGTTACCGCCAAAGGCAGGCCGGGTCTGGTTTAAAAGCCGCTTTTCAGTGTCGATATCCAGTACGGTGCAGTCCGCGGTAAGCCCGGTATGGACTCTCCCGGCTAATCTAGGGCCTAAATCCCGGCCGATATTCGTAGCCCCGATCAGGAGAATTTCCGGTTTGTAGGTTTTGATCAACTTTTCCATGGCAGCACAGTAACTTTCCGTCCTGTAATTTTCAAGTTCTGCATTTTCAACCAGATAAACGACGTCAGCGCCATAAGCAAACAGATCTTGGGCAAGCGGTTCGACTTTATCGCCGATTAAAACAGCGCCTAACTCCACGCCAAGAGTATCCGCCAGCTTTCTGCCTTCGCCTAACAGTTCAAGGGCAATATTCATTATCGCCCCATGACGCAGTTCGGCAAACACCCAGACTCCCTGGTAGGCTTCCAGGGGGAATTTTTCTTTAGCAGGTGTAATGAGATTATCTTCATTTTCCAGCCTAATAGCCTGTACCGGACATTCTTCCACGCAGGCGCCGCAACAGATACATTTATCCGTAATTACGGCAATTCCTCCGTCTATTTCTATGGCTCCAAAGGTGCAACCGGCCTGACAGGCGGCGCAGCCGGTACATTGTGTTATTTCTATTATTACAGCCATAATTTTGCCTCTCTATAACACGTGTTTTTCCTGAAGTTCTTTTAGCAGAGTTTGCACAGTTTCTTTAACGCTGCCTGTTAACAATTCCCCATTACCTTTTACCGCAGGACTGAAGGTCCTCTTAACCTGCGTCGGCGAAGCGTTTAAGCCTACAAGCCCGGCTGCAGATGCAAGCTGAGCTATTCCCCAGACCGATACTTTTTTGACGTTAAAAGCGTCCATAATCCCTGAGGTTGTGGGATAACGTGGAATGTTTAATTCCTTAACAGCGGTTAAAACCGCAGGCAAGGTTACCTCGATAACCTCGTAGCCGTCTTCCAGCGCTCTTTCTACGACAGCTTTATCGTTATCTATATAAATTATTTTCTTCACATAAGTAACCTGGGGCAGGTCCAAATGCTCAGCCAGTTCCGGGCCTACCTGAGCAGTGTCTCCGTCGATAGCCTGTTTACCGCAAAAGATCAGATCGTAGCGACCAATCTTCTTGATAGCATGAGCCAAAGTCAGGGATGTGGCCCAGGTATCTGCGCCCGCAAAAGCCCAGTCAGATAATAGAATAGCCTCATCTGCTCCCATTGCCAGTGCTTCTCTTAAAGCATATTCGGCCTGGGGTGGTCCCATGGAGATGACGGTAACGGTTCCCCCTTTCAGCTCTTTGAGCCTTATTGCTTCCTCAAGGGCATTCTTGTCGTCGGGGTTAATGATACTGGCAACTCCATCCCTGACGAGAGTTCCCGTTTTGGTATCAAATTTAACTTCATTGGTGTTGGGCACCTGTTTTAGGCAAACGATTATTTGCATGTGCACCCTTCCCTATGTCAAGGCAGCGCGGGAGATAAGCATGCGCTGGACCTCGGATGTTCCTTCAAAGATTTCACAAACTTTGGCATCCCGCATCAGGCGCTCTACTTTGTATTCTTTCATATATCCATAACCGCCATGGATCTGTACGGCTTTGACGCTTGCCCGCATGGCCAATTCCGAAGCAAAAAGCTTGGCCATGGAAGCTTCTTTGGAGTGGGCTTTTTTCTGATCTCTCAGCCATGCCGCCCTGTAAACAAGATATCTTGCGGCTTCAAGCTCGGTTGCCATATCGGCAATCATCCACTGGATAGCCTGATTTGCGCCAATAGGTCGCCCGAACTGCTGGCGCTCTTTGGCATATTTAGTTGACTCATCAAGAGCAGCCTGCGCGATACCCAAAGATATGGCCCCTACGCCTATCCTGCCGCTGTCCAGGTTTTGCATCGCAATCTTAAAGCCCTCTCCTTCCTTGCCGAGCAGGTTTTCCCTGGGAATCCGGCAGTCTTGCAGGATTACTTCTGCCGTATGGGAAGCCCTTACACCCATTTTGTTTTCTTTTTTCCCGAAGGAAAGTCCGGGTGTATCTTTTTCCACAACAAAAGCGCTGATGCCTTTTGAGTTATTGCCGGTATCGGTCATGGCCATGATAATATATATATCCGCTAAACCAGCATTGGTTATGAACATTTTGGTTCCGTCAATGACCCATTCAGAGCCATCCAGTACAGCTGTCGTCTGCTGGTTGGACGCGTCTGTGCCCGCATCGGCTTCTGTCAGGCAAAAGGCTCCCAGGGCTTTACCGGTAATAATAGGGACCAGGTATTTCTTTTTTTGCTCTTCTGTGCCGTGTCTATAAATTGGTCCGCTATTTATGGAGTTCTGACCATTTAAAAGCATAGCCGAGGAAGTGCAAGCGCGGCCAATTTCCTCGCAAGCCAATACGAAGGTGAGATAGTCCGCTCCGGCTCCGCCGTATTCCTGGGGATAGGGTATGCCAAACATCCCGAGTTGCCCCATTTTTCTGAATAAATCCCAGGAAAATTCGGACTTTTCATCCAACTCAGCGGCTACTGGCGCAACTTCTTTTTCAGCAAATTCCCTGAACATTGACTTCATCATTTCATGCTTGGGTGATAAAGCAAAGTCCATGATATTTTCCTCCCAATTATCCTTTACCTAATATCTTAGCATATAACCTGGTTCCCAACTGCAAACAAATGTTTCCATGCTGATGCTCTAACTCAGAAGTCAATACAGTTTGGCTTTTTTGTACTATTTCCGACAAAATTTAGTTTACCATGAAATGCAATTGTAAACTAGGTGATAATTATTATCTAAATACAGATCATAGAAATTTTTGTATAAAGATAACAAAATATGCCCGAATGGTTTGGAGCATACGAACAGAACTATTTACATTTTTCGTAAGATAGTTTAGTAATTCGTTTATTATGGTTCGGGTCCTTGTTAGTTTCGTTACCTGCTAAACAATACGAATGATTTATTAAATTTAAGAAGGATATTAGATAAATCCACAAGAATTCTTAATATTAAATTCAAATTCAAATTAACGGTGTGAGCAAAATAATGAACCTCTTTCTTTTGCCTTCACGAAACATTGTCGTTACGATACCTTTGGTGCTGGCGGTAGGATTTGTCACTGGCTTATTAATGGATACAAGTGTTTTGAAAAACTATTTGTTATTGGTAACCATACTCATGATTTACCCAACAATGATTGGGTACAAGGTAACTGAAGTTATAAATTTCAACCATACCAGATTGCTGCTTGCAGCGTCGGTTATAAATTTTGTACTGGTACCCGTTCTTGCTTACATTCTGGGTATCGTGTTTTTGTTGAAAGACCCGCAGCTTTTTGCCGGACTGGCAATTGCTTCGTTACTTCCGACATCCAACATGACGATCGCATTTACTCATTTTGCACGGGGAAATATACCCGCCGCTATTAAGCTTACAGTGATAAGCCTGGTCCTGGGCTCAATCGCAGTGCCGTGGTACCTGCTGGTAATGGTCGGCAGCTACATCTACATTGATATTGTTGCCGTACTTAAAACGGTGGCCATGGTCATATTCTTGCCTTTGGTCATGGGTTTCGCAACATATTCCTTGCTGTTAAAAAAATATACCCGGGAAGAATTCAATAAATCTGTTAAACCCTTGCTTCCGGCTACTACTGCCTGGGGAATGGTTTACATGATGTTTACCGGAATAAGCACCAATGCCCAAATGATTGTTTCCCAGCCCGGCTTGCTGTTTATCGCAATCATAGTTTGGATGGTTTTTTATTTTTTGAATTACCTCATGGCTGTTAAAATAGGCCGTTGGTATTTCTGCAGAGAAGATGCGCTTACGCTCGTTTTTGGGACCGTATTGCGCAACCTGGCGATTTCCATCGGTCTGGCTGCCACAGCTTTTGGTGTTACTGCCGCCTTTATGGTCTCGCTGGCTTTTTTGTTTCAAGGCCAGTCTGCCGCCTGGTTCATCAGGATCAATGAGAAATATAAGATATTGCCGGAAGAGAACCCCGTGTCAACCCAAGGTAAGTGTAACTAACAAAGGCCTGAAAGGGAGGCTGCTTATACCTGCGCCTTGTAGTGAAAGACCGCCAAATTACCGGAATCAATTTCCACAACAGGGCTGTGTTCCGTAACCACGTTGGAAACCGCCCACTGCCACCGGCCTTCCAGGAGTGTGTCCTGTAAGGGATACTCGAATCCCTGCAGTGTTATCCCGGTAGCCCTGTCACCCAGTACGAGCAGCGACACGGTGTCACCCACTGCGGCAGGCAGCCTCAGGCGGTGGTTGATCAAGTAAATCGTGACTGCGGGTGAGTCAAATACCACTTCGATATTCTGCTTGAGAAAGGAAGAGGCGCTGCAGATATTGGAAAGCGTATGGTCCAGCCGTGAGCCGGTTCCGCCCCAGATCACCAGCTTGCCGGCGCCTTCCTCAGCAGCCAGCGTCAGGGCTAACTGGGTGTCGGTGTAGTCTTTATGTCTGGGGAAGGTCTTGAACAGGACACCGGCCTGTTCCATGTAGGTGCGGTCCGCTGGTTTAATGGAGTCCATATCGCCGACCAGCCAGTCCGGTTTAATGCCGAGAGCCCTGGCCGGTCCGGCGGCGCCGTCGACACAGATAATCCGGTCAAAGTTGCCGGACTGCCTGCGGTACCAGTCCGGTACCCCATATTCACCATTGGTCATGATCAGATATTTCAACTGGAAACCTCCGGAATAAAAGATAGAACCGTCCCACTGTCGCTGTTTAGATGGACAGGGCATCCATGATGGCGTCACGCACCGGCCCGTAGGCCGGGTCAACAATGGTATGGCTGTGGTGCGGCCTGGAAAAGGGTATCTCAACTTCCAACTTGACCACGGTCGGGCGCTCCGAAAGCACATAGACTTTGTCGCAGAGATAAAGAGCTTCGTCCACATCATGGGTGATAAACAGCACTGTTGGCTGAAATTGGTCCAATACCTGGATCAGCCAGGTATGCATCTTCCTCTTGGTGATGGCGTCAAGCGATGCAAACGGCTCATCCAAAAGCCAGATGCCGCTGGAAAAAAGGTAGGTCCGCAAAAGCGCCGCCCGTTGCCGCATACCGCCGGAAAGCTGGCCGGGATAATAGTGCTCAAAGCCCTGCAGCCCGAATGTACTGAGGTGCTGCTCAGCTTCCAGGCGGGCCTTTTTTTTGGGCATGCCCTTTAAGACCAGGGGAATGCTGACGTTGTCCAGGACGTTAAGGTTGGGGAGCAGGAGGTCCTTCTGGCGCATATAGCTGGCCAGGCCGGCGTTCCCCGTAACAGCCGCCCCTCCTATGTAAACATTCCCCCGGTCGGGCCTCATTAGTCCCGCGATAATATTAAAGAGTGTGCTTTTACCGCAGCCGCTCGGGCCCAGGACGCCGGCGATTGCGTGATCTTCTACTTCGATATTAATTTCCTGGAGGGTTAAAACGCCCCCCAGGTTCTTTTTTATTCCTTCAGCAACGACTTTAGGCAAGGCGCTACTCCTTCGGCAGGAATTGGTTGGTGTAGGCCTCTTGATAGTCGAGGGGCTTTTCAATCAGAGCCTGGGAATACATCCAGTCGGCGTATTTTTTCCAGCGCTCGCCGGACATCTCACCCCAGCGGGAGGCGTCTGCCTGGTACTCCTTGGACAGGTACTGCTGGCTGGCCATGACCAGCTCCTTGTTTAACTCGGGGACACAGTCAAGCAGTACCTGCCCGGCTTTTTCCGGGTACTTGATACAGTAGTCATAGCCCCTCGCGGTTGCTTTCATGAAAGCGGCCACCAGTTCCGGGTTGTTCTTGACCGTATCTTCGCTGGCAATCAAGACCGGAGTGTAAAAGTCGAGGGCGGCGTTGTAGTCCCTCAAGTATATGAAATTAAGGGGCACGCCTTTGAGCTCTGACTGAATACCGTCCCAACCCTTGAAAATCCAGGCGAAATCAATATCTTTGCTGACGCTGGTGAGAAAGTCCGCCGAGCCGATGTTGATTATCTCAACTTTATTAAAGTCGGCTTGATCCTGGTTCATGAGGGCCTTCAGCATGGCTTCCTCGGCTGGAGAACCCCAGCCCCCATACTTCTTGCCCTCAAAGTCCTTGGGGCTCTTGAGCCCTTTTCCCGCTGGCGATGCAAAGCCGGAGGTGTTGTGCTGAATAACAGCCGCCAGCGCCTTGACGGGGATGTCCTTGGTCCTGGCTATGGTTACCTCTTCCTGGTAGCTGAAGCCGAAATCGCCCTGCCCCGACGCGACCAACTGGGCCGCTCCGCCTTCACTGGGCTGTACTATATCCACGTCCAGTCCTTCTTCTTCATAAAACCCTTGTTTTTGAGCTACGTAGACTCCGGTATGGTTGGTGTTTGGAGTCCAGTCCAGGATTACCGAAACCTTTTTGAGAGGTTTTTCCTCCTGCGACTTGTTCCCGCCGCAGCCTGCAGCCAGCAAGAGTGTTAATAAAGCGACTGCCAGAACTATCTTTTTCATTACAAATCCCTCCATTCTGTTAACCTGTTCCAGGGAATGACCAGTCTTTCAATAAGGACTACCAGCGCAAAGAGGGCCGCGCTTAAAACGGTGATGGTAAGGATGGCCGCGAACACGCGGTCTACCTGGAACGAGCGCTGGGCAATGGTCATGTACATGCCCAATCCCTCCTTGGCGCCCAACCACTCGCCAATGACCGCACCCATGACGCTGTAAGACGCGGCTATCTTCAGCCCGGAGAAGAAGGAGGGCAGCGCCAGAGGCAGCTTGACCATCCGGAAAATATCCAGCCGGGTGGCTTTCATCGACCTGAAGAGCTCGAGGTACTCCCTGTCAACAGCCGCCAGCCCCCCCAGCAGGCTTAAAGCAATCGGAAAGAAGCAGACCAGGATTACTACGATAATTTTGGGCATGACGCCGTACCCGAACCAAATTATGAAAAGCGGGGCCACTGATATGATCGGGACGGTCTGGGAGGCGATAAGCAAGGGATACAAAGCTCTCCTCAGAAGGGGGACCTCGTCCATGACGAAAGCCAGAACAAAGGACAAGATTATGGCCAGGGTAAAACCTGCCAGGCATTCCATCAGCGTTGTTTGCGTGTGTTTAAGGATTAAGGGCAGGTTGTCTGCCAGGGTTCGCGCAATGAGGGCGGGACCGGGCAGAATCCATTCCTGGACGGCTTTCCAGCGCACCAGGTATTCCCATGTAACCAGCAGCAGGACTACAAATCCCAGTGGGAATGCGCCGTTAACGATACTTGTTAATTTTCTCCTCAATCGTGACACCACCTGCCTTGCAGTCTATTTTAACCACCGACAGGACCCGTGTGGCGCCATTTTGCAGGCAGATCTCTTGCGCCCTGGCTACGATTCCCAGGAGCAGGTCAAGTTCTCCTTCCATCGTTGTCTCCATGGGACCGACAACATATTTGACGCCGGACTCCCTGATCAGGTCAATTACCTTGTCTACCACCGGGTAAACCTCCGCCTCGGGTACGATTGGGATGACCTGCAGACTGACGTTATAGAGCACTGACAAAAACCTCCTTTAAATTAAATTAGGCCTTCTGCCTGCAGGCAAAAGGCCCGAACGCGCTCACTTAAAGCACGATCTAGCTTGTCCCTACGCTGGCATTACCCAGATCAGGTCTGTGGGTCAGAACCAAGTTCTTTCTCAGCCGAATAGCTTCAGCTCCCCGCATAATATACAAATTGTATGGGAAATTAAATATACTGATAAAAACTGTCAGGAAATAATTATCCATTAACTTTAATCTTAACCATAATGTTCATGAAAATCAAATAATTTTTATATTTTGCGAATCTAATTCGCACCCGTATTTTCAATGTAGTGGTTAAAACAACTTTATTTGGGGGCATTCATATGAACAGGCTCTACCGATCCCGTAAAAACAAGATGATTGCAGGGGTCGCTGCCGGTATGGCCGAGTATTTTGAGGTCGATGTAACCCTTGTAAGGCTGCTATGGGTCCTGTCGGTGATGCTTGGCGGCAGCGGCATTCTTGTTTACATCATCGCAGCGGTTGTTATACCTGTTGAAAACGACCGTCCGGACATCCCTGTTGAAGGAGTGCAGGAGGCGCAGGGAGAGCCGACGGCCGGGTACCAGTCGCCTGGTGAAAAAAAAGGCTTGCATGTAGATTCGGAAAAACGAAGGCGCAACGCCGGTCTCCTGTTGATCGGGCTGGGCATCATCTTTCTGGTCGGACAAACAGTCCCTCACTATTTTTTGCGTTTTTCTTGGCCGCTGTTGATCATTGCCCTGGGGATTTATATTCTGTTCCAAGGCTCGGGAAAGGAGAGAGACCGGTGAGTGTCGGGACGTTCATTCTCGGGATGGCGCTGATCCTGTTTGGGACAGCGATGCTCTTGATCAATACGGGGTACGCCTCGCGTGAGATGTTAACCCAGTCGGCCAGGCTGTGGCCTGTAATCTTGATTGTTGTTGGGCTGAGCCTTTTTTGGAGAGGGCGTATACCCCGCTGGTTTGCTGTTCTAGTGATTCTTGCTCTTGCGGCAGGTATTGTCGCATACATTCTGCTTGGAGAGGGGTTTTTCCCGGGCAGAAACGGCATCAAGCAGATTTTTGAAGGAATAATATTTCGGTCAGTCTCTGTCTAATGCTCTGAGCAGGGTATGCAAACAATCTTGCCGCCTTTAACACGGACACGCGGCTCCATGACCTGTTCCCCGCATACGGCACAGGTGTGAGAATCGTAAATCTTGGCCTTATCGGGAAATTCAATTTCAACGTCCCGGATCTCACAAAATTCATCGTCGGGCAGATCCAGGATATAGCGGATGCGTTCCTGCTGGTGGTCGTGGAAAGCTTTACGTTCTTCAGCGGAGGCTGTCCCGCCGTAAACTTTATCCCTTAGCTCTTTCAACGAAGGGGCCTTTGGCCTTGCCGAACCTTTGACAGCAATCCGTACAGCACGTCCGCTGTTGCGGCAAACAAAAGTATAGACCTGTTTCCCCAAGTCGTTAAAGACAAGGTTTCCTTTGCCGAAGGTGCAACCGGTCAAAACCTGGATAGCGTCCACGCTGCAGGAGTCATTTTCTACAATAGCGATCAACTCCTCGTCGGCGGCTCGAATGGCCTGTAGTTTTTGTAAAGCAACTCTGGCTACGTGGTAACCTGTAGCTATGCCCGGGCAACTGTGGCCGTGGAACTCAATAACCTTATCCCAATCGCTTTTTTCTGTACACATTAAATTTACCTCCTTTTACTAGTTTGCATTTTGATCATTACTCTATTATAACGCCAAACACGGTCAGATAGTAAAGATACATAACCGTGTCAGAGGATGGAAAACCTATCCTGAAAAATGCAGGTGTGAATTCATTCGCACAAAAGCCACATTGGACAACCATGCCCCAGGAGCGGCGCCAGCAGAAGGATGGAAATTTATTTTCATGATACGCGGCGCCGCCGGCGGCATGGACAACTACTCAGGAACAATCAGGAGGAGATGGGCAATGCAAAAGCAGTTACTACACAATTTGTTAGGCGGGATTAAGTCCCCGGCATTCGAAGTAACCTATTGGGACGGTACAACGGAGCGGTATGGCGCCGGCGCTCCTTGCTTTAAGCTGTTATTCCGCGAAAAACTACCGGGCAGGAAGTTTGTCCAGGACCCGGTGCTGACCTTGGGTGAAGCCTATATGGATGGGGTGATTGACTTCTTCGGAGACCTGGAGGAAATTACCAAGACTGTACTGCAGGGTAAAGAGATTTTTGAAGGCCGTTTCAAAGGCCATGCTTTAGCCCGGTCTTTCCCCTGCAGGCTGAGACCAAATTCCCTGCGTAAGCAGCAGGAAGACATTCAGCAGCACTACGATCTGGGGAACGATTTTTTTTCATTGTGGCTGGATGAGACCATGAGCTACTCCTGCGCCTATTTTCAGAGCCCTGCGGATTCCCTGAGTAAAGCACAAAACCAGAAAATTGACCACGTCTTAAAGAAACTTGAGCTGAAGCCGGGCGAAACTCTATTAGATATCGGCAGCGGCTGGGGCTGGCTGATTATCCGGGCCGCCCGTGAATACGGCGTGAAAGCGATGGGGATTACCCTGAGTCAGGAGCAGTTTGAGGAAACCCGGCGCAGGATTAAGGAACTGGGTTTGGACGGCCAGGTGGAGGTTGAGCTGATGGATTACCGGGTCCTGGCGTCCGGCGGGCGTGTCTTTGATAAAATAGCCAGTGTGGGGATGTTTGAACACGTAGGCCGGGCCAACTATCCGGAATTTATGAGCTCCTTGAGGAGACTGTTGAAGGAAGGCGGCCTGGTACTGCTGCATACCATTTCCCACCTCAAGGAGGGTCCCGTAAACTCCTGGATCGAAAAATATATTTTTCGTGGCGGTTATATACCTTCCCTGAGGGAGGCAATATGGCAACTGGCGGACTATGATTTTCATGTCATTGATGTTGAAAGCCTGCGGGTCCACTATGCCATGACTCTGGAGCGCTGGGCTGAAGGCTTTGAACATAATGTGGACAGGGTGAGGGAGATGTTCGGTGAACGCTTTGTCCGGATGTGGCGGCTGTATCTTCATTCCTGCGCCGCCAGTTTCTGGGTGAGCGGACTGAATGTACACCAGATTCTTTTCTCAGGCGGGCTTAACAACAACCTGGCCTTGACCCGTGAGCATTTATACAGACAGGTGGAATGCTAAATGACGATCCGTCCTGAGAAGGGTCTTGTGATAAAATGATGAGGGTGCGGATTTATTCGCACCCATTACTATTCTCGATACAATCATCCCTGACTGTTTATTCACTTAGATGTTGATTGCAATTTTGTCTCTGCTTTAGCTTTGCGGACGGTAACTATCCTGCCCAGTACATACACCGCCCCAAAGGTCAGCATGGTCCCGATGACGCCTGCGGCTGATGTCGCTGCCTTTTCATTCTGGATACCCGGAAAAAGGTAATCGGGTATTGGCGAGCTCAAGACCTGTTCATCGCCCTTGTCGAGGAAGCCTTGGTCTTCAGCAACCCTTTCCAGCCCGTCCGGACTGGATGAGGCGAAGGGAGAAAGTAGGGCGGCCACGACCAGGGCGGACAATAAAAGGATTAGTACTGTTTTTTTCGTATTCATGCTTGGAACCCCCTTACCTATGCTTTTTTCTGCTGCCAGGTTGGCTTCAAGCCGACGCCCCGCACGTAAGACACTACGACTACCGTGATTAACCCTTCGCCGATACCGATTAAAAAATGCCAGCTGAGCATTGCCGCCAGGGCGACATGAAAGGGGACTGTTCCGGATAAGGCCAGTTCCACTGTGGCGACCAGAGCGGCGGCGATCACGGAGGACCAGGCTGCCAGGAAAATAGCCGCTTGCTCAAAACGACTCTTGCCGGATACAAGTTTATATACTCCATATGCAACCAGGCTGCCGATAAAGGCCATATTTAGAATGTTGGCGCCCAGGGCGGTCAAACCACCGTCATTGAAGAAAAGGCACTGGATAATCAGGACAGTTGAAATGATCAGTCCGGAACACCAGGGACCAAGCAGGACTGTAGCCAGGGTTGCGCCCAGCAGGTGGCCGGATGTGCCGCCCGCTATGGGAAAATTGATCATTTGGGCGGCAAAGATGAAGGCCGCCAGCACTCCCATCACCGGGATCAGACGCTCATTGAATTCCTCCCGCACCTTTTTCAGACTGTAGCTGAGAGCCCCGGCGCCAACCACTGTTGTGGCAACCCAGGTCTTGGCGTCAAGAAAACCGTCCGGTATATGCAAAATATCACTCCCCAACAAGTAATTGAAATATTATTTTTGTTTATAGACTCATATATGTATCAGTCTATCACCCCATTTACAAACAAAAAACCACGGTTGTCCAAATGATCAGGACTTAACCTCCGTGGTTTGTTCACAGTGTTAGATTTTATTGATTAATACGTTTTAATGCATGACAGCTTCAGCCGCCCCTTTTCATTTAAATTTTACATGAGTCAAAAGGCCGTGTCAATGAAATATTGGCGCTGCCTTCACCATATCGTTTTATAATAATTCGTTAATCCCGTTCAAACCTTCCAAAGCCCCGCCGGCCAGTGAGATATGAGGGCCGGGTATAAAGGGTTCGCGGGGGTTGATCCTGATTACCGTGGCGTTGTAGTTTCTGCCCAGCCTCTCACTAAGGTTGCGGATGGTCGGTAGGGCGGTTCCGGCCCCAATCTCTATTACAACCAGATTTTCCCGGCGGTTGGTTCTCAAGAACTCCGTTAGATTTCTTTCCTGGCGCGCAGTCCTGGTTGCGTTCCAGGTATAGTCACCGAACATAAGTATATTGGGCCTGGCCGTACCACCGCAGTACGGGCATTGGGGTATGTGAGAGGCCAGCATGGTGGAGAAATCAACCGGGATAGTCTCGTTATTATCCCAGATGTCTTTTGAGCAGGGGGTGGTACATTGAAGATAGTGGATCGACCCGTGGACCTCACAGATATCTTCCTCACTAAAACCAGCTTTTTGGAACTGGCCGTCGACATTCGAGGTTACCACGAAGCAGTCCAGCTGGTAACGGGAAACCCAGTTCAGCAGCAGGGTAAACCCATGGTGGGGCAAGGTCTGGCGGTAAAGGTTGGCGCGATGGCCATAGAAGCCCCAGCCGAAGGCGGGGTTAGCCTGAAAGTGGGAAGGGTTGGCGGCATCCACAAAACTGAGTCCCAGTCGTTCATACATGGGGTAGGCTTTCCAGAATCCCCGGTCGCCCCTAAAATCAGGCAGGCCGGAATCAACCCCCATGCCTGCGCCTGCTGTAACCACGATTGTTCGTGCTTTTTTAAGGGCTTGAGCTGCTTTTAAAAAATTTTCCCGCTGTTCCAAAATGCAACCCCCTGACGTGCAGTTGCTGTCAATATAATATCTCCGCATCCATTTTATTGCAATAACAGACAATTACAGATGTTTAAAATATTTTACTTAATACGGGGTTTAAGGTTTTAAATGGTTAGTAAAGATGATATAATAGTAAGGCCTGCTAAAGATCGATAGACATCTCCTTAATCAGGGTTGATAATTCGTCCGTGCAGAGCATTCTAGGAAAGGAGATGTTTTTCATGTTTACAGGCAAAACTTTAGTATGTAAGGATTGTGGCATGGAATTTGAATTCACGGCCGGGGAACAGGAGTTTTTTGCCGAGAAGGGCTTTACCAACGAGCCTTCCAGGTGTCCCGCCTGCAGGGCGGCCCGTAAAAACAGCCGTGGTCGTGAACAGGGCAGGTTCGCAGGTGGGCAGGGCAACAGGCCCAACCGCCAGATGTATGAGGCAACCTGTGATGACTGTGGTCAGATAGCCAGGGTGCCGTTCCAGCCGGACGGATCCAAGCCTGTTTACTGCAGTGAATGCTTCCGTAATTACCGTCGTTACGCCGACTAAGTCATGAAAATAAGCCTTAAAACAAAGGGAGCTGTTAAAGGACAGCCCCCTTATTTGTTTTTTATTTTTTCTTACCCGTCTTGATCGGGGCCGGCCGGGAGGAGGCGCCCAAATGGTATTTTTGTAATTTCCGTACCACTGTGGACTGGTTGATTTCCAGCGCCTTGGCCATTTTATAGGTATTTTTGTACCGGCTGTGGGCCATGACAATCAGCTGTTTTTCCAACTCCTCGGTCGCTTCCTTTAAGGGATAGATGTCCAGAACATAAATCCTGTTGGGGAACCTGCTTTTTCCTTCAAAGATATAATCGGGGAGGTGGCCTACGCCTATCTCGTTGTCCTCTCTGGTAACAAGGAGCCTTTCCACAAGGTTTTCCAGTTCGCGGACATTGCCGGGCCAATTGTAATTTTTTAGGATTTCTAACGCCTCACTGGTAAATTGTTTATTCGTCTGATATTTTGAGTTAAGCTTTTCAAAAAAGTAATCGACCAGGACCGGTATGTCTTCCTGTCTGTAGCGGAGAGGAGGGATGACAATCGGGATCACGTTTAACCGGTAGTACAAATCCTCTCTGAACAGGCCTTCAACAACCATCCGCCGGATATCCCTGTTGGTGGCGGCTACAAAACGGATATTTACATCAACATACTTGCTGCCTCCGATGCGAATAAGTTTTTTTTCATGGATTACCTGCAAGAGCTTAACCTGAAGGCCTAAAGGCAGTTCGGTTATCTCGTCGAGAAAAACAGTACCACCGCTGGCCAGTTCCAATAGCCCTTTTTTCCCTTCCTTGCGGGCTCCGGTAAAAGCGCCGCCTTCGTAGCCAAATAATTCCGACTCTAAAAGATTTTCCGGAATAGCGCCGCAATTAATGGTGATAAAAGGACCGTCCGAGCGCTTGCTCAGCTTGTGCAGCCTGGAGGCGAGGACACCCTTGCCGACACCTGATTCACCTGTAATCAGCACGGTTGAATCGACCTGGGCTACCTTGTCGACCATTTCCAGCACCCGTTTCATCTGGGGGCTCTCGGCTATCAGCTCACTGCTTCTGGCTTTTTCCTGGCTCAACTTCAACAGCTGCCGGCGGTAACTTTCCGCCAACTGCTCGGTATTTTCAAGTTGTTTTCTAAGGTTTAAAAGTTCCGATATATCCCGTGAGTTTACAACCACACGGGTAATCTCCCCGTTTTCATTAAAGATGGGGTTGCCTGTAACAATCAGGTGCTTCCCGCTTTTGGTGGTTTGCGTCATGGTGACACGTTTCTGGTCCTGTAAAACAATCCTGGCCACAGATTGGTTGAAAAAGCCGCTTTTTTCCAGATCTTTAACGTTTTTGCCCAGAAGTGTTTTGACCGGAACTCCGTAATAGCTTTCCCCAACCTTGTTGATTCGTTTGGTTAAACCATTTCCATCGATAACAAAGATCTCATCATAGGAGGAGTTGAAGATATCCTCCAACTCATTAATCTGTTCTTTTTGCTCGGCTATTTCGTTGCGCCAGTGGGAAATATCGGACAGTAAAATAACAAAACTAATAGCGCCGTCATTAATGTCAACCCGGTTGGCGGCATAGGTTTTATCACCAACAGCTATTTCAAATGATTGGCCGGCTGAAATTTGTGTGAACAACCGGGCGCTTGTATGCAAAGCGTCAGCAGCTACTTGATTGGAAAAAATAACATTATTATTTTTGTCATAAACGATAAGACCGACCGGCAGCATTTCGACTAACTTCTCCCAAAGCAATAACAACACCCCAAATATGCAACTGATTGATTTCCATGCTTATTTTCAAGAAAAACGGCGCCCATGTACAGGAATTAGTGATGTCATGAGCACCGCTGCTTGAGAATTCACCTTGTTAAAATATATTAACAATATTGATTTATTTTGTCAAAGAGTATGTTTTGATTATTTTAATAGCGGCTTACCCATCGGGAACTTCATGCCGGCGCCCTCGAGGATTCCGCCTGCAGCCATGACTATGCCGAAGAACCCTGCGACAAAGAATCCCCAGCCGCTTAAGGCAGCCAGACTGCCTACTCCCCAGTAAACCAGGGCCAGGCAGGCAATACCGACATCTGCGCCGATTACCGAGATGGTTGCAGCCGAGGGAGAGTATTTGGCGAAAATGGGTGTGGTCAGAATGAGCACGATTCCCAAAATAGCCCACTCGTAACCCAGGATGCGGGCATCCAGATCCCACTTGTATATAGGTGCGAAATAGGTGATGGCGTAATTTAACGCGGAGGCGAAGGCAAAGAACGAGCCGAAATAGGTCCAGGTCACGCCGCCGGCAACATTACCCAGCTTTAACTGGGTTATTCCCGCAATCAGATAAGGGATGGCGCAGGCTAAAGACAGGGCAGCCATGAATAGCAGCGCCGAAGGCTTCACATATCCTACCAGAAACGCCCAGGCCATCCAGGTGGCGATGGAATAGGCAAGCCAACCAGCGGGTCCGGCATCAGCTATTTTTACGTTGACATTAACATCTTCTGCCATTAGATTTAACCTCCTTGATAATTTTTACATGTTGGGCCACAGGGGCTTGCCCGGACTTCCTGTTGCTCCTTCTTTGGCATACAATTTTTCAATGAAGCCCGTATCAAGGCTTCCCTCAGCAAATTCCCGGCTGCTGACAATAAGCAGGTTGGCCGGGATCGTGGTCTTGATGCCTCCGATTTGAAAGCCCATCAAACCCAGCTTGAGGTTTTTGATAGCATCTGTCCGGTTAATTCCCCAGGAGATAACCTTGGCTAGCAGCGGGTCGTAGTAGGGAGGGACCGTTCCACCCGCTTCGATAGCATGGTCAATTCTCAGGTACTGCGCCTCCATATGGGGAAATTCCAGGCTGGTGATGGTCCCCGGTGACGGGATAAAGGAGACCGGGTCTTCCGCATATACTCTGGCCTCGATGGCGTGCCCCTTAAACTCAATGTCTTTCTGAACGAAATCAAGGGGTTGGCCGGAGGCTATAAGCAACTGCTGTTTGACTATATCCACGTTGGTCAGGTATTCAGTTACCGGGTGTTCCACCTGCAGTCTGGCGTTGACCTCCATAAAGTAGAAGTTACCGTCTTCCGAGCGGAGAAACTCCATGGTGCCCGCTCCGTGGTAGTCCATGGCCAGAGCCAGTTTGGTGGTGTAGTCAAAGAGCTCCTTGCGGTCTTCCTCGCTGACCACCGGTGATGGTGATTCCTCGATTATTTTTTGATAACGGCGCTGGATGGAACATTCCCTTTCGCCCAGGCAGACGCAGCCGCCCTTGCCGTCGGTAAGGAACTGGATTTCAATGTGCCTGGGGTTTTGGATCTCTTTCTCAATGTAGCATTCAGAGCTTTTAAAAGCCATCAGACCGATCCTGGAAAGCCTTTCGAAAGCTTCTTTAGCCTGCGCTTCTTCTTTAACTAGTTCGATACCTTTGCCCCCGCCACCCTTGTCCAGTTTCAGGACGATGGGATAGCCACATTCGGAAGCAAACTGGTAAATCTCAGCCACGTCTTGAATAATGTCGATGGTTCCGGGCACCACCGGAACGCCTGCGTCCGAGGCAATCTTGCGGCAGAAGCATTTGGAGTCGATAGCTTTTAAGATGGCTGGTGGAGGGCCAACCCAGGTGGCGCCCGCCTCTGCGACAGCCTTGGCAAAGGCGGCGTTTTCTGAAAGGAACCCGTAGCCAGGGTGAACAGCATCAGCTCCGGATGTCTTTACCGCGTTGATGATAGCCTCAATGTTCAGGTAGCTTTTAACCGGGTTGGCGGGGCCGATATTGTAAGCCTCGTCTGCTTCCTTGAGGTAGCCCATGTTCTTGTCGGCATCGGAGTAAATTGTTACGGGTTTTATACCCAGGTCGCGGCAAGCCCGCATTACCCTGTTAACAATTTCTCCACGGTTGGCGATAAGCAATTTTTTCATCTGTTCATCTTCCTTTATAATCTTAAGCTTCCAGGATAACCATCGGGGAACCGACTTCCATTTCATCCCACTCTTGAACCAAAATAGTTTTTACAACTCCGTCAGAGGGGGCAACGACGGAGAGCTCGGTTTTCATGCAGTTAATAACTGCAACCTCCTGACCCGCCTTAACCTGGTCTCCTTCATTAACAACTACCCGGGCTACCAGTCCCGGCATATGAGCTTTTGCTACTACTTCCATCTTTGTGATATCCTCCTTTTTACTTATTGTTTTAAGCGGCGCCGAGTTGCTTGAGCGGAATGCCTGCTTTCTCAAAAGCCTCTTTAACTTTTTTGACAACCTCGGCGGCATTGGGAGAATCACCGTGGCAGCATATTGTGTCTCCCGCGGCGTCTATAACTTTACCGCTGATGGTCGTTATTTTTTTGTCTCTCGCTACCATGATCGCGCGTTCGGCAACTTCTTCCGGCGATCTTGCTTTCTTGGTCCGTTCCAAGACCCAGTTGCCGTCGTCATCGTAGCTTAAGTCAATCAAGATCTCGGCGGCCATGTTCAAGCCCAATTCCAGTCCAAGCTTCCAGATCACTGTGTTCCTCGGGATCATCACGTACAACCCGGGGTTGTATTGCGCCACTGCTTCGAGATAGGCCCTGGCATAGCGCTCTTCATCGTGGACCATGCGGTAGAGTATGCCGTGCGGCTTGATATGCTGCATGGTCATACCATTGCTCTTTAAGAACGCGTCCAACGCGCCCAACTGGTACAGGGTGTCGCATTTTAATTCCTCCGGGGTGATTTCCATGCGGCGCCTGCCGAAGCCTCTTTTGTCTTCCAGACCGGTGTGGGCGCCCACTGCAACCCCGTACTTTTTGGCCAGCATCACTGTTTCCTGCATGACCAGGGAATCACCGGCGTGGAAGCCGCAGGCCACGTTAGCCGAAGTGATATATTTCATCACTTCCTCGTCATTGCCGAGCTTGTACCTACCGAAGCTTTCACCCATATCTACATTGAGATCCATTTTTCCACTCCCATTGCAGGCGGTTTTACGCCAGAGATTTCTCGGTGAACAAGGCCTTTTGCTCAATGCGGGCCTGGAGAGCTTCCTCTTGTGTGCTCATGGTAAATTTAATAAAATCTCTTGAAGGAGTCCCCTGGCCCACTTTCCACAGATCAGCATTGATTATGCTTAAAACGTTTATATATCCTCCGAGAGTGGGCCCGTCCGCAATTAAGATGATGGGGGTGTTGCCGCAGACGTTCAGGCAGCCGCGCATTGCGTAAGCATGGTCCACTATGTTCGAGGGATGGCTCCCGCCAACTCCACCGTCTTCCCTGGCGAAGAAATTGCCTTTTACCTCATCGATGCGGTAAGCTGAACGGTTTGAGCTGTGCTGAATCTTGAAGGAATGACTGAACAAGAAATCCATTCCTTCTTCTGTAACATAATCCGGGCACGTGTTGGGACCTGGGATGGCTCTTAAGTTCCATACACGGGAATATTCCGGGATAACCTCTTTTTTGAGCTTTCTACCCGGCAGGTTTTTCAAATCCTGATATGGCTTGCCAAATGGTAAAACGTCTTCAGCCTGGAGTTTCCTGCCCTTGAAACCACCGTAACTACCAAAAATGCAGGTTGACTTGCTGCCCAGGTATAACGGCACATCAATACCGCCAGCCACACCAATATATGACCTGAAGCCGAATTCACTGAAATGAGAGAATTTCAGGACGTCACCCTTTTTCACTTCAAAGGATTCCCACACGGGGACTGGCTGGTTGTTTAAGGTGGGCTTCATATCGGTGCCGGTAATGCTGAGTACGGTATCGGCGCCGATTTCGGCTTCAAAATAACCGCCCGCAATTTCTATCCCTGCTTCACCAGGTGGGTTACCCACAAGCAAGTTTGCAAATTCAAGCGCAACATTATCCATGGCAGCGGCAGGAGCCATTCCCTTGCCAAGATATCCCAGTCTACCCGGCCAATCTTCAACGATTGCCTCAATTCCCCCGTTCAATATCTTTAGCATACTATTTCCTCCCAACTGATTCTTATTTTTCGTTTATAGCCGGGGCGCAGTTTTGGTTGCCTCTTTTTGCTTTTCCTGAAATTCCTTGGCTCCTTTTTGAACTTCCTCTGAGTTGTAAAAATTCAAATAGTCCTTTACTAAAATTTGATCTTCTTTAATTTCATACTGGTAGTCGGTTTTGTTATGGACATGCTCGAAGATATCGAGAATATCCTTTTCCGTGACTTCAAAGAAACGGATCCTGTCTGCGGACTTGTAAAGGAACGGGCTGTCTTTGAACAGCGGGTGTTTTTGGCTGAACTGGAATGTTGGTATCGTCCTGCCAAATAACTGGTAACCGCCTCCGGTAGGCGTAGTATAGGTAAATATACAAGGTCCGCCAATACCCACCGCTCCTTCCGGGGTCCATGTCCGGGGAGGGTTATATTTTGGTACAACAATTGCGCACCTGGGATCCATCGGCCAGAAGAACCCGCCACCAGGCCAGAATCCGCCGCCGCTGTTGTACCATTCAGTACCCAGTACTTTATTTTTTATTTCTTCAACTGAGATTCCGTTGCACAACGCCATATACTCAAGGTTATATCCGTTAATCACATTCGGGGCGCCTGGGCGGACTTCTTTTACGTACTTGGCCACAGCTTTTTTGGTTTCACTGTCTTCCCAAGCTATTGGAAGACTAATCAGGCGTGATTCAACAACGATGTCCTCAATGGAGGTCAATGAATCTTCAACTTCCTTGATTTCACCGATTAACTTTCGAACTGATAGAGCTGCGGGGTCAAAATGAAACATATTTGTTCTAATCCCGGGCACTGTTTCAATTAAACCGTTTAAATTCTTGGCCAGGACCAGATCATTAATAGCCTGGATCCTGAATGAGTCCTGTAAATTGGCTCTTTGTTCTCTCCCGTACTCTACCTGAAGAAAACCGTCTCCGGCTTGGCGGAAGAGGACTTCGAGCCTTGACTCGTTCTCCGGCAAGGTGTCAAGAATTACGTCGTAGTTCTTTTGTTCCATGAAATTTAGCCTCCTTTTACCATGTTAATACTGCGTTCGAAATGAATACCAAGAGTTCAATGGTTGCTGGCTACTCTTCTAAAGATTATTTAACCACCCCTTTATGCCCGAATGATTAACCCACACAGCTTTGTGCACTGTTCTTCTTTGAAAGAATAATCCCACATCCCGGATTCTCATCCTTGATACTGTCTGGCAAATGTGGGCACGAATTCATTCGTACCAGGATTTTACATCAAATGCTAGAAAATTTGTTGCCAACGGGCCGTGTTCGAATGAATTCGCACCTACACTCCAGGTGTGCATTCTTTGCTTATGCCGTATCAGGTATTGCTGTCAGGAAAAATCCCAATAAAATTGGAAGAATATTCTGTTACTTCCAGGGCTTATATGCCACTATTGGGAGGAGTATGCCTTTGTCTTTAAAGAGGAAGGGCCCCACACAGGGCGGGCATGTGACTAAGGACCGCCCATGTAAGCCTTTTTCACTTCAGGATCATTAAGCATTTGGTCGGCCGGACCTGTCATGGTCAAGCGGCCTGTATTCAATGCAGCCTCGCATATCACTGGGCTTATAAAGGCGGTTCCCACCCCCAGCCAAGCATTTGCGACTTTTCTTATAGCCACCCCCTCAAAGTGTAATAATCATCCACCATGCGGGTTAACTCAGCTTCCGTAATCACCGCTCCGGTCTCCGGCAACGGTTCCCGGTGCAAGCGTTTGGGCAACCGGTCGCTGTCCCTTCCGAGGCCCTGCCGAAGGTTAAATTGGTGGGTCATGGTAATAATTTCGTTAGCCATCCGGCGCAGTTCCTCGACCGTGTAGTCGACGCCGGTCAGGGCTTTGATCAGTGTCTGCAGCTTCGGCCACTGGAGCATGTCCCGGTAAAAAACACACAAAATCATGGCGTTCAAAATAGTCAGGCGGTCTTCATAGTCGATATATAAGGCGGCTTTGCCCTCCGTTGTGTCTCTGGGAATAACCCCGGTTAATTCCGGTTTGTAAAAGGTAGCCCTTAAGTGGCAGGCGCCGCGCGCTGAGGTGGCATATCCCAGCCCTACCCCCTTGAGAACACGCGGGTCGTAGCCCGCCGGTTCCATGCCCTTGACATGAATGGCTACATCCTCAAGTCCCAGAGCTTGGGCAGCCGGAATGATGCCGTCTGATAAAACAGCCCCTTCACCTTGGCGGGTAGCTATTTCCACCAGCAGTCTGGCTGCGCCTTCAGCATCACCGAAAGCCGGGAAACGGGTGTTGATGCCTCTTGCATTAGCCTCCATGGCCAGGGCGATGAGGTTGCCGGTTGACATGGTATCTATTCCGTAGCGATCGCATAAGTCGTTCAAATTAAGAATTTCTTCCATTCGATCTATACAGCACAGCCCGCCAAACACATAGATGGTTTCATATTCAGGACCTTCAACTTTAAGGCCTGCTCGTACGCCATGCTCAACTTCGGCCAGTTTGCCGCAGGCAATGAAGCAGTTGGGGCAGGTCTTTGCTTTAACCTTAAAGTTGGTTACAAAGGCTTCCCCGCAAATTTTTTCCCAGCCCTCAAAGACACCTTTTGACCAGTAACGGGTGGGAAATGCCTTGGCTGAGTTAAGCAAGGCCACCGACTGGGTTGTGCCATACTTTTGATAACCCTTGACGCCGGGTAAATCCTTGTTTTCTCGCAACAATTGCGAGGCAAACTGTTTCAGGAGATTTTCGTCAGCAACCGGGGTAACTTTGCTGCCGTGAAATACAACTCCTTTAAGGTTTTTACTGCCGAATACGGCGCCTAGGCCGCCCCGTCCGGCGGAGCGCCAGTAATTGTTTTCCACACATGCCAGGCGCACCTGGTTTTCTCCAGCCGGTCCGATGACCACCGCCTGAGCGCCTGCTACGCCAACCCTGGCCAAAACCGCATCTTCAGCTGTATATGTATCGGTACCCCATAAATCTTTTGCCGGGTGAAATTTAACTCCGAGGTCAGAAATCTCAAGCAGCAAGGGTTCCTTTGCCTGACCTTCCAGGATAATGGCGTCATAGCCGGCAGCTTTGATTTTAGGCGCAACCTTGCCGCCCGAGTATGATTCGGCATATCCTCCGGTCAGGGGGGACCTGCTGTAAAGGCCGTACCTGCTGGACCCCGGCGCGCGTGTGCCTGTAGCCGGTCCAACCGTAAAGATGACCTTGTTTTCGCTACCCAGCGGATCGGCACCCGCTTGAACCTCCTGCAATAATAGGTGAGAACCCAAACCTTTGCCGCCCAAATACCTTCTTAAAATATCTTCCGGCAAAGTTTCCTCCCGGCAGGTTTGGCTTTCCAGGTCAACTCTCAGCAACTTGCCATGGAAACCTTTCATCAATACCCCTCCAGCATGAAAAGTAATCTAATGTAATCTAAACATAGTTTGAATACTAAGACAATTTTTCGTATGGTATACTATAGATAACTGTTGTATTGCGTACTCCCAAACACATGGGATCAATGCCATATAGCATGCTATTTTCAATGCTTTTAGTAAATCTGCCGGAGCCTTGAAGCCTTGTAAATTAAGGGTTTCATATGAATGGATATTATAGGATGCTTTCCCAATGTATTACAAGGCACAGGCGAGATATTTATGTAATGCAGTATAGCATTAAAATTTTAATTAATTTTAAAGCTTTTTTGGGATCTGCTGAAGCTTTGCTGAGTTGTTTTAAATGCAATTGTGCATTCAAGAAATGCATTAATACATTTTGATTATTTAGTTAATTAGCATTTTTATAAAAAAAGTGCTCATGTCAGGAATTTCATAAGCACCATTGCTTAAAAGTATGATAAATTTGTCTGGATTTTACCATTTAGACTTTTCTCTGTCAAGTAAAAATTTAAGCGTACAGTTACCGTTGATGCATATATGCATTATTTTGGTAGTCTTTATAAGGGCTGGTGTCTGTTATAATAAGGCTTAGTCGCATTAACTGACTGTGCAGGCTTATTGGCATACTATTTGCTTAGCTTTTAAGGAATCAGTTGGATGAGAGCTCATGGCTGACAGAATCCCTGGAGGGAAGGAGGCAGTTTGGGGGAATTTTCCTTTTCTAATAAATAGGCGCCTTAATCTTACATTATAAGGGGGAGCACAAAGTGGTCAAAATGAGAAACGAGGTTCCTGGCCCCAACGCGTTAAAGCTTATGGAAGAAAGAAATCGTTATGTGCCCAGAGGTATTTCCTACAGTTACCCGCTCTTTGTTAAGGAAGCTAAAGGGGCTATGCTTACTGATGTGGACGATAACCAGTTCATCGACTTCGCCGGCGGTATTGGTGTGGCCAACGCCGGGCATTGCCCGGAGCAGGTGGTGAACGCGGTTAAGGAGCAGCTTGACCGGTACATACACACCAACATAAATACGGCCATGTACGAACCGTACGTTCGCTTAGCTCATGAACTGTCGGATTTGACCCCGGGGGATTTCCCCAAAAAGACCATGTTTGCCAACAGCGGCGCCGAGGCAGTGGAAAACGCCTTAAAAATTGCGCGCAGGTATACCAAAAGGACGGGTATTATAGGACTGGAATGCGCTTTCCACGGCCGTACCTTGATGACCATGTCTCTGACCAGTAAGTACAAGCCCTATAAGAACGGTTTTGGTCCTTTTGCCCCAGAGGTCTATAGAGTTCCTTCAGCCTACTGTTACCGCTGCTATTTCGGCTTGAGCTATCCTTCCTGTGAAATGCAGTGTGTCAAGAACCTGGCAAGGTTCTTTGTGGCGGAGACATCGGCGGAAAACATCGCAGCTCTCATTGTTGAGCCGGTACAGGGTGAAGGCGGTTTCCTCGTACCGCCGCCGGAATACCTGCCGGGTCTCAAGGAAATTTGCAGCAAACACGGTATAATGTTTGTTGCAGATGAAATCCAGTCCGGCTTCGGACGTACCGGCAAAATGTTTGCCGTTGAGCATTTCAACGTGGTACCCGATTTAATGACTATCGCCAAGTCGCTGGCAGCAGGCTTCCCCATAAGCGCGGTAACCGGGCGGGCCGAAGTTATGGAGGCTTGCGATCCAGGCGAAATCGGCGGGACCTACGGCGGAAATCCGCTCTCCTGCGTGGCGGGACTGCAAGTCATAGATATGATGAAGAAAGAAGACCTTCCCGGCAGGGCCGCCAAGATCGGAAGCTTAATCGTCCACAAAATGCAAGAACTGCAGGAAAAATATCCGGTCATTGGGGATGTGCGCGGTCTGGGCGCCATGGTTGGGATCGAACTGGTTAAGGATTTGAAAACAAAAGAACCGGCCAAAGAACTAACCGGCAGGCTGGCAAAGGAATGTTTCAAGCGCGGTCTGGTCATACTTACGGCCGGTATTTACAGTAACGTCGTCAGGGTCTTGTGCCCGCTGGTCATTACCGATGAGCAACTGAACGAGGCCATGGTCATCATGGAAGATGCTTTGGAGGAAGTATGTAAGGCCTAGTAAGATTGCCGGACAATTTGTTGATTGAAAAACAAGCCCCGCGTCCTATTAAAAGACGCGGGGCTTGTTCATCAGATCAGGTAATCATTGCAAGTTAACAGGGTTTCCAACAAAGAACAGCCTAAAACAAAACCACAACTTGAATCCCAAGGTAAATGTTGAATTGCGAAGAGAGCGGAGGATAACCCCAAGCCCACTACCCCAGAGGCTTTTCGAAAACCAGTTAACAATGACCTATAGAAATGCTATTATTTAGGACTGGCAGAAATACCTTGTATTTTCCCTCTGCTGGGGCCGCATCAACACAGAGGGAAGTACCCGGGTAATGCTCCTGATTTGCGGATTACAGTCCCGGGTAATATTTTTTATTTTCGGTTTCCAGCATAGCCAGCATTTTGGTGTAAAGTGAGGTTAGCGGTTCCTCGCCGACATTGCGTTGTTCGTGAGGCAGGTCCAGGTCAATTGTCTCAAGGATTTCGGTTGGCCTGGCTGAAAGGACCATAATCCGTTGTCCCAATAGCAGGGCTTCCATAATATCGTGGGTGACGAAGACAATGGTGCGGGGCGCAGCCTGCCACATTTTAACCACGTGCCGTACCAGACCCAGCCGAAGGGGCATGTCCAGTGACTTAAAGGGTTCGTCGAGGAGCAAAAGGTCATGCGGGAAGGCAAAGGCCCGGCAGATGGCGAGGCGCTGTTTCATACCTCCGCTTAAGGCTTTGGGATAGCTGTCGCGATATTCATACAGGCCCATCGTGCTGAGGTAGCTCTTGATAAGTTCCTGCTTTTCGGCTGGAGATACCACATCCTGCAGTGCGAAATCCAGGTTCCCGGCTACCGTTTTCCAGGGCAATAGCCTTGGCTCCTGGAACACATAGCTTACCCGGAGCCCGGCCAACCCGGTAATACGGCCGGCATCAGGCTGTTCCAGCCCGGACAGGAGCTGCAGGATAGTTGTTTTACCGCAGCCCGAAGGGCCGATGATGCAGAAGATCTTGTTTTTGCCGGCAGAAAAAGAAAAATCACCCAGGACCCTGGTCTGTCCCAAGGTTTTATGGACCTGTTCAAATTTAATCAAGCGAACTATCACATCCAGTGGCTCAGTTTGCGGCGGGTCAGGTAGGATAGCAGGCGGTCCGTTACCAGACCCAGGCCGATTAGAGAAGCGGTCCAGGCAAAAAGGCCGGCTGTTTCCAGGTTGATCCTGGCTACAGCCATACTGGCCCCGATGCCTGTCTGAACGCTTAAGAATTCTGCCATGGCCACGGCCTTCCAGGTAACACCCAGGGCGTTGGAGACTCCGGCCATGAGGTAGGGAGCCACCTGGGGCAGGTAAATCTCCCGTATTATCCGCGCTTTGCTGATGCCAAAGATGGAAGCCATCTGCAAAAGCTGCCGGTCAATGCCGTTTACACCCTGGAAGACATTGATCACGATCAGAGGTACGGTAGTTACAAAAACGATAAAGACCGGCACCCCGCTAAAACCAATCCAGATCATCGCCAAAAGCAGCCAGGAAATCAGCGGGGTAACCTGTAAAACCACCACTGCCGGCCTGAAGAGGCTGGCTGCCACCGGGTTGAGGCCGATCAGGAGCCCGAGGGGCGTGCCCACACCCACTGCCAGGCCGAATCCAGCCAGTCCCCGCGCGATGGACTGGCGGCCTTGCTCCCATAGTTCTCCGCTGACTGCCAGGGAGTAGAAAGAACGCACGACCTCTACAGGCGAAGGTATGATTACATGGTTATACAGGCCGGACAGCATTTGCCAGAGAGCGATAAACAGGACCAGCCCGGAAAGCGGCAGCAGGCTTCTAATCGGCCAGGAAGAAGTTTTCATCGGGAAGCTTTCCTCCCACCATATCCGGCGACAATTCAAGAAGTGTGGTTAGATAGGTATTGACATCGGGTTTTGCCCGGCTGCCGGAAACGTATTTCAGGCGGGTGCGGGTCATGCTTTGGATAAACACCTGGGCAGGCATCTTCAGGTTCTTTTCTATCAGCGGGGCGGCTCCGGCCGGGTCGGCGACGGTCGAATCCAGTTCCCTGGCGTAGGCTTGTTGGAACTCGCGTAATGCTTGTGGGTATGCTTTGGCGAATTCGTTGCGGACAACCATCCCGGCCTGAGGCAGTTGGGCTGAGTATCCTTCGAATTGTTGCCAGTCACTGTAGAAATCCCTGACTACCCGGGATTCTTTGCTGTTCAACAGGACCTGGGTTACCATGGGTTCGGGTAGCACAGCATTTGTAACCAGCCCGTTGATCATCATCTGGGCTATTTCCGGCGATTCCAGGTAGTTCAACCGGACTTCGCCTGCTTTAAGCCCGTTCTTATCAAGCAGATACCGGGTCAGTACGTCTGGAGTAGAACCCCTGGCCCCCACATAAAGGTCCTGGCCGGTCAGGTCATGCCAGTCTTGAACCGCGCTGTCAGTTGACACCAGGTAAAGTATGCCCCAGGTGCTGACATTGGCCAGGGAAATATCGACGCCTTTGTTATATAATTTGGCTGCCACGTTTACAGGCAGTACGGTAAAGTCCGCCTCACCCTTCACGGCACGGGTGGTAGCCTCCTCTACGGACTTGTATATCACCAGTTCCACCTTGGTACCTTTAAGCGGGTTCTCTTCAGCCATCTTGAAAAGCGGAGCGGTAGGAGGTCCCAACGGGGCCTGCACCACAATTTTCTCAGGAACGGCGGTCTTAACTTCCTTGCTTTCTGTGCCCTGGCTGCCGCACCCTGCCGTTAATAAAAGCACTGCAAGCAACATCATTAACTGGACTGTTCTCCGCAATACTTGCACACCACCTTATAAGTATTTTGCATGTCGAAAACCGTTCTCTTGTGTAGAATATGAATGTATTCTCTATACCTGGATTATTTCCTTCCTAGGTCTCCAGCATGGGGCAAGGGAAGGCTCCAAAGAAATCATTTCAGGATTTTTAAAATGCGGTTATTGCTGATGGCGACCGGGGAGGGTAATTTTTATTGCCCGGGAACTGGTGTTCGTTGTATAATAGGCCTAGCAAAGAGGTGATGTATATGCGAACAGGCATAGCCAACCTGCCCTTGCATGGACACCATTGCCCCCGCTGGCTCTTTGACCGGATGGTTAAGCTTAGCTCGGCTATTATTGAGGCGGTGGTTGAGGAGTATGGCCCTGGAGAAGTACTGGAGCGGCTTTCCGACCCCTTTTGGTTCCAGGCGCTGGGTTGCGTGGTGGGGTTTGACTGGCATTCTTCCGGCCTGACCACTGTCTTATGCGGGGCTTTAAAGCAAGGTTTACGCCCCAGGCAACACGATCTGGGAATTTACCTGGCCGGGGGAAAAGCCATGGCTTCCCGCAAAACGCCGTCGGAAATCGAGGAGTACGCCGACCGTTACGGGCTTACCGTCGACGTGCCCTGCCTGCAGTACGCCAGCCGCCTTTCGGCCAAGGTTGACAATACAGCAGTACAGGACGGATTTCAGATTTACCACCATGTCTTTGCTTTTACCGGAGACGGCAGGTGGGCTGTGGTCCAGCAGGGCATGGACCAGGCGGGCGGTTGGGCGCGGCGCTACCACTGGCTGGGGGATAAATTGGATTCCTTTGTGGAAGAACCCCATTCGGCCGTATGCGGTGAACCGGCGCGGGCTGTGTTAAATATGGTCGCCCTGGAGAGCGCCGGGGCCAGGGAAGCCTCGCTTTACCTGGCGCAAAGGCCGGATGAGGTTATTCGCACACTGAAAAAGATTGCGGATATGCCCGCTGACAAGTTTAAGACGCTGAATCTCCCGGCGGCTCATCCCGTTCCGGGAGCCAACCGTATTGAAAAAACCCTGGCCAGGCTTTATGATCTTCAGCCGTCCACCTTCGAGGGGATGCTGGCGACAGAAGGGGTCGGGCCTGCTACGGTCAGGGCGTTTGCCCTTGTCGCCGAGGTGATTTACAACGCGGGAGCAAGCCGTAAGGATCCGGTACGTTACAGCTTTGCGCACGGAGGTAAGGACGGGCACCCCTTTCCGGTAAACCGTCAGGATTATGACCGTTCTATCTCCATTTTGGAGAGGGCGCTACGCCGGGCCAGGACCGGAGACAGCGACAACCTGAAAGCCCTCAAAAGGCTTGCTGGCATCAGTGCCTTCGTATAAAATGGATGTGGGTATTATTTACAAAGAAATTGGGATAATTAAACTTCAAACGAATAGGAGGGAAAAACGTGAGTACGGAAAAATGCTTAAAGGACTCTTTTGCAGGAGAGTCCCAGGCTAACCGCAAATACCTGGCTTTTGCCAAAAAAGCCGATGATGAAGGGTATCCCGGTGTGGCCAAACTGTTCAGGGCGGCGTCTGAGGCTGAGGCGATCCATGCCCAGGCGGAACTGAAAGCCCTGGGAGGGATAAAAACAACGGGGGAAAATTTGCAAAGCGCCATAGACGGGGAAACCTACGAGTTTACGCAAATGTACCCCGGTTTTATCCAAACAGCTGAAGCTGAAGGGAACAGTCAGGCCAAAAAGGTATTTACCTTCGCCAACGAAGCGGAAAAAGTCCATGCCGATCTGTACAAAAAAGCTTTGGCCGCCCTGGACAGCAAGGCGGATACCGATTACTATCTGTGTACGGTTTGTGGTTACATTCATGAAAATAACGCTCCGGAGAAGTGCCCTATTTGCGGGTCTACTGCCAAAGCCTTTAAAAACGTCGGTTAAGCTGGGTAGAGACTGCCCCCCCCCGGAAAAGGGACAGTCAATGAAAGTACCCCTATGGCAGGATTTGAACACTGCCATAGGGGTGCTTTTTATGTCCCTAAGGAAGGTATGAAGCGCTCAGGGAGTTTTCATGGTTTTGGTTTACACACTTTGTGGTTCCATGGTCAGTTTATGATAGTTCTCAATTAGCTGATCCAGCTTTTCAATCAGGGGAAGCTCTTCCCGCCTGCTGTAGCTTTTGGCTGCGCCCTGGTAGACACACTCTTTCAGAAGGTCGCGTCCCTGGTGGTGGTAAGGACCGTAGATACGGCAGTGATAGGGGCGGGCAGGATAGACGGAGCAGAGCAACCCCTCCTGAAAAGGACAGTGGCCGGTTGTATCGCCCCAGATGCTGATAATAGAATTACTGGCAAACTTCTCAAAGAGCTTGAACAATCTGTCGTTTTTTACGTACCGCCTGATATTTTCCGTTTCCGGGGGGTACACCCGCAGCGATGTTGTCCTCAGGCAGCATGCGCCGCATAGTCCGCAATCTTTGTTCGAAGGCTGCAAAAACTCGTCAAGCTCCCGGTAAAAGGACGCAAGATCTTTGAGCAGAGCATCCATCCTAAGCACCCCCAACCTCGTCAGTATATTCCTGGCTTTTATTATAGCAGATGGGCTGTTGGAAATTTGCCGAAATGCGTTGAGCCATGAAAAGGTCGTAGGGCGTAGGGCGTAAGGCGTAGAATATGGACGTGAGGCGTGGGACGTGGGACGTGAGGCGTGGGACGTGGGACGTGGGACGTGGGACGTGAGGCGTGGGACGTGGGACGTGGGACGTGGGACGTGGGACGTGAGACGTGGGATGTGAGACGGTGTTGTGAAAAATGCGAAAGTGGAAAGCAGGATAAAAGAGCACGTGAGACATGCGAAAAAGACCCCATAGAAATGCAGGATATACTCACGTCCCACGTCTCACATCTCACGTCCATTAGTGTACCACATCACCATCGCCGGGCCTTTTGCTTAAATCCTGCTCAAGCTGATCAAGCAAACCTACCAAAAGATCATTGGCTGCGTTCTTGATTTCGCCTGATTGGTAGGCTGCCGGTTGGCGCCGGCCGTCCGGTTTGGTAATAATTTCACCGGTTTCAGGGCGGAGAAAAGTAGGTTTTGTCGGCCATGCGAGCGGTTCAACAGGAGTTAAACCGGTCACGGGTTTGACCATAACTCCCTGCATAGCTTGAAACGACATATCAGGTGTATTCCGGGCCAGGTCTATTGGATTAAAAAGATCACGGGATGTTTTGCAGGTAAAGATACAGGATTCTCCCTCTCCGATCAGGCCGTTAAATCCCACTATATGGATTTGCCTGTCAGGAATAGATGTGAATATTCTATGGACAGCGCTCAGGGCTATCTGCAGCAAGGTCGACTCATAATAATGCTCGAAGCTGTCCTGGTCCATTTCTACCGGCAAAATGCCGTTTTCTTCCCCGTGGTATTCATACCGCACTATCCGGGGCATCTCAAGAGGCCCGGGCAGGATGCCGCTGATTACGATAAGCTTTTCCGTTCCGTGGTAATGGGCGTCAAAATCCACCTCAATTTCATCCGGCAGTTCGAGACCGGCCAAAGCTATGCGCGCCAGGCTTGCCACGGCGTATGGTTGTACTTTTTCCACATCCAGCTGTAGTTGGTCCACGGAGCGGTTAAATTTTGACTGTTCATTTATAAAGGCTGCCCGCTGCGCCTCATAACTGGTCTGTGCAGATTCTTTTTTGGCGTTATAATCCCGCATTTGTTCCTCGAAAGCAACTCTTGCCGCCTCCTCCAGAGCCAGCCGTTTTTTTCTGGCGGAGGGGAATATAAGTTCACTAAAAAAACTTTTACGGGGGATGCGCATTTCCCTGACCACCTGCTCGTAGCGGGGCGGGTGTTCTTTGAAAACGAAAGGTGGTAATAGCTGGTCATGATAAAAAGAAGCCCAATCAAGTTTACTGGCCGAACAAAGGTTGATTTTTAGTATACTGTCACAAGCTTTGATGGCATTCCCGGCCTGCCGGGTGTCAAGCTCTGCCAGTTCCTTTAAAGATTCAAAGCGTTCCCGCTCTTTATGGAGCTTTTCCTGCCTGGCCCATTTGGCCAGCTGGGATTCCGCTTTTATCCTTGTTTCCAAAGGCGAGCCGCCTTTAATTATCCTCTGTACACCAAGATATTTATTGGTAATTGTCCTATCATAAACCTTTTGATCCAACAAACAGCATCTCCTTTCAGTTCCAATGTATCATAAAATGTTTAGTTTGGACATATTATTTCCTTTTTCTCACGTCTTCGCCAGACTGTGATTGAAAATATTCACATGGTTTATATAATGATAAGAACGAAGAAGGGGCGACCTTTGTCGCCCCTAAACCGGGTTTTACGCTTGAGGAAAATATCTTTTCAATAGCCCGTGGAAAGCCATGCAATGTCTCGCTTCATCTTTGCAAGCTTCATGAATGGCATCGTGAACAGCGTCCTGACCTTCCTTTTTGGAACGGACGGCAATGTCTTTTTTCCCCCTGTTGGCGCCGGCTTCGCCGTCCACCAGCCTTTTTAAGTTTTCCTCCGTTTTTTCACTTAAAACTTCACCCAGTAGTTCAGCAAAGCGTGCCGCGTGGTGAGCTTCTTCCCAGGCAATACGCTTCATGGTTTCAGCTATCTCAGTATAGCCTTCCCGTTCGGCCTGGCGGGCCATGGCGATATACATGCCTACCTCCATGCACTCTCCTTTGAACTGCATATCCAAATCGCTTTCAAAACCGGAGCCTTTGGCCGCGCCGATCTTATTCCAGTCCACCAGGTCCGGACCGGAGGTGGTCAGTTGCTCGAATTTTTCCTTCGGAGCTCCGCAATTTGGACATTTTTCAGGGGATGCTTCTCCTTCGTAAACATAACCGCAAACAGTGCAACGCCATTTTTTCATATTGTTAGACCTCCTTTTTTTAAATACTTCTTGACATTACTTGGCTGAAATTTATATACTTACAAATTTCGGCTCTTTTATAAAACAAACTCACCGTTTTCCCGCTGGTTGAAAAAGTATGCGTAATTCAAATCAAATAATTTCCCGGGAGCTACTCCAACGGGTGTGTTTTTACGTATTAGAGCCCCGGTCACCCCTGCCCTTGATATATCGCCCTGCAGGATGGCTCCCCGCAGGCAGCCGTCCTTGAATATATACTTTTTATAGCTGCCGGGACTCTCCATGATATAGGTCGTATAGCTGGTATCGGGCGCCTCGGGAAAGCCAAAGGAAACGGTGTTTAGTCCATAAAATTCCATTGAGTTTTTAAAGGCGAAATTATTTACTATTTTCCGGCGCCCTCCGGCCATGTTTGTTCCCGCAACCTGCCCCTGCAGCACCGCCAGAGGCCAGATAGGAGTGGGCGCAACTTTGCCGGTGAAGACTTCCAAAGACTCGCAGACATCACCGGCGGCATAAATGTCCGGGTATGATGTCTCCTGGTATTCGTTTACTTTGATTCCCCTGCCCACCTCAACAGGTGTGCCCTCCAAAAAGTCAATGTTGGGCCTGACGCCGGTGGCGGCTACTACCAGGCCGCAAGGTATCACCCGGCCGCTTTTTAGCTGTACACCGGTAACATTTTGCCGATCATCCAATATTATCCGGTTCATCATTTCCCCGGTAATGATTTCAATGCCCCGGTTACGGAATAATGCTTCATAGCTGGCTGCCGCCCTTTGGTCCAACTGCAGAGGCAAAATATGGCCGGCTATCTCCACTATAACTACCGCCAAACCTTTCTCATTTAAGGACACGGCTGCGTCCACACCAACCAGACCGCCACCCATAATGACAGCCTGACGGCAGTTTCCGGCAGCCCTGGTAATATCCCATACGTCCTCAAGGTTGCGCAGGCCGTAGACCTGCCGCCCCCGGTTGATATTCTCCACCGGAGGTAGATAAGAGGACGATCCGGTGGCAATCAGGAGTTTGTCGTAAAAAAACTTGTCACCGTTGTCTGCAGCTACACCTTTCTCCTCCGGTAAAAGTTTTACAGCTTTAACCCCGCCAGCCCAACGGACGCCATTTCTCCTCAGAAAGTCCTCAGGTACAAAGCGAGCTGCTGCGGCGTCCCTCCGGCCGGCCAGTACATCCGGCAACAGGCATCTGGAGTAAATATGTCTGTCACCGGACAGTACCGTTATGTCGCCCCAGGGATCGTTTTGGCGGATGGCGCCGGCAGCGCTAAGCCCGGTTGCGCTGGCGCCCAAAATCAAATATCTCACTTTTTACTCACCCCTTGCCAGGTTGGGATACTTTCCATCTATGTTCGACGAAGGTACCTCAATTAATGTAATCGCTCCCGTGAGACAGGCTTCAACGCAGCGTGGTTTATCCCGACCGGCGCAAAAGTCGCATTTGACGGAAACCTTGTTTTCTCTAGCATCCGGGAAGATCATGCCAAAGGGGCAGGACATTACGCACATCCAGCAGCCGGCGCATTGTTCCGGATTATGGGCGACTATACCGGTTGCGGGGTCTTTGTAAAGCGCCCCCGACATACAGGAGTTGACACACTCCGGTTCATCGCAGTGCCGGCAAGACAGAGGCACGGGCTGCCCTTCGTTATTCAGTTCAACAAAATTGCGCGGCCGGCTGCCCTGATCGGAAAGGTTAACCAGCCAGACCGAACGGGACGGGCTGTGTTCGGCCAGGCAGGTCACCTGACAATTCTTGCATCCGGCGCACAGCTCCGGCTTAATGAATATCCTCAGCATTTTTTCTCACCTCTTACAGGCCCAAGCCCGATCTTTTGGCATTTATCACCGCTTCCAACTGGTTGACTGTTGAAATAATATCTCCGTCGACGATCACGCGGCCGCCGGTTAATTGTTCAAGGTCGCCGGTCAGCACCTTGGTGACCATTTCACTGCCGGTAATAAAGGGAGGGATGGCCAGATGCAAGGTAAGTCCCAGGGCCAGGCCGAAGGCGCCGTCCGCCAGGGCTTGTTCTTCCAGCCACTGAGGCGCCGAGAGAACCAGCGGCAACTGCGGCAGGTCCACACCCAGTTCGGCCGCGATGTCTGCCGCTGTTTCCTCCAGGCGGCCGATGGCCAGGCAGGGGCCAAAATTGAGCACAGGGGGTATTCCCAATTGCAGGCAGACTTCTTTTAAGTTTACCCCGGCTTGTTCCGCTGCTGATGGGGACATTAAACCTACATTCTCCAGGGCTCCGCTGGTGCAGCCGGCCGAGAGCACGATAATGTCGCGTTTGATTAATTCTCTGGTCATTCCCACGGTGAAAACATCGTGCCCGCCGGCGGTCAGGTTGGAACAGCCCACTACAGCAGCAATGCCCTTAATTTTGCCTGCGGCAATCAGTTCTATAAGGGGTTTGTAACTGCCGCCCAGGAAGCTCTTCAGGGTTTTTTCACTAAAACCGGTAAGCACATCCCCGTAACCGTGAGCAGGTACGGTGATGGTTACATGTTTACGCCTGGCCGTAAAACTCTCAGCGCCCACCTGTATAATTATCCCGGCGATGCTGTGGCGATCCTTTATATCAAAGGTTAGGTATCCAGCATTTTTCTTCTTGGCCACATCGTCCAGGCAAAATTGCGGTACCTGCATTTGCTCGCAAATTGTTTCAATCCCCGGCAGGGTACAGTTGAATTCAGATACCAACAGATCTATGGCGCCGGTGGCTACCAGCGCCTCGCTGGTAAAGTTGTTGCCGGTATGGCCCGCAAATACATCTGCACAGTGCGCTCCCCGCAGTTGCATATCCTGCCCGACGCACGTAGATCCGACAATCTTGTAGCCTTTTGCCCCACAGGCTTTGGCTTTTGTGTCGGCTTCGGGAGACAGTAAGGCATCCTGCAGTATGCCCACCAGGGACTGCTGGTGTCCGGTAACCATGATGTTGATATAATCCGGGTCTACCACTCCGAAGCCTGCCCTGGCCGTCCTGATTTCCGGTTCTCCCCAGATCATGTCGTTAATCCGGTTGGTCATAGCCAGTCCGTACAAGCCGGTGGCAATGCCAAGGCGCAGGACGTGGAGCAGCATGTCGAGAGGATCACTGGATAAATTGGTGCTGCTCTTGACTATAGCGTCAAATACTTCAGACTTGGCGCCGCCTGGCAGGATGCCCAGCTCCTGCCACTTATCGTAGCGCGGACCGTAGGCTAATTTCTTTACCAATTGCATTTTTTCACTGCGAGGGCGGTATAAATCTGCCAGTACCAGGTCAGCCAGATTTGCTGCCTTTTGTTTTTCATCAGTACCGGCAACCCCAAGGCGTTCAGCCATTTCGAGCAGAAGGGCGGCTCCTTTCAGAGGCAGGTCGGTGTTGCCCCTGCCAATCTCCCGCAAATTTACGGCCGCGTTTTCAACGATGTGCAAGTAGCAGGCAGCTCCTGCCGCCACAGCCCGCAGAAAGTTCCTGGCCACCATGGTGTCCGGTGAAGCGCCGCAGACGCCCCGGGGCGAAGTGGGAGTAATCCGGCAGGGACCGTTGGCACAAAGCCTGCAGCACACCCCCTGCATGCCGAAGCCGCATTTAACGGCCTGGTCGGGCACACGGTTAAAGGATGTCTCCAAGTCACTTTTTAATGTCAGGAAGTCGTAAAGGATTTTGTCAGCGGACATACAGATGGACAATTTTAATTTCCCTCCTTTTAATGAAGTGAACTCATTTGGTATACATTTGGGTAAAAATAATTGTATACCAAAATGGTACACTATTGCTTTTCATAAAAGGGTGAATCATTTCACCCGCTCCCGGAGCATTTGGAAATTGTAGCGGCTAAGGTGCTCCGTTATGGACTTTTGGAGCTCAAAAAGAGCCTCGTGCACAGGACAGTGCTCGCTGAAACGCTTGCTACATTCTTCCGGGGCGTAGAGACAACGGTTAATAGCTATGGGACCTTCAATGGCTTCAACTACGTCCAGCAAGGTTATTTTTGATGGATGCCTGGCCAGGGCATAGCCTCCGTTGACACCCCGGTGGGAGTCGACGATCCCGTCTTTAGTCAGAAGACGCAAGATTTTTAACAAAAAACGGATAGGTATATTTTCTTCTTCGGCTATTAGCTTTGCTTCTACCACCTGCCCGTAAGGCACCCCCGAAAGGTACAGGATTGCCCGCATAGCGTAGTCTGTCGCCTGATTTAGTCTCATACTCTACCTTATCTAAGAGTTATTGTGGACTTAATTGGTATAGTTTATGGTTACAATTTACACCAAGTACCTGGAGATGTCAAGGAATTTTTTATGGTTTTTTCTGCAGGCTTCATAATAATTAATCCAGGTGAAAAAAAGGTTAATTTGTGATAAGATAATTCAAAAATATAAGGTCCCCCGGCGTCAGGCGCCTTTAGAGACCTTTGGCTATAGTATGAACTGTTTCGGTTTGATTTATACATCCTTCGGAAAAAAACATTAGACCCGCGCTACGGCGCTTGCGTACGTTCCATAGCGCGCAGACTTACATAAAAGATTGAATAGCGCAGCGAACCGACGGTTGTCTGTAACCCGCGGGGGTTATGATATTATAGTAAAATATTACTTTTTCTCCCCTTGTTCTTATTGGGGTCGTAAATTTCAAATTTTCCCGAAAAGGTTTGGAGATTGTATTCAACCAGGGGAGCGTTTTTGTTAAGACGCTCCATCCGCTCAAGGCGCGCCTTGGACAGAGCGTTACCGTATTCATTTCTTTTTCGGTCAACGTGACATCTGTGTTTGCTCATATAAATATTATGTTCAGGCCAGTTCAGTTAATGCATCATTTCTAAAAGCAATTTCCTTGTTGCGGCAGGAATGAGTCTACCGGCAAGAGAATTTAACGGACGTAAAATAATGCTTTAACCTGGCGGGAGGGCTCAAAATGTATAAGTTCAAGGTTATCGCCACAATTGTGGAAATTCGTGGAGAGGGAAGCTGTTCTTACGGTCATAAGGTGGGGGAGAGTTTTGAATTTACCCAGTTTACCCCCGGAGGACTGTGCCAGTTTGCTTATGATTCACTTCGCTCAGCCGTGGCTGCGCTCCTGTACGGAGGCAATTTCCCGTGGAGCGAGGATAGTGAATGCACCACCTGGGCCTGCCCCGATCCTGACCGTCCGGTAATTTTTGAACTGCGCAGGGTCCCTGTTGCAGAATAACTTCCATACGAATGGTACGGTACCATCAGAAAAATGAATACCATTTTTATTCATAAGTTGTCCAGTCTTTATGTGGTGCGGTTTCAATCGCACTTGCACTGCGGAGCAGTTTAAGGGACTTCTACAGGGACTTTTCTGCATTTTTATGGGGTCATGAGCGAATGAATTCGCACCTACATTTTCAGGGTGGTTCCCAACAGTCTGGCGTGGGACCGCATATGGTGAAACTTCGCAATAGGTATTTTTTTTTAGCGTGAAGGATTCAAACAAAAAACGCAGAAAATATGTTAGGTTTTTAAATCTATTACGGAGGTAAAGTATGCCTATCTTTGAGTACAAATGCAGCGACTGTAAAAAAATATTTGAAATTATCCACCTGCCGGGCAAGGACAGTGAGTTGAAATGCGCGGCGTGTGGCAGTACCAATTTGAAAAAGCTAATCTCGGCTCCTTTTTTACCCAGTGCGGTGGGTAAGCCGGCCAATGATGAACTTAAGTCCTGCTGCGGCGCTGCCAATCCTCAAGAGTGCCCGGGTCCTGGTTCCTGCTGCAGCCAGTAAGAAGCCCGGAAATTAGCGTCCCGTCCTGTATAGTCAGCGCGCCGCCAGAGTCAGGGAGTTGTTATGTCTTCATCTCGGGAAATGAGGGATTCAATTATTCTTGACGGCTGTATAGTTCCTTATACTGTAAGGATAAGCAGCCGGGCCAGGCGCCTGCTCCTGCAGGTGCGCCTGGATTCCTGCGCTCTTGAGGTAGTGGCTCCCGAAGCTTTTAACCTGGCTGAATTAAAAGATATTCTAACGGGAAAGAAATCCTGGATCCTTCAAAAGCTGGAGGCTGCGGCTCGTCTGACTGCCGCGAGGCAGGCCAACCAGTCTCAAGGCCGCATTGTTTTTTACCGGGGCAGGCAGTACCTGGTTGAGACCCGTGTAGAGACTGGCTCTACCGGCGCGGTAGAAGTGGAGGAGGCCAGGCTGGTAGTGGTGCTTCCGCCTGGATTGGAGGGGAACGCCTCCGCAGTACTGGAGCGGTGGCTGCGCCAAATGGCCCGGCTTTTGATTAACCAGAGAATACGGGTAATGAATGAAAAGTTAAAACTGTCCTTTAACCGGGTGTTTATCAAGGGACAAAAAACCCGCTGGGGCAGCTGTTCACAGCAAAAAAACCTGAATTTTAACTGGCGGTTGGTGATGGCCCCCCTGCCGGTTCTGGATTATATTGTCGCACATGAACTGGCCCACCTGGTGGAGATGAACCATTCCAAAAAGTTTTGGGCGTTGGTTGAACAAATCTACCCCGGCTACAGAGTACACCGGGCCTGGCTGAAAAAAAACGGCAGACTGCTGACGCTGTAAAAATTAGTTTAGCCACAGCCTGAAAGGTTAACGTACCAGACGGTATGTACAATTCTGTAAATAACCGTGCCGTGGTATGCTATAACCAGGCCGTATACCACAACCAGGACACCCAGGCACTTTTCGATGAAGGCCGGTTCAAATCTGGTTAAGAAGCGCAATGCCAGGAGCGCTGCAAGGATCCAGAGCAGCCTTAACGGCAGCGATGTACTCACGGGCAGGCTCATCAGGCCTATCAGTAAGGGGTTTAATTCATGAGCCAATGCTGTACCGAGCTCCCAGCAGGTAAATAAATGATCCATGGTGCAAAACAGCAGTACCAGCAGATAAGAAAGCATGTATATCACCTTCAGGGTAAAGAGAATTTTTTATCTTCATAACAACATTTTCGACTATATCCCAAGGTATAATGCGGTATATAGAACTACCCTGAAATGTAGGTGCGAATTCATTCGCACAAAAGTTACTTTAGATCCCAAGTTCGGCGCCGCTCGCCGTGTGGGATTGAAATCGCGCCTACATCGCTGGTGTTTTCATAATACACGCCGCCGCGATAGCGGCGTGTGTAACTATCTTGAAAAAAACTGGAGCGCCTGTGCCTCAGATGAGTTAACGGCGCTTTTCTTATTGTCACGCCAGAGGTTTCAGTTTTTTAAAGGTATCTTGTCATTTTGAGCGAATTTCATTGATAAGTTCGTGATTGAAAGATCATGGACGGTACCTGGTAAGAGATTATCCAAAAAGAGAGGACTACTCCAATTGTTTACTGCCGGTTTAGTAAAGGAACGTGTTCTAACAGACAAAAGCTTTCTGCCCAAGCTGGCCTTGTCGGTCTTGTTCTTCCTTTTCCTTACTTTTTTGGCGGGAAGGTTTTATGTGGTTGTTAATAAAGATGTTTACCCCGGTGTCCATATGGTGATGGAGTTTGTGGGTATCATCGTGGCCGTCTGTTCTTCCCTCATGAGCTGGTACGATTATAAGTACAAGCATGAATTAAGAATGCTGATATTGTGCCTCACCTTTGGCGGGGTAGCTCTTATTGAATTTGCCCACGCTGTATCTTACCTGGGTATGCCCGCTTTTATTACGCCAAACTCAGTTAACAAGGCATCTACCTACTGGATAATATTTAACCTGTTACTCAGCTCTGGATTGGTTGCGGCAATTTTTTGCGGCAGTAAGGTAAAGAAGGTGGGACAGGTTACTTTACTGTTGACCTCTTTTAGTCTGGCTACTTTGGTACTGATTGTGGCGGTAGCCTTGTTCCTGCCGATTCTCCCCCCCATGTATAATCCAGTTGCCGGCAGTCAGACCCAGATCAAGGTGATCTTAGAATATGTTGTGATTTTTTTACTGCTGCTGGCCGCGGCAAAGCTGCTTCAAAAGAAGCAAGTAGCCAAACAGGATTATTACCTGTGTCTCGCCCTCGTCCTCGGGGCACTTAGTGAGGTGGCCTTTACCTTTTACAGCAACGCGTATGACGTATATAACCTGCTGGGACATGTATTTAAAGTGTTTTCCTATGCTTTTATTTTCAAGGCTCTTTCGGATGAAGCCGTAGGCATGCTTTATGAGACCAACAGCAAGCTGGCTGAACAAAGAGAACTGCTGGCGCACGCCAACCGGCAACTGCAGGAACAGGACCGTCTCAAAGATGAATTTCTCGCCAATACCAACCATGAGTTGCGTACGCCCCTGTCTGCCATTATTGCCTTTACAGAACTATTGATGGACCCGGCTGCCGGCGAGTTGAATGATTTACAGAAGGATTACCTGAATGAAATCAACGACAGCGGCAAGGAACTGCTGGTCAGGATTAACGGCTTTCTGGACCTTTCCAAAATCGCGGCCGGTAAGACCGTGGTATATAAAGAAGAGTTTTTAGTAGCTGAGTTAATCGAGGACATTGTGCGCCGTATGGCTCCGCTGTTTCAAAATAAAGGTGTAGTCCTCGAGACAATCCCCTGCCCCGGGGGTATTAAGGTCTTGGCGGACAAAGACAAGGCCGGACAGGTCTTAACCAACCTTATGTCCAATGCCCTCAAATTTACGGCGCCGAACGGGATCGTTATTGTTGAGGCAGGTCTGGAAGAAGCGACTGACTCCGTCAACATATCGGTCAAGGATTCCGGCATCGGCATAGACGAGCGGGATCTGGAAAAAATATTCAACCCTTTCTATCAGGTTGACGGCGCCGCCTCAAGGAACTTCGGCGGAACCGGTATCGGCCTGACTCTGGCCAAGAAGCTTGTTGAGTTAAACGGAGGGAATATAACAGTATCCAGCAGGCGTTCGCAGGGTAGCGTTTTCACCTTTACACTGCCTGTGGCTGGACGGGAAATTCTGGGGGAGGTGTTTTGATCAATGCCACGTATACTGGCGGTTGACGATGACCCGAAAATACAGAAGATCTTGCAGCATACACTTAGCAAGGAAGGGTTTGAAGTGATTTTGGCCGCTAGCGGTGAAGAGGCGCTGCAAAAAGCGCGGCGCCAGCCACCCGAACTGGTGGTTTTGGATATCATGATGCCGGGCATGGATGGTTTCGAAACCTTCCAGAAGCTAAAGGCGCAGTATCATGATATGCCGGTGATTATATTGTCGGCCCGGAGCGATGAGGTCGATAAGGTAGTCGGGTTCCGGATGGGCGTCGATGACTACCAGACCAAGCCGTTCAGCCCGACCGAACTGGCCCTGCGCATTAAAGCTGTTTTGCGAAGGCTTGGTGAACCGGCTAAACAGCAAAGACAGGTCCTGAAATATGATGGCCTTATCCTGGATTACAGCAAGCGCATAGTAACGCAAAACAACCTTAAGATTGAACTGACCCCCAAGGAGTTCGAAGTCTTGTGGTTAATGGCTTCCAACCCCAACAAGGTATTCACCAAGGCTAATCTCCTGGATCAGGTTTGGGACAGCGCTTTTTATGGGGATGATAATACTGTAACCGTCCATATCAGGAGGCTGAGGGAAAAGCTGGAGAAAGATCCGTCAAACCCCTGCTATATCAAAACTGTCTGGGGCATTGGGTACAAATTTGAGAGTGAAGAGTGTACGTAGAAGACCTAATATTAATAAATTATTAATATTTTTGTAATTCAGTTGTAAGCTGCTTAAAATATTATGGAAGTATAAAAAGGGGGGTGGCTAATGAGGTTTGGCGGCAATACAAATGACCCTCCTAAATTTTCAAAAGAGCAACTGGAAGAACATAACAGGCTTTATCCTGAGGTGCACGCGGCCAAACTCAAGGAAATTGAGGCCCGGCTAATCAGGGCCGATACTACCTGTGTGGACCCCACCTACTGCCCGCTTCGTTCTTTGAAAAAGGAACAAGCTTATGCGTTGAATTCAGTCAGGCTGCATGATTTGTATTTCGGCAATATTGGTAATGAGGATTCCCAACCGTCAGCAGAGGTAATGTCATTGCTTGAACGGGATTTTGGTTCAAAGCAGGAATGGGAAAAACAATTTGCCGGGCTGGCCAGGTGTTCAAGGGGTTGGGTGGTCCTTGGTTTTGATCTGAAAGACGGTGTCCTGAGGAATTTCTTTGCAGATGACCATTCCGAAGGTGTATGGTCCGTTTTGCCCCTGCTGGTCCTGGACGTCTATGAGCACGCCTACTGCAAAGTTTTTTCGACACGAGATGACTATGTTGACAGCTTTTTGAAATTGGTCCGGTGGGAGGCTGTGAACCGCAGGCTCAAAGCGGTGAAGGAATTCTATCAAAGCATTGCCGCGATATTATAACAAGGAGGCTTATTATGAATGGCAAAGCATGAACTACCGGCGCTCCCTTATGACTACAACGCTCTTGAGCCTTACTACGATGAACAGACTGTGCGTCTGCACCATGACGCTCACCACAAGGCCTATGTAGACGGCCTCAACAATGCTGAAGCCAAACTGGCGGAAGCCAGGGATAAGAGTGATTTTTCCCTCATCAAGCACTGGGAAAGGGAACTGGCTTTCCATGGATCGGGCCACCTCCTGCACACGCTCTTTTGGAATAACATGAAGCCAAACGGGGGTGGTCCGGCGACCGGAAAAGCGGCTGAGTTGATTGAGCAGCATTTTGGGAGCTTTGAAACGTTCAAAAAGCAGTTTTCGGCAGCGGCCGTTGCTGTTGAGGGTTCAGGCTGGGTGGTATTGTGCTATAATCCGGCTTTTAAGGAACTGAGCATCTTAACAGCAGAAAAGCATCAGAACCTGACCCAGTGGGGCGTGGCGCCTTTGCTGACAATAGACGTTTGGGAACATGCTTACTACCTGAAATACCAGAACAAAAGGGCCGCCTGGGTTGAGGCCTGGTGGAATTTGATTAACTGGGACGATGTAAACAGAAGAATTGAGGCAATGCTTGCTTGAATTGTTAAATATAGGGGATAGAGGTCTTATAGCGCTTAGTGACTTCTATCCCATTAATGTTTGTTGTAAAAATTTTGAGCCGGCTGAATAATAAAGGAGATTTCGGGTTATAATGGTAAAGATTTAACAAGATAAATGTAAAATTTTATCTTTGCATTTTGACGGCCATGGTGTATACTTGGGTTGTTGGCCTCAAAAGAGGTAAATTTAGGAGGTAAGGTAAAAGCATGATTGGTAAGGTTAAATGGTTTAATCCGGACAAGGGCTTTGGGTTTATTGAAACTGAAGAGGGCAGGGATGTATTTGTACATTTCTCCTCCATTCAAACTGAAGGTTTCAAAACCCTTGACGAAGGTCAAAGCGTGGAGTTCGACATTGTCCAAGGCAACCGTGGCCCTCAGGCCTCAAATGTTGTTAAATTATAGTATAAAAGGTTTCTTTTATATATAATTGAAACACAGCAAAAGCAGCCGTTTTCCAAACGGCTGCTTTTGCTTGTATACGACCGGCATGGGTGTCATCTATAAGGTGAAAGTCCCGAACGGGCTGGCGAGCGCCTACGTTAACCAAAGGCAAGGGGGAAGTTGTTTTTACAGTGCTACCACAAATTGGAAAATCTTTTATTAATATAAATTCCATTTTCGCGAAAACTAATAACGGAACCGGGGTAATTGCCAAGAAAAGCATAGGGGGTGTTAATCAACTTCAGTCCCTTGACTTCGATAAAACCTTCCATTCCGCGCCAAAATTGCACAGTCTGTGACCGTGCATAATGGCAAATGAAGGTATGAAAAGTTGCTTCTTTCAGGCGGTAGCATTTTGCAGCCCAGGCATTTTATGCAGATGTGGACGTAATTAATGGAGTTCATAAGCTTTACTGCAGAGAATGGGAGATTTGTTGGCAAATACCCTAAATAAGATTGTTTTCCTATCCTGATTAATTTAAGGTATGTCTGCGTATAATACAGTGAAAGGGGGTGACAGAGAAGATGAAGGCAACAGGAATCGTTCGCCGTATTGACGATTTAGGCCGGGTAGTGATACCGAAGGAAATCAGGCGGACAATGAGGATCAGGGAAGGAGATCCCCTCGAAATATTTACCGATAGAGAAGGGGAGGTTATCTTAAAGAAGTACTCGCCGATAGGTGAATTGGGTGAATTTGCCACAGAATATGCCGATTCACTAAATGAATCACTAGGCCAGATATCATGTATTGCTGATAAGGATACCATCATAGCTGTCGCAGGGGCGCCTAAAAAGCAGTTGATGAATAAACAGGTTAGCCCGGATGTCGAAAAAGTAATGACTGAAAGAAAGATGGTAGTATTTAATGAACCTTGTTTTCTAACTGCTGATGAGGACATTAGTTACAGTTCCGCAGTGGTAGCGCCGATTATTACCGAAGGTGATCCAGTGGGCGCGGTAATTATCGCTGCCAAAGAACCAGGGGTAGCGCTGGGGAACCTGGAAACCAAGCTGGCTGAAACGGCAGCCGGGTTTCTGGCCAAGCAAATGGAATCATAAGAAAAGGAAAAGCCCCGTAAATGGGGCTTTTTCTACAAATCAAAATCACCGGCTGCCTCCGGCTGGTAAATGATCTTTTCTACTTCCAGCCTAACCCGGCCATCAGGAACTTCCCATTCAATGACATCTCCCTCACGGAAGCCGAGAATTGCCGTCCCTACAGGCGCCAGTATAGAAATCTTGTTTTCCAGCAGGTTGGCGTCAGAGGGGTAAACCAGCGTATAAATCATTTTTTCAGCGGAGTCTAAGTCTTTCAACGATACCTTTGAATTCATGGTAATCACATTATGAGGAATTTTTTCGGAAGCTACCACATGTGCCCGTTTTAGTTCCCGCTCAAGGTTTTTGAGGTATTCTTTGCTGCCTGCATTAAACTCTTTTGCTTCATTTATGAGTTTCTGTAATCTTTCTTGATCTATTGCTGTTATAAATATTTGCCTGGGCATTGCAAAACCACCTTTCCATGAACTTCTCCTGATAAAAAAACAGCAAAAACATACGGCGATTACGTTATTTAATAACCGCCGTCATAATATTGAATTTTGTGATGCCAGACCAAAGCTCTTAACCTATTACCAGTATTATATATATTATTTAAATTTAAGTAAAGCTATAAGCTTCTACAACCGCGATAATGAAAATCAGCGCCGATATGGCGCTGATTGATATTGTTGTGCAGCTTCCCTCACGTGTTTATCGGAGCTCAAGCCAGTTGTAGATCGGCTCCCAAACCAGCTCTTCAGCGTTATCCGCCCAAATTAAGTCGGCGTGCCCGTAGTCCAGCGCTTTGGCCTCTGCCGGCAGCAAGGTGACTACTTGTACTGTTACATCACTGCTTCCCAGCAGGGTGGTGGTATAGACTCCGTATTCTCCCATACCTCCAGCCGCACCCACGTAAAGCACAGGAAGCTTGATGTCGGCCAGGTGATCGTCATAGGGCACGTCAACAGCGCCACTAATGATGGCCTCTCCGTCGATAATCTCCCCCATACTTTGGAAACTGGGACTGGCAAGGGCGATTCCTAAAATCTTGTCCATTTGCTCTACATACTGGAGTCCATCCGGGAAGCCGTTCTCGTCAAATGTACCAGCAAGGTAGTGGTAGAAAGGGGTGATAGGCTGAAGGGGCTGGTAGGTGGCATAGGTTGCAGTTAATACAGACAGGGCAGCCTGTTTGTTGGTAAACCCCGGAATTATTGGGGATATTCCATCGGGATCGGAAGCAGTCAACCAGGCCAGGCCCTTGAGATTCTGCCCGTCACTGTTCACGTAGGTTCCGGAGTCGTACAGGGATTTATAGGCCTGGTAACGTTCCAGGGCTGCCTGGGCCAGTTGACTGTCTGCCGGAGAAAACTTGTAGACCATGTCCATGGGGATAATCCCTTTGAGGTCGCGGGCAGGTTCCGGTAGTTGTGATTCCCTATTGGCATAGGCGTATAAGAACTGGGCGCCCCGGCTATGACCGAGCATGAAAATTTTCCCATGACCGCTTCCGGTCAGTGCTCTGACAGCTCTGGCAAACTTCACGGCTAGCTTGATGTCCTTAATGTGCCTTGATGTATCCCATTTTTTCATAAATGAGAAGTCGGTTGCAGTATCGGGGACAAATGTCCACCGCAGGTCGATTCCCCAGACGTCAACGCCCTTTTGCGCTAAAAAGGCGCTCAGGGAGTCCGAAGCCGGCTGACCCGGTATTGTTCCGAAGGCAGTGTTAAAATTACAGGAATCACCATGTATCATCATGACTGCTTTTTCCGCCGCAATGGGGACCCAAGGGGATTCTTCCTTTACGATCCTGTGAATGCCGATCTTATCATATTGACCTTTCCCAACTTTAATAACCATAGTGTACTCGTAGATATTGTCGTTGATCTGTTTCCTGGTGACGGTAGCCAGGCTGCTGCTGTTGTCTGCTTCCTTCGCAGCCGAGCCGATTGCCTGGGTCATGACATCGACTGCAGGTGTTTTGCTGTCCGTTGTTTTAGCCTGCGCTGTAACCAGGCCAAGGGCTAGAGTCAGGATGAAAACAAGTACCATGCTCATGACAGTTTTTCTTAACATACCCATACCTCCTTTTTATGGTTAATTTCGGCGGAAAATTTGCAGTTCCTCTCATTAATGTAATATTTCATAAGACAAATTAATATAAAAATTGACTTATTAATATAAATATTGACTTATTAATTGTTGACCCATGTGATAGCAAAAACATACGGCGATTATATTAATTAATAACCGCCGTCTTAGTACTTGATTTATGATACCAGACAGTATTTTTGGCTCCGTTACCGGTATCTTTTTTGGGGAATTTCAAGTAGGTCGATAAGCTTCTATAACCCACTTTTTCTCAATCGTTTTAACTCTTTAAGTATTATTTCATACTCGGTGTTCAGAATTTCGACATCTTCCTGTTTTGAGACGCACAAACGCCCGACCACTTCATTTAGACGGTTTTCCAGTTGCATGATCCGTTCTTGTTCAGGTTTTTGCTGGTTTTTTGACTCCATATACTGCAGGTAATCGCTGTAATTCCCCGCATACTGGAGGGCCTTTCCCTTTTGCAGGACGATGACCTGGTCGGCAATTTCGTCGATAAACTTCCGGTCATGAGATACGAACAAGATGGCGCCCATGTATTCTTTCATTACCTTTTCCAATGCTTCCAGAGAATAGATGTCCAGGTAATTGGTTGGCTCATCCAGCACAATAATGTTATACCCGCTGACAAAGATTTTGGCCAGCGCTGCCTTTACTCTTTCCCCCCCGCTCAACACTTTGACCTTTTTATGGACATATTCATCCTTAAACAGTAATTGCGCCAGCATCAACCGAACATCGCGCTGAGTGAAAACACTATCTTTGATTACATTCTCAAGAATCGTTTTCTCTTCATCCAGAATGCCAAGATCCTGGCGGAAATAGCCTATACGCGCATTTTGCGCCAAGGTGATCCCTTTTTCTCCCGCCGCAATCATTTTGAGCAGAGTAGTTTTCCCGCTGCCGTTGTCCCCGACCAGAGCGACTTTTCTTCCGGCAGGCACCTCAAAACAGATTTTATCAAACAGCAGCTTATTACCAAAAGATTTGCTGACTTCCTGCCCAGTGATGACTGAGCGGCAGTACAGCCGGCCTTGTTCCTGCAAGTACATATTAACCTCAACAGGTTTCGCCGGTTTTTCTTTTTTCTCCAACTGCCCGATTCTCTTTTCTATGGCCGCTGCCGCTCTATCCACCTTGGCCATTTTTTGGCCTGTCTTGCGCCTGTGGAGCCGGGCTTCCGAGTTGCCCATGCGGGATGGTGTTTTTTTCATCGCCACAGATTTTTGCTTAATCTCTATGATGGCTGCGGTCAGCCGGTGCTTCTCCCTGACATACTGTTCGTAATCAAACCGGCGCCTCTCGATTTCAGCCTCCTTCTGCCGCTTGTAATCACTGTAGTTGCCGGCGTATTCGGTCACTTTTCCACTTTCGATTTCCAGTATTTTGGCGCACAGCGCATCCATCAGGGACCGGTCGTGGGAAACTATCACCAGTGCTCCCTCGAACTTTTTTAGCTGTTCTTCCAGCAGCCGGATCCCGTCCAGGTCAAGGTTGCAGGTGGGTTCGTCTGCAAACAGGATTGAACAGGGGGCACTGAATCCCCGGGCAATTTTTAAACGGGTCTTTTCTCCACCGCTCATAGTTTCCCATTCGCTATCAGGAACGCGAAACTTTTTACCCATCATCCGGTCCAAAGCACGGTCAGGGGGATCATCCAATTGGGTGATATAGGCGTGTCCGCCGTAACGCCGTACTGTCCCCTCCCCGGGAAACTCATTACCGGTTAAAACATTTAAGAGCGTCGTTTTCCCGCAGCCATTGATGCCGACAACACCAATCCGGTCGTTTTGGTAAATTTTTAAACTATCGATACTGAAAACCAGACGGTCTCCATATTGTTTTTTGATATTGTTCGCCTCTAATAGAAGCATAAAAAAACCTCCCTTTTCTCCAGAGAGGATGGTCTGTGCATAATGAATAATATGCTTTGATAAAAGCAAAAAAATAGACATATATTCGCCTCAAGGGCATACCAATCCTGCTGGAGAAGCATTCACAAATGAATGTGATTGTCTTAAAGTAACAGCAGGATTAGAAGCGCATCAAAGTTCTCCTTTGTAAAATGAAATTTTGTCCTCAAAAAAATTCTACCCGTCTCATCTGGAAAAGTCAACAGCCCTGTAGTTTCCCGGCTCCAATAAAACGAAAAATGAAGTCGCACCTACATCTTTGGTATCGGCCAACTGGATATTTGATACGCATCAAACTTCAGCCATTATACCGGTTGCCCTTATGGCGTCTATAACCCCCGCCCCCTGAATATTAGGATCAAGACCGGCAAGTGTTTTTGAAGTTTCTATAAGTCGTTTTTTAACCTGGTCCGGGGTTAGTGAGCCGTCAGACTGCAGCATTTGGGCAACCACCCCGGAGCATACCGGTGTTGCCATTGATGTTCCGGAAAGCGCTAAATACCGGGTGGCAATCCTGGATTCTTTACTCTGTTTATCAATTTTTGAGCAGGGTGAACGTAAGGAAATAATATTAACCCCGGGAGCTAACAAATCAGGTTTTATCAGTCCGTCAATGGTAGGTCCCCTGCTGGAAAACTCAGCCACCTGGTCATCATTCAGAGCTACTGTATTTTTGTCATCCACTGCGCCAACTGTAATCACATGGGGAGAAATGCCGGGTGAACTGATGGTTGTTGACTGTGGTCCTTCGTTTCCCGCCGCAACACAAACCACGATCCCGTTTGACCAAGCCTTGTCTACAGCCTGGCAGACCGGGTCGTCGGTATAAGACTCTGTAGCCGTGCTTCCCAGTGATATGTTGAGTATCCTGATGCCCAAGTTTTCTTTGTTGTCGATACACCACTGGATACCTTCAATAACGGTGGATAGTAGACCCGAACCCATCTTATCCAGGACCTTTATCCCTACCAGGCTGGCTTCGGAAGCAGGCCCCCGGTATAGAAAAGAGGATTGACTCCCGTTGGAGCCTATATCTCCGGCGACATGAGTGCCATGCCCGTTGTCATCGTAAGGTTTCTTTTTTTGTTTAATAAAATCTTTAAACCCCACAATTCGCCCGGATAAATCGGGATGCTCATAAATTCCCGTGTCCAACACCGCTACTACAATTCCCTTGCCTGTAATATCGTGTTCCCACAATGGCGCGGACTGGACCGCTGGAGAAGCCACGTCAAGCACAGTCCTAACCTCACGGTCATACCAAATTTTCTTAACAAGTTTGTTTTGCGCCAATAATTCCAGTTGCCTTGAGCTTACTCTGGTGGAAAATGCATTTATTAGCGATAGGGTCCGTTGAACAGTGCAGTTCGCGGAATTTGCCAGATCCGTAAAAGAGCACGACTCCGATCTGCTTTCCGCTACCTGAACAATAACCGGTATTTTACGCCAAAGCTGTTTTAGGTATTTGAATGGTTTTTGCAAAAAGCAGGGTACCCTTTTAAGCGGGCGATACCACTCCAAAGCAGCCTTTTTCACTTGCGGGCAAAGCTTGCCGGCGCCTGCGCGAAGCCAATTAACTTCATGGAAGATCACTAAAGTTCCCTCCAGTGTATGGCAATATCTGCAGAAGGGTTTGATATACCATGATATAGTTTGTAATCCAAAAAGTTGACACTGTTTAACTAATCGGCTAATTTTTTTATGGAGATTTATTAGGTTGGATACAGGTGGACTGGTATCCTTGGGGGGAAGAGGCGTTTAACAAAGCCAAAGAGGAAAACAGGCCGGTGTTTTTTGCGGGAATCCTAATCATAAAAACTCCGGGCTAAAGCCCGGAGTTTTTATGATGCGGTAAGTTTGTCCTCACACAGGTTTTTGTTTAATATATTTAAACGAATGAGGTGAATGCGTAGGCCCCGCATTTCGGCTATCTCCAAATGGTGCTCCGGCAGTTCCACCACATCACCTACCCGGGGACGCTTGCCCAGTTTTCCAAAAACAAAGCCCCCCAGGGTATCGTATTCTTCCTCTTCATCCACCTTTAAGCAGAACATTTCTGATGCCTCCTCCAGAAGCATCCGGCCGTCCACAATAAATGTGCCTTCCTTTTCCGTTGTCACCTGGGGAGATTCCTGGTCAAACTCGTCTTGAATTTCTCCAACCAGTTCTTCTAGTACATTCTCCATTGTAATAATACCGCTGGTACCGCCGTACTCATCTACAACCAGCGCCATATGCTGGTGATTTTGTTGAAATTCCCTGAGCATGCGATCCAGAGGAAGACCCTCGGGCACCATCATGATATTGCGTTCCACCTGGTCAATAGTGGACCCGGCTGGCAGTTTAAACAGGTCCTTAATGTGTACCAGCCCCACCACATGGTCACTGTCCCCGTCTATCAGTGGGAAGCGGGTGTGCTCTGTCTTACGGGCAATTTCCAGGTTTTCCTCCAGGGGCTTTCTCTTGTCCAGAAAAACAACTTCTGGACGAGGTAACATAACCTCCCTGGCTACCCGTTTTTCAAACTCAAATACATTCTGGAGCAAACGCCATTCATTCTTGTCTAAATGCCCGCCTTTATAACTTTCGGATACTAGCATCTGTAGTTCCTCTTCACTGTGGCTTTCCTCGTGCTCACTGGCCGGTTGAATCCCCAGCAGCCGCAAAATTCGGTTGGCTGTACCGTTAAATACAACAATCCCAGGGTAAAAGGGATAAAAAAACATCCGCATGAGACCGGCCAACCACAGGGTGATATTTTCTGCTCGCTGAATTGCCAGCGACTTGGGCACCAATTCACCAAATACCACATGTAAAAAAGTGACCAGTATAAAGGCAACTATAAAGGAGATGGAATGCACTGCCGTCGGCGCTGTCACCCCTATGGCATGCAGCAGGGGTTCCAAAAGTTTTGCTGCCACCGGTTCGCCCAGCCAGCCCAAGCCCAGGCTGGACAGGGTAATACCCAGTTGACAAACTGAAAGATAAGCATCAATGTTTTCGACACAAATCCTGGCACTTTTGGCACGCGGGTTCCCTTCCGCCACCAGTTGGGCCAACCGGGTGGGCCTTACCTTAACAAATGAAAATTCTGCTGCCACAAAGAGGCCGTTCAAAAAGACCAGAAATAGTGCCAGTAAGATTTTCAGCGCCAAAAATAGACTGAATGACGTGTCGTCACCCATAATGATGGGACCACTCTCCTTTATTATTAAATACCAGAGCGGGAGTACCCCACTATAGTCAATATTTATTCTAGCAAATTAACGAATATTAATAAAACTAAAATAAAGCTGCTATTCAACCACCACAGAGGTTATGTCATTGTATTTCAAGCTTTACCAACGAAGAGAGTTGTTTTTCTTTAACATGCTATGACTGTCTGGCTGTATGGCTTACTTATCATAAAATAATTAATCTATACTCCGAAGTATCCAGCATGCCCCTGAAGATGACTTACGGCAGTACGTAAAATATTACTTCAACGAAGAATTAGTAATGAGATTGTAAATTACCCAAAATGATTACGTTTCAAATGAATGTTGCGAGACATAAGTAGTTAAATTTTAAAATCTTTACGCATAATAAAATCTGTTTGTTCTTCTTCTCCCATAAAAAAGGAATGTTGGCCGATTACATAAAATCCATTCTTCTTATAAAACAAAATAGCTTTATCGTTTTTTTCCCAGACGCCAAGCCATATGTATGATTTTTTTCGTATACTTGCCATGTCAATTGCCTTATACAATAAAATGCTTCCGAAGCCTCTACCTTGAAATTATTTTGTCACATATATTCTTTCAATTTCTATGGATTGTGGGTCATTGATATCAGTCTGTGCTGCGTATTCATTCAATTTAAAGTAACCTGCCAATTCTTCATCGGCATATAGAAAATAAAATAATGAACTGCTGTTTAACAGTTCATCACGTAGTTTATTAATATCAAAAGCCTTTTCCAGATAGGCTTTCATGTTAGATGGCGTATTCATATGTCTAAAGGTTTCATTATATGTTTTGTAAGAAAATTCACGAAGTATATGAATATCATCTAACGTACATTCTCTGATAGTATGTTTCATTTATTTGCGTTCCTCCCAATTTTTTGCAGAATAAATTACGCAATATAAAACCAATGTTCATTTACATCAGTTCATTATACAATATTTAACACATAGTATAAAGAATATGATGGATAATAATTGAAAATAATTTATAAAGGAATTATGGATAATTTAAGTTAACAAGGAGGTGACGCCCGATGACGACGAATAACAAGCCCAATAGATTGGCACAGGAGAAGTCGCCGTATCTGTTGCAGCACGCCTACAATCCGGTGGACTGGTATCCGTGGGGTGAGGAGGCCTTTGAAAAAGCGAGAACAGAAGATAAATTGATATTTCTCAGTATCGGCTATTCTACCTGTCACTGGTGCCATGTAATGGAAAGAGAGTCCTTTGAGGACGAAGAGGTCGCTGAGATCCTTAACAAGGAGTATGTTGCAATAAAAGTGGACCGGGAGGAGCGGCCGGATATTGACCATATCTATATGACGGTCTGCCAGGCCATGACCGGGCATGGAGGGTGGCCGCTGACGGTATTGATGACCCCTGAGAAGAAGCCTTTTTTTGCGGGGACCTATTTCCCCAAAAAGGCAGGCCGGGGGATGCCGGGGCTGGTGGATATTCTGACCCGGGTAGCTGAAAGCTGGGAGCAGCAGCGGGATAGGGTGATCAAAGCCGGGGAAGAGGTGGTTGGCGCGATTCAGCCACGCTTTGACGCTGTCCCGGAAGGCGAGGTCGGCGCGGATGTCCTGGACAGGGCTTTTAAGATACTGCGGGGTATATTTGACCGGCAGTACGGCGGCTTTGGCCGGGCGCCGAAGTTTCCCACGCCGCATACCCTCACCTTCCTTCTGCGCTACTGGAAGAGGAGCGGGGAGAAACAGGCCCTTTCCATGGTTGAAAAGACGCTGGAGTCCATGTACCGGGGGGGGATCTACGACCATATCGGTTATGGTTTCTCACGTTATGCGACAGACGAAAAGTGGCTGGTCCCGCATTTTGAAAAGATGCTCTACGATAATGCGCTGCTGGCCATAGCTTATACTGAGACCTACCAGGTGACAGGCAAGGAGCTTTACGCCGGGCTGGCCAAACAGATATTTACTTACGTCCTCAGGGATATGACCTCACCGGAAGGCGGGTTTTATTCTGCCGAGGACGCCGATTCCGAAGGGGAAGAAGGTAAGTTCTACGTCTGGAACCCTGAGGAAATCACGGCAGTGCTGGGTGACCAGGACGGGAAAGCTTTCTGCCGGCTTTATAACATTACCCTGGGTGGGAATTTTGAGGGCCGCAGTATTCCCAACCTTATCCTGGAAACTCCTGAAAAATTTGCGGTAGAATTAAAAATGGAGAAAGGGGAGTTCACATCCTACGTCGAAAATCTTCGCAGCAAGTTGTTTGAGGCCAGGGAGAGAAGGGTACACCCATATAAGGACGACAAAATACTGACTTCATGGAACGGGCTGATGATTGCCGCGCTGGCCAGGGGCGGCGCCGCGCTCGGGGAGCCCCTTTATACGCGCGCGGCGGTCCGTGCTGTTGATTTCATTTACAGGGAGTTGAGAAGGAGCGACGGCAGGCTTTTAGCCAGGTATCGTGACGGTGAGCCGGCCTTTCCCGCTTACCTGGACGACTATGCCTTTCTGATTTGGGGGTTGATGGAACTTTATGAAACGACCTTCGAAGCAGGCTATTTAAGGAAGGGAGTTGAATTGACCCGGGATACTCTCAAACTTTTTTGGGATGGTGAAAGCGGTGGATTCTTTTTCTACGGTGAAGATGCCGAGCAACTCATTGCCCGTTCCAAGGAACTTTACGACGGGGCAATCCCGTCAGGAAACTCGGTCATGTTGTTGAACCTGCTTCGCCTGGCGCGGCTGACAGGTGATGAAGAGCTGGCGGAAATAGCCGGGAAACAAATTAGTACTTTCGCCGGAGAAGTTGAGAAACACCCGCCGGGTTATACTTCATTTCTCCAGGGGGTGGATTTTTACCTGGGCCCAACGCGGGAAGTGGTTATTGCCGGGAGGCAGGATTCAGCCGATACAAAAGCGATGCTGAGCGCCGTCCATACCCAATACAACCCGCGGACTGTGATCGTTTTTCACCCGGAAGATGGGGCTGGTAAAGAAATAGAAGAACTGGCTCCTTTCGTGCGGGAACAGCGGCTCGCAGATGATAGGGCCACGGCATATGTCTGTCAAAATTACGCCTGCCAGTCCCCTGTTAATGATGTTGAGGCTTTTGTGGAGATTTTGAAAGGATGACAGGAATGAAACGTACGGCTTGGAAAAAGGATTTGCTGTCCTTGAAGATGGCGCAGGTGTGAAATGGCGGATAAAAGGAAACAGGCAAAAATATATGAGTTCCGCCCGCGAGAAGGCAGAAAGCTGAAAAGTGTCAAATACGTCTCGCCTGAGAAGAAGGAACTGCTTAGAGAGCGGAGGCAGGCTAAAAGGGACCGGCATAATTTTTATGTGGGAGTGGCGATCCTGCTTCTTCTGGTCGCCGCCCTAACCTATCTTAAAGTCAGTTAAAAAAAGAAACCCAATCCGCCCGTAATTTAACGGTTTAACGGAAATGGGTTAATGGAGAGGAGGTTGAGCTTTAAAATACTATATCAGTTTTTTTAGACTTTAGTGTGCCTAACACGATCAGGTTTACTTTTTAGCTGCTCCATGGTCAACCGCTATAAAAATACCGCAGACCATTCGGTGTCTTATCGCTGAAAAACCAAGGATTTACCAATCTACCCATTTTTCAATCCTTCATGTGAAATCCTGTTGCGCATTTATTATTACATTATATAATAATATCCATTGTAGTAGTAATAAATTTTTCTTTTTGCCAAAATATTTGATTCGTTATTAATACGGGAATGCGGACATCCTGGCTGACTTATTTTCGGCAAGGACATGGCAACGTACCGGCTGGTGAACTTTTGGAAAGAAAAAGAGGCTCCGCTTAGCTATTCCTTTTTGATGATCCTGGCAAGCATTGATCTGTCCGGAGGCAATCCGGTTACGGGGTCAAGAATGATATTGTCCGTCAATTCATTGGCATTTGCTTTTTCCCAGACATGCGGAATGCTAATCACTCTCGGGTCAATTTTATCGGTATATTTTACTTTCAACTCTATCCTCCCGCGTGGCGACGCAACTACAACAGTTTCTCCATCCTGCAGGTACAGCTCTTTGGCCTTCTCCCGGTGAACCTCAACCATGGGTTCCTGGTTTTGCATGTGAGAAACCGGCAGGTTTTGGCAACGAAAGCAGTGGTATGCGTCATTCCTTGCCCCGGTGGTCAAAACCAGCGGGTAGATTTCTGCAAGACATGTTAAAGATAAGGGGCTTTCAATGGGTTCTCTGTAGTTGGGAAGAGGTTCGTAACCGTGATCTTGAAGAACCTTCGAATATATCTCGACTTTTCCGGAAGGGGTGTCAAATCCCTTCCGTTCGTAGCTTTTTTCAGCCCACTCAGCATACTTAACACCTTCAGGCTTATCTTTTAGTTCTTCCAGGGTCAGGCCTGTTGGCTTCAGTCTGTAATTGAGCGCCTGCTCTTCCGTAAGCCATGGAAAATCCCTGCTGTAGCCCATTTTTTTGGCCAAAGTATTCCAGAATTGCCAGTCCGTGAGCAATCCTTCTTCAGACAGTACTTTTGGGGCAAGACCCAGTCTTGGGCCGTCATTGGATATGAAAATCCGCCAGATCTCATTGCGGGATAAAAATGTGGCTGCCGGGAGGACCAAGTCGCCCAGTTGAGCCGTTTCGGTCATGAAATGGTCCATCACAGCCAGAAATTCGAGGTTGCCCAATGCTTTCCTGACCTCGTCTGTGTTAGGCCAGGTCAGTACAGGATCGCTTCCTGTCACGACCATACCTTTGATAGGATAGGGTTTACCTTCAAGAATAGATCTGGTATACAGGTTGGCCTGCGCCTGGTTGGTATACTTCTTAAACAGGGGGTAAGTATATTCTCCCACAGCCGGCTTTTTATCCAGGGACTGATTGTCAGCGGAGAGCGGGGATAGTTTAGCAACTGGCGGAAAAATAGCTCCCCCTGAAATGTCCAGGTTTCCGGTAATGGCCTGGAGAATGGCTATGGCACGGTTGGTCTGAAACCCGTTGGCCTGTAGTTCCGTGGCTATGCCGGTAGTAACGCAGGAAGGCGCCGACCCGGCATAAAGCCTTGCTGCAAGCGTGATTTTTGCCACTGAAACCCACGTTATTTCTGAGACTCTTTCCGGGGGATATTCCTTGATCAAATCACAGAGCTGGTCAAAACCGGTGGTCCAACGTTTGACAAAATCTTTGTTATACAGCTTTTCACGGATCACCACATGAAGCATACCCAGCGCAAGAGCTCCGTCGGTCCCCGGTCTTAATTGCAGGTGAAAGTCAGCAGTTTTAGCCAGCGGGGTAGTGATGGGATCCACTACGATTAAATAAGCGCCTCTCCGGTGTACTTCGCTGATTTGCTTAGACAGGGGAGGACAGGCCCTGGTGGGATTATAACCCCAGAGCAGGATGCAGTTGCTGTTTCTATAATCTGAGACAGGTATAGTTCCGTAGGTCAAAATATGGGCTAATCGTTTAGAATGGCTGCCGAGTGTGGAGAAATTGGGGGTGCCATATATATTGCAAAACCTCTCCACATAATGTGTAAATTCTTTACCCGCGCCGGCCTGGCCGACATGGACAGCCAGGGCTTGCGGGCCATACCTGTTTTTAATGGTCTTTAACCTTTCTGAGAGGAGATCAAAGGCCTCTTCCCAGGACAATTTTTGCCATTTCCCGTTCCTTGTTTTACTGAGAGGATATCTTAGTCTGTCCGGAGCGTTCAATAAGTCAATGATTGCTCTGCCCTTAAAGCATAGGTGTCCTTGACTATAGGGATCAGCCGGGTCGCCATCGACAGCAATAACCGAACCATTTTGTAAAGTCAGGGTCATCCCACAGCAACTGCCACAGATCCCGCAGACCGTGCGGAGAGTTTGCAGTTCTGCCGTGTCCCCGGAAAGCTCACGGGGATTGCTTAGTTTACACATTTTCTTAATCCTTCTTAGTTGTGATCCTTTAAATATTACTACCTACATTATATAATAATATAATTTGTAGTAGGAATCAATTTTCATTATAGTGGCGCATATTAATAAAAGGAAGCTTTAACTTTAATTTATATGTGAATTCATGTAATTATTTAGGATAATACTATATAAATATAACCTGCATATTTACAGGTTCATGGTTTTCCCGGGATGTGTTTTGAATATTTGAAAAATAAGTAGCTTTTTATACATTTATGAAGAATCCTGTCAATCGTTGACTTTGCAAAGGTTAAACTTGGAGAGGACGCCGGTAGTTTTAGTAAAAAACATGAAGGAAAAAAAGCGGTTCCTGCTTTAGGAATCGCTTATAAGCTTTTTAATTGCTTTTTTTGCTAACCCTGGTCAGCAGAGATCTGTAGTGGAAATCCGGCTATTGGGTCAAGAGCTTCATTGTCGGTTTAAGCCGTGGTGCAAAAATTGCCCCTCCGGTTGATATTATAGGGTTATGACCTGGTCAATGCCCGCGCCTCCCAGGGCCGCGTAAAGCTGAGGGAAACAACCTATTTTAGCGCCGGAGATCAGTTTGTTTTCAATACCGCGTTCAATGGCGCACTTGTCGCAAGCCATTAGGAGCATGCCGTTCTTTTCCTGTATTTGACGCAGCCTTTCGCCCAATTCGGAACCGTCTAAAAGAAAATAGGTGTTGTCCATGAAGAAAAACATGCCGGCCACCTCAGCTCCGTGCGTATCCCCTTCCAACTGAGGGATAATCATGTTGTCCAGGATCTTCTGCGAGGTGGTTGAAGAAAAAATATACGCTACTTTCATTGATAAAACCTCCTTGTTTTTTTAAAAGTATTATTCGATTGGAAAAGCATCTTTGCAACGATTAGAGCTTCAAAGGCATCAAGACAATAGTTTCTTACTTACGCGAGGCATAGCTTTCTTTGGGTTTCCGTTGACTCCGGCCGCTTGTTGATAGCAATCTTGAGGAGATCCATAAGGTGTTCTTTGGTCTTGATATATTCCCTGTCCTTCCGGTTCCGCGGGCGGGGCAGTTTGACGGACAAGTCTTCCAATACTTTTCCTTCAAGAGCAGACATCACGATCACTCTATCACTCAGATAGATGGCTTCATCGACATCATGCGTCACCATGATGACGGTCGTTTTAGCCGTTAGCCACAAAGACTCCAGCTCTTCTTGAAGGTTTTGCCGCATTTGAAAATCAACCGCACCCAGTGGTTCGTCCATCAAGAGCACTTCCGGACTGCCAGCCAGCGCCCGGATGAAAGCAGTCCTTTGTTTCATGCCCCCTGAAAGCTGGTGCGGGTAAAGCTTTTCCTTGCCTTCCAGCTGAGCTATTGCCAGTAATCGCTGTAAGCGCTGTTCCTGTTCCTTGGCGGGCACTTTTTGCTGTTTCATCGGATAGAGGATATTGTCCCTTACCGTCATCCAGGGAAAGAGCGCGTAGTTCTGGAAAACAAACCCCCTGTCCGGACCAGGTTTCGTTACCTGGCTGCCGTTTAGCAGGATCCGCCCGCCGGAGGCCGCTTGGAACCCGGCCATTATTGTCAGCAGGGTAGTTTTTCCGCAGCCGGAAGGGCCCAGGAGGGTCACAAACTGGCCTTCCTGCACAGAAAAACTCAAGTCCCTGAGAACTGTATGAACCTTATTGTCATTAGTAAAAACCTTGGAGACATTTTCAATTATTAATTCCATTACTGAACAAACCTCCATTTTGTTAGAGACCTGTTAAATAATTGAAGAATCCGGTCAATAGAGTAGCCGATAAGGGCGGCCAGGATCATAAGGGCCACCAGTTTGTCGGTCTGCATTCTTGTCTGCGCTTCCACCATGGAGTAGCCGAAACCGGCACTCGTCGCTATGAATTCCGCTCATATGACCGACATCCAGCCCAGCCCGATGGCGACTCTGCCCCCAATCAGGATATCGGGCATGGAAGCGGGAACGATAATGTGGGCGAATATGCTCCAGGGCTTGGCGCCCATGCTGCGGGCAGCATTGTAATAATCCTTGGAGATGTTTTGCACGCCGGCAATAGTATTCATTACGATGGGGAAGGTTCCGGTAAAAGCAATTAAAAATACGGTGGGACCGTCGCCGAGGCCAAACCAGACGATGGTCAGCGGCACCCAGGCCATGATCGGGATCTGCCTGAGTGAATCGATCAAAGGGTCAAACAACTGCATGGCCGTTTTTGAGTAGCCCATCAGAAAGCCCAGCGGGATCCCGATCATCAGAGCATAAGCAAATCCTGTCAGAACCCTCCTTAAAGTAAGCAGGAGATTTTTGATGACGTCTGCGTCATTTACGACAGAGGTGAAGGTAATCATCGTTTTCAAAGGAGATGGCATCATAAATTCACTGTGGTAGTGGTTGGCGGCCAACTGCCAGATACCGAAAACCGCCGCAATAGTAATCAAGCGGTACAATATCTGTTTTTGGCCAAATGAGCCCATGACTTTTTCGCGTATTAACCGCGCATTTCTGGAATTGTAAATACGTGCTTTATCCCCAACCGGTTCCATTGGTTCACCTCCTCGCGTGAAAAGTCGATATTTTTGTATCTCCCGATCTCCTCCATCAGGATATCCGGGTTATTTAGTTCTTCAACCGACTGCTGAAACAAGTCAAGAAATTCCTGATAACGCGGGTCATCTTTAAAGCTATTGTTAACAACCAGTACGTAGGTGATGTGGTCTGCTTCCACGGCAGTCGCAGGCAGTTTATCTCCGGTCATGGTAAATCCCCTCAGCGCATCCACGACCACGCCGTCAACCGCGTTTTTCTCATAGGCGTAGGGAATGGCTGCCGGCAGCATAAGCGCTGTGGCGCACCCCTGGCCGAAAATATCAGCCACAATTTGTGTCTGGTGCGTGCGGTTCTGGGCAATCCCGATTTTTTGTGGAGTAAGCCCGGGTTTAACCACCACGATGTCCGAATTCATCAGACAAGGGCTGACGATTTCAAACCGGCCGTCTTTTTCCAGGAGGCTTTCAGCCGCGTCAGGGCACATGACGGCAAGGTCATACTGATTGCTGCTTAAGGCCCACTGGGAGGTGCTGGAGCAGCAATCCTTCACCGGGTACAGTTCAAAATCATGCTGCACCTCAGCATCCCCGTAGCCCTTTTCGTGCACCAGGTAGTGTATGATCATGCCGCCTGTGTCGTCAGGCGCACCTATTTTAACCTTCCCGTTGTCTCCTCCCCGCTGAGGGTACAAGAAGGCTGTCAGCAGCAGGACAGCTGCCGCTGCTATGACAAATAATTTTTTCATTATTTTTAGACATCCATGCCTCTGATGCGGCTTGGCAGAGAATGAAAATACCAGCCGATGTAGGTGCGATTTCAATCGCACACGGCGCGCCAGCGCCGCACTTGTGGCAGCCACTGTTGCATTTGTGCGAATGAATTCGCAACTGCATTTTCAGGTTATCTTATGCAGTTTTACCTTCCAGATTATAGGCTTTGGCTTTCCACTCTTCGTAAGGCATGCCTACCGGGAAGACCGGGTCAACTTTTTCCTTGATAAAGGTGTCAAAGTCATCGGCCCCGCTTTCGTTCAGGTATTGGGGCTGAATAAACTCATTCACGTTTGGCGCCTTATCAAGTGTTCCAAACCCAAGTTCCATATCTATTTGTCTTTGCCAGTTATTCAGGTCAATTTTCCAGGTGATAGTCCTGCCTTCAGCAACCGTTTTCTTCCACATGGTCATCAGTGCGACTTCCATGGGCACCTTGTAATTTTCGGCAAAAATTTCGGCTGAGCGAACAGGCTTAAGATACATATGTTCTATTGCTTTGGTATGGGACAGGACCATCAACTTGGCCAACTCCGGATGTTCCGTGGCAAAATTCTTATTCAAGTTGAAGGCGCAGCACTCGCCCCACTCTCCGCTTGGCAATTTATCCATAGCGGCAAGGACGTGGCCGGTTTTTTCGAATTCAGCCATCGAACCCCAGGGGTCGCAGGCGGCATACCCATCCAGTTTACCTGCCTTCAGGGCGAAGTACTCATCCTTGTCGGCCATGTTTAGCACTTCGTAGTTCGCGCCCTCGATAGGGAGTCCTAGCCTTTCAGCCATTACAATCCACGAAGGGTTATTTTTCTCTGGGGCTGTCCCGATAGCCAGTTTCTTGCCCAATAAGTCTTTTGGTTCCTTGATATCATTGGAGGCAACCAGATAGTGGGAACCGCCGATGTGGTTGTTGGCGCCGACGACAATGGGAGAGCCCTGTAAAAATGCGCGCATCATACGGGAATTGCCTACGTACCCCACATCCATCTGGCCCGCCGCCATCGCTTCGGGAACCTTGGCATTCCCGAGCACGTTAACTTTAAGACCCAGTTCATCATATATCCCCGCATCTTTGGCGATGCAGGCGCCGGTCATGTGATCGCAGTCGTAATAACCGAGCTGCACCACGTAGTCCTTGTCTTTTTCCGGTATTGCGATATTCGTGGTGGCTTTGTTTTGGTCTGCAGGCTTGTCGCCCCCGCCGCAGCCGGTCAAAAGCGTAAGCAGGCTGATTGACACAATAAGCAGCATGACAGTTCTGATCTTGTTATCCATAATTTCTCTCCTTGAAAGTAATACTTGAGATGGTTTTGGTGGGGAGAAGTCGGATTCGAACCGGACTCCCACCTGCATGACAGGCAGACAAATGGGTTTGAAGCCCGCGGGGGACCATCCCCATTTCTCCCCGTGTTTTCAGTCTAAAATGTCTAGCAGCAGTCTTTCATCCCCTCTCCAAATAAGTCCTCCAGTTTTGTTCCTTCCACGCGATAAATTGCATAACCGACATTGGCGCCTTTCATGCCCTGGACGATAAACTCCAAAGGTGGTTTCTGGTCGATGTCCTTAAACTGGATGACCTGGTTGGACACCGGCGCCGGTACCTTATTGGTGCACTGGTATGAACCTGATAAATCAAGTACGACCAGCATCGAGTTCGTTTCCTTGCTCTCTCTGAAAATCACCACCATATCCTCAGTGTTGTCGCTATTCAGATCGGCCTTGTCTAAAATTATGACTTCCTTACCGGGGTGGGCGGCCTTAAAATATTCAAGCATAGGGCCTCCCCGGAAGGCTTCATCACCTGCGGCAGGAGGAGGCATCTTGCCGTTCCCTGCTGCGCAGCCGCCGGCCAGCAGTACCAAAACTACACAAGCAAAAAATCTCTGGAGCAGCTTACGACGGGGCATCATGCGACCCTTTCTTTAAGCAGCGCTCTTTTGATGCCCGGCCACAAAGCATGAAGGCCTAGAGCTGTGATGATTGCTGAACATAGATAGCGAAGAGGACCGGGAGCAGAGAAAATCAAGCTGTTGGCCAGACCGATAGTTTGACGGGTGCTGGTCAGGTCAAAGAAAGGCACAAAGCCCGGCAGCAGGTATAGATTGGTCAGGTAGCCAACAAATAATGAAGAGAGAGTCAAGACAGTAATATAAATGACTACGGTTCGCCTGCCGATCATTTTATACATACTGATTAATTCGGGTAGATTGGTGGCGGCGCCGGTCATCAAAAATGTAATCGCCAGGCCAGGCGCCGCTCCGCTAGCTATAAGCGCAGCGATAAATGGAATGTGTCCCACCGCGCAGACGTACATAATCGCTCCCAGGACGGCGATGCCGGCTATGGAAATCATGCCGGGGCTGCCCAGGTACTGCTGGATAAAGGACGCCGGTACCAGCGTGATCATCAATCCGGCCAGCAGCATGCCGATACACACGTATTTACTGACGGATACACCCATGTCAAAAAAACCCCAATGCAGGCCTGAACTCAGTTTCTGTGCCAGGCTGGTTTCCGCACCGGACTCCAGGTTGACCATCTCTACGGGATTTTCCATGCCTGGAGCATGGAGCTCCCGCCCGGCAAGCGCGTTGCCGGCCATACCAATCAAAATTGGCGCCACAAACCCGGTTGCGAGATAAATAGTGGCTATCTGCGGCCCTAAAAAACCATAGGCCAGGAGTATGGCTGCCGGATTAATAATGGGCGTAGCCGTCATAAAAGCCAGGGTGGGCCCCAGGTAGGCTCCGGAATAATATAGCCCCACGCCCAGGGGAATAACACCGCAACTGCAGATGGGCAGGAGCATGCCTGACAGTGTTGCCTTGACCAGAGACGATATCTTCCTGTTTCCCAGCGTCCGGTGCAGCCGGTCCGGGCTTAAGAGGTTGTGCATCAGGCCTGCCAGAATAAAACTTATGACCAGCCATACTGAAGCGCTGTTGAGGATGTCAAAAGATGCCAGAATAACCTTTTGCAGTAGCTCCAAAATCAAAAAATTCAGCTCCTCAGCGCGTCTTCAATAGCTTTTTCAATAATTGTTTTAGAAAGGTTATCAATTTTTTTTCTGCCGTCAATAATCATCGTGCCTTTGGTTACCATCCCATATTTTTTGAGATAATCAACATCCTTACCGGCGTAGTAAATCTTCACTTCCACTTGGTCACCGTGTTTTTGGGCCGTGTTTTTAATTGTTTGAATATGTTCATCGCAGCAGGAGCAGGTATTAATGAACTCCACCAGTGTTTTTGACATGTAAATTACTCCTTGAAAATGAATAATTACCACAAGCGATGTATCCGAAAAATAAAGCTGGTATGCGGGTTTTGGAAAAGCGTTGGCTTTGCTAGTGTTTGCATCTATCCCTGGCCAGGAGTGCGGCGCCGATCGCTCCGGCCATCTGGGGTTCGGGCGCCACAGTGACCTCCTGGCCCAGTTCCCGGGCAAGAAACTCTCTTACCCCGCCGTTTCTGGCGACGCCCCCGGTGAAGGTAATCCGCCTGCCCCGGCCCAGCCTTCCGGCCATAGAGGCCACACGACCGGCAACAGAACGGTGGATGCCGGAGATGATGCGTTCCTTGGACACACCCTGGGCCAGCAGGCTGACCACTTCCGACTCGGCGAAAACCGTGCACATACTGCTGATCTGTACCGGCTCGGCTCCCCGCGCCAGGTCCGCCAAATCGCTCACATCGGCGCCCAGCACAGCCGCCATAACCTGTAAGAATCTTCCGGTACCGGCGGCGCATTTGTCGTTCATAGCGAAATTGATAACACGGCCCTGCTCATCAATCATGATTACCTTGCTGTCCTGGCCGCCTATATCGATTACCATGTCGGTACCGTTTACCAGGTGAAGTGCGCCCCTGGCATGGCAGGTGATTTCCGTGATCGCCTTATCGATGAAGGGGAGTGAAATCCTGCCGTAGCCAGTCCCGACAACACAGTCGACGTCTGCAGGAGATAGAGAGGCCCTGTCAAGAATTTGCTCGAATACGCTCTTACCGGCATCCCGGGGGCTGCAGCCGGTCGGCAGCAGCAGGCTCTGCCAGGTCGTACCGTTTAATAATACTGCTTTGGTGGTAATGGACCCGACATCTATGCCCACTGTAATCATGTTGTTCAACTCCTGTCCATCATTTCGATAAATGCAGCGACCCGGGTCTTCAGCTGTTCTACATCCGAGGTTGAGTAATCGGTTTCCAGCTGGATGTAGGGCAGTCCGAACTTATCTTTGATCAGTTGGCGCACCAATTCAGCTTCGACGTTATAGGTGTGGCAGGCTTGCCAGGTAAGGTCAACAACCCCGTCAACCCGGTACTCATCAATTAATTTACTGATCAGTTCGAGCCTGCCGGGATTGGGGGACATGCATGAACAGGGGATCTGCAGGTATCTTTCGGCAATAGCTTCCAGCGGGTCCTTGCTTTCGTCCTCATCGATCAAATACACCTGGGTTTTGATCCCGCTGCAGTTTTCCAGGCAAACTACGCTGCCGCCGCATTCCTCCACGAGTTTTAATACCTTCTCCGAGCCGCTGCCCACCGGGCAGCCGGTGAGAAGGATACGGGGTGTCCCCGGTCGGAAGGGGGAGAGTCCCTTCTCCGCTATTTCCTGGATCTCTTCTATAAGTTGTTCGACTAGTTCAATTCCTTCTGCCTTATCAACGCTGAAACTCCTCAACCAGGTAGCGGTGAGCAGATCTACTCCAGACAGCGGGGCAGGGTCAAGTCTATTCATCTCATGCAGTTTTCTCATCACCTGCCGCTCTCTGTTGGTCAGCTTGATGGCTGCACGCAGACCGTCCTCATCGATTGTTGCCCCCAGGTTTTCCTCCAACTTGTCTTTAAGGACGCGTATTTCTTCCAGCCACCATCCCAGGGCGCCCGGACGGTCTGTTCCCTGCGGCAGGTGCAGGACATGCATGGGTTTAATACTGCTCAGTATTTCAAACATTTTTTTCTTGCCGTCGCAGGTCGTGTCGGCGACAAGAAAATCTGAAAAACGAAAATAGGGGCAGGTATCGGTTATGGCAAAGCCAAAGCTGGACTTGATCAGGGGGCACAGGTTGCGGGGCAGCACTTTTTCAGCGGCCGCCACCGGCTCGTTCTTCGTCCCGCACAAAGACACCGGAATGGCTCCAGCTGCCAGCGCGAGCTCCTGGGGAGAGTAAGCGCAGTACATTCCCACGACCTTCTTGTTGTCCCTTTTGGCGTGCTCAAGGTCGAGGATGTTCTGGTCACGCAGGTTATCAAAAATTTTCATCATTGAGGGTCGCATAGACGCCCACCTTTCAGGTTAAAAAGACTGAGTGTAACATTCACCCAATTATTATAAAATTCCTCTATCATATAAATAAAATATATTTATTGTAATAAACAGGGAAATAAAAATAGTTTATTTGCATCCTCATGTATTCAGGTCAACAGAAAATTACCTGATGTTGCAGGCGCAATGAATTGGCGCCTGCAACATCAGGCCGGTCTATTAACCACTCAAAGGTTAGGTGGCCATTTTCTGCTTGTCAGCGAGTTCCTATTCAAGGTAGTTGCCCGTGCCGTCAGCGGCGCCACGTATAATGAAAATACCAGCGATGTAGGTGCGATTTTAATCGCACACGGCGCGTCAGCGCCGAACTTGGGCATCTACAGTAACTTTTGTGCGAATGAATTCGCACCTGCATTTTCAGGTAGTTTCAATGGTCATGTGTGAATTTGAAGGCCAATCCACAATGCCGTTATCAGGGATGGTGGGACAATCAGGCTTTTTTTGCGGCAAGCATTTCAAAGAACGCTTCAATTCTTGTCTTTAGCTGTCCCGAATCTTCCTGGCCATAGTCCGTTTCAATTCTCAAGAGTGGTATATTGTGCTCTTTCAATACTTTTTCAACCCGGTTTGCTTCGACCAGATAAGGGTCGCAGAAAGCCAGGGAGCAGTGGATGATCCCGTCAGCCTTATATTCTTCAGCTAGTTGCACCAGTTTATCGGTGCGCGCAGCGTTAGGGGTAAAGCAGGCGCAGTCGATATCGAGGTAGCGTTTGGCTAGGGCGTCTACCTGCTGTTCCAGGTCGTGGCCGTCTTCAGCTACGGTGTTCTCAAAATAGCGCAGGCCTGTGCAAAGCTCCTCGGCAACAATAACCGCTCCACTGCTTTCGATGATATGGGGGACCTTCCAGTTGGGGACGGCCATGGGAGTGCCGGATACAATTATCCGCAGGGCCCCCGGTTCATGCACACCGGCGCCTGTGCGGACCCGTTCCTCGAGTTCGTCACAGAGTTTGGCGGTCTGTCCGGTAAACCTGTCCACGTCGTCGTACATAGCGATCTGTTCAATCAAAAGGCTGTCTTTGCCGCTGATGGGCGCAGGAATATTTTTGCGCAGTTCTGCCAGGCGTGCCAGTACCTTCCTCTTGCCGTTCACATCCTGAATGGCCCTTTTTAAGGATTCATAAGTGACATTGTTCCCGGTAAACTGTTCCATTTCGGTTACAAAGTCCCGCACCTCGCTGCGCCATAATGCTTTGTCTTTTTCCCTTTTCATCTGAGGGGTTTCCATCATATGCACGGGCACATAGTCGTTGAGGATTTCAAAAGCTTTTTTCTTGCCGTCGCACGTGGTTTCGCCGACGACCATATCACAGGACTCAAAATAAGGACAGACGTGACCGAGTTTGAAACCCATGAAGGACTTAATCAAGGGGCAGATGTTCCTGGGCAGCACCTTTTCAGCCTGGGCGGTACCTATCTCGGCTCCGGAACACAGTCCGACGCAGATGCCGCCGGCGGCCCGGACGATTTCCTCCGGGACAAAAATGCAAAAAGCGCCGACTACCTTGCCACCACGTGCCTTGTGTTCCTGCAGTTCCTGAATGCGCAGGCCGTGGATTTCGCTAATCACAAAATCAAAATACTCCATTTCCGCCGGCCGGTTCTTCTGCTGCATATAAACTTCCCCGAAAGCCGGCGGAATTACCTGCAGCAGTTGGTCGTGCGCCTCCAGGTCGAGCCCGAGAGATTCCCACATGGGGCGGTAATCATTTGCCAATATTGACACCTCATCTTTATAATTGATTTGGGGAGAAATAATATATTTAAAAAACTATTCGTCCCGGAATATGTTTACCCCTTTATGAGTGTTATTTAATTTATTTATTGCTGCATGGTTTCCTATCACCTATTTAAATGATTTAGATATAACGCATATTATTAATAGTTCGTAAAAAAACTCAGGTAAAGAGAAATACCAGGTATTAAAATAAAACAGCCAGGTTCAACCGCAGAGTTGGCTGCCTGACTGTTCTATTATCGTCAAGGTGGTTATTGCTGTATTACTTTAGGCCTGTACCAATAAATTAGGGCAATGAGCATGCTGCTTGCAGGTTGCGTAACGGTTTATCCAGGGTTCATGAACAAAAATAACTTTCAATTGCTATCTCTGATGCAGGCGCGATTTCAATCGCGCAAAAAGCGCAGTGTTAAGCTTTTTCCACCTGGCACAGCAACGCCTTGAAAACGGGGAACCCTGAGACATAGTCTCTGTTATTGGCGTCCGTGAGGCAATTGACGTTAGCCTGTCTCCAAGCCTCAACTTGTGTGGGGTTGCCGCCTCCCATATTGACCTCCACCTGACCCGGCAGGACTTTATTCGTTACATCGGCATAAAAGGCTACCTGTCCCCTGCGGGTGCTGACCAGGACTTTATCTCCGCTCACAATGCCGCGTTTTTCTGCATCCCCGGGATGAATTAACACCAGAGGTTTATCTTGCAGTTTGACCAAACCGGGGATGTTCAAATGTTGGGAGCGGAAGGTGGATTGAATTCTAGCTCCGGTATTCAGCACCAGCGGATACTTTTGATAGAGCTCCGGTGCTTGCAGGGGACCTTCCACCGGTTCCACATAGACCGGCAGGGCGTCGTAACCATATTTAGCCATCAGGCTGGAGGTGATCTCCAGCTTGCCGGAGGGCGTTGGAAATCCGGTGCGGCCATCGCTTCTTAATAAACCCAATGCATATTTCTTATATGTGCGCTCCTGGACCGGTAAGCGAACCCCGTCGGGAGAATTTTTTAAGCGCTCCAGAAGTTCCGGATCCCCGGCAAAAGCTTTTTCTATAAACTCTTTTTCGCTTTGCGGGTATAGATGCCCGTACCCCAGCCTCTTTGCCAATTCGGCCATAATCAAGGTGCAGTTGCGTGCTTGCCCCACTGGTTCGATTACCCGCTTGCGCAGGCGGACGTAATCAGGATAGCGCTTATACGAATTTATTTCATAATAAGTTGCCGAAGGCAGCACGACGTCAGCAAACAGGGCATCCCTGGTCATAAACAGGTCGATTACCAGCATGAAGTCCAGCTTGCGGTATGCTTCTTCAAAAATCTCCGGCTGCGGGTATGAGGTCAAGGTCGATGACCCGTTAATCAACAGCCCTTTGACGGGATAGGGTGTTTTTGTTAAGACGGCCTTGGGAAATTCCATGTAGTGGGCGCAACCGGTTAATTCATGAAACATAGGATATTCACCGGCGCCGATTGCCTTTATCCCGGCGGGTCTTGCAAATTTTTCACGTTGTATGGGCAAATTTGCCGGTCCGGTAATGTACAGTCCTCCCGGTACGTCGATATGCCCTGTTATCGCCCATAGAATGTATAACGCTCTGATATTCTGTACTCCGCTGTTGGTGTATTCCAGGCCGGTATAGGTGTGCAGGCATACTTTATCTGTGTTAGCGATCTCTCTGGCCAGTGTTCTGATCGTTTGTGATGGAACAAGGGTGATTCGTTCGACTGTTTCAGGTGTATATTTCTGTACGTAATCGCTCAGCTCTTCGAAACCCAGGGTCCATTTTTGTACAAATTCTTGATCATAAAGCTTTTCGTTGATGACCACATGGAGCATTCCCATTATGAGTGCGCCATCCGTCCCTGACCGGACGCCTACCCACTGGTCGGCGTGGTCGGCGATGTCGGAGCGCATTTGATCGATGGCGATCACCCTCACCTTGTTTTTTTGGATCCTGGTTATTCTCTTCCAAAAAGTAGGCGGTGAATCTGTAGCCGGATTGGTGCCCCAAACTACGAGAAGATTGCAGTTTTCCACATCCGGCAGCAGTCTGTGGCCGGAAAAGCCAAAGTTAGCCATAGGCGCTAATATACCAAATGAAACGTAACATACGGTACCCGTGCTGGCAATATTTGGTGAGCCAAAAGGCAGCAGCAGTTTTGACGCCACGCCGTCCCGTTCATTGCAGAATTCCACTAAAGACTGTTCGAAGGCGCCCCGGCCGGAGTGGCTTGCGATCGCTTGAGGCCCGTACTTTTCTTTGAGCTCTCGCATTTTTTGGACCGTGAAGTCCAGCGCCTCATCCCAGTCGGCTTCCCTGAATTTTCCTTTACCACGTTCTCCTGTACGGATCAACGGAGTTTTTAAGCGGTGCGGGGAATAGACAACCTCAGGCGCATGTTTGCCCCTGACGCAAAGGTGTCCGTATGGCGCATCTTTTAATGGTTCAACGTTGGTTAACCGGCCATCTTTCAGCGTAACCTCTACCGCGCAGCCTCCCGGGCATATACCGCAGATGGCGGCCCTTCTTTCAATCGTCGGCATCTTCATCCTCCGATAAGCTTCTTTTAGTTGATTACATATATTACTTTAATTTGAAATATCCTTTATCAGAAATATTTAATTTTATTATAATCAAAGACTATTTCATTAAATTATCTAGTTAATATTGAAATTTTATCTACAGCACAATAAGTTTATGCAAAAAAAACAGCCAAGTCCAACGGAAGGGATGAGCCTGGCTGTGAAGTATGCAAATGGCTCCGGTAACGAGAGTCATTTAACCTCGATCAGAAAGTCCTGTGGGGCGATTACTTGGCCCACAGCAACTGCTGATACACCTTTTTTTTGCATGTTTTCCAGTAGAGAGCCGGTCTGCTCAGGTTTAACCGGAATTAACAGCCCCCCTGACGTCTGCGGGTCACACAGGATATCCTGCAGTTCTTGTTCTACTCCTGCTGCAAAGACCACGTCATCCTGCAAAAAGCGGCGGTTGTCGTAGGCGCCGGCCGGGATCAGGCCCATGCAGGCAAAATCAAGCGCTCCCGGCAAGAGAGGCAATTCCTGCGAGCTGATTTGCAGGCTGACTTTACTGGCCCTGGCCATTTCAGCCGCATGGCCGAGGAAGCCGAAACCGGTGATATCAGTACAGGCTGCAATGCCCGCTGCTTTCAAACACTCTGCCGCGTCTTTGTTTAATGCGGCCATGTTCTCGACAGCCGCCCGGTATACCTCTTCTTCGGCCAACCCTCCTTTAAAGGCGGTGTTGACAATACCGGTGCCGAGAGGTTTGGTCAAGACCAGGAGGTCACCGGGACGCGCACCGGCATTGCTCAGCACCTGTTCGGGGTGGACCAGACCAACCACAGCCAGGCCGTACTTGGGCTCCTCGTCCTGGACCGTATGGCCGCCGCCAATCAGGGCGCCCGATTCCAGCACCTTGTCCGCCCCGCCACGGATGATCTCTAAGGCTGATTCCGCCGGCAGGCAGTTAGGCAGGCAGAAGATATTAAGAGCCAGCAGGGGCCTGCCGCCCATGGCGTATACATCACTTAGTGCGTTGGCCGCAGCAATCTGCCCGAACTGGTAAGGGTCGTCCACCATTGGGGTAAAGAAGTCCACGGTTACGATCACTGCCAGATCTTCGGTAAGCTTGTAAACCGCCGCGTCGTCGGAAGTGTCTGCTCCGACCAGCAAATTCTCATCAATTTTTTTAGGTAGATCACGCAAAATATTTGACAGGACCTCCGGTCCCACCTTGGCAGCTCACCCGGAAAATCTGGTCATCTGGGTTAAGGTTTTCTGCATGAATGATACCTCCTTCCGCATCTAAAATATTACATATATGGACTAAAATTAGCGTTTATCAAATATAAGTCAATTAGCATCCTGGAAAACATGAAAGCCTATTATGGAGATTATATACAACAATCATACTTATGACAAATAAATATACCATCTATAACAATAATTAATTATTATTGCTTTATTATTTGGTATAATATATAAAAATAACAAGGAGTGATTATGATTAAGAAAGTTACCAGAGGAGCGTCAACGGTTTTGTTTCCTGTCCCGACCGTGCTTGTGACATCCTGGTTGGAGGGCGGTGATCCCAATATTATCACCATTGCCTGGACAGGCATTATGAATTCTGAACCACCGGTGGTATATATAGGAGTACGGCCGGAGGGAAGGCATTCCTACCGGCTGATCAGGGAATCCGGTGAATTTGTGATCAATGTGCCATCGTCAGAACAGGTCAGGGTGGTAGACTATTGCGGTGTGGTAACAGGCAGGGATTTTAATAAATTTAACAAGACAGGCCTGACGCCTGTACCTGCTTCACAGGTCAGGGCGCCTTTAATTGCTGAATGCCCGGTTAATCTCGAATGCCGGGTGAGGCAGGAAATTCCTCTTGGAAGTCACAACGTGTTTATAGCCGATGTCCTGGTGGTCCATTACAACGAAGATGTCCTGGACGAAAAAGGGCGGCCCGATTTTAATAAAATAAGTCCTTATGGTTACTGTATGGGAGAATACCGGTTGCTGACTGAAAAACTTGGAACCTACGGGTTCTCTAAAAAGGAGTAAGTTCAAAGGCTCAGAGCATAAAAGGCCAAAGGACTGTTGGCCCGGCTGTCCTTTCTATTAAGGAGGGTTTCCCCCTGGAAATCTTGATAGGCAAGACACGTTTGAGCATTCTAAAAGGTGATATAACCACCCAGGATACCGAGGCCATTGTCAATGCGGCCAACTCCGGGCTTTTGGGCGGATTTGGGGTAGACGGAGCCATCCACCAAGCCGGAGGCCCCCAGATCATGGCGGAATGCAAAGAAATTCGCGCCCGGCAGGGGGGCTGTCCCACCGGCCAGGCGGTTATTACCGGGGGTGGGCTTCTTAAAGCCCGCTTTGTCATACATACGGTGGGTCCAGTTTGGTCCGGCGGCCACAAAGGGGAAGACGACCTCCTCCGCAGCGCTTACCACACCAGCCTGGCCCTGGCCTGGGAGCGTAAAATCAGTTCAGTTTCTTTCCCTTCCATAAGCACAGGTATCTACCATTTCCCAGTGGAAAGGGCTGCCCGCATCGCCTTGCAGACGGTGCTTGATTTTCTTGACGGGCATGAGTTTGCGGAGGTCCGTTTTGTGCTTTTTGATGACGCTACTCTGGGCGCCTACATAAGCGCCTTGACAGAAATCAGGCAGGCGCGTGGCCATGTCTGAACAGGTGCCGATGACTCTCCATTATTGGTATTCTATATCAATGGACAACCCCGGGTGGGCAATGGTACACAAGGGAATATTAATTTTGTTACTGAGGCGCGATATGAGCGCTTATTTTTTTGGTTGAAATTTTTTCACTTTACTTGAAGCAATTATACCGGTACATACGTCTAAATAGAAAGAAGCGGGGAAGAAGGTTGGGCATGGCAACGGACGAACTGCTGGTGCACGCGGCAAGAAATGGTGATTTGGAAGCATATGCTGCTCTGGTCGAGCGCCACCAGGATAAAATCTACAACTTAACCGCCAAAATGGTAGCAAACGGAGAAGATGCGCGCGACCTCACCCAGGAGGTTTTCGTGCAGCTCTACCAGTCACTTCCCCATTTCAGAAACGAATCTAGTTTTGGGACCTGGGCCTACCGGGTTGCCGCCAATAAATGCCTGGATTTTTTAAGAAGAAAGAAGATCAGGGAAAAGCAGGTCGTATTATCGCCCGGAGGTGGAGACGCTTTGCCTGTCGACTGTCGTGAAGGACCGGAGGAAGCGGCTATCAGGCGGGATGAAAGCCGCAGGCTAAAGGCAGCCATTAAAGACCTGCCGCAGACTTACCGGATTGTACTGGTGCTCCACCATTACCAGCAGTTGCCATATAAAGAGATTGCCGAGATTTTAAATGTACCGGTAAAAACCGTGGCGACAAGGCTTTACCGGGCCAAGCTGATATTAAAAGAAAAGCTTGCGGGAGGTGAGTCGGGTGCGTTGCAAGAAGGCAAAGGCCAATCTGGTCAACTACATGGCCAGGGAATATAGCTTCTTTAATCTTGAGGAATTGGAAGGCCACCTGGCGCATTGCTCCGGTTGCCGGGAAGAATTGGCGCGTCTCCGGGAAGTGGACTGTTTTCTGGACAAGCTGCCTGTTGTGCGCCCTCATGCTGACCTTACTAACGAGATTATAAACTCTATCAAGCGCAGTAGGCCGCCGGCAGTTTTGGTCAGGAAAAGAGCAGTTGGCGGGTGGCCGGGTTTATTCAGGGATCTTGCCGCCGCGGCAGCCATCAGCATGCTCCTTTTTTGGGCTGGGGGAGGAATTCTAAACAGTAACAATCTCGACTTGGCCGGCAAGAGAGTGGAGCATGCCGTGCAGGGTTACTTTTCAACATCGGAAGAAGCAGTAAATACGGCGTATTCCATGATGGGGAATATCAGCGAGCTATTAACAAAGGAGTTGATCAAGGATGAAGTGCGCCAACCATGAAGAACAGGAGGCTGTCGCAATCTGTTCAGTCTGCCACCAGCCAGTCTGTGAGGACTGTCTGGTTAACTTACGTAACAGGCAGTTTTGCCGGAACTGCCTGGAGAGCAGGGTGGGTGAGGATACGAAGACCGCTGACAGTACCAGAAGTACCTTTTGGGCCTTTTTTCTCTCAATCATCCCCGGCGCCGGATACTTGTATCTGGGTTTAATGAAGCGCGGTTTGCAGACAATGATTATCTTTTATGGTACAATATTCCTGGCTGCGGCAACCGAATTTGGGGCAATAACCGCCCTGGTACTGCCGGTGGTGATCTTTTACACCATCTTTGACACCTTGCAGTTGCTAAAGCAAATTAACCAGGGACAGGCGGTGGAAGACAGCCCTCTGATTGAGACAGGCTTTCTGGAATCCAGGGGTGGCCTGGTTGGTATAGCCTTAATCGTTGTCGGCGCTCTGGCCCTTTTGAATAACCTCTTGCCTAATTACCTGCCCTATCACTACCTGATGAACCGTCTGGTACCCCCGTTGTTAATTCTGGCTTTGGGCATTTACATGCTTTATAAGAATACCAGAAGGGGGGAGCAAAATGGCGACTCAGATTAAAGCCGGGCCTTTAACCTTGGCGCTGGGATTGGTCACTGCCGGCGTGGGCATGCTTGTTTACAATTTTGGCGGGTTCCAATCACCGAAAATCTTTTGGAGGTTCTGGCCCCTGCTCTTAATTGCCCTGGGGGCGGAGTTCTTTATCAGGCGATACACCAACAAGGACCGGGAAGTAGTCTTTCACATCCCAAGCATCCTGGTTGTTGGCCTCCTGGTTTTAGCCGGGTTGGTTATCAACGCGCTGCCTTCTCTTGAGTTGAACCGGATTATAGAAGAGTCCCTTTTTGAAAACCGGTACAGCTATACCAGGCAGTGGGAGTCCAAGCCCGTCAGCCTGGCTGAAGGGTCCCGGCTGAAGGTGGATAACCAGTTGGGTTCGATATTGATTAAACCTTCCCAGGACGGCGAACTGCACGCCATGGCTAAGATTATCTCTTACGGGCCGAATGAGGAAAAGGCCACGGCTAGCGCCGATAAGTTTGAGGTCACCGTGGAGGAGGGCTCAACCACCAGGATATTTACCAGCCTTTCTGAAGCTGCTCGCAGAACTCCGGGAGAGGTGATCCTGGCGGTGGAGGCGCCACCCGGGTTGACCCTGGAACTGGCTGGCGGCAACGGGGAAATTGAGGCCGGAAATTTATCCGGAAACATGAACATTAACTCTCTTCACGGCGACGTCATTGTAAGTAATCTTGACGGCAGTCTGGAAGTGAAAGGCGAGAACGGCCGCTTAACAGCCGTCGGGATAAGCGGAGATTTAAAGCTTACCTCTGAAAATGGAGAGGTAAGGGTGGAGAACCCGAAAGGCAGTGTCAAGGTGGAAAGCCGGAACGGCCTGGTGGAGCTTATTTCAGAACTGCCGCTGGAAAAGGTTTATGATCTGCGTTCTGTTAATGGTGCGCTCACTTTAACCATCCCAGGGCAGTCCAGCCTGGAGCTGGAAGCCAGGACCAGTAATGGCTCAATCTCGGTAGCAGGGAAAGGTCCCGAGCCCGACCCTGGTGTCAAGGGCTATGAGCTAAAGCTTGGTGCAGGGAAAGGCCAGGCCAAGCTGAGCACACAAAACGGTCCGATAGAGTTAAACATTAATTGAGATTTACCGTTATATTGGCAAAGTAAAATTATAAAAAGGGAGGTAACGGCTCAGGCCTTACCTCCCTTTTGGGTTTCGATTTAAATCCATAGTTATCTTATCATGATAATAACGTATAAAAGCAAGTAATTAGGAGTACCAAGTGTTATAAAAATATCGAATAATCTTAATAAAGGATTACTAAGCCGTCATATTGAAAATTATCAGAGAAATAAAATTTATATAAAACTTGTGAGCAATATTAAGGGGAGGAGGGCTTAAATTATAACGTATTTTGAGGTAGGTAGTTACAGTTGAGTGGGAAAGCATTCCAGCAAAAGAAAGGTGAATCTTAGATGAAGCAAAAATGGACGATCATTATTGCCGGCGCTATTACCGGTCTTATGGCGATCCTGCTGGTGAAATACGGTAACCCTGCTAACATGGGCTATTGTATTGCCTGTTTTCTCAGGGATATCTCCGGAGGACTCGGCTTGCAAAAAGTAGCGACAGTGCAGTATATACGCCCGGAAATCATTGGGATGGTGCTGGGAGCCTTTGGGGCGGCTGTCGCTACCAGGGAATTCAAGTCTCTGGGCGGGTCCAGCGCCTTGACCAGGTTCTTGCTCGGTTTTATAGCCATGATCGGCATGCTGGTTTTCCTGGGCTGCCCATTAAGAGCCATTTTGCGCCTCGCCGGAGGTGACTTGAATGCCCTCTGGGGTATTGCCGGGCTGATTGCGGGAGTTGGGCTGGGCCTGCCTTTCTTACGCAAGGGATTTTCCCTGGGCCGGGCCATGCCTCAAAACAAATCGAACGGCTATGTTTTTATCGGCATGGTTATTACTGTGTTTATTCTCCTGCTGGCCAAGCCGGCCTATATTATTTTCAGTACGGAAGGTCCTGCTTCCATGCGCGCGCCCCTGGCGCTGGCGCTTATGGCAGGCGTTATCGTGGGTGTTTTGGCCCAGCGTTCAAGGCTCTGTTTGGCTGGCGGTATCCGTGATTTTATTCTATTCCGGGACTCTTACCTGCTTTACGGCTTTGCGGCAATCCTGATTGTGGCACTTATCGGTAATTTAACTATGGGTACTTTTAAACTGGGTTTTGAAGGTCAACCTATCGCGCACAGCGACGGTCCCTGGAATTTCCTCGGTATGGCCCTGGCTGGTTTATGCGCGGTGTTGCTGGGCGGCTGTCCGCTCCGCCAGCTTATTTCCGCTTCAGAGGGGAATACCGATTCCGCCGTAACGGTGCTCGGTTTAATAGCCGGCGCCGCTTTCGCCCATAACTTCGGCCTGGCTGCCAGCGCCAAGGGTGTCCCGGCGGCAGGGCAGACGGCGGTCCTGATCGGTTTTGCCGCAGTCTTTGTGATAGCATTCTTTGTTTGCAAAGCTAATCTGTCAGTTCGGGGGGTGAAAGCTGATGCAGGAAGTCAAGGACGCGAGAGGGCTTCTCTGTCCTGAACCGCTCCTGATCGTCAAGAAGGAGATGGACCGGCTGGGTACGGGCACGATCAAAGTGCTTGTAGATTCAGCGGCCGCACGGGATAATATTTCCCGGCTGGCAAAAAATCAAAAGTGGAACATTGACATTACCCAGGACGGGGAAGAATTTTTACTGCAGCTAACGAAGTAAAAGCCGGTATTCATACCAAAAACTGAATAAAACACCATAATGATCGCCAGAGCTAAATGGGCGGTCATTTTTAATTGAGTCCGAAGATAAGCTAGAATACCGCTTTAAAGAGTAAAGCGCTTGGTAATTTCCTTGCCTTCAGGCAAATCATACCGTGCATTTATAGTTGGCGGACATGAGTACGCCTGAATGCCAACAGGTTGCCGCAGTCAAATATGATTGAGGCATCTAATGACGGCCCGGAGGGTGAAATAACCTGTAATGTCTTATTATTGTAAATATGGTTGATACAATATATGTTGACAATCTTCAAACTTTTCAGATATTCTAGTTGTGTAAGCCCACTTTTAAATAACGGGGGGGATATGAGTTGTCAGTGATTAGCTTGGGTGAAAATATTTATCAGGTGGATGTCAACTACCAGGGTGAGCCTGAGCGTACATCCTGCTACATTATCCTGGCGGAGAAGGCCGCTATTTTTGAAACCGGCGCGACACCGGGCATTGGCCGTTTGGTGGAGGCCCTCAAAGACCTGGGAGTGCCCCCAGGGCAATTGGCTTACATCATAGTCTCACATATCCACCTGGACCATTCGGGCGGCGCCGGAGCGCTAGCCCGGGAGTTCCCCAACGCCCGGGTATTGGTACATCCGCGCGGAGCCAGGCATCTGGTTGAGCCTTCCCGCCTGATTAATGCTGCCAGGCAGCTTTATGGAGCATCTTTTGACGTTTTATTTGGCGACATCTACCCTGTGCCCGAAGAGCGGATACATACCCCCGAGGAAGGCGAGGCCCTGGACCTCGGAGGTGGGAGAGTGCTGACCATTTACCACACGCCGGGGCATGCCCGCCACCACATGGTCTTACACGACCCGGCCAGCCGCGGCATTTTTAGCGGCGACTGCCTGGGCGGCCATTACCCTTTGTTAAGCCGGTTGATCGGGCGTCCGTATGTACTTCCGATTACCCCACCCTCAGAATTTGATCCCGCGGCCTTTATGGAAACCTTTAACCGCTTGAACCGTCTGGACCTGGAGGATGTCTACTTTACCCATTTCGGCAAGGTAGCGGGCGCGTCCGAGGTAATCGCCCGCAACAGGGATCTGGTGCGGGTCTACGCCGAGACGGGGCGGCACATGCTTGCTTCAGGGGGCGGGCTGAAAGATATTGAAGAAGCCCTGTGGAGCATGTTGTGGGGTGAGCTGTCCCAGTATGGAGAATTCAAACAGGAACAGTCAATTATAGAGTTGCTGGCCACGGATATGGGACTTAACGCTGGTGGGATTGTCAACTATTTTGAAAGAATGAAAAAGAGATAACCCGGTATGTATATGCAGGAAAGCTTTATGCACATATTGAAGAATATATACCGGCAATAAATTGAGGATATTTGTGCATTTTTACTATTAACTTTTTAGGCGGGTGAAGGTGTGAACCAGTTCAGCCAGCCGGCCGGAGGCATCGTTCTACGATGGGGCCTGGCGCAGCTCCTAATTGCAGCGGTTGTTTTTTTTGCCAAGCCGGGACTCTGGGGCTTGCTGGCCTTAATTATCCTCGTCAACGCCGTGGGGACCTACTTTGTGGTTGACTATATTAAAAGGCATAAAGTGGCCGCCTTAAAGCTGGACGAACACCCCATGGACCCTACCCTGCAGATTGCCAACGAGACCCTGCCGTTTATGAGACGAGGGCTCAATGAAGAAACGGCGCAGAAAACAGCGGAAATCATCAAGAAAATCAGCGAAGTGTCGGCTGTGGCCATTACCGACCGGGAGAAGGTGTTGGCGTATATCGGTGAGTGTTCGGATCATCACAAGGCCGGGGGACCGATTCTCACCCATTCTACCATGCAGGCCATAGCCACCGGTGAGTTGATGATTGTCAAGGATAAGAAAGGACTTAATTGCCCGGAAAAGAACTGCACCCTGCAGGCAGCTGTCATCGCCCCGCTGAAATGCAAGGGCGAAGTGGCCGGCACGGTGAAGCTTTATCAGACCAATCAGGGTGACCTGCAGCCTTCCGTTGTGAAGATGGCGCTGGCGGTGGCGCAGCTCCTTGGTATGCAGATGGAGCTGGCGGAGTTGGACCGGCAGGCTCAATTGGTCACGATTGCCGAGCTTGACGCTCTGCATGCCCAGATAAACCCTCACTTTTTATTCAATACCCTGAATGCTATAATAAGCTACAGCAGGTCGCACCCGGAAACTGCCAGAAGGCTTTTAATCCGCCTTGCTTCATTTTTCCGGCAGGCACTCAAAAGGCAAGGACATTTTAACAGTTTAAAAGAAGAAATAGAATATGTAAATACCTACCTTGTGCTGGAAAAGGCCCGTTTCCGGGAAAAGATCAGGATCAAAAAGGATATTGACCCGGCCCTCCTTGAGTATCAGGTACCCGTGCTGACCCTGCAGCCTCTGGTGGAAAACGCCATCAAACACGGCGTCCAGCCTATGATCGGGCCTGGCACGGTTAAAATTACAGCGCGACTGGACAATGGAGAAATGCTCTTTATCATTGAGGACGACGGGGTGGGAATCAGCCGGGACAGACTGCCCAAGGTGCTGCTGCCGGGTTTTGGTTCCGGCAACGGGGTTGGTATGAGCAACGTGCACGAACGTTTAAAGAGCCTGTATGGAGAGGATTACGGTCTAAAAATAGTGAGTGAGGTCGACAAAGGCACTTCGGTGTATATACGGATACCCCTGAAGAAACACCGGGAGGAGGGGGCTGTTGTTGAAGCTTAAAGCGCTGATCGTGGATGATGAATACCCAGCCAGACAGGAGCTTAGACATGCTTTGAACAGCACCGAAGATGTGGAAATCGTCGGTGAGGCTACCAATGCCCAGGAAGCCCTTGCCCTGATTAAGGCGCTGGATTACCAGGTCCTTTTTCTGGATATATCCATGCCCGGCATGAGCGGGCTGGAACTGGGAGCGGTCATCCAGGAACTGCCCAGACGGCCGCATATTGTTTTTGTTACGGCTTATGACGAGTACGCGGTCTCTGCGTTTGAAGTTAACGCTGTGGACTATATCCTTAAGCCATTTGAGCCGAAGCGGTTAAAGAAAGCGATTGACAAGGTTGTTAAAATAACCCAGGAGGCCGGCGTCCTTCAAAGCGCAGGCGAGGTCAGAGCCGAGCGCGAAGCCGAACTCAAAACAGGCCCACCCCCAAACCAGATCAGGATCGAACGTGTTCCCGCGGAAAAGCAGGGTAAAACTATCCTGGTTGCAGAGTCCGATATCTTCTATGCCTTTACAGAGCAGGATTATGTCTACATCAAAACGTTTAATAACAAGCTTTTCACCCGTTTTACCCTGAAGGAACTGGAGGCCCGCTTAAACCCCAACGTTTTTTTCAGGACCCATCGCTGTTACCTGGTCAATCTGCACAAAGTAAAAGAGATTGTGCCTTTCTTCAACGGGACCTATAACCTTACCGTTGAGGACCAGGAGACCAGTGAGGTGCCGGTCAGCCGGGCCCAGGCCAAAAAGTTGAAAAAGATCCTGGGCCTGTAGAGAGCCTTCTAATCAGCAGCGGTTAGAGGGCTTTTGTGTATAGGCGGGCAGTTGTAAGGTTTTTAATAGAATGCTTGTCTGTTAAGTCAGATAAGGTTGAGGCAGGTTTTTTACCGGCGCCGGCGAATTTTTTAATTATAGCTAATGCTTCATTTGTGCGAATAATTCACGCCAACTTTTTTTAAGAAGGCTTTTGTATTTTCAGATAGCATTTTTGGGGAGAAACGGTTTTGGTCCAAGAATATAAACGTGATGATTCAATAATTGGTGTAGGAACCGATATTATCGAAATCGACCGGGTCAAGCTTGCTGTGGAACGGTCAGGCAGCCGGTTTCTGGAGCGGGTCTATACCTCCGCGGAAATTGCTTATTGCGAGGCCAGACGTGACCGCATTTCCTGCTATGCCGCGCGTTTTGCAGCCAAAGAAGCGGTTTTGAAGGCTATCGGGAGCGGCCTTTCGGGTTGTCGCTGGGTGGAAGTGGAGGTCAGCCGCAGCCGGGAGGGCCCGCCCGGAGTTTTACTGCACGGAGCCGCAGCTGCTCTGGCAGCCAAGAGAGGAATTGGATCATTGCACATCACCTTATCACATAGTCGTGAATTTGCGGTGGCTTTTGCTGTCGCCACCGGACGGGGGGCTAACGCATGAGGGTGGTTACCGCTGAAGAAATGAAGGCGTTGGAAAGGACCGCCATTGAGGATTACGGCATACCAGGCCTAGTCCTGATGGAAAACGCCGGCCGCCATGTGGTGGAAGTTGTCAAACAAGTATTGGGAGATGTACGGGACAAGACAGTTACCGTTTTTATCGGCAAGGGCAACAATGGCGGGGACGGACTGGTTGTCGCGCGCCATCTTCTGAACATGGGCGCCGTGGTTAAACTGCTGGCCCTGGCCAATATCGAAGAAATCTCAGGCGACGCAGCAATAAATCTGGAAATCTGGCGTAAGATGGAGCAGAAGATATACTCCCTCCAGCATGGCGACGGCATCAATATCGTAAGGCTGATCCTGATGAATACCGACCTGATTGTAGACGCTATCTATGGGACCGGCTTCAAAGGCAAGATCGGGGAGAAGGCCGGCCGTATTATTGAGGTTTTAAACGGCAGCGGCAAGCCGATAGTGGCCGTGGATATTCCGTCCGGCCTGGAAGCCGACAGCGGCAGGGTCAACGGGCCCTGCATCCAGGCTGATCACACCGTCGCCTTCGGTCTGCCCAAGCTGGGGCTGATACTTGAGCCCGGTGCTGATTATGCGGGCAACTTGCACGTAGTGGACATATCTATCCCCTCCGGCCTGGTGGAAAAGGACGGACCACAGAGGTACCTGACCACCCGCGAGCTGGTGAAGGAATGGATGCCCAACCGCCGGTCTTCCGCCCACAAGGGTGATTTTGGCAGGGTCCTGGTGGTTGCCGGATCCCGCGGCATGACCGGAGCGGCCAGCCTGTGCGGAGAAGCAGCCTTGCGGGTCGGGGCAGGTTTGGTAACGGTGGCTGTGCCGGAAACACTCCACAGTATAATGGAAGCCAAACTTACGGAGGTTATGACAGCCCCCCTGCCTGACTCCGGGAACGGCAAGCTGGTAAGGGAAGCCAAGCAGCGTATTATATCGCTGTTGGAAGATAAGGATGTTTTAGCCATCGGTCCGGGTCTTTCGACCGACCCGGAAGTGGTGGCCTTAGTCAAGGAACTGCTTCCTGCGGTACACGTTCCCTGCGTCCTGGACGCTGATGCCCTCAACGCCCTGGCCGGAGACGGGGAAACGCTTAGAAAGGTTCAGGCCCCTGTGGTCGTTACGCCGCATCCCGGAGAAATGGCCAGGTTAACGGGGACTAAAATACGTGAAATACAGCATGACAGGCTTGTTGTCGCCGCCAACGCGGCTGCTGCCTGGAACGTGGTGGTCCTCCTGAAGGGGGCCAGGACGGTTGTGGCCGCGCCGAAAGGAGCGGTTTTCATCAACCCGACCGGCAACCCGGGCATGGCCACGGCGGGCAGCGGCGATGTCCTGACCGGGGCCGTCGCAGCCCTCATGGCCCAGGGACTGGAAGCGTCCCGGGCTGCTGCGGCCGGAGCCTATATCCACGGTTTGGCCGGTGACCTGGCCGCACGCCGCAAAGGCATGATAGGTCTGGTAGCAGGAGACATCGCCGCGGCCCTGCCGGAAGCCACCATGGAGATTGGCTGAGAGTTCACCCGTTCATTGTTTGATTGGGAATCAATATGGTAGTCGGAAGTAAAAGAATCGACCGATCCCATCCTGGATTTAAAAAATTCTGGCGCAATACCGGAATTTTTTTTTCTTTCAAAATAAACTTGCAATTATGAATACTGTATAAAGTATTGCGTATTACATAATATTGTATACAATATAAATTAATAGTACATTGAAGGGAGGTCTGTAGAGTGAACTACTTTTTGTTCTCACTGGCCACCGCGGGTGTATATTATTTAGTCTACCGCTTTTTAGCTTGGGATGACAGGCATTTGCAGCACCGCTAGTTCCCGGCCTAAAGATAACTAAACAGTTCTATCATAAGGTTTCTTTTGTAACCTCACCCTGGGCGCCAGGGTTTTGCTTTTTTATGAAGGAAATGCTATTGTTAATGAGAATATAAAACAGATAAAAGAATGTCGTTGACGTGACCCGCTGAGTATGAAATCATAGCTATGTATGAGCTTATGGGGAACTAATCCGTATGCTGAACATTTATTTTCATAGCAGAGAAGGTGGATGAATTTGCAGCCGTTTCCGGTGTGGGCAGAAATTGATTTACAGGCGGTTGCCGGGAACATGCGGGAAATTCGCAGGGTTACCGCTGCCACAGCCCGGGTCATGGCTGTGGTCAAAGCCAATGCTTATGGGCACGGGGCCGTGGAGGTCAGCCGGGTAGCCCTAGCTAACGGCGCGGACTGGTTGGGTGTAGCCCGCGTGGCGGAAGGTACGGCTCTGCGCGAGGCGGGCATAGAAGCGCCTGTTTTAGTGCTGGGATACATAACGCCTGAGCAGTGTGATGAGGTGGTACGGCGCCGGCTGACGCAAGCTGTTTACACCCGGGAAATGGGGCTTGCTCTGGCGGAAGCTGCCGTCCGGGCAGGGACCAAAGCGAGGGTCCATTTCAAGGTTGATACAGGGATGGGGCGGATTGGCTGGACAGAGCCATCCCGCGTGATACAGGAAACCCTGGAACTGGCCCGCAACCCCAACCTGGAAATAGAAGGGATTTTTACCCACTTTGCCGCAGCCGATGCTGCGGACAAACAATACACACAGCGGCAATTTCAAAAGTTCATGGAAATCATTGAAAAGCTGCGCCAAAACGGGCTGGAGTTTCCCTTGCGGCACGCGGCCAACAGCGCGGCGATAATGGAGTTGCCGGAAACCCACCTTGACCTGGTCAGGGCCGGCATCATAGTCTACGGCCTGTATCCGTCAGATGAAGTCGACCGCGGCAGGGTTGCGCTCAGCCCGGTAATGAGCCTAAAGGCCCGGGTGGCCTATGTAAAAGACGTCCCGGCCGGCTTCAAGGTTAGCTACGGGTGCACTTACGCTACAGAGCGTGACACAAATATCGCCACGCTCCCTTTGGGCTACGCCGATGGTTATTCAAGGCTGCTCTCATCAAGGGGGGAAGTCCTGTTAAACGGCCGGCGGGCGCCGGTCGTGGGCAGGGTGTGTATGGACCAGCTGATGGTGGACGCCGGCGATATCCCCGGTGTAAAAATAGGGGACGAAGCAGTGCTAATCGGGCGGCAGAACGGTGAGAAAATTTCTGCTGATGATATTGCCGCCAGGATCGGCACCATTAATTACGAAGTGACGTGCATGGTCAACCAACGTGTTCCGAGGGTATATGTTTAAATAAACAAAATCTTAACAATACCCCTTGCTGGTCTTTTTTATCAAATATATAATTAATCTGACTGCAATGATACGAAGCTGTATCGCGGCCGATGGCGGCCGGTTTCGCAAGGTTTTGCGGGATGGATATATATCGTATTATTTTGGGCAAAATTGACGAACAACAAGGGAGTTGTACACAAAGGGTGAAAAAAATTGAAGCGGTAATCCGCCCTGAAAAGCTGGAAGAGGTTAAGGAGGCTCTGGGCAGGTTCGGTATTCATGGCATGACGGTGAGTCAGGTAGTGGGCTGTGGCCTGCAAAAAGGGCGTGTGGGGGTTTACCGGGGGCATGAGTATAACATTAATCTGCTGCCCAAGTTGAAGCTTGAGATAGTGCTGAAAGACCAGTGGGTTAAGGATGTAGTGGATATCATCAGCCAAAAAGCCCGCACTGAAGCGATTGGTGACGGCAAGATATTCATTTTCCCGGTGGAAGAGGTTGTTCGGATCAGAACCGGGGAATCAGGCGAAGACGCCCTGTAAATCTACTGATGGTTAACTTAACAGCATAATAACAGGAATGGTTCCTGTCGGGCAAAGGCGCTCTTAAAACCGGGTTTTTTAACCCAGGGTTCTAAGTGCGCTTTTAATTTTATTAACAGGAGGAATTATTGTGGAACCGACTATAAAGGAGCTGGCGTCAGGTATTGATACCATCTGGGTGCTTTTGTGCGCAGCCCTGGTATTTTTTATGGAAGGCGGCTTTGCCTTTTTAGAGGCCGGTTTTATTCGAGCAAAAAACTCCATGAATATTGTCATGAAAGTTTTTACCGACAGTACTTTAGGCATGTTGAGCTATTGGGCCTTTGGCTTCGGCATTATGTACGGTCTGGACAAGGCGGGACTTTTCGGTACCAGCGGGTTTTTTATGGAAGGAAACCTGGAGCACATCCAACTGAGAGTGCCCATCTACGCTTACTGGCTTTTCCAGGCGGCTTTCGCCATGGCCATGGCTTCCATCGTTTCGGGAGCGGTTGCCGAGCGGATGAAATTCAGCCCCTACATAATCTACACCGTTCTGGCCGCCGGGTTGATTTACCCCCTGGCGGGACACTGGGTTTGGGCCGCCGGCGGTTGGCTCTATAACCTGGGCATGCTGGACTTCGCCGGTTCTGCCGTGGTCCACGCGGTGGGGGGGTGGAGCGCCCTGGCCGCGGTTATGGTGTTGGGTCCGCGGACGGGCAAGTATAACGAAGACGGGTCGATGAATGTGCTGCCCGCCCATAACCTGCACCTGGCCTTTCTGGGAACGTTCATCCTGTGGTTCGGCTGGTTTGGCTTTAACCCCGGCAGTTCTCTTTCAGGTCTCGACATGAATATCGCCAGGATTGCCGTTACCACGAACCTGGCTGCGGCTGCCGGCGGGACGGCGGGAACCCTCTTTACCAAGTTCAGGTACGGCAAGGCTGATCCCAGCATGGCCATGAACGGCGCGCTGGCGGGCCTGGCAGCCATAACCGCCGGGTGCGCCTTTGTCAGCCCGTTAAGCGCGGTAATTATTGGCGCGGTGGCAGGGGTACTGGTGGTGCTGGCGGTAGCGTTTTTTGACCGGATTAAAGCTGATGACCCGGTCGGCGCCATTGCCGTCCACGGTGTTAACGGTACCTGGGGGGTCCTGGCCGTGGGGCTTTTCGCCCAGAATGGCGGCTTGTTGTACGGCGGCGGCTTTAAACTCCTGGGGGTGCAGGCTCTGGGTGTTGTGTCGGTATCGGTTCTGGCTTTTGCTTTAACCTACCTTATTCTCAGCGCTCTGAAGAAGACAGTTGGGATCAGGGTCTCGGTGGAGGAAGAGTTCGAAGGTATGGATGTTATTGAACACGGTATGCCGGCCTATACCGGATTGGTAACCTCACCCCTTTACGATGTGGATGAAGCCCCTCTTCACGCCGCCGCTGAAGATAGAAAACCTGCACTGCGCCTGTCGTGACTTGGCTTACGAATGGGCCTGCAGTACCGGTAAACAAAGACGGATGAATTCTCGCCGGGGAAAATACTGACTTGCACTTTGCAGTAACGGCCAGGGATGTGGTTTTACAGATAAAGAATGTGAAGCGTCAAAGATGTAGAAGGCCGGTGATGATTTTAAATCGCCGGTCTTTTTGGAATATTGATATGGACGATCTGCCAGTAAGGATGTCTTGCCTTGATAGGAGATTATGAACGATGAAGCGAGAAGTAATTACTACTTGCACGAGGGACTGTACCAATACCTGTGGCCTGATCGCTACGGTGGAACACGGCAAAGTCGTAAGCTTAAGAGGAAACCCGAAACATCCTGTCAATCAGGGTAGAGTGTGCCATAAGTGCGCCGGGTTTGTGAAACGGGTTTACAGTCCTGAACGCGTACTCACACCGCTGCGCAGAAAAGGCAGCGCCTGGGCGCGGATTTCCTGGACAGACGCGCTGGATGAAATCGCCGGGCGGATGGATAAGATTAAGGAGCGTTTCGGCTCCGAAGCTATTCTGTACTATCAGGGCTTTGGGGAGCGTACGGCGCTAAAACTATTAAATAACAGATTTTTTAATTTATTCGGCGGGGTTACCACTATTCACGGCACTCTTTGCGGCGGTACCGGCCAGGCCTCTCAAGACCTTGATTTCGGGCGCCGCATTTCACATGATCCATTTGATCATCTTAACAGTAAGTCATTGATCCTTTGGGGAAGAAACCCTGTTATTACCAATATAAATTTGCTGCCTGTTATTAAACAAATACGTAAACAAGATAGTCCGGTCATATTAATTGATCCGGTGGCATCGGAAAGTAGAAGTATTTGTGATTACCATATACAGCCTGCCCCCGGGAAAGATGCCTATTTGGCGATGGCGGCAGCCAAGATCATTTTATCTCGCGGCGCAGAGGACATTGACTTCCTGATGCGCCATAGCGAGGGATTTGATGCCTTCAAGAAAGTGTTGGATTCCTTTACAGTGGAACAACTGGCCGTCCATTGCGATGTTCCTGTCGGGCAAATTGAGTTGCTGGCGGAAGTCCTTATGAATAAAAAGCCAACCGCTATTCTTTTGGGATGGGGGCTGCACCGTTGGGAACATGCCCATTATACCATTCGCAGTATTGATGCTTTGAGCGCCATTACCGGTAATATTGGCGTGGCTGGCGGTGGCGTGAGTCAGGGTTTTGAGGAATACGGGCCTTATGACCTGAATTTAATGGGACACGAACTCAATCCGCCTCGCAGAAAGTTTTTGATGCCGCTCATCGGGGAAGAGATCTTAATGGCCCAGGATCCGCCTGTAGAGATGATTTTTGTTACCGCGGGTAATCCGGTAAGCATGGCTCCAAATTCTGCAAAGGTGGCGAAAGCGTTCGCGAAAACCCCGTTTGTGGTAGTAGCGGGGCACTTCCTGGATGACACGGCCGACTATGCGGATATATTTTTACCCGTTACTACGTTCCTGGAAGAGACAGACATTGCAGCCGGTTTCGGTCATAACTATGTCGGACCGGTAAACCGCGCTATTGAACCTTTAGGTGAGAGTAAGTCTGATTTCGAAATGTTTCATGCGTTGGCTGCAAGGTTCTCCTTCGGAGCTGAATTCAACCACAGTCCGGAGGAGTGGTTGTCTATGCTGACGGCTCCTTTGCTTGCCAAGGGAGTGGCTTTGGGGGAGCTTTCTAAGGGGCCGGTAAGGGTTCCGGACGCTCCTATGGTTCCTTACGCCGGCCGGATTTTCCCGACTCCTTCGGGCAAGTTTTCTTTTTTAGCGGAGTTTGAGCCACCAACCACGAGCCATGACGCAGAATTTCCATTCTATTTAATGTCGGTTATGGCACGCGATTGGATTGGTTCGGAGTTGACGCTGTCTGAACAGAGTGAATTGCTTGTGGTTCGCATGAATTCACAAGAGGGATTGAAACTGGGTTTGTGTGATGGAGATACAGTTCGCATTGTAAGTATGGCCGGGGAAATGAAGGCCAGGCTAAAGCTGGACGATGCGCAAAGAAGGGATATTGTCGTATGCCCCAGGGGGGGGTGGATTAAGGCCGGCAGGGGGATTAACGTGTTAACACGCGATCTGGTAAGTAAAGTGGGAAATGGAACACCTTATTTTGAAACAAAGGTAAACATCAAGCGTGTTGAAAACGTATGTGGTGAAATAAATGACAGCAATTAGCAACTCTCCACCATGGTATCTTCAGCCCTTAAGGAAACGCCGGCGCCAGGTTGGCCGCGAAACAGTATGAGACGCTGTGGATTTAGGGACAAGGTATGGATATAGCCAGGTTGCAAGTTGATATTTAAAATAAATCAGAAGTTCTCATAAAAAGACGTTGACAGTGATTGGATTGCCTTATATAATATTTCTATAATTAAAAACACTGATACAAAGTTGTATCTACATTGGCGATGACGCTTTTTAAGAAGGAAATTCTTGAAAAGCGCTTTTGTTTTTAGACGAAGATGTATATTTTTGAGCAGTGACGCTCTCAAGACAGGAATAAGACTGTCGCGAGGGCGTTTTTCTGTTATACGGGGCCTCAAGATAAAAATCCTCTTTGGCAAAGCCAGGCGCCAGCTTTAAATGAGAGGTATTTAGCAAGGATCCCGGGGCGGTTTAACTCATCTTAAGTCTAACTTATCTCAGATTAAGGAGGTAGTTAAAATGAAAAGTCGTTTTTTGCGGACGTTTGCCTTGTTTTCAACTTTTATGATGACCATTCCGGCCTTGGCTTGGGCGGATGATGCAGCCCAGGCAGCAGCAACTATAGATACAGGTGACACATCATGGGTCCTGATCTCTGCAGCGCTGGTTATGCTCATGACACTGCCCGGCCTGGCCCTGTTCTACGGCGGCCTGTCCCGGAAAAAGAACGTTCTCAGCACTATTATGTACAGTTTTTTCGCGATGGTTATCATTAGTCTGCAGTGGCCGTTATGGGGCTACAGCCTGTCCTTTGGGCCTGATATAAACCACATTATCGGCAGTCTGGACTGGTTCGGCCTGAGCAATGTCGGCATTGATCCCAATCCCGACTACGGGGCTACGATACCTCATCAAGCCTTCATGATCTTTCAAATGATGTTTGCGATAATAACCCCGGCGCTGATTTCCGGCGCCTTCGCAGAAAGGATGCGTTTCCCTGCATTTATAGCGTTCCTGCTGCTCTGGGCTACCTTTGTCTATGACCCTGTCGCCCACTGGGTCTGGGGTGTTGACGGATGGCTGCGCAACCTGGGCGCTCTCGACTTTGCCGGAGGCACCGTTGTGCATATCCTCTCGGGTGTGTCGGGTCTGGTAGCCTGCCTGGTCCTGGGCAAGCGCAAGGGCCTGGGCAGTGAACCGATGATCCCGCACAACCTGCCCTTTGTGGTACTAGGAGCGGCGCTCCTTTGGTTCGGCTGGTTCGGTTTCAACGCCGGCAGCGCATTAGGCGCCAACGGACTTGCCGTCAGTGCCTTTGTTGTAACTCACCTGGCCACCGCGGCAGCGGCGTTCTCCTGGGTAGTGGCAGAATGGCTGCACCATGGCAAACCGACCACACTGGGCGCTGCTTCCGGCGCGGTAGCCGGACTGGTGGCCATCACTCCCGCCGCCGGCTTTGTAGGGCCAATGCCTGCCATATTGATTGGTCTGATTTCCGGTGTGGTATGCTACCTCATGGTCAGTGTGGTAAAAGCGAAGCTTCGTTATGATGATGCGCTGGACGCCTTTGGTATCCACGGTATCGGCGGCACCTGGGGGGCCATTGCCACCGGCCTCTTTGCCAGCACGGCGGTTAACCCGGCCGGCGGCGACGGACTTTTCTTCGGGAATCCCGAACAGTTGGTCAACCAGCTCATTGCTGTAGCAGTAACCTGGGGCGTGGCTATCGTCGGCACTTACGTCATTCTTAAGGTCATCAATCTCTTCAGCAAGCTGCGCGCTACCGACGAAGAACAGGATACCGGCCTCGATTTCACCCAGCACGGTGAGGATGCCTATACCGACCTGGTCTCGGGTTCTACTTTAGCCGCATTTGCTGCAGTCCCGGCAGCCAAAGCAACTGCCGGTGCGGTTAAGCCGGCCTTGTAAAAGGATGATAATGTGTCTCAAGCTTAAAGCATAAACGGGCTATATCTATATAAGGAAAGGATAAATATTTGCGAGGAGATGATCCGTTTGACCAAGATTGAATGCATACTTCGACCGGGCAAACTGGAAAACGTTAAAGATGCTCTTAATGAATATGGTATACATGGCATGACGGTAACCCAGGTAATCGGTTGCGGTCTGCAGAAGGGACGAACCGAGGTTTACCGCGGCGCCGAGTACAGTATCAACCTGCTCCCCAAAATCAAGTTGGAGATGGTTATACCGGATAAGAATGTCAGTGAGGTAATTCGAATAATTACTGATACTGCAAGGACGGGAGAAATCGGGGACGGTAAAATATTTACCTACAAGGTTGACAACGCCATTCGTATTAGAACCGGTGAAACCGGTGATGAGGCGATCTAGTCTATTATTCCCGGCAGACGGGAATGGGACGCCCTTGACATCTTCTTAAGTTCAGCCAGGGTGGCTATCGCAAGTAAAAACAGTGTAGTTTAAGTAAGTTTGCGCAGCGGCGACAGAAAACGAAAATTGGGCAAGGACGCCTGTAATTCCCCAGAGATGGGTCGGGCGTCCTTTTCTATTGCCAAAAATAGGATAAATCAAGGAGGGTTGGTGCTTACGACAAGATCAGTAAGTCTTCCACCACATAAAACAAGGTGGCTGGGTAATGCCGGACCTCCAAAGCGTCAGCTGGTCGGGCCGCTTACGGGGGTGGAGCGGGAACGATTTGGTGTTTATACGAGTAAAAAGAGGAGGAAATACCCATGAAGATGATTCGAGCTATAGTTAGACCTGAAAAAAGTGAAACTGTCGCTGAGAAATTGGCTGAATCCGGAATTGTTTCCATGACCAAGATGCACGTGTTTGGCCGGGGTAAGACCAAGGGTTTGCAAGTCGGTGATATTCGTTATGACGAGTTTCCCAAAGTTATGTTGCTCACAGTTGTTCCGGATGAAGATCTTGAAAAAGCAATGGACATTATTATCGAAGCCGGCAAGACGGGTAACATTGGTGACGGAAAAGTCTTTGTCTCAGCCGTGGAGGCCGCTTATACGGTACGAACCGGCGAAGCTGAGCTGTAAAGGAGCGAGGGCAGATGAAAGAAATTATCGCATTTATCAGGCGCCATCAGGTCCCTGCTTCCAAAAAGGCTCTGGAAGATGCCGGCTTCAACGCTCTTACCATTCAGAGTGTTGAAGGACGCGGCAAGCAAAAAGGCGTGGGCGGCTGGGCTGCGGAAGTGGATCCCCATCTTAATCCGCTCTTGCAACATGTAAATCTGGTGCCGGAAGCCGTAATGAGGTGGATTCCCAAACGTATGTTGACCCTGGTTGTTCAGGATAACGAAGTTGCCAAGGCTGTAGACGTCTTAATCAAGGCCAATCAAACTGGACATATCGGTGACGGGAAAATCTTTGTATGCCCGTTGGAAGAGGTGGTCAGGGTAAGGACCGGTGAAAACGGTCCCCGGGCTGTATCTTAGAAAATAGTATCATCTTAAAAGAGAGGAGCGATCTTATGAGGCAAATTGCTATTTATGGAAAAGGCGGCATCGGTAAGTCCACCACCACCCAAAATACGGTGGCAGCTTTAGCCGAGATGGGTAAAAAGATCATGATTGTCGGCTGTGACCCCAAAGCTGATGCTACGAGACTTATCCTGAATATCAAAGCGCAGACCACCGTTATGGATTTGGCAAGGGAAAGAGGCACGGTGGAAGATCTGGAACTGAGTGATGTTTTGTATCAGGGCTATGGCGGCGTTCGTTGCGCCGAATCAGGCGGCCCTGAGCCGGGTGTCGGCTGCGCCGGGCGTGGTGTGATCACAGCCATCAACTTTCTGGAAGAAAACGGCGCCTATACCCCGGATTTGGATTACGTCTTTTATGACGTCCTGGGTGACGTGGTTTGCGGCGGTTTCGCCATGCCCATCCGGGAGAATAAAGCCCAGGAAATTTACATTGTTTGTTCCGGCGAGATGATGGCGATGTACGCTGCCAACAACATTGCCAAAGGGATTTTGAAATACGCCACCTCCGGCAGTGTGCGCATGGGTGGTTTGATTTGCAACAGCCGGAAAACTGACAAAGAATATGAGTTAATTGATGAACTGGCCAAGCGCTTGGGCACCCAGATGATTCATTTTATTCCCCGTGACAACGAAGTTCAGCGGGCGGAACTGCGCCGGATGACCGTCATCCAGTATAACGAAAAACACCCGCAGGCGGACGAATACCGCGCTCTGGCTAAAAAAATCGACGAAAATAAAAAAATGGTTGTTCCGACCCCGTTGACCATGGATGAACTCGAAGAACTCCTCATGGAGTATGGCATCCTGGAAGACGAAGCGACCGCAGCAGCCAAGCTGGTGTAATGATCAATAAACCGAAATAATAAATCAACGAATCGGAGGTGACCGCGGTGGGAGAAAAACCTAACGCTTCAATGGTTGAAGAAGTCTTATCTGTTTATCCGGAAAAGGCCAGAAAGCTAAGAGCCAAACACATTGTTGTCAAGGAAGAGGGTTCTACCTGCGCCATCAAGGCAAACATAAAATGCGTTCCAGGATTGATGACAGCCCGCGGTTGCGCCTATGCCGGCGCTAAAGGTGTTGTTTGGGGACCCTTGAAAGACATGATCCATCTATCCCACGGTCCGGTCGGTTGCGGCTATTACTCCTGGGGAGGCCGGCGCAACCTGACCAAGGGCGTAGTGGGCGTCGAAAGCTTTACGCCGATGCAGTTCACCTCGGACTTTTCGGAAAGTGACATTGTTTATGGCGGCGATAAGAAACTGGAAAAGGTCCTGCGGGAAGCCAGAGAATTGTTCCCAAGCGTCCAGGGGTTTTCCATTTGTTCCGAGTGCCCGGTGGGTTTGATCGGAGATGACATCGAGAGCGTAGCCAAGAAGATGATGAAGGAATTGGATGTCCCCATTGTTCCGGTTCGCTGTGAAGGCTTCCGCGGCATCAGCCAGTCTTTAGGCCACCATATCGCCAACGACGCGGTCCGGGATCACCTGCTGGGGAAAAGGGAACGTGATGACGCAGGCCCTTATGACATATCCCTGATCGGTGACTACAACATCGGCGGGGATGCCTGGGCTTCCAAAAAAATTCTTGAAGAGATGGGTTTAAGAGTCCGCAACGTCTGGACGGGCGACGGCACTGTGGAGGGGATGATGGCGGCCCACCAGGTCAAACTGAACCTGATCCACTGCTACCGCAGTATGAACTACATCTGCCGGCATATGGAAGAGACCTACGGTATTCCCTGGTTGGAGTTCAACTTCTTCGGGCCGACCAAGATTAAGGAGTCCATCCGTAAAATCGCCGCCCAATTTGATGAAACCATCCAGCGTAAAGGTGAAGAGGTCATTGCCAAGTACGAGCCGCTGATGCGGAAAGTGATCGACGAGTACCGTCCCCGCCTGGAGGGCAAAAGGGTGATGCTCTATGTCGGCGGTTTGCGTCCCCGTCACACCATAGGCGCCTATGAGGATCTGGGCATGGAAGTGATCGGCACGGGTTACGAATTTGCCCACAAGGACGATTATGATCGGACCTTCCCCCAGATGAATAATGAGACCATCATATATGATGATGCGACTGAACATGAGTTAGGGGAATTCATTCACAGGATGCGGCCCGACCTCGTCGGTTCAGGGATCAAGGAAAAATACGTCTTTGAAAAAGCGGGCTTTCCCTTCCGCCAGATGCACTCCTGGGACTACTCGGGGCCGTACCATGGCTATGACGGCTTCCCCATCTTCGCCCGGGATATGGATATGGCCATAAACAGCCCGACCAGGACGTTGGCGAAAGCGCCGTGGAAAAAAGAGAAGGAGGTGCGCTGATGGGCGAGGCAACCAGTAATTGCACCCAATCTGTGCTGGAATGGATGGCTACAGAAGAATACAAAGAAAAGAATTTTGCCCGGCAAGCCTTGGTCGTCAACCCGGCCAGGACCTGTCAGCCTTTTGGCGCGATGCTTTGCGCTTTGGGAATTGACGGGTGCCTTCCCTTTGTGCACGGCTCTCAGGGATGCGCCGCCTATTTCCGTTCCTGCTTGACCAGGCATGTGCGTGAGCCCGTACCGCTGGTATCAGACTCGATGACGGAGGACGCCGCGGTCTTCGGTGGTCAGGCCAACTTGATCGAAGGCTTGAAAAACGCCTATGCCACCTACAAACCAGCGATAATGGCTATTTTTTCAAGCTGTATGGCGGAAGTGATCGGAGACGACATGAAATCATTTATTGGCAATGCGCGAAATCAAGAGGCTATACCGGCCGACTTCCCCATCGCTTTTGCCAACACCCCGAGTTTCACGGGTTCGCACATCACCGGTTTTGACAACATGTTAAAGGGCTTCCTGCAGTCTCTGGCCGACCCGCGCCAAGGCAAATGGACCAATGGCCGTTTATATGTGGTTCCGGGGTTTGACCTTTATCCCGCCAATTTGCGGGAATACCGCCGCCTGGTTACCAGTATGGGCATCTATATGACCATGCTGCCTGATCCCACGGAGGCCCTTGATTCTCCTCATACCGGTGAGTACAAGATGTACCAGCCCGGTACACCCATGGGCGAACTGGCAGACGCTCTGAACGCTTCCGGCTTCATCTTCATGCAGAAGTATTCCACCGTGGGCACCCGGAAGTTTGTCGAGAACGTGCAGAAGATCACGAGCGAAGCGGTAACCATGCCCATCGGCATCCGCAACACCGACGCCTTCCTCATGACCCTGCATGAGATGACCGGCAAATCCATTCCAGCCGAACTGGAAGCTGAGAGAGGACGTGCGGTGGACGCGGCTATTGACGCCCACCAGTACATCCACGGCAAGCGCTTTGCCATGTACGGCGATCCGGATTTGCTGCTTGGTCTCGTCGGATTCCTGCTGGATATGGGCGGTGTCCCGGCGCATATCGTTTGCAGCAACGGCAACGAGCCCTTCCGCAAAGAGATGGAAGCGCTGCTGGCGTCCAGCCCCTTTGGGGCTCACGGCAAGGTGTACAACGGTAAAGACCTCTGGCATTTGCGCTCCCTCTTGCTCACCGATCCGGTGGATATGCTGATCGGTGACTCCCATGGCAAGCAGATTGCCAAAGACGCCGATATCCCCATGGCCCGCATCGGCTATTACCTGCCGGATCGTGTACACCTGCACCGCCAGCCCATCGTCGGCTATCAAGGGGCGATCAACCTGATCACCATGATTGCCAACATCTTTATCGACGAGTACGACCGTAACTGTCCCGAGGAACGTTTTGAAATCCTGAGATAACAAATCATTCAAAAGTCAGGGGGACATACCTGCTTTGGGGATGAAAATCGTTATACGCCCTACGCCTTACGACTTACGACTACATTGCCTACGGTCTACAGCTATATTGACACACAAACCAAGTCTCCAGAAAATATCAGCCACTATACAGGCAGAAAGGAGGTCACCCGGTGTTTGTCACTCTCTCCAAACTGGAACTGAAAGACAACTGCCCCCTGGAAGACAAAGGGGCGCCAAAACTGTGTATGAAAGCGTTGCCGGGGGAAGGCGCGGAACGCAGCTGCGCCTTTGACGGAGCAAGGGTGGTCCTCATGCCGGTTACCGACGCGGCTCATCTCGTGCACGGACCCATTGCCTGTGCGGGAAATTCCTGGGACAACCGGGGCGCGAAATCTTCCGGGCCGGAGCTTTTCCGCAGGGGTTTGACCACTGATCTGGTGGAGATGGACATTGTTTACGGCGGGGAAAACAAGCTGACCCAGGCCATCATAGAAGTTGCCAACAAGCACAAGCCCAAAGCTGTCTTTGTTTACGCCACCTGTGTTTCGGCTTTGATCGGAGACGACCTGGAAGCCGCTTGCCAAAAAGCGCAGCCCCATGTATCCGTTCCGGTAATCCCGGTCAACGCCCCGGGATTCATGGGCGACAAGAACATCGGCAACCGGATCTCCGGCGAGGTGTTGTTCCGTCACGTTATCGGTACCGCCGAGCCGGAAAAGACCTACAAACCGGCGATCAATTTCATAGGTGAGTACAACATCGCCGGTGATCTCTGGGGTATACAACCGTCCCTGGATGCTCTGGGGATTCATTTGCAGGCTTGCATCAGCGGGGACGCGCGTTTTGATGACTTGCGCACCGCCCACCGGGCTCAACTGAATATCCTGGTTTGTTCCAAAAGCCTGACCAATTTGGCCAAGCAAATGGAAAGAAAGTGGGGTATCCCCTATATCGAAGGATCTTTTTACGGTATTCATGATACGAGTCATACCTTGAGGGCCATTGCCCGCGCTTTTGACGACCCCGGTTTGATGAAACGCGCCGAAGCGCATATATGCGAACAGGAGGCCAAGATCCGTCAAATCATCGAACCATACCAAAAACGCCTGGCGGGCAAAAGAGCCGTTCTATTTACCGGCGGGGTTAAGACATGGTCCATGGTGACGACCTTAAAAGAACTTGGCATTGAGGTTCTGGCCGGGGGAACACAGAATTCAACACCTGAAGATTTCCTGCGCATGAAAGCGCTCATGGACCCCTCCGCCGAGATCATTGAAGATACCAGCGCCGCGGGCTTTCTCACCCTGATTGAAGAGAAGCGGCCTGATCTGATCGTGGCCGGGGGCAAGATCAAATACACGGCGCATAAAACCCGTACTCCTTTTCTGGATATCAACCACGGCCGCAACCTGCCCTACGCGGGATACCAGGGCATGGTCACCTTTGCTCAAGCCGTTTCCCGCACCGTATTCAGTCCGGTCTGGGAACTGATGCGGCAGCCTTTCCCTCCGGTGGGAGGTGAGCAGGCATGAAAAACAGCGTGAGCCTGGCCGAGCGCCATTACACGGGGAATCCCCAGAAAAACAGCCCCGCCCTGGGAGCCACCATGGCTTATATGGGCGTGGACGGACTCCTGGCGCTCCTGCATGGATCGCAAGGCTGCTCCACTTTTATTCGTCTCCAACTGTCCCGCCATTTCAAAGAGCCGATCCCACTGAACTCCACGGCCCTCTTGGAGGAAACGGCTATCTTTGGGGGATGGGAGCATCTCAAAAAAGGTATCGCCAAAGCGGCCGACAAGTTTAAGCCGCGCATCATCGGGGTCATGAGTTCCGGGTTGACGGAAACTTTCGGCGACGACATGAACAGCGCTTGGGCGAGTCTGTTGCAGGAACGTCCCGACCTTGCGGCAACTCCGGTGGTGCTGGCCCAGACCCCGGATTATATCGGTTCTTTGCAAGAAGGCTACCTTCGGGCGGTATTGGCCTTGTTGGAGACCCTGGCTTCAGAACCCGCGCCTCGCGAAGCCAAAACGGTAGCCCTGTTTCCCGGGGCGCATTTTAGCCCGGCAGATGTGGAAGAACTCAAGGAAATCCTGGACCTTTTTGGTTTTGAGCCGTTGTCTCTGCCGGACATTTCCACATCCCTGGATGGCCATGACGAGCTGGAACCTGCTCCAGTTGTGCAGGGAGGGATTTCTCTTTCGGATATTCGCCGGCTGCCGGGATGTAAGGCCGCCTTTTCCTTCGGTCCCAGTATGACGGGAGTTGGCGCGGCGTTGGAAAAACGCCATGGAGTAGCGCATCATCAAGTGGACTCCCTTACCGGCCTGGAAGCTGTGGATGCTTTTATCCTTAAGCTTGCCGAGCTTTCTGAAAAACCGATCCCGGAGAAGCTGTTGAGACAGCGCAGCCGGTTGTTGGATACGATGGCCGATTACCACGATCAACTAGGTACGAAAAGGGTCGTGTTGGCCCTGGAAGCCGATTTGCTGGTCGCCCTGACCGGCAGCCTTACGGAAGTGGGAGCTATTGTTCAGGGGGCGCTGACTGCCTCACCCCTCGGGCTGCAGGCGATGCCCCCCGGCATCCCGGTTGCCGTGGGCGATCTGGAACACCTGGAGGACATAGCCGCCGGCAGCCACCTGGTTATTGGCAATTCCAACGCCCGTCAGGTGGCCGGCCCCAAAAAGATCCCCCACTTGAGAGCAGGGCTGCCTGTTTTTGACAGGGTGGGTATACCACAAAAAGTGTGGGTGGGCTATCGCGGGACCCAACAATTTCTGATCGATGTTTTAAATACTATGGCCAAGTAACGGCCGGCTATGGAGGTGCTGTTCATGCGTGTCGCTTTTGCTACCATGGGCGGTCAAGATAGGGTCGACGCCCACTTTGGTCTGGCTCCCGCCTTTGCCGTCTATGATGTTACCCCTGATAACATCCGGTTTACCGGTATGATCCACCTCCCGGAACAGTTCTCCGAAGATGATAAGGTCGAAATCCGCGCGGAGACGCTGCGGGAATGCGCGGTGGTTTACTGCACGCAAATCGGGGGGCCGGCCGCGGCCCGGCTGGTCCAGCAGAAAATTCATCCGCTCAAAGTGAACGCAAGTACCCTTATCGAAGACGAGCTGCAGCGTTTGCACACGCTGCTGAAAGGCAATCCGCCTCCATGGTTGCGCAAACGTTTAGCTGAAGAAATGAAGATCAAGGAGGAAACATTGGAATGCAAGTGTACAAGGGATTAAACTACGGCGGGTCGGAATGGACTCCCAAATTCGTGGCAAGTATCGACCCTGAAAAATGTATCGGTTGCGGTCGCTGTGTCAAGGTATGCTCTCAGGGCGTTCTGGGTTTTGGATACCTTGATGACGAGGAAGAAGACCGGATGCGCGCATCCATTGCCAACAAGGATAAATGCATTGGTTGCAGGGCCTGCGGCATGACCTGCGTCAAAAAAGCCTATAGCTTCGAACCCAAAGCGGTTTAGCGTTTCCCTGGAACGGGCGGTTGCATTCAATATTCATTTTTATGATTCATCTTTGATCACAGGTTGAAAAGCCATCCTGCGAAGGTAAGGAGACACGCCTTCACACTATTGGAAAGTTATCATAATTACTACCGCGCGCGCCATGTTTACTGCGAGGCCTGAAAGCGACAATCTGGCTGAAGGAAGTTTGAGGTGAGCATAAATGAACGGCAAAGACAACACTGTTAAGAACATCCATCCCCTGTCCTCGGACATCCAGAAAAAAACAAGCCGGCATCCCTGTTTCACATGCGGAGCCAGCCATAAATATGCCAGAATGCACTTGCCAGTTGCGCCGGCGTGCAATATCAGCTGTAATTACTGCAACCGTTTATTTGACTGCCTGCATGAAAGCAGGCCGGGCGTCACCAGTGAAATCCTGACACCGGAAGCGGCACTGGCCAAGTACATGGGAGTCAAAAAGCATATGGAGAACCTCAGCGTAGCCGGTATTGCCGGACCGGGTGATGCGCTGGCCAACTGGGAGAGCACCAGAAGGACGATTGAGTTAATCAAGGAGTATGACCCCGAGGTGATTTTCTGCCTGTCAACCAACGGGTTGATGCTGCCGGAATATGCTTCAGAGATCGTTAAACTAGGTGTGCGGCATGTCACCGTCACGGTTAACTGCCTGAATCCGGCTATTGGGGAAAAAATTTATCACCATGTGCACTATCAGGGGAAAAGGTACCAGGGTGCTTATGGCGCGTCCATTTTAATTCAAAATCAGATAGCAGGAATAAAGGAATTGACTTCTCAAGGGGTATTGGTCAAGGTCAACATCGTGATGATCCAGGGTATCAACGACAGTCACGTGCCCGTTATCGTCAAAAATGTAAAAGATCTGGGGGCCTCGCTCACCAACATTATGCCGCTAATCCCGGCCGGGGGGAGTACTTTTGAAAACTACTCCCAGACCAGTATGAGGGATATTAAGATCATGAGGGCCATTTGTGAGGTTGTGCTGCCACAGATGAGCCATTGCCGGCAGTGCCGGGCCGACGCCATCGGCTTGTTGGGGGATGACCGGTCTTTGGAGTTTCGCGATCCGGAAGTCGCCAAAGAGACCAACCCAGAGGTCCCGGAAAAAGCGGACCGGGAACAATACCGCATTGCCGTGGCTACCGGTGACGGCCGGTTGGTGGACCGGCACTTCGGTCACACCTCGGAGTTTGCCATCTACAGGGGAGACGGTGAGGTATTTCAACTGGTTGAAAAGCGTAAGGTGCTCCGTTACTGCAATGGTAAGGAAGATTGCGATGAAGAAGACCGGCGGAATACCGTGAACGCTTTGCAGGACTGCAATGTTGTGCTATCTCTGCGGATTGGCTATCAGGCCAGGGAAAAGCTGCTGAAAAAAGGCATATTAAGTTTTGAGCTGTATGACACCGTCGAAAACGGGCTTAAACACGCGGCTAAAAAATTAGGGAAGCTGAGTAAAAAGAGCGGTTGAGGTAATCATTCAAACCCGCACATCTTGCAGCATGAGCTACTATTTATCAACCTGGATAAAATATGGCCGTACCCGGTCCGGATGGGAAGGGATACTCCCTGACCATAAGGCGCCCGGTCCCGGGTGCGGCCATTATTATCATATAACGATCCTGTTTATATTTTCAACCTAAGCCTTAACAGAATACATCGTAAGTTAGACACCAGTGTCGCTAAAGGCGGTACCAGCAGCGAATGAAAATTTGGCGATGTGGGTGCGATTTCAATCGCACACGGCGCGTCAGCGCCGAACTTGTTGTAGCTAATGTAACATTTGTGCGAATGAATTCGCACCTCTGTGAGCTGAACAGCTGTACAGTTATTTTCATAGCAGGATAGGAGTTGTGGTTAGCAATGTCTCTTGAGGAAAAGTGGATATTAAGCCAGCACCCCTGTTTCAATTCCGCTGTTGAACGCTGGTTTGACCGGTATCCACTGGCGGTGGCTGCCGGTTGCAATATCAGGTGCCATTACTGCTCCAGGGTATACGACTGTATGAACGACAATCTTCCCGGCCGCGTCAGCAAAACATTGTCACCCCGGGAAGCCTTTAAGAAGCTGCATAACGCTCAGCGGCAGAGCGAGCGTATCCGGGTAGTCTGCTTTAATGGGCCTGGCGAGCCTCTCGCTAACAAGGAAACGCTGGATACTTTGGAACGTGTGCATAACCACTTTCCGCAGCTGATCAAGTGCGTCAGCACCAACGGCCTGCTTTTGGAAGATTATGCTGAAAAGCTTTATGCTGTTGGTGTGAGGGCCGTCACTGTGACGGTTAACGCCGTCGACCCCGCCCTGGGCCGGAAAATATACGGCTGGGTTTTTTACAATAATCAGCCCTATCAGGGAATCTCCGCTGCAGAACTTCTTCTAAACAAGCAGTTGGCCGGCATTCGAGAAGCAAGGAAAAGAGGTATACTGATTAAGGTCAACACGGTCTTAATACCCGGGCTAAACGAGGAGCATTTAAAACAGGTGGCTGTTGTGGTTAAACAGGCCGGCGCTTATACAATGAAAGTAATTCCTTTTATTCCCCAGGCGGAGTTGGCCCAGTTGCCTGCCACCAGCGGAAAGATGTTGCACCAGGTGAAGCGGGAATTGTCGACTATTATTCGCCAGACGATATAAGTGGCTATAGGGGCGAATAAGGGTAAAGGCGCAAGGATGCGTTTACCCTTAACCATCGTAATAGAGCAAAAGCCCAGCGGTAAAATGTCAAGCCCACTTTAAAAAAGAATTGGAAAAAATATTTCATTATGCGAGACAAAAGAATATAACAAACTAAGCCCAGAAAATTACAATATCTGGGTCTGAGAGGGTGGTCCAGCTAAGGGAGGCGATTAATCACCCCTCTTTCTGGGAGTATAAAGCTGGTTCGTGCGCAGCAAAGCATAAACCAGCCGGACCAATTTTCTTGCGGTAAGGACGAGGGCTCTTTTATGTTTATGAGTATGGGCTTCATCGTACTTGACCCGGTAGAAACAGCCATATTCCTGATCATGCAACCGAATCAGGTTAGCGGCCTCTACAAGATAATAGCGCAAGTACTTGTTGCCAGAGCGGACACGCCGGATATCCTCGGCCTTCCACTCACCCGACTGTTGTTCATTCCATACCAGCCCGGCAAATTTGGCCAGGGACTTATGATTTTTAAAGCGTTTGATATCGCCAACTTCAGCCAGGATACCGGCGGCATAAACTGGGCCGATACCCTTGATGGAATTCAATGTTTGAGGAAGCGCCTCCAGATGTTTGGCAATCAGCTTGTCCAACTTTTTAAGCTCAGACTGCATGGCCTTGATTACACTGATACTGGTGGCCAGAGAAGCATTTACCGGGTCAGCTAAAGACTTGCTCAGACGGTAGGAAGATCGGGCCGCCTTTTGCAGGGCCTTGGCTACTCCTTCCGAGTCTACCAGACGGTTTTTGCTCTTCTCTTCCAGAAAGGACACCAGTTTCTCCAGTGGCATAGCGGCGAGTTCATCCGGGGATAAAAATTCCTGCACGACTGCTATAGCCGTAGCGCCAAACTGGTCAGAAAAAATTTTCTCCTGGCGTAAAGAGCTGAACTTCAAGAAAAGGTTATTAAGAAAATAAGTCTTCTCCCGTGAAATCATCATCGCCAGGTGAAATCTAGAACGGGTTAACCGTTGTAAAGCAAGGAAACGCTCATCCATAAAGACCTCCTGTGGGAGGCGACCAAAGCGCAACTTATCCGCAATAACCCAGGCATCCACGTCGTCGTTTTTTGGGAGGTCGTTATAAGACTTCTTGAACTGATGTACGACACGGGCATTTAGCACATGGACCTGTGGTGAAAACGGGGCCATCTTATCCGAGCTTTTAAAGAAAGAGGCCAGGTGGTAGCCATAATTGGAGGTGGCCTCCAAGCCCAGCACCACCTCTTGCGAGGAGTTGAGTACTGCAGCCTGTGCAACATGATCTACCAGCGCTTGGGCTCCAGATAAAGTATTGGGCACGTTAAACTTACGTACAGTATCACCATTGCTGTTAATACAGCGAACATTGTTTTTGCGCAGGCTAACATCAATACCGACAAAAAGTTTGCTCAAAAGATCACCTCCACTCCAAAAGAAATCAAGCAAGGTACAGGACCTGGGCGCCCTTGGGAACCGCCTTACTCAGCCTCGTAATAAGTACTCACCCGGTCAGGTGGGTGCATGAATGGGAAGCTGCAAAATCCCATCACCATAAAGCCGGGGGTACAACCAGCGGTTAGAAAAGGACGGCGGACCAAGGGTAACAGGCTTCACGAAGTAGTAACCCTAAAGGCTCCACGAGGGGAAGAAGAAATATCCCCATACCAACTTGTTGGTCACATTGTCCCGTAAAAAGGCGCCCATGTCCAGACACTGCTTGACAAATAACCGAAACTAATTCGTGCGCTCTACGGATGCTACGCATCCTTCGCGCAAAGATGGATTTTATCATTATTTTGAAAAACAATGCACTAAAAAAGGTAACAGAAAACCGGCCCGGCCAAGGTAGCTGCTAAACAGTGACCTGGGGGGCCGGCATAAAAGCTATTATCATCATAACAACCCATACCCATCTAAGAGGACTTCACTGCCCATTCGCACAATGGCGTTCAGAGCTTGGATTGTTGATATTGTATGATTATTTAATGTCTTAGTATCACCACCATATTTCAGGTACTGTTGACCAACCACTTCAATGGCTATTTCCACAATACAGTAGTCGCGCGACTGACCGGTACCAGGACCATACCCGCTGTGGAATAGGCAAATGATTTTTGTTGGTCTCGGTACCCGTACTTTGGGAACCGGTTCCCGAACCTATCTGGATTACCCATATTTCCCTCAATTGGAATTTTGGTTGTCCGGTGGTTCTAATACTATTATACGAGGTGATATAGCGTGAAAACATTCACAGCAAGGGTTGAAGGCCCCTGAGGTTAAAAAAGAGTATAGCAAACAAGCCCTAACAGAAGCAGAGCGTAGAATGGGTTAAGCGGGCAGCGTGATATGCTGGGGGCTTATAACGCCTTGGGTAATCAAAAGTTTGGCAGCCTGCCTCAAAGCTTTCTCCTTTTGCTTATTGCGAAGCTCTATCGGTATATCGACCTGAAAAAGGTCGCAGGGATTAAACACTTCGCCGGTTTGGAGCATGTGATAAACGGCAGTGAGCATCATTCTGGCAATGGCGATAATGGCCCGTTTCTTGCCTCTGCGTTTGGCAATCCGCTCATACTTGATGCGATAGTAAGAGGAAGTCTTGGATTTCACGGCGGCATGGGCCGCTTGCACAAGAGCGGGTTTGAGGTAAACTCCGGCTCTAGTGATGCGAACAGACTTCTTTTTACCGGCGGATTGGTTGTTGCCGGGCGCTAATCCCGCCCAACAGCACAAGCGCTTCGAGGACGAGAACTGAGACATATCAGTGCCGATCTCGGAGAGGATCGTGATGGCAGTGTTGCGATCCACTCCGGGAATGGTACACAGCAGGGTAATGGCGCTTTCAAAGGGTTCAACCAAACCGGTGATGGTTTGATCGAGGTCGGCAATGAGTTGCTCCACAAAATCCAAATGTCTACGGACGAAGCGGATGCGTTCTTTTTGTTCCCCGGTCATTTGGAAGCCTTCAATGGATTCGATGACTTCGTCGGCTTTCTTTTTTAAGGAGCGTTGCAGGAGTGAAATGCAATACTTTGGGTCGAAGGAATCCGCGTTTACAAGGTAGTTCGTGATGGATGAGGCAGATTTACCAAACATGTCGGAAACGACAGCATCAAGGGCTACATTGCAAACGGTAAAAGCGTTTTGGAAGCGATTCTTCTCGCTGGACTTGCAGGAAACGAGCTTAAAACGATACCGTGTGTACTCCCGCAGGATGCGAACATCCTTGGAAGGAATGAAGCTGCCGGGTACAAGACCGAGACGAAACAGGTCGCCAATCCACTTGGAATCCTTGACATCATCCTTGTTGCCCTTAACAGCGGCAACCCACTTGGGGTTGGCGACGGTAACGTGGATGCTGTATTCCAGCAAATTGTAGACGGGGATATAGTACTTCCCAGTGCTCTCCATGCAAACGTCAAAGCAGTTGTTATCGATCAGCCATTGCTTGAACGCCAGAATGGAATTGTTGAAGGTGGAAAAGCGCTTTTTCTTGTAACTGGGAACGATGCCCTGAGTTGTGATGAGCGTGGCGACGAGAAATGTCTTGTGTACATCGATGCCACAGCAGATGGGGTAAACGACTTTCAAATTTCTCCCTCCTTGTGTTGAAATCGTGAGGGAGCAGACAGTGACTGGACCGCCACACATTTAACGCTGAGCTAAAACAATGATTAGCGTGCGGCCTCGCGGCACCACTTATTTGTGCTTGAAAGGCGATCCTTACACTGGTTTACATACTGATTTAAGCTAAGAGGCAGTCTGCAACTCACCTCACCGTGCTTTGTAGTGTGCCTTTCAAGGCTATTGTACCCAAAGGATGGTTACTGCACATCCCGGTTTTCATTCCTATTTGTGTCGCCCGCAGTAGGCGGAGAAATGGAGGTTTATATGGAAAAAGTTTATTTTGTGGACACCACCCTGCGTGACGGCGAGCAGGCGCCGGGAGTGGCATTTTCGGTAATTGAAAAAGTCTGTATTGCCAGGATGCTGGATCAACTGGGGGTAAGTCAGATTGAGGCCGGCGTTCCTGCCATGGGTTCTCCGGAAATAGAGGCGGTGGCAGCCATTTCCCGTTTAAGACTGAATGCCGTCGTATCCACCTGGAACAGGATGGTTATTGGCGACATTAAGGCTTCCCTGGCCTGCGGCGTGAAAAATACTCATATAACATTGCCTGCCTCCGACATCCATATCAAGCATAAACTGCGAAAGGACAGGTTCTGGGTAATCGAAAGCATGAGAAGGGTCGTTTCTTACGCCAAGGAGCACGGCTGTAATGTTACGGTGGGGTTGGAAGACGCGTCCAGGGCGGACCTGGACTTCTTGATCCAATTGGCCGGTCAGGCCCGCCGGGAAGGAGCGTCGCGGCTGCGCTTTGCAGATACAGTGGGAATGCTGGAGCCTTTCAGGACCAGGCAGGTAATTGAGCTGCTGGCAGCAGAAACCGGTATAGATATTGAATTTCACGGCCACAATGACTTTGGCATGGCCACCGCCAACACGCTGGCAGCCTATAAGGGCGGCGCCAAATATTTAAGCACTACAATAAACGGCATCGGGGAACGTGCCGGCAACTGTTCCTTCGAGGAGGCAGTCGCCGCACTGAACCACTTTGAAAAGCTGGGCCTGGGGTTTGACAATAAACTTCTCAAGCAGCTATGTTACTATGTCGGCAAGGCGGCAGGACGCGCCACATCAGCCGTGTATGGTCCGGAAATTGTGGTTGCGAATTAACATGGGTCATTATTTGTAATTGTACCTCCACACATAGCCCGGAAACGCATGATCTCTTATCACAAGTTATAATAATCAGCAATCCCCGTATAATCCCTCAATCTTTATGAAGTACAAACTAAATTTTCCTCCTCTTAATTGTTCTCCTTTAAGTTATAATGGGTTAAAGTGTTTTTATCCTTTGCCGGCATAGCGGCGTGGGGAACGACCCGGAAAACGGAGAGCCCCAGCTAAAAGCCAGGGCTTCCTTGTTTTTAGGGAAGACACGGAATCGAACCGGTAGCGGGCTCCCGGACCCTGCTGTGTTCCCGACACACTTCCCAGGAATAATTTGCCATTAACATTATGACATTCAATGTCAGCTATGTCAATAAGCAGCTATCCAAAGCCAATCTGCTCCACGTATCAAGCGCCCCGAATTCATATGAACCCGGCGGCTAAAGTGTGCGTCTAAATTTATAAGCCGCTAAAAAGCGTTTAAGATAAATTGGGATGACAGGAGATAGGACTTTGTCCGAAACGAGTCTGATCAGGGCAGCTCAATCAGGTGATAGTGATGCCTTTACCCAACTGGTGCAACTGTATTCGGCCGATGCATTTCGCACCGCGTCCATGGTTTTGCGTGACCACACCGAGGTTGAGGATGTGGTCCAGGAGGCTTTTTTAACCTGTTTTCGCAAGCTGCATACCTTCCGTATGGAATCTTCTTTCAAAACATGGTTGTACAGGATTGTGGTAAACCTATGCTATGACAGGCTTCGCAAACAGAACCGGGACAGCCTGGCGATGCATAAGATATCTAATAACCCTGTAACGAGAAATGGGGATATGGCAGAAGTGGAACAGAGGTTAGATCTGAAGGAAACAATCTCTACCTTGAGCCCGGAGCACCGCCTGGTACTCACCCTCTTTTATGGAAACGATTTTGGCGTGCAGAAGGTTGCAGAAGTACTGGGGATTCCGGTCGGGACCGTCAAATCAAGGCTGAACTCGGCGCGCAACCTGCTTAGAGAAAAATTGGAGAGAGGGAACGAGTATGCGCTGTGAGAAGATAATGCGTAAATTTAACGACCTGCTTGACAGGTCACTCTCTGCCAAGGAGGAACATGAGGTACAGGCACACCTGGCTGTATGTCCGAACTGCCGGGGTGAATTCCAGCTGACCAAAAAGGCGGATGACATATTAAGGGCAACCGTCGTTGAAATGGTTACGGAAATAGAGGTCCCTTCCAACCTTAGCCAAAGAATCGAGCAGGCCTTGGCCGGGGAGAAAAAGCGGCAGCCAGGGAAGGCAAAGCTGTTTGGTCTGTTCCAGCCTCCGGCTTTGGCGGCGGCCATGCTAATGCTGGTAGCTGCGGTTGGACTCTTTGGTTACTACAAGCTCTTCGACCCGTCCCTCAAAAACCCTGCTGTGGTGATGTCCGTGCCTGAAAGCCAGCCTGCTTCTGAGAGCGCGGGTAAGACTGAACCGGCGCCCCTGTCTGACGCCGGTCAAGAGCAGCCAACTGTCAAAGACGGTACTACGACCGAAGCTCAGCCTAAGGCCGACAGTCCATTGGTGACTGAAAAGGCCCCGCTGGCTGATGAGGCGACCACTATTATGCGAGATGCAGATAACCTGGACGCGGAGGCTGCAGCCCGGAAGAACGCGCCTCCCGGGCAAGGGGGCGGAGAGTCTTTCAACATGAAAGAAAATGGCGCCGCCGATCTGGCGCAGGCTCCCGACATAGAGGAACAGAGCATACCCATGGCAAGCAGCCAATCCTCCGGCGCTGCCAAATTGTTCATGTCAAGCAGGGCTGCCTTGCCCCAGGGGACCTTGCAGGAAGCCACCCGGGAAGTGGGGTTCATTCCGGCGGTACCAGGCTACCTGCCGCCTGAGGCCGAACTGAAAGACGTAACCTGGGAAACCGGGACAGTTTGCCTGGGGTACCGGATAGCGGACCATAAATCTTTTACGCTTTCTCAAAGCCGGGTTGCTGAGGCGGGCGTGATTGGAGAAGAAGGCGGCCAATTCATTGATCTTAACGGGGCCAAAGCCCGCCTGCAAGAAACCAGCCCCGGAGGCGACCCTTCAAGTGTTTATACCACTGTCCGATGGCAGCGTGGCGAGTGGGTGTTTACGGTTGAAGGCGACCTCCCCCGCGGAGAAATTTTAAAGATTGCGCTGTCAATACAATAGAGCAAATGCTGGTTAAAAGGGGCATGGCAAGCAGGATGGGGAATAAAAATTTCCAGGAGGGTGTCCATGCCCTCTTTTTTTGTTTGAAGCATAAACTTACAAAAAGAAAATATTACGAGGACAACGGAGTCCCGAAAGAAATAACCCTTCTTTCGGGACTTTCATTTTCCTATAGAGACAGGCAGTCGTCAATCACCAAACAAGAAAAGTCCGGTATTGAATGCGATATCCAAGGTGTGTTGACGCCGGCAAAGGAAGAAAGTGATTATTGAAAGGGAGTGTTTGGTTTTTATGTGTGGATTAACAGGCTGGGTTGACTGGGATGGTAACTTAACCCAACAGCGGCCAACTCTGGAGGCAATGGTTAAAACGCTGTCCCGGCGCGGGCCGGATGCGGAAGGAGAATGGTTGTCGGACCATGCCGCCCTGGGCCACCGACGGCTGGTTGTAGTTGACCCGGAGGGAGGCGGGCAGCCGATGACCCGGCGGCTGGGAGAGCGCGTCTATACCATCGTCTATAACGGTGAGCTCTATAATACTATGGATCTCAGAAAGGAGCTGGAAGCACGGGGCCATACTTTTCTCACCCGCAATTCTGATACGGAAGTCCTTCTGTTGTCCTACATTGAATGGGGGACGGCATGTGTGGAGAAGTTTAACGGCATTTACGCCTTTGCTGTATGGGGGGAAGCCGAGCAGAGTTTGTTCCTGGCCCGCGACCGTTTGGGTGTCAAACCGCTCTTTTACGCTCTTAAAGGGGAGCTTTTTATCTTTGGTTCCGAACTAAAGGCGCTGCTGGCCCACCCGGCGGTTAAACCTGAGGTCGATCCGCAAGGGTTGGCCGAAATCCTGGTGATGGGGCCTTCCCGCACGCCGGGCCACGGGATTTACCGCGGTGTAGCGGAAATCAGGCCGGGGCATTGCCTGCTCTATGATCGTAACGGCATACACCTGCGCCGCTATTGGGCGCTGGAAAGCAAGCCGCACGAAGACAGCCTGGAAGTAACTGCGGCCACGATCAGGAACCTTTTTTGTGACGCGGTGGAACGCCAGCTGGTTTCCGATGTCCCCGTCTGCACGCTGCTGTCCGGCGGATTGGACTCCAGTATCATCACCGCCCTTGCCGCGGGGGCCTTCAAACGGGACGGCCTGGGAACCCTGCACACCTATTCCGTCGATTACCGGGACAACGAACAGTTTTTCAAGCCGGACCACTTTCAGCCCAATTCCGACGCCCCCTGGGTAAGACGCGTCTCTGAATTTCTCGGCACTTGCCACCACCGGATTGAAATAGATACTCCTGAACTGACGGAGGCCCTGGTCCCGGCGGTACTGGCCAACGACCTGCCCGGCATGGCGGATATCGACTCTTCACTGTTTGTTTTTTGCCGGGAAATAAAAAAAGACGCCACCGTGGCCCTTTCCGGTGAATCTGCCGATGAGGTCTTCGGCGGCTATCCCTGGTTTCGCAGCCGTGCGGCCTTGACTGAAGCCACTTTTCCCTGGATTCAGTTTGTGCGGGAGCGGGCAGGGTTCCTGTCTGCCGAACTGGTAGATCTGATCAGGCCGGAAGAATATGTCGCCGGGCGCTACCAGGACGCTCTCGGGGAAGTGCCGCGTTTAAAGGGCGAGGAGCCGCTGGAAGCCCGCATGCGCGAGATTTTCTACCTCAACATCACCAGGTTTATGCAGACCCTCCTGGATCGGAAGGACCGCATGAGCATGGGCGTGGGGCTTGAGGTGCGGGTACCCTTCTGTGATCACCGCCTGGTTGAGTATGTCTGGAACATCCCCTGGTCCATGAAAAACTGCGACCATATGTCCAAGGGCATTCTGCGCCGGGCCATGTCCGGACTGCTGCCGGATGATGTGCTGGAGCGGAGCAAAAGTCCCTACCCGAAAACCCACAACCCATCCTATCTGGCGGCGGTAAGCAGGAAGATGCTGGAAATATTGGACGACCGGGAAGCCCCCCTGCGCCGGTTGATCAACATCGAAGCTGTCCGCGCCCTGGCTGCCTCCGAAACAGCCGTCTTTGACCGGCCCTGGTTCGGCCAGTTGATGAGGGGTCCCCAGTTCCTGGCCTATCTGATCCAGGTGGACACCTGGCTTAGAAATTATCAAGTGGTTATTTGTTGATAGTTTAGCCCTTATGAAGTATTAGCCTTTAAAAGAGCAGGTTTCTGTGGGAAGCCTGCTCTTTTAAAGTGTAACTGCCATAATTTATAATCCAAACTTGAAACTTTTGTTTAATCTGCCTATCGGGCGGAGAGCGCCGCATAGATTGCTTCTAAGCGCCGTTTTGATTGCTTCAACGTAAAAGCCGGCTCGCCGGCAAGACGGGATTGTTCTACCAGTTCCAGCTTTGGATTTGATAATCACAAACTCGCACCCCTGTAAAGAATTGTTCTGTCGTATTATATGATAATTCTACGAGGTTTTTAGTCTGTTATATGCTTGGTAATGATGGTTAAAAAGCGCCAGTTTGTTCCCGGAGTGTCAATGGCAGGAATAAACATGTTTTTAGCTAATAATTACATTAGCGGACTGCCAAATATACTTGGGGGAGGGGATTGAGTTTTTGAAAATTAGAAGAGATATCCTTTGGATCGCTGCTGCTTTACTTTTTTCTTGTAGTTGCAGGCTTTCCTTCGCCCAGGCAGCAAGCGCCGGAGATATTGAAAACCATTGGGCGAAAACAGATATAGAAACGGTTGTGAGCCTGGGCATAGCAGGCGGCTACCCGGACGGATTCTTTAAGCCGGAGCAAATGGTTACCAGGGCTGAATTTGTCAAAATGCTTGTTAAAGCTTGTTGGGTAGGACCCGTTAAAGAAAATGAACAGCCTGCTTTTGTGGATGTCGGGCGGGAATATTGGGCCTATAGCTGTGTTGAAGCGGCTGATGCCATTGGCATCCTGGCGGAAAAAAACTCCGGACGATTATTTGAGCCGGAGCGGATTATTACCAGAGCTGAAGTGGCGGGGATGGCCGGGCGGTTGATGGCGGGAGAAAACCTGCCCGATTTTCCCGCAGCAAAAGATGACCGGCAAAACAACTGGGTGGCGACTATGAAGAAAGAGGGTATTATTTGTGGCTACCCTGATCGTTCTTTGGGGGAAGAAAGCGGCTTAACCAGGGCTGAGGCCTGCGTCATTGTTCTGCGTATAAAAAATAAGCTCCTGACAGAGCAGATTGACCGGGAGCGTCGGTGGATAGCCTCTTACCAGAGCAATGATGGTTATATGCCCTTGGATGATGGCAGGCCGGACATCATACCTTATTTTGGAAACCTCACGGAAATGGCTCAGCTGGGTCAGCCGGTATTCAATAACGGGGTCAAAAAGTATCTGGAGTGGAGCCTGTCAAATCTGAACTATCCGGATCTTTTTGGCCTGAACGGTACAATGTATGATTACCGTCTGGAAGACGGAGTGCTTCAATCCGTATATTCTTATGATTCCGCAGACAGCTATGCTGCCACCCTGCTTTCACTGGCTGCCGGTTATTACCGTGCTACCGGTGATATAACCTTTGTCCGGGCACATTATGGTGACCTGGCGGCAGTGTCGGAAGTAATATTGAAACTTCAGGATGACGATGGCTTGATCTGGGCCAAACCGGATCAACAGGTCAAGTATTTGATGGATAACTGTGAATGTTACCGTGGATTGAAAGACTGGTCGCTTTTGCTGGAAGAAATGGGTTTTGCGGAACGCAGCAGGTTATACGACAGTAAAGCCGGTTTAATCAAGGATGGTATCCTGAATCGCTTTTGGGACCAAGATAGAGCTTGTTTCGCCTGGGCGCTTGACCAGGCGGGCGGAAAGTTTCTCCCGCAGTCCGGCCAGGCATATCCCGGTTTTTTTGCCCAGATATATCCCGCAACGTATGGAGTAATTTCTCCGGCAAGTGAAAAGGCCGTACTGGCCTATCAAAAGCTTAATGAAGAATTGCCCGGCTGGGCCGACCTGGAATTGGGGGACTCCTTCCCGTGGGTTATTCTCGGTTACGCGGCTGTAATAATGGACGATTTGTCAAATGCGGATCGATTTTTAGAAAATTGCCGTAGTACTTATATCTTAACCGGCCGCGATTATCCCTGGTCTACCTTTGAGGCTGCCTTTTATATACGCGCTTGTGACGCTCTCCAGAAAAAAATAACAGCAACATTCGATTAAGTTATAAGGAATATTAAAAGCCTGTACCGGCTCAATGGTTCTGTTTTTCGCAACCCTAATCAGTTGTCGCTATCATCTTGCACCGGCAAGTCCGCAAGCAGCCGGGTATAATTCGCTCTGCTGTCCACGATATGATAAACAAAAACAGTTTTGCCCAACAATCGATAGACGCACAGATAATGGCCGCAAATGAGCATCCGATAGCCTTCCAGCCAAAGTATTTTATCCATGCACGCCACACCCATATTCGGATGGCTTTGCAAATGATTTTGATTTTGCTTGAATTTTTTACCTAGCTCAATGAGAGCAACAAAAACCCCAAATTTGAGCTTACTCTGATTTTTTAGTTAGGAGCAACTTTATTTCCGTTAACCAGAGAGAGTCCAAGCTAGTACGCTGTTAACTCTTAAACTGTGGATAAAGCCGCTTTAATTTGGTTGTTGCATCAGTGGTCGTAAATTGCCAGTCAACACCCTTTTGACTCCTGTTTCTTGCAGTTTCCCATTCCAACAGTTCAAGGCGAAGGGAATCAATTGAAGAAATTCGGCGCTCCAGACACTGTTTGGACATTACGCTCAGTTCGATTTCGGCTATGTTAAGCCAGCTACCATGCTTTGGCGTGTAATGGATCTCAAGGCGTTTAGCGAGGCTTCTGGCTACATCCGGTGTAAATGCTTCATAAAGCGATGCTGTGGTATGAGTGTTCAGATTATCCATCACTAACCGGATCTTTTTTGCTTTTGGATAATGAACATCAAGCAGTTCCCGGAACTGGTTTACCCAGTCAACCCGAGTTCTTCTTTCACAGACTGTTACATGTCTCCAGCCTGCCAATGGTTCTGTGAAGACAAAGATGCTGCAGGTTCCGTTGCGGACATATTCACCGTCCTGACACTCAGGCCTTCCGGCCTTCATCGGGATCGGGGTTCTGGTCTCACCAAGGAGTTGGTACGGCTTTTCGTCCATGCAGACGACCGGATATAGTCTGCAATATTGCTGCTGGTACAGATCCAAAACATCTTCCATGCAGGCGACGAAGGCGGCGTTCTGTTCAGGCGGAATACACCAACATTTACGGAGATGTGGTTTCAGTTCGTTTTTTTAAAAGCCGTCCAACGGCCACATAAGAGATGCTGTCAATGTACTGTAATTCAACCGCTTTATCCGCCAGCAGCCTTAGCGTCCATCTGGATCGTCCCGACGGGGGTGAACTGCAGCTCAATGCGATGATCTTTGCTTCCACTTCACCGGTAATCTTCGGTTCAACGGGCGGCGTCTCGCGTTTCTTTCTGCCGAGCGCAGCCTGCAGCCCATGTTCCGAGTACTGATTTCGAATGGTATGAACGGTTTGCGGGTGAACATGAAACAACGCTGCTATTTCAAATTCGCTCTTTCGCCCGCCCGTGCCGTTCTCATCAGCTGCCAACAGAATATTGGCATGCATGATGGTTTTTGCCGAGGCGGAACCTCTGGAAACGATCTTGAGCAGGGTCTTCCGCTCCTCATCAGAAAGACGTACATGGTATCTTATTTTTGGCAAGGCATACCCCTCCCTCCTGGGAAGAGTATACCACGAAAATGAGTTTGTTTATAGTTTAAGATTTAACAAAATACTAGTGAGTTTTTAAAAATCAAATCCCCATGCCAGGAAAATATTATGAATAATCTAGATTATTCATAATATTTTTGTTTAGTATCCAGCATTTATAAAGGTGCAGTGACTCGAACAGTTGTTGCCACATGCAAACACACACTGGGATACGGTATCACAGGATATACAGCTATAATTTGCTGCAATTTCAAACGAATCGCTTATCTTACTTGACATTAGATGCTTCATTAGTATCATCCTTTCATTATTAAATAATTTATATCACTGACATAGGGATTAGAAATTTTTTCTCTATATATATTTGAATTTCTTTAAATACTTGTTGTTAAAAATACTTCGTTCTCATCATTTATTAACCATCTTCCATTAATGGCTGATTTCCATTTATATTTTTGAGAATGTTTTTTCCACCATTCGTCATAATCTAAAGTTGCTATTTCAAGTTCTATAGTTATTTTTTTACGCAACTCATCAAGTTCATCATTTGTAAGATTGGAATCGCTGAGTGTCATTAATAGCTCACTCAATGCAGCTTTTCTATGATGCAATTTTTCAAGTTTGTTTTTCTCTTCTTCAGTTAAAATTCCAATTTTTTCTTTATTCATTAGCAATGCTCCTTTTGCTATCTAATTTTTCTAGTGGATCTAGATAGTCGGTAATGGATAAAATATTTTCAAAATGTTCATCATGTTTTTCCTGTAAAAGCTTTTGCAATTTTTGAGCAGCCTTTTTTTCTGTATTACTAATTAAACATTGTATTTTTGGGGGAATGTATGTATATTCCGCTAAGAAAAAACACCTAGACCGCCGAAGTTGAACACTAAGACCGTTTAAATTGAACAATCATTCCGTAGTGGCTGTACATTGATAACTAAAGGATCACATGGTATACTCAAACTGCTTTTACTTTTAAGCAGGATAGGGCAACACTGAGGAGTGACCCGAGCGGCTTAAGAGTTTTGCGGGGAGAGTGATGCCGGTGAGCGTCGCTCTTTTTTTGTTAAAAGCAACATAACATCACTCTCTTTGGAAAACTAAGCGATAAACCTCGGGAGTTTGAGGGCAGAGCCCTCAATAGCCGTAAGGCTGTTTTGAATTATCTGTTGGCAATACCCTTGCGCTCCCGCATAGAGTTTTTACCGTCGATAAAAATGGTGTAGGAATCATGCACAATGCGATCTGAAATGGCATCGGCCAGTGTCGGTTCGCCAATTTTATGATACCAACCGCCGATCTCAAACTGGGAACAGAATATGGTAGAAGCTTTTTTGTAACGAGATTCTACGATCTCAAGCAGATCGCGGGCTTCGCTTTCCTTGAGCGGAAACAGAAGCCATTCATCCAAAATGAGCAGCTTTACCTGTTTGTAAGCTTTGATGACCTTGCGGTATGTCCCCTCACCGCGTGCAATGGCCAATTCACCCAGCAGATCGGGAAGCCGTACATATTTAACCGTGTAAAAGTTTCGGCTGGCAGCCATGCCAAAAGCATTTGAGAGGTAGGTTTTTCCGCTACCCGTGGCTCCAAGGATTATGATGTTATGGGCTTCTTGGATGTAGTTACAGCTAGCCAAGCGGATGATTTGAGCTTTGTCGAGTTTGCGATCGTCATGATACTCAATGTTCTCAATACAAGCGTCATTGAAGGCAAAACCCGCGTTTTTGATCAAGCGCGACAGCCGATTGTTTTTACGGGCTGCCCATTCGGCATCGATCAGCAGACCGAAGCGTTCTTCAAAAGCCATGTCAGACAAGTTTGCGTTTTTGAGCTGTTCCCGGAATGCTGCAGCCATGACACTAAGCTTCATTTCGTGAAGCTTGGCTACGGTTGAATCGTTTAGCATTTTCCATCCCTCCTGCTGTAGTAATCGGCTCCTCGTGTGAGTCCAAACTCAGAGGAGGAATGGCCCGGGGTTTCTTTCGGCAGCTTGTCCTGACCGGATTTTAAGATGGCCTGAACGCTCTTCAAGCTAGGCTGTACAGTGTAGGACAATGCTTTGGTGCAGGCCGATTCAAGGCGCTCCACCGAATATTTGTCGGCCAGTTTCAAAAGAGCCATACAAGCCTTGTAGCCCTGCTGCTCGACTTTGTGACTTCCTAAAAACAGGTTAATGACAGCGCTTGTATTCTCACCGATTTTGGCTGCCCAGGATTTAAAGCGGTCGCCGTTCCAAGACACATATTTTTGATGATCTGGTGGCATATGGGCTTCCAGGGTGCTGTATTGATTGCTCCTACCATAGAGCCGGGGATGAGAACAAATGCGATTGCCTTGGAAGAAGACCTCAATCACATTGCGGGTAATCCTGACATCAACTTTCTGCTTGATGTATTCAAACGGCACCGAATACTTCTGGGTCTCCACACTGATATGGTAATTGTATTGAACAGTGGCAATCTTCCAGGTCGCCAATTCAAATGGCTTTAAGGGCAACGGCAGCAAGAAGGGTTTTTCCTCATCGAACAAGGTGGCTCTGCTCCCGTTCTTCTTCTGAAAAGGTTTCTCTAGAAAAACCATTAGCTTTTCCCGAATGGCAGCATTCAGCTCTCGTAACGATAAAAACTGCTGATTACGCAGAGCAGCGAGTATCCATGTTGAGATGATGCCGACCGATCCTTCTACCGTGGGTTTATCTTTGGGAGCCCTAACTCTGCATGGAATAACCGCTGTACCATAATGTTCAGCCATCTCCTGATAGGTCTTGTTAATAACTGCTTCGCCTTTCGTCACCTTCTCCACGCCGGTTTTTAAGTTGTCCGGTACCATAATGCGAGTGATTCCACCGAAGAAGCGATAGGCGTTGATATGGGCGGTAATCCAGCTCTCCTGATTTTGTGAAAGGAAGGCTTCCACATAGGCATAGCCGCTGTATGGCAGGGCAGCCACAAACACATAGGCTTGGATAATCTCTCCCGTGTCTGTGTCGATGATCCTGGCGGTTTGTCCCGCCGAGTCTACCTCCATGATTTCCCCAGGCTTACGGTGAATGTGCATGGTTGCCTTGGTGCTTTTCACATAGTCAGCGTAATATTTGTTGAACTGGGTCGACTTGTACGGTACTTGCCCGGATTCGCGACACTGGTCGCAGTATTCAAGCCATAACAGAGTTAAGGTCACACCGCTTTTCGCCATCTCACGATGGATGTAGTCGTAATTCGGCATTTTGTACGCGGGCTTAGCGCTCTCCGAAGAAAAAAGGCGCTGTGACAACTCCTTGTCGGACATTTCGGCCACTGTCTGCCAACTTAGCCCTTGATCCTTTGCTCTTTGAAGCACGTTAATAACCGTGGTTCGAGAGCATCCGCATCCAGACGCAATGCGGCTGTTGTTGATTCCGAGGCTATGTAGCCGCAGAATCTCTTTGTAACTGGTCATCTCTATGACCCTCCTTGAATTTATTTGCACCTTTCAGATGCATAAATTCAATTTAGCAGAAAGGTCATATCCGGTGTTCAACTTTGCCGGAAAGGGTGTCCAGTTTCAAACGGAGACACTGTTCAATCTCAGCGGTCAAACTGTTCAGTTTGACCCGGCATATTCAGAATGTAAAATTCATTTGTTAATTTTTTATTTATAAATAAACATCTTCTACAGTGATATGTATCACATTCAGAACATATTGGCCACTTGTCAATATGATTTAAGTAATTATTATTAATACCCATTTTCAGGTTGCCAACAATGTTATCGGAATTATTAAAATAAAAAGCTGGACAAATGTAAAAATTGCCGTTTGGTGCTAAACAAATAGTACTAATCCCAGCATCACAGTTATTCATTTTTGTAAGTTCGAATAAATCAGTAAGTACGTTAATTTTAATATGTTTGTTAATTGAATAGCGTTCTACAATATAACTAATAATTTTATTTAATTCGATCTCATAGAGATGTAAATCATGATCTTTCCAATTTTCGACATTTTCAAGGATCAAATTGATCCGTTCAGTATTATTGTTTATTAATTTTATAATATAGTTGCTGATTTTTTTAATGTTATCTGGTGTTATTAATAAAATAGAATTAATTGGTGGGATTTTAGTGTGTTCGATGTTATTATCGTATATTATAATTGCATTATTTTGACCCTTATAAGATTTTTCATCAATTATAAGAAGATGTTCATTTGCTTCAAAATTGGATAATAGAGGTAATCCCAAAAATACCGGAATATAATCATTTTTCTTAGCATAATCCAAGCCAGATAATAATATCTCCTGACTCATATCGGTTTTGTTTATACGTGAGTTGCGATATGAACAATGTGGAGTTATTTTGTCAGAAGTAATTATTAGTAAATACTTTGAGAGTGATTTCCTTTTTCTTAAGTATTCTTCCCTAGGTGAAACCAAACCCGTAGTTTTGGCAAATTTTTCCCAAAAATATTTATTTGCTCTTACATTAGCTTTATGCATTTTACAGACATAAGTAGCTCTCTGAAAAATTGTATTTGCATAATCATAATTAAAACCTGTACAATAACCACAACCCGATGCAACATTACATTGAAGACAATCAATATTACTTATATTTTTCAATGACAAAACTTTAAACGGTCTTAGCTTATCCTTATTAATACCTGTATATATATTCCCTATTGAATAATTGTTTCTATTGTTAAGGCTTATATCCAAAAATCGTACACATGGTAAAAAATTTCCATTGCAATCAATTGCTAGCATTTTACCTGTGCCACAAAAATTTCGCTGCATTTCTTCTTCTGTTAAAGGAAAACCAATATCAGGAGAAAAAAAACGTACAGAATAATCATCCCACATCTTTTTTTCTATAGTATAATCTGCTAATTCTACTAACTGTCTTTCGAAAATTAGATCATCACCATCATTCCATACATCTTCAAAAACAACATTTGCAGCAACCATCTTTATCCCTAATTCCCATAAACTAATAATGCTTTCTTTCAAATAAGGCAAATCTTCATGAGTAAATGTTGATTTAGTACTAGTCCCGATAAACTGTTCTTGCCAAAGCTTTACGTTTTTTACTACATCATCATATGAACCGCTACCATCTTTTTTTATTCTCTGTAAGTCATGTTTAATTTTATTTCCATCAATACTAATGTTAATTGAACAGTGTTCTTTATTTTTCTTAATATAATTTTGAACCTTTGGTGCATCATATAAAATTCCATTAGTAGAAAAATGAAGCATATAATTATTAAACCAAGGATGCTCTAAACTATACATTTGAATTTTTATATAATCTGTTATTTGATCTATTAATTCAATTTCAAGAAACGGTTCTCCCCCCGTAAAACCCCATACAATAGCCTCATTATTAAAATTCTCCCTATCAGCAAGTATATAGTCAACTGCTTGTTTCGCAACATCAAAACTCATTTTATTAATATTATTTTTCCCGGTCATATAACAGTATTTGCATGATAAATTACAATCTTCGGTAACACAAAAAGTAATTTCTTTAGCAATTCCCGCTTTCCAAGGTTTTGGTAGTTGACCCATTGAAATCATATAATATTTCCTCCTTTGTTTTTTCAGAACTTCCATTCTTTATTAATAATTCTGCTTCCAATTTGAACATTTTATTATAAAGACTATTATGTTGAATTAGGAATTCGTGTTTGCCACTATCACAAATTACACCTTGATCTAGTACAAATATTTCATCAGCTTCAATAATAGCTGATAATTTATGAGCTACAATTATTACAGTATGGTTCTTTGAAATTTTTTTTATTGCCGTATTTATATAAGACTGTAAATTGTTATCGAGTGAAGAAGTTGCTTCGTCAAATAGTATTATTTTGGATTTTTTTAGAATAGCTCTAGCTATAGCAATTCGTTGTTTTTGACCAATCGACAGCAATACTCCGTTTTCACCAATATATGTTTCATATTTTTGGGGCAAAGTCATAATAAAATCATGTATACAAGCTAACTTACATGATTCCAGCATTTCATCTTCTGTTGCATTTGGATTTACCTCCATTAAATTATCTTTTATTGACTTATTAAATAACATTGGATTTTGCCTTACTATAGAAATATTTTTTCTTAATTTATTCTCTGTTAAGTCCTTTATATTGATATCATCTATATAGATGGCCCCTGATAATGGATCATAAAATCTTAGAAGCAAATTTAGTATAGTAGACTTCCCACTACCACTATTGCCCACTATAGCTATTGTTTTATTGCAGGGTATCTCAAAAGTGATCCCCCTAAGAACTGGCAAGCTTGACATATATTCAAATTTTACTTCTTCAAATTTTATTTTTCCGACAACTTGTTCAATTTCGTTATCTCCAAACTCTTCCTCTTGATATATTGAATTATCAATTAACTCAAATATTCTTCTTGATGAAGAGAAGACTTGTTGCAAACTTGAATTTACCTTTGTTAAATTTAATAATGAATTATTAAATATACTGGAGTACGAGAAAAACGCTACAAAATACTCAATACTTAGTGTCTCCTTGCAAACAAAGTATCCACCAATCAATATCAATAATAATTGGGATAGATAATTGAATGCTTGTGTCGCTGTTTGTGCAGTATTGCTTAAAATATTTAATTCTATATTATTATTTCTTATTTCCAAAGATAGCGAAGAGAATATTCTAAAATCGATATTCTTTAATCCAATTGCTTTAATATCTCTTATTCCGCAGATTGATTCATTTAATTTACTAAGATAGTCATCCGTGAGACTTAGAATTTTATTGTTCTTTTCTCTTAACAATATACTGTATTTTTTAAAGATTAAATATGAGAATGGAAAACCTAAAATAACAATTGATGCCAGTAACGCGTTTATATTGAATACTGTTATTCCTACAACAAAAATTTTTAATATATCAACAGCTGTGTTAATAAATAAATTCATTATAACGAATGAAACAACCGAGGTATCATTGTGAATACGTGAAACAAAGTCACCAGTTCCCATTTCATCGAAATATTTAACTGGCATATTTAAAATTTTTTTATATAACTTATTTTTCAGATCATAAATTACTTTATTTATTAGGTTAGTAGATGAGTAGCCTTGAATATAACTTAACAATGCTTGAAATGCAAATACAACAAAAAAAAATAAGGTATAAACAAATGATTGGTCGTAATTTTTCATAAATAAGCTGGATAAAATTTTACCCCATAGCAGTGGTTGTATTAAACTTAAGGCAATTCCTGTTATTATAATAATAAATGTTGCAATAAATAAATATTTATATGGTTTAACAAAAAAAAGTATTTTTTTTATATAGAGATAGTCTTTTCTGCAAAAGAATGCAAACTTATATTTTAATTTCTCATTAAATTTTTTATTTATCATATTTTAACCTTAGGTTTTCTTTTTTTAATATATATTACTTGCATAAGTTCAGACAACCATTATTCTTAGAAATATCGGAGAAAAACTATGAAAAACTATACTAAAAATAGTTCTTCCAGCCTCTCAGTAGTCTCGTCCGATACAAATGCTGTATCCAAGAATATTTAAGGTATAAATTTGCAAAGTCAAATATTTGCTGTCGTACTCTTTTCATCATGTCGCCGCCGGATACCCCTTAGGAGGGTGAAAAGCTATACGGTTAGTCTTTTCTCTTTATCATGCTGCCTTTGCCTAACATAGACTAGCTTGGCCACCGGGCTTGCGTGTAACGAGGCTACATATATGTTCCTGTTAAGTTCGGCCTGATGAATTGCTCACCCTGCTAAACGGAGGAATACTGTAACCTACAAGAGTAAACTCAAATAATACTTAATATACAATATTCTCTATAATTAGATTATAGTGATATTACAATGCTTATCAATATTATTTACCTAATATACTGTTTTACTGACCTATAATACACTGAAAAAGTCTTTATCCCCTATTATAGAATTAGTGAATCGCAATTCTAGCAGGTAATTATACCTCGTAATATAGGACCAAGTTTGAAATAATTTTGAGGAGGAATATAAGAGGAGGAATATAATATGTATGCAAAATAGCCAATTGATGAATTAGTTGCACTCCTTTTTATAATATTTTCACCTGACAATACCTTGTGCCATATCATTGTTTGCTGAAGGATCGGGAACTTGCTAATAAACTTAAATGCCAATTTGACAAAAAAGTCAGACCAAGAAGGTATTTGTAAATTAATACAGAAATAAACAACATTGTATTTAGTAAAAACCTAATAAAAGATAACATTGAAAAAAGAAGGAGCCAATCTAGTGGTTGCAGCGAAATCGAAGAATAAAAAGAAAATTGAAGCGGTTAAGAGCAATCTCCAAAATAATCAATTGGATTTAGGCCACGCGATTGCCTTTTGGGGAATGGGGGTTTTACTGTTCCTGCCACCTTACTTCAGAGGATTATTCTTCCAGCCCGAGCAGGAACGGGCACTGTTTTTTGCCACCGTTCTCTTCGGGGTTGCCTGGCTGTGGAAGTGGTCGAAGCGTGACAACAGCTTCCTTTCCCACCCGCTGGACTACTTCGTCCTGGCCTTTCCCATAGTCTACCTTATTTCGGCCTTTCAGGCCGCCAACTATGGACTAGCGGTAGACGAGGTGGTCAAGACCGCCCTGTATTTTATGGTTTACTGGCTGTCCTCACGGCTCGTAAGAAACGATAAAGATATTGTCACCATTTTACATATCATCTATATAAGTGCCGTCGGCGTGGCTTTGGCAGGGTTGGCCACCGCCACCGGGATCATTGAAATTAATGACGGCTTTCTGAACGGGCGGATTTATTCCTCCTTCCAGTACCCCAACGCCCTGGCAAGCTATCTGGCAGCGGTAATATTTATCGGGCTTTACCTCTGGCGGAAGACTAGTTTACAAGAGTTGGACGGTGTAGTTAAACGAACAATATCAAAATACGTTCCGGCATGGTTGAATTTAAACAATATGAGCCATTATCTCTATGCCGCTGGGAATTTCCTGCTCTTTGCAGTACTTCTTGGTACTAAGTCATATGGTGGACTCCTGGTATTTTCACTTGTTTTTGTCCTTTTCATCATTGGTTTGTCTAAATGTAACAGGATACCGGTAATTTTACATTTTGCTCTTATCGGGATGTCTTCGACTATTGCCGTCTGGCAGTTTCTTTCAGCTGTTTCCACTCAAAAGATGGTCCTGGCATGGTTGTGGATTTTTATTGGTTTAACAGTGACGCTAATGGGACAATTTCTATATTTGTCTGCAGAAAAAAGGGGCATTTGTTGGCGGATTGAAGGAAATAAGAAAATAACTATTGGTATCTTGTTGCTGGTGGTTATTGTACTTGCTGTCGGTCTGGCGTATTATTTGAATACGCATCCCGATATCGCAAAAAAAATCACAGAACAGATAATATTAAAGTTCAGGAATGCTATCGAGCGTTTTTACTTCTATCATGATGCCATGAAGATGTTCAGGGAGCGTCCCATCATCGGCTGGGGCGGCGGTGGCTGGCAGGAGGCCTACCGCGCCTTCCAGGGCTATTTCTATATTTCCAACCAGGTACACGGGAATTACTTCCAGATTATGGTGGAAGCAGGCGTCCTCGGGCTGCTTACTATACTGGGTATATGGGTCACCTTTTTATACACCGCCAACAGGCTCTGCCATGGGGCAAAGGAGGATGTCTCCGCCGGGATCTTGATCTGGACCATCACCATAGCAGCGCTTTCAGTGGGGATACACGCCGTCATTGATTTTGACCTTTCCTTATCTGCTCTCTCCATGGTTCTCTGGACCCTTTTCGGTCTAGCAAGGGGTATCTTGAGCCATGCAACAAACAAAGCCAAAGAGAAGAATAGCAGGAGATATGTGCCGCCCAATAATGCCGTTCTGGTCGGAGCGTCGGTAGCGACGGTTTTGCTGCTTATTTTCAGCGGCGCTCTAGTAGCTTCCAGTAACAGTTACACAAACGCAAAGCATGCTAAAAGCTATGATCAAGCCCTTGCCCTGTTACAAAAAGCTTCAGTTTATAATCCAACTAACGCCACTTATCACCTTGATCCCGTTTACCGGATTGATCTGGCCCATCTTTATCTGGCTCAGGGCAAAATGGACCAGAGCATTGCTGAGGCCTGTCTGGCGGTGAAGTTGAGTCAATACAACGACGTTCGCTACGCAGATTTGTCCGTCATCTATGCGGCAGCGAAGAAAAATGATGAAGCCGTGCAGGCCGCCCATAAAGCACTTTCCCTGGCCCCATTCGAGATCCAGCGGTACGAGCTCCTATCCCAGGCCTACTTCGTAGCCGGATATAACGAACTAACCGACGACAATCGCGACGCGGCGAAACAATATTTGGAACAAGTAGCAGGAGTGCCGGCCAAAATCCAAAGACAGATAGAAACCCTCGGCGAAGAGGAAAAACGCCTTTGGAAAGATGCCCCACCGATGACGGTAACCCCAACGGTTAAACTTTACTTAGGCTCTTCTCTGTATCTGCTTGGGAAATGGGCTGAAGCCGACAGCAACCTGCAGGCTGCTCTTGCCGATAATAAGACAAAGGGAGCGGCTTCTCTCTGGTTAGCCGCCCTGCGGGACAAGCAGGGTCAGGTGCAAGAATCGCAAGATCTCCTTGTTCAGGCTGGTAATCTGTCACCGGAGCTGGCGAATAAATATGATCAACTTAAAAGTTTGCCTATCTTGAAATGAACTCGACTCCGGTAAATCCGAGTAATAAGATATGTCTTAAAAATATCAATGTTGACAAGAGAAATAAATAATGATTTCCACCGACTATGACTTAGGAAGGAGTTGTTTGAATGCTTAAATTAAAACTGTTAAGAGTTGCAGTTATTGTGGTATTAACAATGACCACCTTTGTACCTGTAGCCTCGGCACGTTTAGCAGTAAGCAGCCCGGAATATATAATTTCCAAATCCCCAATTACTCTGGCTATCTTCTGGCCTGGAATAATCGCTTTCCTGCTTTTATTGGGCTTATCGCTAGCAGGTCTTTGTTACTATACTCGTTCCAAACAAAATCGCTCACCATTGTTCTGGATACTTGGGATATTAATATGTATAACTGTTTCTTATATTACTGCTACATTTGCAATAACTCCTTTGTTACTTAGTTAATTCTTTATTTTGACCCCCGTAATAAAATTTCAAAGGTGGCCCCGTTAAGGCCAATAGTTTTTCACTCTGTTTGTTTTCAGTTCTGGCATATAAGGTTTTTTCTGCCGAATATGAAAAACCATAGTAATCTTTAAAGTTAACTTTATAATGCTCCCATAGAGTGAGACACAAAATCAAAAATGTAAGTTATACTGGAAACATGAAAAAGAGAAACTATTATTCAGCAGAATTTATGCAAGGTGGTCCTGGAGGTGCTGCAGCAAGCCCCCACTGTGGAGGTGCTGCAGCAAGCCCCCACTGTCAACGAAATCACCGCTGAGTATGGTATAAGCACTGTGGTCATCTGAGGTAGACTGACTCAATAAAATCTGAAGAAATTATCGGGCCAGACTGGAAGAAAAGACTTCGTTGACAAAACAACGCTCATATCAGTGTCAAGCGCCAGGCTGAATTATTAAACATCAATTGCGCCAGCGTCTATTGCCAACCATCTGAGCAGAAGCCTAGCTCAAGAGATGTTAGGTATTATCGTGCTCTTCATTCAGGTAATGACAAAAACCACCCTAAGGTGGTTTTAATACACATGAAAAGCATACTATATGAAACAGGGACTACTTTTTATCTATAAGGCTCTGTATCATCACCTTTAGTTCTTCCACCATGTTTTCCAGGATAACCAGCTTCTGTACAGCCTGGCTTGGGCTGCAGGTTCCAAATTGATCGCATTCTGAACAGGGGTCGGTATAGGCCAGCGGACATTGCGTCATGGTTTTTCTCCCCTCTTTTCTTAATTTTAGCTATCCGTAATAGGATAGCGTTTACACTATCCCTTGGGCCATCATGGCGTCGGCCACCTTGAGGAAGCCGGCGATGTTTGCTCCCGCCACCAGGTTGTCTTCACAACCGTATTCCCTGGCTACCCGGCTGGTCTCGCGGTAAATATTGATCATAATGCCCTTTAATTTGGCGTCCACCTCTTCAAAGGTCCAAGAACATCTCATGCTGTTCTGGGACATTTCCAGTGCCGAGGTAGCTACGCCCCCGGCGTTCGAGGCTTTTGCCGGACCGAAAGGAATACGGTTGTCCTGGAACACTTTTATCGCTTCCGGGGTGGAGGGCATATTGGCGCCCTCGGCGACAAATTTAACTCCGTTGGCTACCAACTGCGAGGCTGATTCTTCGTCGATTTCATTTTGGGTAGCGCAGGGAAGGGCTATATCACACTTGATTGACCAGATGCCCTTTGGCCCTTCGTGATACTCGGCTGATGGATGGCGCTCAACATAAGCTTTAATTCTTTGTCTTTCAATTTCTTTTAACTGCTTGATAGTTGCCAGGTTAATCCCATCGGCATCGAAAATATAACCGTTGGAGTCGCTCATGGCTACCACGCGGGCGCCAAGCTGCCGGGCCTTTTCCGCAGCGTAAATGGCCACATTGCCGGAACCGGACACGACCACCGTCTTGTTGGCCAGGTCCTGGCCGTTTTCCTTTAGCATTTCTTCAAGAAAGTAGACCAGCCCATAGCCGGTAGCCTCGGTTCTGGTCAAGCTTCCGCCGTAGGACAGCCCCTTGCCGGTAAGCACGCCATGGTACACTCCTGTAAGCCTTTTGTACTGGCCGTATAAATATCCGATTTCCCGGCCACCAACCCCTATATCACCGGCCGGGACATCGACATCAGCCCCGATGTGCCGGAAAAGCTCTGTCATAAAACTCTGGCAGAAACGCATGACCTCAGCGTCTGATTTGCCTTTGGGATCAAAATCACTCCCGCCTTTGCCGCCGCCAATGGGCAAACCGGTCAGGGAGTTTTTAAATATTTGTTCAAATCCCAGGAATTTGATAATGCCGACGTTTACGGAAGGATGAAAACGCAAGCCCCCCTTGTAAGGTCCAATGGCGCTGTTGAACTGGACCCGGAACCCCCGGTTGACCTGGAGCCTACCGTTGTCATCAACCCACGGCACCCGGAAAATAATCTGCCGTTCCGGTTCTACTATTCTGTGTAGAATATCCGCATATTCAGGGTGTTTTTCAATTACCGGTTCTAAAGATTCAAGTACTTCCATAACTGCCTGGTGAAACGTTGGTTCGCCGGGGTTTCTTTTCGTCACCCCGTCCATTATTTCGCTGATTACCTGTTGAGAAAAACTCACTTAAAAAGCCCCCTTAATCCAATGTGTCAATTTATTTATTGAAAATTTTGCTCTATCGCTTTATTGATTTAAATGTATTGATTAGCCAATCACCCCCCCATCAAAAGTAAGAACAATTGCTAGTAGTTAGTGAGATATTCTTCCAGTTCCCAGGGGTGCACAAATAACTGAAAACGTTCCCATTCCTCACCCTTGGTCCTGGCGAATGTCCGGTAAATATATTCACCCAGGGTGGACCTGGCCAAGGGATCAGAGGCCAGTTCCCGCAGCGCTTCTTCCAGGGTGAAGGGCAGGCGGGCAATTCGCAGCTCAGGATTTTGTTGCGCAAGTATTTGAGATGTGTTTTCTAAAAGAGGGGCAGGAAGTGGGAGCTGCTGCCGGATGCCATTTAAACCTGCTTTAAGGATTAAGGCTAAAGCCAGGTATGGGTTGCAAGCCGGATCGGGGTTGCGTACTTCCACCATGGAGCCCGGCCCGTCGTGCGCGACGATGCGGAGCACTGAATTGCGGCTTTCTTCCGACCAGGCTACATAAGTAGGGGTGCGTTCGCTGGGTACCAGCCGTTTATAAGAGTTAATCAGTGGATTGGTAATGGCGGTATTGGCACGGGTATGAGCCAGGATACCCCCGATAAAGTGCCCGACCTCCTGGTCCAGTTGTAAATTTTGCCCCGGTTCCAAAAAAGTCCCGGACTCTTTGCGGCGCAGCAAAATGTGAAAGTATAGCGCCGAACCAGGCATGCCGTTCAGTGGTTTAGGCATCAGGGAAGCGTGCAAACCGTGCCGCTGGGCAATGGTACGTACGATAAACTTGAAAGTTACCAGCTTATCAGCTATAGACAGGGCGTTATCAAGTTTTAAAGCGATACCATGCTGGCCCGGCCCCATTTCATGATGGCTGAAGCCGATGTCCAGTCCCATTTCCTCCATGGTCAGCACCATGTCACGCCTGGCGTTTTCACCCAGGTCGACCGGGGTTAAGTCGCAAAAACCGGCACGATCATGGGTATTGGTGGTTGGGTTGCCGTTGTCGTCTATATTTAATAGATAGAACTCCACCTCTGCGCCAACCCAAATTTCAAGACCCATCCGGGCGGCTTCATCCAGTACCTGTTTCAAGACGCTACGTGAGCAGCCAGGGTAGGGAGTCCCGTTTGGATTCTCCACATCACAAATGAAGCGGGCCACAGCTTCATTCCGGGGCCGCCAGGGGAACACTACGAAAGTGGAAATATCTGGACGGAATATGATATCCTGTTCATGGTTGCTGACCACTCCATCCACCACAGAGCTGTCAAAGGTGATTTTGCCGGCCATGGCCCGTTCCATATCCTCGGTCGTCACAGCGATGTTTTTCAATGTGCCGAAAGTATCGGTAAACTGCAAACGAAGAAATTTTACATGCTCTTCCTTAGCCTTTTCCAGAACTTCTTCCCGTGTAAGCATTGGCGCCTCCAAATGACTCAGGGCATTCGTAATTATTGTTACAAACGCGCTGATGATTAACTAACAACTATAATCTAGTTGATATTCCATAAATAAATCATAATAAAGAGTGCTATAAATATAAGAATTTCATAAAAAAAAATACTCTGCCTTGCTTGGCAGAGTATCAAAAGGACTATTATTTTATAATTCAGTTGCCAGCTGGTAGCCTATTCCGTGTTTACCAAGAATATATTTCGGATTGCCCGGGTCATCCTCAATTTTTTTTCGTAAACTGCTGATATAATTTCTCAGGTAGTGCAGCTCATTACGGTATTCTGATCCCCACACCCGGGTCAGCAGATCCTCATGCGTAATTACTTTTCCAGCATGACTGCCCAGCTGGTAAAGGATCTGATATTCTGTAGCGGTTAACCTCACTTCTCTCCCCCTGAGATAGACCCGCTTTTGGGCAAAATTAATTACCAGGTCGCCAAATGAATAAGCAGGGCAATTTAGATAATCCTCTGATGGCTGTGTTCTCCGTAAGACTGCTTTTACGCGACGCAGTAATTCCTCAACGCTAAAAGGCTTGGTTAAATAATCGTCGGCGCCCGCGTCAAAACCACGTATCCGGTCCTGCTCACGAGTCCGTCCCGTTAACATGATAATGGGGATATCGGAGAATTCACGGATCCTTTTACATGCTTCAAAGCCGTTGAAAGGGCCGGGAAGCATAATATCGAGGATCAGTAAATCATAGTTGGAGGATTCTAATAAATTTATTGCAGTTTTTCCATCAGCGGCTGTCGCCACCTCGTAACCGCTGGCCAATAAGTTAACTTTAACCAGTCTTACCAGGCGAGGTTCGTCATCCACTATTAAGATCGTTTTACGCCTCATATCAAGCACCTCTAGTTGCCTCTCGTGGATGGCAATTCACTGTTTGCGGATCCGGTAGGCAGCGAGAAGAAAAGGGTCGTTCCCTGGTTTAACTTGCTTTTGGCCCAGATCCGGCCACCGTGATTGATTATGATTTGACGGGCCAGAGGTAATCCCAGCCCCATTCCCTTTTGATGCTCCTGCAGGTTGCTGTTTACCCGGAAAAATTTTTCGAACAACTGGTTTAAATGCTCGTCACCAATACCGATGCCCTGATCAGCTACCGAAACAATTACTTCCTCAGGGGCCAGTTCGCCTTTGATAACGATTTGGGTGTTTTCGTTTGAATACTTTACCGCGTTGTCTACAAGGTTTCGAAGCACCTGCTCAATCCTGGTCAGGTCTGCTTTCACAATTGGAAAATCTTCCGGAAACATTACAATAAACTCATGGTTCTTTTTGCGGTACGACTGGTCCCGGAGGACTTTTTGGGCTATCTGAAGGAGCGATATGGGTTCTTTTTTGAGCTCGATTTCACCTTTCCAGCTCAAGGTGGAAGAATCCAGCAAATTGTTGATCAGGCTTTCAATATAATCTGTTTCTTCTACAATAATGTTTAAGAATTCTTTTTGGGTTTGCGGATCCCAGGCCACGTCATCCCGCAGCAAGGTGGTGACGTATCCCTTGATACAGGCCAGAGGGGTCCTCAAATCATGGGACAAGCCTGCCAGCATTTCCGACCACATCTGCGCCATATCTTCGGATGGAAGGAAGCAGGTGGGGTCTTTCCCCGTGCCTTTAATGGTATCCAGGCTGCATTCGATCACGTGCGTTACCGCTCTTAAGAGTTCCGTAACGGGGAAAGAATTCAACAGCAGGCCTTCTCCGCAAGACATTAAAAAGCCGTTCCTGCAGGCCATGGGGAAACAGGTTACCTCGTAATCCGGTTGACCGCACCTTTCTATAACCTTTTGTCTTACCGGACAGTCTAAAATAGGGCAGGGAATGTTCCTATTGGCACAAGCATTCTGTTGAAAACACTGCAGGACGTCCAGATCTACTTCCGTATAGTCCGCAGTGCTTTTTTGGGCATTAAAATAGACAATACACCGCTTGGTCATATTAATGCCGACAGCGCACCCGTTAATACCCAGGGTGCTGACGAGCCAGCCCGGAACCCAGTCCAAATTGCAATGCTCTTTTAATAACCTGCCGGAAAAATATAGAATTTTAATTGATATATCAAACAGATAATCAATTTTCAGGCGGTTCTTTGCGCTCATGGGCTTAACTCCTTAAGGAATATAAGTCATCCTTCCGGGGGAAAACTTTCTCATTTCAATTCCCCGTCCGGTTATAAAAATTACACCGTAAAAGGTTCTAGCAATTATCTTGATTTCCTCCCTTTTTCTGTGTAAATGTAAATATTAGAAAATAGGGCCGAATTCCGAATAATCTGTTTTATGTTAAGATTTCATGGTTTTGTTCCGGGTTTTACCGGTCAATATGTTTTTATCTGCCAAACAATAAGAAGCCGCCCGTGAGTAGTTAGTTACACCCGGAGGCTTCTTCAAAGGCAATTATGTTTTTGTTACGGCGATAGGCTTGATTCTGGTTTCAATCGCGGGCCGTGCCGGCGCTGCCCTCAAGCAGTTCCAGAATACGCTGCAGGGTCTTTTCTCTCATGGCATTGACACCGTCAAAGTTCATATAAGGAACATAGTACTTCTCCATCTCGTCATGCTTCTTTTTCGCCCGGCTGATAAACGACACAGCCTGTTCCATGCACTGCCGGTACAGCCCCCGCGCCGTATCCCTCTCGGCTAAATAGTCTTCATTCGTTACAGGCGCCACGCAGGTCATGGTATTGATAACTGTGTCACCGTCTTTAGGCTGGTAAAAATGCGGTTCGACGCTATTGATAACGGCCAGGCTCAGGTCGTGAATAACCAAATGCTCAATTTTGTTGGGGTTTAGTGCACAATGGAAGGCGGTTACATTGTAGCCCCTGGTTAAAGCTGTATCCATTATACGTTGAACCAGGACGGTTTTCCCTGTTCCATCATCACCGTTAATGATATAACGTTTGTTCAGGCGTCCTACAACAGTTTCCAGATGGCTGACCGGACCGTCCGGGGTATTGGCGGTTGCGAAAAGGTGGCGGGCTTTGGGATTGTCGGTTAACCTGGGTTTGCCTTCGAAAATTTCGAGGGTCAGGTCCAGGACCAGTTTATCGAAAGCGCCTGCATTGAAAGCGCCGCTTTCAAGGTAGAAGGATTCAACCTCATCCAGAAAGGTTTTAGCGCCGGCAAGGTAGGTGTAAGCATGTTTAAACAGACGGCCGACTTCCTTGTTAACGGCTAGTATTTGCTCCCTGTTTTCACGGATTCCTTTCTCGTTCCAGTATTCTCCCAAATTTATTATTTCATCGACCGCTCCCGGGTTCTTCGGGTCAACAATATGTGGACTGGTACCGTCCAGAAGGGCTACCTGGATTGCGGGAATAACCAAGCCGTCTAACGAACCGTTATCCGAAGAGCAGCAATGGAATTCAATATCGTAACCCATATCCAGTACGGTTTCGCCGATTTTACGCATGAAGGTTGATTTGCCTACGCCGGGACCTCCCTTTAAAATATAGATTCGGTTTGCGTCTGTTTTAATAATATTGTCGTAAAATGAATGAAAACCAAAGGCCGTATTGCCACCCGGAAAAACTTTCACCAGTTGCCCCTTCATTTTTCAAAAACCCCCTTGTTTTTGAGATATTTGGTTTTTAAGGTCTATAAAAATAACCCGTCTAATTACAATATGTTAAACTTTTGAGATTAATGAGATAAAAAAAGCAGGACTCAAAACACCATATAATGCTATTGTGGATAATACCCGGCCAGCATTATGCTTGATTATACCGGGCGATGTCCGACACTTTAAGCGGCTTCTATCATTTTTGAAGTGATCATGTTAAAATACTCCTACATACGGACCGAGCAGGAGTGGTCCGTAGCATGGAAGCAAGAGAAGATTTCACCGGTATTATGTTGGGAATTTTTCTTGGAAAGGTGCGCCATATGTTTGGAACCCGGGTAGTTATCGCTGACGGCGATCCCGAAAATCGACAAAAATTCAAGGAAATTCTTACTCATGCCGGCTACATGGTGGTAGGTCTTGTTGAAGATGGGAGAAGCGCCCTTAAAGTGATTTTTCAGAACGAACCGGATGTTGTCATCATGGATGCCAGGCTGCCCGGCGCGGAAGGTTTGGAAATCGCCCGGATTATTGAGGAACACCGGGCCGCGCCGGTGATTTTACTAACCGAGGCTCATGAGCAGGAGCTGGTGTCGGAAGCGGCCACCACCTGGATTTTTGGTTACCTGATTAAACCCGTTGAAGAAAAACAACTGTTTATGGCTATAGAAATAGCCATAGCCAGCTATAAAAAGATTATTAAGCTGGAAGAGGAAAACAAAAGGCTCAGGCAAACGCTGGAGGAAAGAAAGCTGGTTGAAAGGGCGAAAGGCCTTTTGATGGAAGCCAAAAACATGTCTGAAAGGGAAGCCTACAAATATATGCAAAGAAAAAGCATGGATAACTGTGTGCCGATAGCAAGGATTGCCCGCCGGATTATCATATCTTTAAAAAAATAGATTTAAGCCTATGCAATAATTGTATACAATATTCTTGCAATGAGGCCATTGATTTTCAGATCTATTATGCTATACTAATGAGCAATAAGGATTTTGAGGGCAAAGACGTCCTTAAAAGACCAGTTTCCAATATGGTCTTTTGGGGCGTTTTTTATTTTTCTTTGGGGGGATGCATCCTGGACATATTGGGTAAAGAAGGGGTTTTGGAAAAAGCCAGGGAGTATAATGTAAAATTTATTCGCCTGCAGTTTACCGATGTATTCGGTGTTTTCAAAAACATCGCTGTCACGGTTGAAGAGTTGGATAGAGCGCTGAATGGGCAGGTCATGTTTGACAGTTCTGCAGTCGAGGGCTTTGTACGCAACAGGGAGAACGATATTTACCTGTATCCCGACCCAACCACCTTTGAAGTATTTCCCTGGCGTCCCCGGGATGGAGCGGTAGCCCGGCTGATATGCGATGCCACATCCCCCGGAGGCGGAGCATACCCGGCCTGTTCGCGATCTGCATTGAAAAAGGTACTGCAAAAAGCATCTGAATCAGGATTTCAGTTCCGAGTGGGCGCACAAATAGAGTTTTTCCTGTTTCACACTGACAGTCAGGGCAAGCCCACGACCGCTACCCATGACCAGGCTGGGTTCTGCGACCTGTCTCCGGTGGATCTGGGGGAAAATGCCAGGCGGGATATGGTGCTGACACTGGAAGAAATGGGTTTTGAAATATCCTCTTCCCACCACGAAAACGCTCCCGGCCAACATGAGATCTTTATTAAAGAAGATGTGGCCCCTGCCATTGCCGATAAAATAGCTACCTTCAAGTTTGTAGTCCGCAACATAGCCCAGCGGCACGGTCTGCATGCCTCTTTTATGCCGAAACCAATGCGTCAGGTGAACGGTTCGGGAATGCATCTGCATCTTTCCCTCTGGTGTGACGGCGAAAATATTTTTGATGATCCAACCGGTGATTTGGGCTTAAGTAAAAACGCGCAGCACTTTATTGGAGGTATCTTGCAGCATGCCCGTTCGATTACCGCCCTGGCCAATCCCTTGGTGAACTCTTATAAGCGCATCTTGCCGAACCGGCTTTACCCGGCCCGGGTGGCCTGGTCGGAACGCAACCGCAATACCATGATCCGTGTACCGGTCCAGCGTGGTGATGATACCAGGATTATCTTACGCAGCCCTGATCCAACCTGCAATCCATACCTGGCCCTTGCTGCTGTTTTGCAGGCAGGATTGCATGGTATTACAGATAAAATAGCGCCTGTTCCATTTTTGCCGGAAGATAGCCCTGATCCCAACGGGTTTGTTGAAATCGCCAAGGAAGATTGGCTGCCGCGCAGCTTGGGAGATGCGTTGCGAGCTTTGGCTGCGGATAAAATCATTCATGAGGCATTGGGTGAACATATTTTACGGCGTTTCTTGGAGGTGAAAGGCAGCGAATGGGACCGGTTCCAGTCTGAAGTGCACCCGTGGGAAGTAGAGCAGTATTTAGCTAACTATTGAGATTAGCGTTTCATCAAATTTAAATAGGATATTAACTGACTAAAGAGGTGAGGAGCCGGAAATTATTGAGAAGCCCTGGAGTAGGGATTTGATTGGGAGCAGATGATTTAAGCGGTATGTATAACAAAGCTAATTAAATGAAGCAATAATATATTCTAAGAAGGGTGTGTTTATTTATGAGTATCGGTCAGCAGAGGTCTAATGATGTTTTGGGTACGGTGAATCGCGGCAACCCGGCCGAATCCGGGTTGTGTACATTATGCCGGGCAGATTGCCAGGGGAAATGTGAAACCTTCATGTCCTGTATGCAAGGACGTAAAATGCTTTATCCCCGAAATTTCGGAGCCGTCACTGCGGGAAGTGACAATATCACTCACGTGGGAGTTTCCTATAATTCCCTTCGCATTCAAGGTTATAACTATGGCGCCTATGGTCTCCCGCAAGGTCTTTCCAGCGATGCGGATGATTGTATCTTCCCCAATGTTAAAATTGAAACAGAGTTTGGAAATGAGATTAAGACAAAATCCAGGATCCCCATCCTGTCCGGCGCATTGGGCTCCACCTTCGTTGCCGCAAAGTACTGGGAGTCTTTTGCGGTCGGCGCAGCTCTCGTCGGTTATCCGATTGTCATCGGTGAAAACGTCGTAGGGGTTGACAAGGAGTCGGTTATCGAAAACGGTAAGATTCTGAAATCGCCTGAACTCGACCGCAGAATCGAAACCTATCTTCGTTATCATGATGGTTACGGAGCCATCATTGTTCAGATGAACGTTGAGGATACCCGCAACGGCGTTGCTGATTATGTCCTCGAAAAATACGGTGACAAGGTGATCATCGAACTGAAGTGGGGGCAAGGCGCTAAAGATATTGGCGGCGAAATCCAGGTAAGAGATCTTGATTACGCTATTTTTTTGAAAAACAGAGGTTATATCGTAGATCCGGATCCGACCCTGTCTGAAGTGCAGCAAGCTTTTAAATCCGGCGCCATCCGTTCTTTCGCCCGTCATAGCCGCCTGGGCTATACGGATCTTGCAAATTATGATCAGGTCAGAGATTCTTTCATGACGGCAATTGCTGATTTAAGGAGCAAAGGGTATAAAAGAATTACCTTGAAGACCGGTTCCTATGGTATGGAAGCGCTGGCAATGGCAATCAAATTTGCCACGGACGCCAAATTGGACCTTTTGACAATTGACGGCTCCGGTGGTGGTACCGGAATGAGCCCGTGGAATATGATGGAGAGCTGGGGCGTACCTTCGCTGCTGCTCCATGCCAAGTCCTATGAATATGCAAGTATCCTGGCTCAAAAAGGTCAAAGAGTTGTCGACCTGGCTTTTGGCGGCGGAATTGCCAGAGAAGATCAGATCTTTAAGGCCTTGGCCCTGGGCGCTCCATTTACAAAAATGATTTGTATCGGCAGAGCGACTATGATTCCCGGTTTCCTGGGAGCAAATATTGAAGGCATACTCAAGCCTGAGCGAAAAGCGGCTGTGCATGGAAACTGGAGTGAATTGCCGAAGTCTGTATCAGACGTTGGTACGAGGGCTGACGAAATCTTTGCGGGCTACTATGATGTTCAGAAAAAAGTGGGCGCTGACGCAATGAAGGATATTCCGCTGGGAGCAATTGCTGTTTGGACGCTCGCTGATAAATTGGCTGCCGGCTTGCAGCAGCTTCTTGCTGGAGCGCGTAAGTTCTCCGTCCCGGAAATATCCAGATATGATCTGGCGTCCGGCAACAGGGAGACTGAGAAAGAAACAGGCATTCCTTTCATTACGGAAATCCAGGATGAAGCCGCAAAGAGAATGTTAAATAGCTAGGCGTAAAGAAGTGGAACAAATTTTAGACCAAATTATTTAAAACAAGGTTGCCTTCCTGGAAGGGATCAGATATAATGACACTGTAATGTTGATATTTTAGGTACGAGGAAGTGCCTATAACATTCTGGCAATGATGCCCTTATCAGGTCTTGATTTACCTGTAGAGGGCATTTTTTCTCTTCCCGGTTTAATTTTACAGGTATGACCACATGATATATGGTATGGCAGAGTGCTTGAGACAGGAGGCATATACCGTGGGTGAACAAAGAGTTATCGTAATTGAAAACGATGCCACCTGGAGAAAAAACATCAAGGGTATTCTGGCAAAAATGGGTTATTGGGTAATCGGGGAGGCCGAGGATGGCCAATCCGGCTTGAAGATGGTTAGATCCAGACAACCCGACCTGGTGATTATCGAAGCTTTTTTACCTGGCCTGGACGGGCATGAAGTTGCCCAGATCATTAACGAGGATAAGCTGGCGCCGGTTATTATGGTATCTTCATCCACAAAGCAAAATATTATAGAAAAAGCCAAGGCGGCTAAGGTATTTGCTTTCCTCATGAAACCGGAGCTTGAATCCAACCTCATCCCGGCGGTTGAGCTGGCTTTGACCAACTATCAGGAAATCATCAGGCTGGAAAATGAGGTCAAAGAATTGAAAGAAACCCTGGAAACCAGGAAGGTAATTGAAAGGGCTAAAGGCATTTTAATGGAGACCATGGGCATCACTGAAACCGACGCTTTTAAACGTATCCAGAAACAGAGCATGAACAAGCGAATTTCTATGAGGGCTGTGGCTGAAGCGATTATACTCGCTCATAACTTATAGACCGGCGCCAACCATAACAGCGTGCCATATCAGAATAGGCCGCGGGTATGCCGGGTGTAGTTATAATAATACACAGTACAGACGCTGTAACTCAAAAGCATAAAAGTGGTACACTGTTGTATCACACGGGCAAGGGCGCCCTTAAAAGTTGGCATTGCATTTTAATGCCGCTTTTAAGGGTTTTCTTTTTGTCCTGGGGAGGGGTGAATTTGGATAATCAGGTTTAGCGGATACTCTGCCACTGAGCTTAGCATATGAGTATTAATTGTTTGCGGTGTGATCAGATAATATTTTTTTGAAAGGTGGTTTACCATGGGAACTTCTGAAAAAACACAGCTTATTGAAAAAGCCAGAAACCTTGGGGTTAAGTTTATCCGTCTCCAGTTCACCGACATTTTCGGCGTGATGAAAAATGTTGCCATTACTGTTGAACAATTAGATAAGGCGCTTGATAATGAATTGATGTTTGACGGTTCCTCAATTGATGGTTTTGCCAGAATTGAAGAATCGGATATGTACCTGCGTCCCGATATTAAGAGTTTCGAGGTGTTTCCCTGGAGGCCACGGGAGGGCGGCGTAGCCCGGTTAATCTGTGATGTGTACAACCCTGATGGGTCGCCATTTGAAGGAGATCCACGCTATGTCTTGAAAAAGGTGCTGACCGAAGCTGCGGAAATGGGTTACACCATGCAGGTCGGTCCGGAAATGGAATTCTTTTTATTCAACGTGGATAAAGATGGCAGGCCCACCCTGGAAACTCATGACAGCGCCGGTTATTTTGACCTTGCCCCGGTAGACCTGGGCGAAAATGCCCGCCGCGCCATGGTGCTGACCCTGGAAGAAATGGGTTTTGAAATAGAGGCTTCCCACCACGAGGTGGCGCCCGGCCAACACGAGATCGACTTCAAGTATTCTGAAGCTCTGGATGTCGCCGACAAGATCATGACCTTCAAAATGGTTGTACGTACTACCGCCCAGCGCCATGGATTGCACGCTACCTTTATGCCAAAACCTATTTTCGGGATCAACGGCTCCGGTATGCATATGAACCAGTCGTTGTTTAAGGATGGGAAAAATGCCTTCTATGACCCCTCAACTCCTGATCAGTTAAGTGAAACGGCAAAATACTATATTGGCGGTCTGGTAAAACACGCCCGTGCTATTGCGGCTTTAACCAACCCCACGATTAACTCATATAAGCGATTGGTACCAGGATATGAGGCGCCGGTATACGTCGCCTGGTCCGGACGCAATAGAAGTCCGTTGATCCGTATCCCCGCCAAACGTGGCAGTTCAACCCGGATCGAGCTGAGGAACCCGGATCCGGCCTGCAACCCGTACCTGGCAATCGCCGCTGCTTTAAAAGCCGGCCTTGACGGGATTAAGAACAAAATTCAGGCGCCGCCGCCGACCAACCAGAATATTTATCATATGACTGCGGCAGAGCGCAAAGAGTTGAATATTGACAGCCTGCCGGGCAGTCTGGCGGAAGCCTTGCAGGAACTGGCCAAGGATGACGTTATTAAGAGCGCCCTGGGCGACCATGTTTATGAGAAATTTGTTGAAGCTAAAACGCTTGAGTGGGATAATTACCGCGTCCAGATTCACACGTGGGAAGTTGATGAGTACCTGACAAAGTTCTAGAATTATTTTACTATAAGTCCCCTGCTCTGACCGGGTAGGGGACTTTTTTAGGCTTAGGATGAGTGCCCGGCGAGTTTACGTTAGTCGGGAACTCACCTCCAGCATAGTGGAGTACAATCCGGATCTCTAAACGGAGGCTTCTCGAATCTTTTGAAAGGGCAGGGAAGCACAACGGCAACAGGGCGAATTTGTTTCGTCAAAAGTGTCAAAAAACTATGGTTATTTTTAAATTTTATGATATACTAATGGTTAATTAAAAAAGAAACGGGTACAGCGTGGTACTCCGACTATGGGCAATGAGGCCGGTTTATGGGTATGATTAATTATGCCTTTAATGCGGCTTTTTTTACTTATCGCCCATGACAACATCGTTTAAGAAGGGTGCTGATAGTAATTGGCTAAGCTTACTAACGAAGATGTACGTAAACTTGCCAAGGAATTAGGGGTTAAGTTTGTACGACTGCAGTTCACGGACATTTTTGGAGTTTTGAAAAATGTCGCCATTACTGTGGAACAGCTGGAGAAAGCCCTGGCTGGAGAGTTGATGTTTGATGGTTCATCTATCGAGGGCTTTGTACGGATCGAAGAATCGGATATGTACCTGAGGCCGGATCCTTCAACGTTTGCGGTGTTTCCCTGGCGGCCCATGGACGGAGCCGTTGCCAGGCTGATATGCGATATTTACAATTCGGATGGCACTCCCTTCCTGGGTGACCCGCGCAACGTTTTACGCAGGGCGATTAAGGAAGCCGAAGAAATGGGTTATAGCATGAATGCGGGACCCGAACTGGAGTTTTTCCTTTTCCACCTGGATAATGAAGGTCGCCCCACTACCGTTACCCAGGACAAGGCGGGGTATTTTGATCTCGCTCCAGTAGATTTAGGGGAGAACGCCCGGCGTGATATGGTTTTAATTATGGAGGATATGGGCTTTGAAATAGAGGCTTCACATCACGAGGTGGCTCCGGGGCAGCACGAAATTGACTTTAAATATTCGGATGCTTTAAGTACGGCAGACAAGATTGTAACCTTTAAGTTTATAGTGCGAACCACGGCACAGCGGCATGGCCTGCACGCCAGCTTTATGCCCAAACCTGTTTTTGGCATTGCCGGTTCCGGGATGCATATGAACCAATCACTCACCCGTAACGGGGAAAATGCCTTTTATGACCCTTCATCCAGTGATGGTTTAAGCGAGGTGTGTCTCTACTATGTTGGAGGCGTGCTCAAACATGCCGGCGCCATTACGGCTGTTGCCAACCAGAGTGTGAATTCTTATAAACGGCTTGTTTCAGGCTATGAGGCCCCCGTGTATGTCGCCTGGTCCGCGCAAAACCGGAGCCCGCTGATCCGGATTCCCGCCAAGCGCGGTTCGTCGACCCGGCTTGAGTTGCGCAGCCCCGATCCTGCCTGCAACCCTTACCTGGCTCTGGCGGTAAGCCTTAAAGCAGGTTTGGACGGTATCAAAAATAAGATTACGCCACCCGCTCCCTGTAACCGGAATATTTATGAAATGACCCCGGGTGAAAGAGCAGCGCTTGGTATCGGCAGCCTGCCGGAAAATCTTTATCAGGCCCTGCAGGAGCTGGAAAAAGATACAGTTATCCGTGAAGCTCTAGGGGAACACGTGTTTAACCGGTATATGGAAGCCAAGCGGATTGAATGGGACCGCTACCGGATTCAGGTTCACCCCTGGGAGTTGGAGGAATACCTGACTAAATTTTAAACTTTAATATACTTTAATATACTTTAATATACTGATGCTCCCAGAAAACAGCAATTTAATACCCGGGTACAGCGTTGTATCCATATAAGGTTTGGCAATGAAGCCTATACTACAGTCGCAGTGTTTTGACACGCCTGTAGTTAGGCTTTTTTCTTTTTATACTTAAATTTATAGTTTTATGCAAGCGACACAGGAGGGGAAAATTTTGCAACAAAATGGAAGCCATGGACTACCCCCGAAACAGGGTCTTTACGACCCGCAATTTGAGCATGACGCATGTGGTATGGGGTTTGTCGCCGATATCAAAGGAAGAAAGTCACACAAAATTATCAAAATGGCGATACAAGTCCTGATCAACCTGGACCACCGGGGGGCCAGGGGCGCTGAGCTCAACTCCGGCGACGGCGCCGGTATCCTGATGCAAATCCCGCATGGCTTCTTCGAAAAGGAATGCGCCAAGCAGGGAATCAGCCTGCCCCCTGCGGGCAGTTATGGTATCGGCATGCTTTTCCTGTCCCACGACCAGGGTAAAAGGGAAAAAAGCCAGCAGTTTCTTGAAAATATAATTCGTCAAGAGGGGCAGACGCTTTTAGGTTGGCGGCATGTTCCAACCGACGACTCTGCGCTTGGTAAGACGGCGCGGCTGGCCCAACCATACATTTGCCAGGCGATAGTTGCCGGGAACCCGGAAATAAATGATCAGCTGGCCTTTGAACGCAAGCTGTATGTGATTCGCAAAAGGGCCGAAAAAGAGGTGCGTTTAAACTGCCTGGAGGAAGGGGATACCTTCTACTTCGCCAGCTTCTCTTGCAGGACGATTGTCTACAAAGGTATGCTTGTTCCGGATCAGGTTACCGGGTATTACCTTGACCTCAATGATCCATCCATGGAAACTGCCCTGGCTCTGATCCACTCCCGGTTCAGCACGAATACCTTCCCGAGCTGGGAACGGGCCCACCCTTATCGCTATATCATCCACAACGGAGAGATCAACACCCTGCGCGGCAACATCAACTGGATGCACACCCGTCAGTCCATGTGCGAGTCGGAGCTTTTCGGCGAGGATATGGCCAAGATTTTTCCGGTTATTGATACCGACGGCAGTGACTCGGCCATGTTTGACAACTGCCTGGAATTTCTGTCTCTTTCCGGGCGGACACTGCCCCATGCCGTCATGATGATGATCCCGGAGCCATGGAGCAATCATGAAAGCATGAGTGATGAGAAAAAGGCTTTCTATGAATACCACAGCTGTATGATGGAGCCATGGGACGGTCCGGCTTCCATCGGCTTCACAGACGGTACTATTATTGGCGCGGTCCTTGACCGTAACGGACTGAGACCGTCCCGCTACTATGTCACCAAGGACGACTTGATTGTACTGTCCTCGGAAGTCGGGGTGCTGGATATCCCGTCTGAAGACGTGGTGCTCAAGGAGCGTCTTCGCCCCGGCCGTATGCTGCTGGTGGATACCGGTGAAGGACGCATTATCAGCGACAACGAACTGAAGCAGCGCATGGTGACGGAGCATCCTTACCGCCAGTGGCTGGACCAATACTTAGTCGGCCTGGAGGACCTGCCGGAGGCAGCAGTCCCTGAATCTGAGCCCGAAACATTACTGCTGAGGCAGCAGGCTTTTGGTTATACCTTTGAGGATCTGGTTAAAATTTTGGAGCGTATGGCCAGGGATGAGGTAGAACCGGTAGGCTCCATGGGTAACGACGCTTCGCTGGCGGTGCTGTCGGAAAAACCCCAGCTTTTATACCATTATTTTAAACAGCTCTTCGCCCAGGTGACCAACCCGCCCATCGACTCTATCCGTGAAGAAATTATTTTCGCGGTTGAAACCACCATAGGTTCAGAAAAGAACCTGGTCAAACCTGAACCGGATAACTGTCATAAAATCAGGTTAAAGAAACCCATCCTGACCAACGGTGAACTGGCAAAAATCCGGCATCTCAAGCTCGACGGCTTTAAAACGGTAACTCTGCCGATCCTGTTCAAAGTGGGAGAAGAGGGCCGCAATTTGGAAAAGGCCATGGAGGAGCTGTGTTCGGCAGCCGACCGGGCTATTGAAGACGGCGCCAACTTACTTGTTTTATCTGACCGCGGCGTAGATGCGCAGCACGTTCCCATACCGGCCCTGCTGGCGGTGTCGGGCCTGCACCATCACCTGATCCGGGAAAAAACCCGTACCAGGGTCAGCCTTCTTTTGGAATCCGGTGAACCGCGTGAAGTTCACCACCTCGCAGTTTTGTTAGGCTTTGGCGCCAGCGCCGTCAATCCCTACCTGGCTTTTGAAACCCTGGAAAACATGACCGAGCAGGGGTTGCTAGAGGGGCTTACCGCCCGGGAAGCCATCAAAAATTACATCAAAGCTGCCGTCAAAGGCGTAGTCAAAGTAGCATCCAAGATGGGTATATCCACTATTCAAAGCTACTGCGGCGCCCAGGTCTTTGAGGCGGTCGGCATTCATCAGTCAGTTATTGACAAGTATTTTACCTGGACTGCATCAAGGGTAGGAGGGGTTGGTACGGCTGAGATTGCCCGGGAGGCTGAACTGCGCCACCAGAGGGCCTTTGCAAACAATATCGATCCTACTCTCGATTCCGGTTCCAATTATCAGTGGCGTCATGACGGGGAGGAGCACCTGTTTAACCCGCAGACCATTACAGCCCTGCAGCAGGCCTGCCGCAGAGGTGACTATGCTCTGTTTAAAAAGTACTCAGGCCAGGTCAACTTTCTGAACACCAATTTGAGAAGATACCTGGAATTTAAAACAGACCGGATACCGGTACCGATTGATGAGGTCGAACCGGTAGAAACAATTGTCCGGCGCTTCAAAACCGGAGCTATGTCCTTTGGCGCCCTCAGCAAGGAAGCCAGTGAAACCCTGGCTATCGCTATGAACCGCATCGGCGGTAAAAGCAATACCGGTGAGGGCGGGGAAGACCCGGCTCGTTATAAGCCCCTGCCCAATGGAGATTCCGCCTGCAGCGCAATCAAGCAGGTGGCTTCCGGCAGGTTTGGCGTGACCAGCGAGTACTTGACCAGCGCCAACGAAATCCAGATCAAGATGGCGCAGGGAGCCAAGCCCGGCGATGGCGGCCAACTGCCGGGACAAAAAGTTTATCCCTGGGTAGCCAAAGTCAGAGGCACTACGGCCGGGGTAGGGTTAATTTCGCCCCCGCCGCACCACGATATATATTCTATTGAGGACCTGGCCGAATTAATCCACGACCTGAAAAATTCTAATCCCGGCGCCAGGATTAACGTCAAGCTCGTTTCTGAGGTCGGTGTCGGTACTATCGCCGCCGGAGTAGCCAAGGGAAGAGCCGACGTCGTTTTAATAAGCGGCTATGACGGTGGTACGGGAGCGTCACCCCGCACCAGCACCAACCATGCCGGTCTTCCCTGGGAGCTGGGTGTAGCGGAAACCCACCAGACCCTGGTGATGAACAACCTGCGCGACAGGATTGTAATAGAGACGGACAGCAAGTTGATGACCGGTCGGGACGTGGCTATGGCCGCGCTTTTGGGCGCGGAAGAATACGGTTTTGGAACAGCAGCTCTGGTCGTGTTGGGTTGTGTGATGATGCGCGTGTGTTCCCTGGATACCTGCCCGGTCGGGGTTTGTACCCAGAACCCGGAACTGCGCAAGAATTTTAAGGGTAAGCCGGAGCATTTGATAAACTATATGCATTTTATTGCCCAGGAGCTGCGGGAAATAATGGCCCAGTTGGGTTTCCGCACCGTCAACGAAATGATCGGACGTACCGACGTACTGGAGCAGAGAGCAGGCATCGAGCACTGGAAGGCTAAAGGGTTGGATCTGTCAAGCCTGCTTTACCAGCCCGATGTTCCCGATAGTGTCGGCAGGTACTGCCGTACCGAGCAGTATCACGCGCTGGAAAAATCCCTGGACAGACAGTTTCTCCTGGAACTGTGCCGGGATGCTTTAAAACTTGGTAAGCCGGTGGAAGCCAAATTCCCGATCAAAAATACCAATCGAGTGGTCGGCACCATCCTGGGTCATGAGGTCACCAAACGTTACGGCGGTGAAGGGCTACCGGAAGACACAATCCGGTTATCTTTTGAGGGTTCGGCCGGTCAGAGCTTTGGCGCTTTTATCCCCCGGGGGATCACTATGACCGTAGAGGGTGACACCAACGACTATTTTGGTAAAGGCCTTTCCGGCGGCAAGCTGATTGTCTTTCCGCCGGCAAGCGCGACGTTTGTGCCTGAGGAAAATATTATTACCGGCAACGTGGCTTTATATGGCGCCACTTCCGGTGAGGCTTACATTCGCGGTGTGGCAGGAGAACGCTTCTGTGTCCGTAACAGCGGCGCCAACGCGGTGGTGGAAGGGGTCGGCGATCACGGCTGCGAATACATGACCGGCGGCCGTGTGGTTGTGCTGGGTACTACCGGCCGTAACTTCGCCGCCGGCATGTCCGGCGGGATTGCCTATGTTCTGGATGAGGATGGTACGTTCCCCGGACGCTGCAACTTGGGGATGGTTGATTTAGAAAAGCTTGATGATGCCGGCGAGATCGAGGAAGTATGGAATATGATTCATCGGCACTGGAAATATACCGGGAGCCAAAAAGCCGACTCGGTCCTTGACAACTGGCAGAAGATGGCCCCAAAATTTGTCAAGGTGATCCCCTTAGATTACAGGCGTATGCTTGGGGCCATCAAGCGCGCTTATCAGAAGGGCTTAAGTGGAGAAGAAGCGATTATGGTTGCCTTTGAAGAAAACGCCAAAGACGAGTCCAGAGTCAGCGGTAATTAGCAACGATACAGGGTTAGGGGGAAACGCCATGGGTAAATTGAACGGATTTTTAGAATATGACCGGATACTTCCGGAGGACCGCGCTCCCTTGGAACGCGTCAACGACTGGAACGAGTTCCATTATAAAATCTCTGAAGAAACCCTTCAGGAACAGGGTGCGCGCTGTATGAACTGCGGCACACCGTTTTGTCACAGCGGGATCATGATCAACGGGATGGTTTCCGGGTGTCCCAACCACAACCTCAATCCGGAATGGAACGACCTGGTCTACCGTGGGTTGTGGCAGGAAGCGCTGAAACGACTTTTAAAGACCAATAATTTCCCTGAGTTCACCGGGCGGGTCTGCCCTGCCCCCTGCGAGGGAGCCTGCGCCGCCGGACTGGCCGTTAAACCCGTGGCATCAAAAACAATCGAATGCGCCATTATCGACAAGGCTTTCGAAGAAGGCTGGATTGTACCCAAACCGCCCGCCAGGCGAACCGGCAAAAAAGTCGCCGTGATTGGTTCCGGCCCCTCAGGCCTGGCCTGTGCGGACCAGCTCAATAAAGCCGGCCACTGGGTAACAGTTTTTGAGCGCGCCGACCGCGCGGGCGGACTCCTGATGTACGGCATCCCCAATATGAAACTGCATAAGAGGGTGGTACAGCGGCGGGTTGACCTGATGGCCGAAGAGGGCGTAATGTTTATAACCGGCACGGAAGTTGGCAAGGACTACCCTGTTTCAAAGCTAAAAAAAGACTTCGATGCGGTTGTCCTGTGCGGAGGCGCCAGCAAACCACGGGATTTACCATTGGAAGGGAGAAACCTGAAGGGTATACACTTTGCGGTGGAGTTTCTTAAAGCCAATACCAAAAGTTTACTGGACTCCAACCACACCGATGGCAACTTTATATCTGCGGCAGGTAAGGACGTGATTGTTATCGGCGGTGGTGATACCGGCACTGACTGCGTGGGCACAGCTATACGCCATAAGTGCCGCAGTATTAACCAGTTAGAAATCATGCCTATGTTGTCTGTGGAACGTGCCCACAATAACCCCTGGCCTGAATTCCCCAGAGTTTACAAGGTGGACTACGGTCAGGAAGAGGCAGTGGGCCTGTATGGGGAGGATCCCCGGCATTACTGCATTACCTCCAAAAAATTTGTCGGGGATGAAAACGGTCAGGTCAAAGAATTGCACACTGTCGAAGTGGAGTGGGTTAAAGATGACCTTGGCCGCATCATTCCTCGTGATATTCCAGGCACCGAAAAGGTATGGCCGGCTCAACTGGTGCTGTTGGCCATGGGCTTTACCGGTCCGGAAGACAGTCTTTTAAGCCAGCTTGGCGTGGAGCGTGACGGGCGCTCCAACGCCAGTGCCGAATACGGCAAATTCACCACCAACGTGGAAGGAGTCTTCGCCGCCGGTGACATGCGCCGTGGTCAGAGCCTGGTGGCCTGGAGCATAAACGAAGGGCGCGGGGCCGCCAGGGAATGCGACCGCTTCCTGATGGGCACGACCAGCCTGGCCTGAAATTAGTTTGCTTAGAAGAAATTTGAGCCGACAAAATGACTTTAACCAGATCTCAAATACTTATGATATGTTACCCACGCCGCAATAGCGGCGCCACCGGACTTGCGGCGGTTAATTTAACATTTTTGCGAATGAATCCGCACCTGCATTTTTGGGGATTCGCTCTGTGAGCTGGGTAGTTGTACGATTATTTAAGGAAGCAAAAGAACCGTCCCCCTGCTTCCTTTGTTTTCACGGATTTGCTTACGGGTAGGCGGGGCGCGAAATTTATGGTAGAATTTAAAAAAGTTCGCCCCTGCCGGGGCGTTAGCGGGGGGTTTGATTTTGAAGAGCACACTTGCCGTTCTTGTTGTCAACAAACCGGGTGTACTGGCACGCATATCCGGTCTCCTCAGCAGGAGGGTCTTTAATATTGAAAGCATTACCGCCGGTTATACCGAACAGCCGGATGTAACACGTATAACCCTGGATGTTAACGGTGACACGCAAATCCTGGACCAGGTCATGAAGCAATTGTCCAAGCTGATTGATGTGATTAAAATCGTTGAAATCAAGTCGGAGGTTTCGGTAGACCGCGAACTGGCTCTGATTAAGGTAAGGGCGGAGTCAAACCGCCGCTCCGAAATCGTCAACCTGGTCTCCGTTTTCAGGGCCAACATTATAGATGTCAGCAGGGAAACCATGGTTATTGAGATCCTTGGCGACGAAAAGAAAATCAACGCTTTCTGTGAAGTGCTGCAGGATTTTGGCGTTGTAGAAATCGTCCGGACCGGCAAAGTCGTTCTCTCGCGGGGTCCGGGCGCGGTAAAGGATTAGCTTGTGATATTGACATAATTGAAGCCATAGTGTATATAATATGGTATACATGTTCTATGCAGCTTCGTGGGGGAGGACCGCCTGTGTCCCAGGTAAAGAGAGTCATGATTAGCTTGCCCGACTCACTTCTGGAAGAAGTTGACGGGATTGCTGCCGCTGAGCAATTAAACCGCAGTGAATTTATCCGTGAGGCCATGAAGCTTTATATTTCGGAGCGCAAAAGGCGACTTTTAAGGGAACAGATGAAAAGAGGATACCTGGAAATGGCAAAAATTAACCTGGCCCTGGCGCTGGAGCACTCCCGTCTTGAAGCAGAGGTATCACGTATTTACGAACTCCCTTTTCCGGGGGTAAAATAAACATGCTGATCCGGAGGGGAGATATTTATTTCGCGGATTTAAGCCCGGTTGTAGGCTCCGAACAAGGAGGGACCAGGCCGGTGCTTATTATTCAGAATGATATTGGTAATCAGTACAGCCCCACTACAATTGTGGCGGCCATAACCTCCAGTATAGAAAAGCCCAAACTGCCGACTCACGTCGAGATGCCGGCAGGGCCAGGGGGGCTTGAAAAGAATTCAGTCATTCTCCTCGAGCAAATCAGGACCATCGACAAAAGCAGGTTGATGGAGAAGGTGAGCGCTCTGGATGGTGAGATGATGGCCAGGGTCAACCAAGCCGTTGAAATCAGTCTCGGGCTGGTTGACTTATAAGCCTAAAGCGCCGTATGGGATGACATCAATAAAACCTTTGCCGGACCCGGCAAGGGTGTTTTAGTTTTTTGGCCGGGCTGCCCACGGCTTATATATTATGGAAAGGAAGTAGATAAAGTGCTGGCCCTAGTAGGCGGAAGAGTTATAACGATGGCGGGGCCTGTCATTGACAGGGGCACAGTCCTGATCGACGGGGATAAAATAACCGCTGTGATGGAAGGAGTGATTGTTCCTTCCGGCGCTGAGCCCGTAGATGTTTCAGGAAAGGTTGTTATGCCGGGTTTAATTGACGCCCACAGCCACGTGGGCATCGTGGAGGAGATCTACCGGGAGGAAGGCGATGACTGCAATGAAAACACCGATCCGGTGACTCCCCACCTGAGGGCTATAGACGCCGTTAATCCCGCCGATCTGGGTTTTCGTGACGCCCTGGCGGGTGGTGTCACCACTGTAGTTACGGGGCCGGGCAGCGCTAATATCATCGGCGGGGAAATGGTGGCTATGAAAACACACGGGACTGTGATAGATGAGATGATAGTCCGCTTCCCGGCCGGACTGAAAGCGGCGCTGGGGGAGAACCCCAAGCGCAGCTACGGGCCTGATAAAAAAATGCCCGCCACCCGTATGGCCTCAGCTGCTCTTTTAAGGGAGACGCTGACCAAGGGCCAAAATTATTTAAAAAAAGAGAACCCCGAAAAGGACCTGAAAATGGAGTCGCTGTCCAGGGTGCTGAAAAGGGAGGCGCCGTTGCGCGTGCACGCTCACCGGGCTGATGATATCATGACCGCTGTCCGGATTGCCGGTGAGTTCGGGGTCAAGCTGGTGATTGAGCACTGCACGGAAGGTCATCTGGTGGCTAAGCAGTTAGCGGCCAAAGGTATACCTGCAGTGGTTGGACCGCTCATTACCAACAGGGTGAAGGTGGAAATGCAGGGTATTACCCTGAAGACGGCAGCGGTCCTGGCGGGCGCGGGAGTTACCTTCGCCATTATGACCGACCACCCGGCGGTCCCTATTCAGTACCTGGCAGCTTCAGCCGCCCTGGCCAAAAAGGGGGGGTTGTCCGATGAGCAGGCGCTGCAGGCTGTAACTATTAACGCTGCCGTCATCCTCGGACTGGAAGGTCGCCTGGGGAGTATCGAGCCGGGCAAAGACGCGGATATTGTTATCTGGGACGGTTATCCCCTGGATATTTCATCACGGGTTGAGCAAGTTTTTATCAATGGTCAAAGGTGTTTTCCGTTTGATGGAGAAATATAGAATTAAAAGATTTTAATGGATTTATAAAAGGAATTTGCAAACGCATGTCGTATAATAATGTTGGTATTATTATACTGTAATGTTATTAGATGTAACGCAGTGTTGAGAGGTGATGTAATAATGTCAGAACCCCTAAAAATTTTGATTGTTGATGACCAGCCCGGGGTGCGTTACCTTCTCGATATTGTAATCAGGGAAGTGGGGCACCAAGTATATACCGCCAGGAACGGGCTGGAAGCTGTAGATATTGCTAAAGCCAGCCACCCTGACCTGGTTTTTATGGATGTACGGATGCCCCTGATGGGAGGCCTTGAAGCGCTTGGTAAAATTAAAGCGATGCTCCCCGAAACCGAGGTGATTATCATGACAGCATACGGTTCAGAGGAAACCGTCACCAGGGCCATGGAAGGGGGGGCGCTGTGCTGCATTGCCAAGCCCTTTGACGTAGAGAAAATCAAGGAACTCCTGGAGAACATGGAATGGAAGCATTCATGCTATAAAAAAACTTTAATTAGAGATTATGCTTAAGCGGTCCCCAGGTTCGACCATACTTTCTCCCTCCCGGTGGAGGGTTTTGTTTTTTCATGGTGAATTATAGTAATTGGGGGGATTGCCCCATGGCGGCAAAGGTTATAATATTAATACTATCATGCAAAAGGCGTCATATACTGGAGTGAAAAGATTGTTTTACACAAACACGAAGTCGCCGGAAGAAACGGCCCGGATCGGAATGATGCTGGGATCGTTTCTAACAGCCGGCGACATAGTCTGCCTGCAAGGGGAGCTTGGCGCCGGAAAAACCTGTTTTGCCCAAGGGGTGGCCCGCGGTATGGGTATTGAAGACCCGGTGACCAGTCCCACTTTTAACCTGGTTAATGAATACCACGGGAAACTGACGCTTTATCACCTGGATGTCTACCGGCTTAACGGCCCCGGTGATTTGGATGACCTTGGTTATGAAGATATTTTTTACGGAGATGGCGTAACTCTGATAGAATGGGCGGAACGGGTGCGGGAAGCTCTTCCTGCGGAAAGGTTGGAAATTCTTATAAACAGGGGTACCCAAGACGAATTCAGGGAGATCAGGATGCTCCCGCGGGGTGATAGGTACCGGCTGGTGGTTGAGGGGTTGATGTCTGTTGTTTGTTCTGGGAGTTGAGTCTGCCACACCGGTGGCCTCGGTCGCGGTAGCCGGCCAGGGGGGGATCTTGGCTGAACGCATGGTGTTGAACCGGCGGACACATTCCGTAAACCTCCTTCCAATGCTCAAGGCTGTGCTGGAGGAGTCGGAGATAGACCGCCGTAAGCTGACCGGTATAGCGGTTTCAGGCGGCCCTGGTTCTTTCACCGGCCTGCGTATCGGCATGAGCACCGCCAAGGCGCTGGCCTGGGTCTGGGGACTTCCGGTGGTGGGTATTTCAACCCTGACGGCGCTGGCGCATCCCCTGGCCGGGAGCGGCGGCCTGGTCTGCCCCATACTGAACGCCCGCAAGAACGAGGTTTATACCGCCATATATGATTGCCAGGGTGGGGTTGCTAATTGTATACAGGGTCCTGCGGCCGTTGGCCCGTCGCGGCTGGCTGAAATTATTTTGGAATTCAAGCGGCCGGTGACCCTTTTGGGTGACGGGGTCCCTGTTTATGGAGCCCAGCTGCGGGATGCCCTTGGCAGCATGGCAAGACTCGCGCCTCAGGCCGCGAGCTTTCCCAGGGGGGCGGCCGTAGCGGAACTGGGTCTGGCAGCTTTGCGGGAAGGCCGTGGTATTGACCCGTCTGCCCTGCAGCCTGAGTACATCAGGCCTTCCGAGGCAGAGTTGACCTGGCTGCGAAAAAATTGTCCGGGGGGGTAAAATGTTTGAAGCTCGTTTTTACAAGTATGCGCCTGGAGCACTTAAACCAGGTACTGGATATAGAAGAAGTGTCCTATCCTGCGCCCTGGTCCTACTATGCTTTTGCTTACGAGCTTCTGCAGAATAACCTGGCCCATTACATCGTGGCCTTGAGCGGGCATAAGGTGGTGGGTTACAGCGGGATGTGGCTGATTCTGGACGAGGCTCATATAACCAACGTGGCGGTCCACCCGGACTACCGGCAGAGAAATATCGGCAAGTCGTTGATGCTGGAAATGATCAGACTGGCGGTAGAAAAAGGCTCCACCGGAATGACCCTGGAGGTCCGCCCCACCAATACAGCAGCCAGGCGGCTTTACGAGGCGCTGGGTTTTGTGGAAAAAGGCCGCCGCAAGAAATACTATACGGATAACAACGAGGACGCCATCATCATGTGGAAAAGCAACCTGTCCGGTAAAGGAGAATGTTCAACCGGCCAATAGTAAAAAATCATCTGTCATCCGGCTTAACAGCCGGTTATTTATTTTATGATATAATTTATAAGGCTAACCTGTCACAAATAGCCCTTTGTCTCTGTTTAGTAAATGAAAGCCAAAACACCAGGGGGTACCGGGGAATGGCCCTGCAGTCGACAGCCGACAAGCCCATAAGCAGCCATAACGGCTTTAGAGAGCTTTTTGACCGCCACTACCCGGCCATTTGCCGCCATCTCACCTGCCTTCTGGGTAATCGCGCCGCCGCGGAGGACATTGCCCAGGAAACGTTTATTCGGCTTTACCAGGCGCCTCCCCCTGAACCGTCAAATATGGGCGGTTGGCTGGCCAGAGTTGCGACCAACCTCGCTTACAACCACCTGCGCAGTGAGAATAGCAGGTCTCGTCGCGAGGTGAGCGCCGGTCTGGCTGAGGTACTGGCCGGGGACGGACCGGAGGAATTACTGGTGCGGGGAGAGGAAATTGCCTTGACCAGAGAGGTCTTGGAGCAGCTCCCGGAAAGGGACCGGGCCTGCCTTCTACTCAGGTTTTCCGGGATGGATTATGCCGGGATCGCCCGCGCCACCGGTATCAAACAATCCTCTGTAGGTACTGTGTTGGCCCGTGCTCGCGCCAAATTCAGGGTAGAATACACCAAGTTCAAGGGAAGTGATTGAGGTGCGCTGTTATGATATCGGTACCCTGCAGGCTTACCTGGACGGGGAATTAAATAAATCTGACAGCAAGCGGCTGGAAGAACACCTGTTGGGCTGCGATGCATGTTGTGCTGCAGCGGAGCGTCTAAAGGATAATCAGAACTATACCAACGCCAAGCTAACCGGTTATTACCACGCGCTGACCAGTGACTCTGTTGACACAGGCCTGGCCTGGAGCAGGTTCAACAGGGGCAAGTTACAGGACCGGATCGCCTCGCGCCGTGGGAAAGGAGTGTTTAGCATGTTTGCAAAATATCGTTCAGCTGCCGTTTCGGCAGTGGTTGTACTGGCCATAGCTACAATCTTCAGTTTTGGTTCCGTCCGTTCAGCGGCAAGTGAACTACTGAGCATTTTCCGGGTTGAGAAGGTAACAACCATAAGTATTACGCCTGAGGATATGGCTAATATTGAAAGAAGTATACGCGAGGGCGCCGGGCAGGTAAATATTGAAAATTTCGGTAAGCTTGAGTTCAGCGGCAAGACAGAGTCTTTCAGGGTAACGCAGGCTGAAGCGGGTGAAGCCCTGGATTTTCAGCTCAAGTTGCCCGCTGTTATACCCGAGGGTTTTGAGGTCCGGGAATTTAATAAAACTACCGGTGGAACCATGAACCTCACTCTGGATACCATGAGAACCAACGAGGTGCTAAAATCACTTGGCAGCAGCAAGTTATTGCCTGACGAGCTCAACGGCAAGATGTTCACGGTCAAATTTCCGGTCACCGTACAGGCTTTATATGCCGGGGCCAACGATAACCGGGTCATGGTGCTGCAGGGGCGGAGTCCTGAACTTGTGGCCCCGGGTTCGGATGTGGCGGCTATAAGGGACGCGCTTTTAGCCCTGCCTTTTCTGCCGGACAACCTGCGCAGGCAGTTGGCCGCAGTTGACGACTGGCAGCACACCATCCTGGTGCCTGATATAGATGGTTCTTCGCAAGAAGTCAGCGTGGCCGGACAGCAGGGTGTATTTGTAACGCCAAGCGCCGCCGGGAATCACAATGGGCGGGGCAACATCAACAGCCTGATCTGGCAGGAAAATGGCGTTGTTTATGCCATAGCTGGCAACCTGGACCTGGAGCAGGCTCAACAAATGGCCGCCTCAATGAAGTAGTGCGGCAGACCAGAAAACATTTTTGGCATATGTCCGGGGAGTGGCTTTAAATTTTAAATTGCCATTCCCCGGCTTTATGGTGTTCTGGATAGCCTTTTCGAAAGCATTTTAGTGACAGGAGACGGTTCTCATTGCTAACCTAAATGTCATTTTGAAAGGAGTGTTGGCCGTTTGATCCTGGAGACTAGCAACCTGACCAAGATGTATGGCAGTAAAACCGGTTGCAGCGATATCTGCCTGGCGATTGATAAGGGACAAATCTTTGGTTTTCTGGGTCCCAACGGAGCGGGTAAGAGCACGCTGGTCAAGATGCTGGTAGGGCTTCTTTTCCCCACCTCCGGTACAGCCTCGGTCCTGCGGCGGCCGCTGGGCGACCTGGAGGCCAGGCGCAAGACGGGCTTTTTGCCGGAGAATTTCCGCTACCAGGAGTGGCTGACCGGTGAAGAGCTGCTTTCCTTCCATGCCTCCCTCTACAAGCTGACCGGCGAGGAAAAGATGAGGCGCATACCGGCTGTCCTGAATCAGGTGGGGCTGGGCGGCAAGGGAAAGCAAAAAATAGGCTCCTACAGCAAAGGCATGCAGCAGCGGATCGGCTTGGCCTGCGCCCTGCTGCCCGACCCCGACCTGGTATTCCTGGACGAGCCCACATCAGCCCTGGATCCTCTGGGGAGGCGCGAGGTGCGCGAAATTATGATGGAACTGCGCAGCCGCGGTAAAACAGTATTTTTAAACAGTCACCTGCTCAGCGAGGTAGAAATGGTCTGCGACCAAGTGGCTATTATCAACCAGGGCAGAATCATGGCCGCGGGTGCCATGGATGAACTGCTGGTGGAGACAGTGGCGGTGGAAATGCAGGTGGAAGGCCTAACTCCGCCGTTGATTAACGAACTTGCCGCGTTGAGCAGGTCATGCCATGTCAACGATAGTCTGGTCAGGTTAACGCTGGGCTCACGGGAACAAATACCATCTCTCGCCGCGGCGGTGGTCCGGTCAGGCGCTTACCTGTTCAGCCTGCAGACAAGGCATAATTCTCTGGAGGACCTGTTTGTCAATTTAATTCAGGGAGGTGGTGAGGGGTATGCCGGCAGTGGCCCTGTTAACTGTTAAAGAGGTGATACGACGGCGCATACTCCTGGTAACCCTGGTTTTAGCGGTGGTCTTCCTGGCCCTTTACGCCACCGGGGTCCACTATGGCTACCGGGATATGGCGGCTCACGCCGGACCGCTGCAAGGACTGATGGCTGCCCAGTTTCTAGCCCTGGGCCTTTATTTCGGCAGCTTCATCATCGCCTTTCTGGCAGTAATGGCCGCCGTGGGGGCAATATCGGGGGACATTGAAAACGGCGCTATTTTCGCTATAGTGCCCAGGCCGGTCAGACGCTCCGAAATTGTACTGGGCAAGTTTCTGGGCTACGGGCTAGTCCTGTCGGCTTTTGCCATCCTTTTTTATATTGCGGTGCTGGTTATCATACGCGTAAATACCGGTATGAGCGTGCCGATCCGGCCGGGTGCGTTGGGGCTTTTTTGTCTCCAGCCGCTGGTTCTGCTGGCGGTTACCCTGCTGGGAACCACCTTTCTGTCCACCCTGGCCAACGGGGTGGCCTCCTTCATGCTTTACAGCGTCGGATTTGTGGGCGGGATGCTGGAGCAAATCGGCCACCTGGCGGGGAGCCAGGTGCTTGTTAAAATCGGCATATTTTCCAGCCTGGTGATGCCGGTCGACGCCATTTACAGAAAAATCGTCTACAACTTATTGTCGGCGTCCGGGGCGTCTTACTCCGCTTACATGTTGGGTCCCTTTGGGGCCGGTTCCGAACCAAGTGTATGGATGCTGGTCTATACCGGGCTTTATATGCTGTTTTTTCTAGCTATGGCCGTACGCGTGTTTTCTCGGAGAGATATCTAGTCAAGATAATTTATTAAAAAAATTTCATGATTAACAAAGCACAAACGAGGTAGAAAGCAACTGCTCCACATGAGCATTCGTTCGGCCCTATGCGCAATTGGAGGTTGGAAAATAAGAGGAAAAGACTTAACTGAATCTTGGGATATTACAAACATATCCTCTGGCAAGATACATCCTCGCGTAGTACAATTTAAATATTGTTACAGTGAAATGACCCGGAAGAAAAGATTACTTGCGGGTATTTTTACGCCTTAATTCCCATCTGAATCCCTGCCGACGCCCATCCTGATAGCTTCCAAGCGCTGCAATAATACAGATTTGATTTCATCGATACAAACATGAATCAATTTTACCCGATCGTTAATCCGGCTCCCGGCGGCTTCCTACGTCAGATCCCCGGAATACCTGGTTTATTCCCGCTTTGAGATTTGATTTCCCACTGTATTCATTTTTAAAGACCCCGGCACAGCTGTTGCATATTTAGATAATAGCAAAATTTCTGTAGTTTTATTTGGGACAGGCATAAGAAACAGTAACATTTCGCCATGCTTTTTAAAAGGAAGGAAGCGAAGTGTTCTTGGCATGATATTTTGGAGTATGGTGGCGGCAGATATAAATTTTTTTTATGGCAATTGTTCTATTTTAAGGGGGGATGCCTGATTCATTGCCGCATTGTAAAAAAAGGGGGGAGGATCTGCAAGTAACAGTAAAATGAAATTTGTAGCAAATCAAAAGGAGGGGATTTGTAACAAATGAGTTCAAATTTAGCAGCCCTGGATGTTGATGCAGCAACACCTGCCAAGCCAGCCTCTAATTATCGCTATATGGCGATTTTTCTAATCGCTATGGCAATTACGGTCAATTATATTGACCGCGTTAATATCGCTGTGGCAACACCAACCCTGATGACAGTTCTTGGTCTGTCAGCTTCTCAGATGGGTGTGTTGATGTCGGCATTCTTCTGGTCCTACACTTTAATGATGATACCTGTCGGCGCTCTTTTAAATAAGTTTGGTCCCAAAATGTTGATGTTCTACTCCTGCCTGGGTTGGGGCCTGGTGACGGTAATGACCTCCCTGGTAAATAGTTTCGGTTCTTTTTTGGCGGTCCGGATCGGGCTTGGCATCACGGAAGCTCCCAGTTATCCTGCCGCTCCCCGGGTGGTGTCGGTATGGGTGCCGAAACGTGAGCGAACCATGGCTTCCGCCTGCTTTGACTGCTGTGCCAGGGTGGGGAACGCCTTTGCGCCGCCTCTGGTGGCCTTGATCATTGTTACCTGGGGCTGGAAGGCATCATTTGTTGTATCCGGCATGATCGCGGTAGTTTACAGCTTCGTCTGGCTATACTTATATAAGGACCCCGACGAGCATCCGAAAGTTACTGATTCCGAGCTGGCCTACATCCGCCAGGACGAGGTCTTAACAGAGGAAGGCCAGGTTGTGGTGAAACCGATCCCGCTTGCAAAGCTGTTTACTTACCGGGTGATCCTCCAACTCTGCGGCGGCTACGCTCTTTATATGTACTTCTGGACAACCTTTAATTCCTGGATACCTGCGTACATGATGAACGTATGCGGGCTGAGCCTGAAATCAATGGGGTTTGCAGCAATGTTTCCCTATATCGCCGGTGTGTCGATGGAGTTGCTCGGAGGTTTTGTTTTCGACCGCTGGTTCAGAAGGGGCGCAACGATTACTGCCATCCGGCGTACCGGGATGGGCGTGGGAATGATCGGCGGAGCCATAGCCCTCTATTTGGCGACACACGCTGCCGCCAGCTCCCCGGCAATGGCCATATTCTGGTTGACCTGTTCCATGGGTATTTTCTCCTTCGGCGCCTCCAACGTCTGGGCGATTCCTACCGACGTGGCTCCTTACGGCCAGGCCGGGGGTGTCGGCGGGGTCTACAGTTTTGTCGGCAACTTTGGTTCCTTGCTGGGTCCGATAGTGACCGGAATCATTGTCGATACCGCTTTTGGCTACAACGGGGCCTTGATTGTTATGTGCATTCTTTCAGCATTGGGCGCCCTTCTCTATATGACCTGCAAATACGAAAGATTGGAACCAACATATTAGGTCTTGATATTGCTTACACCTCTTAAGGAACTGGGGGTAAGCCCCCAGTCCCTTTTCTCATGTTAATCATGCTGGGAGGGGCGTAAATGAAAGCGATACTGATCGGAGCTGCGGTACTGGTATTGTTGACCATCAGCTACCTAAAGGGACGCTCTAAGATGAGAGAGGCGGAGCGTATGGACCAGCTTGTCACCGAGAAATATCAGATCGGAGAACTGCTGGGAACTGTCTCCTACCACGGTGGGTTCCCCCCGATTCCCCGGCCGGCGCCCCTCAAAGTTGGATTGGCCGGCGGCTCTCTGGTGCTTTATTCCCTAAAGGGGGATGCCGGTACCATACCCTTTCAGCGCATCAAGAAGATTGAGCATTTTACAACACGCACCAAGGCTAACTTGAAGAATAAAAGCGTGGTCTTGTGGGGGCCTATCGCCCCGATGGTCTTTAAAGACAAATACAGACATTTTACCTTGATTAAATACACCGATATCAATAATGATGAGAACAATCTCCTGCTGGAATTAAAAGACAGCGGGGCATGCCGGGAGTTTTCCGGCCAGCTTAGCGGCAGTTGGCGCAGTTTTAAAAAGAATTCACCGTAAGGAACAGCAAGAGGTTAAGTTGCAGCCCGGAAATCTGCTGCTATTCATACATCAATGAATCATGTTGATTCATTGATGTATCAAAACCCTGGCATGATTACGATCCTATAAGAGCTATTTGGCTTGAGGTAATTGAGGTTAGTGTCCATAAACCGTGCTGTTAACCGGGTTTCAACGAAAACTAATTAGTTTTTTAAATTTTAATGTCACACTGGTATGCTTCTTGCTCCTATCCATGAGTGAAGTAATTAATATGGAGGGATTGGGGGAGTAATAATTTTATCAGCTTAGCGGAATTCCAAATAACAAATCAAAAGGGGGATTTCTAAATGAGTACCATCAAAGATTTTAGTTACTCTCATCCTATCAAAACGATTTTGGAGGCTGGAGGCCTCAAAAACAGACTGGCAGCTGAAGTTAAAGAACTTGGTACGGACAGAATTTTACTGGTAACAGACCCTGGCGTACTGAATGCCGGCCTGCTGAATGATGCGGAAGCTGCTCTGAAAAACGCAGGCATCACTTACAAGATCTTTTCCGGCGTAGAGCCCAACCCGAGAACCGAGAGCTGTTACAAGGGCTACGAGATGGCTCAAGAAATTGAAGCAGGCGCAGTTGTCGCTGTTGGCGGTGGCAGTCCGATAGATGTTTCCAAAGCTATAGCATTGCTGATGACAAACGGCGGAGACCTGGAGAGCTATGAAGGTCCCGAAAAATATAAAAATGCTCCCCGGCCAACAATTTGTGTGCCGACCACGGCTGGTACCGGCAGTGAAACCACAGCCATGACCGTCATCACTGTTAAATCCCGGAATTATAAGATGACCATCCTGGGCAAGAGCATGCTCCCGAACGTAGCACTGCTTGACCCGTCGATTTTCTCCAAAATGCCTCCGTTTATCGCGGCTTCCACAGGTATGGACGCCCTTACCCACGCGATCGAGTCATATATCAACCGTGCTGCTAACCCCTTTACCGATTCCTTTGCTGTAGAAGCGATCAGGTTGATCGGCAAATACCTCAGGCATTTTGTAGGCCAAGCGGCTGATTTGGAAGCAGCGACCGGCATGTTGGTAGCAAGCAACCTGGCCGGGATTGCCTTTGACATTTCCAGACTTGGCGATTGCCATGCTATGGCTCACCCGCTGGGCGGTTTCTTCGACGTTCCTCACGGTGTCGCCAACTCCGTTCTGCTCCCGATCACTATGGATTTCAATTTGCTTGCTGACCACGGTAAATATAAGATCATTGCTGAATTGTTGGGCGAAGATGTCAGCAGAATGACTGATCTGGAAGCAGCTCCCTACGCAGTTGAAGCTGTCAAAAAATTATCCAAGGATGTAGGGATCCCGGAAAACCTTGTGGCGTATGGTGTCACTGAAGATAAGATTCCTCAGATGTCTAAAGACGCCATGCTCAGCGGCAACATCGCGGTTAACCCCAGGGTTACGAAACTTGCTGATATAGAAAATATGTACAGGTTAGCGCTGAAATAAAAAGTATTAAGGTTACCATTTTGGAAGTTATCATTGAGAGCAGAGTTTGGCGAGGGCAGTTCAAGGCCCCAAAGCCTGAACTGCCCTCCCGCCCCAATAAAATATGGTCCTAGAAGAAGAGGAGGTTTTCGTTTATGGCGCTTATGCTGCCGACCGCCAGAAGAAAAGATGGCGACGAGGTACCATATATTCCGCTTAAGATTTTCAATTTCAAACTGAGGTTACCGTTTGTTCACTGGGGGATTGAAGGCTCTGAGATCCTTCAGGCGATGGTTATGTTTGTCACCGCCATGGGGATCATCCAGGTGATGAAGGACGTCTTTGACATGCCCTTCGAACTGGCCATGACCATTGTTGTCTTCCACGAGTTGATGTACTGTCTGCACCAGTTGCTGGGCGATCCCATTGTTCCCGGCTGGATCACTCCGGCGCTGCCGCTGGTTATCGCCTATTTGAACAAGATTACCATGGGCACCGACCGCATTGAAGGATTAATTGCACTGCAGGTAATGCTGGGTCTTATCTATTTCGTCCTAGGTGTCACCGGACTGGCCAAGAAACTGATCGAATACACGCCCAAGGCGATTCAATCCGGTATTTTGCTGGGAGCGGGAGTCTCGGGGCTTATTGGAACATATGTATTCGCCCCGACCGGAACCGGTCTCATGAAATATCCGTTAAGCATCACTGTCGGCGGGTTATTCGCGCTCTACCTGATATATTCCAAGGGCTTTACTGAAAAAGTCCGCAGCGGCCAAATGGACGGCAAAAAATTCCTGATGACAGTTGCCAATTTGGGTATTGCGCCTGGGATTGCTGCGGGGATTATCGTCGGTTGGATTTCAGGCGAGCTTCCTTTGCCGGTTATGCAACCGGGACTGTTCTTTATCCCTCAATTTAGCGAAGTATTAAATAATTATTCAGTTGTCGGATTAGGCATGCCGCCAGCCCAGGTTTGGCTCGCTGCCATACCGATGGCCCTGGTTGCCTATATCATCGCTTTCGGCAACATGATCCTTGGTGAAACGGTCATGAGAACTGCCAACGAACAATACAGGCCCGACGAAAAGGTCGATTCGGACCCCAACCGTATGAACATAGTTTGCGCTATCAGAAACTTCGCTGAAGGTTTCTTCTTCCCGCATGCCGGTCTGGGCGGCCCGACATGGACGGCGATGCAGGTTACTATCTGCGAGCGTTACAAGGGCGGCCGCAAGGCTATGGACTCCATCTTCTCTGGTATGGGCACCTTCAACTATATGAAATTTGCCAGTTGCTTGATCCTGCCGCTGGTGTTGATCTTCCAGCCGGCGCTCCCCATCGCGCTGTCGTTGACCATGATGATCCAGGGTTTTGCCTGTGTCTACATTGCCATGAACATGGTTTCAAATAACACCGAGCGTGGTATTGCCGGTATCTGTGGCGCTGCTCTGGCGGTTCAGGGCGCAGCCTGGGGACTGGGAGTCGGCATCTTGCTTTGCGCATTATTACTCGGCAAAGAGGCTTTTATTCAAAAAACTGAGAAGAAAGAGCCTGCAGAGCCAGCAACTGCTCCAGTATCATAAAAAACTTGATAGGAGTGGTGGGTGTAAAAAATGGCAAAATTATTACGGGTTAATCTTGCAAAGGGTCAGGTCCATTACGAGGATGTGCCCGAAAAGTATCGGTTGCTGGCTGGTCGCAGTTTAACATCTCAAATCGTTTTGGACGAGGTGGAACCTATCTGCGAGCCCTTGGGGGAACTCAATAAACTGGTTATCGCTCCCGGCCTTTTCGCAGGTACACGCTGCCCTAACAGCAACAGGATCTTTATAGGGGCGAAAAGTCCGCTTACCGGAACGATCAAGGAGAGTAACGCCGGCGGCACTGTTGCTCGTAAACTGGCCAAACTGGGTATAAAGGGTATCATTATTGAAGGTAAGCCTGCTTCAGATGCCTGGAATGTCCTGGTGATCAAGAAGGATGAAGCCATACTGGTACCGTCACAGGAACTGGTGGGCTTAGGCAACTACAAGACCATGGAGAGCCTGCATGAATCCTATGGCGCTAAAGTCGGGATCATGTCTATTGGCCAAGCGGGTGAAATGATGCTTTCTGCTGCTTCAGTAGCGGTCAGCGACCCGGACGGGCTTCCTAACAGGCACTGCGGACGGGGTGGAATGGGCGCCGTGTTGGGTTCCAAGAGGATTAAGGCGATTGTGGTGGATGACACCGGCGCCGACGATGCCATAGCCGAGATCGCCGATCCGGAAGGTTTCAATGAAGTCTGCAAGGAATGGACCAAGACACTGGCCGCAAACACCGTTGGTCTGAAGAATTTCGGAACCACCAACCTGGTCAACCCGATTAATGCGGTGGGCGGACTACCTGTCAAAAACTTTAGCCAGGGCTCCTATGACAGGTTTGAAAAAATCAATGGTCAGGCTCTAGCTGCGGCATGTATAGGAAACGGCGGTAGAGTGGGACATGCCTGCTCCCCTGGTTGTGTCGTCAGGTGTTCCAATGTTTACCATGATAAAGACGGCAAGTACGTTGTTTCGGCGATTGAGTTCGAGACCGTCGCACTATTTGGATCCAATCTTGATATCGATAACCTGGAAACTATTGCCAGGTTGAACAGGCTTTGCAACGACTACGGTGTCGACACGATGGACGTCGGCGGGGCTGTGGGCGTTGCTATGGAAGCAGGAATTGCCAGTTTTGGCGATGAAGAAGCAGCCTTAGATATGGTGGAACAGATTGGTAAAGGCACTATTCTCGGCAGGCTTCTCGGTAATGGTTCTACCATTACCGGCAAGGTCCTGGGCGTAACCCGTGTACCGGCCTCCAAGGGACAGAATATGTCGGCATATGACCCGAGAGCCTTGAAAGGGACCGGCGTTACCTACGCTACCGGGACGCAGGGCGCCGACCACACTCTAGGCAACGGCTTGCCGGGACGCTTCGGTGTTGATACCAACAGTAAGGATCAACAGGTGGAAATCTCCCGCAAACTGCAGATCATGACCGCCGTTGTGGACGGACTTGGGTTGTGCCTCTTTATAGGACCGATGCCGCCGACCATGGATACACTGGTCAAGGTGTTTTCAAAGTATGTGGGTAAGGATATCACTCTAGATGAGCTTCTGGAAAGGGGCAAAGATCTCCTCAGGGTAGAAATGTCCTTTAATAAACTAGCAGGCTTCACCAATGCTGATAACAGGCTGCCTGAATTTTTCAGCAATGAACCGCTTGAACCAAAGGGAGTCGTTTTCGATATAACACCTGAAGAGCTTGATGCTGTTCTCAATTTCTAATTCGTTACTAGAAACACTATTCAAAGGAGGCGTTAGTCATAGCGCTTCCTTTGAATTTTTTTTTTAAATAGAAGGGAGTATGAAATATTAGTCGAATAATTATATAAACTCACTTTATGTCGTTTGATGTCATAATTTCTTTAACCATAATAGAATTTGTAAATAAAATACAAAACACTTACTAACAATATAATTAATTTTCCATTAGCGCGTAATTATCACTTAATTATCATATTGCTGTCCTATGTTGGCACAATTCTCCGGTCACAGGCCCATTTTTAGTTGCATCAGTGGTCATTATAGGGGGTGTAAAATTGAGCAAAATCAATTACAGCCGGGACAAGATGCTCAAGCTGCTGTTATCCAGGATGCTAAAGACCAGTAATGACATGGTACTTATCATCGACAGCAGAGGAATAGTTACCCTGGTCAATCAGAAAGCTGCCAAATGGCTGGGGCGCAAAAAGAATGAGCTTGCTGGTTCCAGGATAGAAGAATTGATCAACGATATTGATGAAATTGTGGATGCTTTGGCCGGTAAACGAAGCCTGGAAAAAGAGATAATAGTAGATAAAACCCACTATCTGCTTAAGTTCGAACCCATCATACTGGGGAGAAAAAGAAACCTCGGTGGAATATTGGTTTGCCGGGATATCTCTGTCCGGAAAAAGATGGAAGAAGCTTACAAGGAACTTGATGCAGTTCTTGACACCTCTTCTGACAGTATGTATATCACAGACGGCGAAGGTAAAACCTTGCGGATCAATGCTGCTTGCAACAGGACCACCGGCCTTGAGAAAGATGTAGTGGTCGGATTGAATGTTAAGGATATTGTTGCCAAGGGGTTATTTAATAAATCGAGCACCCTGGAGGTATTGAAAACGAAATCAAAGGTTACGATCCTGCAGAATGTTACAGATCGAGTAGTGATCGTAACCGGGACGCCGCTTTTCGACGAGCAAGGCAATATCTGGCGGGTGGTGAGTAGCGCCAGGGATATCACTGAACTGAACCGGTGGAAAAATCAGACCGAAGAGGAGCGTCGCTTAAAGGACCATTACTATTCGGAACTGGTAGAGATGCGGGTTAGACAGATGACCCGTGGAGAGGGTAATTTCATAGCCCGCTCGGCGGCGATGCAGCAGGTCGTAGAACTGGCCATGAGAGTGGCCCGTACCGATTCCACCGTACTGGTGAGGGGCGAATCGGGGGTCGGCAAGGAAGTGGTAACCAAGTTCATCCACCGGAACAGCACCAGAAAAAAGAGCTCTTTCATGAAGATCAACTGTGCCGCCATCCCGGAAAATCTGCTGGAATCCGAACTTTTCGGCTACGAGCCGGGGGCCTTTACCGGGGCCTTGAAAAAGGGCAAGGTGGGCTTGATCGAACTGGCCAACCACGGGACACTTTTCCTGGATGAGATTGGAGAGATGCCGCTTGCATTACAGGCCAAGCTGCTTCAGGTGATCCAGGAGAGGACCTTCTACCGGGTGGGCGGCACCAAAGCCATTGAGGTCGATATCAGGATCATTGCCGCCACCAATAGAGATCTGGAGAAGCTGGTGGTGCAGAAGAAGTTCCGGGAGGACCTTTTCTACCGGCTCAATGTTATTCCGATTACGATACCGCCGCTGCGGGAACGTAAAGACGATATCGTGCCCTTGTTGGGATGTTTCCTTGACAAGTTCAACAAGAAACACCAGATGGATAAGAAGATCAGCAACGACGCTTTTAGTTATCTGCTCAGGTATCGTTGGCCGGGGAATATCAGGGAATTGGAAAACATGGTTGAGCAGCTGGTAGTGATTACTCCGGCCGATCTGATTGAGCCACAGCATCTCCCGGGTTATATTCATAATCTGCCTAACCCGCTGAACAAGCAGGATAAAGTTACTGTGCCAGGCGTGGTCTCATTGCCGGAGGCGATAGAGGAGGTCGAGAAACAGCTTTTCCTCTCGGCTTACGAGAACTGCAAGAACACCTACCAGACCGCCAAAATGCTCGGTGTAAGCCAGCCTACGGTGGTCAGGAAATTGAAAAAATATAAGCAGAACATCGGTTAGAGGTGAGGTTCGATGAGAGTAAGGATCCAGGTTTTCGGAGAACTGGTTGAATACCTTAAGAGCCCTGCCGGCGGCAAGATGGTTTTGGATGTTCCCGAAGGAACTGATATCGAAAAAATGCTGGCAAAGCTGGGTCTCTCTTCCGGGTATGTGGGCGTGGTGCTGGTGAACGGAAAGTTCAGCAGTAGGAATGCTATGCTGAACCACGATGATCAGGTCCAGATCATACCGCAGCTGGAGGGGGGCTAAGAAAAGGGAGTGCAATTTAACAATCATGCCGCTATGGGCGCCGGCAGAAGTTGGAAACTTGACAATGCGGGTGCGATTTCAACCGCATACGGCGCGCCGGCGCCGGACTTGTAGGCGGTAACGCTTTTATTAGAACGAGAAGCAGTATAAGGGAGTCTACAGACACTGTTGCTGCATTTCTATGGGGCCATGTGCAAATGAGAAGTGCTCTTAAGGATTAGAAATACTCTCATAAGCGATCAAAAAAACCTGCCGCTTTCGTCCTGTTACGGAAGCGGCAGGTTTTTTTAGATTTTTTTGATACTTTCATTAATATCCGTAAGAAATATCGGGACGACTATTTATTTTTCAAACGTTCCGCCTGCCGTCTGGCAGCTCTGTTTTCACTGTCCTGGATCGCCTTTTGGCGGTCTTTATTTCTTAAATGGATTATCTTATAGTTTGCAAAGGTAAAAACAGCATAATCCAGAATAGCCAGCCAGAGTCTATATTTGTCCGGTACCAATTGTGATGTAAGAATAAATGCGCCTAAGGCGATGGTGGCTATTATCAGCAACAACCACTTGATAATCTCAGGATTCTTATACCATTTAGTCAATATTTTATCACCTGCCGTCTATTTGTGTCCACGAGGACTGATAACCGTGCACAATAATACATATAAGACTATAGATCCAGATAGTTTTTGTCAAGGTATTTTGCCGGTCTGGAATAATCAATCTGTTATCGGGATAATCTAGCTGATATTATACGGACGGGGCTGATGGCATTGAGTATCAAAAACCGTAAAATAGCCGTGGTGGGGGTGGGGGCAGTGGGGGCTTCGACTGCTTTTGCCCTGGCCGTGAGCGGGTTGGCCACAGAACTGGCGCTGGTGGACGTTCACAAGGCCAAGGCCGAGGGAGAGGCCATGGACCTTGCCCATGCCGCGGCTTTTATCAAACCAATTCAGATTTATGCCGGGAACTTTGAGGACTGCCGCGACGCGGGCATTATTATCTTTACCGCCGGGGCGGGCCAAAAACCCGGCGAAACCAGAATGGACCTTTTAAAAACAAATTATCGCATTTTAAAGGATTGTCTAACCCAAATGGCCCTGACAGATGAGAATATTCTTATCATCGCCAGCAACCCGTTGGATGTACTGACTTACGCCGCCTTGAAAGCAACAGGCCTGTCCCCTGAGAGAGTCTTCGGGTCGGGGACGGTGCTGGACAGTTCACGCTTCAGGCATATCTTAAGCGAACATTGCGGTGTCGCGCCCAGGAACGTCCACGCCACTGTGGTCGGGGAGCACGGCGACAGTGAGGTAATGCTCTGGAGCCTGGCTGACATTGCCGGGACCCGCATTGACCATTTCTGTGAGCTGGTGGGTGTTCCACCCATCAAACGTGAGGAAGTGGACAAACAGGTGAGGAACGCAGGCTACGAGATTATATCCAGAAAGGGCGCCACTTACTATGCCGTCAGCCTGGCCATAAAGCGAATTTGTGAAAGCGTCATCCGTGATGAAAACACCATCCTTTCTGTTTCCGGCCTGGTCGACGGCCATTATGGTATTGATGGCTGCTGTCTCAGCCTCCCCTCAATAGTCAACTCCAGGGGGCGGGGTTACCCTCTTGAGCTGCCGTTAGCAGCAGAAGAAGAGGCCGCTCTGCGTCGCTCGGCGGAAGTATTAAGGAAAGCAATTGCCAGTCTGAATCTATAATAAGAGCTTGATAGCAGCAACTGTTTGCTTTCCACGACGGAACGGTGATTTATCATCTCTACTGTGTTATTTTGAATTTAGAAGCAGTGTCAAAATTATAAACTGGACTTACGCCTAAACTTCTGTTAAACTACGGTATTGGGTAAGGCGTAAGGTTATCTCCCTTGCGGGCTCTTTACGAGTACACGCTTTTTTGAGGAACCGGCCTTACCTTTTTGTTTTTACTGCAGGGGAGAGAAATTTAACAAAGTTTGGTGGACGGGTAAGGTTTTATCATCTCTTGCGGGCCCATATTCACGGGTACAAGCTCTTGCCGAGACTACCGCCCGTCCGCCTTCTATCACCAGATGCGGTTAATAGGACGTTGCGCTAGAACGCTAAAACAGTAGAGCCCGACTGGTGATGAAATATTTTTTTAAAGGAGTTGTTCCTTATGGAGCACCAGCAGCATGTGTTTGTCGGCGTAGATACCCATAAGGACCAGCATACTGCGGCGGTTTGTAATTGCTGGCATAAGACTTTAGAGGTAATTGAAACTTCCAATAACCCAGTTGCCTTTCCTGCTTTTTTGGAGCAGGTGCTGGCCTCAACACCCAATGGTTTAACGCCGGTATTTGGGCTTGAGGATACGGGTGGACTGGGGCATGCTCTGGCAGTGTTTCTCTTAAAAGCCGGGTATGTAGTTAAAGAGGTTAACTCTATTCGGTCGGATCGCCAACGTAATCGCTCTCCACACCCTGACAAGTCTGACCCCGATGATGCCAAGGCTGTCGCCAAGGTACTGATCAATGACTTTGATGAGTTACCTGACGCTAGGGCAGATGAATTACCCCTGGCTATTGCCCAGTTAGTCTATCACCGCGAGCATTTGGTGAAGGAGCAAACCCAGGTAAAAAACCGCTTCCATGCTGCCATACACCAGCAGTATGCAAACTACCGGCAGTTTTTCAAAGACCCTTTCGGCCAAGCTGCATTAGTTTTTTGGCATCGCTTCCCTTCATCTGAACACCTTAAAAATATTGGTGTTACCCGTCTAGCTTCTTTCCTGCGTAAGCACAGCAATAACCGGGTTTCTACGAAAAAAGCGGAAAAGATACTTTCCCTGATAAACCGGGATGATAACCCATCTCTACCCCAACAAACCCGTGATTTTATTATTAGTAGTTTGGTTGAGCGCCTATGGTTGCTGAAAAAAGAGCTCTCGATAGTTGAAGAAAAGTTAGCTTTACTTATTGAGCAAACTGGTCTTCAACTGGAGACTATGGACGGCATCAATACAATCACTGCAGCAGCCCTAATTGCTAACATTAAGGACATTTCCCGGTTTGCTTCATCCGCTAAACTGGCCCGCTACGCAGGCGTGGCGCCCATCAAAAAAAGTTCTGGACAAAAGAAACGATTTAAAAAGTCTAAGGGTGGTCGCCGTAGTTTAAATACAGTGCTTTACCAGATCGCTCTCAACCAGATTTGCTTAGATCGTAAAGGCCAGCCACGAAACCCTGTAGCCCGCAACTATTTCATTAGAAAAGTAGCGGAAGGTAAAACCAAGAAAGAGGCACTAATCTGTTTAATGCGGCGGTTGTGCGATATCATCTTTGTGCTTATGCGTGATAAATGTGCTTATAGTTACCCGCAAAAACCAGACGCTGACAAAGCTTCTACAGCGGCTTAGAAAAGCTTTCCTCGGAGTCCTTTAATCATGTTTCTGGTGAGCTCTGGAGTTTTATTAAATCAAAGCAGCGCCGCAAGGGAAGTCTTGACAGACGGGGGCGCCCTGCGTGTGGTACAATGGGTTGCTGACGAGGGCTTATAATCCAGTTACATGTCTCCGGAGCCGCCCTGTCGTTGGTTTACCTGGACCACACGCGGGGTGGATGTCAAGGCCGCTGCTTTGTTCATCTGTTAAATCATTCTTTTGTTTCCAAAATTAAGAAATGTTTTCAAGGTTAAAACCCAGTTGAGATTTCTGAATTTTTAATCTTTTACCGCCTGCTTATTTTCACATTGACATAGGACGTCTCGGCAGAAGACCCCACTTCCAAAGTGGGGGATGAATGCCGGTTACTGCCCCAGAACATATGTTTCAATCGTTGGCATTTTGTGGTACAATGAAAGTGGTCGATACGCGATAAAAAGAGGTGAAAAGGTATGATCCGCGTTCTTAAGACCACTTTCCGGACATCAAAACACGAGATGGACAGATTGTTTGCCTGCAACCGGGAATCGGCAAAAGCATGGAACGACTGCCTCAACTATGCCAGGGAATACCACAAAACCAACGGTAAGTGGATCGGCAAGAGTGACTTGCAAAAACTTACTAAGGGTCGGTATCATATGCATAGCCAGAGTATCCAAGCTGTGCAGGAACGCTACCTGGATGCCAGGACCAACGCCAACAGAGCCAAACAAGCAGGGCATGGACATGTCCGCTACCCATGGCGGCAGAAAAAGAATTACCCGACCCGGTGGAAAAAAGACGGTTTCACCATCCAGCCTAACGGCAAGATCGAGCTATCCATGGGCATCCACAACGGTAAACGGGAGAAACCTATCATTGTTCACGTCCACCGCATCCCTCCACGAAAAGTCAAAGAGATTGAACTTGTCTGGGACCGCAAGCTGATACTGGCGATAAGCTACGATGATGGTACCCAGCCCCGGGAAAACCTCAATCGAGGCATCGCCGCCATCGATATGGGCGAAATTCATGGGATTGCCGCTGTAGCCGACACGGGTGAGGCGTTGGTTGTCACATCCCGGAAACTGCGCAGCGTCAAACGGCTGCGCAACAAGAAATTCAAGGAAATATACCAAAAGCGCAGCCGGTGCAAAAAAGGCAGCCGGAAGTGGAAGAAATACACCTGTGCCATTGCTCGCATAGGCAGCAAGACGGACAACCAGCAGCGGGACATTTTGCACAAGATGAGCCACAAGTTTGTCGCCTGGGCCAACGACCAGGGCGTCAAAACGGTCGTAGTCGGCGACGTAGAGGGCGTGCAAAGGAACACGTCCAGGCGCAATAAGAAAAACCTTAAGCAGAAACGTCATTCCCGCGGCTTAAACCAAAAGATGAGCCAATGGCCATTCGGGTTGTTGCAGGCTTATCTTACATACAAGCTGGCTGCTCTTGGTATCGACCTGATCAAGATTGATGAGAGTTACACTACGCAGACATGGCCTGTCTGTGGTCGGAAGAAAAAGCCTTCCGGCAGGACGTATCAGTGTCATTGCGGGTACATATCCCATCGGGATGTGCATGGCGCAAGGAATATCTACGCCAAGCACAAATATGGCGAGATTCGAACACTGGATTGGAGTGTCGAAAACATCAAGTATCTACGGCCTGCTTCGTGAGAAGTAGAAAGTAGTAGAAGCCTGGAACCGGGCCCGATGGGAGGCAAAAGCCGTTTGTACCATTGTTGTCGGGAGAATCGGCAGGAAGGAAAGCATCCTTTGTGGATGAGGCTACCTGAACAGGTTGCTGCCAGAAATTCTTACCGGTAAGCTCCCTGAAGCCCCCACTTCTACAAGCGGGGGAGGTTCACTGCCATTTAGCAGACACTTGCAATTAAACTGAAATAAGATATAATATATAGGTGACCTTGAATAAGGTTTAAGCATATGCGCCTGTAGCTCAGGGGATAGAGCGCCGGCCTCCGGAGCCGGAAGCGCAGGTTCGATTCCTGCCAGGCGCACCAATTTCTAAACCTGCTTTTAAGGCCAACTTAAAGGTGGGTTTAGACCTTTTTTGCTCCGATTTTGGGGCTTTTTTTCATGCGAGAAGCTAAACCAAATTTGACGATTTAATCGATAACGCTATGAAACGCCTACAAGCTTTGGTATAATATCCCTGAATACGACATACAGAAGATAGATTAACTTCTGTTATCCATATTATGTTTAAGGAAAAAGGAGGAACGGTGAAAAAGCTATTATTCTGTATGCTGGGTGCGTTTGTTCTATTGTCTATAACAATAGTATGTTATGCAGGAGATATACCGGAAGCCCTGCTTGGCAATGATTCTTCACAAGTATATTTTGGTGAGATTAAAAATGTAGACGAAGAGGGCATTACTGTAATTCAACATCAAAATATTAAAGGTGAATTTTCAAAAGGCAGTGAGTTTACTCACACGGAATTTATATTTACCGACTCTCCAAAAATCGGTGAAATATACCTTTGTGGTTTTATTGACGCAAATAACCCACTTTATGTATGGGAAGTAACAAGTCTTGAAACACAAAATTTAAAAATTAAAAACACCGATGATATGTCAAAAAGAATTCAGGAATATTTGAATTCTGGTAAGTTTGAAGAAAAAGAAAAAGAAAGATTGGCGATAATAGATGCGAAAAACGACACCGAACCATCTCCTGAAGAGCCGGCATCAGCAATTACAATTGACGGTGCAGAACAGATGGATAATGTTACAACGGTGGGAAATAATCTCTCATTTCCTTTGATTATAGGTGGGATCATCTTGATAGGAATCGTATTTATATTGTGGATCAAAAGAAAGGATTAGATATCGGAAAGCAAGTATACAAAATCACCACTACTGCCAGCATTCATCACGAAACTCTTGTAAATACAACAAGGGGTTTTTCTTTTTTAAATCTAAGAAAGCCACAGTTTCGCAAGGAATCCTTGATTTTTCTGAGTTTCTCTTGCTTTTCGGACAGTATATCGGATAAAAATGAAACAATTCATACTTTCTATTAACTAGTTTTGGCTTGCCTAGCCAAGATAAATACTCGGTATATTGCTTCTCTAGTCTAGAAATTCTGGAAAAAAAGTATAGCCTGTTTCTATCTCAATACTACCGGAGCAGAATACAGCTTACTCCGTCTGATCGGTAATAGGCTGTCCCGCCAGCCCATATAGCATCAAATCACATAATTCTTTCAGCAAATCCTTGTTGCTGTTCTTCAGTATTTCGGGCTGCTGAAATACATCTTGATACATTTTCAGATAAATCGTAGCCGCTTCAATAGAAATATCTTTGCGTATATACCCTTCCCTGCGGCCTTTTTGGATGAATTGGCCTACGATATAGGAATATCTGTGTTTATAAAAATCATCCGCGAGCTTCTTTATCTCCGGATCGGTATTAAACAATACTCTTAGAGTATCCAGATTGATGTGATCAATGAAATCATAATTCATTGATACGGCACGCCTCACCAATTCAGGAAAAGGCAGGTCGGTTTCCCATAGTTCTTTTCTTGCTTGCCAGCCGCTTTCCAGGAGGTTTATGGTTGTATCCTTCATCAGACCTTCCTTGCTACCGAAATAATTATAGATACTGGCCGGTGCAACTCCTGCCTTTTGAGCGATTTCATTTATACTGGTTTTATCTGTACCGTACGCACAAAAAAGCTCTAAAGCGGCAGTGCGTATTTTATCTTTTTTTAACTCTGTCCTACGTTCATATCCGTTCATGTATTTTCACCCCAGCTTAATCATACTAAAAGTTTTATAATGAATGAAGGCCGAGCAGAGATGCTGCTGGATAAGCAGGTCAGTCGGGTTCGCTGGATGAGCAGCCATTTAACTGTAGCCTCTTTATGTTCTGCTGCCTTGCTGGTAGCCATGGGCATTGCCGGGGGGCTGGTTTATGGACTTGCAACCGGCGATCTAAGCCATGAATTTTGGCATATTTTTAGCATGAGCGTTTCAAAAATCCCACCCGTATGGATACTGTTGGGTGTAACATCTTTATTGTATGGCTTATGGCCTCGCATAACAGCACTGGGATGGGTGGTTTGGTTATCGTTTAGTATATTGGAGCTTGCCTGGGAAGCGCAGATCATTGATTGGTCACTGATGCGTGTTTCTCCCTTCTCTTATGCTCACTATACCATTAATATTTCAAATCTGCCGCTGCTTCCGTTGTTCTGGCTGCTTGGCCTTTCAGCTATACTGACAGGGCTCGGATTGTTTGGGTTTAGGAATAGAGATGTTTTAACAAAAGCATAAACGATTTAAGTAGGTTGTTAATTCTGGTTAACAATGTACGTTAGATGCCAGCGTACATGTAAAAACGCGAAAGCCTTGCTAAGCAAGGCTTTTTTCGTATGCAACTACGGTTTGGATTTCCCGCCAAGAGCGATCTGGAGTGAGCGTGCTTGCGTTACAGTGTCAAGAAAACGATGGGGAACTATTGAAAAACATTATCTTGCCGTTCTTTTATATAATTATTTGTTATTGGATTAATGATAAATACTCATGTTAGAATGAAGAATGGTTTTAAGGGTGATTCTATTCGTCTTGGGAAGTAGTTGAGGATACTAGTGAGTGACGCATATCAGGATGTTTGCGAGGACGTACGCAGCAAAGCGATGATGTATTTTAACCAGGGCTATAATTGCGCACAGGCAGTGGCGTTGAGCAACGTGGAAATGCTTAAAGGGCAAACCGACGGCATAATACAACTGGCTGCAGGTTTTGGTCACGGCATAAGCGCCGGTTGCGCCTGCGGCGCTTTAACAGGAGGCGTTATGGCTATCAGTCTGCTGCTTGCAAATCCCGATACCAAGGGTTTTGATAAGGAGATATCAGAAACTGCGGCAAAACTGCATCAGCGGTTTGTCAATGAATTTGGCCAGGCCTGCTGCAGCGGGCTCAGGAAAAAGTTATCTCCTTTAAAAAATGCCCGGTGCAAGGAAATAACCGGTACAACAGCCGCTATGACTATGGAATTAGTTTTAGCCGCAAAGATAAAAAAGTCAACGCCTGTCTGAGTACAGCCTCTTTAGGTCTGCCGGGCTGGTTCCTAGAAGATAAAGGACCTTAATTTTATGCATCAGCCATGTGGTCCTCCACTTGCCGTGGATTAGCCAGCGCCTGGCCGAAGTTTTGACGGGACCGGGAAGAAGCACGGTTTTCCCGATCTTTTTCATGCTCAAGGAGAACTCCCAATCTTCCAATAAATCAATAAGCGGGAAGCCGCCGATTTGCCGGAAACAATCCCGCCGCACGAAGATAGTCTGATCGCCGAAATATACGCCCGTGACAGCGGCCCTCAGATTTGAACCGAGGGTGGTCAGGTAGAAAAACAACCCCGGGTGATCTATTTTCATTTTAAAGGCGCCCCCGACGACTCTGCTGTCGGACAATGCCAGCTCAAGTTGTTGGATGAAGTCATTTGGCAGGCGGGTGTCGCTGTGCAGGAAAAGAAGTACCTCTCCGCCGGCCAGCTGAGCGCCGGCATTCATCTGACTTGCCCTGCCCCGGGGAGCCTGGATAAGTAAAAAATCCCGGCCGACCAAATTGGCTGTTCCGTCAGTGCTCGCGTCCGCAATAATGACCTCTATCAGGTTGCTCCAGGGGCGCAGGTGTTCAAGGGTTCCCTCAATGGTTGCGGACTCATTATAAGTTGGAATGATTACGCTTATTAAAGGATGCTTTGTCTTAATCATAAAAATTTAAGTTCTTTATATCCTTTACTAATCCTTCAAAATACTGGCGAGAGAATGGTGAAAAATGCTTAAACCGGCGCTGGCAATCATGTCCAGGGCGCCTTCCAAAGAAGGTAAGAGCCGCCTGGGCGCGGTGCTGTCACCCGCTCAGCGGGAAGCCCTGCAGTGGGCTTTTCTGGAAGATACATTGGATAAAGTAAGTAGACTGACAGAATTTGAGCGCTATCTGGCTGTAACTCCTTCCGGCGATCTCAACAAGTTGGCTAAAAAGCTGGAATTTGGCGGGCGGGTCATGCCCCAGTCCGGTGGAAACCTGGGACAGCGTATGCATGACATAGCTGAAAGATTGTTTTTAACCGGTCACGCCCCTGTCATTTTTATCGGGACGGATGTACCGGACTTGCCGCCTTCTTATTTACAAAAAGCTCTTTATTTGCTGGAGCATAGCGATTTAGTTTTTGGACCGGCGCTCGACGGCGGTTATTGCCTTATTGGAATGCGAAACTTTCAGGGCAGGGTTTTTGACGGTATCAGCTGGGGTTCGGAAAGAGTATTGGAAGAAACTCTAAAAATATGTGAAGAGAACAAATTGTCCTATGGACTTCTGGAATGCTTGATGGATATTGACCGCCCGGGTGACCTCCTGGCTTTGATGAGACAGTATGAAAATAAAAAAATAGATATTGAGTTAATTCCGGCAAGGACCATCCGGTTTCTAAAATCTATCGAAATACGAACACTTATTATATGAAGGGCATTGAACAATTCTATTTATTCAGGGACTATTGAATAACATTCAACGGGAGATTGGATTGTGAATTTGCCTAATAGCCTGACTGTCGCCAGATTAATAATTATTCCGGTATTCTTGCTGGTTGCCTCAATGAAATGCCATTACGCTGATTATATTGCTGCCGGCATTTTTATAATTGCTGCAATAACCGATAGTCTAGACGGGTACCTCGCGAGAAAAAAGAATCAAACAACTTTACTGGGCCAATTTTTAGACCCTGTTGTCGATAAAATCCTTGTTACCGCGGCTCTTATTATCCTGGTGGAGATAGGGAGGATACCCGGGTGGATAGCTATTATTATTGTCAGCAGGGAAATTGCCGTTACCGGATTAAGAGCTGTCGCAGCAGCGCAAGGGATCGTCATTGCGGCCAGTTGTCTTGGGAAAATCAAGACAGTAGCGCAAATTATAGCTATTAGCGCCTTTCTCTTGGATAATTTTCCTTTTTATTTGATAAATTTTCCCTTTGCTTATGTTGCCTTGACATTTGCAATGGTTTTTACGCTTTGGTCAGGCGTGGATTATTATTTGGCATTCAGGCTTGCAACAAAAGCAAGATAGCTGAAATACTTAATATAAAGACGTTTTCATTTAGTTTTGTTTTGTGGATTTAAACATGCGTTCAGTAAATATGTAATAAAGATTCATTATATGGATAATAGAGACTAATTAATAAGTTCTATTGGATTTAAGAATACTAAATTGCTATACTTTATATGTTCTCAGGTGATTATTTAAATTATTTATATATTATATAAATGAAGTGATTATGCCGTGTCGAAGAAAAGTTTAATTCTTCTTATAAAGATCGTTGTATCTGGTTTGTTATTGAGCTGGTTAATTTACAGTTTTGATTGGATTGCTGTGCGGGACGTTTTCCTGACTGCAGAGCCTGGTTGGCTTCTCTTAGCCGGGGTATTCATTGTTATCTCAATGGTTGTAAGTGTCGAAAAATGGTCACGGATATTAAGGGCGGAGGGCATCAATCTGCCCTGGTTTCAACTGTGGAAAGTATACTGGATCGGGATTTTCTTCAACAACTTTCTTCCCTCCAGTATCGGTGGCGACGGGATCAGAATTCTTTTGACCGGCCGTAACATTTCCAATATTGCAGGCGCGGCTTCTTCCGTTATAATCGAGCGCTTACTGGCTACCGTGGGTCTAGCCCTGACCGGTTTGGTTGTGTTCCCAATAACGGACTCCAACTGGCATGTGGGTTGGCTTTTTATGATGCTCATAATTGTGGCGGCAGGATTATTATTCTTTTTAATGATGGGGCGAATTCCCGCCTGGGCCGCTGGAAGAGGTGGCAATTTAAGCGGCTTTGCGCGTGGATTTCTCTCACATGGCCATGCTTTACGCGGCCAGAAAAAGATGATTATCACGGTATTGTGCCTGTCAGTGTTGTTCCAGCTTACAGTGGTAGCTGTAAACTATGCTGTTTTTAGAGGCCTTCATATTGACTTATTAAGCTGGTGGGACCTGGTTTATATAACACCTGCGATTTCAGCAATAGCCATGGTCCCTATCGGGATTAACGGGTATGGGATACGCGAAGGCGCCTACGTGTTGCTGCTGGACTCCTATGGGGTGGCAGGGAGCGTGGCTCTGGGGGCATCCCTTCTTTTTGCGGCACTGGTAAGCTTCTGCAGCCTTTATGGGGGCATTTTATGGCTGGCTAACAGGGGAATGGGCGTGGATAGGCAGTGTATCTCTTGAGACTTTTACGAAAAAGGGTGGCGTAATGAATAAGAGGGTTAAAGAAATTATTGATAAGTCGTATAACGGTGCCCTCCTGGAGAGCCAGGAAATCAGGGAACTATTAGAGCTTGACATATGTTCGGAAGAGTCCTTTTACCTTGCGTACAAAGCCCGTCAGATGAGCGAGGAGGCCTGTGCGGGCAAGGCGGAAATACATGGCCAGGTAGGGGTGAACAGCGGGCCCTGCAGCTGTAATTGCGCTTTTTGTTCCTTTGCAGCCGGCAATAAAATTTTTAATGCCCAGCGGATAGAGTCTTTGGAATTCATTCTTCAACAGGCTCTCGACCTGGAAGAAGCGGGCGCTAATGCCATCTACCTCATGGCCACAGCACATTTGAACTTCCAAAGTTTCCTGGAGATGGGGCAAGTAGTCCAACGGGAACTGCGGACAGGTGTGCCGTTAATCGCCAATATTGCCGATTTCTCATATGATGAGGCAGCTGCTTTGCGCAAAGCGGGCTTTACCGGGGTTTATCATGCAGCCCGCCTGGGTGAAGGAAAGGTTACCCGCATTGACCTCAAAGACAGGCTCCAGACCTTCGAAGCCGCCGGCAAAGCAGGTCTTATTTTGGGATCGTGTGTGGAACCCATCGGACCTGAACACAGCCATGAGGAAATAGTGGAGAAAATGATCGTAGCCAGGGAAGCAAAGCCCGGATTCAGCGGGGCAATGCGTCGTGTTACTATCCCGGGAACAAGCTTAAGCGCGCACGGTATGTTAGGTGAGACGCGTATGGCGCATATTGTGGCGGCAGTTCGCATGGCGACACCAAGAGAGATACCAGGTAACTGTACCCATGAACCTAACGTGATGGGGGCGGTGGCAGGGGCCAATCTTCTCTGGGCTGAAGCAGGCAGCAACCCGCGTGATGTAGTTGACAATACGGAGAAGAGCCGTGGTTATGATGTGGGAAAATGCAGAGAAATCCTCGTGGATGCCGGCTGGCAGGTTTTAAACGGTCCGTCCAAGTTCTTCATTACTAAATAATACAAGGCTTGAATCGGAGTAAGGAGGTGATTGTATATGAAAAACATATTTCGCGGATATCTAGGGAAATTATCGTTGTTGGTTATTCTTGGCTGCTTATATTATTTTGTCCCCTTCATCAGGGTTAACGTCAACCAGGCGATCTTTGTTTTAAGCAATGTTGATGTGGCTCTGGCCCGCGACTATATTTTGGGTTTTGGCGTCTGGGCGCCAATTACCTCTTTTCTCTTGATGGTCCTTCAGTCCATCGCGGCGCCCCTGCCGGCGTTCATTATTACTTTTGCGAATGCCGGTATCTTCGGGTGGGTTAATGGAGCGATTCTTTCGTGGTCAAGCGCGATGGCCGGAGCAGTAATATGTTTTTTTATTGCCAGGTACCTGGGAAGGGATACGGTAGTAAAATTCACTTCCAACAAAGCGCTTAAGAGCATAGATGATTTTTTCAAGCATTACGGAAAATATGCCATTCTTATTGCCCGGCTCTTACCGTTTATCTCTTTTGATATAGTTAGTTATGCTGCCGGTTTGACTTCTATGGGTTTTTGGCCGTTTTTTATCGCTACCGGAATCGGTCAATTGCCGGCGACAATTGTTTACTCCTATGTCGGGGGCATGCTTACAGGTGGAGTCAGGACTATGGTTTTTGGCCTCTTGATACTCTTTGCCCTGAGCGCGTTGATTGTACTGATAAAGAATGTCTGGAAAGATAAAAAAATTAAGGAGGGAAAGGCTTTTGTGGAAGAAATTTAAGTACAAGCAGTTGTTGGTTGCACTTATTGCCATGGGGCTCGTTTTGGGAGCCAGTGGCTGCGGAAAACAGCCGGCGCCTGTAGACAAGCAAGATCAAAAGGAGTTTGACATCTCGGTTTATCAGAACAATGATTTTCTTATGACTCCTCAAAAGTTGCAAGCAATGCTAGGAAGTGAAGAGCTGGTTCTCCTGGACTGCAACAAACCGGATGTCTATGCAGCAGGACATATTCCCGGCGCCATCGGTATCGGGATTAACGCTTTTTCGGACACATCCGGTAAAATAGGTGATCCGGGTTGGGGAACCGTAAAAAACAAGGAGGATTTGCAAAAGAAGCTGGAATCCCTTGGCATTGATAACAAAAAGACAGTTGTGTTTTACTCGGATGTCTTTAAGGGGCCGGGCGCTGACGGCAGAGCCGTCTGGCAGTTAAAGCTGGCCGGGATGGATAATGTAAAGATGCTGGTTGGGGGCTTATCCTACTGGAAGGAAATGGGCTATGAGGTGACTAAAGAAGCGGCACAGCCCAAGCCTGTTACCGGTGTAGTCTTAAAAAATTATGATCAGAGCTTTATTGCGACAAAGGATTATGTCTTTAACAATTTGGACAAGCAAGTGTTGGTTGATGTCAGGACAGAAGGGGAATTTAAAGGCTCACAGAATGCAGGGGAGCCGCGGGGAGGCCACATCAAAGGCGCTGTAAACCTGCTGTGGCAGGAATTATTGAACAAGGACGGTACCATAAAGACCCCTGAAGAGATCAAAACTCTCATGGCTTCCTATAATGTAAAGCCCGCTGATGATTTTATAGTTTACTGAACTATGGGCATCAGATCTGGATATGCATCCATGATCCTCAGGGCCGTTGGCTTTGAGAAAGTAAGAAACTATGAAGCCTCCATCTATGAGTGGGGCGGGGATTTAAGTATGCCGATGGAAAAAGAGCAATAGTGACAGAGTAATTACCGGCATGAATTATAACAAAAAGAGGCTTAAAGCAGGTTGCTTTAGGTCTCTTTTTTTGTAAGATGGGGTGATTATTCTGTAAAACAGTTCCTTTGAAGGGCTTGGACATGTTAATATTATACTTGTGACAATAGAAAGGGTGAATGCAAAGCTGCGTGGCTTAATTTGTGATAAAATTTCTGCAGAGCAGGAAGAAATCAGTGAGGAGCTTTGGGAAAAATATAAAGATGCAATTGAAGAATGGCAGCCAAGACTGACCGGCAGCTATTACATACACGGTTTGATCGACATTTCCGTGGTAGCAATGGAAATCAGGTGGTTGGCAAGGGAAGGCAAAAAGCTGTTGCAAGCAAGTCAACATACTGATCAGGAAGCTAAATTATGAAAGATGACAGGTATAAAACTTTAAGAAATCCTAATACGGCAGAGATCATTGTTAAAAAATCACGTTTTATAGCATCAGCTTCTCCAGTAGATGACGAGGAAGAGGCGCTTCATTTTATCGGCAAAATTAAGAAGGCGCACGGCCAGGCCAATCATAATGTTTTTGCATACGTGATAAATGAACAAACACAGCGTTTCAGTGATGACGGTGAACCCAGCGGCACGGCAGGCAGGCCGGTATTGGATGTAATTAGCCGTAAGGGTTTAGTAAAAGCCGTAATTGTCGTAGCCAGATACTTTGGCGGGATCATGCTTGGCGCTGGTGGTTTGGTGCGGGCATATTCAGAGGCGGCAGTGAAGGGCATTGAGGCAGCAGGTAAAGTGGAAAGATTATTGTACCATGAGCTCAACATAGCTTTGGATTACCATTGGGTGGGTGTGGTGAAACGGGAGGTTGAAAAGGCTGGAGGGAAAAACTTTACTATGGAATATGGCGAGAAAGTGATATTGAAAGTCTTGTTACGGCCAGAAGGTTTAGAAGCCCTATCAAAAAGGTTAACCGATCTTACCTCAGGACAGGTTATTATAAAAACGGGTGGTTTCACTTATTATTAATCTGGAAGAGGCAGTATAGGCGGCAACCTGAACTTCACGATTTTGTACCTTTAGTTAGAAAGTTAAATGGTCTCGGGACTCGGGTTATGCTTTTATGCGTAGATGTAAAATATAAAGATAATAAAGGCAAGGAGCAATATATCAACGCTCATCAAGCACTAATAGATGAAGCTACTTATCCGATATTGTTACATCAGGTAATTGACTCCAGAACTGCCCAAGGGAGACAGATTAATTAATGGGTTATTTTCAAAGTAACACGATATTAGTATCCTTTTCAATGCTTTTAAAGATAGAGAAGAAGTTCATATCTAACCTTTAATTCGTCAACGTGTTTCATTTGTTGCAATTAAAAAGCTATTAAAATTTAACCGGAAGCGTTCATACACGCCTCCGGTTTTTTAGTAACTATAACCAAGATAACAATATAAACACTAGCGACGAGCCTTCTGAGCCTTTACCCGTAGAATTAAAAAATGCTTCCGGCGTAGTGAAATATTTTTTAAAAGATACCGGGAGGCTTATAAGTAGAGTATAACTTTCCCGCCGTTGAGTACTTTCTTTTCTGTGGGATCGGCCTTTGATTAATAGCCAGCCCTATAATTTCCGAAAATCTGTGGCAACCTCCGCGTTGTTAATGAGATTATGTACCGCATCGTGCCCCGCCGTTAAACATAAGGCAGTGGGTAAGAATTAAAAAGTAAGGTTTCGGTAGAATAAGAACCAGGGGGTAGCATTATGACAGATATAATAAAAAGTGACGACTCAGATTTACCGGAAACTCTGGATGAAGTTACTGACCAAATAGTTTCTTATCTATTAAAGGGAGTAAAGAAGTAGTTGCCGAAACCATTGAAAATAATGTCAGAAGTAAGATTATTAAGGAGCATTTAATCCGGTAAAGCATGAAAACTGGAATTATTAAGAAAGTATATTTTGCGAGAGGATAATCTTGAGGTGGTACTGGAGCAGTCCAGGGGTATTAAACAGATGTTGGGAATTGGGTTAAGTTTTTTGAGATTTTTTTGGGTCATGGAGGAAAATTATTACACGCTAGCGAAAATATCACCTAATAATGGGTGATATCAACTTTGTCACCTCAGGGGGGGTGAATAACATGAAAAGAATTACAGTAGTTACAGCAGATATAATTAATTCGAAGAAAAATACAGAGTTTTTAGATGCCACGATTGAACGCTTGAAATTTTTAAAGCTGCCTTCAATAATCACCCCCTTCTCTGTATCCAGAGGTGATGAAATTCAAGGCGTCATAGAGGGATGGTTGAAATATCCTGAGATAATAAGATACCTCAGATATTTTTGTCGCCCACTTCAGATAAGAGTTGGAATAGGCATTGGATTTATAGAAGAGGAACTAATTCGGGACGATTCCTGGAAAATGAATGGTAATGCTTTCTACCTGGCTAGGGCAGCCCTCGAAGACGTTGAAAAAATCAAAGGCGCCTTAACCATCACGAAAACTGGAACTAACGAATTTGATGCTTTTATTAATTGTATATGGCTATTAATTGATGCAGTTCAAAAGAAATGGACTGTAAAACAATGGGAAGCTGTGAATGAATATGAACAGAGTGGTACTTATGAAGAAGCCTCGAAGGCTCTAGGTATTTCTATGCAGAATGTGGAAAAACGTTGCAGGGCAGCTCAGTGGAAACAGCTAAAACATGCTGAAAAAACATTATCGAAGGCGCAAGCCTATCTAGAAAAATTTCACCCTTCAACGGGATAAATTAATGGTTTCACCGTCTACAAGGCGAAAGGTCTGGTGGTTTTATGACTTTTTTATACATGTTATTCTTAGCACATGTTCTGGCTGATTTTTTATTTCAAACCGATCGTATTGTTGAAGAAAAAAGTCAGTTACTATGGAAAGGATTTATAAAACACGGGATAGCTTTATTTATTTGTTCTTTTTTTGCCGTTCACTTTTATGGCCTAAAGCTAGCATTATATCTTTCATTGCTAATTACTTTGTTTCACTTACTAATCGATTTTTCAAAAAACTATTTATATTCTAAAGTTAAGAAAAAGGAGTTATGGTTTAGTCCGGTTATATTTATTGTTGACCAAATTATCCATTTATATATGGTGATTTTATTTATTGAATTATTTGATTTTAATATTGAGCCAAATATTTTGGGTTTTTATTCTTGGCTGTTTCCCTTGGAGATAGGCATTAATCAAAAAGAATATCTGCTAAGAATATTCCCTATTAATAAGTGCCTAATTACTGTCATTGCATATTTATATATAACACTTGGTGGCGCTATTTTAACTAGGATGGTAATTGACTGGATATTTCCAAAGAAAAATCAAGGTGTTATAGATGGTTGTTTAATAATCAAACCTTCCAATCATATTGGAAAATATATCGGAATATTTGAAAGAACAATAATTTTAACATTAGTTCTCTATGGATCCTATTCAGCAGTAGCTTTTGTTCTTACTGCAAAATCCATCGCCAGGTTTAACGAGCTCAAAAACAAAGATTTTGCAGAATACTATTTAATTGGTACTCTAGTTAGTTTATTGATAGCAATAGGAGGAGGTTTATTGCTTCAAAGCATTTTGCCAGTTTTCGATTATGAATAATTATCTTAGAACTCCTCACCTAAGTTACGGGTGAGGCTTTTATATCATTTCCTTATCTTTTTGCATTTTTATGACTTCATCATCTCTGCCGCCATCTCACGTAGTTTAAGCTTGTGCACCTTACCGCTGGTTGTATAAGGATAGTCTTCCACAAAAACCACATATTTTGGAATTTTCCAGCTGGCGATTTGGCCTTTGCAGAAATTCTGAACCGATTCAGGCGTGAGCGCGTATCCTTCATGAACCCGAATAAAGGCCATCACTTCCTCGCCAAATTTTTCGCTGGGAACGCCAACGATTTGAACATCCTTGATCAAAGGGTGAATACGCAGGAATTCCTCCACCTCTTTGGGCAATATAGTTTCACCGCCGCAAATAATAATATCTTTTAACCGGCAGATAATCTTGCAATACCCTTTTTCATCCATGACCCCAAGGTCCCTGGTATGCACCCAACCGTTACTGTCAATTTTAGACGCAGTGGCTTCGGGCATTTTATAGTACCCTTTGGTAATATTGTAGCCACGAGCCCAAATTTCACCATGCGCTCCCCGTGGTACTTCTTCTCCTGTTTTGGGATCAACGATTTTCACTTCTACTCCGGGCAGCGCCTGTCCCACGGTGGTAGCCCTTATTTCTATCGGATCGGATGTCCTGGTGCTGGTTATACATGGTGATGCTTCGGACTGCCCGTAAGCGGTAATGACCTCTGGCATATTCATTACTTTAGCTATTTTTTTTATAACATCAGGGGAACATCCATCGCCGGCAACCATCCCGGTCCGCAGGGAAGACACATCGTACTTACCCTTTTCCATCTCCTCCAGTTCCAGAATAAACATGGTCGGTACCCCGTGCAGTACCGTACAACGCTCTTTTTCAACTGTTTTCAGCACTTGCGCCGCGTCAAATATTTCAACAGGGACCATCACTGCCCCCGTAACAACACAGCACAAGTTGCTGGACACGGCGCCCTTGCAATGGAAGAATGGCACTGCTATACACATCCGGTCAGACGGACCGAGATTTAAACATTCAGCTTGTGCCCTGGCATTCTCAATAATGGCATGATGGGTCAGCATGACCCTTTTGGGACGACTGGTAGTACCGGAAGTAAAGACCATCACGACTGCATCGTCCGGGTCCAGGGTAGCGCTCCTGTCTTCCAGTTCCTCATCTGAAACATCTTCACCCGCTTTGAGCACATCATCCCAGGAAAACATCCCGGGATATTTATTGTTACCGATCATGATTACATTCTTCAAAAGAGGCAGTCTCTCAGATACCAGCTCGCCTGGTTTACATTCGCTTAATTCAGGGCATAGTTCATTGATAATACTCCTGAAATGAGAGTTTTTCGAACCTTCGATCATAATCAAGGTTGTTGCATCCGACTGCTTTAGCTGATACTCCAACTCTAATAATTCAAAGCCATAATTAACTGCCACAAGCACTGCTCCAATCCTGGCGCTGCCAAACTGGGTAATTACCCATTCGGGCACGTTGGTAGCCCAAACGGCAATATGTTCGCCCTTCTTTATCCCCAGTTTTAACAGCCCTTTGGCAAATTGGTTGCAGAGCTCCCGAAACTCTTTGTAGGAATACTTCAAGCCACGGTCGGTGTAAATAAGAGCGTCATTATCAGGGTAGTGCATTGATGTTCGGTCAAGCAGTTCAGCCACTGTGGCTTTATCGAAAGCTCCCATAAGCCCACTCCCAAAAATAATTTACTTATTTATAGTAAACCTTATTCCCTGTCTTTAAACATAATAAAGTTCTTTGTGTAAAGTTCTTTATAAGGAAAGTAATATCCTTTAATTTCATCAAATTTTTTGCATATTGAGAAATATTTCACAAGGACCGTTATATTGCATGAAAATAACACAGATGTTAATTCTTATAGCAACTTTATTGATCAATCAATCATTATTGATAATCAAGGGATAACGAAATTTGTTATTTATTCGTTAATGTCTCATTACATACTTGCACATTTAAATACACGTCAACATACCCCAAGCAGTCGTCTTTTGTTTTTGGATATTAATGCTTGTCGGCGGACCACAATTAACATTATTATATAGGCGAGAAAATGGTATTGTGTGGCAGAGCAACAGCAATGGTAAGTAAAATAATCTTTGCATCGGGGGGAGAAAAACGGAAGTATATTTGTTTCTGGCAGGTATTGCGGTCGGGGGTATTGTGGTCTGGTTGAGCCTGCGTCTCAAAATCACGGCAGCTTATAACAAAGCCAAGGCTGAGGCGGGGACTGAGCAGGAAATATTACTGGAAAGGCTCCAGTCCAGAGAACTGCAAATCAATGAATTAAAAGGTGAAGTGGAGAAGCAAAAAAACACCTATCTGCAAGAAACCAGGGCCGTTACCAGGCTTTCCACACAGCTTGCGGAGGAGCGTAAGTCTGCGGAGGAAAAGTTAGCCATCCTGGACGAGGCCCGGCAAAAATTATCCGACGCCTTTAAAGCGCTGTCAAGCGATGCTTTAAAAAGTAACAACCAGTCTTTTTTGGAACTGGCCAGGACAACCCTGGAGAAATACCAGGATAATGCGAAAAGTGATTTGGAAGCCAGGCAGAAGGCCGTTGATGACCTGGTAAAGCCATTAAAGGAGTCTCTTGAAAAGGTGGACGGCAAAATCCAGGAAATTGAAAAGTCCCGGGAAAATGCTTACGCCACGCTGACTGAACAGGTCAGGTCGCTGGCCGGCACACAGGTCCAGCTCCAGGCTGAGACCGCCAATCTGGTTAAAGCCTTGCGGGCGCCTAACGTAAGGGGCCGCTGGGGTGAAATACAGCTCAAACGGGTGGTTGAGATGGCCGGCATGGTGGAATATTGCGATTTTGTTCAGCAGGAATCCTCGACTACTGAACACGGCCGCCTGCGCCCGGATATGTTAATCAAGCTGCCCAACAGCAAAAACATAGTGGTTGATTCCAAGGCCCCGTTGCAGGCCTACCTGGAGGCGCTGGATTGTCAGGACGATGCTGCCAGGGTGGCCAAGCTGAAAGACCATGCCAGGCAGATCAGGGTCCACCTGACGCAGCTTGCCGGTAAAGCCTACTGGGAGCAGTTTACTCCGACTCCAGAGTTTGCAGTTTTGTTTTTACCCGGCGAAACGTTTTTTAGCGCGGCACTTGAACAGGACCCCTCTTTGATTGAGTTTGGTGTGGAGCAGCGGGTAATTTTAGCCACTCCAACCACGCTGATTGCCTTATTAAGGGCTGTAGCCTATGGCTGGCGACAGGAGCTTATCGCTGAAAATGCCCAGGCTATCAGTGACCTGGGAAAGGTGTTGTACGAACGCGTCCGGAACCTGGCCGGGCATTTCACCGACCTGAAAAAAGGCCTGGACCGCTCAGTAGAGGCATATAACAAAGCGGTGGGCTCCATGGAAGGAAGAGTGCTGGTTACTGCCCGTAAATTTAAAGAACTGGGGGCTTCCACCGGGGCTGAAATTGACACCCTGGAGGTAATTGATAAGACAACCCGCCAGATCAACGCCCCTGATCTGCTGACACCCGGGGAAGGGAATAACCGGGATAACGGATTATGTAAAAACTAATGCATTTCGGGTTATATTAGTCGTTCAAAGCGGTGAGGAATGAAAGGGGGTTACATAATTCGACCCAGATTATTAAGGAAAAAATGAAAAGGAGAGAAGTTTTGTGACATTACTTGACCTCATGAAAAATAGGTACAGCGTGCGGGCCTACAAGCCGGAGCCGGTAGAGAAGGAAAAACTGGAGTACGTACTCGAAGCGGCGCGGTTGGCTCCTACTGCAGCCAACCGCCAGCCCTTCCAGTTTATTATTTTCGAAACCGCCGGTCGCAAGAAGGAATTGGAGCGGATTTACACAAGGCCCTTTTTCACCCAGGCGCCCCTGGTGATTTGTGTCTGTGCCTTGCGCTCGCAGGCCTGGACCCGCAGGCAGGACAACGCCAATTACGGTCATGTTGACGCCGCCATCGCTATGGATCACCTGATCCTGGCGGCGGCTGAACAGGGGTTGGGTACCTGCTGGATAGCGGCCTTTGACCCTGTTGCAACACAGGAAATCTTGGGGCTGCCTGATGGTGTGGAGCCGGTAGCGCTGACACCACTGGGCTACCCGGCCGACGCCCCGGGTGCAAAAACCCGCAAGCCGCTGTCCGAGCTGGTACGGTATGGTCGCTGGTAAACCGGAAACGAGGCCAGTCTAAGAGAATACTTAGCGAATTTAGAACCAGTCAAAAGGGTCTTCTTCGTATTCCTCTTCCTCGATAATCCTGATATAACCCTGGGCAGCCTCTTCGGTTGCCTCTTTATTTATTACTTCTTCATTAAATTCTTTCGGATCTTTTTCTTCTGGCAAGTTGACCACCTCCGGTTATATTTTGCTCGGTGACAGGCCGTGTTTATTCCATCCAGCTAAGCCAGTTCGATCCTGTCGCCGCAATGAAAGACACGGGAGTTTGATTTGTTCGCTTTACTTAGCGACCTGATCATTAAAAAGCATGATGGGATGGTATAATCGATAGCATCAACAATTATACCACAAGAGTTAAATTATGAGCCCTTGACAAATTTCTACCCTGAAAACAAATGTTCGGCATGCGAAGTAATTCCCAAGCAATGTGGGTACAAATTCATTCGCACAGACCCCATAGAAATGCATCATACATAAGGACCAGCAGATGGGTTCCGCAATAACTGAATAAGTGAATAACTTGGTACCCGGCACCAATTTTGTAACTAACGAATCAAATAGGTTGCCAGATGAGGTAAAAGGGTAGGCAAACTTGTAATTTTAGCTTATATTGGATACAATGGTAAGGTATAAAAGCGGAGAAAATAACCTGGCAAGTGATTGGGGGTCTTATTTTGAAACGTGTGGTCAGCGTCAGCCTGGGTTCGTCCAGGCGGGACCACAAAGTTATGACTGAACTTTTGGGAGAGAGCTTTGAGATTGCCCGGGTGGGTACGGACGGCGACTTTAACCGTGCCCTGGAATTGCTGCAGGAACTCGACGGCAAGGTCGACGCCATCGGCCTGGGCGGCATTGACGTTTACCTTTTTGTGAAAGAGAAACGCTACGCCGTCAAGGACGGCTTGCGGCTGATGGAAGCTGTTAAAACGACCCCGGTAGTGGACGGCAGCGGCCTCAAAAACACCCTGGAAAGGGAAGTGGTGCGCATCCTGGCCGGGGAAACCGGCCTGTTGAAGAAAGGCGCCAAAGTACTGATGGTCAGTTCCGTGGACCGCTTCGGCATGGCCGAGGCGATGGCTGAGATAGGCTGCGATATGACCTTCGGCGACCTGATTTTTGCCGCCGGCATCCCATACCCGATCCACACCATGCATGAGCTTGAGGAAATTGCCAACCGGCTTCTACCTGAATTTACGAAAATGCCCTTCCATATGCTTTACCCCACAGGTAAAAAGCAGGATACGCAGGATGACGCCAAGGTCGAAAAATTTACCGGCTATTACCTGGACGCTGAAGTTATCGCCGGCGATTTTCACCTGATCCGGCGCTTCATGCCGGCGGGCCTGAAGGGGCAGACCATTCTCACCAATACCACCACGCGGGACGATATCGACTTCCTGAAATCAAAGGGGGCGGGCGCCCTGGTGACCACTACCCCGGAGTATGGAGGCAGGTCCTTCGGGACCAATGTCATGGAAGCGGCCTTGTTGGCTGTACTGGGTAAACCCTGGGAAGAAATCACCCCGCAAGAATACCTTAACCTGCTGCACAGGCTGAATTTCAAGCCCCGCATATTGAGGTTGTAAAATTTAGGGGTGTGGCTGCTTGTTGCCCAGAGCGAAGGAGGTTTGTGAATATGGCTACGCATGATGAATTAACGGAAAGCCTCAAGGCTTTTACGGACAGTTATAATAAAAACGAGCGATTGAAAGTAATGAACCGGGACTGGAACCGCGTGGTCGTGGTCAAGGCCAACGATATTGAATCCTTGCACACATTAACCGTGCAGGACGGAGTTGTTTCGATACGGGAAGGCGCATCTGACCCGCCTGACCTCACGGTCATTTCCGACAGTGAAACGCTGGCTGATATGTTTTATGGGGATATTACGCCAACCGAACCTTATAACAACGGTACCCTGCGTATCATGGGCTCCGAAGACGATATTGTCAGGCTTGATTTCATCTCCCTGATGATCTGGGGTGAATAGTTTGCAGTTAAAAAGGGTGCTGACGCTGCGCACCATAGTCGCTACCAGTGCTGGCCTGTGCTTGGCCAGTTCGTCTTTTGTAGCGGCCACAATGGTAGCAAATTATGTTTTGGGAGATACTGCCTGGATTGCCATTTTGATTGGCGGGGCGCTCTGTTTTCTGGCGGCAGCCTGTTTTTCCGAGTTGAACGGAATTTTGCCTACAGCAGCCGGCATACGCCTGTATTTTAGCCGCGCCTTCAACGATCAGGTCTCGATTGCTGTATCATTGGTTTATATGCTCATCGTGGTGCTCGGGGTCGTAGGGGTGGAAAGCTATATCCTGTCCAGAGTATTGAATGAAGCTTTTCCTGCCATACCGCCCTATGCCTGGATTGTCGTGATGCTTTCGCTGGTCACCGCAATGAACCTTAGGGGAATTAAGCTTGCAGGTGTATTCCAGGATGTGGTGACTTACAGTCTGCTCGCCGTCCTGGTTTTTATCGGCGTCTTTGCCTTGTATAAGACTGGCTTTCAATTAGAAGCTCCCTTGTCGCCTGGTGGCGCTGTGGGGGTAGTGCAAGCCGTTGCGGTGGGTGTGTTCCTCTTCGTGGGTTTCGAATGGGTAACGCCGCTGGTCGAAGAAGTCACCCAGGTCAAGCAGATTTCCAGGGGCATGATGATTGCGCTGGGGGTATTAAGTGTAGTTTACGCCATATTTACAGTGGCCATGACCGCTGTTGTACCCAAAGAGGCGCTGCTCGCCGCTCCTGCTCCCCAACTGTTATTTGCCCGGACCATTCTGGGGGACTTTGGCGCTTCCTTGATGATCGTTGTCATCCTGGCAACCTCCTTGAAAACGTTTAACGCCGGTATCATCAGCGTTTCCCGCTTTATGTATTCCTCCGCCAGGGAACATGTCCTGCCGGCTATTTTCAGCCGGGTCAGCACGCGCTATTTTACCCCCTGGGTGTCTATCTTGGCCCTTTTTGCTATCGGACTGACTGTATCTGCGGTGACCCTGGCTACCAACCGCTACATGGCGCTGGTTAATCTGGCGGCAGCCGTGACATCCATCGTCTATGCGCTGGTAGGTCTGGCGGTAATCAGCCTGCGCCGCCGCATGCCGGAAGAGCCACGCCCCTATCTGATTCCCTACGGGTATCTGATACCGGTACTTACCACACTAGTTTTTGCATTTCTAGCCGTGGCCCTCCTGGCCTCCAATCTGTGGGTGCTGGCTTATCTGTCTGTCTCCCTGATGGTTTGCCTGGTCTACGTGAATACAGCAGTGCCTTACCTGAAAAAGAAACACCAGGCCCGCAGGCCTTCTGCAAGGCGCCGTCCATCCCGTACCGCGGAGGGAGTAGAAGGAAAATAGCCGAAGATTATCTAAAAACCTGATATTAGTTCGAACCAAATGATATTTTGCAGTGTCTAACCATATGAGAGTTGAAGTTGCAGGATTAGCCAAACTTCAACAGCATATGGTTTTTTTGTTTTTCCTCTGGCATCTAAATATTATTATTGTAAAAAAATTTGCCCAGACAAGAGGAATGCTGGGTGATTATGTAGAAATTTAAGGTTAACTATCTTAACTAATTAACCGGTTTTAAGCGGAGGTATTATTATTTATGAAACTCAAGACACAACCTTGTCTTTTATCAATATTAATAGGACTGGCCTTTCTGGTTGGAGCCGTCCTTTCTGGCACAAACCCGGCGGGGGCCGCCGGAGAAACCGCTGTAGTGGCGGGTAGTTCAGTCAACGTGCGAAACGGACCCGGTACCAACTACGGAGTCATCGCCCAGGCTAATCTGGGTGACCAGCTAACTGTCCTGGGCCAATCAATCGACTGGTATAACGTTAGTCTGAGCAACGGCGGGCAGGGTTGGGTAGCCGGCTGGCTGGTTGATATCCAGCAACCCAGGGCTGATTCGGCAGGCGCCGGGCAGGTAGCCGTATTGAACGGCAATGGTATCAATGTCAGGGAGGGGCCTGGCACCAGTTACGGGGTAATTACGCAGGGCGGGAGCGGAGAACGTTTCCCGGTCCTGGAAAGCAGCGGCGATTGGGTCAAAATTCAGTTGAGTTCGGGTACCGGTTGGGTGGCCGGATGGCTGGTCAGCCTTGAAACCGCACAGCCCGCGGCTTCCCAACCGGCTGCCGCCGGGCCGGCGCCGTCCACAGCGGTCGGCGGGTCAAAAGTGGCTGTGGTCAGCGGCAGTGTGGTCAATGTCCGCAGCGGTCCGGGTACGTCCAACGCGGTGGTCGGCACGGTTACGCAGGGGAACAGCCTGCCGGTATTAAGCCAGTCGAGCGACTGGCTCCAGGTCAGTCTGCCGACCGGCGGGAACGGTTGGGTGGCCGGATGGCTGGTGGCGCTTAAGGATGTTGTGTCGGCGCCTACACAGCCTGCGACCGGACAAACTGGCGGCAGTGAAGTATCCAGGGGTCGCGACAGGCCAGACGATAGTGGCGACAGTGACGATGACAATGATAGCGATGATAGCGACACCGGCAAGGTGCTGTCAATGAATGTGCAGAAAACAGCTTCCGACCAGACCACCTTCACTATTAAGACTGATACTCCGGTTAGCTACAACTCCTTTTTCCTGAGTAACCCTGACCGGCTGGTTGTAGATATTGAGGGAGTGTCCCCCGGAGATCTCCCTCAAACGAAAGATGTGTCTTCTAAAACAGTCAGCAAGGTGAGGTCCGGGCATTTTCAAAAGAATCCCGATGTGACCAGGCTGGTGTTTGAACTGTGCAGCGGGGTTCAGTATGAGGTCTCACTTTCCAGCAACAACAAGACGCTAACTGTCGATACTTACATCCCCAAGCTGGACGGAGCCTATAAAAACAAGATCATTGTGCTCGACCCGGGGCATGGCGGCCCCGACCCCGGCGCTATCGGGACGAGCGGCATCCAGGAAAAGGCCGTTACGCTTGATATCGCCAAACGAGTGTCCAAGCTGCTGGAAGCACAGGAAGCCAAGGTCATCATGGCCAGGAGCGCTGATACGGATGTCAGCCTGGCTGCCCGGACCGACATCGCCAATAAAAACAAGGCCGACATATTTGTCAGCATCCATATCAACGCTCACACGGACCCGTCCATAGGCGGCACCACCTCCTATATATATAGTGGTACCGGCAGTTCCAGTGAAGCGCCCAGGCTGCAAGAAAGCAATAAGCTGGCGCGCTCCATCCAGACTGAGATGGTCAAGTCCCTGGGGCTGCGTGACATCGGTGTCAAACAAGCCAACTTTGCGGTATTGCGTACCTCCAATATGCCGGCAGTGCTGCTGGAACTGGCGTTTATTTCTAACCAGGCGGAAGAAAAACTGCTCAAAACCGACAGCTTCAAGAATAAGGCGGCTGAAGCCATCGTCAAGGGTATTGGTACTTATTTTGCTCAGAAAAGAACAGCTTAGACACCCATATTGTTATCGATAGCACCAGTTGAAGAATAAACTAATCGATGTGGGTAATGACACGTGGGATTCAGCTAAGACCGATACTGCATTTCTCTGGGGTGATGTGCGAATGAATTTGCATGTACCGGACATTTTTTTATCAAGGAACCGGTCTTTTCCGCTTTCAGGCGGGACAGGCCGGTTATTTTTTTGAAAAAAAGAGGAACACAGCCTTTTGTCCGTGAATATTAAAAAAGGCTTGGCTTTATATCTATATTTTGGATCCAACAACTAAAGGATAATCCGACAGCATTACTACAGTTAAGCGGGGGCATAATGATAGGAAATTGCCTAAAGCCCGCGTATACATCCTTAACTGTTGCATAAGAATGGGGCTGAGAGCTTGCCTAAGGTTGGAATAACCACGACCGTCCCGGTGGAAATAATCTATGCGGCCGGTTGGGTTCCCGTGGATTTAAACAACGTCTTTATAACTGATAAAAACCCCCAGGCGCTGGTGGAGGAAGCCGAACTGGCCGGCTATCCCCGCAACCTTTGCGCCTGGATCAAGGGTATTTACAGCACTGTCTTAAACAATACGGATATCCGGACCATCATCGCTGTTACACAGGGCGACTGCAGCAATACCCATGCCCTCATGGAGACCTTGCAGTTGGCCGGTTTGGAAGTCGTGCCGTTTGCCTATCCCTATGACCGGGATCCCGACATGCTGCGCCTGCAGATGGAAAAGATGATGTCACGCTTTGGCGTATCCTGGGATCAGGTTAATGAACAGAAGGAGCGCCTGGATTTTGTCAGGAGCAAGGTATGGGAAATTGACCGGTTGACCTGGCAGGAAAACCTTGTGGGTGGTTGGGATAACCATATCTACCAGGTAAGCTGCAGTGATTTCAACGGAGAGCCTGAGAAATTTGCAGATGAGGCGTCGGTTTTTCTGCAAAAGGCGCGATCACAACCACCACGGCAGGGGGAGCTCCGCCTGGGCTATATCGGTGTTCCGCCAATCGTCGGGGAATTGTATGGTTACCTGGAAGAACGAGGCGCGCGCGTGGTCTACAATGAGACCCAGAGGCAGTTTACCATGCCCTTTGCTACCCTTGACATAGTCGAGCAGTACCAGCTTTACACCTATCCCTACGGTATTTTCTTCCGTCTCGAAGAAATCCGGCGCGAAGCGGACAGAAGGAGGCTGGACGGGATTATCCACTACGCCCAGAGCTTCTGCTTCCGCCAAATTGAAGACCTGATTATCAGGCAGAAGCTTGACCTGCCTGTTTTGACCCTGGAGGGCGACAAGCCTACCCGTCTGGACGCGCGCACGCGCTTGCGCCTGGATGTCTTTCTCGATATGTTGAGGTGATCCCTGGTGTTTATCGGTCTTGACCTCGGCAGCCGCAGTGTGAAACTGGCGCTGCTGGAGGATGATTTGTTAGTGCGGCTGGATAAGTTTGATACAATGCGGTTTTATCGTGAGCATGGCAAAAGGGAAGACGGTCGTCTGGTCATCGACGCCGGCGGTTTAGCCTTATCCGGCGAAAAACCAACCATAACTGCCACCGGCTACGGGCGTCAGGCAGTAAACGTAAAGGGAGCGCGGATTATTCCCGAAATCAAGGCCCACGTACTTGGCGCCGCCTACTTGACCGGACTGTCCGATTTTACCCTGCTGGACTTGGGAGGCCAGGACAGCAAGGTAGCCCTGGTGCGGCAGGGGCGCATGATTGATTTTTTGACCAACGATAAATGCGCCGCCAGCACCGGCCGCTACTTGGAGAATATGGCCGCGGCATTGAATATAAGTTTGGAGGAATTGAGCCGGCATCGCCGTGACCCGGCGGAACTCACCTCCACCTGCGCTGTTTTTGGAGAAAGCGAACTAATCGGTTTCGTGGTTGACGGCTATTCCACCGCCAGCCTGGCTGCCGGCGTAAATTACAGCATATTTAAAAGGATCAAGCCCATGCTGGTCAAACTCTCCAGTGAAATTATAGTATTTACAGGAGGGGTGGCTCATAACGGCGCGCTTGTTAAAATCATCAGGGAGGAACTGGGCATGCAAGTGATCGTCCCTGAACACCCGCAGTACGCCGGGGCGGTGGGCTGTTGTGTCGACGCTGCCGCAAGCAGGAGCAGCAAAAAATAACCTCGCGGGGGGAGACTGTGGAAATCATTATCCTGGGCTGTTGGGCGCCTTATCCCAAGGGAGGAGGAGCCTGCTCGGGCTACCTGCTCCGCGCGGGCGGGCTGAACATATTACTGGAGGCAGGCAATGGGAGCTTGAGCAGGTTGAGGGAATTTGTGGACTTCAGACTGCTGGACGGCGTGATTATCACCCACCTGCACCACGACCACTATCTGGACCTCTTTCCGCTGCGTCATGCGGTAGAAGGCGCCAGGCGGGAAGGTAAAAGATCCGGACCCGTCAGGCTGGTGGCGCCTTCTTTCCCGGATCAGGCATATCAGGAGCTGGCATGCTATAAAGCTGCTTATGAGGTTACTTCAATTGAATCCCTGACCTGGGAAACGCTTGACAGTGGTCTCCAGGCTCAAAGGCTGGATTGGGGCGGAATGGCGTTCCGCTTTGTTAGAGCCAGGCACTCTGTACCCGCCTATTCCATAGCAGTGGAGGGGCCGGGCAAGTTCGTCTTTTCCGGTGACACGGCAAGGACTGAAGAGCTCGTAAAGCTGGCCGCCGGCGCCGACCTTTTCCTGTGTGAAGCAAGCGGACTGGATAGCGATGCGGAATATCTGCGCGACTCTCACCTGACTGCAAGACAAGCCGGTGAAATCGCCGGACAGGCGGGGGTAAAACGTCTTGTACTGACCCACTTTTGGCCTGAGTATGAGCCTGCAGAACTGTGCCGGCAGGCTACCGGCGGTTTCGGCAAGCCGGCTCTGGCTGCTGTAGAAAGGGTAATTTATAAGGTATAATAAAAATCGATATAGTCTCGATATTGTTTCGAAATAGCAATTCTTTGGGATGGTTGAAGCGGCAGTGACAAGCGTATAAGGCTGTCCATGAAATATTTGACGATGTAATGTAAAAATAGGGAACCAATGAGGTGCGCATTCATTCGCACAAAAAAAGGAGAATATCATGCACAGAATTGATGGAAGAAAGCCGGACCAATTGCGACCGGTCCGTATAACCAGACAATACAATAAACACGCAGAAGGCTCGGTGCTGGTTGAAGTTGGGGACACCAGGGTGATCTGCACGGCGTCGGTCGAGGACAAACCGCCCCTTTTTCTCAGAGGAGCGGGGAAGGGCTGGGTCACTGCAGAGTACGGTATGCTGCCCCGCGCCACCGGGACCAGGACCGCCAGGGAAGCAGTCAGGGGAAAGATCGGCGGCCGCACTCATGAAATCCAGCGGCTGATCGGCCGCGCTCTGCGGTCGGTGATGGACCTGCCGGCGCTGGGTGAGCGCACGATCACTTTGGACTGTGATGTTATCCAGGCGGACGGGGGCACCAGAACCGCCTCGATCACCGGCGCTTTTGTAGCCCTGGTAGACGCGGTCAACAACCTCAGGGCGCAGGGTCTGATTAAGACAATGCCGGTAAAGGACTTTATTGCCGCCACCAGCGTGGGACGTTGTGCCGGGCAGGTCATACTGGACCTTTGTTACGAGGAGGACTCTGCCGCGGAGGTGGACATGAATATTGTCATGACCGGCGGCGGCCGCTTCGTGGAGGTGCAGGGCACCGGCGAGGAAGCGTCTTTTAGCCGCCAGGAAATAAACGAGATGATCGATTTAGCACAACAGGGGATTGAATGGCTGATCAACTACCAGAAAGAAGTACTAGGGGCGGCCGCAAAAGGCATCGGGGAGGTTTAGATATTGAAAGTGGTTTTGGCAACCCGCAATGAGGGTAAAGTCCGGGAGATAGCAGATATACTGGCCCCGCACGGGTTCGAGGTGGTCTCCCTGCGTGAATTTCCGGAGCTCGGTGAAATCACCGAAGACGGCGCCACCTTCAGAGAAAACGCCATGATTAAAGCAACAGCGGTCTCCGGGCACACCGGCCTGCTGGCGCTGGCCGACGATTCCGGTCTGGAGGTCGACGCGTTGGACGGGGCGCCGGGAATCTACTCATCCCGTTTTGCCGGGGAGGAAAAAGACGACCAGGCCAATAACCGTAAACTGCTGGAACTGTTGTCAGACATTCCGGCTGAACGCAGGACCGCGCGCTTTCAATGTGTGGTCGCCATTGCCGAGCCGGATGGTTGGGTGCATATCGCCGAGGGTTCCTGCGAGGGGGTTATCGCGGAGGAGCCACGTGGTCAAAGGGGGTTTGGTTATGACCCGTTGTTTTATGTCCCGGCATATGATCGGACCTTTGCCGAACTGGACCCTACTATTAAAAACAAAATAAGCCACCGGGCCAAGGCATTGGAGGGAGCGGTAGACATCCTGTCCGACCTCAAAAAAATGGCGGCGAGGAGTGAAGAGCTTGCGGGTGATAGTGTTTAGCGACAGCCACGGCCACCTGGCCAATGGCATCCGTGCTCTCAAAGAAGCGGGACCACTGGATTTAATCATACATGCCGGGGATTTTTACCAGGATGCTCTCAGGCTGGCCGCCGAAACTGCTTTGCCGGTCAAGGCGGTAAGGGGTAATTGTGACTTCCCTGATGAGAGACAGCTGGAGGAGGTCTTCGAACTGGCCGGCCACCGTGTCCTTTTACTGCATGGTCACACTTTTGTATCAAAGTACCGGGTTGACAAACTGGTGCTCCAGGCGTTGGAGGCCGGCGCTGATATAGTTGTGTTCGGGCACAGCCACACCGCCGGGTTTACCAGGGAGGCCGGCGTGCTGCTGTTCAACCCGGGCAGCATCTCCAGACCACGCGACCATGACCGTCCCAGCTACGGTATCCTGGAGTTTGACGAGGACGGGGTCAGGCCGGCCATTTACCGCGTCTGAAATAAAAAGCTTGATGTCTGGAGTAAAATAACTTTGACGTGGAGCCGGTTTTTAGTTATAATGTTATATGCATCGATAAACAGGATGGATGTTTTCCCAAGCGGGTGTAGCTCAATGGTAGAGCGTCGGCCTTCCAAGCCGATTACGAGGGTTCGATTCCCTTCACCCGCTCCATATATGTCCCAGTAGCTCAGCTGGATAGAGCAACGGACTTCTAATCCGTAGGTCGGGGGTTCGAATCCCTCCTGGGACGCCAGATAAGCATATCTTTCCGCTAAGGGAGAGATATGCTTTTAATAATAATAGCGGAAAAGTAATCTGTCTCCCGCAATATAAAATGTACACATGGATGGGAAAAGAGGTCGGTAGAGCCCATTTTAGCTATCTATATAGCAAATCACTCGATAATAAGCTACCATTAAAAATCTTACTATTCCACCAATCAATTTCATCAATACGCATATGGCTATTATATTTTACATCGCGTCCACTATAATACCATCCAGAGTTTTCTTCAGACACTATACTTAATGTTGTGGTTTCAATAATTATTTTTTTGTTATTATCTTTAACTTCCAACCAACAATGCCATAATTTATTACTTTGACAATAAGTTGATTCAATACCACATTTATTAAAAAAATACCAGACAAATTCAGTCGTTTCTGAACAATCGAAAATTCCATACTCATAATTATTTTGCCAATTAGGATACATAATATCAATTATATTAAGTGCTTTAATAATCTTAGTTTCTGTATCTGGGAATGTGGACATATATGAAACTAAGAAAGAATCTGGTTGATTATAATACTGCGGTTTTTCAATTGCTTCACAAGACATAGAAAAGGCCATAACTAAAAAAACGACTAAAACCATGATAAATTTTTTCATAGTTAATCTCCATTAATTATGGTTTGTTGTCCAACTCTAACTGGAATATCGTTTCACTAATGTTTTCCCCAAATTTGCTCCCTTACTTGATACTACTATAATATTCGTCAAAATCTAAGTAAACTTTAGCTTGTGTGTCGCTAGTGTTGCATAAAAATCGGAGATTAATATAAAAATAGAAAAAGGTTCCAATGAAAATCAATAGAATGGGGGAGGCCGTTTAGTCCATCCGCAGACACCCAACAAAACTTACCCGCCTCAAGAGGCGGGTATGAAAAAGATTTCTGGTCTGCGATCCGGCCAGCAACCGATTGTTTTTTGGTCGTTTTAAAAACAATCAAGCCCCGCAAGCGATTGCGGGGCTTTCGATTTCTTCTTCTTATAATAAGCACATTTTATCTTATGAAATTTGTAAACACCTTTTTTTCTCTTGGTGGTGCTGTGATTTTATCTTTGCCGAACTCAACAAGTTTCATCAACCATGCCATATTTTTTCCAAGCACCCTCATGATTTGTTTTCCTTCTTCGTCCTGTTCAGCTTCTCCTGGTGCTGTGCCATATACTATATTCCAATAATTCGATGTCGGCATCAGCATTTCAGAATAATTAATGAAATTATTGAGCTGGTTGAAGGCGGGCAGTCCCCCCGAGCGCCTGACGGCTACAACACTGGCGCCTATCTTGTGTCTGAGCATCCCGCCATTTACAGAAGCCACGAAAAAGGCACGGTCTAAAAATGATTTCATTGTCCCTGCTATGGCCGAATAATGTACCGGAGAGCCTAATATAATGCCGTCTGCATTTTTCATTTCCTGAATCCATTCATTGACAGGGTCATTGGTTATTGCACATCTTTCATTTTGGTTCTTTATACATTCGTTACAGGCGATACATCCGCTTATTGCTTTGTTGCCCACATTAATGATTACAACTTCAATATTTTCTTTTTCCAGTTCCTGTGCGACCATTTTTATTGCTGCATATGTGTTGCCGTTTTTGTGTGGACTTCCGTTAAACGCAACCACTTTCATGTATATCGCCTCCTGGGAGAATTGATTAAACCTTGAAAAATGTTTATGAAAATTATATTAGCAGTATGCAAATATATAGTCAACTTTATAAATAAACATAAATAGATTTTTTCAATTTCACGGCAAACTTCCAGGAATGCAGGATCATAGGGGAGGATGAAAGTAGATTAAGATTTCATCATCATTACATGACTCCTGCCGGGCAGAGTTTTATCTTCATCAGAAAAAATTGTCTCATAAACGCTTTTATCACAAGGAAAGGTGGTTTATAGTATACCATATAAAAACAAGTGGTGGTGTTATAATGCCAGGTTATCGTTTTAAGCATAGATTGAAGGTCCGTTTCTCTGAAGTTGATTCTGCGCAAATCGTATTTCACGCACATTTCCTTAATTACCTTGATATTGCTGTGAGCGAGTATTTTAGCGAGGGACTGAAACTTGAACGGGTTGAAATGGCCAAAAGTGGTAAATTTGCTTATATCGTCAAAAAGGTCACTTTGGAGTTTGACACCCCGGCTGTCGTTAATGATTGGTTGAATATATGGTGTAAAACTGTTGAAATGGGCAATACCAGTTTTGTGATGAGGTTTCTTATTACGCGAGATGGAGAAGATAAACCGTTGCTAAAGGCGGAAAATGTTTATGTCAGCTATGACTTTACCAATCAAGCGACAAGACCGATCCCTGACTTTCTCCGCCATGCTATAGAAGTGTATGAAGGTTGCGCTCCTTGAAGGATAAGTTTGCACCTTAGAATGTCAAGCCCACAAGTGATTGTGGGCTTTCGGGTAGTATAGGACTAAAATACTTTCTAGACAGAATGAGCTTTTGTGAGTCATTTTTTCTGCGAAAAAATGATTGACCTTGACGTTGCGTAAAGGTGTATAGTTATGTTGTCGGGAGGGTAGCCACATGGAATACACAGTGCAGAAGTTGGCCCGATTGGCAGGGATCAGCGCCAGAACGCTCCGGTATTATGATGAGATTGGTATTCTTAAGCCGGCAAGAATGAACTCGTCGGGATACCGGATCTATGGTCAAGCGGAAGTTAACATGCTGCAACAAATCCTGTTTTACAAAGAACTGGGAATCAGTCTGGAAAGTATTAAAAAAATTGTGACCGCCCCTTCCTTCAATGGAGTTGAAGCACTTAAGGAACATCGCGCCCAACTCCTCGAAAAAAGAAAGCAGTTAGATTTACTAATTGCTAATGTGGAAAAAACAATGGCTTTAACCGAAGGGAGAATGAGCATGACCGATAAAGAAAAGTTCGAAGGTTTTAAGCAAAAGCTGATTGATGATAACGAGATAAAATACGGTAAAGAAATTCGTAATAAATATGGCGCTGATACTGTAAACAAGTCCAATGCAAAGCTGAAGAATATGACACAAGAAGAGTATGAAGAGGCAACTAGACTGGCAAATGAAGTAAACGTCACTTTAGCCGAAGCTTTCAAAACTGGCGACCCTGCCGGCGCTATTGCTCAAAAAGCGGCGGATTTGCATAAGCAATGGTTAACTTATTTCTGGAGCGAGTACAGTAAAGAAGCACATGCGGGTCTTGCTCAAATGTATATGGATGACGAACGGTTTAAGGCGTACTACGACGAAAAGCAACCGGGTACGGCGGAATTTCTGAGAGACGCCATCCATGTATATACTGGTTTTAAGAAATAAGGTTGGGACAAAGGGGTTGTTCCGTCAATGAACAATTTATCAGGAAATTATATTGAGCGCTGATATTTGCGACAGCTAATGAAGTGAGTCAGAGATTCCTCTCTGACTCACTGAGCCAAGCTCATAAAAGTGCGATCTCTACCTCTGATTAAGCTTTTTGCTGACGGTTCATGCTTTTAGCAATGCACATTAACCCTGCAATCATGGCAATTAGGTGGAAAGCAAACGCACCCCATAGTTGGTTGATACTGGAATAAGTGTGAGAGAAGACTCCTCCCATGATCGTGACAATTCAAACAATACCTAACAATAGGAGTAGGTAACCAGCTATTCTCAACAAGTTCAGCCCCTCCTGCAGCCTGAATTTTATTTTCAATGATTAATTTAAAGCCTTAAAGATAAAAACGATTACTAAAATAGCAGTAACACCATGAAATATATAACCGGGCCATAATTTAGAGCTTAAGACCGGGGCTTTACCGCGGATCACGTCCGCCATGATATAAAAAATTCAAGCAGCAGATATTACCCATACTACAGCGGCCGCAATCCACCAAAACATAGCAATATCACACCCTCACTGTTTTTGCTTATTTATTATACATTGTTAATAAAAATCCTTTTGGTAATTCCCTACATGTTCCTTCTTCTTCATCACTGTTAATAATAAACTCCATTACCATGCTCGTGTTTTTAATAGCCGCAGTATTTACGGCTTGCCCAACTTAATGTATGATACACTCAAGATAATGGTATGGGGGCGAATATATTATGGGCAGCGATTTATCGGGCTTCATTAATTTAGCTAAAGAACTTGGCTCTGTTGATGCGAAAATTATTGATCCAGGCACCATCAAAACCGCGGCGTGGGTCAGAATGAAATGCAGCTTCGGTTGTAAATATGGCCCCAGAAGAAGGCACTGTTGTCCTCCCAATACGCCGACACATAAAGAAACCCAAGAAATGATTGACTGCTATAAGCGTGCTCTGCTGGTGCATTGCAAAGCAAATTGGAATGATCCTTCAGAAGTGGTTTTAAAACTGGAAAGAGAGATTTTTTTAGCCGGATATTATAAAGTGATAGGGTTCGGGGCCGGACCCTGCATGATATGTAAAACCTGCAATCCGGAGAAATGCGCACAGCCCAAAAATGCAAGGCCGTCAATGGAAGCGTGTGGTATTGATGTGTTTGAAACAGTGAGAACAAATGGTTGGCCTATCATGGTCTTAAAGGACTTTGAAAGCGACGGAAACTATTATGGTTTGTTATTAATCGACTAGTGATTGATACCAACCTTTACCAATATGGGGTTTAAAACCCGCACCAGTTCCTTGGGGTCGATGATCACAAGAAAGCCCCGTTTCCCGCCGTTAATATGGATTTGGGGAAGGTCAAGGATGGTTTCCTCCAGGTAAACCGGCATTCTCTTTACAGTGCCGAAGGGGGAAGTCCCGCCCACCAGATACCCGGTATGCTTTGTAGCTGTTTCCGGGGTACAAGGGGTAATGGATTTAACTCCAAGGCGCCGGGCCAGGTTCTTGGTCGATACCTGAAGGTCCCCATGCATTAAGACAACCAGAGGTTTCTTGTTTTCATCTTCCATAACAAGGGTTTTAATGACGCTGTGTTCATCCACACCCAGCTCACGTGCGGAAGCCGCTGTTCCACCATGTTCCTCGTAGTCGTACAGGTGGCCTGTGAAGGCTACCTTTTCCTTTTTTAGAAAACGGATAGCTGGAGTAACGGGAGTTTTGTCCTTGGCCATTATGCTGGAAGCGACCTTTCTTAAATTTCTATTTGCTTAACTAAAGATGCGTTGAAAAAAGATGCGTTGAAAAAGCGCTAAAAGAATTTAAGGGACTGTTGTTTTAGTGTCCCGTGACCCGGATTTTTATCAGGACCGGGTAACTGACATGTGGAACGTTGAAGACTGGACAACCAGGTGTCAAAAAAACTCAAATCAATTCCTTAATAAATTGTATTTGAGAATTTCCTTCTGCCAACTCACCACATTTTTCTTTGTACGCCTTAAAATATGGGGTTTGGCCGTGGGCGTGAAATGCTTCCTGGTCGATATATTTTTCGAAAAAGACTATTTCTGCGGGGTTTTCTGTGGAAACGTGGGGTATATACATTAAACACCCCTGCTCGTGTTCCCGGACATTTTTTGCCAGCTTTACACATTCATCGGCCAGCAAAGCTTCTTTACCTGGTTGCGCTTTAAGTTTTGCAATTAATGTAATCATAATTTATTCCTTTCCAAAAAGTTTTCGTTTATTATACCCTTTTGCATGGCTTATACCCTGACCATCTGGTACTTCAGGTTGGCTATGGTTGCTTCAAGCAGGCCCTGGCTTTTTAGCTTGTTTAGGGTGTTTTCAACCCGCCCGTGCCGTTCCGGGTCCTGCAAGTCATTGAGTCTGTTATACAAGCCCCACCTTTTGCCCAGGATGAAGTTTTCTTTTTCTGCCTGCGGAAGGGCCAGAAAATGGTCAATGACCTTAAGCATGGCAGGTTTATCTTCCGGCAGCCTGCCGTTGATTTCTCCCAGCAAGTTCATGGAATGGTCGGAAAGAAGCCTGCTCTTAATGCCGCCCAGGTTCTCGATTAAAATCTTTTCTTCTTTTACAGTTTCCTCATCGGGTTGTTCTTCCCATTCACCCTGCTGCAATTTAGTGTAGAGGGGCGTGTTTTCGACGATGGCCAGGGTGCGCAGGCGGATATAGTCGGGATTGATGGCATTTAGCACTCTAGCCGTTTCAAACGGATGTTCCTGGGCCCATTTTCGCCCGCCCAGACCCAACAAAACATACTCCGAGAGGGAAATTCCCGCTTTTTTGACCCGTTTGCCGGCATCAATGTGCTGTTCGGCAGTAACTCCCTTGTCCATGAATTTCAGCACTTCATCACAGCCCGATTCCAGACCCACATGGAGACGGGAAATCCCGGCCTCCTTCAGTTGGGCCAGTTCATCAACACTCTTCCTGATCAGAGAACTGGAGCGGGCGTAACTGGTGATGCGCTCCACAGAGGGCAGCTTCTTTTTTAAATATTCAAGGATTTCAATAAGGTCGGCAGTTTTCATCAGTATTGAATTTCCGTCCTGTAAAAAAACCGTTTTACCGCCGTGGGCGAGCCAGTCGGCAATGTGGTAGACCTGGTATTCATTTGCCTGGTACAGTTCAGAAGGCATTTCACCAGCGCGGGATACCTGACCAATTAAACGGCACATCTCTGCTATAGTATCAATATCCTTCTTAATATCTTCAACTGTTCGCACCGAAAAAGTTGTGCCCTTGTAGGCGTTGCAGAAAGCGCACCTGTTCCACGGGCAGTTCCTGGTCAGCCTGATTAAAAGACTGTTGGCCTCACTGGGCGGTCTGATTGGTCCCTGTTCAAAGGTTAGCGTCATCATCAAACATCCCTTCTTGATATAGATGTTTTACTGTATACCAGTTCTTCCATCACACTACTATTTATTATACCATCGTTTTTCTGCCAGTTTTATTTTTATTGACAAGTATCATAATAGAAGCTATAAACTAATATAGTGAAAGTCAAAAATATATGCAAATGAGGTTATAATATGAAAAAACAAATTGCAGTAATTGGTCTGGGCCGCTTCGGTATTAGTCTAATAGAAGAACTGACCCTCCTGGGCTACGATGTTTTAGCCATCGATAATGATAGCGAAAAGGTTAATAGCGTGGTTAATACGTGTACCCATGCGGTACAGGCTGACGCGATGGACGAGCAGGCTCTAAAGTCTCTGGGCATCCGAAATTTTGACGTAGTGGTAGTATCTATTGGTGAGGATGTCCAGGCCAATATTTTAGCTGCGATTATTTTACAGGAGTTAGGCGTTAAAAAAGTTGTAGCCAAAGCAAAAAACAACCTGCATGGTAAGGTGTTGGAAAAAATTGGGGCAACCGTGATTTTCCCGGAACGGGACATGGGGAAAAGACTCGCCCGCATGCTGGTTTCTCAAAACATCATGGACCACATAGAACTCTCACCTCATTACAGTATCATGGAGTTCAGGGCCCCGGAAATTTATATCGGGAAAACCCTCGATCAGTTAGGTGTGAGAAAAATGATGGGGATTACCATTTTAGCAATTAAAAGAGGTGAGCAAATTATCGTCGCTCCTCGTGCGGCTCAAGTTATAGATAGGGGGGACGTGCTGGTAGCGGTAGGTAAAAACGCTGATTTAAAGAAACTTTATGATATGGAATAATAATTTTTTGAGGTGCTTGGCAAAAATGAAAATTTCGGCGTTGAAACCATCCCAATTATTGGTGCTGGGTTTTATGGCTGTAATTCTATTGGGTAGCATACTACTGTCTACACCCTGGGCATCAAACGAAGGAATGCCCAGGGATTGGTTGACAGCTTTGTTTACCGCTACCTCAGCAGTATGCGTTACCGGCTTAGTTGTAGTAGACACCGCAACGAACTGGTCGGTTTTTGGGCAGATTGTAATAATGCTTCTGATACAAATAGGCGGCTTGGGAATAATGTCTTTCTCAACTTTATTTGCCTTGTTATTAGGTAAGAAAATATTATTCAGACAAAGGATAATAATGCAACAAGCTTTAGGCAACTTGACTGTGCAAGGAATCGTAAATATTTTTAAATATCTATTAATTTTCTCATTTTCATTTGAAATAATAGGCGCTGTAATATTGGCTTTGCATTGGATACCCATTATGGGTATTACGAAAGCCATATGGTTTGGAATTTTTCATGCTATTTCTGCTTTTAATAACGCAGGTTTCGATTTGTTTGGTAACTTTAAAAGTCTTACTGAATTTACTGTTGACGGTGTAGCCAATATGGTTATCTCAAGCCTATTTATTTTAGGAGGGTTAGGCTTTGTAGTCATATATGAAATATACACGTATAAGAAAACAAGAAAGCTATCGTTGCATTCAAGGGTTGTCCTTATAACTACAGGCGCTTTGATTGTTTTGGGAACAGTATTGATACTTGCGTCGGAGTATAACCATGCTTTGCATGGATTAACACCATCGCATAAATTATTAGCCTCCTATTTTCAGGCTGTAACACCAAGAACTGCCGGGTTTAATACAATAGACCTTACCACGCTGCTATTACCCACACAATTATTGATCATGTTCCTTATGTTTATTGGTGGTTCACCTGGGTCTACGGCAGGCGGTATAAAAACAGCGACTTTTACATTGTTGTGGGTTGCCATTTACAGCATATTGCGGGGCAAGAGAGATACTGAAATATTTAAGCGTAGAATTGAATCCCATGAGGTTTCCAGGGCGCTGGCAATTACATTACTATCAATATTTGTAGTCTTTCTCATGACCTTTTTAATTTCTTTAACAAATCAATCCGACCTTGTTAGAATATTATTTGAGGTCGTTTCCGCTTTAGGCACTGTGGGTTTATCCCTTGGTTTAACGACTGAATTAAACGAATTTGGCCGGATAATAATTATTATTACCATGTTCCTGGGACGTTTAGGACCTATCACCATAGGTTACGCGTTGGTTTTCCGTCAACAGCAAGCTCAAGTACGTTATCCGGAAGGTAAAATAATGATAGGTTAAAAATTGTCGGGGTAAGCAGGTTGAAAAAATCCTGTGATGTATGAAATGACCATGGTTGTTAATAATAACCATGGTCATTTCGTTTTTTAGAGGGGAAAAAGATGCGGAAATTGATTAGGCCGGTTAGGGCTAAGCTGCTGGCTGCAAAAAAAAATACAGGCGGCGCTGGTGAAGCCCCGGTAGAAAAACCTAAAGACAACACGGATCCGGATAAAGCTTCTTCTTTTCTTGATGCAGACCTGGCAAGCAACCTGGCGAGGATAAAGGGGATTTTTCAAAACTGCAGCGATATCGTTTACCGGGAATTCCTCTTTGCCCAGCGGGAAGATATCCGGCTGGTCCTGATTTACACCGATGGACTGGCCGACAAACACCAGGTCAGCGAGCAGATCATGCGCGCCCTGTCCCTGGAGGCGCCCATGGCAGCGCCGGACGCCGACATCACGAAAGCCAGCGCCTACCATTTGATCAAGGAGCGGGGCCTTTGCGTCCACCAGGTTAAAGAAACGGACAGGCTGGAAGACGTGATTGAGGCCGTCCTGTCCGGTGATACCGTGCTCCTGGTGGAAGGACACCCGTTTGCTATTATTAACGGGATGCGGGGTGGGGAAGCCCGTCCAGTTTCTGAGTCGGAAAACGAGATGGTTGTGCGGGGACCCCGGGAATCCTTTGTGGAAACTTTACGGACCAATACGGCGCTGCTCCGCCGCAAAATCAAAAATTCCGACCTTAAGCTCGAAATGATGCAGCTGGGCCGGCTAACGAAGACCGATGTGGCTGTGGTCTACGTAAAAGGGATCGCTAACGATAAACTGGTGGAAGAGGTGAAGAGCCGGCTGCAGGGGATTGAGCTTGACTCCGTCCTGGAAAGCGGGTATGTCGAGGAGTTGATCGAGGACAACACCTGGAGCCCCTTTCCTCAAATCAACCATACCGAGAAACCGGACAGGTTGGCGGCGCGGCTCCTGGAGGGCCGGGTGGGTATTATGGTGGACGGGACACCTATAGTTCTTACCGTTCCTACAGTGTTTGTTGAATTTTTGCATGCAGCGGAGGATTACTACGAGCGGTTCCAAATCGCGACGGCTGTAAGAATAGTCCGTTTTCTGTCGATGTTCCTGTCCCTGGTAATGCCATCCTTTTATATTGCCATTATCACCTTTCACCAGGAGATGCTGCCCACCGCGCTCCTGTTGAGCCTGGCCGCCCAGCGGGAGGCGGTTCCTTTTCCGGCTTTCGTGGAAACACTGCTGATGGAGCTCACCTTTGAAATATTAAGGGAAGCCGGGATCAGGCTGCCCCGGCAGGTGGGCCAGGCGGTCAGTATTGTAGGCGCCTTGATTGTCGGGGAGGCCGCCGTGCAGGCCGGTCTGGTGGCTCCGGCCACAGTGATTGTGGTAGCCTTTACCGGAATCTCTTCCTTTGTATATTTTTATTCGGCAAGTTTTGCCATCCGGTTGCTGCGTTTCCCGATGATAGTCCTGTCGGCCACCCTGGGGCTGTATGGGCTGATTTCCGTCTTGATCATCATTGTGGTGCACCTGTGCGCCCTGCGTTCCTTCGGGACACCTTACCTGTCGCCAATAGCCCCGATGAGTCTTGGGGATATGAAAGACCTGGTCGTCCGGGCGCCCTGGTGGGCCATGTTCACCCGACCCAGGTTAATCGGGTGGAAAAACTTAAAGAGGCAGGAACCGGGCCAAGAACCCGTCCCGCCGGAAACCCGGACCGGGAAGAAAGGCGGTGAGGGAAATACTGGAAGAGGGTAAAATCAGCAGTAGACAGGCCGTATTTTTGATGATCACTATGATCTTTGCCACGGTTATTCTCTCTGTTCCGGCCATCACCGTCAAACACGCCCGGCAGGACGCCTGGATTTCAATTGGTCTGGCCATCGTGGCCGGGCTTTTCATCGCGCGTCTGGTGACAAGCCTGGGTTTGCGTTTCCCGGACCGGACCATATTTGAATATCCCGCTGAAATCCTGGGCAGGTGGCCGGGTAAGCTGGTGGGCTTTTTATATATCATGTGGTTCCTGGATATTAACGCGGGGGTAATCAGGGAATACGGCGAATTTCTAGTAACTGCTTTTAGGATGGCAACCCCTCTTATTGTTTTTAACCTTGTGGCTGTGGCTATTGCCGCCTATACAGTCAGAAACGGCCTGGAAGTCTTTACCCGGGCCAATGAAATCTTTTTTCCCTTAATCATGGGGTTAATAATTATTACCTCTATTTTAGTAAGTAGGGAAACCGATATACAAAGACTGCTTCCTGTTGCAGATGTTGACGCGATGAGTATTTTTAAGGGAGCGATGGTCCCTTTAGCCTGGTTCGGCCAGATTGTTGCAATCGCTTTGGTAATCCCCTATCTCAGCAAGCCGCGGGAGTCCCACCAGGCGGCGGTGACGGCCGTTTTGGTCAGTGGCGTTATTTTTATGTTGGTTGTGTCTAATGCCATAGCCATTTTTGGACCGGACCTCATCGACGCAATGGTATTTCCAGGTCTAAACAAGTACCGGATGGTAAATGTCGCCAATTTCCTCGGGCGGTTGGAGGCATTGGCAATGACAGCCTGGGTTACCGCTGGTTTTGTGAAGATCTCCATATTTTACTGGGCAGCTGCGCTGGGCATATCCCAGGTGCTGGAGCTAAAAGACTATCGCCCGCTGGTGCTTCCTGTAGGGGGGGTACTGATGGCCATGTCCATCCTGGATCACCCCAGCGCGATTCACTTGCAGCACTTTGTGGCTCAGGTATTTCCTTTTTTTGCCCTCACTTTCGAAGCAGCCATACCGCTGTTGCTGCTGCTTGCAGCCCTGGCCAGGGGGAAGGGGGAGAAGCTTGGATGACCAGAAAGGCCGTTTCCCTGTTATTGATCCTGCTGACCCTGGTGTGCTTAAGCGGCTGCTGGAGCCGCCGGGAGATGTCCGAACTGGCCATTGTCATGGGAGCCGGGGTGGACCGCACGCCGGACAACAGGATCCGGCTCACCCTGCAGTTGGCCAGGCCTGGCGCCTTTGGCGGCGGAGCCGAAACTGGCGCCGGGACCGCAGAAAGGCAGAACATTACCTGGGTGTTATCCGAGACGGGCGACACCATCTTCGAAGCCGAACGGAATCTGGCCCTGAAAATATCCCGCCGCATTTACTGGGCGCATGACATCATCCTGGTGTTGGGGGAAGAAGCGGCTAAAGCGGGGGTGCGCGATTATATCGATTTCTTTATGCGCGATCCCCTGCCACGGGAAACCACCTGGGTGCTGGTAACCAGGGGGGAGGCCAAGAAACTCCTGGAGAGCCACTCGGAGCTGGAAAAAACCTCGGCCCAGTCAATTGGTTTTCTTGCCAGGAACAAAGCCGGCTTTTCTGTGATGTTAAAGGACTTTGCCATGGCGCTGGCTTCCCGGGGAACCAACCCCGCCTTACCAGGGGTGGAACTGCAAAAATTGGGAGAACCCCAGGGGTCAGGTATGGAAGATAAGAAGCAGCACGAAGAGGTGGTTATTACCGGCACGGGGGTTTTCAAAGATGAATACCTGGTGGGGTGGCTGGACACTTCTGAAACCAGGGGCCTTTTGTGGCTGCGGGGTGAAATAAATAAGGGCATTATTACTGTTCCCTCACCCGGCCAGCCGGACAAACTGATCTCGATCAATGTTGCCCGCGCTAAGACCAGGGTGGAGCCGGAGTATGACGGGGAAAACATCAGTTTTAATGTTACCATGACCTTTGAAGGGGAGCTTTTAGAGCAGCAGTCCAGCGAGGAGCTAACAACACCGGACAAGGTTGAAGAAATCGAGACGGCGGCGGCCGGGGATGTATTTAGAAAATGTTCGGCTACCCTGGAAAAAGCCCAGGGGGAATACGGGGTGGATATCTTCAAATTCGGGGAAGCCTTCCACCGCAAGTACAAAAAGGACTGGAAAGAATTAAAGTACCAATGGAACGATGCTTTTGCCAAGGCACAGGTCAACATCTCTGTGGAGGCTCACCTGCGGCGTACCGGCCTGCTGAGTAAGCCAGCTTCTGTAAAGAAATAGCCGGCCTTAATCATTGCGTTGGAAGTGCCGGGGGTGGTTAAAAAGAAGGAGTGGCGGTAACCGGCGGTTTTTTCTTTCTTCCTGCTTTTGGACTGCGCCCTGGCCTTTCCCCAGGTATTGGGTTTAGAGGTGTTGGGAACTGGAAAGATTTTAAAGGACCGCTGGGCTTAAACGGAGGGACTAGATATGCTCGGTTATGTCGTATTATTGGTTTTGGCGTTTCTGATCATGATTGCGCTGGAAGTGCCGGGTCTGGTCAAAAAGAAGGCGTGGCGGGAACTGGCGGCTTTTTCTTTCTTCCTGCTTTTGGGCTTCGCTCTGGCGCTGTCCCAGGTGCTGGGTTTAGAGGCGCCCAACCCGACCGATGCAATTGAAGCGTTATATAAGCCCCTTTCGGAGTGGCTGAAATAATGAAAATAGGAGAAATGTCATGCTTGAATCCGGCAAAATCAACAGCCGGCAGGCTATTTGGCTGATGATTACCCTTGTCGTTGCAACAGCAGGTGTTTATGCTCCGGTCGTTGCGGTCAATGCGGCCAGGCAGGACGCCTGGCTTTCCGTAATCTTCGCCACACTGGCGGCGCTGCTCATAGCCTGGATGATCGTGAGGCTAATTTTGCGTTTTCCGGGGAAAACCATTTTTGAAATTCCGGAACTGGTATTAGGTAAAGTGCCTGGCAAAATAATCGCGTTCCTTTTTGTTTTGTGGCTTATTCACATTGAGATCCTTGTATTTTCGGAATTCGGAAACTTTATGCTTTCTTCAGTATTGCCCGGTACACCCATGGTTGTTAACGATGTAGTGGCGGCGGTCATGATAGCCTACATCACCCGCAACGGACTGGAAGTAATAAGCCGGTTCAACGGGCTGTTCCTGCCGTTTTTCTTGTTCTCAATGACGTTCTTGGCTTTGCTTGCCTTTAAGGACATGGAGTCAACGAGACTGCTCCCGGTTTTTGATGACGGGGTGGCTACTATCATGAAGGGCTCCGCTGCCCAAATTGCTTGGTTGGGTGAAGTTATCGTCCTGGCCGTGATCATCCCCTATCTGAACAAACCGGGTAGGGCGTTGCGGGTGGCATTCCTGGCTACGCTGGTGAGCGGTTTTATAATGACTTTAAATGTGGTGTATCCTTTGGCTATTTTCGGACCCGACCTGACCGCTTCATTTTTTTACCCTATATATAGCGCGGTCAGACTTATCTCCATCGCCAATTTCCTGGAGCGGTTGGAAGCAATTCCAGTCGTTATTTGGATAGCCGGAGGTATTATTAAAGTGTGTATTTTGCGCTACGCTGCAGTTCTGGGCGCCGCTCAGTGCCTGGGGCTTGAAGATTACCGCCCGCTGGTGCTGCCGGTAGGGGCGGTTGTGGTGGCAGGATCTCTGCACATGTACCAGGATGTTACCGTAACTGCTGCATTTGTATCGGATGTCTGGCCTTTTTACGCCCTGACCTTTGAGGCGGGGATCCCTCTTTTGCTGCTGGTGCTAGCGATGGCCCGGGGATTGGGGAGCAAGAACAAGGGAACTGATTTATAATGTATTTACACATTAGCGCTGGAAAAAAAGGAAGGGTGGCTCAACCACCCTTCCAAATATCTTACCTGCTTCCCGTTACGGGTGTGCACTGTGGTGGGAATAAGGTCGGCGGGCAGACAAACGGGGGTTCGGGTGAAACCTGTTCGCACATTGCCGGAGTGCAGAAACCAAAGCTCGGGACGAGTAATTTGACTATGGCCAGGGATTGGACGATGATACAGAGGTCGAAGTTGCAGCAGATTTGTTCGCCGAGAATCAGGCAGACACATGCGGAGCTAACGATTTCACAGTTGGTAAAGGTCCCTTCCGGCGCACAGAGAACTATCGTTTTCGTAAAGGTGAACATCAGATCCTCAAACCTGCAATCGACCTCTCCGTTAGGACAGAGTACCTCAAGAGTGTAGGTAACCACAATGGCGAAAGTCACGTTGGCCCGCCCCGTAGCATCCGGCGTGGTCCGGCTTACCTCGGTACAGGTGGCGGAGGTGATAATGCAGTTGACCGTTGCCCCTTCCGACGGCATACAGGTACCTAATGGTGTGCAGATGTTTTCACGCCGGTCAGCCTCAAAACAAAAATCATAGACCTTGGGCACTTCGATACAGACGGTTTCAAAAGTTGGTAAACCTTCAGCAACAATATTTTCACTCACAAAAAAGCCTCCCAATATTTTCTTTTTTTTAGTGTATGTGGATAGTGTTGCGTTTGTTACATATTGGAAATTATTATTTTGGTTCAGGTTACTTTTTAGTTTCTTCATATTTCATGAACAAGCAGGCCATTATTTGAATCGTCCTGCATCCTGTCAATGTTTGTCTCAACCAACCGGTATATAGAGCTTCCATCCTTAATTGACAGCAGTTCATCAACCAAACCGCATTCCATCATCTTAAGCCAGAAAGGGAGCGCTCCCTCATAAATTTCAGAAACCGTGATTTTATTGAATTTCGAACGCAGGAACTGCAAGGCTTTTTTCCCAAGACCTGTTCTCTTTGGATTTTTGCCGATGGACAATACTCTGACCTCAAAGCTGTCCCGCTCTTCAAAACCAATTATTTTAACACCCTGTCCCAGTTCATAAGCAGTGGCAAGTCTTGCTCCGTATAAAAAATTATATTCAAATATTTTATAGAGCGGCTGCATCTTACCACCCTCTTTTCAATAATATCAATCGGAACCCAACTGCTCTTACTAAATATAATATTAAAAATTACCAGAATTCGAAATTGGGTTGATAAATAAATTTATAAATATTCTGATATTTATCTGTCTTTAAATAATGCTACCTGGCAGTGTAGCCAGGAAATTTTTACAAAGTTTTCGTAATAATTTTGTGATACTTTCGATATATTTTCGTAATCTTAATTTCGTAGAATATAGCAAGCGGCTTAGAAGCTTTCAAGAGCAGCCATGCAAATTTATCGACTGGTCTAAACAAAATTTCTACGAAGGGTGGTGTGTAAGTTGCTGAGAAGACAATGGATGCTTAGAGAGGTTGCCCACTGCAAAGGAGGGTGCCGAACTGAGTCCCGGGCAAGACTTTAAACTGCCTATAAAATAACAACACAACCGGCGACGTCTGTAGCCGGTTGTGTTGTTATTTTAGGCCATAAATCCTTAATTTATTGTATGAGTTCCCGGGTAATGGAGAGGATAATGTAACAAATGCTAAAAAGGAGGTCTTTAATTTGGCAAACCTGCCAAACCTTGCTGAAACACTTGCGTCTTTTCACTCTGATTTGAACCGGATTCAGACCGTGGCCGGGACCCTTTCGCAGATTGAACGCCAGCATTACACTGATTTAACCAAGTATGAGGACGAGAAACTTTCCAGCATTGCCGTGGCGGAGCAGAGCAGCGCCAGGCAACTGGGTGAAATCAAGCAGATTTGTATTTCCATGGCCCAGAAAATAGATGAAATTCAGCATTCAATAGGTAAGAAATAGGGGGTGCGAACCTTGGGCATACTAGCCAGGCTTTTTAGAGGAGTCATCAACGAGGTAGCTGACGACGCTGTCCGGACTCTGGCCAGAGACCAATATATCGAGAACATTTTCGAAATGGCGCCGGCGGCAAAGAAGGTCAACCCCATCTATCTTGCGGAAATAATGATGAGGGCAAAGCAGGGTATACCTGTGTCCCGCCCGCTTGGCAGCCATATCCGGTTTTCCGCCTGGGACAAGCTTATGTTCAATCCTGTCCATTTGTTCAGGTTCCCGACGCCTGAAAACGTCGGCATCAATACCTCCGTTCAGATCGGCCCGAAGGCCAGGAAACCGCTCAGACTTACAATTCCCATTATGTTTGCCGGCATGTCGTTCGGCGGAGCGTTGAGTAAAAGCGCCAAAATAGCCCTGGCTCGCGCCGCAACTCTGGCCGGCACTGCCACCAATACCGGTGAAGCCGGCCTTCTCGAAGAAGAAAGAGAAGCCGCTCAGTTATTGATCGGGCAGTACAACCGTGGGGGATGGCTCAACACTCCGGAAAAGTACAAAAGGCTTGACGCCATCGAAATCCAGCTCGGGCAGGGAGCCCAGGGCTCAACTAACCAGCGGACGGCAGCTAAAAATATTGGGGAGGATTACCGGGAGGTTTTCGAACTAACGGGAGGCCAGGACGCGGTCATCCATTCCCGTTTGGAGGGTGTTCATACCAAAGAGGACTTTATCAATCTGGTCAGGGAACTGAAAAATGAGGCCGGTGTTCCCGTGGGATTGAAAATAGCGGCGACACATTACCTGGAAAAGGAAATAGAGATTGCCTTGGAGGCCGAATGTGACTTCATCACGGTGGACGGAGCAGAGGGAGGAACGCACGGGGGCGCCCCGATTCTTGAGGATGACGTAGGACTGCCCACCATGTTCGCTGTCAGCCGCGCGGCCCAGTTCCTGACTAAAAAGGGCGCCAACCGGGAGGTGAGCCTGATCGCCACGGGCGGCCTGGTCACTCCCGGCTACATGCTTAAGGCAATGGCCCTGGGCGCCGACGCTGTTTACATCGGGACCGCCGCGGTAATGGCGATGCTGTCTGACCAGTCTACCAAAGCGCTGCCCTTTGAGCCGCCCACAGACATGGTGGTGTACACGGGTAAAAGGACAGGCCTCCTCGATATCGACAAAGCCGTACAGAACGTTTTTTATTTCCTGAATGCCTGCGTACGTGAAATGGAAATGGTGGCCGTTACCACAGGCAAGGTTTCTTTGAGCGACATTGACCGTAACGACCTTGTTGCTCTCGACCCGTTCCTGTCGAAAGCACTGAACATTGACCTGGGTTACGTTTCGCCGGAAAACCAGGAGATGTTTTTCAACGGCTTTGAACGTATAGGCATAATGAACAAAGAGTCAGTACCAGTTGTTACCCACTAGTAAGGAAAAAGTAAGCATGGTTAGGTTAAAACCATGTGCAAAATGCCATCCTGAGAACTATTTTGCCACGACACAAAATTACATCAAGCAATCATGTCCTGTGGTCAGTATGCCTATACAGTGGATTTATCGATTCCCGGGCAAGGCTTAAAACACCCGCCTATGTACTATATCTGGGACGCTCTTAAAGGGCGTTTTTCTTTTATTGCTAATCTTATTTATCGGTTAGATAACTCAGAGTTGTCCGCTGGTGTTAAATTAAGTTACTAATTTATTAATTTGGATATTTTAACATTAAATAGTAGCAGCGTAAATCCATATTGAATATTATTTAATATGAACTAGGGCTGGTAAGTAAATCAAAGCTTTGGTAATACTTGGTTCTACGTATCAATGCTTTATAGTTTACCTGCCATCTTAAATTAAAAAAATGGAGGAATAAAAATGGCAGTCAAAAATGACCAAATCGATGCGTTGGCGTGTCCGAAACCGGTGCAAGTGTGTGCGACAGTTGCATCCGAAACCGTACCTTTGTGTGAAAGCGACCCGGTAACTCCAACTGTAGTAAACACAACCAATTTTGTAATAGGGAAAATACCGGTTGTTCTTGCGAATTTGGATGTACAGATCGATCTCTTTTCCACAATTACCCTGCCTACACCTGCACTTGAGATCAAGCGAATTAAAAAACGTTTAAAAATCACCCAATGCAGGCTTATCCAGAACACCAATAAGTTATTCCTGGAAGGATTTATCCGCAAGAATATCGAGTATGCCACAACTGAACAATGTGTAAGCATGAATAGCGTGTGCGGAGTAATTCGCCATTGCGTTCTTGATGCCCCCTTCAGATGTGTAACAGAAATTGAAGCATTTATTAGTCCACCACTTGATGCCATGCCCAGTTTTAACACTGAGTTTGAGTATCTCGCAACTACCCCTCTTCCAACTACAGATTTTCCAGAAAAGGATAGTTTGCTGGCCGGCGACCTGTCTGAGTTCAACCAGGAAAGCACTGAATTCTTTAATGAGCTTCCATTCTGTGAATTAATCAGTAGCACCATTACTGAGTTCGATGAGTTCATCAACCGGATACCTGTCACTGGTGGTCCTTTTGAAGAAAGAACCTTTACTGAATTTGACGAGAAAAGCGTTATCAGACTAGTATTCAAAGTACTGCAAAACCAGCAGGTTTGCATACCCCCCAGTACAGTTTGCACCGATTGTTAAGAAAGAAAGGATCCTTCGTAATTCAATATTTGTAGTGATGTCGTAAAAAGCCAAACGCAAACCTCAAGAGTCCTTGATACTGCCGGCAGGTAGCATCAAGGACTCTGTTTTAATACTATCTTCTTACATGCTTTACTTTCGCTTTTGCTATTATAGAGTTTACTTTGACAGATGCTGTTGGGTGCGTCTTAATTGGTGATCTGGTTTCCGGTTTTGTTACCTGCATGGTTTCCAGCAAATTACTCTTGTTGTTCGTTCGGCTCTCTAAAAGATGAAGATCTAGATTTAGATTGGAAATATTATCAAGATCTTTTTGTCCATTGAGTACTATTATCCTTTCTGCTTGTAGGTTCTTATCTCGCATTATTTTTCTCCTCCTTGAAATATAGAATTTTGACGGGCTAGAAATAAGGAGGAATGGAATTTCTATAGTTTTTTCCATTTTCTTGCTCGCCTGTACCATATTATGATAACGCGACCATTATTGACATTATAATACAAAGACATTTTTCATAGGTGCAGAATTTGTTATTTAATGTAATTTATGTTATTTGAACTATTAAAACATAATTAGGAAAGAAAATTAGATATGTTTTTTAACAAACCCACCATTCCTGCGTAACGACTTTAATGCCTTCTGAATATTTTAAAGACAGAGCTAACTAACAAATGTATTTCTGTTAACAGTTACCAATTTATTAAGGAGGTATTTCAATGGCTTGGGTGTCGGGCGCTATCGAATTTGAGAATCCATCGGAAAATCAGGAGTATTTTGAGGGCAACATTGTGTTGACAAAGGTAGACGCGCTGGTATTACAGGGCTTTGTAACGGAAAGCGAAGGAAAGAAACCTGTTCCGGGAGCGCTGGTAATGGTATATGCCCGTGTAAACGATGGCAAAGAAGAGCCGCTTTGCCAAACTTTCAGCAGCAGAGACGGCCATTACTTGCTGCATATTGATAAGACGAAAATATCTGGAGATTCCACTGCAATAATTATCAGGGCCAGCGCCAACGAACATTCATCCAGCATTTAAATGCCGGGTCCGGATTCGATTCGACCTGAGCGGAGCTTCCTGTGAAATGGCGGCTCCGCCGGTTGAGTTTGAAGGATTTTTATAATTTTCCAGTAAAGGTGGGGTTGCAGCAAATCAATTTTGGGGGAGCGGATATGTATGGAGAATAGTTTGATAAGGCCGGACCCCGGAGAGTTTTTTGAGGGTCAGAAAGTGGATGGTTTATTGAATTTCTATGGTGTAGTGAAGGATACCGACACTGCTGCTGTGGAAGGTGCGGTAGTGATCGTATTCTCCTGCTATATCGGGGGGACTGAAAGATTGCTGGGATCCACTTTCACCGATAGGGAAGGTATGTATTTTATCAGTATACCAAAGATACCGGATTATCATGGGCTGATTGGGTTTAAAGTGAGGGCCGGCAAGGCATATATACTGCCTTATGGAGTTGATAATCCGGTTAATTTCAAGGAACGTCCAGATGAAGAATGTGCGCCGGAAGAAGAAATTCTTGATGATAAAACAGTCGGTGTGTTGGCGGAACGTCACGCTGATGATCCCGTAACAGAAGGTGAGACAGATGAAAGCAAGAACGTGGAATCAGGCATTGAAAAGGCTGCAGATGAATATACAAAAACACGGGAAGAAAAGGGTTTAACTGTATCGATAAGCCGGGTTGATGAAAATTCACTTCCAGTGGTAGTGGCGCCAACTGTTCAGACAGATGCAGCCACAAATGTCAGCACGAACGCTGTTACTTTGAATGGGCGCATAAATAATACCAATTGGGAGCATTGCGACCAAAGAAAGTTTCGAATTAGGGAACAGGGCAACGAAAGCTGGACCGATGCCGGAATCGAGACTGGTTCATTCGGCCCTGAGTCATTCAGCTTCACCATCACCGGGCTTATTCCGGACGCCACCTATGAATTCAAAGCAATGGCGCACAACTTGGCAGGTTGGGGCGAAGGGAGTGTAACAACTTTTACAGCAGCCTTCCCGGAGGCGCCGGTGCAAGTGACCGCTGCAGAGGCGGAAAGCAGCCGGAGGAACCTGAGACGGGATAGAAAACCCCAAAAAACACCTTACGATATGTACCGATCCAACTTTTGGCACTGGCTGGACAATAAAAGGTACGACAGAAGTAAAAATCCGCAGAGACAATAAAAGTATTCATAGCAGGGCTATGTACCGTTCGAATAAAAGTCTTACGCCCTTGTTCCCACTAGAAGGTGAGACCAAGGGTTTTGTTTGCTTTTTGAGTTCCGGGAAAGGAACTGCTTGTATTCATCAAAATAATTTGATATAATATAGTCATGATCAATCCGGAAATAATTGCCAGAGCGTTGGGCGACCCCATCCGTTATAACATCATGAAGATCTTGGCCCGTAGTGAGTCTGGCTGCTGTGCCCTGCCCGGCAGTGAAGGGTCCCGGCCGGGTTTGTGCAACTGTGAGCTGATGGCCGAGCTGGGCATGATCCAGTCCAGGGTTTCCTACCACATGAAAGAATTGACCGAAGCCGGGTTGGTTACAGAGGAGCCGCGAGGCAGGTGGAAATTTTACTCCATTAATAGTAAGACATTGCAGCAGTTTGTCCAACAGCTTTATCAGGATCTCATGCTGGAGTAATTTTTTTAGCCGTGAGAATCAAAATAATTTGATATATAGGAGGATCTTTTAATGAGTAAGGATATCAGGGAAACTGTACGGCAAAAGTACGCCGAAGCCATTACTCGAAAAACCGGTTGTTGTAGCCCCGGAGGAAGCTCGTGCTGCTGCGGCACGCCTGGTAATGCGACTGATATGATCACCGGGGGGCTGTACCGGCCGGAGGAGGTCGAGGGGCTGCCGGCAGAGGCGGTGGCGGCAACATTTGGTTGTGGTAATCCAACGGCTCTGGCCCAGCTGCATGAGGGTGAGGTTGTGCTTGACCTGGGCAGCGGGGCAGGACTGGACGTCCTGCTGTCGGCACGCCGGGTTGGGCCGTCGGGCAAGGCCTACGGACTGGACATGACCGATGAAATGCTGGCTGAAGCACGAAATAACCAGGCCAAAGCGGGGCTGGAGAACGTGGAATTTCTAAAAGGGCACCTTGAAGACATCCCTCTGCCGGACAACAGTATTGACGTCATTATTTCCAACTGTGTCATCAACCTCTCGGCCGACAAAGACCTGGTCCTGCGTGAAGCTTTCCGGGTTTTAAAGCCGGGCGGCCGCTTTGCTGTGTCGGATATAGTGTTAACCAGACCACTGCCCGACAAGGTGCGGGAGGACCTGCTGGCTTGGGCGGGCTGCCTGGGTGGCGCGCTGCTGGATGAGGAATACCGGGCCAAGCTGGCTGCCGCGGGTTTCACAGGGGTTGAAGTGGAAGTAACCAGAGTTTACGATTTGACCGATATGATCGTAGGTCAGCTCTTTCCAAGTGTGTCGGAAGACAAGCGCGTTGAAGCAAACGGTTCGGTCGTCAGCGCCTTTATCAGGGCGAGTAAACCGGTCTGCTGATTTTTGTGTTTGAGAAATCATAACTGGTTTCTTTAGCAAAAAGGACAGGCAAAACCTGTCCTTTTATTATGCAGTTAAAACTGAACCGTGCCGGATACTTAGAAATAGCTGCGATTACACGGCATAATCTTTTATTTATTGACAGGATTAGAACTGCTTAAGATAGAACATAACTATTTTATTAACCCTCCAAAATAAAAATGTACTGCTTTCAGGCTCAGGCGCCCCTGGCCATGAAGCTGAAAGCTGCTGCTAAGGAGAGGTGTTTTGCTATGACGCCGCAGGAGCTGAATTATAGAATGCCACCCGAGTGGGGCGCACATGCTCGCACCTTTATGGGTTGGCCCGCCAGCGAGGAACAATGGCCTGACGGCTATCAAGACGCCTGCAGGGCGTACGCCGAAGTGGCCAGGGCAATAGCAGGTTTTGAGCCCGTAACAATGATTGCCAGGCCTGAGCTGGTTGAGGAAGCCGCCCTTTTATGCGGGCCTGCTGTGGACATCCTGCCTATGGAGCATGATGATGCCTGGCTACGTGACAACGGGCCGACTTTTGTTGTGAACCAGAAGGGCCAAGTGGCAGGAGTTAACTGGAAGTTTAACGCCTGGGGCGAAAAGTTCAGCCCTTGGGAAGGGGACAACCTGGTTGCCCCAAGGCTTTTGAGCCATCTTAAGCTGCCTTGTTTTGACGCGCCCATCGTACTGGAAGGCGGCTCCATCCATGTTGACGGAGAAGGCACCTTAATAACAACCGAGCAGTGCCTTCTTAACAAAAACCGAAACCCCCGTCTGGGCAGGAAAGAAATTGAAAATGTCCTGAAGCAGTATCTCGGAATCAAAAAAATTATCTGGTTGAAACAGGGGCTTGAGGGGGATGAAACAGACGGGCACGTGGATAACGTGGCCTGCTTTGTCAAGCCGGGCCTGGTATTGGTTCAGAATTGCCCGGACCCGGCAGATCCCAATTACGATATTATGGAGGAGAATATTGCGATCCTGCAAGAATCAACCGACGCCAGGGGCAGGAAGCTGGAAATAATGGAATTTCAGCAACCTAATCCAGTATATATGGACGGTACCCGTTTGCCTTTGAGCTATGTCAACTTCTACTTTGTAAATGGCGGTATCATTTTGCCCTGTTTCGGGGAATGTTGTTGCGCAACCGATGAATTTGCCGCCGCATTGTTGAGGGATATCTTTCCGGACAGGAAAGTGGCGCCCATATACGGGATGCCCATTATCAAGGGCGGCGGCAACGTGCACTGCATTACCCAGCAGATGCCCGCGAGAATGCTGGAAGAAACCCGGAGGTATTCATATGCGTAAGGTTGTTGTTGCTGCCACGCAGATGAGTTGTACGAGTGACGGCAAGGAGAATATCGCCAAGGCGGAAAGGCTGGTCAGGGATGCCGCCTCACAGGGGGCGCAGGTCATCCTTCTCCAGGAACTTTTCGAAGCCCCTTATTTCTGCCAGGTGGAGGATCCGGCATATTTCAAACTGGCCAGGGAAGTAGAGAATCAGGAGACGATCCGGCATTTTCAGGAGGTGGCCAAGGAACTGGAAGTGGTGCTACCGGTCAGCTTCTTCGAAAAAAAGAACAATGCCATGTTCAATTCTGTGGCGGTGCTTGATGCTGATGGAGAGGTGCTGGGGGTATACCGAAAAAGCCATATCCCGGACGGTCCGGGGTACGAAGAGAAATTTTATTTCAATCCTGGTGACACGGGGTTTAAGGTATGGAATACCCGCTATGCAAAAATTGGAGTGGGTGTCTGCTGGGACCAGTGGTTTCCCGAGGCTGCCCGCTGCATGGTCCTGCAGGGAGCCGAGATGCTTTTGTACCCCACTGCGATCGGCTCGGAGCCACAGGACGACCATATTGATTCCAAAGAACATTGGCAGATTTGCATGCGGGGACATGCCGCAGCCAACCTGGTACCGGTGATCGCTTCCAACCGGGTGGGTGTGGAGGTTATCTGCGGCTCTAAAATTAACTTTTACGGCTCCTCCTTTATTGCCAATCAGCAGGGGGAGGTAGTAAAAGAAGCGGACCACAGTTCTGAAACTGTTCTAGTAGTGGAATTTGACCTCGAGCAAGTTGAAATGCAGCGGGCCGTCTGGGGTGTTTTCAGGGATCGCCGGCCGGATCTGTACGGGCCGTTGCTTACCATCGACGGCGCCAATAGATAGTCACCTGGAGGCAAACTCATTAAATTGAGCTTGCCTCTTTGCTTTTTTTGATAGCTACTGCCCTCTCATTTCACCCATAGGGGAAGAAATGAGCGGAGCTATAATAAACGGCAAGGAGGAAAATACGGAAATGTGAAGAAAAAGCAACAAAGAATATAGCATTATACTGAATGCATAAGGAGGGGAAAGCTGTTATGAAACGAGTCTTGGGGATTGTAGCTTCACCAAGGAATTTAGGGAATTCGGAGATACTGGCGAAGGCGGCAATGGAGGCAACCGGAGCAGACAATCAGCTGGAATTGATCAGATTGACAGACCTGGACATAAGACCGTGTAAAGCTTGTTACGCTTGTTTGCCCAAGGATAAACCTTGCCGTATTGAAGATGATCTCAGTTTCCTGCTGGAAAAAATCTGGCTGGCTGATGCCATAGTCCTGGCCGCGCCGGCTTATTCTCTGGGACCAAATAGCAGGATTAAAGCTTTCCAGGACAGGTTTTTATCGGTGGAAAATAAACATGAGCAATACGGCGGTAAAGCCTGTATAACGATTACTACTTACGGAGTGTCTGGTTGGAGTGGTTACACTGAGGCGGCTTTAAACCTTACGGCAAAACTTTTCAACTGGCGACTTGTTGATAGTGAGAGCTTTTTGGGAGCAAATCCTGCTTCAGTTTTAGAGGATCCGGCTAACCTGAAAAGGGCGCAGCAGATGGGCAAGGCTCTTTTTGCTCCGGGATATCAACGCACCCCCAGGGCAAACGAGTGCCCGGTCTGTTGGAGCGATATACTAAGATATGATGGAAAAAACGTGATTTGCCCCTTCTGCGGGACAAAAGGTGAAATAGGTATGGAGGGTGACGAGGTTAAACTTAAATTTTTCCCTGAAGAGGATTATCGTTGGAGTAAAGCAGGCATACAGCAGCACCTTGATTTTCTAAACGATAAGAAACAGGAGTTTCTTGCCAAGAGGAGTCTTTACAAAGAACTGCAGAATCCCTACCGAAAAATAGGCAATTGGCTAACCCCGGAACAAAAATGATCCATATAGCCGGCTGTGATATCAAAGAGGCAAGCTTGATGAATTTGAGCTTGCCTCTTTTCTAATTTATGGTTTCATTCCAGGTTGCCGTAAGCCGCAGGGCGTAGGGCGCATTTTTTAGACTGCCGTTGCCTGCTGCCATGACTCGCATTTTACAAGTTGTTAGTGGCGCTATTTAATTACCTTAAAGACGGCTCCGCTGCTGGCCGAGGTAACCTGTGCGGCGTAACGCGCCAGGTAGCTTTTCCCGGTGACTTTGGGAGCAGGCTGCTGCCAAAGCTCGTGCCTTTTAGCCAGCTCGGCGTCGGAAATCCGGACGTTCAGTCGCCGCCCGGGTATGTCTATTTCGATAATGTCACCTTCATGTACCAGAGCAATGGGGCCGCCTTCGGACGCCTCCGGTGACACGTGGCCGATGCTGGCGCCCCGTGTCCCTCCTGAAAAACGGCCGTCGGTGATCAGCGCGACGTCCTTGTCAAGGCCCATCCCTGAAATCGCCGCAGTGGGGCTCAGCATTTCCCGCATGCCGGGGCCGCCCTTGGGACCCTCGTAACGGATGATCAGCACGTCACCCTTATTGATTTTGCCGTCCATAATAGCGTCGAACGCCTCTTCCTCGCCGTCAAATACCCTGGCCGGACCGGAGTGCGACAGCATTTCCTTGGCCACCGCCGATTGTTTGACCACCGCTCCGTCCGGGGCCAGGTTGCCGCGCAGGACGGCAATGCCTCCCTCATGGGCATAGGGGGCGTTAAGGGGCCGGATTACCTCGGCATTGCGGACAAAAGCCCGGCTTATATTTTCGCCAAGAGTTTTGCCCGTAACAGTTTTCTCTCCCAGTTCCAACAGCCCCTGGTCGGCCAGCTGCTTCAGCACGGCGGATATCCCCCCCGCCTCGTAAAGGTCAAAGAGCCGGTGCGACCCGCTCGGGCTCAGCTTGCAGATGTTCGGCACACTTTTACTGATTTCATCAAAGGTCTCCAGTTGCAGCGGCACGTCCGCCTCGTGGGCGATAGCCAATAGGTGCAGGACGGTGTTGCTGGAGCCTCCTATGGCCATGTCCAAGGTAATAGCGTTGCGAAAAGCATTGAGAGTCATGATGTCCCGCGGCCGTACTCCGTTTTGAGACAGGGCCACAACCCGCTGTCCGGCCAGTTTGGCCAGTGCCTTGCGCTGTCCGTAAGGGGCCGGAATGGCGCCGTTGCCCGGCAGGCCGATCCCGAGCGCTTCGGCCAGGCAGTTCATGCTGTTGGCGGTAAAGAGACCGGCACAGCTGCCGCAGCTGGGGCAGGCGCTTAATTCCATAGCTTCAAGTTCCTCTGCGCCGATGGTCCCTGCCGCGTACTGGCCCACGGCCTCGAACAGGCCCCGTACTAGATCGGCTTTTTCACCGTCGTGCCTACCTGTCAGCATAGGGCCGCCGCTCACGTAAACAGCCGGGATATTGAGCCGGCAGGCCGCCATAAGCATGCCGGGGACAGTCTTGTCACAGTTGCCGATGAGGACCAGTCCGTCAAACTTGTGGGCCATGACCATGGTTTCGATAGAATCGGCTATCAGTTCGCGGCTGGCCAGCGGGTACTTCATGCCGTCGTGGTTCATGGAGATCCCGTCGCAGATGCCGATGACCGGAAATTCCACCGGTGTCCCTCCGGCGGCCGCAACTCCCATTTTAGCGGCCTGAGCCAAATCCCTGAGGTGGACATGGCCGGGGACAATCTCGTTGAAGCCGTTGACGATGCCGATAATCGGCTTCTTGAGGTCCTCCGGGGTATACCCCATCGCGTAAAAAAGGGATCTGTGCGGCGCCCTGGCCACCCCTTCCGTTACTTGACTGCTGTTCAAAACTCCAGGTTTTGTTTCCAAAATATATCCCTCCCGAAAAACATCTTAATTGTATTCAGCAAGTTTTTTCTCAATACTCTATTCTAACGTAGAATCCGCTTATTTAACAGAGCAGTACAACTATTTATTTTACCTCGCATCCTTTAGCATACCTTTCTATGGTACTACATTCTGTAGGAAACCAGCAAGGTTTAAGGATACAGGCATACATCATAGCTAAAAAATAACATTTTTTCCATCGCTGGTTTGATACGGAAATCGTTTAATGTCAAATAAATATTTTGACAAACCCCTATTAATGCAATAATATATAAACAAACAACATTAAATCAATAGGAATTAAAGGTATTGTGTTAAATAGGCTATTAGCGCTGGCGCTGTATAAAATTGCCTTGACTGTAGACCAACGATAAGAGGGGAGTTGCGGGATTTGAGGTTTTCTACAAGAGCAAGATACGGGTTGCGGGCAATGTTGGAACTGGCCCTGCACTATAATCCCAATGAACCCATACCGCTGGTTCAGGTGGCTGAAAGGCAGGGTATATCAGAAGGATACCTGGAACAGATGATGAGTTTTTTGCGCAAAGGGGGGCTGGTGCGAAGTGTCAGAGGAGCTCTGGGCGGCTATATTCTGGCCAGGGAGCCAGACAGGATTACAGCGGGAGAGATTATCAGATGCCTGGAAGGGCCGCTTAGCCCAACAGGTTGTGTTAGTGAGGAAAACCCGGAACAATGCTCGCGGGCTGATTTCTGTGTAACCAGAGTGCTCTGGGAGAGAGTAAGGGAGTCGGTGGCTGAGGTCCTGGATGGCACAACTCTTGAGGACCTTTGCCGGGAGGCTGAAAAAATACGGCGATCTAACGAAGCTGACATGTACTGTATTTGAAAATCACCCCAGTGCAATTAGTAGTTCCAAATATCAATAGGGTACCAAGCTGTTAATTAACATATAGAAATATATTGCCTTGCATGGTACAATGCTTCCATGAAGCTAAGTGAATGGGCAAAGAAAAACGGAATTACCTACAGGACTGCCTGGAAATGGTTCAAGTCAGGAAAATTACCTGTTCCCGCGGAACAAACCCCAACAGGAACAATCCTGATCAAAGAAAGCGGAGAATCATCAGGAACAGTCGCTTTGTATGCGAGAGTATCCAGCGCAGACCAGAAAAGCGATCTGGACGGTCAAATTTCCCGCCTGCTAACCTATGCCAACGGACAAGGTTGGGAAATCGGTAAAGCCGTAACAGAGATCGGTTCCGGCCTGAATGGGCGCCGCCCGAAATTAATGAAATTGCTGTCAGATCCAAAGGTCCGAGTGATCGTGGTGGAACATCGTGAGCGTCTCATGCGATTTGGCTTTGAATACGTGGAAAGCTGTCTTTCCGCCCAGGGTAGACGTGTGATCGTGATGGATCAGTCTGAAATGAAAGATGACTTAGTTCAGGATATGATTGAAGTCCTGACATCTTTCTGTGCCAGGCTGTATGGCCGCAGAGCAGCTAAAAACAAGGCCAAAAAAGCAATGGAGGCTATAGAGCATGATCATTAACCGTGCCTATAGGTATGAGGTAAAGCCAAATGTGCGAGAGCGAATCCTCCTGGCCAAACATGCCGGATGCGCCCGCTTCGCCTACAACTGGGGTTTAGCCCGCCGGATAGCGTTATATCAAACGGAAAAGAAGTCTACCAATGCCATAACGCAACACCGGGAATTGAATAAACTCAAGAAAACGAATTTTCCCTGGATGTACGAGGTATCCAAGTGCGCTCCCCAAGAAGCCCTTCGGGATCTGGACCGGGCTTTCAAGAACTTCTTCGCCGGCCTGAAAGCTGGAGAGCGTGTTGGCTTTCCCAAGTTCAAAAAGAAGGGCGTGCATGACTCTTTTCGATTGACGGGAGCGATCAGAGTTGAAGACAAGGCCGTCCAGCTTCCCCGTCTGGGGGTGCTCCGCCTCAAAGAAGAAACAGGGATAGCCGGCCGGATTCTTTCGGCCACTGTCAGCCGGGAAGCGGATCGCTGGTTTGTCAGTTTAACCTGCGAGGTGGAGATTCCAGAACCAGAACAAGTCACCGGCGAAGTTATCGGTATGGATGTTGGACTTAATCATTTTGTGATCATTTCTGACGGGACAAAGATCGAAGCCCCTAAACCTCTGGGCAAGTATCTGAAAAGACTCAAGAGATTATCCAGGAAACACAGCAGGATGCAAAAAGGCTCCAACAACCGGAAGAAAAGCGCTCTTGGATTAGCCCGGCTGCACCGGCGCATCCGCAACAGCCGGCAGGACTTCATGCACAAGCTCACGACAGCTCTGGCGAAAACCAAGTCGGGGATCGTGATCGAAGATTTGAATGTCCGCGGGATGTTGCAAAATGACCGGTTGTCCAGGCATATCACGGACGTGGGCTGGGGAGAATTCCGGCGGCAATTAGCATATAAGACTGTGTGGTACGGGTCAACACTGATAGTCGCTCCCCGATTTTATCCCAGCAGCAAGACATGCTCATCTTGCGGTTATGTAATGGATAGCATGCCCCTGTCTATTCGTGAATGGGACTGTCCTTGCTGCGGAGTTCATCATGACCGTGACGTTAATGCAGCTGTCAACCTGAAGAAATATGCAATAAGCGTTGCTTAAAATTTGAGTACCGGAAGTTCTCCGGGAATTAACGCCTGTAGAGATCCCTCTGTCGGGGATGGGAAACCATCTAGTCACGGATCGATGATGCAGGAATTTCATAGCAGAAATATTCTTCTATGAAGAAAGGAACGGACTCTGAACAGTTAAAGGAGTTGCATCGATTCTCGAACTGGTTGACTATGAACAGCCGGTGTGCGATCTGAAGTAAAACTAGCGATGTAATATTTTCCGTTGGATACCTAAAGCGATAACCCAAAAAATGTGGGTGCTAATCTACTGGCGTTGCTTCAGCTCATGAATTTCTAAAAAAAGTTGATGTTTAGTGGGGTGCTTTGGAGTATAATGGATTGCCTGGAACAGAAGTACGGACACCTAAAAGAAATCCTTCAGGGCTACGGGAGTGTAATGGTCGCTTTTTCGGGAGGTGTTGACAGCACACTGCTCCTAAAGGTTGCAGTCGATACTCTTAAAGAAAAAGCGATAGCTGTTACCAGCACCGGGGAACTATATTCGCCCGGTGAAATTGAAGAAGCTGTCGAACTGGCCCGCTTCATTGGCGCGGAGCACCTTATTATTGCCGGCAGCGAGCTGGATAACCCTGTGTTTACCAGTAACCCGCCCGACCGGTGCTACCATTGTAAGAAAAAAGAATACGGGGAAATCCTTGCGGTGGCTGGTGCCCGGGACGTCAAGGTGGTTATTGACGGGGTCAACGCCGACGATTTAAACGACTACCGGCCGGGAATCCGCGCCGGAATTGAGCTGGGAGTCTCCAGCCCGTTAAAAGACGCCGGCCTCAGGAAGGAAGAAATCCGGGCGCTCTCAAGAAAATTAGGTCTTCCCACCGCTGACAAGCCTGCCAACCCCTGCCTTGCCTCACGCTTTCCGTATGGAACCCCAATTACCACACAGGGTTTACGGCAAGTCGGGGCGGCTGAAAATTTCTTGCGCAAGCTGGGCATCCCGCAGGTACGGGTGAGACACCACGGAAACCTGGCCCGCATTGAGGCGCCGAGCGCGTATTTAAAGTTTGTGGTGGAACATGCAGTTGAGATAGAAAGCAAACTGAGGGTATTGGGCTATACTTATGTAGCGCTTGACCTTTTAGGTTACCGGACAGGGAGTATGAACGAGACTCTTAACGTTCACAGCCCGGAGCCATTGTTTACCGTGTCAGTATCATCTGAGAAATAAGACAAAAACCGGGGGGTGGACGACCAACTCCCCTGTTCCAGACCAGTGATGAACATGAACAGTTGCTATGGCTGATATTTTAATGCCGTTTGAAAGAATGTAACCGTATGCGTCTGCCTGCCATTTGACAAACTCTTTGTATAAAACCGGGGAAAGACTGCTGGCTGGTTGACTAGAGGCTGTGTCCCATTCATTATGGGATGCAGCCTTTTGATGTAAGGGGAAAGGGCTTTTGATTCAGCATTGGTAAGTGAGTCCATCCAAAAGAAAAAAGTGTTAAAGCGGTAAGCCGGAATCGTGTTCCAATAAGTATCTTTTACAATTGCCGGAGATTTTGCGCGGGATGAGGAGGCGTTTATCATGGTATAGACACGGTGATTTAAAAAAATTTGTAAAGTATGACAGGAATACTTTTCAAAATTATATTTTCCATAAGCCGGAAATACCCTGCAAGGCATTCGTTAGGCGTAAAGAATAGGGCTAAAATTTCCCCTGTGGCAGCATCAACGGCGCCATGCAGTGAACATTGCTCATTGTTAAAAAATCAGGTGTGGGGACTGGCATCAATAATCACCAGCATACCTGTTTGGGATTTTCTTTTCCTGTGCTTGTGACGTTTTACTTTGCTATGCTTCTTGGGGCTTGTAAACCTATTGGAAACAAGTATTCTATACACCGAAGGCTTGCTAAGGCTGATAGACTCATGCTCCAAGTAACTCCTGAAAATGCGAAAAATTGGCTTGGAATATTTCTCCGATTTCTTATGATTAACCACTAAGTTTCGAATTTTATCAGTCAAAGCATATGGAGGTTTCCGGCCCCTGTTTTTATGGATTACGAACGACTCGCCGTTTTCTTTGAGCCCTTTTTAAGGCGTTTTACCTGGCGTTCACTGAGGCGAGAATCTCTGCTGCTTCACTGGTGGCATTTTCCCGTCTAGTAAGCACCTGGCAACATAAAGCTTGTTTCGTTCGTCCTGTGTCATTAATAATATCATCCTTCCATTGTACCCCTAGAGGTGACATTTTCTCAGAAATATTTCAGGGTGACATTATCACAGAACAAACACAAAATTAGGAAGGACCTATTGACAAATATAGTTTCATAATGTTATTCTGTATACATAGATACTAGTTGTATATAGAAGCTATATGTATTGGGGTGTTATGCATGAAAATTGATAAGGAACTTATGAAGGGCAGTACGTCAATTCTTATCCTTTCCCTGCTTGACAAGGAGGATATGTACGGTTACAAAATCACGCAAGAACTCAAAAAGGCATCAAAAAATGTTTTTGAGTTAAAAGAGGGTACATTATATCCCATGCTCCATCGGCTTGAAAACGAAAAAGCCATTGAGTCTTTTTGGTTTGACGCTGACAACGGTAAACGCAGAAAGTATTATAAAATCACCAAAGAAGGCAGAAAATTATTAATGTACAAAAAAGCCGAGTGGCAAACTTATATCAATGCGGTTAATTCTGTTATCGGAGATGTTTGCTATGAATAAAAGGATAACCGCTTTTTTGGATAATGTGTGTATGTATATACACTGCAAAGCGGTACATAAGGATATTCGTGACGAGCTTACGCATCATATTGAGGATTTAAAGGCTGAATATCTGAGGCAGGGACAGGACGATGAAAAGGCGCTTGATATGGCAATAACTGCGATGGGGGACTGTGAAGAAATAGGTACCAGGCTTAATAAGCAGCATAAGCCAAAAACCGAATGGTCATTGATTGGGTTGGGTTCCATGATTGTAGTCATTGGCGGTATTATCATGTTTGCAAGCAGTAAATTTGAAACGGCCCAAACCGTGAGCTTTGAAAAATATTTATTATTTGCACTAATTGGAATAGGGGTTATGATCGGATTTTACTTTTTTGACTATACAAGACTTAAAAAACTGGCGTTGCCAATGTACCTTATTGCATTTGCATTGTTAATTTTTACACTGCTTGGTGGTGCAGAAGTCAACGGAAGGAAGTTTTTAGTGCTCGGTGGCGTTTTGATATCGTCGGATTACCTAACAATACTGTTTTTGATTGCTTTTTCAGGATTTATGGAAAAAAGACGCGGTAAAGGGGGCTTAGCAATTGTGGAGTTGCTTGTGCTTGCGTTTGTCTCTGTTATTCCCATTATGATGTTGCCACACCTTTCACAAACAGTTATTTTACTGATAGGGTATACAGTATTGATTATAGCGGCAGTTATAAAAAATTATTTTGCTGGCAATAGAAAAAAACAGTTGTTATATTTGAGCGGTCTGGGTGCTATAGCCATTTTTCTTGCAGTTAATGATATTTTATTAAATCCGTATAAATTTGATCGCATAACAGCTTTTTTATCAAGTAGTGGCTTTATATACGATAGAGTAGACAAGTGGCTTGCGGTTTCGAATTGGTTTGGCAAAACACCGGCAACGGTCAGCGGTTATGGTTTAGGGTTGGGAATGCCGGAAGTTACTACGGGCTATGTACTTGTAAATGTGATAGCGACTCTTGGCTGGATGGTTGGAATTGCACTTGTGCTTATAATATCCTTATTTATAATCAGAATGTTTATGACAACCAAAAAAATCAAAAACGATTATGGTTTTTATCTTTCACTGGCAGCATCTACAGCTTTGTCGGTGCAGTTTATAATTAACATTTTATCGAACTTCAACCTCTCCCCTATACTTGGTATGAACATGCCATTCGTATCATACGGCGGTACAGGATATGTCGTAAACATGGCATTTGTGGGAATCATTTTATCCGTTTGGCGTAGGAATGATTTGGTAGGTTCAACCACGAAGATTCCTGTAAGTAATTCCAGAAGATTTATAAAATTTGAAGATGGAAAGTTGATCATCAGCTTTAAGTAGTCTTAACAGGGAATCTAGTATAGTGTCAACTCTTAAACTGTGGATAAAGCCGCTTTAGCTTGATTCTTGCATCATCGGTCGTGAACTGCCAGTCAACAGCTTTTTGGTTTCTGTTTCTTGTAGTTTCCCATTCCGCCAGTTCAAGGCGGAGGGAATCGATTGAAGAAATCCGGCATTCCAGGCACTGTTTGGTCATTACGCTCAGTTCGATTTCGGCTATGTTGAGCCAACTTCCGTGCTTCGGTGTATAGTGGATTTCCAAACGTTTGGCCAGCCTTCTGGCCACATCCGGCGTAAATGCTTCGTAGAGCGATGCCAGGGTATGAGTGTTCAGGTTATCCATCACTAAGCAGATGACCGGATATAGTCTACAATATTGCTTCTGGTACAGGTCCAGAATGTCTTCCATACAGGAGACGAAGGCGGCGTTCTGTTCAGGCGGAATGCACCAACACTTACGAAGATGAGGTTTTAGTTCGTTTTTTTAAAAGCCGTCCCACGGCCTCATAGGAGATACTGTCAATGTACTGTAGTTCAACCGCCTTGTCTGCCAGCAGCCTTAATGACCATCTGGATCGTCCCGGTGGCGGAGAGCTGCAACTGAGCGCAATGATCTTGGCCTCTATCTCGCCGGTAATCTTGGGTGCAACGGGCGGTGTCTCCCGCTTCTTTCTGCCGAGCGCAGCCTGTAGCCCTTTTTCAGAATACATTTGCCGAATGGTGTGAACAGTCTGGGGGTGAACATGAAAGAGTTGTGCTATCTCGGCTTCGCTCTTTCTACCGCCCTCACTGTTCTCATCAGCACCCAACAGCACATTGGCGTGCATGATGGATTTTGCTGAGGCGGAACCCTTGGAAACCATCTTGAGCAGGGTTTTCCGTTCACTCTCAGGAAGACGGACATGGTATCTCACTTTCGGCAAGGCATATCACTCCCCTCTATGGAGAGTATACCATGAAAACAATTTATATTATAGTTTTAATGTTGATAATATACTAGGTTAATTTTCATAATTTTTCTATGGGAGTACAAGGATTAAAACCAAGGCCTGCCAGCGTTTCTATATCCTTAGCGGCGCCTCGTCCACTAGTTGTGAGGTAATTTCCAATAAGCATACCGTTGATACCGGACAGCAGGCCGAGAGGCATTAGTTCGCCTAGATTCTGTTCACGTCCCCCAGCAAAGCGAATTATTTTATCAGGAAGAATTAAGCGGTAAACCGCAAAGGTTTTGAGTATATCCATAGGTTTTAACCTGTCCTGGTTTTCAAGGGCTGTCCCTTTCACCGGATTGAGAATATTAATGGGAATTGAATCCACATCAAGTTCTTTGAGCAGGAAAGCCATTTCAATACGTTCTTGCCAGGATTCACCCATCCCTATAATGCCGCCTGAACAAACTTGAAGTCCTGCAGCTTTCACCTTCTTTATTGTAGAAATCCTCTCCCCGTAAGTATGTGTGGTACATATCTCCTTGAAAAAATTTTGACTTGTTTCCAAGTTATGATGGTAACGTGTGATTCCGGCATCCTTTAAGGCTTCAACATGTTCATCCCTTAATGTACCCAGAGAACAACATTGGTTAAGTGAAGTTTTTTGACCAACAAGCCTGATTGCTCTGATTATTTGCTCAAAGTCCGAATCGCCGTTCATACCCAGGCCCGAAGTAACGATGCAGAATCGAAAAGCGCCGTCGGCTTCAGCTTTGTTGGCAGCTTCAAGTATTTGATCCTCGCTTAATAGGGAGTAGCAGGGAGCTTCCGTGATATAGTGGTCCGACTGAGCGCAAAATTTGCAATTTTCAGTGCAGCCGCCTGAGCGTGCGTTGATGATTTCACACGTGTCAATCTGATTGCCCGTAAAGTAATACCGGATCTTATTTGCAATCCCTAAAAGTATTGGAGCGTCGCAGTCTTCAAGTTCGGTGAGTGCCAAGGCTTCGTCGCAGGATATATCTCCTCCGTCCAAGACCTTCCTTCCCAACGAGAATATTAAATTGTAACTTTCAAAATCCACAGACCGTCCCTCCTTGTCAACTAACCTAAAAGATTAGGTTGACATTAATAATAAAAAAATTTGCATGTCCATTGTGTCAACCAAGAACCTAAGCCAGGTTTACAATATTGTACCTTCTTTAATAATAAAAAGTAAACACTATTTTTCAATTTTTATAATTTTGGAAAACCGGGTGAACGTTTTAGAAATACCCTTGATAGAGTTGGTTGGGAGCTCCTGCAAAAAGAGCTGGAGGTGATTTAGCATGGGGGTTAAGAATATCAGGCAAGCTTGGTGAATTGAAGCTTGTCTCTTCCTGTATATATGAATGAATTCTGAACGATATCATATTTAATTAGTATGAGGTAATGCATTATATAAGGACTTTGCAAATGAATCATTAGAGAACCAAACATCTTGTTTTTCATATACTTTGATTTTCAAATAAATATATCACACAATTCCATTAGGAGCAAGCATGATTTTCGTATATGCCGGCTTGGGTTGAATTAATGCCAATGGATTCCTCCTAACACTATTTAGCATTATGTTCAATCATATCAAAAATATAGGGGTGGGGGAGGTCCAACACCCCTATATTTTGTGAGCCCGGCCATATAAGTTATCTTGAGGGCGCAAGTGTCCTGAACGGTTCAGGGTACAGTTTTGTTAGACAAAGGTAAGTGTGTTTATGTTGCAACCCTATTCCTTCTCTTCTTTCTTTTCCGCTTGGGAAAACATGCCCGGCATACCAGGCATACCAGGCATGCAGGGACCGGTTTGGACACCACCGGGACAAGGCATTGCCATTCCGGCAAAAGCGGCACATTCTTGAGCGCATTTCAGACAAACCTGACCACAAAACTGCGATTGCTGATCGGGATGCTGTAAGCAGTGGGTTCCACAATCTTGACAAATTTGCGCGCATAAGCCGGCCAGGGGTCTGGCATACATGCTGCAGCGGGCGATGTACTTTGCGGTAAGGGTGCAGATGTCCGCGCAGTCGCGTAAAAGTTGGAGCTGCATTACCCTCATGCGGCAGTCATGCATACAGAGGACGGCGGTGAAGGTATTTTCGCAGACAGCTTCGCAGTTCTGGACGGTTTTCAATACACCTTCATGGGAAGCGATGGGGTAGTAGGCATAACTAGAGAGGTTTTCAGACATAACAATTCTCCTTTCTATAAATGAAACTATTATGCAAGCCGACAATCTTCAATGGATATCCATGTAATACCCCCTCACCGTCAGGTTTCTATTATGTTATGCAGACTATGGCTTAATTGCTAATATCTGGAACAAATTTTTGATGCATAAGTTTCACAGCAAGAACGGTCTTGGCCCGATGAACTGTATGGATGAATAGCACGAAAGATGGCTCTTTATCAACCATTGCGGTGGGGGTGTGACGGCAGAAGGAGACCAAATATAAGAATAATATCAACAAGCCAGGGGCGGGGAGATTAAACTCCCGTCCCAATTTTTTGACTTTAAGTAATAGGCCTGAAATGTGATAGAAATGTAACATCTTTGAGATGGTTTCGTAAAAAGTTTTTCTTATAATGAATTCAGCCATATCGGAAGGGGGGGAGAAATAGGGATATTTTGTATTAAAGGGGGCCTTACTAGTTAAAGTTCGACGTAGTATTTAACGGAAACCAGATAGGCGGGCTAAGTTTGGTTCATGATTACCTGTTTTTTTGAAAATCGCTACGAAACATAGTTCCTCGCCTCGAGCAAGGCTCTACCTGCAACACATCACAGTGAAAGAAGCTGTACTATCCCTGTTGGTTAAATCTCGGCTGCTACCGGAAGCCTCCTAGGTCATCTGGGTTTGCGGGTCCAAATACAAATAACGCATAATAGCTACAGACAACGGCAAAATAAGTAAAGAAAAAAATATAGCTATTGACTTACATCACGGTGGGAGGATGGCCCATTAAATGGAAACACCTTTAATAGGTAGTAGTAACATTATTAATGAAGAACCTTTTTGTTGTTACCCTGGATTAAATTCATCGGAAATCGGTAACCTTTGGAACACATATCTGAATGTCGATATGGTTTCCGTCTTCGTAAAACACCTTTCCCGGCACGTTGAGGATAGTGATATTAAACCTTTAGTTGAAGAAGCCGTCCAGTTATATGAGCAGAGGGCAAAAGACATTAGAAATATCATGGAACAGGATAACTTACCACAACCGGTAGGTTTTACTGCAGAAGATATTAACCTAGGGGCGCCTCGTCTCTATTCCGATATCTTCTGTATTTACTATTTATTTTGTCTTGAAAGATTTATTATGCCCAGAAATACCCTTACATGGGGGCTATTAACCCGTTCTGATGTAAGGGAGGTCTTCAATAAGAGTATCGTCTCGTCTATGGAGTATTTTGACAAGGTTACTAACACCCTGCTTTCTAAGGGCCTTTATATCAGGTATCCTAATGTTACTATTTCTAAAGTAACTGATTTTGTTAAAAAACAAAACTTCTTAACCGGGTTCCTCGGCATGAAGAGACCTTCTCTCGCTCAAGAGATTGCTACGTCTTTTCACATAGTTTTCTTAAACTCCGTGGGGAAGAATCTTATGACCGGGTTCAGGCAGGTAGCCAAGTCGAAGCAGGTTAGGAATTACATTGAAAGAGGTATAAAACTTTCAGATAAAATAATGGGCATATTTAGCGCTCATTTAAGAGAAGAAGATATTCCTGTCCCCATGTTTTGGGACGCTATGGTGACAGACTCAATTGAACCTCCCGTTTCGGATAAATTGATGATGTTTCACATCGGATTGATAAGTACCTGCGGTGCAATGGAATATGCTTATCTTATGACCTTGAACTTTAGACATGACCTCAAGGCGAAGTATCTTCTTATCATGACTGAAGCCGGAGACTTTGCAGAGGACGGAACAAATATTATGATAGACAACAGCTGGTTTGAGGAGCCGCCACGTCTTGTTGATAGGAAGAAGCTTATAAATAAAATACACTGAGTTACTACTTTAATAACCTGCTTACAAAATACACATTGCAGATGGAACAGTACTAGACATGATAATGGGCATGGCTCAAAGCCGGATACATGGAAGAAGGCAAATTCCATCTACTGATTTCGGCACACCTCAGGGCGGGTTATGCAAAGCTTCGCATAAGGTGGAGTTATCAGTCCACAATCACCTGATTAAAAAGCATCCTTGCTTCAACGGAGAAGCCCACCATAAATACGGAAGGATTCACCTGCCGGTCAGCCTGTCCTGCAACATCCAGTGCCGCTTCTGCAAGCACGGTTTCAATAAGTGGGAAAAAAGGCCCGTGGTATGCCGTGCGGTTCTCACGCCGGAGGAGTCCCTGGATAAGGTAAGCCAGGCTCTGGAACTCTGCCCGAGATAACGGTAGTTGGCCATAGCTGGTCCCGGGGACCCTCTCGCTACTGACCAGTCACTCCTCCAAAAAACCTCAGACCACTTACAGGGTGACATTTTCTCAGAAATATTTCAGGGTGACATTATCACAGAATGAACACACACCTCCTAAAAAAGTTATTGACAAACCTTGATAAAAGCAATAAAATAAATCTCAATTAATAACACTAATGAAATATCATTAGTAGGAATTCAATCGATAATTTAATATTAGGACTCTTATCCAGAGAGGTGGAGGGACTGGCCCGATGAAGCCCGGCAACCGGTATTTTGTTAAAAATACAGCGGTGCCAATTCCTGCAATGGAAACATTGAGAGATGAGAGAGAGATTATGCCAAATTTATCCTCTTTCATTAGGAAAGAGGATTTTTAATTTTGAAAGGGGTGTGTTAGGTGCCTATTAATATTCCTGATGATCTTCCATCATCAGAGATTTTAAATAATGAAAACATTTTCGTTATGAATGAAGAGCGTGCAGTCCACCAGGATATAAGACCGCTCAGTATTGTTTTGTTAAACCTGATGCCCAACAAAATCACAACTGAAACACAGATACTAAGACATTTGAGTAATTCACCTTTGCAGGTGGATGTAACTCTACTGCACCCGGAAACTCATTCTTCAAAGAATACCCCTAGGGAACATTTACTTAAGTTCTATGAAAAATTTGAAGAGATCAAAGAAAAGAAATTCGACGGTATGATCATAACCGGCGCCCCCGTTGAACAGATGGATTATGAGGGGGTTGATTACTGGCCGGAGTTGGTCAAGATTATGGAATGGAGCCTGCACCATGTATACTCAACATTTCACATATGCTGGGGAGCGCAGGCCGGGTTATACCACCATTTTGGTGTTCCCAAGTATCAACTTCCGGCAAAGATGTTTGGTGTTTTTCCCCATGTAGTAAACAAAAAGAATATCAGGCTGCTCAGGGGATTTGATGATATTTTCTTTGCACCCCACTCAAGACACACAGAAGTGAGAAGAGATGACATTGAGAAAGTAAAAGAGCTGGAAATACTGTCTGAATCAAGAGAGTCTGGTGTTTATATAGTGTCATCTAAAGGTGGCCGCCAAATTTTTGTTATGGGACATTCGGAATACGACCCACTATCATTGAAATCAGAGTATGACCGGGATGTGGCAAAAGGGCTTCCAATTAATATTCCCAAAAATTATTTTCCGGATGATGATCCGGAAAAGACACCTGTCGTAAAGTGGAGGGGTCATGCCAACCTGCTGTTTTCAAACTGGCTCAATTATTACGTATATCAGGAAACACCTTATAACATAAACGAAATTGGATAAAGGAGGTTTTTGAGAATAAATCATATGGCTATGCGGGTGAAGGGAGAGTGTTGTTATCATATTATACTGAGGTTAAGACGTATGTCTCTAATTTGAGGAAAATACTTAATAATTATGGTTTATGATAGTATGTCTTAAAGATATTATTAACGAGGAGAGATAAAAGTGAGCAATAAGAAACTAAGTTTTGAAACACTACAAGTGCATGCAGGGCAGGAAGAGCCGGATTCGGCAACAAGAGCAAGAGCAGTCCCAATTTATCAAACAACATCGTATGTCTTTGAAGATGCAGATCACGCTGCAGATCTGTTCAATTTAAGAAAGCCGGGAAATATCTATACCAGAATTATGAATCCGACTCAGGATGTTTTTGAAAAAAGAATTGCAGCATTGGAAGGCGGCGTTGGCGCACTGGCAGCATCATCAGGGTCGGCGGCAATCTTATATGCTATTCTTAATGTTGCCAGTGCAGGTGACGAAATAGTTGCTGCAAGTACCTTATATGGCGGAACCTATGAGCAGTTTTCAGTTACCTTGAGAAAATTGGGAATTAATGTAATCTTTGTTGATCCTGATGATCCGGAAAACTTCAGAAAAGCTATCACTGATAAGACAAAGGCACTTTATGGTGAAACTATCGGAAACCCCAGAATAAATGTTTTGGATATTGAAGCTGTTGCCAAAATAGCTCACGAGAACAAATTGCCGCTTATTGTTGACAGTACTTTTACAACCCCATACCTCCTCAGACCTATAGAATACGGTGCGGATGTAGTCGTTCATTCCGCTACTAAATTCATTGGCGGGCATGGCACTACCATTGGAGGAGTCATAGTTGACGGTGGCAAATTCGACTGGGCGGGAAGCGGTAGATTCCCCGATTTCACCACGCCGGACAAGAGTTATGGTGGTATTAGATATGCACAGGACTTAGGGGCACGGGCGTACATTTTAAAAGCAAGAGTGCAGCTTTTAAGAAATACAGGCGCGGCAATTAGTCCATTCAGTGCATTCTTATTCCTGCAAGGGCTGGAATCTTTATCTCTACGAATTGAAAGACATGTTGCCAACACCAGAAAAATTGTAGAATATTTAAGCCGGCATCCCAAAGTTTCCTGGATTAATTACCCTGAACTAGAAGGAAGCCAGTATTATCCCCTGGCAAAAAAATACCTGCCAAAAGGCGCAGGTTCAATATTTACCTTTGGGATAAAAGGTGGAGTGGCAGCGGGAAAGAACTTTATTAATAGTTTAAAACTGTTCTCTCTGTTGGCCAATGTTGGGGACGCCAAGTCACTTGTCATTCACCCGGCAAGTACAACTCACGCGGAACTGGATGAGGAAGAGCAAAAAGCTGCTGGTATTACCCCGGATTTGGTAAGACTTTCAATCGGGATCGAAGGCGTCAATGATTTAATCGATGATTTGGAGCAAGCGCTTGCTAAAGTATAAATTTCAATAATAAAGGATAAAACTGCTAACTGGTTAATCAAGGGCTGTGTCTCATTAATTATGAGATACGGCCTTTTTTATAAGCAACTGGTTGAATAAACATGTTGCTCGTGGAATGACCGGATATCAAGAGGTACAGGAAAGTATTCGCCACAAAAATTCTCTTATACAGCTATTGACTGAAGTTATTGTATGTGATATAAAATTAGTATTCATATAATAATACTATGTTTTGGATGTTGCTATATTTTTAGGATTCAAATCGTAAGAGGAATGGCAGACATGACAGTTCTGATCGTTTGCGCCGACCGGTGTGTACACCAATTTGCACCAGCGCTAAACGAAGGAAAAGAACTTTCAGGAGCAAAAATTTTAACAAATTAAATTTAACAAATTAAATAAGTAAAAAACACAGGAGGCAGATGAAACATGGCTAAAATTGCAAATAACCTTACGGAGTTAATCGGCAGGACCCCATTACTCAGGTTGCAGCGAGTTGCGGCCGGGTTGGAAGCAGAAGTAGTTGTTAAAGTGGAAGGCCTTAACCCCGCCGGCAGCGTCAAGGACCGTATCGGCTACAGCATGATTAAAGACGCGGAAGACAAAGGCTTGCTCAACAAGGATAGTGTTATTATTGAACCTACCAGCGGTAATACGGGGATAGCCCTTGCTTTTGTAGCCGCGGCCAGGGGATACCGCTTAATCCTGACCATGCCGGACACAATGAGTATAGAAAGACGCAGCCTCTTAAAAGCCTACGGCGCTGAACTGGTCCTGACCCCCGGGTCAGACGGCATGAAAGGCGCTATCCGCAAGGCCGAGGAACTTGCCGCCCAAATCCCCAATTCCTTTATTCCCCAGCAGTTTAAAAACCCGTCCAACCCGGCCATTCACCGCGCCACGACTGCCGAAGAGATCTGGAACGACACAGACGGCAAGGTGGATATTGTGGTCGGCGGGGTAGGTACCGGCGGGACCATCACTGGTGTGGGAGAAGTTATTAAGTCCCGTAAACCAGACTTCAAGGTGGTAGCAGTGGAACCATTTGACTCGCCGGTGCTTTCCGGGGGAAATCCGGGACCGCATAAGATACAGGGAATTGGCGCCGGCTTTGTACCGGATGTATTGGATTTAAAGCTTGTCGATGAGATATTTAAAGTCAAAAATGAAGAGGCTTTTGAAATTGGCCGTCGTTTAGCCAGGGAAGAAGGACTTTTAGTGGGGATTTCTTCGGGTGCCTCTGCTTTTGCCGCCATCCAGCTTGCGAAAAGACCCGAGAATAAAGGCAAACTTATTGTAGCAATATTACCTGACACAGGTGAACGTTATTTGAGCACACCACTCTTCCAGGAGCCGTAATAACCGGTTAAGCATAAGTTGGGGGGATACGAACGGGAGGGTTATAGTTGGTAGAAAACGGGACCTTGACCTTGAAAAAAGGCTTGGCCGAAATGTTCAAAAATGGTGTGCTCATGGATGTCACCTCACCCGAACAGGCCAAAATTGCCGAGGAGGCCGGAGCCTGCGCCGTAATGGCGCTGGAGAGGGTTCCGGCCGATATCCGGGCGGCGGTGTGCCCGCATGGCACCGGCCAGGGCCAAGGCCATTGTCGCAGCCACCACCCATTACAACGACCCACATGTTTTGCCCGAAGTTTCCCGCGACCTGGGCGAGGCCATGCATGGTCTTTGAAAGTGTTGTTTTCCAGGTTTGAAGATGATAAGAAGCTGTTCACAAAGGAATGGCTTCTTATCATCTGTAGTTGTGCTTCACTAATCCATACCGGCCAGAATGCGGATATCTTCGATACGCACATGCATGCCGCAGCTCTTTTGTAAAATCATGTTAATAAGTCCGGTATGGTTTAAAGCCATCATACAAAAGCCCGGTAGAAAAGTGACCCGGCAACCAAAGGCGGGTTCCCTGGTTACTCTGTTGGCAATTCCCTCAAACCCAATCATATGATAAGCGTTAACGTCCTTGACTTCTTGTTCCCTGGAGTACTTGGGACCGACCACCCAAGTATATAAAAGCCCGGTGACTTTTTCCGCCTTGATGACCTTCAGTACATGCGGTATCGGGCAACCGGCCCCCATCGGGCGGCCGAGGACCAGGTCACCTTTTTGGATATTCATTTTTTCTACCAAATCTGAACGGAAAGGCAGGACAATTTTACGGGCTGAGATTTCACCCGGCAGAGGGCCCAGTACAAAATCGTAAGGATGGCCCAAAATATCTTTACCCGTATAAATTGCTTCACTTGAATGTTCAGACTGCCGGCACGTTTGCCTGTCACTGTAAAAAGGGCAGTCGTTATAATTTTTCTGTCCTGTATTGATCATGCGCAGAAAGCTTTTACAGCTGCTTTCACCACATAGCCCGCAGTTTTTCCCCGGCGGAAGCCAAGACTCCAGTGGCGGCATATCATTCACCTCGGTACAGGTATTCGGCAGTTTGACCATCCAGTTTCTGGATGATGCCAAAGTGATGCTTCCAGCCAATTTCTTTTTTGCCAATACAGATGGTACAGGTTCCAAGAGGCGGGTTACCCTTGAGGAGCAGGTTTTCCTCCTCAATATCCGGTGAATCTTTAATCAAAGCATACAGGTGGTGCAGGGAAGTACCCTGCAGGGCGTTTGTTTCCATTAGAATGACCCCGGGGTGGACCTCCTTGATTTTCTGGGTCATCACTTCCCGTTCGGCCTGGCTGATCAGGTCAATTTTGGTAACGATGGCTATGTCCGCGAGGCTTACCATGGCGCCCATTTTTTCCGGGGTGTGGATGCCGGAAATTGAGCTGAGCACGACCACGCCCAGACCCTGGTTCAGGTAGGGCGAACAGCGGAGGCATAGACCTGCGCTTTCTATAATTAACAGGTCCGAGTAGTTAGAGGCCGCCCACTCGATAGCGTCAGCCATAATCATAACACCGGCATGGTCGGGACACAGGTCGCCGGAATACCATTTCCTGGTTATGATATTGAATTCTTTTCGCAATTCGATATCCTCAAAGGCTTTTACCACGTCAATTTTTAAAAAAGCAATACGCATTTCACCCTGCAGTCGCCTGACAATCTGTTTCACCAGCGCAGTTTTACCGGCTGAGGGGGGCCCGGCGATAACCAGAAGTTTCAAAAAAAGGCACCTCCACTAATCTTAAGTATTACGCGAAATTTACTGCAATAAGTTCTTTGGTAATCATTTTTCCTGCTCTTAATTTCTCTCTGATGATATCTACCCTATCATCAAGTTCGAGCAGGTTGTGCGCAGCTTTAACCTCCAGGTCGCTGCGGTGGATGATTCTTTTGACCGCCCCGTTCTCCATGATGATGCGCTTTTGGGTTAACAGGGCAATGACCGGGTCGTGGGTCACGAAAACAACTATTTTCCCGGTATCCTGAATCATTCTGACGACCTCACGCTTGAAAATCCCGGCGTTCTCGATTTCATCCAGCAGGATTACAGGAGCAGCGCCAATTAACATGGCGTCGGCCACCAAAAGGGATCTGGTTTGTCCGCCGGACAGGACGGTAACTCTGCTATCTTTTTCGATTTTTTCTCCTGTAAACTTGTTGGCCAGGTCTATGGTTTCATAGACAACCATATGATCATGAATTCCACGGGCACGGGCATGGATCCCCAAAAACTCTTCAGTTGAGACGTCTGCAAAACATTTGGTATTTTGCGTAATCATGGCGATTGGCTTAAGAGAGGGATTGCTTCTGACATCATCACCGGGAACCTGGCCGTTGACCAGCAAGCGGCGCTTGGTAGAGGTATCCCCCTGGGCAAGAAGCTCGATGTCGGTTATAAAAGCAGTTTTACCGCTGCCGGTAGGGCCGACGATCGATATGGTTTCTCCGGCAGCAAGCGTAATTTGATCAAATTTTTCTCTTAACCCTCTTTTATCCAAACCGGGAAGAATTGTTATTTCGTTTATCAACTGTCTCGCTCCTTTCATCTTCGTCTCTGTAAAATATGTATTTTTTATACATTTGTGTTCTGTAATGCCCACAATATTTGGTGGTAATATATACATCCAGCGGTATCATTTGAAATAGATGTTATAAAACGTAATTATTGCGGCCTATTGCTTGTTTTTGTCAATTAAGGTAGTAGATATTAACATAATTGGTACCTTCTTTTCTGCACTCCTGTGAGTGCTAACCACGGTGACTTTTTTATTGTGGCGAGCATTATTGTAGTTGACAAAAACCTAGTACTTTAATATGATTAAAGTATACTTTTTCAATTAGGTTACTAAACTAACCATATATTTCCGTCGCAGGCCGACCTACCACTCAAGATAAGGATCGACTGCCGGAATAATTATTATTAAATCAATCTAAATAGTGTGATTATTTTCAACTATCTCACTTGGGAGGATGACAGCTATGTTTAGCCGGCTTAGAAAGGACATAAGTGCAGTAATGGAACGGGATCCTGCCGCAAAATCAACACTGGAAGTAATTCTTTGCTACCCTGGTTTGCACGCCCTGTTGATATACAGGGTAGCGCACGCCTTTTATCAGAGGCGCTGGTTTGTTACGGCCAGGTTGATTTCCCAGTTTGGGCGCTTTTTGACCGGGATAGAAATCCACCCTGGAGCGAAAATAGGGGAGGGCCTTTTCATTGACCACGGTTCGGGCGTGGTTATTGGCGAAACCGCTGAAATCGGCAATAACGTTACCCTATACCAGGGTGTCACTCTGGGGGGCACGGGTAAAGAAAAGGGCAAGAGGCATCCAACCATAGGCGATAACGTTGTAGTAAGTTCGGGCGCCAAAGTTTTAGGTTCCTTTACCGTTGGTGATAACGTTAAAATTGGCGCCGGATCGGTTGTTCTAAAAGCCATTCCACCGGACAGTACAGTTGTGGGGGTACCTGGTAGGGTGGTAGTTCAAAATGGGAAAAAGGTATTAGATGAAAAAAGAAGCGGGGAAAAAGAAATTGACCTGCGTCACGACCTGCTCCCCGACCCGGTAGCAGACGTGCTCTCTTGTCTGCAATTAAATATTGAAAAGTTGGAGAAACGTGTCCTGGAACTGGAGCGCCAGAATATCCAGCTCTCTGCGCAGCGCTTCAGACAGATTGAGGATAATCCGGCAGACCACGGCGAAGAACGTTTGGCCGGCAGCGGGCGTTCGGCATAATAAAGCTAAATATTGCCGGGCGGAAATGATCCGCCAAAGCAGAATAGTTGCTATGTGCTGATAATAACTTTATACTCATTATAAAAGAATAGTCGAGTTAACAAACCAGAATACATGTTGGTTATGGACCCCAATGATGGGGTTTTTTATGTATAAAAAACAAAAAATGATTCATACTAAAAAAAAGGAGGTGAAATGATGATATTTAGTAGACATGTTACAGCACTGTTAATAAAATTTGTTATGATTGCTATCATAAGCATCGTGTTATTGCCTCTATTCAGCCAAATAACCGCCATCCAGGCTTTTGTTATAGCTCTGGTCCTGACGATAGTGGCCTACTTAGCAGGTGATTTGTGGATACTGCATCGCTACGGGAATGTTTATACAACTATTGCAGATGTGGTTATGGCAGCCCTGGTAATAGGGATAGCCGATCAAATACTGCACTACACGATGACGATAACGGCGGCAGGCTGGATTATCACACTTGCCCTGATTGCATTCGGAGAATGGTATTTCCATAAGTACCTGGTTATTCCTATGAAAACGGTGGGCAATGAGCCACCCGTTTAAGGGAAAATCTGCAAAAGGCCTAAAGTTCACAAAAACACCTTCTGTCGTCATTATGCAGGGGGTGTTTTTCATCATTATGCGATAACGGCAGCGCTTACCCTTTAACATTATCAAAATTTTGCAACAGATGGATAAGACAGGCTGATATTGTGTGAATTATATGGTACTATAGCGATAAGCCCGGTTTTCTGCTGATAATAGGTAGGATAAGAGGTTAAGCAGGAAACGGATTCTATTAATAAGCAAGGGGAGGTTTTAAATGATGAGCGGAGACTACCATTTTGTCGAACGGATACTGGCCGGAAAGATAGGTTATCTCGGCCAGGAGGATTTAGTTGTTGAAGACCTGGAGTGGTATCCACACGCCAAATTCAAAGGGGTTTTTCAGAAGAACATGGTCAAAGGGGATACCAACGGTGGTAAATTCAGCTGCCACCTTGTGAAAATAGAAGACGGTTTTGAAATCGGGGACCATATCCATGAAGGAAGATGGGAACTGCATGAGGTAGTGGGCGGAACCGGTTTGGGGTACATGGCAGGCCGGAAAATAGTCTATGAGCCGGGTGTCACCGTTGTAGTGCCTGACAGCGTTGAACATAAGATTGTCGCCAATAGAGGGGATGTGTACATCCTGGCTAAATTTATCCCGGCGCTGATTTAATCTTCTAAAACATTCAATTATAATTGCAAATTAATACAAAAATATTCCATAATTTGGGTGCGAATTCATTCGCACAAGACCCCAAAATATTGCTTAATAAACCCTCAAAACTGTGTAGAGCAAGTACGATTAAATTGCGTCCATATGAGTGTTGCAAAAAAAGGGAGTCCTGGTATTTTGAGCATACCTGGACTCCCATATTTTTTAATCGTGTTCTTTTTTAAGTGGCAGGATGATCTCAATCAAAAGTTGTTCGGGTGATGTTGCCTGCGGATCAGTATCATATATTTCACGAATAGGGTAAGCCGGATGGTAACCATTTTTTTTGATCCAGGCGTACAAGGCCCCGTAAGCGCCTTCCAGGCTATTATCCGGGTCCAGATGTTCTATTACCGACGCCGCATGGACAGGCGGCAAGACCTTATTGGCCAGGGCTTTGTCTGTTACCGGCCAGGCAACTTCCAGCTCTGTCTCCATGGAATTGAAATCTACTTCCTTATCATAGAGTACGATCGGAGGTCCTGAACAATTACCGCCCATAGAAATAATTTCTTCTAAACTGGCCGTCATCAAAGTGGCGAGGTCGTTGGGATATTCTGTAACCTTCCCGCGCATAGTTCGCACAGGGATTTCATCTAAATCTTTTGCACGTATATCATAACGTTTTTCTTCAGTCAAATTCATTACCTCCAATGTTTTTTTGCTGCCAGGCAAGCGTTTAATAACTGCTGCTTCAGGGCACATCTTTAGTTTATAAGTTGCCCTTGGGGTGATGTCAATATAAATAGCAAAATTTTTTAAGGAATCTGTATTAATGGACCCGGCTGACGCCGGGACTTTTTGTTCATAAGGCGGTGGGCAGCGAGATGGTGTTATTGTATAAAAAGGTCTAGAACCGGGTACATTTATTGTGTATGCCACTTTTTCATGCCTCGCTCAAAAGAAGCGGGGACTTCTTTTTTTGAGGAAGGACAAAGACATAACTCTGGCGAAGTAAAAATTAAAATAAAATGTTAAGAATCAATAACCGGAGGTCCCTTATGTACATAATTGACCGCTTTGAAGGTGACTGGGTTGTAATTGAGTATGAACGGCAGACATTCAACCTGCCGAGACAACTTCTGCCCCCGGAAGCATTGGAGGGGGATGTGGTTACAATTTCCATTGGCGTCGACGCCAAGGCTACAGCCACTGTTAAGGAGGATATCAAAAGGCTGGCGCGCCAGGTATTTAAAGATTAAAGATAGCCTCGTACCGCTTGTCCGGCGCCAGCAGAGTATGAAGACTTTGCCATACGGGTACGATTTCAATCGCGCAAAACTGCGTAGCAGTTTAAGATAGAGGTATAGTGTGAAAAGATTATCGATCTTGTTGTTGATTTTGTTTTTAGCCTTTGGGTTGGCCGGCTGCGGGTTAACCACACCCCCCGAACAGTCCAACGGGTTGTCGGAGCGGGAGGTTTCCCCCGGCGCTTTACGCGTCCATTTTTTAGATGTTGGGCAAGGAGACTGCATACTCGTACAGTTTCCAGACGGGCGGAACATGCTGGTGGATGCAGGAAAGAATGACAGCGCCGTCGCAATTATTGACTATTTAGAAGCACGAGGAATTGCCAGGCTGGACTACCTGGTTGGCACCCATCCTCATGAAGACCATATCGGCTCGCTTGATACAGTTATTCAGGAATTCCCTGTTGGCGAAATCCTGTTGCCCAAAGTTACGGCCAATACCAGGACTTTTCGGGAACTGCTGGAAGCGATTGCCGGCAAAGGGCTGCAGGTAACTACGGCCAAAGCCGGCGTGAATATCCTGGAGGAAGAGGGGCTTTCGGTGAAAGTCCTGGCCCCTATTGGCTCTTCCTATAATGACCTGAACAATTATTCAGCGGTAATCAAGATCACCTACCGTGAGGTATCGTTCCTTCTGGAAGGCGATGCTGAATCGGAGTCCGAGAAAGAGATGCTCAACAGTGGCGCCGACGTCAGGGCTGATGTCCTCAAGGTTGGCCATCATGGCAGCAATTCCTCCACTTCTCCGGCTTTTTTAAGTATAGTTAAGCCTGAATACGCCGTCATTTCACTCGGGGCAGATAACGATTACCACCATCCCCACCCGACTACCCTGGCTAAGTTGAAAAAAGCCGGCGTGGACATCTTACGTACTGACGAGAGAGGGACAATTGTTTTTACCACTGACGGAAAAAATATTAATGTTGAGACGGTAAAATAAGGATTAAAAAAGATGTCATAAATGGAGGCTGTCCAAATTAAAAATTAGGAGGGACGCTTTTTAGACGCAGGAAGAATCACCCCTTCCCCCCCCCCGACAATCAGAGATAAATGGCGGAAATAGTGTTTAAATGTTGAGAATTGTCGGAAAATTCCTAAAGGATTATCCATTATTTTGGCGAATGAATTAACTAATGGTAGGAAGCTAATGTTAGGAAGGGGGCTTTCTGATGCTGGCTAAAAAGGAGGAGTATGTACAGATTGAAGTGGGGGGCAAAAGATATTTATGCTCCGTGTGGTACAAAAGTAGAGATATACTTTGGTATGGAAAAGGGCTGGAGTCCGGTTTAACAAAACTCTGTTATGCAGTATCCAAAGAGGGTTTATTAAAAAAGATTAGCATGCAAATTGCCGCAGAAAGTAAGTGAGTTGCGATGACAATGCGGAAGTGGTATGATCTGAATATATTATAGGTTTATCCTTCAAAAAGAAAGTATCAAGGAAAAGCCTCCGGGCTTTTTCTTTAATTCACACGTAGGGAGGCAGGGCTTTTGGATTGTATTTGGGCGCCGTGGCGATCGGTTTATGTAGGAGGCAGCCACGGGGAGGGCTGTGTTTTTTGTCAAAAATTGCAGTCTGATGAGGATGAGGCAAATCTCGTATTGCTGCGGGGAGACAAAACAATTGTCTTAATGAACCTCTACCCTTACAACAACGGGCACCTTTTAATAATGCCCAAAAGGCATGTGGCGGACATCGAAGACCTGACCGGGGAAGAAGCGGCTGAGCTTGTTCTGATGACTCAAAAAATGGTCAAGGTCCTGCGGGTTTTTAATCCCGAAGGCTTTAATGTGGGCGCAAACATCGGCAAAGCTGCCGGCGCCGGGGTGCCCGGACATTTTCATATCCATGTTGTCCCCCGCTGGGGCGGTGATACCAATTTTATGCCGGTAATCGGAAATGTCAGGGTGATTTCTGAGTCCCTGGAGGTAACCTTTAAGAAGTTGAAGGAGTCGTTAAAAATCCTGCAGTAAATGAGCCCGTCTGTAGCTATCAATAGTTTGAATTGATAATATCCTTGAAAACAATTGTTGGAGAGGGTATTTTTTTGTCATATTTGGACTAATTCTTGTGTAATGGTTAAACAGGCAATAATTTTCAAATGCATTGCGCAGGGACCTGTTAAGGGCGGGACGAATTTTTTAAACAAGAGGAATCTGAATAATAAAGTAATAATGCCAAGTAAGCGTTTAATTGGCGGGAAAGGTAGTAAATATCTATGAAGTATTACAATAATTCCCGGTTCAAAATGGCAATTCTGTTATTTTTGGCGCAGTTGATGCTGATAACAACTATAACACCGATGTTTGGGGAAAAGCCTGATATTGTGCCTCATAATCCCGTTTCCGGTGAAGTTGCTTTGAGCCCTTATACCAATATTTTGGGCGGCGATCTGGACGCTGAAATTTTAACAGCCATGGAGCAAGACCAGATTGTGGGGCTATCCGCCGTCTTTGTCAAGGACGGCAAGGTCGTCTGGTCAAAAGGTTATGGCTTCTCCGATCTGGAAAGGGATAGGCCGGCGGGCGCCGATACCATTTACCGTATCGCCTCGCTATCCAAAACAGTGGTAGCCACTGCTCTGATGCAACTCTGGGAGCAGGGCAGGTTTGGACTGGACGACGAATCAGCGACTACCTTGGATTCACAGTTAGAAATCCCAACTATCCGGATGATAAAATCACTTTTCGCATGCTGCTCACTCATACTTCCAGCATTTTGGACAACGGCGGCAAGGGTGGTTATAATGTGGCGATAAATTCTGCCAATACACCCCTGCTTCAGGATATCCTGTTGCCTGGCGGAAGTTTTAACGATAGCGCAACTTGGGCTGCCTACAGACCCGGCGCTGGTTTTACTTATTCCAACTTCGGCTCCGGAATTATCGCCAGCCTGGTGGAAAAGATTTCAGGCGAAAGGTTCAATGACTACTGTAATGACCGCATCTTTCGGCCTTTGGGGATGGAGGCGAGTTATGATCTTGCCGGCATAGCCCAACTCGACAGGGTTGCCGTGCTCTATACACCGGACAGCGAGGGGGGATTCGTACCCGCGTGTGATTATATCGCTGTATTTTAAACCCGGACACCGTGGATTTAATGCAGCAGATGCAGTGGTTTGGCAGTGGGCTTGAGGGTTTTTACAAGCAAAAAGGTCTGAACTTCTATATTACTGATAGTTTGGCCGGCCGGAGGCTTACCGGTCATGCCGGGCAGAGTTACGGCCTTATCAGTGATATGTATTTTGACCGTGACGAGAATAGCGGTGTGATCCTTATCATCAACGGAGGACATTACAGGTATACAGAAAGCGGTTTTACAAGTATAGAAGAAACTATTATCAACAAACTGTATAACCAGCTGACTGGTCCCGCAAAAAACGGCGCCAGAAGAATATCAGTAAACATTGATTATTTGACAGTCAACGGAAGAAAGGTAGTTTACCCGGTTACCGCCGACATCAAAACAAGTGATACATTTAGCCATCTCACTTGCCGATGCGCTGGAAACAACAATAGAACAGGATCAAACAACCGGAGCTGTTACCCTGATGTAGGCAGGGAAAACTGTCCGGGTGAGCGCTGGAAAAGCGGAATTTTTAGTAAATGGTCAGACAGTTTACCAGGAAATTATACCTTACGATAAGGGCGGCTATTTAATGTTGCCGCTGGGCCGGATAGCGGAACTGCTCGGTGTTGAGATGGTTTATCAATAATATCTTGTTATTATTGCAAAATTATTACGAATAGGCATATAATTTAGGGCTGAATCATATATTAACATTAAAATCCGGGCAAACTAGATGGTGTAAGGCTCCTTCAATAGCCGGTTTTTATAATTATTGAAGGCAAAAATTGACACAAGCAAAACAATGATCTATAATACCTATTAGTTCTATATTACGTAATGGAGGGTAAATCATGGCATTTGAAGTATACAAACCGCGCGGCGAGAAAGTGGGAAAGGTGCCCCTGGTCTCACTTTCTAAAAATTCGATTGTGCTCAACAAGATTTCACGTGAAAAACTCAAAGCCGATAATGTTGAGTTGGCCTTTGATAATGACACCAACACGATCAGGATCAAGGCAGCAAGTGAAGGTCAGACTGTCAAGAAGACCAAAGTCTTTGCCAGGGGTTTCTTCAATCACTTTGGTATCAATAAGAAGGGCAGATACGAGGCAAGGTTTGAGGAAGAAGAGAGAGCCTTATACGTAAGCTTGACCTAAGGCCTAATAAAAAGCAACACCCCCATCAATCAACGGGGTGTTGCTTTTTATTTATACAAAGTATTTATCCAGGGTTAATCACATATGGCTTCTTGAGATGACTAAAAAAGCTGATGTCGGGGAGAATAAGACAATGATCAAGATATTATTTAGGGGAGGTGAATTTTATGGAAGCTGGTGTACGTAATAACATTAATGGTGAAATTGAGGATATAAAGACAGACAATGTTATGGCGCAGGTTAGCATGTGAGTAGGGGACTGAGGGGATAATAATATCCGACTCACGTCCGTGATGACGAGAGACAGTTTTGAAGAAGCCGGATTTAAAAAAGGTGACAAAGTAAATGCTTTAGTAAAGGCCATTAATGTGGTTTTTGTTAAGCAGCAGCATTAGATTGAAAGGGAAAAGAGCCTTGGGCTCTTTTCTTTGCAAACTCTAAAAACCTGCAAATCGTTTGCAGGGACTATGTGGATATAGTGATAAATTCTATTCAATCAGTAATAAACCATAATAATTACCATTACTTTTCCTGTCCTTCACAACCTCAATAGGAAAACCATTTGTTCTTACTGTTTCATACACATCAATACCACATGCTTCCATTGATGGTCTTGCATCTTTGGGATTGGCGCATTTCTCATCCTGACAGGTTTTACATAACATACAGGCTCCACACCCGTAGCCTATAACTTTATAAAACCCTTCTAAAAAAATTGCTCTTTCAAGTTTTAAAACGGTTTCTGAAGGGTCCTTATCCTTGCAATGTATAAGCAAAGCAGTCTTATAACAATCAATTATTTCTTGAGTTTCTTTAGGGGTGGGAGTATTTGGAGGACAACAGTGCACTTTTCTATGTTTACAACCGTACATACACTTCATTCTTACCCATGCTGCTGTTTTTATAGTACTTGGATCAATAATTTTTGCATCATAAGCACCAAGGTTTTTAGCTGTATCTATGAATCTCGATAAGCCGTTGTCCATCATATTCGCCCCCTGCCATTATCTTAAATGTATTTTATAATGTGTTGTACTATATGTAAATATCTTTACCAAACACTGGATGGAATTCCCGCGTTAGGAGGGAGACGTATATAACTAAATATCGTAATATTGTAATATTACGATTGACAAATATAGCGTTGTCGAGTATTATTTTTATGTACCCCATGAGGCGTCATAAAAATAATATTTTGATGAGGAGCTTGTCAGATGGTTGCGGTGAAAAAATTTATACACGATTGGTTTTGGATTGTACTAATAGCTTTTTGTAGCACAATTTGCCCGATGGGAACAATGTCATATTATGTTGCTAGTATTGAAGCATTGAAAACTAAAATCAATCACGTTACATTTAATGTTGACTCTTGTAAGGGATGTAATCTTTGTTCAAAGGACTGTCCGGTAGGGATTAACGTGTTAGACCATAAAGAGCAAGGACAGATCTTAGACGCTGACTGCTTAAAATGTAATGTGTGTGTTGAAAAGTGTCCCAAAAAATTATTATCAGCAGCCTAAATCCAATTTTTAAATATTACAGTTTTTAAGGTGTCCACCAAAACTTACTTTTAGTGAACACGAAAAAACAAAGTCACCCGGTAAGATCGTTATGCCGGGTGACTTATTTGTTGACTTTCAGGCAGATCGGACACCGGGCTATGCAATAACCAAAATTTGCAAGTTATCAACCGGGTTATCCACCGGTTGTCAATAAGTTCCTGATACTGGGAATCATCGTCAATGTATGCTGTCATCTTTTCACCAATCCCAGAGAGGAGCGTGACGGAAGTCCAATCTAGCGATGGCCATAAGGGTACACACAACCAGGGAAGGCCGGCCTCCGCAGCTGTCGAAGAACTCTCCTGGCTGTAAAAGCATCTGGAAAACAGACGCTACTTACAAAAAGATATTGGTTTACGTACATGCCATGGAATGTTCTGAATAAAAAAGGGAATACATAAAATATTGAGGGAGGGGGGATTCTACCGGAACTGCGGTAAAATGCGATCTGAATGTTTTGCCATGGCTGTAGACAAAATAAATTATTTTTTTCAGGAGGTATTTTCAGATGAAAAAAACATTTTGTATATTAGCTGTTATGTTTATGTTCTCTTTGTTTACTTACGGGTGTGGCAATGCGCCGGACATTACCGACGGCATTAAAAATGTTAATGACAGCATCCAGAACGTTAACAAAGCCGTTCAGGATGTCAATAAAAGCATACAGGATACAGGAAATCAAATATCACCTAATAAGGAAGATAACGGAGCAAAGGAGTCCGGAGCTAAAGATAATAAAGAAGATTCTGAGGAAGATAGCAAGGAAGATTAATTTATAGTAATACTGCATGACTGCCGGTTACTCTTATTACGATAAAGCCGGCGCTTTTGAGAGCTGATACAACCTTCTTACCGGTGGCCCTGGGCATCTTTGTCATGAAACACTTACCTGCACTTCGACAAACTCAACATCCCCTGCGGTACCGGCTGGCCGATTAAATGAAAATTGAGGCTAGTTGTAGGAAGGGATGTTTTTTCAATGCATGGGATACGTCATAAAATAAATAACCCCCTTCCGTTAGATTCACGAAGGGGATAAGTCCATTGTGTTTGACGGACGCTTTCCAGACACAATGGACTAGGTGAAAAATACAGAGCTTTTGCCACTGGTTGAAAGGCCCTCAAATTTGGTGCGGGCGAAAGGACTTGAACCTTCACGGGTTTAACCCCACTGGATCCTAAGTCCAGCGCGTCTGCCATTCCGCCACGCCCGCATGTAATTGTTCATTATCAAAGGATTGTATGATTTTTTAAACTTCTGAGTTGTTAATCTCATTAACGGGGTCTTATAATCCAGTTGATACGAAAGTTTACTTATATAATTTACTACACAGGACTATTACTGTCAAGGGATAACATTATATGCCATATAATTTATATGTTTAGGTAGTGAAAATTATTCCCTTAAAACAATAGCAAAACAATTAATTAACATGTAACATATTTTTAAGGATCTATGGATTAAGACAGAAATATACATCATTTTTAGGGTTTCAAAATCACTGTATGGATGACGGGTGATTAATAGCGATAAAAAGGGGAATAATTAGTAACTAGATTATATGAAAACTGGATGTTTACACATAGTATTGAATGTGTAAAATAATAATAACTCATAAAAAAACCTGCTTTTGCAGGTTATTTTAGTTCAACAAATAAAGCATTTTCTGTTTCATCATAGCTGGCAGGAAATTTACCCTTTTTATTTATACCAAAATGGTTGAAGAAACCCTTAGCAAAAACCTTTGTTTTCTTGAGTGTTTGCCCGTCAGCAGATTCTTTGATTCTAAGAGTGTTAGTGTCTTTGTCAAAAGCCAATTCAATACTTGTAGCGTTTAGTTTTTCCCTGGATGTTTTATTCAAAACTATTGAATTCTTTGACAGTGATACTAATGGGATTTTATTGACTTTTTCACCACGTGGTTTGTATACTTCAAATGCCATTAACTGTTACCGCCTTTTAACTTAATTTTTAATTATTTTGTGATTATAGTATATGTGATTCTGATTGTCAACTGCTTGGTGGATAAATTATGAACGGCTTCAGTTTTTTTTCTGCAATAAGTCTGGAGTATAAATCATGAGTATTTAAGCTGGTAAGTTCAGCAACTAAGGCCATGTTCAACTTTTCAAATTAACCAATTTAATAATGGAAAAACATAAAGATGCTAATGAGAATTGTACATTAGCATCGACTACTTACGACAAAATATATCAATTATTTATGATATAATTAATTTTATATTACTCAATTTCCGCACATAAAAATAGCCATGAAGCCTTGGTGAAACTGGCTTGAGTTGATGGACTTGAAAACAACAAAAGGCATCCTCATTGCGGCAAAGGTACAATTACCCCTAAAGAACCGTTCCAACAAGACGAAAGGATGTTTTTATGAAATGTATTTTACCAAACCAATTATGAAGTTAAAATTTAACCCTCGCGTGAATAATTTCGGAAGCATTTCAAATAATATCTGACAAATTTTAAAATAAACCTTGTGAAGCATCTTACAATATCGGATTGTGATTATAGGATTTAATCAACAGTTTGTCCCCTTGCTTGACTGCATTTTTAAAGGGCCGGCTTTAACTTTCGTGCTGCGAAAACTCTATAATTAGATGCTGTTCTATTGAATAGAACTTTAAACTTTATGTTGATACTCCCTTACCTGCAATTTTTGTGTAACGCTAGTGATTTATTGCACAAAGTTTTCACAAAAATACCTTACCTCCAAATTTTAATTAAGGCTGCAATATGAATCGAATTATATAATAAAATTCAAAAAATTATCGTTGATGGACGTTTTAGGGCTTGATTAAATTGGAATCCTGTGATATCTTTTTGCTGAAAAAGTTATTGACAGTATTAGCTGCTTGTATTGAATATGTGAGGAGTTTTCCATCGATGTTTCATAGTTTTCTGGCAATTGACTCATCTTTGGTGGATTTAAGCATTATGCATGGGGAGAAGTAATTAATTTTTTAGTAAACAAATTAAGGAGATGTCAAGTGTGAGTACAAAAAAGTATATTTATCCAGCTTCATTACTGTGCGATTTTTATAAGATTTCGCATAGGGAACAGTATCCAAAAGACACTGAAGTAGTATATTCAACCTGGACTCCGAGAGCGTCCAGGATTAATGGCGTTGATAAGGTTGTAGCATTTGGCTTCCAAGGATTTGTTAAAGAATTTCTTCTTGACTACTTTAATGAGTATTTCTTCTCCAGGCCCAAAAAAGAAGTGGTTGATGAATACAGGAGATTCATCAAATATACGCTTGGACGTGAAAACCCGGAAACGCAGCACATTGAAAAATTGCATGATCTGGGGTATGTTCCAGTATTAATCAAGGCTGTTAAAGAAGGAACTTTAGTGCCGATTAGGGTTCCTATGTTAACAATTGAAAATACTAAACCAGAATTTTTCTGGGTGACAAATTACCTTGAAACATTGTTGTCCTGCCAATTATGGATGCCATCAACGTCAGCGACTCTCGCTCTTGAATATCGGAAAATCATGGATTCCTTTTGTGACATGACCGGTGGCGCCAAGGAATTCGTGCAGTTCTGCGGGCATGACTTTTCAATGCGTGGTTTAGCTTCGCTGTCTGCGGCCCAGTTGAGCGGCGCCGGACACCTGCTGGCCTTTACCGGTACAGATACTCCTCCAGCAGTTTTGTATCTGGAAAAATATTATAACGCCGATATTGAAAAAGAACTTGTCGGAACTGCCATCCCCGCAACGGAACACAGTGTGATGGAGGTCTTCGGCAGGAATGAATACGAAAGCTATAAGTATTTAATGACCGAAGTCTACCCGACCGGATTCCTTTCCATTGTCTCTGATACCTGGGATCTGTGGAATGTTCTGGATAACGTTGTTAAGCCACTGAAAGACGTCATTATGGCCAGGGAGGGCCGGGTGGTTATCAGGCCTGATTCGGGTGATCCGGTTAAGATTATGTGTGGGGATCCCGATGGTGAGACCGAAAATGAACGCAAGGGTGTTGTAGAAATCCTCTGGGATATCTTTGGTGGTTCCACTACCGATAAGGGTTTCAAACACCTGGATACCCATATTGGCTGTATTTATGGAGAGGCTATCACTATTGATAGCTGCCGGGATATCTTGCAGCAATTAGCTGATAAAGGCTTTGCTTCTACGAACATGGTCTTCGGCATTGGTTCCTTCACCTATCAACGTAAGACAAGAGATGATTTTGGATTTTCACTGAAGTCGACGTATGCGGTGGTAGGCGGGGAGGAACGTAAAATTTACAAGGATCCGATCACAGATCCACAAAGATGGAAAAAATCTCAACTTGGATTGGTCGTTGTGACTAAGGACGATAATGGAAATATAAATTTCATTGATAATCTTAATAGAGAACAACAAAAAGAATATGAGTCCGTTGATCTATTGGAGCCTGTATTTAAGGACGGCCAGCTATTAAGAGAAGAAAGCTTGTCTGAAATCAGGGAGAGAGTATTTGCAAGCATTGGCTAAGTGCCATTAACTAACTTTGCATAAAAATGTGGACGCAGAAAGTTAGGCCCGTTGACAAAACCTCCGGTAGATAGGATAATTGCATGCGAAGGGCTTCTAGTAATCCCCAAAAAATAGGGCTTCTAGAGGCCCTTCTTCGGTGATCCTATTGTCTGAATTCATATGTTCTCAAAAGCATCAAAGTATCCTGGCAGGACCTGTTCTGGGACCTAAGTTTCATGCTATTAGTATAAAAAGGAGGAATAGGGAGTGACTAAGAAAAGAAATGATTATGATTACTATGTAACGCCCGAATGGGTGGTAAGAAAACTACTGGAACATAGAAGACTTTACGGTCATATCTTAGACCCCACCGCCGGAGACGGAGCGGTATTGAAAGCTATCAGGAATTTTGGATATAAAAATTCCATAACCTCTGTTGAAATTCGCAAAGCAGAAGAGAAGAAACTGCAGGAATTCGGCAACGTATTTATCGCTGATTTTTTAACCTGGCAACCTGATCAGAAGTATGACACTATTATCACCAACCCGCCTTATAATATTGCAAAAGAGATAATCATGAAATGTTTTGAGGTGGTCTCAGAAAAAGGTCAAATAATTATGCTCATGAAAACAGCATATTTGGAGTCTGGGGATAGGTACGATTTTTGGCAGAATTATCCCGTTTCCTTCCTATATGCTTTGTCGGACAGGCCTTATTTTGATGATGATTACCAGACAGATCAAGCTGCCTATGCTTGGTTCATATGGGATGGGAGTGAAGGGACAATAAAAGTAATATAAAGTACATAGTGTATAATGCCGCCAGTATAAGTATATAAATTATATCTGGTAATATATGGCATGCCAAAAATTATTGAATCTACAACAAAACTATAAATCTGTATATTTCTTGTTAGATCCAAATGATTTGCTTTCAGGATATTTTGTAGCGTTTTTTGCTATTTTATCTATTACGGCCTTCTCTAAATCTATGCCCATCTCGTTAGATAAAAGAAGTAAATAGGTAAAAACATCAGCCATTTCTTCTTCGATGCTCTTACTTTTCTCTCGAACGGCTTGTTCACTGCTTTTCCATTGGAAATTTTCTAGAAGTTCACTAGCTTCCAGTACAAGTGATATGGCCAAATCTTTGGGGTTATGGAATTGTTTCCAGTTTCGTTGGTCTCTAAATTCAATTAACTTTTGAATAAGGTGATTCATATTATATACCTCCGAAATGCAAAAGTATTCCTAAAAATATTATCATCATTTGAACAATTTAAACAAGTTCCATGGTTATTGAAAAAAAGTTTTTAGTATATTAAAAATGACAGAAAGATTAACAGAAAAATGTGATGCATGGTCAGTCAACCAACCATAAAAAATAAAAAGGCTTCCGTTTTTACGGAAGTCTTTTCTTGGTGAGCCATCCGCGACTCGAACGCGGGACACCCTGATTAAAAGTCAGGTGCTCTACCGACTGAGCTAATGGCCCATAAAATTAAATGGCTGGGGCGGCTGGATTCGAACCAACGAATGCCGATTCCAAAGACCGGTGCCTTACCGCTTGGCGACGCCCCAATTTTATAATGGGGTGGATGATGGGACTCGAACCCACGACCCCCAGAGCCACAATCTGGTGCTCTAACCAGCTGAGCTACACCCACCATGTTTTCTTGGCTGCAGACTTGGGTTACCCCACTGTCCGCACATGATATGTTAACAAATAATCAAAGTGTTGTCAAGGATTAAGGGGCATCATGTTATAGCTCTGTAATAATGTCGCGCGCTGTTATTTTTTTGCCCTTAAAGCTTGGGTTTATATTGATAATTAATTCTGGGGCAGTTATAATAAATGATAACATATCAGGTATGCCGCTGCAACACTTGCTCGGGTTGCAGTTGGGAAGCCCAACCTTATATGGCAATTTTGGTAGCCAGGGCTATAGGCCTTGGTATTTTTAGTTTGAATGGGAGGAAAACAGCCTTTAGCCGGAGAATAAATGATTAAAATTGGTTACAATATAATAATTGCAATTAATGGTACATACTGCTAGGCAAAGTATTCTTTTATTCTTATTGTATACACGGTTTATAATTCCACAATTTAAGGGGGAGCATATATGAAGGCTAACGCGGAAAGGATCGAAAAAAATACTGTAGAAATGGAAATAGAGGTAGACGTTGAAGAAGTCTCCCAGGCTCTGGATAAAGCTTACCGCAAGATGGTGAAAAAAGTAAATATCCCGGGCTTCCGGAAAGGCAAAACACCACGACCCATCTTTGAGCGTTTTGTAGGTAAAGAAGCCCTTTACGAGGAGGCTATGGAGTCACTGGTTCCGGAGGTTTACTTTAAAGCGGTTGAAGATACCGGGATTGAGCCGATCGACCAGCCCAAGATGGAAATCGTTCAGGCTGAAGATGGAAAACCAGTGCTGTTAAAAGCTACGGTTGAGGTGAAGCCGGAAGTTATACTGGGACAGTACAAAGGCATTGAGCTATCCAAATCTGTAACTGAGATCCAGGAAAGAGATGTAGAGGCTGAGCTGGAGCGCCTTCGCAATAGACATGCCAAGTTGCTGACTATAGAAGAAGGTACTGTTGAAGACGGTGACCAGGTTGAATTAGATTTTCTGGGTAAAGTTGACGGGGAACCTTTTCAAGGAGGGGAAGGCAAAAACTATCCCTTGACCATCGGGTCAGGTTCTTTCATTCCAGGGTTTGAGGACCAGATGATCGGTATGTCCATTGGTGAAAACAAGGTAATCAATGTAACCTTCCCGGAAAACTACCAGTCCGAGGAATTAGCGGGCAAAGAGGCTACTTTTGAGGTCACCGTTAATCGCATCAAGCGTAAAGAACTATTGGATATGGATGATGAGTTCGCCAAGGATGTCAGTGAGTTTGACACCCTGGAGGAATTAAGGGCTGACACCAGGAATAAATTAAAACAGACTGCCGAGAGCAGGGCTGAATACCAGTTCAGGCAGGACCTGATTGACCTGGCGGTCGGCAACGCTGAAGTGGAAGTCCCCGAGAGCATGATTAATAGCCAACTTGAAGAAACGATTCGCGGCATGAACAATCGCCTTTCCGGTCAAGGTATTAATCTCGAAACCTACCTTGAGTATACCAACAGTTCCATGCCGGAACTGCGTGAGCAGCTGCGGCCCGAAGCTGAGAGGAGAGTAAGGACCAATCTGGTTTTGGAGGCGATCGCCAAAAACGAGGGGATTGTTGCCAGTGAAGAAGAAATAAAAGCGGAAAGCGCCAAGGTGGCTGCCCATTACCAGCAGGACCCGGAAGAATTCTACAATACGTTGAAAAAAGAAAGGCAATTAGGATTTATAACTGAAAGCTTGGTCATGGAAAAGACTGTGCAGTTACTGGTGGACAATGCTCAAATTGTAGACGTCTCCACTTTCATGGTCGAGGACACTAAAGAACAGACTACAGAAGAGGACACCAAAGAACAGACTGAGGAATAGTAATATTAATAATCTAGAAGCGACTTTAATTCGTGCTAGGAGGCTTGAATAAATTGAACCTTGTTCCTATAGTTGTAGAGCAGACCAATCGCGGTGAACGGTCTTATGATATTTTCTCCAGGCTTTTAAAAGACCGTATCGTATTCCTTGGCGGGCCCGTTGATGACAATGTCGCCAACCTGATTATCGCCCAACTGCTTTTCCTGGAAGCAGAGGACCCGGAAAAGGACATCCATTTTTATATTAACTCTCCCGGTGGTGTTGTCACCGCGGGGATGGCAATTTACGACACCATGCAGTACGTGCGGCCTGATGTGTCCACTATCTGCCTCGGCCAGGCGGCCAGCATGGGTTCGCTGCTCCTTGCTGCAGGGGCGAAAGGGAAAAGATACGCCCTCCCTTACGCCAGGATTTTGATTCACCAACCGGCTGGCGGGGTCCAGGGCCAGGCAACGGATATTGATATCCACGCCAGGGAAATCCTGCGGATGAGGGAGTTCCTGAACGGAATCCTTGCCAATCATACGGGTCAACCCATTGAAAAGATATCACATGATACCGAGCGGGACTTCTTTATGTCCGCTCAGGAGGCCAAAGAATACGGTTTAATTGACGAGGTGTTTGATGGCAGGAAGCAAAGGTAAAAGAGGTGGTAATATGTTCGGTGACAAAGGACAATTGAAATGCTCCTTTTGCGGTAAGCTGCAGGATCAGGTCAAGAAGCTGGTTGCCGGTCCCGGCGTTTACATCTGTGATGAGTGCATCGAACTATGCAATGAGATTATTGAAGAAGAACTCAGTGAGGACATGGGCCTGGAACTGGGTGACATACCAAAGCCAAAAGAGATCAAAGAAATACTCGACCAGTATGTCATCGGCCAGGAAAGCGCCAAGAAATCTCTGGCGGTTGCTGTTTACAACCACTATAAGAGAATCAACCTGGGCGGCAAAATCGATGATGTTGAGCTTCAGAAGAGCAATATTGTGATGCTTGGGCCTACCGGCAGCGGTAAAACCCTGCTGGCCCAAACTTTGGCTCGCCTTTTGAACGTTCCCTTTGCGATTGCCGACGCCACATCTCTGACTGAGGCCGGCTATGTCGGTGAGGATGTTGAAAACATCCTGCTCAAACTGATCCAGGCAGCGGATTATGACGTGGAGAAGGCGGAAAAGGGCATTGTTTACATCGATGAAATAGATAAAATAGCCCGCAAGTCGGAAAATCCTTCCATTACCAGGGACGTTTCCGGTGAAGGTGTACAGCAGGCGCTGTTGAAAATACTTGAGGGTACTGTTGCCAGTGTACCGCCCCAGGGTGGTCGCAAGCACCCTCACCAGGAGTTCATCCAGCTGGATACGACCAACATCCTGTTCATCTGTGGCGGCGCTTTTGACGGGGTCGATAAGATTATTCAGAACCGCACAGGTAAAAAATCGATGGGGTTTGGGGCTGATATCAAGCCCAGGAAAGAGCAGAAGATCGGGGAAATATTAAGCAAAATTCTGCCCGAGGACCTCTTGAAATACGGACTGATTCCTGAGTTTGTCGGCCGTTTGCCTATTATCGTAACCCTCGACGCACTGGACGAGGACGCGTTAATCCGCATTCTCACCGAGCCGCGCAACGCGCTCGTGAAACAGTATGAGAAGTTGTTTGATCTCGACGGGGTTGCCCTGGAATTTGCCCGGGATGCGCTAACGGCGGTGGCCGAGGAGGCGCTCAAGCGCAATACCGGAGCGCGCGGCCTGCGCTCAATTCTTGAAGAGGTTATGCTGGATGTGATGTATGATATACCTTCCCGCACTGATATTGCCAAATGTATCGTGACGAGGGAGACCATTCAAAAGAAGGAGCCTCCCCGCATTATCGCCATTGACCGCAAGAAAAAGAAGGAAGAAACAGCATAGCCATAAGAAAGCCGGGCTGAATGAAAAGCTAAACCAGTAAAAAAATCCTGACTGTTTAAAACAGCCAGGATTTTTTAATCTCCAGGGGAGCTACTTCTTGCAGGGGCCTACCGGAAGCACGACTCGCCCGAAAGTATTGTTTAATACTCCGGCAAACGAGGTATACCAGGCGACAATGGCGGTAAGAATACCCGCATAACCGCCCATGGTATGAGCTGATGCGTTCCCAGCCGCGCCGATAGTAAGTAATATGAAGGCCAGTAGTAATAGGGTAAAAGTGGCCACGAGAGCTTTATTGGTACCAAAACTGCCGATCCACATATAAAAGGTGAAGATGGTCCAGGCCAGCAGGAACAGCCAGACACCCTGTGGCGGGATAACTAAGATCTTTTGTGCTCCAAACAGTTCAAATACGCCTAAGGAAATCCAAAAAGCGCCGTAAGAGGAAAAAGCGGTCGCGCCGAAAGTGTTGTTTTTCTTGAACTCCCACATACCAGCCAGTATTTGAGTTGCCCCACCGTAAACCAGGGCTAAGGCGATGACCACGGCTACAGACTCTTTGACAACCAGGCCGGCGTTTACCATACTAAGGCAAAAAGTGGTTAGAGCAAAACAGGCCAGGCCTAACGGCCCGGGGTCGGCTATGGCGGATTCTTTGATTTCGTAGACTTTGTTATCAGCCATGATTGCACCTCCAAAAAATTTTAATTGCTGGTTGGTTGACCGGATGCTCCTTTGATAATCACTCCCTTTACCTTAAAAATATTCATACTATTTGCATTATATACTAAAATTTACTAAAAAAATAGCCGTTATTTTCCTTTAAAGGAATTAATGTCTGTTTTTTTTTATTACTGGACAGATTAAATTTTGCAAAACTTAGCAATACTAAGGGTTAGAAGCCCTTTTTTGATGAGGTGATATAAATGGGAGAAAATTCCTATGGTTTTGGGAGTATTTTGACATTTGTCCAGGTTTTCTTTGCAGTCATCATCGGACTTTATTTCTGGAACCTGCTTAAAGCTCAGCAAGGCAGCAAGACCGTAGTGGAAAAAGAATCACGCAAAGAGATGGAGAAACTGCAGAAAATGCGTTCGATCTCTTTGAATGAACCGCTTGCCGAAAAAACTCGCCCTACTTCTTTTAGTGAAATTATTGGGCAAGCGGAAGGGATAAAATCCTTGAAAGCGGCTCTCTGCGGGCCCAACCCTCAACACGTTATCATTTACGGCCCGCCGGGTGTAGGCAAGACCGCTGCGGCCAGGTTGGTACTGGAAGAGGCCAAAAAGAACCCGCTCTCGCCGTTTAAAGAAGACGCCAAGTTTATTGAACTGGATGCGACTACCGCGCGCTTTGATGAGCGTGGTATAGCGGACCCGCTGATTGGATCGGTGCATGATCCGATCTACCAGGGGGCGGGACCCATGGGCGTAGCGGGGATCCCACAGCCGAAGCCCGGTGCTGTTACCAAGGCGCACGGGGGGATGTTGTTTATTGATGAAATCGGTGAGCTTCATCCAATTCAGCTCAATAAGCTGTTAAAAGTTTTAGAGGACCGCAAGGTGTTTATGGAAAGCGCCTATTATAATTCGGAAGATACCAATATCCCCACTCATATACACGATATCTTCCAAAACGGGCTGCCGGCTGATTTTCGCATGGTGGGAGCCACCACCAGAGGGGCTGAGCACATCGCCCCTGCCATCCGCTCACGCTGCCTGGAAATATTTTTTCGCCAGCTCCTGCCCGACGAAATCGAGCAGATAGCCTCCAACGCGGCCCAAAAAATACAACTGCCGCTGCAGGACGGGTCCCTGGAGGTCATTAAAAAATACGCCAGGAATGGCCGCGAAGCTGTTAATATAGTCCAAATTGCGGGCGGTATCGTGATCACCGAGGGCCGCGAAGAAATCCGTACTGCGGATATCGAGTGGGTCATCAACAGCGGGCAGTACTCACCGAGACCTGAGAAAAAGATACCGCCGCAGCCCCAAGTGGGCCTGGTCAATGGTCTGGCCGTTTACGGGCCCAATATGGGGACTTTGCTGGAAGTAGAGTGCAACGCCTTGCCGGTTGGCAAGGGTCAGGGTAAACTAACTGTTACCGGTATGGTGGAGGAGGAAGAAATAGGGGACAGCGGCAGGACGATACGGCGCAAGAGTATGGCCAGGAGTTCGGTTGAAAACGTGCTTACAGTGCTTCGCCGCACTATGGAAGTCGATCACCGCGACTATGATATCCATGTCAATTTTCCTGGCGGCGCCCCAACCGACGGACCTTCCGCGGGTGTGACCATTGCCACGGCTGTCTATTCCGCCCTCCTGGGGTTAAAGGTAGACAACAAGGTGGCCATGACGGGCGAGCTTTCCATTCGCGGCTTTGTTAAACCGGTAGGCGGGGTGATGGCCAAGGTTGAGGCAGCGCGTCAGGCGGGGGCTGACAAGATCCTCATCCCTGCTGAAAATTATCAGGAGATATTCAGGGAATATACGGATGTGCAGGTTATACCGGTTGAGCGTCTTGAGGAGGTAATCAAGGTAGCGCTGACCGACCCGCTGCCGGTGGAGAAAAAGCTGGAGCTGGCAGCTCCAATTCCGCTGGATGTCCCCTTAAGCGCCTCAATCTTTGGCGCCGGGCAGCCACTGACAAAGTAAAACCGCATATCAATGATATGTTTTCCACGAATACCAGTATCCTGGCAAACCCGGCAAGAGGCCGGGTTTCATGTGTACCTATGTAATTATTGCTATAGCCGTGTTTCTGACATTTATGATAGAATAAAAACGTAACAAATCTTGTATAGCTACAGGAAAAGCAACAGGTTTTTGGAAAAGGAGGTGCAGCTTTGAATTCCGAAATTAAGATCTTGCCTTTGCTGCCTTTGAGGGGTATTCTGGTCTTCCCCTATATGGTGATTCACCTCGACGTGGGGCGTGAGAAGTCTGTTCAGGCTATTGAGGAAGCCATGATCCAGGACCGGGTCATATTTCTGGCCACTCAAAAAGAAGCCCAGACTGATGATCCCGGTGAAGATGATATTTACAAAATCGGCACGGTTGCTGAGGTTAAACAGTTGTTGAAGCTGCCCGGAGGGACCATCCGGGTCTTGGTCGAAGGTATTGCCAGAGCCAAAGCCCGCCGCTTTATTTCCGACGAGCCCTACTTCCAGGTGGAAATAGAGCAGTATTCCGAGGACTTTCAAAAGACCAGTGAGATTGAAGCTTTGATGCGCAGCCTGATCTACCAGTTTGAGCAATATGTCAAACTGTCCAAACGGATCCCGCCGGAAACGGTTGTTTCAGTTGTGAATTTGGAGGAACCGGGCCGGTTGGCGGATATTATTGCTTCTCACCTGTCGTTGCGTTTAGAAGATAAGCAAAATATCCTTGAGGCTGTTAACATCATCCAGAGGTTGGAGAAGCTCTGCGCCATTGTGGCCAAAGAGCTGGAAATTGTTGAACTTGAACGCAAAATTAACATCCGTGTGCGCAAGCAGATGGAAAAGACACAGAAAGAATACTACTTACGCGAGCAGATGAAAGCCATCCAGCGCGAGTTGGGTGAAAAGGACGAGCGCATGGCCGAGGGCGAGGAACTCAGAGAAAAAATCGCCGAGGCCAAACTTCCCAAAGAAGTTGAAGAAAAGGCCATTAAAGAAGTAGAACGGCTGGAGAAGATGCCCCCCATGGCTGCTGAGGCTGCCGTGGTGCGCAATTACCTGGACTGGCTGTTGGCCCTACCCTGGAACAAAAGCACCCGTGACCGGCTGGACATCAAGTCTGCGGAAAACATCCTGGAGGAAGACCATTACGGATTGAAGACCGTTAAGGAGCGGATTTTGGAATACCTGGCCATCCGGAAGCTGGCCAAAAAGATGAAGGGCCCGATCATTTGCTTTGTCGGGCCGCCTGGTGTCGGCAAGACCTCTTTGGGACGTTCCATTGCCCGGGCTCTGGAGCGCAAATTTATACGGATGTCCCTGGGAGGGGTTCGCGATGAGGCCGAAATTCGCGGTCACCGCCGAACTTATGTCGGGGCCATGCCGGGCAGGATTATTCAGGGCATCAGACAGGCCGGCTCCAAAAACCCGGTATTCCTGCTGGATGAGATCGACAAGATGAGCATGGATTTTCGCGGGGATCCCTCGGCGGCTCTCCTGGAGGTGCTCGACCCCGAGCAGAACAACACCTTCAGCGACCACTATATCGAGGCTGCGTTTGACCTGTCCAACGTTATGTTCATCACCACCGCCAATCTCCAGCATAATATTCCCCGCCCGCTGCAGGACCGGATGGAGATTATCTACCTGTCCGGTTACACTGAGGAGGAAAAAGTGCAGATAGCCATGCGCTACCTGTTGCCCAAACAGATTAAAGAGCACGGGCTGGACAAAAGCATGTTGAAGATGACTGAGAATACGATCCGTAAAGTAATCCGCGAGTATACCCGCGAATCCGGCGTGCGCAACCTGGAAAGGCAGATTGCCACCGTTTGCCGCAAGACTGCCAGGCAGATCGTTTCAGACAAGGTCAAGAAGGTCCAGGTGACGCCTTTGAACATTAACCAGTTCCTCGGTACGCCCCGCTTCCGTTACGGCGTGGCTGAACAGGACGATCAGGTGGGTGTTGCCACCGGTCTGGCCTGGACGGAAGTGGGCGGCGATACCCTGGCAATTGAAGTAACCATCTACAAGGGCAACGGCAAGCTTACTTTGACCGGCAAGCTTGGCGATGTGATGAAGGAATCCGCTCAGGCCGGCTACAGCTACATCCGCAGCCGGGCTGTAGAGTTGGGAATTGATGAAGAGTACTATGACAAGCAGGATATCCACATCCATATTCCCGAAGGGGCTATACCTAAGGACGGTCCCTCGGCCGGCATATCCATGGCTTGTGCCCTGGCTTCGGCCATTACCGGGCGCAAGGTGCGCCATGATGTAGCCATGACCGGTGAGATTACCCTGCGCGGCCGGGTTTTACCCGTGGGGGGCATCAAGGAAAAGGTGCTGGCCGCCCACCGGGCCGGAATAAAAACTATCATTATGCCGAAGGATAATAAAAAGGATCTGGATGAGATTCCTAAAAAGGTCAAGGATAAAATGCATTTTGTCCTGGTTGAGCACATGGATCAAGTCCTGGATGAGGCCCTTACCGAAAAGGAGTTTGAGCCTGTCGACTTATCAGATACCTCTCCCGTAGTGCCGCAACCGCCTGCCTACCAGCCGGCAGTAATAAACGAGGGAGGCGCCCATATCCCTTCATGAAAATAACAAGCGCCGAATTTGTGACCAGTGCGGTCAAACCGCCTCACTACCCGGCCGGGGAACTGCCTGAAGTCGCCCTGGCCGGGCGTTCCAATGTAGGGAAATCTTCCCTTTTGAATAAGTTGATCAACAGGAAGCGCCTGGCTCGTACCAGCAACACTCCCGGCCGCACCAGGTTGATCAACTTTTTCCTGGTTAACGGCATCTTTCATCTGGTGGATCTGCCTGGCTACGGATATGCCAGGGTACCGGTCGGAGAGAGGGATAGCTGGAGGAAGATGATTGAGAGCTATCTTAAAACCAGGCCAAACTTGAAAGGGGTTTTGCTGCTGGTAGACAGCCGCCACCCCCCTACCGCAATGGACCTGCAGATGTATGGCTGGCTCAAGTTTCGCGGGCTCCCCGCGGCGGTGGCGGCAACCAAGGCCGATAAGCTCTCGCGCTCCAGGCTGCTGCAGTCTCTCAGAGTAATCCGGGCGGAACTTGCGCTGGCCGAAGGAGACGCCCTGATCCCTTTTTCAGCTGAAACAGGACAGGGTCGTGAGGAATTACTAGAAGTAATAAACCGCTGGACAACCACAACAAACCTACATAACGCGTAACATTTAATCTCAAGTTTCGACCGGCTTTCAATCGCACAAAAACTGCGTAGCAGTTTAAGGGATTTCTACTGCATTTCTTGTGCGAATTAATTCGCACTGTCTAGTTTCTTGGCTGTAGGGGGGAACCATTATCTTGGTTCCCCTAATTATTTTGGTTTTTTTCAAGCTCGGTTTTTGACTCTGCAGGTGTTGTCTTCTTAGCCGGTGTTTCAGGGGCTGTTTTACTTGGGGCGGGTGTTGGCGTTGGGGTAGGCGAAGGCGCAGCCGGGGTGGGGGTCGTAGGCGCAGGAGTCGCCGGAGTCGCCGGAGTTGTGGTGGAAGGGGAGGGTGTGGCCGGTGTTGGTGTTGTCTGGGTTACGGTTGCTGTTTTGGTGATTTCAAAACCCACTCCGTTGATGCTCCTGTTGCTGGTCAGGTTCAGGCTTACAGCTGTGACCGGATTGCTTTTGTCCCCCTCCTTGACGCTGGTGTATTTTGCCTTGACGTCCAGCCACACGAAGTCCTGGGCCGGAATCTTTTGAGTGATGTCCGTGATTTCCACCCTGCTGCCGGTGGCTTTTTCGCCGGCGCTGGCCAGGAGATAATTGGTCCCGTTGACCTGTACCCAGGTTGCCTGTTCCCTTTTGGAAATATCGGAAGCAATATTCTTTACTACATCCGGAGCATTATTCAAATCAACCGGGCTGAAGCCCACTTTCGATGTTTCAGGGACTACCAGCGGCTTGGGGGCTGGTTCCTGCACCTGCTTTTGAGCCGGACAACCCGCAGTGCCAAGGCAGAAAATAATAAGTAGAAGCCCAATCATAATTTTTTGCATTGCAAAATACCCTCCCATCGTTGTTTCTTATATTTTTTTCTGGGAGGATTAGATTAATACATGGGATGTGGGACGTGAGACGTGAGACAGGTGAGTATCCTGCGTTCCAATACAGTCAATGATTAACCTGGTGAAGTACCTGGTAGCCGCCCCAAAAATGTCTGTGCGAATTCATTCGCACAGACACACAAGGAATGCATTTGAAATTCCTTAAACTGTACGCAGTCTTTGTGCGATTGAAATCGCACCTATATCAAAACCAACTTAAAGATGATAATGTGGGCGCATATTTTCATTGGTGGACGGATTTTCTATTGAAATACTCGCTGGAAGAGGTTTTTCTTCGGCTTTGGTTCTTCCTTAACATAGACTACGGTCTGTACCGCTTGCTGGGCAAAGTCATTTATTACCGCGGTTTCATATGCTGTTGGTGAAGTTATTTCACCAGCTTTTTTTGCGGCCGCCTGAAACTTATCATAAGATTGCCTGGGAATCAGAGGGTCGCTGGACCACACCCCAAGCGTACGGTAGCGTTCAATGGATTTAATTAATACCTGCCGATCGACGTTGGTAAAGAGTGGGGCGACCACCTCAGCAGCCTCTTCTGAGCTGTGTTGGCCGAGCCAGAGCTGGGCTTTGTAGATAGCATTGGTAAACCGTTGAATTACAGCCGCTTTGGACTCGATGTAGCCCGGCAGGGCGGCGTAGGCGGTTACTACCATGTCACCGGTGATGATGCCGACTGACGCCGCCACTCTTCCGTAATCTTTTGATTCTGCCAGGCTGGCGGCAGGCTCCAGCAGTTGAATATAGTTGCCGGTTCCGGCCCGGAAGGCTCCCAACCGAAGGGTATCAGGGATATTATGATAGATGCTCACGCTTCGGTTGGGTGTTTGTCCCTGTTGCCGCAAGGCCTCTTCCAGGGCAATTTCAGAGCTGTCATCCTGGGAGCCCCCGATAATTGATTTATCTTTAAGGTTTTGCCACTGAAAGTTGTCCGCATCTTTTCTGGCCAGGAGGAAGGATCCGTCTCGCCTCGCCAGGGTGGCAAATACTTTAGGCTGGGGGCCTTTGGCGCCCGGATTGAAAAGTATTTTCTGCAGCCCGCAGAGGGCAATATCGGTTCTTCCGTCAGACAGGGCGGCCCTGATAGCCTCCTGGCTGGTAGTAGTTATGCTTACGGAGAGGTCTTGTTCTTTAAAGTAGCCCAGATTTAATGCCAGGTACTGGGGCAGGAAATACGGTGAGCGGACAGACTCCAGCACCCGGACATTTTCTATATGTGTAACGGGGGCAGGTTCTTTGAGGCTGTGTCTGACACCCAATCCGATTACACTTATTAAGAGCGCCAAGAGCAAAATGTTTTTACGCCCGAGCAACCGCTTCAATTTGTCCCCTCCCAACAGTTTACTGTTTTAACATTTTTATTTTTAGTTTAAGGTTTTCATGCTAAAAAGAGAGGTCGTCCGAATAATCTCCGTTAAATCGCATAAGTTAGTATTAAATGGAAGGGGAGTGATAATTATGAAAAATCTCACTTTGATGAGCTGGACTGCCGAAAAAAAACCTCTGGTCAGAAGGATTAAGCCGGTCGCCGTCATGTCCGGCCTGGCCTGGGCTTTCAGCGCCACCCTGGCTGCCTGTATCCTGATGTATGCCTGGGTAGTACTATCGGCTAGCCCGGTTTATTATTTGGGGGCACTGATTATTGCCGGCGCGGTCCTGGGCGCGCTCGCCGGCGGGATTGCGGCAGGACGGGCGGCCCGGACACTTGGCTTACTGCACGGGTTTTTGGTGGGTTTGTGCTACGGTCTGCTGCTTTTGGCCCTGTTTATGCTGGGAAGCAATGCTGGCTTTGTCCCTGTGGAAATAATGGCGCGGGCGCTGTTACTGGGGATTGCAGGAGCTCTGGGCGGTTTATTGGGAATAAACATTCAGTTTATGGTAAACAGGAGACTGCCTGAAAGGGCTGGAAGAAAATTTTTGCAGAAGGATTTACTCTTCCCCCGGAGAAACTAAAGCTAACGTTATCGCCAGACCGCTGTCTAACTAAAGCAGCAATATCAGGCCACGGAGTTTTTTGGGAGCGGTGGCCTTAATATATTAAAGACCAATTTAGTACAACGTAAGCATCCACAAGTTCGGCGCTAACGTGCCGTGGGCAATTGAAATCGCACGCACATGAACACTGGAGAAATCATGGAGGTTTCATCCTGTGCCGGCGTTGCGTCAGCGTCAGCGGTTGTGGAGCCGGCCTGAATTTTCTCCGGACCATTTGGGAGACTTATTCTATTGTTGACACTGGCCTTTAAAATAGTTAAGATGTTGGAAAATAGTTATATTTACCGGCGATGAAAGGGAGGGGAGTGTCCCACGGGGACCGGCTTTTAGCTTCCAGAGAGGGAGACCCCAGGCTGTAAGGTTTCCTGCCCGTGTTTACTCCTGTCGCCCCGGAGTCCCCGCGCTGAATTGTAAGTAAGCACGGGCGGGCCTGCCCGTTACAGCTTTGTTAAAGAGCCGCCTATTGGGTACGGGACGTGGGACGTGAGAAGCCGGAAACCCGCGAACCGATCTTTTTTGGTGGAATTCAGGGTGGTACCGCGGATGAACCCCTTATCCGTCCTTGAGGCGGAAGGGGCTTTTGTTTTTGTGAGTGCAGAGGTGAATTTTATTAATATGTAATGTGGGGAGTGAGGCTTTTTGCCAAAATTTGATTTGCCCAGTACTTATGATCCCCGTGCGGTCGAAGATAAATGGTATAGCTATTGGGAGCAAAACGGGTTCTTTCACCCTGAGGTCAACCCTGAACAGGAGCCGTTTTGCATTGTCATGCCGCCGCCCAATGTAACGGGACAACTGCACATGGGTCATGCCCTGGATAATACATTGCAGGACATCCTGACCCGCTGGCGGCGCATGCAGGGCTACAACGCCTTGTGGGTACCGGGCACCGACCATGCGGGTATTGCCACCCAGGCCAAGGTGGAGGAACAGTTGGCCAAGGAAGGACTGACCCGCTACGATATAGGCCGGGAGGCATTTTTAGAAAAAGTGTGGGAATGGAAGGAACAGTACGGCAACCGGATTACTGCCCAACTGCGTAAGTTGGGTGCTTCCTGCGATTGGCGGCGTGAGCGCTTTACCATGGATGAGGGCTGCTCGGAGGCGGTGCTGGAGGTATTCATCAAGCTCTACCAGCGGGGGCTGATATACCGCGACTATTACATTACCAACTGGTGCCCCAAGTGCGCCACCACGATTTCCGACATAGAAGTTGAGCACCTGGACCGCCCGGGTCACTTGTATCACGTAAGGTACCCGTATAAAGACGGAAGCGGTTATATTGTGGTTGCGACCACACGCCCCGAGACTATCCTGGGTGACGTGGCTGTCGCGGTACACCCGGGCGATGAACGCTATACCTCGCAAGTGGGCAAAACATTAATCCTGCCCATAGTTGGCCGGGAAATGCCGGTTATTGCCGACGAATACGTCGATCCCTCTTTCGGAACGGGCGCTGTGAAAATTACTCCCGCTCATGATCCAAACGACTTTGAGGTTGGACACCGTCACAACCTGCCTCAAGTTATTGTAATCAATAAGGAAGGGAAAATGAATGAAGCCGCAGGTGAGCGCTACAAGGGGCTGGATCGTTACGAGTGCCGCAAGAAAATTGTGCGGGATCTGGAAGCGGACGGTTTTCTGCTCAAAACACAAGACCATACCCACGCGGTGGGGCACTGTTACCGCTGCAACACTGTTATAGAACCGATGCTTTCACGCCAGTGGTTTGTTAAAATGAAGCCTTTGGCTGAACCGGCTATTCAAGCGGCCAGGGAAGGGCGGGTAGAGTTTATTCCGGAACGGTTCACCAAGATCTACCTGCACTGGATGGAGAACATCCGTGACTGGTGTATCTCCCGTCAACTCTGGTGGGGACACCGCATCCCGGTATGGTATTGTCAGGATTGCGGTGAAATAATCGTATCCAAGGGACCGGTCAAAAGCTGCTCCAAGTGTGGCAGCGGGCACTGCGAGCAGGATCCTGACGTGCTGGATACCTGGTTTTCCTCTGCCCTGTGGCCCTTTTCGACGCTGGGCTGGCCAAAACAGACCTTGGACCTGGCTTATTACTATCCCACCTCGGTCATGGTCACCGGGCGCGATATCATTTTCTTCTGGGTGGCCAGGATGATATTTTCCGGCCTGGCTTTTATGAACGAAGTCCCCTTTCCGCAAGTTTTCATTCACGGTCTGGTTATGGATGCCCTGGGACGCAAGATGAGCAAGTCTTTGGGCAATGGCGTGGACCCCATTGATGTGATCGAGTCACACGGAGCGGACAGCCTGAGGTTCATGCTGGTTACCGGCAACACACCCGGCAATGACCTGCGTTTCCATTTTGAAAGGTTGGACGGCGCCCGCAACTTTGCCAACAAGCTTTGGAACGCTTCCCGCTTTGTGCTGATGAATTTGGAGGACTTTGAGCCGGAAGGTCGGCCCGGTAAGTATTCCCTGGCCGACCGCTGGATTCTTAGCCGTTACCAGAAGGCAATCGCTGAGGCGACGGGCTTCCTGGAGTCTTATGAACTTGGTGAAGCGGCCAGGGTGCTCTACGAATTTATCTGGAACGAGTTTTGCGATTGGTACATTGAGCTGGCCAAACCGCGGCTGTATGGTAAAACCGGTAAAGCCGACCGTGTTACCGCCCAGTACGTGATATCTTCGGTTTTAAAAGGGACGTTGGAGCTCCTGCATCCCTTTATGCCGTTTATTACCGAGGAGATCTGGCAAAACCTGCCGGGCCGCGGCTTAACCATCATGCGGGCTGCCTGGCCGGTCGTCCGTGGTGAACTGGTGGACCCGGAGGCGGAAAGCGAAATGGAACTGCTGATGGATGTCACCAAGGCCATCAGGCATATTCGCAGTGAGATGAACGTCCCGCCGGGACGCAAAGCCGAAGCTCTATTAGTGGCGCCCGAGGACACCACGCGGGCATTGGTGATGAAGAATGCAGGGTATATTGAAGGGCTGGCCGCAGCTGAGCTGAAAATAATGACGTCCTTGCCGGGTGTACCGGAACAGGCAGCCCATGCTGTCACCCGCGGCCTTGAGGTATTCGTCCCGCTCAAAGGGTTGATCGATGTGGATAAGGAAACTGCGCGTCTGGAGAAGGAACTGGCCTCGGTTGAGAAGGACCTGGTCCGGGTCAAGGGCAAGCTTAGCAACCAGGGCTTTCTCGGCAAGGCTCCGGCTGACGTGGTGGAAAAGGAAAAGGCCAAGGAAGAGGAGCTATCCGGAAAGTCCTCCGCGATCAGGGACAGGCTGGCTGTACTGACGGGGGGCAAGTAGGACGTAAGTCGTAAGTCGTAGGCCGTAGGTATGCTATGCATTCCTGTAGGGTCAAGATTCGTTCCATGCAGAGTGTTGTCTGACTGTTGAAGACGTGGGCTTGAAATGATGTAAACTATCAATGAGCCAGTATGTAGGTGCGAATTCACACAAAAGTTACATTTGATGTCCAAGTACGGCGCTGGCGCGCCGTGTGTGATTGAAATCTCGCCCATATTAAACCCGTCTTAAGGAAACAAATGGGTTATATTAGGTTGATTACAATAAAAGGAAGCAGGAGAACCGTCCCCTTGCTTCCTTCTAATGAGGCGATGAAGTGAAATTCCATGAGGCTATGGAGTATGTGGCAAGCCTGGGCAAGTTTGGTTTTAATTTCGGGCTGGAACGTATTGAGGAGCTTTTGGGCAGGCTGGACAATCCCCACCGCAAGCTAAGCATTATTCACATTGGGGGAACCAACGGCAAAGGCTCCACCACAGCGATGCTGGCCGCTATCCTGCAGGAAGCGGGTTACCGGGTGGGGACCTTTACTTCACCGCACCTCCATTCTTACACGGAGAGGTTTCGTATCAACGGGGTCAACATACCGGAGGAAAGCATAGCCGCGCTGATTAGTGAACTTCGCCCGCACCTGGACGCCATGGTGGCGGAAGGGTTTGAACACCCGACCGAGTTCGAGGTGGCTACTGCCGTGGCTTTCCTTTATTTTAACCGGGAGAAGATAGATTATCTGGTCCTCGAAGTGGGGCTGGGGGGGGCTATCGATTCGACCAATGTAGCCATGCCCCTGCTTTCGATAATTACCAATGTGACGATGGACCACATGGATTACCTGGGCCATACGATCAGGGAAATTGCCGGGGTAAAAGCCGGTATCATAAAGCCGGGGGTTCCGGTGGTGACGGCGGCTGAAGGAGAGGGGCTCGATGTGATCGAGGCGGTCAGCCGTGAGAATAATTGCCCTCTCATCAGGGTGGGCCAGGATATTACCTGGGAGCATATCTCCCTTTCTCCGGCTGCGCAGAGATTTACCATCCGGGGGCGCGTAAGGGTTTATGAAAACCTTACGCTCTACCTGATCGGCAGGCACCAGCAGGTCAACGCGGCCACCGCTGTGGCGGCCGCCGAAATTTTGACGGAGCTGGGTGTGTCAATCAGCCCGGCAGCGGTACGATCCGGGCTGGCGGCAGCTCGCTGGCCCGCCAGGCTGGAAATCATGCGCCGGGAGCCCCTGGTGATCATAGATGGCGCTCACAATTTTGCCGGCGCCAGATCCTTGCGCCTGGCGCTGGAAGAAACCTTTCCCGGCAGGAGCATAGTGCTCTTAATCGGCATGCTGGGAGACAAGGAGCGGGCCAGGGTGGTCGCGGAGCTGGCGCCGTTGGCCAGGACGGTGGTGGTGACCAGACCCAACAGCCCCAGGGCGGGGAACTGGCAGGAACTGGCCCGGGAAGCTAAACGCTACACTCCAGAGGTCTACGCGATAGAGGACATAAGGGATGCGTTGGACAAGGCGCTTTCCCTGGCCGGGCCGGAGGAGTTGGTGTGCGTCACCGGCTCGCTCTACATGGTGGCTGAGGTTCGGGAACTGTTTATCTAATACTTCGGTTTAAACCCCCTGATGATGGCGATGAGCAGCAAAGCCAGCGGGAGAGCCCATTCAAAAAGATAGGCGAAGGGGGGGAAGCCCTTTGTGATGTGGGTGGGAATTTCAACGGCGTTTTGAAAGGACAAAATTGAGAAGGCGGTTAGAATAACACCAATGGGCAAAACTGTGGGTTTGTAATCCCTCAGGTTCAATAGCTGGGCGGTACCCAAAACTGAAACGTAATAAAATATTGCCAGCTTTGTCAGTAGTCCCGCCGTCCAAAGGATCACAAATAAAGCGTCAATTCTTAAAAATCCGCCCAGTAAAATTTCACTTGGAATCATAAAAGTTGGATATTTCAGCCGGGTGACCTCTCGTCCAAATACCGTAATATTGGCGATTTCGTCGATTACCAGTAAAAACCCCAGAATTCCTACCGACCAGATACCTATTTTTCTCCCCTGGCACGGTTTCGACAGGTAAGGTAAAAGCATGCCCAGGAGCAACACTTCGCCCATCCATCCCAAAGGTGTAAGCGAAGCCAATAAAACCGGGGCAAAACCGTTTTCCAGCACGGGCAGCAGGCGGGAAAAATCCGCTTTCTGCAAGCCTAATAAGATAATAACGTAATAGAGGATAATCACCCAGGGTAAAAGCAATTCCGATAACCTGCCGATCACTTCCAGGCCGGAACGTACAGAGTAAGCCGCTAACAGGACGATTATTGTGTTGAAAACTAAAATGGGCGTACGGGGCATAATCATTGCGCTGAGCAGTTCACCGAATTCCCTGAGGATCACCCCGGAGCTCTGAAAAAAGAAAAACAGATAAAGAACGCCTACGGCTTTGCCGGGCCAACTACCCAGGATATCCTGCGTGTACTCAATCAAGGACTTGCCGGGAAACCTCCGGCCAAGCGCCGTAACCAGCAGGATTACAACGATTCCGGAAACAGCGGAGACGGCAGGCGTCAGCCAGGCGTCCCTTAGGGCGGACCTGGCCGTTACGGCAGGGAGAGCCACTACAGCCGTGGCGCCAACCAGGTTTATTAAAATAAGCGCCAGCGCTATGCCGGATATTTTGCCCCTCTCAAGCATCTATTTTAACTCCTCTATCCAAAGTCCGTATTTGTTCAAAAGCCGGGTAAACCGGCCTGATTTATCGGCTGGTTTTCGTTTTAATATTTTGGTTTAACCCCTCTGACAGCAGCAATAAGCAGCACAGCCAGCGGGATTACCCATTCCACCAGGTAGGCGAACGGCGGGTAACCGGTTGTCGCATAGGCGGGGATCCCTGTTGCGTTTTCTATAGACAAAATTGATAAGGCGGTCAGGATTACACCTATAGGTAGAGTTATTGGCTTGTAATCTTTCATGTTAAGCAGCTGCGCGGTACCCAATACCGCTGCGTAATAAAACAGAGTTATCTTGATTAACATCGTTACCAGCCAAATGATGACTATAGCGACGTCGGCACGAAAAAACCCGCCGATTATTATTTCATCTACTATTGTAAAACTGGGAAAAACCTGCCGGTCGGTAGAGGGGCCGAACATAGCAGTGTTAAGAACGGCGTCAGCTATCAATATAGCCCCTATAATTATCACCGACCATATTCCCATCCTTCTCCCCTGCGAGGGCTCTGCCAGATATGGCAGGAACATTGCCAGAATGATAACCTCCCCCCGCCACGCCGAAGGCGTGATCGAGCCTTGAAGAACAGGCTTGAAACCGTTTTCAAGCACGGGCAGGAGGCGGTGAAATTCCGCCTTTTGGAAGCTAAATAATAACAAAATGACGTACAATATAAAAACCCAGGGAAAAGTTAATTCCCACAGTCTGCCGATTACTTCCAAACCGGAACGCACCGCGTAAGCAGCCAAAAGGACAAATATTGTGTGAAGAACTACAATGGGTGTGCGAGGCATCATCATGGTTGTAATCAGTTCTCCAAATTGCCTGATGATTACCCCGTTGGTATGGATGAAAAAGAATATATAAAGAACAGCAACGGCTTTTCCGGGCCAGTTACCCAGGATAATTTGCAGGTATTCGATGATTGTTTTACCGGGAAACCTGCGGCCCAATGCGGTAACGAGCAGGATTACGACGATTCCCGGGATGGTGCTGATAACTGGTACCAGCCAGGCGTCCCGCCCGGCAAATTTAGCCGTTAAGGCTGGTAAAAACACCACCGCCGTCGCTCCTACGAGATCTATTAACAAGAATACCAGCGCAATACTGGAGATTTTCCCCTTTTCAAGCAAACCTGCCCGCTCCCGTAAATCATAATTATATGGCCATTACAATAGTATCCCTTCCGTGGAGGGATATATTCTTTTGGCAGGCAATAAGTGGTGATGAACTTGCGTACCGCTATATTTTTGTTATTTCCGGTAACTGCTAATAATTGAAGATTTATTAGCCATAATAGTTATTAGCATAATAATGAAGGAGTATATGAAACTCCTTTTTCTTATTGGATATTCCAACGGGGGATGCGTTTTGAGGTTAAATATTTTTTCCGGTCTAATCAGAAAAGCGGCTAAAAAGCCGGAACCTTGCACAAGCGAGCCTGGGTCTGTAGATAGTAAAGTATTTAAGGATGAAGAATTGAAAAACGAAAAGATCTCCAGGAGCCTTAAAAAAAACGTGGAGTACCTGGATACCATCTTGGGCCGGAATGTAGACGCCGTGTTCAGAGAGTTCAGGCTGGGCGCGGGAAAAAAAGAGAACGCCTGCCTGGTTTACCTTGACAGCCTCACCGACGAGACCCGGATCAGCGATAATATTTTAAAACCGCTGCTGCTGGGGGTGGCTGGAGTTGACAGTCCTGGCGATAATTTAACAGATGTAGTTGGAAAATCAATTTTAGTCGCCGCCGAAATCCGCTCCAAGGTCTATAATATGCAAGACGTTGTCAGTGAAATACTGTACGGGGGTTCGGCTTTATTTATCGATGGCTGTGAAGAGGCTGTCATTACTATCCTGAAAGAGTGGCCTCAGCGCCCGGTTGATAAAGCTGATGTGGAAGGGACGGTCCGCGGGCCAAAGGAAAGCTTCAACGAGACCATTAGTGTGAGTACCTCCCTGGTCAGACGCAGGCTGCGCACACCCAATCTTGTCATCGAGGGTCTTAACCTGGGACGCATGACCCACACTTCGGTTGCCCTCGCCTACCTGAAAGGAGTGGTCTCTCCCGGACTTCTCAAGGAAGTAAGGCAGCGGATCGACCGGATCGATATCGACGGGATTCTGGAAAGCGGCTATATCGAGGAGTTAATCCAGGACGATCCTTACTCCCCCTTCCCGCAGATAGCTTATACCGAAAGGCCGGACCGGGTGGTGGCGGCTCTCCTGCAGGGGCGGGTATGTGTCTTTACCGACGGCACTCCGATGGTGCTTTTTATGCCGGCCACATTCAGTGACCTGGTTCAGAATCCCGAGGATTACTATGAACGGTACCACTTTGCTACCATGATCAGGCTTATACGGTTCCTGGGTTTGGCGGTAGCCCTGCTCCTGCCGTCTTTTTATATTGCCATAACCACCTTTCACCAGGAGATGATTCCCACCCAGTTACTGATCAGTATCGCCGCGTCCAGGGAAGGGGTGCCTTTCCCCGCCCTGGTGGAGGCGTTGATTATGGAAATTACCTTTGAAGCGTTAAGAGAGGCCGGATTGAGGCTGCCCCGGGCAGTTGGCCAGGCGGTCAGTATCGTCGGGGCGCTGGTCATCGGCCAGGCGGCGGTACAGGCGGGTATTGTATCTCCATTGATGGTGATTGTAGTCGCTGTAACGGGAATAGCGTCATTTATGAGCCCTTCTTATAGCCTGGCCCTGGCGCTGCGGCTGATCCGCTTTCCACTCATGTTTCTGGCCGCTACCCTGGGTCTGTTCGGGGTGATGACCGGCGTTTTGGCGATGCTGATCCACCTGGCCGGCTTGCGTTCTTTCGGTGTACCCTACCTGTCGCCTTTGGCCCCGTTGAAAATTTCCGATCTGAAAGACTTCGCGGTCCGCGCGCCGTGGTGGGCTATGCATAAGCGTCCGTCGGAGCTTGCAAAAAGGAATGTACGGCGGATTGCTCCAGACTTAAAGCCGCAACCTCCCTCAGAGAGTGGCGATGAAAAGGCCTTTGCGTCAGGCGATGGGAGCGCCGGTCCCAATACCAGAACCAATGGCTCCGCCCAACATGACAAGGTCAGGACGCCTGCCGTCTCCAGAGCCGGGTCGAAAGGGGGCGGGGGAAGTGGGCAAGGGGCTTAAATGCCTGGCTTTATGTGCGCTGATAGTTGTTACGGCTTTAAGCCTTCAGGGATGCTGGGATCAACAGGAAGTTGAACGGCTGGGTATCGTCCTAACTACGGCAATAGACCTGGCGCCGGACGGAAGGGTAATGCTTACGGTCCAGGTTGTCAACCCTAAGAGCCTGGTAGGCGGCGGAGTCGGCGGGGTCGGCGGGGTCGGCGGAGGGGTAGGGGGAGCCAGAGGCTTTCGGAACGTCAGTGTAGAAGGTAGTACAATATTTGATTGCATCCGGCTGCTTTCACTTGAATCACCCCGTGAGCTTTATTTTGCCCACAATATGGCTATCATGATTTCTGAAGAGTTTGCCAGAAATAGAGGTATAGAGGAGATTATGGATTTTTTTGAACGCAACCCGCAGATAAGGCGCAACAACTATGTCCTGATTGCCCGCAGCGATATCAGCAGCATTTTAGAAACACCCGGCGAACTGGTTCCTCCCCCGTCGCAAGTTATTGCAAGTACAATCAGGCAGCAAAGGCTCAGTTCTTATTATCCGGATGTACAGTTGGGGGACTTTTTAGAAACATTGGAGACTGAAGGCAGCGACGCTTATGCTGCCGGAATACAGGTGGAGCCTAATGAGGCTGAAGTGCGAGACAAGATAAGCGGGAGTTCTTCCCTTCTGGATGGGCGTCCAAAGCCAATCGGAGCAATTATAAAAATAGGTGGTACGGCGGTTTTTAAAGGCAACAAAATGGCTGGCTGGTTAGATGAGAGAGAGAGCCGGGGACTGCTTTGGGTCAAGGGTAGAGTTAAAGGCGGAGTAATTACCGTGCCCTGCATTAGTGGCGAAGGAGGCGTTGAAGGTCCGCGCTTTTCCCTGGAAATAATCCGCAATGCTTCCAAAATTCAACCAGAGCTTACCGAAGGTGAGCTGGGCGTTACTGTCAGGGTTGATATACAGGCAAACATCCTTGAGGCCGAATGCCCGGAGGAACTGGATAAGCCGGAGGTCATTGCATCCATTGAGCAATTACTGGCTACTGCGGTCCAGGGTGAGGTGGAAGATGCTTTGACCAAAGCGCAGAGGGAATACAAGGCCGATGTATTCGGGTTTGGGACAGTATTTCACCGAAAGTACCCGGTAGTCTGGAAAGAAATAAAGGAGAACTGGATAGATATTTATCCCGGCCTGCCGGTTTATATTGAGGTCAATGCTGTCATCACGCGCACCGGGCTGGTTAACAAGCCGGCGCAAGTGCGCCGTTAAGTCCTGGTAAAGCGGCATATCCGGGGCGGCCGGAAAGCTTTGGCGCTTTACAAAAAACATGAAAACACGGAGGCTTTAAGATGATAGTTTTACTTATCCTGGCATTTATTGCCATAATTGCTTTTGAAGCGCCTGGCCTGGTGAAAAAGAAAATGTGGCGGGAACTGGCTGCTTTCAGCGTGCTGCTGCTCATAGGTATGGTCCTCAGCTTCGGGCAGGCATTGAAGCTGCCTGTGCCCAATCCCACCAAAGGAATAGATGCGGTTTTTAAGCCGGTCACCCAATTTATAGAGAGTATGCTGACCTGATTTTAAAATATCGAGTAGCTGTAAAATAACTGTGGGTGATCACCAGTAATCTCCAGGCGAAAAGACAAGGAGTTTTTCCACGGAGAAAAGAAGAAAACCTCCAATGCAAGTAAGCCAAACCGACAAAGGAGGTTTCTTCTAGTGAATACATCACCCCAAATCCAAGCAGCCCAAGACTATCTGAAAGAAAGTTCCTGGCTGCAAGAGAAAAGAGTGAGTACTTTACTTAACAGTGTACTTGCCGGAAAGACAAATTTCAATACTTTAGAAAAAGAACTATTTACCATTGCCAGAGACTACTTGATTCAGATGCTGACTGCATTTTTAGAACACCTTGATCGGCTCATACTTTACTCGGCCGAACGGGAGGGTTGGGAAGTAGTTGAAATAAGGGAGCGAAGCCTCGAAACCACCCTGGGGGTGCTCAGCTACCCAAGACGCTACTACAAAAAGCGCACTTTAAGCGGAGCTTACGCTTACACCTTTTTGCTGGACGAACTGCTGGGTATACCAGCAAGAGCGCATGTCTCTGCCCGGTTGAGCGAAATAGCCGTAATGCTTGCCGCCGAACAAACCTACAGGAAGGCAAAAGAAACCTTAAAGACCACTTTGGGGGTGAGCATCAGCCACGAGACCATCCATCGGGATGTCCAAGTAGCCGGTGAACACCTCAAGAAATGGGATGGGGAAACTGGCTTAGACGGTACCGGTATCCGTGTTGTCCCTTTATTGGTTGTCGAAGTAGACGGAGCGATGATCAAACAACAGCGCCGGCACAAAAGAAGTGAGCAGAGACGCTTTGAGTTAAAAACAGCGGTAGTTTATGAAGGGTGGGAAGAAGGTCCGAATGGCAGAGCAAAACTGATCAACCCCACTTACTTCATTTACCACGGAAAAGGAGAAGAATTTTGGGGCGCCTTAGAACGGCGTTTAAGCCGGCTCTACGATCTTGACGGCTGCCCAAGAAAAATTATTGCCGGGGACGGAGCCGACTGGATCCGGGAAGGAGCCGATCTTTTAGGGGCCGAATATCAATACTGCCGGTTCCACTTAAAAAGGGATCTTATTAGCCTGTTTAACCCCCAGCACAGAAAAAAACTCGAGAAAATCCTCTATACGAACGACACGAACAGCCGGGCCGCTTTCAATATGTTTTTAAGGACGTTGATCATTGAAGAACCAAACGAAACCAGAAAAGAAAAACTAAGAGCTTTCCAAAGCCTAATCAATAGCGTTTGGGAAGGGATTACCGACTGGCGGGAAAGAAACCGTCCCTGCCCTTCCCCGGCCCGGGGATTGGGAGTTATCGAACCCAATGTGGGGCATACCATTGCCCGTCGGTTTAAACATCAGGGGGCTTCCTGGTCGGTAAACGGATCTGACAATCTCGCCCATGTTCGTTGTGCAAAAAGAAACGGTAATCTTATAGATATTCTTCGCCTGCCAGGGCCGCCTACTCCAGAGAGTGAGCCGGTACGAGTTCAGGACGGCTATTGGGCCAGAAGACAAACAGATGGCCTGGCTGCAAAAGATCCTGGGGATTGGGTACGGGCATCCTTGCCGGCAGCTTATGGACCCAATCAGAAAAGCCGGGAACTGGCATTACTAATTAGCCGTCTCACTTTAGATTGGATTTTTTAGACATGTTTTTGGTGAATCCCTGAGGCTTTTTTTGGGCGGCGCCGTCAGGGTAGCCTTGACTGCCGGGGGCCACACGCATGGTATAATGGGAGAAACGACGGGTTCGCTATCTTTGTAGACATGTTCCCGGAGCCACCCCGTCGGCATGTTTTATCAGACCATGCGTGGGGGTGGCAGTCAAGGCCGCCGCCACCGTGTTTTAAATTTTTTGCAATCTATATCGTGTCAAATTTATAACCTGGTTGAGTTGCATTGGAAATTATCGGATACGACCCACTTTAACTTGACAGCATCAAATATCGACCATAGCTTGTCATTAAATACTTGAAATGATAAACTGTTATAGAAGTATGTGCTTATTCGAGCTCTTTTTTTTGATCCGGGGGTATTTTTATGGCTAGAAGCATAAAAAATACGGGAAGTGTCTGGGTCCTTGTCCTGCTGCTGCTGGTGGGTGGGTTGAGTGGCGGGGCCCTTGGCAATGCCCTGGCGCCGTCCCTCCCGTGGCTGAATTCGACCACACAGGTAGGTTTAAAGCCCTCTACCCTGGACCTGCAGTTTTTCAACCTGACCTTTGGGTTTACTTTTGCTCTCGGGCCGCTGACCGCCCTGGGGATGATCTTAGGCTACATTGTCTACCGCAAATTGTAAGATGGACGCTAAAATTGTGCTTGCTTCATCATCGCCCCGCCGTGCGGACCTTTTGAAGCAAGCCGGGCTGGAGTTCAACATCATGGTCAGTGAGGTTGATGAAACCCCCGCCCCCGGCTTGGCCCCGTACGAACTGGTCGAGCTGCTCGCTTTAAGAAAGGCGAACGCTGTTGCCGCCGGGTTGAACAACGGGATCGTCATCGGCGCCGACACTGTGGTTGTTCAGGACGGCCGGATCCTCGGCAAACCTTCCGGGCCGCAGGAAGCGGCTGCTATGTTAAGTCTCCTGCAGGGAAGCGGTCACGAGGTCTATACTGGAGTTGCCCTGGTGAACGCCGCCTCACGCGAAACGTTGGTAGGGCATGAGCTGACACGTGTATTTTTTAATTCCCTGACAGAAGAAGAAATCTCTCGTTACGTAGCCACCGGTGAACCTTTGGATAAAGCTGGAGCGTATGGTGTTCAGGGTTTGGCGGCTCTCTTTATCAACCGTCTGGAAGGATGCTATACCAACGTGGTTGGCCTGCCTCTGGCCAGGCTGGCAAAAATGCTGAAACAGATAGGCTATGAAGTTCTTTAATACCACCTAAAATTGTAGGTACCTTCGTATTGTTATGGGGAGCGGTTGCCTATGGTTTCCGTTACATACCGGCTTACCCTGAAAGAGCTTCCCGAGGATACCCGCCCCCGGGAGAGGCTGTTGAAGGAAGGGGTCGAGGTCCTGTCAGATATTGAGTTGCTGGCCATCCTTCTGGCGACTGGTTCCCGCGAAGCCACCGCTCTGGAACTGGCTTCCCTGGTTATATCCCGCTTTCACAGCCTCCGTTTGCTGGGGGACGCTACGGTAGAAGAGTTAAGTGGGGTTAAGGGAGTCGGTCTTGCCAAAGCCTGCACGATTAAGGCTTCTTTGGAACTGGCCAGGAGGCTGTCTCAGTTAACAGACCAGCCGCGCCCGGTGATTACCTCGCCGGATGACGCAGCCGGCCTGGTTATGGAGGAAATGCGCCGTCTTGACCGGGAGCATTTTAGAGCTCTGCTGCTCAACACCAGAAATCAGGTCATCGGTGTGGACAAAGTTTCAGTTGGTACACTTAACTGTTCCACCGTTCACCCCAGGGAGCTATTTCGCAACGCGATCAAGAGAAGCGCCGCATCTATCATTTTGGTGCACAATCACCCCAGCGGCGACCCTGCGCCCAGCCGGGAGGATTTGGCTATTACCGGCAGGCTGAGGGAGGCGGGAAAGATTGTGGGCATAGATGTCCTAGACCACATTATTATTGGAGATAATAGGTTTACCAGTTTCAAGGCCAAGGGGCTAATAGAGTAATATTTTACGAGAGGGGCCGGAACATGCGCGTCGGTCTGTTTTCAAAAGATATGGGGATGGATTTAGGTACCGCTAATTCCCTGGTGTATGTCAAGGGAAGAGGAATTGTAATCAGAGAGCCGTCGGTGGTAGCCATCCAAAAGGACAGCGGTCAGGTATTGGCCGTAGGTGAAGAGGCAAAACGGATGATTGGCCGTACCCCGGGCAACATCATTGCTATCAGACCGCTCAGGGATGGTGTCATTGCTGATTTTGATGTTACCCAGAGCATGATCAAGTATTTCATTAACAAATCACTGCGTAGCCGCACTTTCCTGGTCCGGCCGCGAGTGGTTGTAGGGGTTCCCTCCGGTGTAACCGCCGTAGAGGAAAGGGCGGTGCGCGAGGCGGCTTTACAGGCCGGCGCCAGGGAGGCTTACCTGATAGAGGAACCGATGGCTGCCGCCATAGGCTCGGGACTGCCCGTGCACGAGCCCACCGGCAACATGATTGTAGATATCGGCGGGGGTACTACAGAGGTAGCTGTTATTTCTCTTGGCGGCATCGTAACCAGTCGAAGCATACGCATTGCCAGCGATGAAATGGATGAAGCCATTATCAATCATGTCAAGAGAACCTACAACCTGATGATCGGTGAGCGCACGGCAGAACAGATAAAAATGCAAATCGGCACGGCTTACCCCATTCAAACCGTTGAAACAGAAGAAGTTAGGGGCCGTGACCTGGTTACCGGGCTGCCCAAAACAGTCTCAATAACTTCTGAGGAAATCTATAAGGCTCTCTCCGAGCCTGTGTCCAGTATCATCGAGTCGATCAAGGCAACTCTTGAGCAGACCCCCCCGGAACTGGCCGCCGACATTATGGATCGCGGCATCGTTATGGCCGGTGGCGGCTCGCTCTTAAGGGGACTGGATCACCTGGTCAGTGAGCAGACCGGCATGCCGGTACATCTGGCGGACGAACCTCTCCTGGCCGTGGCTTACGGGGCCGGGCGAGTCCTGGAAAACATCGACGTCCTGCGCAAAGTGTTGATCCAGCCTAAAAAGCTGGCGTAATCAGTCGTCGGTCGTCAGATGTCTGACGTCGGTATATTCCGTATTCCTTTAGGGTCAAAGATTAAGATAACTGCTGGTACTGCTCGTGGCCCGGGAGATAGTGCCCGGCATACTTAAGCAATACCCAATAAATGTGGGTACGAATTCATTCGCACAGAGATTTGCTTGTTTGTTACAAATCATTAAGTATTGTTGGGAGTGAGCAATGGGGTGGGTTGGGTTACTGCCAAGAGGCTGTTTTTCCTTGTCGTCCTGGTGGCGGTCACTCTGGCGGCCATACATGTTACCATCCCTGAGCCGGCCCGGCTCACACCTCTGGGTTCTAAATTCAGGGATGTTCTAGCGCCGGCACAGTCCGGCTTAACCTGGCTCAGCAGGCAGGCCCGTCAAGTTGTTTCCCTGCCTGTTTCTTTGTACGGGGCCGCCGAGCGCAGCCAAGCCCTGGAGCAGGAGGTAGAACGCCTGCAGAGCGAGATTATCCAGTTGAATGAATATAAGGCTGAAAACCAGAGGCTGACCGACCTGCTAAACTATAAGCAGGTGATGGTCCAACAGTACGACCTGCTGGTTGCTTCGGTAATTGCCAGAGACCCGGGTAACTGGTTTGCTACCGTAACGCTGAACCGGGGCAGCCGTGATGGCGTGCACGAAAACATGACTGTCCTGACCCCGCAGGGGTTGGTGGGCAGGGTTATAACGGTTACCAACGCAAATTGTGAGGTTTTACTAATAACTGACCCGCGCAGCGGAGTGGGTTCACTTATACAGGAAACCCGTACCCCCGGCATTGTTGAAGGGACAGTCGGCAGTTCCGGAACCGCCCGCATCATTCATATACCCAATGACGCGCAGGTTGAAGAGGGACAGGTTGTGGTGACATCCGGACTTGGCAGTATTTTCCCCAAAGGTATACCCATAGGTCAGATTGCCAGTGTCAGTATAGAGTCTGCAGGCCTGTTTAAAAGTGCGGATATTCGCCTCTTTGCCGGTATGAACCAGCTGGAAGAGGTGTTGATCGTTACCAAGGTATACCCCGAGGCCGGTACTCCTCCGGCGGGAGGAGGTTAGGAAATGCCGCTTCCTTTTTTGCTGATCTTGTTGCTGGCAACATTGCTCCTGCAGACTTCGGTGCTGGAAGTTGTGTCTGTGGCGGGGGTAAAACCCGACCTGGTCATGCTTATTGTAGTACTCAACGGCTTCCTCTTGGGTCCCAGGGAGGGGGCTTTTTTGGGTTATATCAGTGGCATAGTTGAGGACCTCTTTTTAGGGGAGTACATCGGTCTTAACGCTATATCCAAGATGGCCGCGGGTTACCTGGCCGGGGTGGCCGGAGAACGACTTTACAAAGAGAATATAATGGTTGCCACCGGTGTAACCTTTTTTTCTGCCGGCGCCGGCCTGCTGGTGAACTACCTTTTGCTTTTTTACCTGGACTTGCACGTGTCTCCATACTATGCTTTGTTGAGGTTGGCGCTGCCTACAGCGGTTTATACTTCACTTTTGGCTCCTTTCGTATTTGGTCGCATCTTTCGTTACTTACAGGTGCGCAGCAAAGATTTTTAACGGCGTTCGTGCGCATAGAGATACCACAAAAATGCAGGTACGAATTATCCGCCTCTTAAGTTTGATCTTCCTTCATGTTACTTGATATCACCTCTTATCTGGAAATGAGGGACATTATATGGAAAGAAAATTGATGGAGAGGAAAATGCAGGTCTTCCTGGTGGTTGTCTGCGCTATCTTTGCCCTGCTTACATCTAGATTGTTTTACATGCAGCTAATCCAAAACGATAAATTCTCAACCCTGGCCAGAGAAAACCGGATGAGACTGACCAACATAACAGCTCCCAGGGGAGAGGTGTTTGATCGCTATGGGGTGAAACTGGTGGGCAATGAACCTGTCTATACAGTTTCCCTGGTCAACCTTGCCGGTGAAAGCACCGGTGATGTCGTATCCAGGCTGGCCTCCATAATGGGTATAAACCCTACGGAAATTGAAGAAAAGATCGCGGATCAAAAGCAGCTCTATGAGCCGGTAAAGATTGCAACCAGGGTATCCCCGGAAATTGTAACCAGAATTGAGGAGCAGCGGCTGGAACTCCCCGGGGTCGTAATTGATATAGAGCCCCAGCGGCAATACCCCAGCGGCAGCATCCTGGCCCATGTGATGGGTTATGTGCGGCAGATCAACCCGGAACAGTTGGCGGCGCACCAGAGCGAAGGTTACAAGATGGGGGATCCCTTCGGCCAGTCCGGCCTGGAATATACCTATGAAAAGTACCTGCGCGGGCAGGACGGGGGCAGGCAGGTAGAGGTTGATTCAAAGGCCCGGCCGGTTAGGGACCTCGGGGTCAAGGAGCCGGTGCCGGGCAACAACCTGGTCCTCACCATCGACCAGCGGGTGCAAAAGGCAGCGGAAGAAGCCCTGGACAGGAGCTCCAAGCTGGCTGTCAGTCAGGGCTATGGCGAAGCGCGCGCCGGCGCGGCGGTGGCCCTGGATGTGAACAGCGGCGCAGTGCTGGCGATGGCCAGCTACCCAAGCTACGATCCGGTCAAATTATCCGGGGTGTTAACCCAAAAAGAATCCGATGAAATCTTCAACTCGCCCTGGAAGCCCATGCTAAACCGGGCGCTGCTGGCCTACGCGCCGGGTTCAACCTTTAAGATGGTGGTAGCCATGGCCGGCTTAGATACTGGAAAGACCACCCTTGAGTCAACCATCTCCGACCCCGGCTACTTTTTCTGGGGCAGGGCTTTTAATGACTGGAAACTGGATGGCCACGGCACTGTAAACCTGGTCAAGGCGATCAAGGTTTCCTGCGATACCTATTTTTATCAATTGGGCCTGAGGCTTGGCATCGATGACATTGCCCGTGTGGCCAGGGAATTCGGTCTGGGTGAAAAGACAGGGATCGAGCTGCCCGGCGAAGAAAGCGGTGTAGTGCCTGGTCCGGTCGCCAAGATCGAGCAAAGAATCCCCTATTTAAGCGCAGAAGATACAAAAAAGGTTAGAGAGATTCAACAGCGTTATGATGACTTGCTTGGCAAAACCACGGACGAAGCCCAGCGCAAGGAACTTATGAGCAAACGGTCGGCTGAATTGCAGGCAGTTTGGTGGGAACTGGACTGGCATGACTATGACACCATCATTTCCTCCATTGGGCAGGGCGACAACCGCTACACGCCGCTGGAACTGGCCAATTATATTGCAACCCTGGCCAACGGAGGCACCCGTTATAAGCCGTACCTGGTACAAAGGGTGGTCAGCCCGGACGGCAGGCTTATTCAGGAAAACAATCCGGTTGAGCTGGGACGTGTAAGCGTCTCACCGGAGGCTATGGCAGCGGTAAAGCAGGGTATGCTCGAGGTGACCTTGCCGCCTGACGGGACCGCGTATGGCTTCTTTAACGGTTTCCCCCCGGTTGCCGCTAAAACGGGTACCGCCGAGGTGCTCAATCACGACTCCCACGCCCTTTTTGTAGCCTTTGCCCCCTATGATAAACCGGAGATTGCCGTAGCGGTGGTGATCGAATACGCCGGTCACGGCGGGACCATTGGCGGGCCGGTGGCCGAGGCTATGCTGGCGGCCTACTTGGGATTGCCCATACCTGGACAAAAAACGATAAATAGTCCCGAATAATGAAATCTGACCCGTTTTATCCTCACTAATTATGGGAATTTGTCACAAAACGTTTTTCTTTCCTTAGAAGGATTTGGTTGCCTCCCGTAGAATAAACTGATAGTTGCTGTTTATGGAGGAGATAACTGTGGCCTATTTAAAGGGGAGCGCCCAGGGAGATATCCTTTCGGGTTTTGGTCAGGGCAGCCAGACCGATGATAATCTGGTTGACGAGAATACGATTTTGGTCCAGCGCACCCTGCGTTCCGGCCAGAGTGTCCGTTACAGCGGCAATGTGGTTATCCTTGGGGATGTCAATCCGGGTGCCGAAGTGGCGGCAACCGGCAATATAATCGTTATGGGCGCCCTGAGGGGTGTGGTGCATGCCGGGGCCAACGGCGACGAAACAGCAGTAGTGATGGCCTTCCGTCTGAACCCGACGCAATTGAGGATTGCCAATCACATTACCCGCCCGCCGGATAACGAAACAGTGGATATGGATTTGCCGGAGATAGCCCGGATCAAGGATGGGGTTGTCACCATTGAAGCTTTCCAGACCGGTGGAGAGCGTCAGGGGAAGGCTATCTAAAGTGTCCACGAGTCTTAAATTATCAGTCGTCTAAGGGAGCCATATTTTCTTTATTACGGCGTGTTACCACTTAATAGAGGGGGAGCTTTACGAATGGGTGAAGTAATCGTTATTACTTCCGGTAAGGGCGGAGTGGGCAAAACCACCACCACGGCCAATATCGGCACAGGCCTGGCAGCTTTGGGCTATAAGGTGGCGCTAGTCGATACCGATATCGGCCTGAGAAACCTGGATGTGGTCCTGGGTCTGGAGAATAGAATCGTATATGATATTGTGGACGTCACCAGCGGCAGCTGCCGCCTTAAGCAGGCCCTGATCAAAGACAAGCGCCTGGAAGGGCTGCACCTTTTGCCGGCGGCTCAAACCAAAGATAAGACCGCGGTTAGCCCTGACCAGATGCGTCAACTCTGCGAGGACTTAAAAAGCGATTTTGATTTTATCATCATCGACTGCCCGGCGGGTATAGAGCAGGGTTTTCGCAATGCCATAGCCGGAGCTGACAAGGCCGTGGTGGTGACCACCCCCGAGGTATCGGCGGTGCGGGATGCAGACCGTATTATCGGCCTTCTGGAAGCTGCGGATTTGCGCGAACCGAAGTTAATCATCAACCGCATCCGGCCTAAAATGGTCAGGCAAGGAGACATGATGGGCATTGAAGACATCATTGATATTCTTGCGGTGGACCTTTTGGGGGTCATTCCGGAAGACGAGATGATCGTCATAACCACCAACCGTGGCGAGCCTGTGGTTACTGACCAAAACACCCGGGCGGGACAGGCCTACCAGAATATAGTCCGCCGTGTTGCAGGCGATGAAGTGCCGATGATGAACCTCGATGAAGAAAGCGGCTTCTTTAAAAAATTGAAGAAAATAATCGGCCTGAAGTAGCAGGAAGGGGGCGCTTAAAGTGCTGGATTTACTGAAAAAGGTCTTTGGGAGGGATAGCGGAAGCAAGCACGTGGCCAAGGAGAGGCTGCGCCTGGTTCTGGTTCACGACCGGAGCAGCATATCACCCCAGTTGCTTGAGACTTTAAGGTCCGAGTTGATCCAGGTTATCTCCAACTACATGGACATCGATGAGAGCGGCCTGGAGGTCAGCCTGGACTCCAGCGGCAATACAGTGGCGCTGGTAGCCAATATTCCTGTGGTTGGCATGAAAAGAACTGGTACAGCTTATTAATTTTCCGGTAGTGAATTAATACCAGTCCGTTATCCATATAACGGGCTTTTTTTATGTAAAACAGTGTAATATAATATAGTAAGTATGTTTAAAAATATTAGAAAGTGTGTCAACTATGTTCACACAAAGCAGACTGCTAAAAAAAGTAGACTACACCCTGTTATTGACGGTCACCACGATCATCCTTTTCAGCCTGGTGATTATTTATAGCGCCACCAAACCTACCGAAGTCCTGCCGGTGGTTGAAGGTGTGAACAATAGCGCCGATGCCTTCGCATCTGTCAAAAAACAATTTATCAACATCGTCCTTGGTTTTGTGGCCATGGCGATGGCGCTGTATATCCATTACGAGGACCTGGCCAAGCACACCAAAGCCCTTTATATCCTTAACCTGATCATGCTGGGCGCGGTGCTTTTTGTTGGCGATTCGGCTCTGGGAGCGCAGCGCTGGATAGAAATTGGCCCTTTCCGCTTTCAACCTTCGGAATTTTCAAAGCTAATTATTATCATTTGTTTTGCTGCTTTTTTGAATTCGCGACAGGGCAGGTTAAACAGCTTCAAGGACCTTTTGCCCTGCTTTGCCTTTATCGGCGTACCCCTGCTGTTTATTTTGAAACAGCCGGATTTGGGTACTTCCCTGGTGTTTATGGCCATCATGTTTGGTATGCTTTTTGCGGCGGGAGCGCGGCCTTCACTGTTAATCGGTTTGCTCCTGGGGGGGTTGGCCCTGGCTACCCTGTGGATCTGGGCTCATTTTTGGTTGGAAGCCCACAGTGGTTTTAATCTCTGGATACCTTTAAAAGAATACCAGTTAAAACGCCTGATTATTTTTGTCAATCCCTGGCAGGACTGGCATGGAGACGGCTACCATATCATTCAGTCCCAAATTGCCATTGGCCAGGGCGGGTTGTTCGGGCGAGGCCTGTTTAACGGCAGCCAGACGCACGGGAACTTTCTACCGATCCAGGAAACAGACTTTATTTTTTCAGTGGTGGGGGAAGAACTGGGTTTTGCCGGGGCGATATTTCTCCTCTTTTTGTTCTTTGTGTTGATCTACAGGTGTATCTACATCGCCATCAACGCCAAGGATAATTTCGGATTCTTGTTGGCGGTCGGCGTGGTCTCCATGCTTACTTTCCACGTCCTGGTTAACGTGGGTATGACCGCCGGGATTATGCCGGTCACCGGTATACCATTACCGATGTTCAGCTACGGTGGAAGCAATATGATAACCAACCTGGCGGCTCTCGGTATTCTTCTCAATATCAACATGCGAAGGCAGAAGATTGTATTTTAACGGAAGCAGGGGGACGGTTCTTTGGAAGCAGGGGGACGGTTCTTTTGCTTCCTTTTCTCTGAAGATAGCCGTACAGCTGTTCAGCTCACAGTGCGAATTCCAAAAAAAGTGCAAATTTATTTGCACAAATGTAACATTAAGTTGCCGCAAGTGCGGCGCTGGCAGGACTGAAACCGTACTTGCATCGCCTGATGTTTTCATGATCGCGGCGCCGTGCTAACGGCGCCGGCAACTCCCTGAAACGATCGGTCTATCGCGACCAATCGATGGTGTTCATGCACTGCCGCTTCGTTGCGGTAGGTGTATAATAACATATTAATTTTTGTGCGCTATCTTCTGAGCCTTCGGGCTCTATTTTTATGAGAAGGACTGTCATATTTCCTATATAAGGAAATATACTTTATCAGACAAGCCTTCACGGGGGGATATACTTTGAAAGGTACAGGTATTAAGCCAAGCGGAGCATTCAAGCCGGAGGACCTTATGTCCACCTACCGGCCTCCTCACTGGAAGAAGCCAAAGCGTGTGATCTATAAAAGCCATGGCCTGTTCAGGATTTTTGCAGCGCTGCTAATCCTGGTAGTCTTCCTCGCTCTCAAAGAAACCGCCAACCCCTGGGGTGTTGAAGCCAGGGAAACCCTCAAGGGTGTCCTGACCACGGAATGGAATTACCAGCCTGTATTTGACAGGGTGGTCCAGTTTGGTCTGGAAATAGCCAGTACTGACTGGCCTTTGCTCAGCAACCCCCAGCCTGTTATTTCTAAAAACGGTCTGACCGCTGCGCCGGAAAGCCTGCAGGTTCCGGTCTCCGGCCAGGTGGTGCGTGGCTATGGTATGGTTACGGATCCCATTGACAACATGGAGCGTTTTCACTCGGGGATTGACATTGCCGCGCCGGTGGGCAGCCCGGTGAGAGCGGTACAGGACGGTACGGTACAGCGGCTGGGAGACAGCCCTGAATTAGGCAAGTATATCTTGATCGAACACGCACAGGGTTCTTTTTCCTTCTACGGTGAACTGGCGCGGTTGACGGTGGAGGAAGGACAGTCTGTCCAGGCCGGGCAGGTCATAGGTGAGGTGGGAACTGCCGGTGATATCCCCGGAGGGGGACTGCATTTTGAAATGAGGGAAAACAATAAGCTCATTGATCCGTTAACCAGGTTGCAGTTTTAGGTAAAGAGGAAGGGGATTTTTCTTTGAAAGTCGGCCGCATAAATGGCGTGAATATCAACCTCAACAATGGTTTTTTGGCCCTTCTGGGGCTGTTTTTTATAGCCGGGGTGCTGGGTAAGGGGCTGATTGCCTTTGCCGTGGTACTGCTCCATGAAATGGCCCATATAGCGGCGGCCCGTTGGTTTGGAGTCAATGTTTCCGATGTTGAACTATTGCCCTTCGGCGGTGTAAGCCGCATCGGCGGTGAGGTAGTGTTCGATCCTTCCAGAGAAGTATACGTGGCTGCTGTCGGCCCTGCCACCAACCTGCTGCTGTTTGGACTGGGCGCCGCACTGAAAAACAATGGGTTGTGGGACAACGACCTCGGCCCTTTCTTCCTTCAGTGCAACCTGATGGTGGCTGCCTTTAACCTGCTTCCGGCGCTTCCCCTTGACGGCGGGAGGGTTTACCGGGCTTACCTGGCCAGGCGCATAGGCTTTAAAAAGGCGACTTACCGGGCCGCAAGGTGGGGGCAGTTCTGGGGCGCGGCCATCGTGCTGGGTGGAACCGCGGGGCTGGCTGCGGGAATGTCCGGGCTCGATATAATGGTAACCGGCCTTTTCCTCCTTTATGCCGCTACAAATGAAAAGTCCCTGGCTTCATACCATTTTATCAGGCACCTGGCCCAGAAAAAAAAGGAACTGGCCTCGGCCGGCGTGTTGCCGGGCGAGCCGCTGGTTTCGTTTGATACAGTCCGATTGGGAGATATCATCCGGTTGTTCGTCCCCAAGCGCTTTCACCTGGTCCTTCTTGTGGATAAAGATTATCAGTATCGCGGTGTGGTCAGCGAGGCCCAGATTGTTGACGCCCTGCTTAAAGACGGCATAGATAGCCCTGTCGGCAGACTACTCAAATAGTAATTGTGGTTTTATTTACATAAAGTTGCTGAATGCCATTCATTGTACCGTGTTAAAAGCAGGTTAGATTTTGGTCGTAGGGCGTAGGGCGTAAGGCGTAAAAATTGTCGTGGGACGTGGGTATGATAATATTCTCCGGGTTTAAAAAACCCAATAGAAAAGCAGTATAATCTACGCCCTACGCCTTACGCCTTACGCCTTACGACTGTTAGGTTGCGGTTTGTTCTCAGGTAGCATGATAGCTGTCCCCTTACTTCTAACGCCAGACCTGCCTCTTATTTTGGATGCAGGTTTTTATTGACTGGTTGTAGAATAACCTGTACCGGAATATTCTTCCGGCTTTTTTTGGTTATACTATTGGTAGAGTATTGTTTGACCCGCTCGGAAAAGGAATGCCGGAGAGCTTAGGAGATATAGAGTATATGGATGTGCTTGATCAGATACTGCCCCTGGTAAAAAAACCCGCCCGTTACGCCGGGGGGGAATGGAATGCAGTCCACAAGGAGTGGAGCGATGTGGACTTAAGGGTGGCTTTTGCTTTTCCCGATGTCTACGAGGTGGGTATGTCCTACCTGGGGCTTCAAATTTTTTATGAGATTGTAAACCGGCGCGTGGATACCTTAATGGAAAGAGTCTTTGCGCCCTGGCCTGATATGGAAGAAAAAATGCGGGAGTACAATCTCCCCTTATTCAGCCTGGAATCCCGCCGGCCGGTGGGGGACTTCGATGTGGTGGCATTTACCCTGCAGTACGAGATGTCCTTTACCAATGTGCTTAATATGCTGGATCTGTCGGGTATTCCCCTGAAATCCACGGAGCGGGACGAAAAATGCCCTTTGGTGATAGCCGGGGGGCCTTGTGCCTTCAACCCGGAGCCAATGGCTGCTTTTATCGACCTCTTCGCCATAGGCGAGGGGGAGGAGTTAATCAGTGAATTGCTGGACAGTGTTCGAAAGGGAAAGCAAAGGGCTCTTCCACGCCGGGACTTTTTGCTTGAGGCGTCAAGGCTTCCGGGTGTGTATGCGCCGGGGTTGTACCGGGTCGAATACCGGACAGATGGAGCTGTGTCAAAGGTGAAACCGGTACAGGAAGGTGTGCCTGCCAGGGTTACCAAAAGAATAGTGCGGGATTTTGATCAGGCGCCTTTTCCCAGGCGGCCGCTGGTCCCTTCCACCGAGGTGGTGCATGACCGGATTATGCTGGAGGTGCTGCGGGGCTGCACCAGAGGATGCCGTTTTTGCCAGGCCGGCATGCTCAACCGTCCGGTGCGTGAAAAAAAGCCTTCGACCGTGTTGGAACAGGCCGCCGCACTGGTGGAGAGCACCGGGTACGACGAGATTTCTCTGACCTCTCTCAGCACCAGCGACTATACACCGGTCAGCAAGGTTATTAAATCCCTTCTTGATCAACACGCTCAACGTGGGGTGGGGGTATCGCTTCCTTCCCTGCGGGTGGATAACTTTTCGGTGGAACTGGCCAAGGAGGTGCAGCGGGTGCGGCGCTCCTCGCTGACCTTTGCTCCCGAGGCCGGTACCCAGCGGCTGCGGGACGTCATCAATAAAGGTGTTACCGAAGAAGACCTGCTTGAAACCACCGCCGCGGCTTTCAGGGAAGGCTGGCGCGCGATCAAACTATATTTTATGATCGGCCTGCCTACGGAAACAGACGAGGACTTGGACGGCATTGTCCGGCTGGCCAAAGAAGTGCTTGACCTTGGCCGCAAAGCGCGTGTACCGCGCAACAAGCTGAGGGTTACGGTAAGCGTTTCATCTTTCGTCCCCAAGGCGCACACGCCTTTCCAGTGGGAGCCCCAGGATACCCTTGCCGAGCTTAAAAGGAAACAGGATTATCTGGCCGTCCGCTTGAAGGAGCGCGGCCTTGTCTTCAACTACCATGACGCCGGGCTAAGCTTCATGGAGGCGGTTTTTGCCAGGGGGGATCGCCGGCTGGAAACAGTTTTAATCCATGCCCTGGAGTTGGGCTGCAAGTTTGACGGGTGGTCGGAGTATTTCAATTTGGAACGCTGGCTGGAAGCCTTCCGCTTGTCCGGCCTTGAGCCGGCCTGGTACGCAGGCCGCCGCTATGATTATGAAGGCCCTCTGCCCTGGGACCATATCAACAGCGGTGTTTCCAGGCGCTACCTGGCGGAAGAGCATCGCCGGGCCCTGTCGGGTGTGACCACTGTAGACTGCCGGACAGGAGACTGTCCAGGCTGCGGGCTGTGTCCAGATCTGGAGGCCAAACCCAGTTTGGCGGGGGGGGTATAAATATGCCTGTGTACCGTATGATGTATGCCAAGGAAGGGCCTGCCCGCTATATCTCCCACCTGGATTTGTTGAGGACTTTTGAGCGGGCGGCAAGGAGGGCCGGGTTGCCCATAGCCTTTACCAGCGGCTTCAACCCCCATCCCAAAATAGCCTTCGCGGCCCCTCTGGCGGTGGGAACGGCGGGGGAAGCAGAGTATGCGGACCTTGAGCTGGTCAGGGAGGTACCTGTGTCCTCCATCCAGAGAGACTTGTCCGGGACACTGCCGGAAGGCTTGCGCCTGGTTGAGGTGAGAAGGCTTGGGGAGCGGGCGCCCGCCCTGATGTCTATGGTTGAGCGTGCTACCTACCGGGGCGAGGCCAGGCTCAAAAGCGCGGTTAGCCAAGGTGCTTTGGACCGGGCTATAGAAGCCTTTCTTGGCCGGTCCGAGATACTGGTCCAGAGAAAAAACAAGGCGGGGGAAAATAGAGTTTACGATATCAGGCCAGGCATTTTTGCCATGTCGGGCAGGTTGGATAATGATATAATAATAATTGAAACCGAGTTAAAAACCGGAAGCCGTGATAATATTAGGTTTGAGGAGGTGGTGGAGGCTTTTTCAACAAGCAGCGAACTACCAATAGAGGGAAAATATGTGCTGTACAGGACCTGCCTTTTTAGCGCGGTAGACAAAGATAATAAAACGCTGTGGTAAGGTGCTGTACCTAATAAATAAAAATATAACCTATCGGGTGTTTTAGAAGTATCTTGACGTATTTATAGAGGAGAAAGGATTTTTATGTTTAGGGAAATTGTCGTTAATGTTGCCGAAGAGGAAACCAGGGTCGCCGTACTGGAAGATCGAGTCCCTGTTGAAGTATATATTGAAAGGGCGATTAACCAGCGCCTGGTAGGCAATATCTTTAAAGGCCGGGTGGAGAATGTGCTGCCCGGCATGCAGGCGGCCTTTGTTAATATAGGATTGGAAAAAAATGCCTTTTTATACGTTGAGGACGCCCTGCCCGCACGCACGCCGGAAACCAACGGGATGAGCGGTTCGGCTCTTGGGAGCGCCAACATATGTGATATTTTAAAGCAGGGGCAGGAAACTCTGGTACAGATCGTCAAGGAGCCAATCGGTACCAAGGGACCACGTGTGACTATCCATATTACCCTGCCCGGACGTTACCTGGTGCTGATGCCCACAGTGGATTACATCGGTATTTCACGCCGGATCGAGTCCGACAAGGAGCGTGAGCGGCTGAAGGATCTTGCCGCCAGGGTTAAGCCGGAAGGTATGGGCTTAATCGTCCGTACTGTGGCGGAAGGGGTGGAGGAGGAAGAACTGCGCCAGGACATTAACCTGCTGACCAAACTGTGGCGCAAAATTCTCAGCAGGGCTGCGTACGGACCCGTACCAAACCTGGTTCACCGCGACCTGGAATTGGTCCAGCGGATTCTTAGAGACATTTTTACCGAGGACGTCGATCGCCTTACCCTGGACTCCCGCTACGAGTATGAAAAAGTGCTGGACCTTTTGGACATCACGGGTCCCCGCCTGAAGCTGAAAGTTTTTCTTGACGAGCGGGAAAATATTTTTGAGGAATATGGTATTGAGCAGGAAATAGAGAAGGCGTTAAAGCGTAAGGTCTGGCTTAAAAGCGGTGGGTACCTGGTGATAGACCAGTCCGAGGCGCTGACCGCCATTGACGTCAACACCGGGAAGTATGTGGGTACCACCAACCTTGAAGACACGGTAGTGAAGACCAATCTGGAAGCCGCCCGTGAAATCAGCAGGCAGCTGCGCCTGCGCAACATTGGTGGCATTGTTATCGTTGACTTTATTGACATGACCGAGGAAAGTCACCAGCAGGAGGTGCTGCAGGCGCTTGAAGCAGAGATTAAACGTGATAAAACTAAAACCAATATTTTGGGCATTACCCAACTGGGGCTGGTGGAAATGACCCGTAAGAAGGTTCGTCCCAGCCTGTCGGAAGTTTTACAGAAGCACTGTCCTTATTGCGATGGCAGAGGAAGGGTGCTTTCCGAGGAGACCCTGGGGATCCACTACAAGAACCAAATTTACAATATGGCCCGCCAGACCACGGCCCAGACCATCCTGGTGGAGGCCAACCCCGTGGTTGCGGCGCGGCTGATTGGCAGCGGTGGAGCCAATTTGCGCGACCTGGAAAGCAAGACCGGCAAAAACCTCTATATCCGGGGTTCGACCAACCAGCATATTGAGTCGGTGGCTATCCGTCCGCTGCAGGACAACGAGGGCATCCAGGCGCACAACTTCCCGGTTAAGCCCGGTGAAGTACTGGAAGTCAAGGTGGAAGAACCTCATGTTTCCAATACCAACGACGGTATTGCCAGGGTTAACGGTTTTATCCTGGACATCGAGGGCGCCGGGACCCTGGTTGGTGAGACCATACCTGTTGAAGTCAGCAAGGTCTACCGGACCTATGCTAAGGCGCGCCCGGTCAAAATCTGATTGAATTCTTGACAAAACCTCCCGGTGTGTTAAAATATTAAATTGTAGGCGTTTTTACTATGCGGTAACCGCACGGGACAGGTTTAAAAACGGGACTGCTGGTTTAAGTCCCTACCATCCCCGGCGAGTCCCGAAATATAAGGGGGTTTTTAGTTTAATGTACGCGATTATCGAAACAGGCGGCAAGCAGTACCGGGTGAGCGAGGGTGACACCCTCTATATTGAGAAGCTGCCCGCCCAACCTGATGAAACGGTTGAAATAGACCGTGTTCTGGCGCTGGTCGACGGCGATAGCGTGAAAATCGGTTCTCCGCTTGTGGATGGAGCCAGGGTAGTTTTAAAAGTGGTTCGCCACGGCAGGGGTAAGAAAATTATAGTCTTCAAGTATAAGGCTAAGAAGAATTACCGTCGCAAACAGGGCCATCGCCAGGCGTTCACCCAGGTGACTGTTGAAAAAATTGAAGCTTGATTGGCCTTTCGATAGAATTTAAAGTATTTGAAAAGAGAGGTGAATTGCATTGGCACATAAGAAAGGTGTAGGTAGTTCCCGGAACGGACGCGACTCCCAGCCCAAAATGCTCGGCGTGAAGCGGGCAGACGGCCAGTTTGTTTTGGCCGGCAATATTTTAGTCCGCCAGCGCGGCACCAGAATACACCCGGGCTTAAACGTCGGCAAAGGTGGGGACGACACCCTGTTTGCAAAGGTAGACGGTGTGGTCAGTTTTGAAAGAAAAGGCCGTGATAAGAAGGTTGTCAGTATTAATAAGGTCGAGGAAATTGTATAAAATGCATTGAAGAACAGCGGTCCTCCAGCGGACCGCTTATTTTTTTGAAGGGTTTAAAGAATGTTTCGTAGAATGTATATGTCACCATTTGGCAATCGTCAAAAAAGTGCTTTGGGAAACATTTAAGGAGGCTACGATTTGAATCTGGAAAAGCTCTTAGACGCTATTCAGGTGCAAAGGCATGATTTTTTAAATCATCTTCAAGTTATTTCCGGGCTGTTGCAGATGAATAAGGTAGACCGGGTTATGGACTACCTGAATCAGGTTTGCGTAGAGATAGCCCAGTACAGTAAGACGGCCAGGGTGGCCATACCGGAGCTGACCGCTGCCCTGATAATTGCCATCAACGATGCCGCCATGTACCAGATAGAGCTTGTGCTCAATATAACTTCTGACCTGTCGGAGAGCGCAGTCCCGGGACCGGTAGTAGGGGAGGTGCTGGAACTCTGCCTCAGGAGCGCTTTTGAGACGATGTCGGCGCCTGAAATTGTGGATAGGCGCATCGAAGTGGTCCTTGGTGAAAGTGAGAGGAAGTACACTTGCCGGTTGCTTTTCCCGGAACCCCTTTTGGCTGATCTCAGCCGTTTCGAGACCGCGCTTATACCGGCCGGGGAACTTCTCAGCCCGTATGGGGGGAGATTGAATCTGGCCGTGGCCAATAACGGCATTGAGATCTTTTTTACATTGCCCCGTCAAGGGCTTAATAAAATTGGTTAAAATATGAACGGGTGATATACATGTTTTTTGATAAAGCAAGGATTTTTGTCAAGGGCGGCGACGGAGGAAACGGCTGTGTCGCCATGCGGCGGGAAAAATACGTACCGGAAGGCGGCCCGTGGGGCGGTGACGGGGGCCGGGGCGGGGATATTGTGTTCCAGGCCGATGAAGGACTGCGCACCCTGGTGGACTTCCGTTACAAGCGCCACTATAAGGCACAACGGGGCAAGCACGGCGAAGGCAAAAACAGGTACGGGCTTTCTGCTGACGACCTGGTGGTCAGGTTGCCGGTCGGAACGGTAATCAGGGATGATGACACGGGCGAATTGATCGCGGACCTGGTCAGAAATGGCCAGCAGGTGGTAGTAGCCCGCGGCGGTCGCGGTGGCAGGGGCAACGCCCACTTCGCCACTCCCAACAACAAGGCTCCCAAACTGGCGGAAAAAGGCGAGCCGGGTGAGGAACGCTGGCTCAGTCTGGAACTCAAGCTTCTGGCGGATGTTGGTTTGGTGGGCTTCCCCAACGCGGGTAAATCAACTCTGATTTCGCAGGTATCCGCAGCTAAACCGAAGATAGCCAACTACCCCTTTACCACGGTTACGCCCAACCTGGGTGTGGTACGGGTCGATGACGGGCGCAGTTTTGTTATGGCCGACATTCCGGGCCTTATAAAAGGCGCTCACGCAGGCGCCGGCCTGGGACATGAGTTTCTGCGTCACGTGGAACGCACCAGGCTCTTGATCCATGTGCTGGATACCGCGGGTAGCGAGGGACGGGATCCGGTGGAGGATTTTAAGGTAACCAACCGCGAACTAATCTTGTACAATCCTGTGATCGGGTCCAGGCCACAGGTTATTGTCGCCAATAAAATGGACCTGCCTGAAGCTGCGGAAAACTTGACAAGGCTTAAGGAAGCCTATGGCAATGACTATGAGATCTTTCCCATCTCGGCGGCGACCGGCAGCGGGCTTGGCCCTTTAATTTACAAAGTAGCCGCGCTGCTGGAAGACCTTCCCGGTATAACTCCCCCTGAGGAAGAAACGGCGGAGCATGTCGTCCACCGTGCCGAACCGCGTTTCAGCATATCACGTGAGGAAGGGATCTTTCTGGTAGGCGGCAAGGAAATCAAACGCCACGTGGCCATGACCGACCTGGAAAACGATGAGGCGGTCGAGCGCCTGCAGTGGATCTTCAAGCGCATGGGTATCGATGACGCCCTTAAGGAGGCCGGCATAAAAGAGGGCGACACGGTTAAAATCGGAGATTTTGAATTTGAATATGTCGAATGAGCCGGCGCCTTTTCGAGCAATTTTCTGTCCGCCCCCTTGCTTCCTTTAGGTTTTTGAACTTTGTTCGTGAATATGGGTATGGTATACTTTTTCCAGGTTAATTTTGAATGATACGGGTGTAGTGCATGGGTAAACGTAATTTTCAGGTTTTCAAGCGGATCGTGGTTAAAGTGGGCACCAGTTCTGTTGCTCATGCCACCGGCAAGCCCAACCTTTTTAAGATTGAAAGCCTGGTCAGGCAGTTGGCGGACCTCTATAATATGGGCAAAGAAATAATTTTGGTCACTTCGGGGGCCATCGGAACGGGAGCAGGCAAGCTCGGCCTGCCGGGGCGCCCCAGGACCATCCCGGAGAAACAGGCGGCCGCCGCAGTTGGTCAGGGTGTCCTGATGCATATTTATGAAAAGCTGTTTGCCGAGTACGGGGTCACCGTGGGTCAAGTACTGTTAACCCGCGAGGATTTTTCCGACCGCAAGCGCTTTTTAAACGCCAGGAACTCCCTGCACGCGATGCTCCAGTTCGGGGTCATCCCCGTCATCAACGAGAACGATACAGTGGCGGTGGATGAGATCAAGCTGGGTGATAACGATAACCTGTCGGCCCTGGTGGCCACCCTGATCGACGCCGAACTACTGGTTTTGCTGTCTGACATAGATGGACTTTTTACTGCGGATCCGCGCAAAGAGAAAAGCGCCCAACTGATCCGGGACGTAACGGAAATGACTCCTGAAATTGAGGCCTTGTCCGGTGGCGCAGGCTCCAAACTGGGAACCGGCGGGATGGCTACCAAAATTCAGGCCGCCAGGATTGCCATGCATTCCGGTACTGTCACGGTTATAACCAATATGGAGGAAAAAAATATCATCCGTCGGGTTATTGAGGGAGAGGCGGTGGGTACCGTTTTTTGGCCTTGCGCCAATAAAATGGAAAACAAAAAGCGTTGGATAGCTTTCAGTTCCTCAATTTGCGGTAAGATATTCGTTGATGAGGGAGCCGCCCGGGCGCTGGCTAAACAGGGTAAAAGCCTGCTGCCATCCGGCATAACCAGAGTGGAAGGCTCTTTTGATATAGGCAACACGGTAGTTATCGCCGGACCGGACGGCACAGAGATAGCCAGGGGCATCGTTTCCTACTCCTCGGAAGATATTGAACGGATTAAAGGGGCGCAGACCAGGGACATAGCACGCATCCTGGGGCACAAGGATTTTGATGAAGTTATTCACCGGAACAACCTGGCTCTGGAACTGTAATATTCATATATATGGTTAACGAGTCTAACATGTAAGTTGTTTCTACATTTTACTTGCTTTTCTCCAGATCAGACGTTACAATTGCTTTATGAGTAAAGAGCCAAAACAAATATCCCGGCTTGGCATTATGGGGGGCACCTTTGATCCCATTCATTATGGGCATCTGGTGACCGCGGAGGGCGCCAGGTATGAATACGATCTGGAAAAGGTCATTTTCATCCCGGCCGGTCAGCCCCCTCATAAGCCAAATTTTAAACGAACTCAAGCCTGGCGCCGGTATGAGATGACCAGACTGGCCGTGGCCACGAATCCATTTTTCGAAGAGTCGCCTATCGAAATAGAGCGTCCAGGCCCGACCTACACTATTGATACCGTTCAGGAGATATCCCGCCTTTATCCTGGCGCCCAGATTTTTTTTATAACTGGGGCCGATGCAGTTGCGGAAATACTTAACTGGAAAAAGGTCGAAAGACTCTTATCAATTTGTCGATTTATAGCAGCCACCCGGCCTGGTTATAAACAGGGAGAGATATGGAAGAAAATAGGAGCCTTGCCGCAGGGTCTTAAAAATAATATTTTTTACATGGAAGTACCTGCCCTGGCCATATCTTCCACCGATATACGGCAGCGCGTACGCAAGGGAAAGCCGATTAAGTACCTTCTTCCCGAACCAGTTGAGACGTATATAACGAGCAATAATATTTACCTGGATTGAAATATGGAAAAATCTTTGACTGGTTAAGATTGCATTAGGTTATTCCCTTTTGCAAATAATAGCTTCATTAAAAACAGTTTCTTAAAGGGAAAGAGGTGATTAGTCAATGGCGCGAACCCTATATGTAGGCAATTTACCTTGGGCGACAAAAGCTGAAGATCTTGCTGACGCTTTTTCTGCGCACGGTGAAGTGTTGAGCAGTCGCGTTATTACTGATCGTGAGTCCGGTCGCTCCCGCGGGTTTGGCTTTGTTGAAGTCCGGGATGAAGATGCAGAGACCATGATCGCAGCAATGAACGGGACTGAGCTAAGCGGGCGGGTAATTACCGTCAATGAAGCCAAGGCAAGAGACGACCAGTAGAAATAGAAACCTCCCAAGAGGAGGTTTTTTCTTAACCTTTTATTGAAGCAGGAAACTTCCTGTCGTAGTAGAATACTATGGTGTATTGGAAGATACCCCCACCAACAAGGAGGAGTGACGTTGTTATTAAGTCCACAGGCAATGGTGAATATTGCTGTGCTGGCGGCGGAAGAAAAAAAATCTTGGGACGTGACCGTACTTGATATCAGGAAAATCACTGTTATTGCTGATTATTTTATCATCTGCAGCGGCAGGTCCAAGACCCAGGTGCAGGCCATCGCAGAGAACATTCTGGAAAAAATGGAAAGAGAAGGGGTCACCGCCCAGCGCCGGGAGGGCTTCAGGGAAGGTGAATGGGTACTTTTGGACTTCGGTGATGTTGTAGTCCATATCTTTCAGGATGCTGTTCGCCAGTTCTACAATCTTGAGCGCCTTTGGGGAGACGCGCCGGTGGTAGGGGTTCCGGTAAATATTTAAACAGCTGGCTGCTAATTATAGTTAGTTATATGTTGACAGAAGTTTTGGGTATCTTACAATAAGTCTCAGTTTAACTAGAAAGGCAATGATAGGGAGCAGTAGGCAGCGCAACTTATTCAGAGAGCCGCCGGATGGTGCAAGGCGGTGGGTCAGGCTGGCGAACTCGCCCAGGAGCCGCACGGGGGAAGCAGTACTCCGTGCCGGACGCGCCGTTATCGCGTGAAGCGGGTAAAGACGCGGGGGCTTAACGTCATCGAGCCGGTTTCCTCAAAAAAGGAAATGTTGTTCTGATGGTGGTTGGCTACAGGTTGCTTTGCCAAAAAGGGTGGTACCGCGGGAAAAACCTCTCGTCCCTGTTGGGATGAAGAGGGTTTTTTTATTTATTCTGCTTTTCTATGATGTCGTATGCGAATGAATACGCCCGCATTTTTTTACGAAAACACTATCAATTATGATAGAAACTTGAGGATTTACAGATTTTGTGATAGAATTTTTGGGGGAAGGCGGGCTTTTGCCCGCTTTAATCCAGTAGCGCGCACTTTTGCTATTAGGGGGATGTCCTATTAACGACAAATATAATTTTTCAGAAGTTGAAGCCAAATGGCAGACCCGCTGGGCAGAAGAGGGAACATATGAAATCCCCGATTATTCGGATCGTCCCAAGTATTACTGCCTTGAAATGTTTCCGTACCCGTCCGGCAAACTACATATGGGCCATGTCAGGAACTACTCCATCGGCGATGTGGTAGCCCGGTTTAAAACGATGCAGGGCTTGCACGTCCTTCATCCGATGGGTTGGGACGCCTTCGGCCTGCCGGCTGAGAATGCGGCGATCAAACACGGCGGCATCCATCCGGCCGACTGGACTTTTGCTAATATCGACAACATGCGGGCCCAGTTAAAGCAGATGGGAATCAGCTACGACTGGAACCGGGAAGTTGCAACCTGCCATCCCGGGTACTACAAGTGGACGCAGTGGCTTTTTCTCCAGCTTTTTAAAAACGGACTGGCTTACAAAAAGGAAGCTGCCGTCAACTGGTGCCCTGCCTGCGCCACGGTGTTGGCCAACGAACAGGTCAAGGACGGGGGTTGTGAGCGTTGCAATACCCCTGTGGAAAAAAAGGAACTGGCGCAGTGGTTTTTTAAGATTACCGACTATGCGGAGCGCCTGCTGCAAGACCTGGAACTCCTGCCGGGCTGGCCTGATAAGGTCAAGACCATGCAGGAGCACTGGATCGGTCGCAGCGAGGGCGCGGAGATAGATTTTAAGCTGGACGGACTCGACGGGGTCATCACAGTCTACACAACACGGCCGGATACCATTTTTGGGGTAACTTACATGGTCCTGGCGCCGGAACACCCGTTGGTGGAAAAGCTGATTGCAGGCTCAGAGCGGGAAGCGGAGATCAAAGAGTTTATCCGCAAGGTGCGGAACTTGAGCGAAATCGACCGTACTTCGAACGAGGTAGAAAAGGTTGGTTTGCAGACCGGGGCATATTGTATCAACCCCCTGAATGGGGAAAAAGTTCCGGTACTGATTGCCAACTACGTCCTGCTGGAATACGGCACAGGCTGTGTCATGGGCGTGCCTGCCCACGACCAGCGTGACTTTGAATTTGCCCGTAAGTACGGCTACCCAGTCCGTGTGGTGATCCAGCCGGAGGGCATTGAGCTGGATGCGGCGACCATGGAATCAGCCTATGATGGGGAAGGCTTACTGGTCAACTCCGGTCGCTTTAACGGACTGCCCAATACTCGCGCCATGAAAGAAATCACCAGCGAACTTGCAGGTATGGGTAATGGTAAGTTCCGGGTCAATTATCGTCTGAGGGACTGGCTGATTTCCCGCCAGCGCTACTGGGGCGCGCCAATTCCGATCATATATTGTGAACGTTGCGGGGTTGTTCCGGTACCAGAGACTGACCTGCCGGTGCTGCTGCCCATGGACGTGGAGTTTAAACCCACCGGCAGGTCGCCGCTGGCTGACTGCCCTGATTTTGTCAACACCGCTTGCCCCTCATGCGGCGGGGCGGCGATCAGAGAAACCGATACTATGGACACCTTTATGTGCTCTTCCTGGTACTACTACCGTTACACCAGCCCGAGAGATATTGACGGGCCCTGGGATAAAGCCAAGGTGGACTACTGGCTGCCGGTAGACCAGTATATCGGCGGGGTGGAACACGCCATCCTGCACCTTTTATACTCGCGTTTCTTCACCAAAGTGCTCTATGACTTGAAACTGATTAGCAATCAGGAGCCGTTTACCAACCTGCTTACGCAGGGGATGGTTCTAAAAGACGGGACCAAGATGTCCAAATCCAAGGGCAATGTGGTGAGCCCGGAGGATATTGTGGCCCGTTACGGGGCTGATACCGCCAGGCTGTTCATTCTCTTCGCGGCGCCTCCGGAGCGCGACCTGGAATGGAGCGACCAGGGGGTGGAGGGCTGTTTCCGTTTCCTCAAAAGAGTCTGGCGTCTGGTGGCTTCACTGGCGTCTACCCTGAAAACCGCGCCAAAGCGTCCGTCCAGTGGACTCGTTGGCCTAAACCGGTCGATGCGGAGAGTTACCCACGCCACCATCAAGAAAGTGACGGAGGACATCAGCGCCAGGTTTAATTTTAATACCGCCGTTAGTGCAGTAATGGAGATGGTCAACGCTCTTTACCAGTACAAGGAACTACCCGAAACTGACCGTGATCCGGCAGTAATAAGAGAGGCAGTGGAAAGCCTGCTGCTCCTCTTGGCGCCCTTCGCCCCGCATATAACTGAAGAATTGTGGGAGGAGACCGGTCATACCGGCAGCATCCACCGGCAGCCCTGGCCTTCCTTCGACCAGGCGGCGCTAGTGGAGGATGAAGTCACCATCGTCGTGCAGATCAACGGCAAAGTCCGTGACCGCATGCTGGTACCGGCCGGGATTGGCGCGGCGCAGATGCAGGAAAAAGTAATACAGGATCCGAGGGTGCTGAAACTGACAGAGGGTAAGCAAATCATTAAAGTCATCCCGGTTCCCGGCAAACTGGTCAACATTGTGGTGAAGTAAGTACTGATAATAGTGTTTTTAGCCATGTAGCCGAGCGGGTGGCGCCATGATGGCAACCCCCGCTATGCTTATAAATTGCAAACTGTTTATAAATGTGGGTGCGAATTCATTTTCTCGACCCTACAGGAATGCAGAATATACCCACGTCCCACGTCTCACGTCTCACGACTAATAATCCTAAGCCCATAACGCTACTTTAAATACCTGTTCTAGTATATGCATGTTGTTGCTCAACGGGCAGCAACACTGTTACTGTGGTCCCTTTACCAGGTTCGCTCTGTATTTCAATCCGGCCTCCGTGGTTGTCAATAATTTTTTTGCTTGTAAACATGCCCAGGCCGGTACCGCTTTCCTTGGTAGTAAAAAACGGGTTGAACATATTTTCTAGAGTTTCCTTATCGATCCCCACGCCGGTATCCCTGAAAGAAATTTGCACAAAACCTTCAAGTTCGTTCCATGTGGTTTGTACAAAAATTTTTCCACCTTCGGAGAGGGCGTCAAAGGCATTTTTTATAATATTTATGAAAACTTGTTTTAGTTGACCACTGTCAACAATGATTTTTGGAATATTAACATCAAGGTCTACCTCTATGTTAAATTGGCGAGACAGCGCTTCACTTTCCACAAGCAAAACCACATCTTTTATTATTTCAACTATAGAACACCTGCCAGGTCTGGAATAACCGGGCTTGGCAAACTGCAAAAACTCTGAAATAAGCCTGTTAGCATGGTTTAGTTCGGCCAGCATTATGGGTATATATTCTTCTTTGGGATTTCCCTTTAAACACTTATGCAATAATTGCAAAAAACAGCCGACTGCTGTGAGCGGGTTTCTTATTTCATGCACCATTCCAGCCGCCATCTGTCCCAGGATAGCCAGCTTTTCGGCTTTAACAACTGCGTTTTCCATCTCTTGCAGGCGTGCTGCCGGTGAAAACACGGCCATAGCGCCCACCGTTATACCGGTCCTGTTCCTGACCGGGTAGGTGTTTACCAGACAGGCAACACAACAGGAGACTGTAGTCACGGCTTGGGGCTTAACATTTTGAAACTCTTTACCTGTAATAAGGGTCTGCAGCAATATGTTAAATTCAGTTCCCCGATCGTCCATAAGTTCCAGCAATGGCCGGCCCAGGACTTTTTCACTCTTTAGTCCGAGAAACCTTGACAGGGTCTGGTTAAAAATGCGAATTTTCCTGTGACGGTTAATTACTAATAATCCTACAGGCAGGTGATCTAAAGCCAAGCGGGACCATTCTTCTGCTAATTCCAACAAAATGAGCACACCTCCACAACCGTAAACACCATAAGTTACCTTAAGTGCGGCTCAATGCCATATTTCTCGCATTGTTCCTGGAAATAGACGCTGACCATGTTGCTATTGCTCAGGTAATAAATATTGACCTTTTTTGTTCCGCCTATTTCCAGAATGCCAATGGCGCAAAGTGTATTAAGCGCCAGCTCAACCTGGTGTTGAGAGCGGTGCAAACGAAGGGCCAAACCGCCAACTGTATCTCGTGTATGCGGATTTGCCTGAAAAAAGGTTAACAGTTCAATCCTTATGATACTTTGTAGGACTTGATCAAATTCATCAGTCAATCCTCCTGTCACGGTGCTCCTCCTTTATCCAACAGGTTCTTTGGAAGGGGCATGGCCAGGAACTCGCAGTAATCTCCCCCTATTGATTGGCAGTCCATCTCTTCGCAAATGATTTCTTTATCCAGTATGATGCTGACAAAAGATGCAAATATCCCTCTCAAGAAGTCGCAATTCACCTGCGGAGTCCGGTAAAGGGAGCCGTGCTCTTTTGCTATGAACGCCTGGATAGAATCATAACACCTTAACCTGGCACGGCCATGGGAGGGTTTGAAGGAAACCAGTTCTACATAACCCAACCCAAGATTTTTAATTTCATCTAAAAGTGCTTGTAAGCACTCAACCGGGTCTGGGTATAAACTTTTGGTTTTAAGAGCGACGGAAGACCCCGACCGGTAACCGGCGTCATAAAGCACGTGCTTTAAAGTGTGGGGGGCGTGTTCTTTAATCGACGTCAGCAGGGAGGCAAAGGTCAGATGTGATAGAAGTATAGCCCGCCGGCCTGCTATTTTCAGCATGTGTCCATCGCGGTTAACAATCTCCTCTTTAGGTCTGGTTGTGGGGGACAGCTTCCCGTGGCAGATTCCGCTTTGGTCTGTTTCAACTGTCGCTTCATAATTTTTACCCAGGATTTTGTGTAAAACCGCCTGAAAAGTACCGACACGCGCGCAGTAAAAAAGTAACCCTTCCTCCGGGGCGTGCATGCAATATTTCCGGTAAATACATTTATCACGCTCAATATGTACCAACAGGTCATCCCTAAATTCTTCCATGTGGTAATCCTCACTAAGCAAAAAACCCTTGCTTTCCAGAAAGTCGAGAAAGGTTATACAAACCTCTACGGGGTCCTTTGATGTAAAATGCAGCTCATCATCGTACTCTTCGAGGATATATCGGGCCGGTCCCATCATAATCTGCTCCACCCAATAGCGGTTGCTGAAGGGAACATTTTTGAGTGTCTTACATATGCTCATATACAAATAGTTGATTATTTCCTTGGAAATTACGTCATCTTTCATACGATCACCCCCATATCAGCGGGCACAAGGATGCCGTACACAGGACTTATTGTAAATATGTGGCGAGTGGATACAAATTGCTGGCTTTTTACCTTGCCAATCTGCAATAGGCGCACAGGATTATGCCTGTTGCCGCTGAAACTCATCTTCAGCATAAAATTATAGAGATGACCGGTGATGGTTACCAGCTTGGGTTCCAGGACCCCGCTTACAAATATATCCATAGCCAGGATCCCTTTTTTCCGGAGATGTTTAATCCGGGCCCTGTGAAAATCCAAAATATCAGCGGGATCTATGGAAGTAAATAGGGTGCTCAAACTGTCTACCACCAACCTCACCCTGCGACCGGCGCTGCCACGCAGTACTTCTGTTTCCAGGGCAAAATACTTATCCAGGTTGCGAAGATCCGAAAGGGCGTATTTTTCCAGGCTTTCTCCTTCTTCATAGGCGTCGACAAAGATTAACCTGCCCGTTTCTTCATAAGCAGGGGTGCCGACTTTGAAGTTCAGTAAATGCTCGCGCATCGCCATGGGAGGCTCATCACAGGCTACATAGACACAAGTATCGCCGCATCGCAAACCCTCTTTAATAAATTCCCCCGCCAGCACGGTTTTACCAATACCGGAATCGCCCTCCACCATAATCTGGGAACCATACAACAAGCCTTTCTCAAGGTTGCGATCCAGACCTTCCACTCCAAAATAAGCTCTTTTACTCATCTGAAACTATCCTCCTAGCCGGGGGAATACCTGTATACCCGAAGAATTGATTTCCAACAAGTGGTTGCCCATGGCATGGTTGACTCCCCGCATTTTATATAGCTCCAACTGCCTGACCCGGCGATTTTGCGATAGAATTGACTTAAGCAGGATGGTTCCCTGGACTACTGAATGAATTACTTCAATTTTGCCGTTGTCTGCCAGTTCCCAGGCCGGGCTGATTAATAAAGTGGTGCAGTTAAGGCTGTTTAAATAGGTGACCAGGCTATAGAATTTTTCATGCAGGACAGCTGCGTTGTCAATACGCGAAAGAAAAACATAAATGGAGTCTATTACCAGCCGGCGGGCTCCAAATGATTTTGCCATCTCGCCCAGCTTGATAATAGTCTCATCTATTTCCATCTTGGAAAGAGGCATATACAAAACTCGAAGCTGTCCTTGTTCTTGAAGGGCGGACATATCCCAGTCAAAGCGCCGGGCGTTGGCCATTAATTGCTGCGGGGTTTCCTCGAGAGACAGAAATAACCCTTTGTCGCCGAAGTTCTGGGCTCCCTTAACCAGATACTGCATACCCAATGCTGTTTTACCGGTTCCGGAACTGCCGGCAACCGCTACGCTAAAACCCCTGGGTAACCCACCCTGCAATAATTCGTCGAGCCCCGGCACACCTGTATGCAGCAGCCCGTTTTCCTGGTGTTCCACGACACCAATGTCCACTGAACCAACCAGAGGAAAAACTTTAATCCCTTCATTAGTAATGCGAAAGGTCTGTTTCCCGGGGATGTGCTCCTGGCCCCGGGTTTTGGTTATTTCCATCACCCGGTGCCGGTGCAGGCCCGGACGTTCCCTGTTTTCCAGATGGATTACCGCGTCAACCACGTATTCTTCAAATGCGTAATCCCGGGTCCCATCGCTAACCCGCTCCTTAACCAAAAAGGCTGTCAAGCCCAGACGGCGCAAACCGTTGCAAAAACTATAAACTGATTTACGCAGGAACAGCGGGTTATTAATAACATTTTGAAAATGGCTGATACTGTCGACCAGGATTCTCCTGGCGCCAACCTCGCGAACAACAGTTTCTATAAGGTTAACATCAGGATCCACCAGTACTTCCGGAGAGGTGCATAGGATTCGCAGTTTGTTGGCCTTCTCCAGATCCTTCAGGTCCCAGCCAAAGTTAAGAGCGTCACGGTATATTGATTCGGGTAATTCCTCGCATGTAACAATTACCCCGTGCTCATTAAATTCGGTGATCCCGTGGTAGATGAACTCTATACCAAAAGTGGTTTTACCGGCGCCGGGGACTCCCTCCAGTAGAACAGTATTGCCACGTATAATTCCGCCGTACAACAATTCGTCAAAGCCCTTTATTCCGGTAGGTGCTTTATCCAAAAAGGAATTTCCTCCTTTCTCATAATGAACATTTTTTGGATTGTTGTGACTGTTCAGTTTTCGACATCAATTGGAAATTTCCTTGTGGAAAACGGTGTAATTTATCTTAATATGAAAATTTTAGTTTCTCTGGTTATACTGGGCAACAGTCATATAATATAACAAAACCCGCTCCAATAAAGGCAGCGGGTTTAGGCGAAGTCTTATGTGTTCTTCAAGCGGGCGCCAGGTCGTACCTCTGAATTTTTCGGTAGATGGTCGCCCGGCTGATCCCGAGGACTCTGGCGGCCCTGGTTTTGCCTTCATCAGTCCAACCAAATTGGTCCAGGGCAGTTATAATGGCCTCTTTTTCCAACTGAGCCAGGGGCATCAGCTTACCGTCACCGGTAATGCCGGCGGATGTTCCTTTTTTGACCGACTCGCGCAAGGCCTGAGGCAGGCTCTCCATGGTAATCAAGTCGTTTTCCTCCAGATTGATGGCGTATTCCACAGCGTAGACCAGCTCCCGAACATTGCCTGGCCAGTAATATTTTATACAGGAGTTCAGCGCCTCGTCGTCAAAACCCTTGATTTCTTTGCCCAGTAGCTTGCTGAACCGTTTCATGTAAAAGTCCAGAAGGATCGGGATATCTTCCTGCCGTACCCGCAGTGGGGGTATCACCAGGGGAATGACGCTCAGCTGGTAGTAGAGGTCGTCCCTGAAGATATTTTTCCTTACCAGTTCCCGCAGGTCAGTGTTGGTTGCGGCAATGACCCTGACATCCACCGGGATTACCCGCGTGCCGCCAACCCGCTCAATCCCTTTCTCTTTGAGGACTTTCAGGAGCTTTGTTTGCAGGTACAGGGACATATTGCCGATTTCTTCCAGGAAAATAGTGCCTCCGGCGCCCAACTCAAATTTGCCCTGTTTGCCCCCGCGCCGCGCTCCGCTGAAGGCGCCCTCGTTATACCCAAAAAGCTCTATTTCCAGGAGGTTTTCCGGCATGGCAGCGCAGTTAATGGAGATAAAAGGCCGGTGACCGTGTGGCCCGGCAGCATGAATTGCCCTGGCAAAGATTTCTTTGCCGGTGCCGCTTTCTCCCACAATTAAGACGGTCGAGTTGCTGGCTGCTACTTTCTGGGCCTTGGCCTTTATCTCCAGCATCGGCCTGCTGATCCCCACGATGTCTTCAAAAACGATCATTTCCTGGTTGCTCATGATTTCGTAAGCGAGTTTTTGTGTTTCTTTAAAGTCCCGGAAGGTGCCCACAACACCGACTACCTGTCCGCTGTCCAGCTTGATTGGCTTGAGCGTGCTCAACAGATGGAGCTTGCGCCCTTCATAAGCAATGAAAACCTCGCGCGAGTTGAAGCCCTTGCCTTCTTGCAGCACCTCCCAAAAGGGCAGGGTGGGCAGGATTTGTTTGGAGTCCTTGCCAAGGATCTGTTTCTTCCTGGTGCCGAAGACACGCTCCGCAGAACGGTTGAAGTGGGTGATAAAGCCTTCGCTATTGACGGCGATAACGCATTCGTCAACAGAGTCGACAACAGCTTCAAGGTGGTTTGACATTACCATGCGTTCTGTTAAAATCTCGCTTTCCAGGGCCTTGCTGCTTATTAAGTCCGCCATGCGGCCGATGAATTCGATCAAAGAATCGGAGTTGGTCCCGAGGGTTTCCTTTTGTTCTTCATTAAAGGCAATCAAGCTGATAGTCCCGATAGTTTCCGAGCCTGCGGTGATGGGATAAACAATGGAAGCCTTGTAAAAGCACTGCCCGGTCAGGGGACAGGACAGGCAAATCTCATGAAAACCGGCCTCCCTGATGAAAATATGGTTACCGGTCTGCAGGACGTGTTTATTGACAAAGCCGCGCAACAGCCTGGTTCCGACATCGTAACGAATTATACCTGTGCCGGCCACGCGGACCAGATCGGTATCGATTATTTCTACATCGACTTTTAGCACCGTGGCAATGGCCTCGGCTACTTTCTGGCCACTTTCACTGACCTGGGCGAGTCTTGTCATTGATTAGTACTCCCATACTATAAACTCTTGGGGCGGTTAGTAATATTATTCTTTAACTTCTAATTAATTCCTACCAGGGTTTCAAACAAAATCAATCGTTTGCCGCAAGCGCAATATAATATGAAAGCGCCTGCAACCCCCAAGCGGGTGTTTTAGACGCCAAAAAACAACAACTGCTAACTCAAATCAAAACCGTTTATTCCCACCAAATAGAGGTGATTTACTTCGACCCAAAGAAATACAGAATATACCTTGCGCCCTATGCCTAACCACCTACGACCAAACTGTTAGGCCGCGGCCTGGTGTGCGCTTTTCCAGCCGAGTTCCAGCGCCTTTTTATTTAAAGCTTCCGACCCCGGTGGTATCCGGGACATCAGAGCCAACTGTAGTGATTCCTTGGTAACTATACCTGTAATTGCGGCCAGAGCGCCCAGCGCCACCACGTTGGCGAACATTTCCTTGCCGAGGTTTTCCCTGGCGATGCGGGTGTAAGGTACGGCGAAAACATTGGCGCCTATTGGGAGCTGGTCCGTAATATAAGTGTCGTCGATGATCAATGTCCCGTTTTCGCTGATGCTGCCCGCATATTTTTTAAGAGCTTCCCTGCTCATAACAAGCAAAATGTCGGGTTTGGTGACTTTGGGGTAATCAATTTCTCCGTCGCTGATAATGACTTCTGCTCTACTGGCCCCGCCACGGGCTTCCGGCCCGTAAGATTGTGTCTGGACAGTATTCTTACCGTCTCTGATCACGGCGTCCGCCAGGATTTGTCCCGCCAGGATCAACCCCTGACCACCTGTGCCGCTTAGTATAATTTCACTAGTTAACGCCACGATGCCGCTCCTCCTCGTTCTTTTTTTGCTTCTCCTCTATGAAACGCTCATAAATGTCAGTGAACTCGGGAGCATCTGCTTTATACAGTTCACCAATTGCAAACTTTCCTTCCATTTCTAACGGCGTCAGCTTTCTGGCTTTTTCAACAGGGACGCTGTGCTCTTTCTGCCAGAGCAGCATGTCGTAGCCGTTACCCATCTTATTACGCCGGCCGTAAGAGATCGGGCAGGCGGTGACAGCTTCCACGACGCTGAAGCCTTTGTGGTCAGCTCCGTTCCTGATTAACTGGGTCAGCATGTTGGCATGGTAGGTGGTGCCTCTTGCCACGTAAGTGGCCCCCGCTCCCCGCGCCAGTTCCGCCAGGTCAAAGGGTCGTTCAAACGTCCCCTGGGGAGCGGTGGTTGCCCTTGAGTTGAGCGGTGAGAGAGGGGAGGATTGCCCCCCGGTCATACCATAGATACTGTTATTGAAAATAATGGCAGTAAGGTCGATGTTGCGCCTGGCAGCGTGGATAAAGTGGTTGCCGCCAATACCGGTGCTGTCGCCGTCACCCATTAAAACAAACACCTTAAGCTCCGGCCGGGCCATTTTGATCCCGGTGGCGAAGGCCAGGGCCCTGCCATGGGTGGTGTGCAGGGTGCAGAAATCAAGATAACCGGTGGCCCTGGAAGAACAGCCGATCCCGGAAACAACGACGGTATTGTCCTGGTCGCAGTCTAAAAGGCCGAAAGCACGGGTTATGGCGCCCAATACAATCCCGTTGCCGCAGCCGGGACACCAGATATGAGGGAGCTTTTCAGAGCGCAAATATTTATTAACATTATTTTGCACCAATGATTCACCGACTTTACTGTTTTATGATTGCGTCTAAAATTTCGCCGGGAGTAATCAATTCACCGTTGACCTTATTGACTCCAATAACCCTGGACCTGCCCGAGGCGGCACGCTCAACTTCCAATTTGAGCTGGCCCAGGTTCATCTCGGGTACTATCATGGTGTGAGCCTGCCGGGACAGGACAGCGATTTCTTTTTCCGGAAACGGCCAGATGGTGATGGGGCGGAACAGGCCAACCTTAAAACCAGCCACGCGCGCTTCTTTGATCGCTTTCTTGGCTGAACGTGAGACGGCGCCGTAGGCTACGATAATAATGTCCGCGTCTTTAGTCAGCCAGGACTCACTCAGGACAATATCGTCCAAGTTATCCATAATTTTATTGTTTAAGCGTCTGATTAATTTTTCGGCAACATCCGCGTCGGTAGTGGGGAAGCCGCTTTCGTCGTGTACCAGACCGGTTACGTGAAAGCGGTAATTTTCACAAAAATCAGCCATAGCTGGAACGCCGTCTTCGCCAGGCCTGTAGGGATAGTATTTTTCAAGACCGGCCGGTGGTTTTTTGCGGTCGATCACATTCAGTTTATCCGGTTGGGGCAGGATCACCCTTTCCCTCATGTGGCCGATGACCTCATCGGTAAGAAGAATTACCGGTGTCCTGTATTTTTCTGCAAAATTAAAAGCTTCCACGGTCAGCGAATATGATTCCTGTACGGAAGCAGGACAGAGCGCGATTGCCGGGTGGTCGCCATGGGTGCCCCAGCGCGCCTGCATAACGTCCCCCTGAGCCGGGGCGGTGGGAATACCGGTACTTGGTCCGTGACGCTGTACATTGACCACCACGCAGGGCACCTCAGCCATCGAGGCAAAGCCGATGTTCTCTTGTTTAAGTGAAAAGCCGGGACCGCTGGTAGCGGTAAGTGACTTCAATCCAGCCAGGGAGGCGCCGATGATGGCAGCCATGCTGGCCATCTCGTCTTCCATCTGGATAAACCTGCCCCCATAGAGAGGTAATCTGGCAGCTAATAGTTCTGAAATCTCAGTGGACGGGGTAATGGGATACCCTGCAAAGAAGCGGAGGCCGGCGGCCAGCGCGCCCTCCACAATAGCTTCATTACCCTGCATTAAACGGGCCAGCTGAGCAACATCATTCATATTAATTCACATCCACTCCAATTGATATGGCAAAGTCGGGGCAGTGGGTCTCACAAATGCGGCAAGCGGTACAGAGGGAAGGGTTCGCCGCGAAAACCTTGCCGCCGCCGTCCATGGCCAAAACCTTGGAGCAGAGTCCGGCGCAAATCCCGCAACCCTTGCACCAACTCTTATTTATTTGAATATTTTTGGGATTGCGGTGGGGCATTGTTTCTGACACTGTCCTTACCTCCGTTGTCTAGTTGTATAAAGTTTAAAGGTCTTTTACATTCAACAGACATGGTTTTTTATGTAGCAATATGAGATGAACTGTGTTTCAGACAAGGAGAATTAATACTGTCTTATTTTGAGATATATCTCATTTTAATACAAGTGAGCATCCTTATAAATATTTTACTCGTTTTTAACACATTGTAAAGTAATAATTTTTATTAAAAGCGGCAATTCATAAATTTGTATAAATATAAATCAATTCGAAAGACCGGTGTCCAAATGCTGATATGGGAATATGTATACCGTACGGTTTTCGTATATTTTGTGGTCCTGTTGGTAATCAGGTTAATGGGAAAGCGGGAAATCGGTCAGCTTTCTCCATTTGACTTTGTTGTCGCCATCATTATTGCGGAACTGGCGGTCATACCGTTGGAGGCCAAAGAGGCGCCGCTGTGGCACAGCATCCTCCCTCTGGCCATGTTGGGGGCTTTAGAAGTTGTGGTCTCGTATGCGACCCTTTTCAGCCATACCCTGCGCAGTATTATTTGCGGCGCCCCCCAGGTGATTATTAAAAATGGGGAACTTTTACGGGGGGAGATGCGCAAGGCCCGCTACAACCTTGATGACCTGCTGGCTCAAATGCGCGATAAAGGAATCGTCGACCCGTCCGAGGTGGAATTTGCAGTCCTGGAAACTTCCGGTAAACTCAGCATTATACCAAAGTCCCAGTACCGTCCGGTAATCCCCGCTGATCTCGGGATCCAAACACCCTACGAAGGACTGCCCACGGTATTGGTTATGGACGGCAATATCATGCGCAAAAATTTACAGGATATCGAACTGGATGAGAAGTGGCTGACAGAGGCCTTAAAGAAGCGTGAACTGACCCCGCGAAAAGTCCTGCTGGCCACCCTCGGGACCGACGGCCGCCTGTTTGTCAGCAAAAAATAAAGGAGGAAATAGTCGCTCTTGGTAGAATTAACCTAAAAATACTCTTAAAGGGTTTGCCCTTGGACAGGCGGGAGGAGCGCATGTTGCAGCTGGATCGCAAACAACAGCTGGTAATCCTGGTGCTGGTGAGCATAATTATCTTCGGCGGGGGTTACCGGTTTGCCCAAATGAAAGAACGTGCCGCCGAGGAAAACAAAGCCGCCCTTGACCGGGAAGAGGTGGCGGATGACAGCAAAACCAAGGATCTGTTAATCCACGTCACAGGAGCTGTGGTAAAGCCCGGTGTCTACCAGTTACCTGCGGGTTCGAGGATCATCGACGCGGTAAATAAGGCCGGCCCCACTGGTGAGGCCGACCTGGATGTTTTAAAGCTGGCGACGCCGGTAACCGACGGGCAGACCATCTATGTGCCGGTTAAGGGAGCGGCAGGCCAGCCTGGAGCAGTAGGGTCAACGAATCCATCAGCGGCGGCTGCTGTTTCGCCCGTTGCGGCGTCTTCAGCAGGGGCGGGAAATAGGGCTCAACAGGCCGGTGGAAAGGTGAACATAAATACAGCCGACCAGGCTCAGCTGGACACGCTGCCGGGGGTTGGACCGGCGTATGCCCAACGGATAATTCAATACAGGGAGATTAACGGTCCTTTTCAAACCATTGAGGACATCAAACAGGTATCCGGGATCGGGGATAAACGGTTTGAGCAGTTGAAAGACCTGATCACGGTTCAGTGAAAAAGTGGGGACGATGGCAAAAAAACTCCCTTTTCATGTGGCAACCGGGGACCCGTTTGTATATGATGATGAAAAAGGGTGAGGCAATTGCTTGAAAAGGAACATCGTCATTGGTATGCCGGGTCTACATCTTTCGAGTTTGATCACTCGCATCAATGTTCAGGATATACCGAGTTGTCTTACGAATCGGGTCATAGCCATTATCACCGCATCATTGTTATAGTTGTAAAGGATAGACCCCATGGTCATGACCACGTAATAGAAATAATGACCGGCCCTGCCATTTATAATAAACATGGGCATTATCACCGGATAAGCACTAAAACGAGCTTAAATGGCAGGCCAAAGCATCGTCACCGTTTCGAAAGAGTTACATCACCACCAATCGGCTATTATTATTAGCGATTGGTGAAGTGATCATTATGACGACTGCTGAGCGAAAAGGTTCGATCCGTTAAAGGTTCTGAAATCCCGGTATTGGCCGGGATTGTTTATTGTTTTCAGGACAAAGGTCATAAAAAATAGGACTAATGGCATGGTAAAATCAGGACTTGTGGAAAAAATGGTATACGCAAATAACTACCAATGGAGTCTGCTTGAATGACTATATGTGGATATTTGAAGAGTTCCCTGTTGACGAGATCCAGGTAACCGTCGATGGACCCTATGAGGTCCATGACAAAAGAAGAATTGGGAGTAAATACGAAGAATTAATGGATTCAATCAGCAGAGTACTGCAAGCAAACAGGATTCATACTAAATTAAGGGTGAATGTGGATACTGCCAATACTCTCCCGGAGCTTGCCAACGACATCATTAAAAGACAGTTATTAAACTGCAAATCAGGGCAGGCGTCAATCTGCTGATGAGCCGAAACAGCGGGGTCACAAAGGAGAATGTTCATAAAGTATTGGGCATTTCCAAAGATGAACTGGAAGACGTAAATAAGGCCTGGCTCAGGGAATCCAGTCCGGTTCTTTCCGGCAGGGCCAAACAGCACATGCCTCCTGTATGACATGGTACGGGAGTTGACTGATTATACATATCAGCAATATGGAATTTTCGGGGGAGTTGTTACGACTGTTTCTGGGCAAATTCCAGAGAAATAGTAAAACAAATTATGACGGAGCTGTACCATAGCGGACTGCGCTCAATGATGGTAACTGCGACAGCTTTCATCTGAAGTATGTTCCGGTAGAATCAATCCGCAGGGTGGTTTGAGCTTGGTATTTCTGTTACCGTCAATACCGTTGTTACCAAAGATGGCTCCATATGCAAAAATGATATTCCCAATTTACTAGCGCTTTCTCCAGCGGATATGCAGAATAATTTGATATTGGCCTTTAAGATTAGGACGCGCAGCTCAGGCCATCCGTTTAGAAAACTATATTGATACACAGTATGAACAGTATTTCAACGGAAGTTGCCCCTTTGTGATATTGACCCCGACCATTACCCCAAACGGATGTATTTATGCTTGCTGCTGTTTCGGCGATGCGGAAGTCAATTCCAGTGATCTCATAGGATATTGTGGAAATGCCAATGAAGAACCCTTTGAACAGATTTATTACTGTTTAATTTGCTTGCAACCCAGGACCTCTCGAAATTTACCGTCGTGTAAAAGAAAGAATGCCACAGCTCTATGAACCAATCTTCTCGAACCCATGTAGATGTGTAATTACTTATACGGCAGTGAAGAGGTGGGGGAGGCTGTATATCAAGTAATGCAGATTTGATTGAAGCGGTTTCGTAGTTAACAATAATTACCCGCACAAGTTCCACGGTCTGCTGGCGCGGCGCCGGCAGAGAATAACAACTTGAGCCAATGCAGGCGCGATTTTAATCATACTAACACTGTGGAGCAGTTTAAGGGATTTTTATTAAATCCTCCAATCTAATAAAGCTTTTTCAATGGGTGGGTGCGAAGAATTTGCGCCTCACATTTTTGTGAAAAGCAGCAGGGCCTTAATTTACATAATTATGAACCTTGTGCATTTCATGGTAGGATTATGTGTGGAGGACATAGAATTAGCTTATATGAATCCAACTGCAAAACGGAGTGTGCAATGCAAAGGCCCCTGGTGATTTTTACCGCCTTATATATGGCAGGTGTTTTGCTGGGTGATTTGACCGGTTTCAAGGTTTCAGTCGCCTTAGCCCTGGCTGTTGGCTGCTTCCTGGTTGCTGTGGCAGGTTATACTTTCGCCTGGCGGTACAACCCGGGGGTTATTTTAGCGCTTTTTCTTCTGTTAGGACTGGCTTTTTCCCGGCTTTCCATCGAAGAGAGCAGGACCCCCCTGGTTGATTACGCGGGACAGCAGGTAACTTTGATCGGTCGTTTGGTCTCCGGAGCGGATTTAAGAAGCGATAAGGTCTTTTATCTTTGCGAGGCCAGGGAATTGGTTAAAGGGGGTGAGCGGAAACCGGTCTGCGGACAGGTGCGCCTGTCCGTAAAGGACGTCGAGCAGTTATATAGCTACGGTGATCTGCTTAGAATCACCGGCCTGTTGTATCGCCCGGATCCCCCCGGCAACCCCGGCGCTTTCAATTACCGGACCTACCTGGAGCGACAGGGTGTCTGGGTTACCCTTTCCGTCAACAACAAGAATTCCGTAGAGAAAATTGGCGAGGACGGAGGTAATCTGGTGGGGCGGTTCGCCCTGTGGGTCAAGCAGAAGCTTTCGACCGCTGCAACCTATACACTCCCGCCCTCTGAAGCGGCGGTTTTAAACGGAGTGGTTTTCGGAACCCAGGGGCTGATAGACAGGGAAACACGGGAAGCTTTTAATGAAACAGGTATAGTGCACATCCTGAGCGTTTCCGGCCTGCATGTGGGCCTGTTGCTGGCCGGTCTGGTTTCTCTTTTCGGCATGCTGAAGATTTCGCCGGGCCTGACCGCGCCTCTGGCCACCCCGGTTTTACTTTTTTACGCTATTATGACAGGTATCAATCCGGCCGTTATGCGCGCCACCCTGATGGCGCTGCTTTTTCTTTGGGCGCGCCACCTGGGCCGCGATCAGGATTGGCCCACCACTCTCGCTTTGGCCGCACTGGTTATCTTGCTCTGGAACCCCTTACAGATTTACCACCCAGGCTTTCAGCTCTCTTTTGCGGCGACCTGGGGTTTACTTTATCTGAGCCCGCTGCTTGCGAAATTTTTCATAGAACTGTTTAAAGGAATTTCTCCAACAATTGCGCGGGCTGCGGCCCAGGGTATCGCTATTCCCCTGGCGGCGCAGCTTGCTACCATACCGCTGGTGGCCTGGTATTACAACCTTATCTCACCCGTTTCCATCCCGGCCAACCTGCTGGCCGTCCCCCTGGTCGGATTGATCCTGGCCCTCGGGCTGCTGGCGGCGGGACTGGGCCAGGTCTGGCTGCCGCTGGCCGGTCTGGTCAACGCTGGTACCGTCATTGTGGTGGACCTGTTCCTGGGTTTGGTGCAATTCTTACAGCAGTTGCCCGGTGCGGTAGTATATCTGGCTACGCCGCCGGCTCTTTTGGCCGTGGCCTGGTATGGCGGGCTCCTTTATGCGGCCGGTGCCGCTTACACTGAATCCGGTTCTCCGGCACGGCAGAGGCTGAAAAGCTGGGCTCCGGCAGGCGCCGCTCTGGTTTTGGTCCTGCTCATAATCTGGTGGCCCTGGCCGGGCGGCAAAAGGATGGTGGTGCATTTCATTGACGTGGGGCAGGGTGACAGCATTCTGGTGCAGACGCCCGGCGGTAAAAATATGCTGATTGATACCGGCGGCAGGCGGGAGGAATTCCAGACCGGTACCGGCACTGGTGACCAGGTAGTGGCGCCCTACTTGAGGAAGATAGGGGTGAACCGGCTTGATGCGCTCGTGCTGACCCACCCGCATGAGGACCACTGCGGGGGAGCGGCATATCTGATTAACAACTTTCCCGTGGACCTGGCGCTGGTATCGCCTGTAGGTGGCGGGACCTTGGATGGTGAACCCGCGTCAACTGACCAACCAGCTGGCGGCGTTGCTAACGGCACAAAGAAAACAGGCGAGGAGGCACCTCCAGCCTACATCGCATTGTTGAAAAAGATGATCGCAAGCGGAATCCAGGTGCAGGCGGCCGGGTCAGGGGATATATTGCGGCTTGACCCGGAGATATATATAGAAGTGCTGTGGCCGGAAGAAAATGGGTCCATAGGAGGGGCCGAATTAAACAACGCCTCCCTGGTTTTAAGGTTGACCTATGGCCACAGCTCGTTTATTTTTACCGGTGATATAGAATTGGAAGCCCAGCAGAAAATGCTTCTCAGTGGCGAGGGCCTGAAGTCGGATGTGTTCAAACTGCCTCACCATGGCAGCCGCTCCCTGTTGCCTGAACTGGTTGACAAGGTAAATCCGTACATTGCCGTTATAACCGTAGGAGCCCACAACACCTTCGGCCACCCTGCGCCATCCACCGTGGACCTGTTGTACCAGGAAGGCGTCACGATTTACCGCACCGACCAGGACGGCGCGGTGATTATGGAAACGGACGGGAACAGGATTGAGGTTAAGACGGGGAAAAAGAGCAGCTAAAGCTTTGTAGACGGAATAAGGTTTTATTATGGGATGCTACATGATATGTAAGAATTTTTTGTCAGGCAGTGAACCGTGCATTTCTGTTTCTGAGCTACTCGGTTTTGCTAAGCCAAGCTACCCCATGATAGGCCAGCGAGACCTCACCAGGCTTGGGAGCCTGTCCCTGCTGATGATGCTCGCAGTGGATGCGGTATACGGAAAGGCCGCCTGGTCAACAGCGACCGGTTCGCGGGGAGCAGTCCGGCCAAGCAAAGCAACCTGATAAGGATCATTGTAATGGTCGCTTTCCGCTCATTTTGCTACTTTGGACTGGTGGCGTTCCTTCCCCTTTATTATCAGCAACAAAATATATCTTTGATTGCCGGAAGTCATTACTTGTCTCTGATGCTTTTTGCCGGTGCTGTGGGAGGGTTGATTGGCGGATATATTTCTGATATTATTGGGCGCAAGCCGGTAATTGTTGACTCATTAATTCTGGCTACCCCACTGTTATACCTTTACTTGAACAGCAGCGGAGCTTTAAGTTATTTTTTAGTGATTCTGGCTGGTACGTTTCTCCTGTCTTCTTTTTCAGTGACCGTTGTATTAGCTCAGGACATATTAAAAGAAAATAAGGCAATGGCGGTTTAATGCTGGGCTTTACAATCGGCCTTGGGGGACTGGGAGTGGCTTTGATAGGATTACCCGTTGAATACTGGGGGATTAACACGATTATACATCTATTGGTACTATTTCCTCTGTTGGCGGGGTTAATTGGTATAACTATAAAAGACGATTACCATAAAAGAGCCCGCAAGCCAAAAAGACTTTTATTACAAGGAGATTGATATTGCCTGATTGAAAAATAGATGGTACTCACAATTCAAATATATGTGGATAAAAGGGGGATAAGTCGTGTCGGAAAGTTTTATTCAGGAAATGTTTGCTGAAAGGATCGGGGGCTCGAACTTCGGTAAGGATACGGTTATTTACAAGTTCGAAAAGATTAAACGCGCTAAAGATGCAGCCAGAAAAGCTCATCCAGGTGTGGAAATAATCGATTTGGGAGTAGGGGAACCCGATGAAATGGCTGATATGGGAATTGTGGACAAGTTGGCGGAAGAGGCCGCAAGGCCTGAGAACCGGGGATATTCCGATAATGGGATCCAGGCGTTTAAAGTAGCGGCGGCCAAATACATCGAGAAGGTCTACGGCGTAAAAGGTTTGAATCCCGAAACGGAAATAATACACGGTATCGGTTCAAAACCGGTGCTGGCGATGCTCCCGGCAGTGTTTATAAACCACGGTGACATTACTATAATGCCGGTGCCTAATTATCCGGTGCTGGGAACTCTGACCAGGTGGTTTGGCGGCCAGGTGGTCAACCTTCCGATAACGCCGGAGAACGAGTTTCTACCCGATATAGAGTCTCTCGATGAGGAAACCTGTAGAAGGGCCAAGCTGTTGTACCTGAATTATCCCAACAATCCTACCGGGGCAAGCGCAACCAGAGAGTTTTTCGAAAAGGTAGTGCGGTTTGCCAAGGAAAAAAACATCATAGTAGTTCATGACGCCGCTTACGCCGGGTTGACGTTCGACGGGGAGAAACCTCTGTCTTTCCTGTCGGTTGAAGGGGCCAGGGATGTGGGGGTTGAACTGTTCTCCTTGTCCAAGGCGTTCAACATGACCGGCTGGAGGCTGGCGGCGGTCGCCGGGAACGAGTTGATTATAAAAGGATTTGGCGCCGTAAAGGACAACAACGACTCCGGCCAGTTCGCCGCTATACAGAAAGCTGGGATTTACGCCCTCGAGCACCCCGAGATTACAGAAAAAATCAGCGAGAAGTACTCCAGAAGGCATAATATGTTGGTATCAGCATTGAATGAAGTTGGATTTAATGCCAGAAAGCCAAAAGGATCATTTTATCTTTATGTAAAAGCACCCAAAGGCATAAAGGGTGGCAGAAGGTTCGATAACGCCGAAGACTTTTCGCAGTACCTTATCACCGAAAAACTTATCTCAACCGTCCCTTGGGATGACGCCGGCAGTTATGTCCGCTTCTCAGTAACCTTTATAGCAAACGGTATCGAGGAAGAGAAAAGGGTTATTGACGAGATAAGAGACAGGTTTTCAGATGTGGAGTTCGAGTTTTAATCTCGATCTTATTAATGGTCCGAAACTTTATATTCGGTACTTGATTATTTTTATAACGAAAGAGATGGAGATTTTCTTGTGGAAAAATACTCTCCTTAAATAATGTTGAATGTTTTCGGAAAGTCATAATTGACTATCCCCAAGCCCTCCAGCGAGGGCTATTATTTTTTCACCCCCTAAAGCAATGGGAGCGAAAATAGTTGATATTATTAGTAATTGCTAGATATATTTACATATTTATTTTCATTGGCTAAAAATAAGCAAATATAACTATTGACTTTTCTGAAAGGTCCCCAAAATCAAAGTGATGGTATTATTTACCATTAATTCTGATTGGGGGTTTTTTCTATGCTTTTATCTTGTCGCTCTCACTACCAGTACCAACAATTCCTCCGCGGGTGGATCCCGCTGCTTTGGGCCGGGGATCCATGCAGGGTTGAGTCGTTTGCAGAACCTTTGACCAAGGTCTGGCTACTGGATCTGGACCCTGCCATACCACTGCTTTCGCAAAAGTACCCGAGTTTTGGAAGGCCTGTCGAGTTTGAACCTGTCGATCTCCTGCGCTCTCTTATATTAATGAGCGATATGAAGGTTTTTGGTATTACTGAATGGGTTGACAAGCTGCGTTCTGATAAATTATTGGCTGTCCTCTCGGGTTTCGATCCCGGCAAAACTCCTGGTGTCGGCACTTTCTATGACTTTATTGACCGCTTCTGGCTTGAGGATGATACCAGTCAGGCTGAACGGCGTAAGCGGCTGAGAAAGCCCTCTAGAAAACCGTCTAAAAAGCTTAAGGCCGGTGAAAAGTTGCCGGTAAAACATCCCAGGGTAGTGGATAAGCTTGTTGAACAGGCTATGGATGGCCGCGAGCCTTTTCCCGCCCGCCCTGAGAGGTTGATCCAGGAGGTCTTTGGCGTTGCTTTGGGCCCCAAGGGCTTTCCTATGGTTTTCTGGGGCTGCCAAAAAAAACCGTAACCGCTTAAAGTGGCACTGCCCCAAGGTTGCCGGCAAAAGGCTTGTTAAGACCAGGCTTGTTGTGATGAGCCGTGTTCGCCATCCGCCTACGGCCGCACGGTTTACACCAAGCCGCATGGCGACCTGCGCTTTTTTACCGCCACTCCCCGCGGCTCTGAGGCGTGGAAGTCTGTTTATAAGCTGCGTTCCGGCTCGGAACGTTCCTTCTCCCGCAAAAAGAAGGACTATGACCTGGAACGCTGCCGGGTAAGGAGCCTTAAGGCATGGTATTGGCGGACCCACTTCGCTGCCATTAATCAACACCTTGATGCCTGGGTGGAGCAATATGAAAATCAGGATTTTGATATCTGGCTTGAGGCACTGGGCGCCTCGCTGAAAGCAGCTTGAAAGCTTGTTTGCAAAGCTTCCTCTCAAGCCCATTTACCTTTAAAAATGTATCTTTTTAAAGGCCTGGTTTTTTATTGCCATTTTTAGATGGTATTATTTACCTGTGAAATCTCTTTGTCTCTTCTTCACCCTCCTGCTGTGCTTCTTTTCCTGTAAATACGTTAAATGGAATGTTCACCGCCTTTTACCTGGTGCTTTTTAACTTTTTCCGAGATACTCAATGTTCACTAATTGTTGATTCAATAAATTAGGTAAAAATAATGTATGTTATATTAGGGAGGGAGGTGAGATATAAGTTAATAAAACAATAAGGTTTTCTTGTTCCAGCAATCAAAGGAATCAGGGTGAACGATATGCTGCATAAAGGGGGGGGAGAAACCATGATTTCCACAGTAAGCACCGTAACAACGGCTGCCGCGAGCACGGCTGCCACAGCCACATCCTTAGTGTCCGGGGTTGGCGTGATTGCCACGATAACTTTGATCGCAATGCTTATCACTAAGGAGCTGGCGGGGGTGGCCGCGGTGAATTCATCCGCTCCGGAACTTATCCTGCCTGGTGCGCTGGATAGGGTCTTGAATGTTGGTATCATACCACTGTTGATGGTTTTTGTGTCCATCGTAGTCGTCAAAATTTTGAATGTCCTCTAACAGCGGAAGAATTATATGGTTTCAAGTTGCGGCAATGGTGAAGGCCCGGCTGTTATACGACAGCCGGGCTTATTACTATGGAAGCTTGTACGTATATATTTTTTATTTCAAGGACGATATAAGCACAGGTAGAGCAGTACAGGTGGAGAAAATAGAAACGGATGGTAGCAATATTGAGGTTGAGACAGGGAAAAAGAGTTGAAACTGGAAAAGTATGGATTGAAACAGGTTTGGTGAAAAAAAGGAACAATTTTATAGCGGCTTTTGATTGACATTTTTCAAAGCCTTGTTATAAGATAAATTCAATCCAAATATTGATATACGTTGTTGTATTTGACCTTACAAACGGCAAAGATGCCAGTGACGCACTTGATCACTGGCGTTTTTATTTTTCAGGAAATTAAAAGGAGAGTTTGTTGTTTATGAAATCATAGAGGGTGTTCTTCGACCAGGGTAAAGTTCTTCCGGAGGCCATAGTCCAAAGACAGTAATATAGCATTATCTCTAGCTAGGCGATATCAAAAAAACTTGAGAAGAGGGTAATTTTATGGAAAAAAACAATATGGAATTAGAGCAACTTGTCTCAATGTTACCCTTTCTTGCCAGGTTGACCGGTGGTTTTGCGTCTGTTACAGACTTTTCAGGGCGAAGAATATGTATGGTAGACGCAAATGGTCAGGAGGTTGGAGAACTGGCTGGACAAGTATGTGAATTAGCCAGGGAGGCGGCGCAAGCCGGCCGGCCTTTGGCCGGCCTGTCCCGAATTGTGGATCGGGCAGGAGACTGGGCTTTTCCGATTGGGAACTATATATTGACTTGCAGCAACGACGAACGGGTTAAAAAAGAGCATAAACTGCGGGCTTCCCTGGAGAGGGCTTTGCCGATGATAGCCCGTGTGGCCGGGGGTGAAGCGGTACTATTTAATGAGAAGGGCGAGAGGTTATTTGTCTATAACGCTGAAGGAACGGAACGGATTCAATATAAAGGCAAGACGAGTCAGCAAGCCCGCCAGGCCATTGAAGCCTTTGAGCCGGAAGTCGGCAAATCTTTTTCAATCAGTGGCGCTATGGCGGTCCGTATCCCCATCACCGAGAACTTTGGTCTTGGCTTTAACAATGAAAAGTCAACTCGCCAGCAGCAAAAGCTTTATGAAGAAGTTAAAAGACTGCAGCAAACCCGCTTTACTTTTGACGATATCATCGGGGAAACTGAAGCCATAGTTAAAGCTAAACATATGGCTAAATTTGTGGCAGATGGTTTCTCCTCAATTCTTCTTTACGGTGAAACGGGTACGGGTAAGGAAATGTTTGCCCAGTCGATTCATAATGCCAGTGAACGCTGTTGCCGGCCTTTTGTGGCGCTGAACTGTGGGGCCTTGCCGGCCTCTTTAATTGAAAGCAATCTTTTTGGTTATGAGGAAGGCGCTTTTACTGGGGCGAAAAAAGGTGGCAGCACCGGTGTTTTTGAGCAAGCAAATGGCGGCACTATTTTCCTTGACGAAATCAGTGAAATGGAAATCAGCCTTCAGACTAAATTGTTGCGTGTTCTTCAGGAAAGAGAGGTTGTACGTATCGGGGGCGGCAAACCTATTAAGGTTGACGTGCGAGTTATCGCTTCGACTAATAAAGAAATAAATTACTTGATTTCTGAGGGGAAGTTCCGTGAGGATTTGTTTTACCGGCTGAACGTAATCCAAATAAAAGTCCCTCCTTTAAGGGAGAGGGTTGAGGATATCGCTTTACTGGCAAGTCATTTTGTACAGCAATACAATAAAACCTTTGGTAAATTTATTGAAGATATAGCCATTGAGACCATGAAGATACTGCAGAGCCACCATTGGCCGGGGAATATAAGGGAACTGCAGAACTGTATTGAGTACGCTATGAATATGGTAAAGCATGAGGAAAAAATTCTTTCACCAAAGCATTTGCCTGCATATCTGCGATCGGGAGCAGGGGGCGCCAAAGAATCTGTAGTAGTAGAGATCCAGACCGGGGGAAATAATTTAAACGAAGCTTTACGTGAAACTGAGAGGGCTGTGATCAAAAGAACCCTGGAGGTCGAAAAATATAAAAAAGTAAAGGTAGCCCAAGTGTTAGGTATCAGCACCACTACCTTATGGCGTAAGATAGCCGAGTATGGACTGGAAAAAGAGGCGGAGTGATTGAGACTCCGGGACAATTATATGAATTATGGAGTATTCTATTACAATATTGAAACTAAATATTTCAATATTGTAATATTGCTTTTCTCCTGAGATTGGGTGTTTTTGTGGGGATATGAGCTGACTATTGCAAAATTGAAATCAAAAGGTTGTTTTGCATTTACAGGCAAATTGATTAAAGGTTGTTCTTTTCTGGCTATTACAGGATTATGACACAATATAAAGCCGGTTTTTCCTTTGGCACAGTATTTGCTAGTAATTAAAATAATAACTTGCGTTAAAAGATCACTGTTCGATCGAGTTATACATAAACAGTGAAGTTTAAATTAAGGATGACCTTTTTTTAGTCGATGGAGACTATCATTTCGTTCAAGACTGGAATGAACGAAATGATGGTCTCTTTGTGTTTATAAGGCCTTAGCAGTTGGAGATATCGTGCTTGAACTGCAATGGCGCAGTTAACAGCTCCTTTCACTATGATAATGAATAAATATGTACTTTTTTCTCAATTAAGGGGGGTGAGCCGGATGAGTTTGCTCGATCAACTATGATCGGAAGTAAGTATGAACGGGCAAAAAATATCATTTCAGAGAAATGCGTTGATGGTTTTTCAAAGAAGAGGTGATGGTGAAATGACCCTGAGGGTGGTTGGGAAAAACATAGTCAAGCCCGACGCTTACGATAAGGTTACCGGGCAGGCCCTTTACGCGGGAGATCTGAAAAGGCCCGGTATGCTCTTTGGGAAAGCTGTTCGCAGTCCCTATGCCCACGCCCTGATCCTGTCAATCGACACCGGACCGGCGCTGGATATTCCGGGAGTACAGGCGGTTTTGACCGCACGTGATATTCCCGGTGAAAATCATGTGGGCATGACCGGAATCAAGGACCAGCTTGTCCTGGCGGAAGAGAAGGTCCGTTTCCTGGGAGAGGCAGTGGCTGTAGTGGCGGCCGAAACACAGGAAGCGGCGGAGGAGGCGGCGGGCCGGGTAGCGGTAAAATACCAGGCGCTGCCGGTGATTGAAACACCCGAACAGGGGCTTTGGGACGGTGCTGTAAAGATTTCTCCCGAGGGAAACCTTTGCTGGCACAAGAAAGTGGTGCGTGGCGACTGGGCGGCGGCTGTAGAGGAGGCAGCCGCGGTAGTTAGAGGGGAATACCGCACCCCGAGGGTGGAACACGCCTATCTAGAACCCGAGGCAGTGCTGGCCGAACCTGTGGATGACGGAATTCTGGTCTGGTCTTCCACTAAAAGCGTTCACCTGGACCGCAGGGAGATTGCAAGGATCCTGGGCTGGCCGCTGGAACGGGTGCAAGTAACAGCCGCCTATATCGGGGGGAGTTTCGGCGGAAAGTCCGACCTGCCCTTGAACTGTATGGCGTCCCTGCTCTGCTGGAAGACGGGGCGGCCGGTTTCAATGACTCTTGAAAGGGAAGAAAGCATCCAAACAACTACTAAGAGGCATGCCTGTGTATTAAGGTATATCCACGCGGCAGACGCCCAGGGAAGGCTCATCGCAGTAAGAATGGAGGCAATCGGTGACGCCGGGGGGTATGTAGACTATACCGCTTCGGTCATGCAGAGGATGATTATCCATGGGGCGGGGCCGTACCGGGTGCCAAACGTCTGGCTGGAAGGATGGGGAGTGTTGACCAATAACCCGGTGTGCGGGGCCATGCGCGGCTTTGGGACGCCCCAGGTGGCCTTTGCCTGTGAGCGACAGATGGATCGCCTGGCCGGGAAGCTCGGTATTGACCCGGTTGAGTTAAGGATGAAAAATGTTTTGAAAAAAGGTGACATTTTTACCACCGGTCAGGCGGTGGACCATGAGCCCGGCTTGAAAGAAGGGCTGCTCAAAGCAAGGGAAATAATGGCCGCCTTTCCGCCATCACCAAGCCATCCGGAGGAAAAAGCGGCCTGGGGATTGGCCTGCTTCTATTACGGGAACGGCAGAACCGGCATGGGGGATGAAGGGGTGGCCACCTTCCGTCTCCTGGAGGACGGCAGGGTGCAGGTGGCTGTAGGATCGCCCGACATCGGCCAGGGCTCCGGCACCGTTCTGGTACAGATAGCGGCGGAAGGCCTGGGGCTGGAAATAGACCAGGTAAGTTTTGTCTCAGCCGATACCAGACAGACCCTGGATTCAGGCACCACTTCGGGCACCAGGCTCACCGCCGTAGTGGGTAAGGCCGTCAAGGATGGCGCTGAAGAATGGCGAGGGCTAATGCTCCTGACGGCGGCAACCATTTTGGGGGTGCCTGTGGAAGATCTGCGGTTTGATTCCAGCACAGGGGAACCCAGGCTGGTCAGTTCCAGGGGGTATCTTGGTTTCAGGGAGATATACAGGGAGACCCGGGCCCGGGCTATCAACCTTGAGGTCACCAAAAGTCACACGTATGCGACAACATCTCTGGACCCGGAAAATGGTCAGGGTAGTCCTTATGGCGTTTATACCTACGGGGTGCAACTGGCCGGGCTAAGCGTCGATGCGTGTACCGGGAAAGTTCATTTAAAAAAACTTGTCAGCGTTTTAAACATCGGCCGGCCCATCAACCCAATTTTACTGGAAGGGCAGGTGGCAGGGGGGGTATCCATGGGTGCAGGTTACGCCCTGACAGAGGAGATAAAATTAAAAGAAGGAAAGGTGCTAAACCCCAGATTCAGCAGTTATCTTCTGCTTACTTCCCTTGACATCCCGCCGGTTGAATGCGTTGTACTGCCCCTTAACGACCAGAAAGGCCCCTACGGCGCGGTGGGAATAGGGGAGCCTGCCACCATTTCGGTCGCGGCTGCCATTGCCAACGCCGTTTCCCGGGCCGTGGGAGCGCAGTTTTTTAACCTGCCGTTAAGGCCGGAAGACATAGTCCATAAAACAAAGGAATTGAGAACTAAGAACACGGAGGTCCGAAAAAATTGGTAACTTTAACTACCTGGAATGAGTTTTGGCATGACCGGCCGGTCTACCAGAGGGTGGGAGCGATCATTGGGGTGATTTTGTCCCTTTTTCACATATACACCTCCCTGTTTGGCTGCCTGGACGTCCTGGCGCAGAGGACCATCCACCTGGGTCTTGGCTTGGCGCTTGTTTTTTTAGTCTATTCCAGAGGGGAAAAAAAGGCTGGGGTGAGCTGGATTGACCTTTTGCTGTTAATTGCCCTGGCAGCTGTAGTCGCTTATCTTTTTGCCTTTTATGACTGGGTCACAGCGGAACGCTTCACCATGATCAGTTCCCTCAGCTGGTATGAAATAATCCTCGCCATAGCAGCCATCATACTGGTATTGGAGTCAACGCGCAGGGTTGTGGGAAATGGGTTAGCCGGTATTGGTGTGGTGTTTTTGCTATATCCCTTTGTGGCTCCTTATCTGCCCGGAGTACTGTATTCGACGCCGTCGCACTGGACGGCGGTCCTGGATTTTAATTATCTTTCCCTGGGCGGCATTTTCGGCATTCCCCTGGGCGTGTCGGCCACGGACATAGCCCTGTTTATTATCTTTGGGGCGATTTTGGTGCGTAGCGGCGGGAGCTTTTTAATCAGCAACGTGGCTTCGGCTTTTTCGGGACGGTCGGTAGGCGGGCCGGCCAAGGTGGCCGTGGTGGCCAGTTCGCTCATGGGGACTATTTCAGGCAGCGCGACGGCCAACGTGGCCACTATTGGCAGCGTGACCATCCCCATGATGAAGAAGGCGGGCTATAAAGACAGCTTTGCTGCCGCCGTGGAGGCCGTGTCATCCACCGGAGGGCAGATCATGCCCCCCATCATGGGCGCGGCCGCCTTTGTAATGTCCGCTTTCAGTGGTATTGCTTATTCGGATATCATTATTTACGCCATTTTCCCGGCCGTACTTTACTACCTGAGCCTTTTTGTAACCGTGGATTTGGAGGCCAGGCGCCTGAAGCTGTCAGGCTCGAAGCCGGAAATGACCATCAAGGAGACAATGAAGAATTTCGGACATATGATTATTCCCATCCTTGTCCTGGTTTATTTACTTCTTGTCGGCTACACACCCAGGCTGGCCGGCGGTCTTGGTATCGTCACCGCCCTGGTTGCCTGCCAACTTCGTCCGTCCACCCGTTTAAACCTGCCGACCATCCTCTCCGCCCTGGAAAGCGGCGCCATGGGCATGCTGGTGGTGATAGTTTCCTGTGCCACAGCCGGCATAATCGTGGGGTCGGTGGACCTGACCGGGCTGGGCCAGCGGCTTGGCGCCGCCTTTATCAGCCTGGCCGGCGGGAATTTGCTGATCGGTTTGTTCCTGGCCATGCTGATTGCCATGCTCCTGGGCATGGGGCTGCCTACCACCCCGGCGTACATTATCCAGGTGGCCACTGTTATTCCCGCCTTGATTGCCCTGGGACTTCCCCCGATCGCCGCCCATATGTTTGCCTTCTACTATTCCTGCCTGTCCCTGATTACCCCGCCGGTAGCCGCCGCATCATATACCGCGTCTGCCATCGCCGGGTCCGATGGCTGGAAAACAGGCTGGGTGGCCGCCCGTCTGGGGCTGGTGGCCTATATCGTTCCCTTCATGTTTGCTTATGACCAGTCACTTTTGCTGCTTGGCTCCGCCGGTAATGTTATTGTAAGCGTGATTACCGCTTGTATGGGCGTATTTTGCCTGGCCGTATCCTGTGAAGGCTATTTTAAGCGTGATTTAAACTTGCCGGAGCGGATTGTAGCCGGGATTGCCGCAATTTTATTAATTGTGCCGTCCTGGTGGTTGAGTTCCATAGGTATGGTCCTGATGGCGGGCGTCCTTTTGGCTGCAGTTTACGCACCGGCGAGAGATTGCGCAAAGCGAGATAAATATTAATTAGGGAGGTTGATCAATAACCATGTTTTAAAAGCCAGCTTGTGTGTACGTGTTGAGGAAGTCGGATGGTTAAATTTAAATAATGCCGGGAGGTTAAAAATGTTTAAGAGGACAAAGATTTATAGCATTATAGCGGTTTTAGCGCTGGGTATTTTTCTTATGGCCGGATGCGGCGGCCAGGGCGCTCAGCAGGAAACAGAGCAAAAAGCACAGTCAGGCGCGAATTCGGAGAAATATCAGGTTGCCTGGGGAACAGCTCCCGCTGGTGGGGCCTGGCAGGTAATCGGGACGGCCATGCTTGAGGATGTGACCAAGGCCAATCCAAACATTAGTGGTTCCACCTCTCCTATAGGAGGCTTTGCCAACGTTATCGGAGTATCCGAAGGGAAACTGCAGGTAGCCTTTTCCCTGTCCGCCACCACAGGAGATGCCTGGGAAGGCAAAGGGCCTTTTGAGGAGAGAGGTGAGTTGAAAAATTTCCGTATTTTGGCCACGCTTTTCCCTGAGCCGACACATATAACAGTTCTGGCTGATTCAGGCGTCAACTCTATTGAGCAGCTGAAGGGCAAGCGGATAACCCCCGGGCCAAAAGGTTCGGCTGTGGAACAGGACACCAAGCGGGTACTGGACGCCTATGGCTTGACCTATAATGACTTTCAGAGCCAGATGATAAGTTTTGACGAGGCAGCCCAGCAAATGCTCGACGGGCACATAGACTCTATTCTTTACGGCGCGATGATTTGTCCGGCGCCCAATATCGTAAACGTCAACTCACAAAAGCAGATAAAATTATTGTCCCTGTCAGACTCCGCGATTGATCAAATAGTCAAGTCCAATACAGGCACAATTCCCTACACTATACCCGCGGGAACCTATAAAGGTGTGGATTACCCTGTCAATGGCATCGCAACCCTCTGCAACATTATCGTCCGTGAGGATATGCCCGACGACGTTGCCTACAGCATTGTCAAGACCATAGCAGAGAATTTTGACCGCTATCCCACAGTTGCCAGCGCTATGTCTCTGGCTAAAAAAGAGGAAATGGGCAGGGATATGGGCATACCCTATCATCCCGGCGCCCTGAAGTACTACAAAGAACAAGGCTGGATCAAGTAGCGGCAGGCGCCCATTGTATAGTTAGTTATATAAGCCGGGAAAGACAAGGTAACGGGCCGGTTTTTTTAGATTGCGGCTGGTTGACCGGCCGCAATCTGTTGGTAATAGGCCATGCCCAGTTTCGAAATGGTTTTACGTTTGAACTGCCGGCAAAAAAAGAAGGGAAGGTGAATTGAATATGACGACTGCCGGGGTTGAGCATCTTCAGGGGAATAAAATCCAGCTTACGGTTCTTGTTGAAAACAGCGTGGCCTTTCCGTTTTTGCCCGGCAACTTGCAGGGACTGCTGGGCGAGCACGGCCTGGCCGTGCTGATTGACAACGGGAGAGAGCAAATACTATACGATACCGGAAGGGGACGCACCCTGCTGGGTAATATCGAGCAATCCGGACACAGGGCTGAGAATATCGAAAAGGTAGTGATTAGCCACGGCCACAAGGATCATACCGGAGCGCTGCTGCCCCTGTTGCAGTCCAGAGGAAAAACAGAAGTTTTTTGCCACCCGGGCATTTTTGATGAAAAATACGGGAAAAACGGATCCCGGATGAATTACATCGGTGTTCCTTTCTCAGTGAAGGAGCTGGAAGAAGCCGGCGCGGTATTTAAGTTTAACAGGAAAACACTGGCTGTGAGCGAGAGGGTTGCGCTTTCCGGGCCGATCCCCAGGGTTCATGCATGGGAAGAGGATGAGGGCAGCTTTTTTATAAGGGATGGAGAGACATTTGTACGGGATGGCTTTGAAGATGAGCAGGCGTTGTTCATCCACAGCGATTCCGGCCTGGTTATAGTAACTGGCTGCGGGCATGCGGGGATCATCAACACCATCGAGCATGCTGTTAGCTGCTTTGGCGCCAAAAACATACTCGCTGTGGTGGGCGGCCTGCATCTGTCCGGCGCCTCGGCGGCTCGTTTGGCACTGACTGTCGAACATTTAAAAAGGTTTGAAATTGATAAGTTTGTTGTGGGCCACTGCACGGGTTTTGAAGCTATGTGCCGCTTGCAGCGGGAATTCAAAGAAAAGGTTATGCCTTTAAATGCCGGCGCGCAGCTGGAGTTTTAAATAACCGGGTGCAATTTGCGGGTATGGAAGGAGGTTAAAGAAAAATGAAAATGTTTAATTTCAATTGCCCCAGGTGCGGCAAGTTCTTTTACGGGGACAATACCTTAATCGAGCTTAAAGCGCCCATTCATTGCCCCGGATGTGACAAGTACTATCAGTACGAGGAGTATGTCAAAGTCTCCGAGGGCACAAAGGATACCACTCTGGCCAGACTGAACAAGCCGCTGACAGAGGAAAATATGCTGGATATCATCTATATTCCCAAAAAGTAACCGGTTAAGGAGGCTAATTTTAAATGAAGGACCTGAATTCTTTTCTTGAAGAGCTGGAAGCCGCCTTTCCGGATGAGATAAAGCGGACCGATACGCTCGTGGCGCCCCATAAATATGAGGCTTCGGCCGTAATGGAGTTGTTTGAGAGGGATGAGCGGCATCCCCTGGTCTTATTTAACAACCTGGTCAACTTAAAACAGGAAAACACAGCTTTTAAACTTTTGTTTAACGCCTTTTCGAACATAGAAAAAATGGCCGTGGCCCTTGGGGTGGAGCAGCCGGTAAGAAAATTGATCATGGAAAAATATTACCAGGGCTCCATGAACCCCAAACCCGTAGTCCGTGTCAACCATACCGGCGCCCCTGTCAAGGAGCTGGTATGGCGGGAGCAGGAAGTGGAGCTCGGTGTTTTACCCATCCCCAGGATCAATGAAATGGACGGAGGACCTTACTTGACGCCGATTGTTGTCACCAGGGACGGTGATAGCGGGCGGTACAATATTTCCTGGAACAGGGCGATGGTGATCGACAGAAACCACCTGGGACTGTGGATGTCGCCGCGCCACCTGTGGAGCACTTTTTCAAAATACGAACAGAGGGGAGAGGCTTTACCTATTGCCCTAGTGCTGGGCCACCACCCGGCGTTTTTCATGGCCGGCGCCGGCTTGACCAAGATATCCCAGGACGAGTACGAAGTGGCGGGAGGTGTACTGGGAGAAGGCCTGCGGGTGGTAGAGTCCGAGGCTTTCGGCGGGGAGCTGCTGGTTCCTGCGGATGCGGAAATCATACTGGAAGGTCTGATCCTGCCGGAACGGAGGTCGGTGGAGGGGCCTTTCGGTGAATTTACCGGCTATTCGGGGCCCCAGCGCATTTCCTGGCTGGTGGAGATTAAGGCTGTTACGGCCAGAAAAGGTGGCGCCATCATCAGCGTTTTCGGGGCGCACCAGGAAAACCTGTACGCCCACATGCCCATCCAGGCCGATATATTCCACGACCTGAAGAATATCATGCCGGCTGTCAAGGATATCAGCTGGGTTGATTCCGGCGGCCCGTTAAATATGGTTATCAGCATGGACAAGAAGACCGAGGGCGAGCCGGTCAGGGCGGCCATGGCGGCAATGAGCCTGAGCAACTTCATCAAGCACGTGATCGTGGTTGACGACGACATCGACCCGGGAAACCTGAAGCAGGTCATGTGGGCGTGGTCCACCAGGGTGCAGGCCGACAAAGACATCAATATTATCAAGAGGACCCAGGGCCAGGTATTGGATCCGTCCCTTTCTGAAGAAATTGCGGGGTCCGCTATGATCATAAACGCCACCGTGCCTGTGGGGCAGCCTTACGCCATGAAGGCGCAGCCACCCGAAAGTGTAATTAACAGTATCGGAAAAGAAATTTTTGACCAATTTAAAAAATATTGAGCCCTCCAAGGAGGTATGCCTTATGGCAACTATTGCGATAACGAACATTGGGACGCTAGTCACAGGGGACATTAGCAACCCCTTGCGTAAAGACGACACTATCCTAATCCGGGACGGCAGGATTGCCGGTATCGGCGGGGCTGAAATACTCAAGGATATTGTTGTGGACAAGCTCATCGACGTCAGCGGCATGACCGTGACACCCGGCCTCATCGATTCCCACGTTCACCCCGTACTCGGTGATTACACGCCCCGGCAAAAGACCCAGGATTACCTGGACAGCGCGGTGCACGGGGGGGTGACGACTTTCATTTCAGCCGGTGAAGCCCACATGCCGGGCCGCCCCAAGGATCCGGCAGGCACTAAGGCCCTGGCTATCCTGGCGCATAAATCTTTTGCCAACTTACATTCGTCAGGTTTGAAGGTCCACGGCGGGGCTGTGATCCTGGAAAAGGGTCTGGTTGAAAAAGATTTTGCGGAAATGGCCGCAGAAGGCGTCTGGCTGGTTGGGGAAGTCGGCCTGGGCAGTGTGAAAAAACCGGAAGATGCAGCGCCGATGGTGGAGTGGGCCAAAAAATACGGCATGAAAGTGGCCATGCATACTGGCGGCACCTCAATTCCGGGGAGCTCCACAGTAACGGCCGGCGATGTTATCGCCGTTCAGCCTACTGTTGTTTCCCACGTTAACGGCGGGCCTACGGCGGTAGCCTGTGACGAGATTGACAAGTTAATTAATGATACGGACTTAACCCTGGAAATTGTGCAGTGCGGCAATCAAAAGATTGCTGATTTTACAGTACGAAAGCTTGCTGAAAAAGGCGCCCTGGACAGGGTCATTTTGGGTAATGACGCCCCTTCCGGCTCCGGTATTATACCCCTGGGTATTTTACGCAGCATGAGTTTTCTTGCCTCTATGTCGGAAGTGCCGCCGGAAAAGGTGGTGGCTATGGCCACCGGAAATACGGCCAGGACTTTTGGACTTGAAACCGGACTCATTGCCGCAGGGAAAGAAGCGGACCTGGTAGTGATGGACGCGCCTATGGGTTCGGTGGGAGCTGACGCTTTGGCGGCCCTGGCGGCCGGCGATCTGCCGGCGGTAGCGATGGTGCTGGTGGACGGAGTGGTCAAAGTGACTAAAAGCCGGAACACACCACCGCCCAATCGCAAATACGCGGTAAAATAATTATCTTCCCACATGACAAAGTGAGGTGGGTAAAAGAATGATTGTTATCGATCTGCAGTTGTGCAAAGGGTGCGGGATTTGCCAAAAAGAATGCCCGAATAAAGCCGTCTTTATTGAAAACAAGAAAGCTGTTGTCAGGGAAAACTGCAGCAGCTGCGGAATATGTACCAGAGTTTGCCCCGTTCAGGCAGCGACCAGAAGCGCAAGAAAACAGGGAGCGGTCAAGTGTTCCTCTTGTCCGGTCCAGTGCGAAATTCTGGAAGGCTACCTGGGGGCCTGCCGGCGCTACCAGAACGTAAACGGACAACTGGTGCGCAACCGGAAATTAGTGACCGAAGTGTCTCAGGACGGGCCGTTGATTACCGCGGTGGGAGCGGGAACCAATTATCCCTGCTGCCGGCCGGCGCCGCACATCGTTCAGGACACCGTTGACGGGGTTGAGGTAGTCACGGTGGTTACGGAGGCTCCCTTAAGTTACAGCGGCGTCAAAGTGAAGATCGATACCAATCTTTACATTGGAGAAGAGGGCAGCAAGGTTAAACGTGAAGGCAAGGTAGTAGGTATGGTTGACACGGAAGAGTACGGCTCAAAAATGCTTTCGGTCGGAGGAGCCAACCTTCTAACAGGTCAAGACGGATTCATTGTTGCCCGTACCATTGTGGAAATTGCCAACGGCGAGCGGGTGAAGCTCAAGGTTGAGGAAGGAAGCGCTTTAGAGCTGCAAGTCGGCCATCCACCGGTTATCAACGGGGTGGAAGACACCAAAATGCGGGTCGGCTGCGGCAGCGCCACCATCGGCATGTTTGCGGCCCACCTGAAAGAAGTTGTGGATGAAGCCATCATTCTTGACCATCATGTGGTGGGGCTCCTTTCCGAACACCTGGCCGGCGAGGCGGTGGGCATGTCCTGGAGCGGGGTCATACCGAATGCGCGAAAGAGCACCCGCGGCCGTTATTTTGGTGAACCTGGACATGGCTGGGGCGGTACCAGTATTGAAAACCCGGAGGTCGCCATAAAATCCGTTGATATGTCAGTGGCAAAGGCGGGAATAAAGATTCTGGTTACTGAAACTACAGCCCAAAAAGCTGCTCTTTTCCGGGTGCGAAACGACGGTTCGGTGCAAGAAATTCCCATAACTCCTGACGTGCGGAAAGTTATTGAACTAATTGCCGGCAACTGCGAAAAAGCTATGGTTTCGGCCCTTTACACGGGGGGAACCGGCGGCAGCGCCCGGGCCGGGGTGGCGGCGCATCCAATCAAAGTAACCCAGGCGGTGCATAACGGCGCCGCCAGATTAACCATAGGCGGAGCGCCGGCCTTTGTATTTCCGGGCGGCGGCATCAATTTCATGGTGGATGTGCAAAAAGTTGTACCGAAGGCCTTCACCTGGGTGCCTGCGCCGGCTACCGTCGCTCCGGTCGAATATACCATGACGCGCCAAAAATACGAAGAAATAGGCGGACACATAAAATCCATTAAAAGGCTGAGCGAGTTTAAAGAGTCAAAAGTGGTGTTGACTCGGAAGGAACAATGAGCATGATTACAACCTTGTCCAATGACCGGGTGTTTCTGGATTACGGTCCCATGCAGATGTTGCTGGCAGCCAGCGCCGGCGATCGCGCCATGACCGCCGAGTTACGGCAAGCGGCGGCTTATGCCGTCAAAGTTCTGAAAGAATTAGCTGAAGTGCAAAGCCTGGCTAAGGAAAGAAATACGGCAAACAGGCTTGACCCGGCGGAAGCGCCGTTGGCGTTGAAGTTGATGGTGGAGGCAGTGGAGGTTGCCGGTGATGAAACCCTCACGCCAATGGCGGCGGTAGCCGGAGCCTTTGCCGATATCGTTGCGGATCTGCTGGCGGCAAAGGGCGCGTCAAAGGTTCTGATCAATAACGGAGGTGATATTGCCGTAAGGTTATGCGATGAAGAAAAGACCAGGATCGGATTGACGCCAGGCATCGACTCAACCGGCTTTACTCATGTGGTTAACCTGGCAGGCAAGGGTTGTATCGGCGGGGTGGCCACCAGTGGTCTGGGAGGGCGCAGTTTTACCAAGGGCATTGCCGGCGCGGTGACTGTTTTGGCTCATACGGCCAGGGTTGCAGACGCCTGCGCCACCATTGTCGCCAACCATTGCTTTGCCGTGGACCCGGGCATTATTCAATTGCCCGCGGAGAAAATAGATCCCAACACGGATATACCCGGTCATCTGGTTACGGTTCACCTGGGAAATTTAAAACCGGGGACAAAAGAAAAAGCCCTGGCTAACGGGTTAGCTAAAGCAAAGGAGCTTGTTGACAAAGATGTTATTTATGGGGCGGTAATCTTTTTGGATACCGGGGTAGCCATGGTCCCGGAAGGATTATGTCAACCAAAATAATAAAGGAGGACTGAAAATGGAGATTCGCAAAATTGTCGCTGTGGTGGAAGAAACTCACAAGGACGGAGAAAAAGAGGTTGCCAGGCCAATCCGTAAAGCCGCGGCCATTGCTGTGATCAAAAACCCCTTTGCCGGCCGGTATATTGAAGATTTGACCGAATTGATGGTCGTAGGGGAACAATTAGGGGCGTTGCTGGCCGAACGTGCCGTGAGCGCTTTAGGAATTAAAAAAGAAGATGTCCAAAGTTATGGCAAGGGCGCTATTGTTGGTGAAAACGGTGAACTTGAACATGCCGCCGCTATCCTTCATCCCCGTTTAGGCAAGCCTTTCAGAGAACAGGTCGGTGGGGGCAAAGCTATCATTCCTTCCGCCAAAAAGCTTGGTGGAATAGGGACGTCTTTGGATGTACCGGTTCACTATAAAGACGCGGCTTTTGTACGTACCCACTATGACGCGATGGAAGTCAGGCTGGCCGACGCCCCGCGGAGTAACGAAATACTGGTTGCTCTGGTCGTGACGGATGCCGGACGCCCCCACGCGCGTATCGGCGGATTGCAGAGGGAGGAAGTAAAAGGCGAAGACGGGCTTAGGTAGTAAGGGGGAAAAACGGTGAGGGTAGGTTTTATCGGACTTGGCGCCATGGGTAAACCGATGGCTATAAATATACTGCGTGGCGGATACAGCCTGATTGTCAATCCCCACGTAAATAAAAAAGTGGTACAGGAACTGGTTGCTTTAGGGGCTGTGAGAGCCGCCACACCGAAGGAGCTGGCCGGACAGGTGGATGTGTTGATTACCATGCTGCCGAACGGACCCATTGTTGAAGAAGTGCTTCTAGGCGAACAGGGTTTTTTTGCCGGGGCAAAGCCCGGTTCGACAGTTATCGACATGTCCAGTGTAGCGCCCGGCTTCAGCCGGAAAATGGCCGAAATCGCCTCCAAGCGGCAGTTAAATTACTTGGATGCGCCGGTAAGCGGCGGTGTGAAAGGCGCGACTGAGGGCGCCCTTACCATCATGGTGGGAGGAGCGCCGGAAACGGTGAATCGTTTCCGCCCTTTGCTGGAGGTTATCGGCAAGAAGATTTACCATGTGGGTGACGTGGGGGCCGGTGACGCCGTCAAGCTTGTCAACAACCTTTTGCTGGCTGTCAATATGGCGGCGGCGGCCGAGGGATTCGTCCTGGGAACAAAATTAGGATTAAATCCTCAGACGTTGTTTGACGTAATTAGAGCTAGTTCTGGCGATAGCTATGCTCTCGCGGCAAAAATGCCGCATTTTATCTTCAAAGGAAATTTTGCTCCCGGATTTACCGTCGATCTGCAGTACAAGGATCTGGAATTAGCGATTCAAACAGCAAAAGAGCTTAAGGTCCCGATGCTTTTGACCTGCACGGTTCAACAGATCTTTGAACAGGCACGGGCCGCCGGGCTGGGCCGGGAAGATATCTGTGCCGTGATTAAACCGCTGGAGGAATTGTTGGGTATTGAAGTAAGGTTATAGAGCGCTTAACCGGAAGGTGATTGGTGTTGGATAAGATCCTGGAGCTAGTTGAAAAAAAAAGGTACCGGATTGGCAGTCTAACCTTTGGCGAGACTATTGAGATTGCCTCTGAACTGGATCTGCCCGTGAGCGAGGTTGTCCTGGCGGAGGCCATGTTCCGGAATTCCATGACAAAACAAGAAGTATTGAATGCTGTGATAAACGCTTTTGCTCATAATCTTTATGCTGCTGAAGTCGGTATTACCTCCGGCTCAAGCTTTTTATTCGGTAAAGTAGCCAAAGAACTGGCAGAGCAAAACTTTGCCAGACGCTTAATTGAAGATGATTTGATCAATAGAATTTTAGTTTATACTCTGGCCGCTCAGGTGGGTAACCATTCATGCGGCCTGCAGCCCTGTGCCGGAACAGGAGATTCGTGTACCTATACCGGGTTGTTCAAGGCCTTGAAAGAAACTGTTGAGGATAAGGAAGAACTGGCCAGAGCGGTAGCTGTCATGCTCAAAGTGGGCACCATTTTCCGGGCCGGTAAGACTTCAACCGGCTGCAATATGGAAGGCTTTGGCGCCGGGGCGGCTGCTGCCGCGGCAACCCTGGTGGAACTCCGTAAAGGCTCTCCCCAGGCCATGGCTAAAGCGGTGGTCCTGGCCCTGTCTCCCACCATCGGTAATCCGTGTACTCCCCGGGTAACGGTTGCGGGACTTTGCGCCACTCATATCGGCGGAGGAGTGCTTATCGGCAACCTGGCTGCTAACCTGGCCCTGCATACCAACATTCCGGTCAACGTGCCGGTTGACGTGATGATCGCCATGGCGGCGGCGGTTCATCCCGTATCGGCTCAACACATAGTACCGGTAGTGATTAAATACATGCAGCCATTTTTTAAGACAAATCTTGATGTTGATTACTATGTAAACGGCCAGATTAAAGAACAGGAACAGCAAACAATTAAAGATACCATGGCTTATGCTTTGCATGAGGCCCGTGCTTTAGCGGAAAAAGCAAATTCCATTGTCAAACCTTTTGGCGAGGCCGTGGTTGGAGGCAGCAGCCAGGCTGTGGGTTCGCCCACAAATGCCGCTCGGATTGCCCATGTCTTGGCCAAAGGTGAAATCAAAGGCGTAAAAATTGAGTTGTATCCTGAATTGTTTGCCCGCCGCGGCATTAACGTTCCCGGAATTTTAATGGGGGCGGTCTTAGGGGTAGGCACCGATGACAGCGCGGCCTACCGGAAGATTATGCAGAAGGTTCGAGAAATGAAAATAAATGTGGAAATCCTGCAGGTGGATGAACCCCAGATGCAACGGGTTACTGTACTTGCTGCCGGGCAGAATGCAATGGTGGAGACCCTTAACAGGGGCGGCGCCCGCCTGACGCTGAAAAACGCGAGCCCGTCCCTGCAGGAGGCGCGGAAAGCAGCCAGGCGGTTGGGAATTGTGTTAGTTGACTAGGCTTTACATTGGATTAATGCACTTCCATACAGAGCCACTTGATTGCCATTTTCTTGGGAGGCGGAGATAATGCAGGAAAGAACTAAAAAAATCATCCTGGATGACTATGAGAGGGTTCAGGCATACGAAAAAGTATTTGGCGTGGAGATGCCCAGGATCGGCCTGGACGGCTCGGTTAGCGGTTTACCAAAGCCGTATCCCCGCGTTGTCAGCGGGGTGGAACGCAGTGGTTACCGGATTACAGAATTGGGCAGGCGGGCGGCTATGACCGGAATCCCCGTCCAGAATCCGATCCTGGGCCGTAATTCCGGAGAAGAAACATATAAAGAGTCCCTGGAAATGTATAAAACGGCCGGGGAGCTCGGCATAACCCTGTTTCATTTTGTCCATTCGGAAGCCACCCGCCATATTGATCCCCTGGACGGGGCGGAGTTAATTGAGCAGTCCAGGGGGAAAGGCGGCATTACGCCGTCCGGGGAGCGGAAATTGGTCCGGCTTGGCGGAGGCTCGAAGCACCCGATGCGGATCAACGCCACGGGGGATACGCCGCATCTGTCGATCATCAATTCATTCATTGCCGGATTTGACGGTACCGATATAGGCCCGGTTATCCATGTCCATTTTGGGGGCCGCGGTATTCATGACTACAGGACCAAAGTACTAAACGGCTATAAAGCGCTTCAGGTATGCGCGGACAACAATATTTTCGTGCAAACTGATTCCCACAAGCACCTTGTCAATATCGGCGGAACCGACGGCATGGCTTTAGCCATGTGTCTATTGTCCGAGGGCCTGGCCATCCATGCCGGTCTGCCATGCGCCCTTAGCGCGCTTCAGATTAATGTGGCGGGGATTAATCTTTTGGCCGACCTTGCCTTGATGCGGGCCTTCAGACAGGTTATGTGGAGCGAGTCGCTGGTTGTAGTGCCCGAGACCTTCCAGAACCCGCCGGCCGACCTGATTGCCGAGCAAGCCCACTTTGCCCGGATGGCCATCAGCGCCAAGCTGGGAGGAGCGAACTTTTACCGGCCTAAAGCTGCAGAAAACGTAGGTATTCCGACCGGCTCTTCGATGGCCAAAGCGATTTGGGCCACCCAAAATGTTTTTGAAAACACAGCGTCGTACGAAATCAGCGAGCCTTTCATAGAACGCAGGCAGACTGAGATTATCACCGAGGCATTGGCTGTGCTGGCGGCCGCCCTTGAACTGCCCGGAGAGTTGTCTCCGGAGGAAATCTGCCCCGGTTTATGGTTGAAGTACGGGGCCGAGGAGCTGATCGACAGGATTGTTTCCGCCGGTAAAAAGGGCGTCCTGGATGCCCCCAGAGCGGGTGGTTGGGACCTGAAGCGAGGGGTGCGGACGCACCGTGGAAAAGATGGTATTCGCCGTTATGTGCCTGGTTACGGCCCGGTGAACATTTCTCCACAGAGACTTTCCTTTACCGGAGAAAAAGTTGCTGTGGAAGCTAAACCCGAGGTTACTCAAAAGGGAAAGGTGCTTTTAGCCACAGTTGGGGCAGACGCCCACGTGGTTGGTATCAATATTATCCGGGAAGTGTTTGAACAGTCCGGTTATGAAGTCATATTTTTACGGGGCATGAATTTACCCGAAACGGTAGCTGAGGTGGCTGCCGAGACTAAAGCGGATGTGGTCGGCGTGAGCAACCTTTTAGGATTGGGGCTCAGCTTGTTTCCCAGGCTGGACCGGCGCCTAAAAGAACTGGAAATCAGGGATAAGGTGCTGGTCATGGGCGGCGGACGCATTGCTGAAAAGGAAGAGGAACATGCTTTATTCGAAGAAAAAATAAAAACAAAAGGGACGGGTTTCTTAGGTATAGATGGTTTCTTTGGTCCCGGAACCAACCCACAGGATGTTGTCAAGTGGGTTTCCGACTATTTAAGCAAGAGGGAGAATGAAAATGTCTGATATACGGAGGATTAGCTGCGCTATTTTGCGGGCTGGCACCAGCAAAGGTATATTTTTAAAGGAAAATGATTTGCCGGATGACCCGCGGGAAAGGGACCGGAAAATCATGGAAATTTTTGGTAGTCCGGATGTGCGGCAGATTGACGGATTGGGCGGAGCCGATCCTTTAACCAGCAAGGTAGCGATTATCGGGCCGCCTTCCCGCCCGGATGCCGACGTGGACTATACCTTTGGACAGGTCGGTATTACAGATCCGCTGGTAGATTACTCCGGGAATTGTGGCAATATATCCTCGGGAGTCGGCCCCTTCGCTATTGATGAAGGTCTGGTAAGGGCTGTAGAACCGGTCACCAGGGTGCGCATCAACAACACCAACACCGGAAAAATTCTGGTTGCCGAAGTCCCTGTGCGTAACGGCAAAGCCATGGTGGCGGGTGATTACAAAATCGACGGGGTCCCCGGCGCCGGCGCCAAAATAATGATGGATTTTGCGGGAACAGCGGGCGCTGCTACCGGTAAAATTTTACCTACCGGCAACCTGGTTGATGTCCTGGATATTGCCGGGTTCGGCAAGTTGGAAGCATCCATTGTGGATGTGGCCAATCCGATGGTTTTTGTACGGGCCGGTGATTTGGGGCTGACCGGTATTGAAACCCCGTCTGAGATTAACGGTGACAAAAAGATGTTGGCGCTTCTGGAACAGATCCGTGGCAAGACTGCCGTCATTATTGGCATGGCCAAAAATGAGGCGGACGCATTACAACGCTCTCCCGCTTTTCCGATGATTGCGTTCGTCAGCGGGCCCCAGGATTACGTTGCTTTTACGACCGGCAACAAAATCAAAGCCGGTCAGGTTGATTTGGTGTCAAGGCTGATGTATATGCAGGTTATGCACAAGACCTACGCCGGTACCGGCGCCACCTGTACAGGGGTGGCAGCCAGGATCCCGGGAACAATTGTCAACGAAATGGCTGGAATGCCATCCTCTCTGGTCCGGATTGGCCATCCGGCCGGAGTTATTGATATTGAGGTTGAAGTCCAGGCAGAAGGTCATGAGGTACGGTTGGAGAGGGCGGCCTTTGGACGTACGGCGCGCCGGATCATGGACGGTTACGTGTACCTTTAACTAGCCTATAAATTCAGCTCATCAGGGATGTCCAATTCATATCCAAGCTTTGACATGACAATAGACTGATTCAACTTTACAGCTGTCTTAAGGGGGAACTTGATGGCACAGGTTGATCTGCTAGTTTATGATGTGGGAAGCACCTATACCAAGGTATCTGCTTTTATCCGCAAGGGTAAAGCGTTGGTTTTTGCCGGTCGTTCTCAGGCGCCGACGACAATAGAGAATATTGAAACAGGCTTGCTCAACGCCCGTCAGAACCTGACGCAACAAATGGGCTGCACGGACATCAGCTCTGTCAAAACGCTGGCGGCCAGCTCGGCTGCCGGGGGATTGCGTATGGCAGCGCTGGGTTACATGCCGCGGGTTACCGCCAAGGCGGCCAAAGAGGTGGCAATGAGCGCCGGGGCCAGGGTGCTGGAGGTTATATCCCATGAGACTCCGCTGGATTTCCGGATCCAGGTCCTTAAGGAAATAAGGCCCGACATTATCCTCCTGGCGGGCGGCACTGATGGCGGTGACGCGGAATCCCTTCTTGAAAATACCGGGGTGATCGTAAAAAGCAGGACCCGGGGAGTAGTGATTATCGCCGGTAATATTGAGGCCCAGCCCCAAGTGGAAAAAGATCTTCAAGCTGCAGGAATTGGAACCGTCAGAGTGCCGAATGTGATGCCGACGATTCACGAACTCAAAGTCAAACCTGCCCGGGAGGCCATCCACCGGGAGTTTATCAAGCAAATTACCCATGCAAAAGGGTTGGGGGAGTTATTGGAGATTGTCTCCGACGCCAGGGTAATGCCAACCCCCGGAGCTGTTTTGCTGGGGACCGAACTTTTAGCGGTTGGCGCCCCGGAACAAGAGGGTCTGGGAAGTGTGCTGGTGATTGATATTGGCGGGGCTACGACTGACGTCCACTCGGTTTTACCTGATTTAGCTGATTTAACAATTGAAGAAAAAGGGCTGGTTGTATTAAACGAAAAGCAGGTTTCTTACCGGACAGTGGAGGGCAACCTGGGTTTGCGGGTTAGCGCCACTGGTATCATAGAAACCGCCGGCGTCGGCCGGGTTCTGGCCAAGGTGGGCCTGCAAGGAGAAGAGCTGGCGAGGGAAATTCAGGCTTACGCCAATTACCTGGAAAAAGAGCCGGAACATATCAGCGTTACGGAGAAGGAGAAGCTCTTTGACGAGGCTATGGCCATCACTGCTATTGAAATAGCGGTTAAACGGCACGCCGGATATTTGTCCCAGAGTTTTGATCCGGTCCTGGGGATAGTGCCCGGTACTCCGATAGGGCGGGATTTACGCAAAGTTAAGTCTGTTATTGGGGTTGGCGGTATTTTTACCCATTCCCCACCGGAAAAGGTTTATGAGATTCTCAATAAAGCTTTTGCTGATCCCGGGATTTCCCTGTTACCGGAAGAACCAATTTTTTTTATTGATAAAAATTATTTACTTTATGCCGTTGGCGTTCTGGCCCAAGAGTGCCCTGCCGATGCCCTGAGCCTGGTCCTTAATAATCTGCAAATAAAAATTTAATGGTCAAGAGGAGTCACAACTATGAGTAAAGGGAAACTATTAAGACAACTACTTGCAGCCAGGGAAATACTGGTTGCTCCTGGAGCCCACGATGTATTAACAGGAAAGATTATTGAAAAAGCCGGTTTTCAAGCCGTTTATATGACCGGTTACGGTCAGGCGGCCAGCCATCTGGGTATGCCTGATGTGGGGCTGTTAACCATGACCGAGATGGTGGAGCGGGCTGCCAATTTTGCCAGTGCCCTTGATATTCCGGTTATTGCTGACGGGGACACCGGTTTCGGCAACGCCGTCAATGTAATGCGCACTGTGCGCTTATATGAAAAGGCCGGCGTAGCGGCAATTCAATTGGAAGACCAGGTTGCGCCAAAAAAATGCGGACACATGACGGGGCGTCAAGTCGTTTCAATAGAAGAAATGGTCGGCAAAATCAAGGCGGCTGCGGAGGCTCGCCAAAACCCGGATCTTGTTATCATTGCCCGCACCGATGCCAGGACTGTATTGGGGATTGAGGAGGCGATTCGCCGCGGCAGGGCTTATGAAGAAGCCGGGGCTGATGTGGTGTTTATTGAGTCGCCGGAGACTGTTGATGAAATGAAAGAGATTACATCAACCTTCAAGGTTCCGGTTTTGGCGAATATGGTTGAAGGGGGCCGGACGCCGCTCCTGCCTGCTCAGGAGTTGGAATATTTGGGCTATCATATTGTTATATTCCCGACTTCCTCGACTTACATAACAGCTCAGGCTGTGAAAAATTTGATGGAAGAATTAAGGAAAACAGGTACGACACAAAATATTTTGAGACAGATGATTTCCTTTACCGAGTTTAATAAACTTATCGGCCTGGCGGAGATCCGTGAATTGGAAAATAAATTTGTTTTAGGTTAGTTCCCAAGAGAAATAGACAAGCCTTATTTGGTGTAAGCAATAGATACTTGCCCCGCGGTATCAATTTGTCGTCGGCTTAGACCCGTTTATTTATATTTTCCTGGTGCTGTTTTTTGTCAGCAAGTTCTTTCCTGGCAACAGCACCTTCTTATTCTAAATCTTAACCGGGTAGTTCCACACGCCGCTATTATGGCGCTACGTATGATGAAAATGCCGGCGATGCAGGTGCGATTTTAATCGCACACGGCGCGCCAGCGCCGAACTTGTGGCAGCCAATGTTGCATTTGTGCCAATGAATTCGCACCTGCATTTTCAGCATATTTAATCGTTGCTTCAAACTAAATTTAAAGGGAGAGTGTTTTTTTGAGAGTTGTAGTTGGAATTTCCGGAGCCTCCGGGGCTGTTTACGGGATAACTGTTCTAAAATATTTGAGGCAGTGTCAAATTGAAGGACATCTCATTTTAAGCCGCTGGGCCAGACGTACTATTGAACTTGAAACTGACTATACGGTAGAGCAGGTAATGGAACTGGCCCACTGTTGCTATCCGGAAGACGATATGGCTGCAGTTGTCTCCAGTGGTTCCTTTAACCACCAGGGCATGATTATTGCTCCCTGCAGTATGAAAACCCTTGCTGCTATTGCGTCCGGTTATTCGGATAACCTGATCTCCCGGGCTGCGGATGTCGCTATTAAAGAAAGACGCAGACTGGTTCTGTTGCCGAGAGAAGCTCCCTTGAGCCCTATTCACCTTGAAAATATGCTAAAACTGTCACGTATCGGGGTAGTGATCATGCCGCCCATGCCTGCCTTCTACCATCGTCCGGAAACTGTTCAGGAGATCGTCAACCATTCAGCCGGGCGGGCACTGGAACTGATTGGTGTGGAAAACATGTTATTTCACCGCTGGGGTAATAAATAAATCATATCAACCTTGCCTGGGGACCAGACCAGTCTAAGTTTTCATCTGCCAACGGACCGTCACTATGTTGAAAGAGTTAACGGTAATTGTCCCTGATTTGCTAACAGAAGTCTCCTTTCCAGTTCGCGCCAGTTTACGATGCTCCACCAGGCTTTGACGTAATCGGGACGCCGGTACTGGTAATCCACGTAATAGGCGTGTTCCCATACATCTAACACCAGTACGGGAATACCGCCCCATTGGGTCAAATGTTGATGTTTCTCAGCAGTCAGTATTTCAAGCCGGTTCCAGGCAGGCTGCCAGACTAAAATTGCCCAGCCGGAAGCCTCTACGTCTGTTGCAGCATTGGTAAATTGCTCTTTAAAAAGGGAAAAACTTCCAAAGGAGCCATTGATTAGAGACTATTTCTGTATTAAGGTTTTAGCGTGTATTTTAGGTCGCTGTCATGTGCCGGTAAATTTTGCGTCCCAGCCAGCGAGCAGACAGGTTAAAGCCCAGCACGATCAGGATCAGCACTGCTGCGGACCCGTCAGCTACCCTGCGCAGGTCTGGAATAAGTCCCTCGGTATTCACTTTCCAGATGTGAACGGCCAGGGTCTCAGCCGGGCGGAAAGGATTCAGAGGCGAACTGGAGTTGAATATGTTCCACTGGCTGAAGTCAAGGGCCGGGCTGGACATGCCGGCAGTGAATAGAAGCGCCGCGGCCTCGCCAAACACCCGTCCGGAGGTAATTATGGCGCCGCTGACCAGACCGGGAAAAGCACAGGGCAGCACGACTTTAATAATGGTTTGCCAGCGGTTGGCGCCCAAGGCTACACTGGCTTCCCGCAAGCTGTCCGGCACGCCCTGTACGGCTTCCTCAGTGAAACGGACCATGAGCGGCAGGTTAATTACGGTCAGTGCCAGCGCGCCGGACATAAGAGAATAACCCCAACCGGTCATATTGACAAAAACAAGGAGCCCAAAAAGTCCTACGACAATAGAAGGCAACGAGTTGAGCGTCTCAATGCAGAGACGGATGATTTCGGTCAGCCGGCTGTTGCGGGCATATTCAGCCAGGTAAACCCCGCCCAGTAGGCCAATGGGAATGGTGAACAACATCGAAAGTACCAGCAGGTAAAAGGAGTTGAAAATCTGCGGGCCGATGCCGCCCCCAGCCTGGATGACCTGGGGTGGTTTAGTTAAGAAGTCCCAGTCGATTGATTTTCCACCGTGGTACAGAATGTACCCGATCATTGACCCCAATATTACGATCACCATCAGGGCGCATGCCCAGAATACAATTGTGGCAACCTTATCAGCCAGGCGTGCGCTCATGAAGTGATTCCTCCTCTTCGCGCTACAAATCTGACAATCAGGATAAAACAGCAGGAAATTAAGAGCAGCAGCAGTCCCATTGTCCACAGTGCGTTATTCCAAAGGGAGCCCATGGGGGTGTTGCCCATGTCCATAGTGATGGCGCTGGTGAGTGTGATTACGGGATCCAGAATCGAAGACGGAATTTTTCTGGTATTGCCGATAACCATCTGGACGGCCAGGGCTTCGCCGAAGGCGCGGGCCAGCCCCAGGACTATCCCGGTAACCAAGCCGGAGCGGGCTGCCGGGAGCAGCACCAGGCGGATGGCTTGCCAGCGGGTGGAGCCCAGGGCGTAAGACGCTTCTTTCCATTCCTGGGGCAGGGCTCTCAAGGTGTCGGTGGAGACGCTGACGATAGTCGGCAGGATCATTACCGACAGCACCAGGAAACCAGCCAAAACACTGAAGCCGAGACCGCCTATGTTGTTGCGGATAAAAGGCGCCAGGAGGCTTAAGCCGATATAGCCGTATACGACGGAAGGGATGCCGGCCAGAATTTCAATGGCTGGTTGCAGCAGCCGCTGCCCCCAAAAGGGGGCAATTTCCTGAATAAAGACCGCGCAGGCGATACTTAAGGGGGCGCTTACCAAAACTGCCAGCAGGGAGACGATAATGGAGCCAAGCAGGAAAGCCAGCACCCCGACCTGAGGGCCGCCGTCTTCCACCGCACGGTCGGGAAACCAGGTGGTGGAGAAAAGGAATTCTTTGACACTGATCCCGGTGTTGATAAAGGTAGACAGCCCTTTGGTGGATATGAAAATGATAATTACAATGGTAGAAACAATGGCCAGCAGCGCCGCGCCCATGGTCAAAACTTTACCCAGCATATCACTGTTTATTTTCATAAATCTGAAGCTCCTGTAATGTTGAGGAGGCGGGCCGGATTGGGCCGGCTCGCCAGGCTTATAGTGTTGTTTTCTATATTATTTGTTCTTGATGTTGCCGGCGCTGTCCCTGGTTATTTTCATATCTGTTTCCGGTATATAGCCGAGCTGGGGGACGATGGTCTTTTGGACGTCGTCGGTCATCAGGTAACTTAAGAAGGCTTCCACTGCCGTGTCCGGCTGGCCCTTGGTATAACTGTGCATATAAGCCCACACCGGATATTTTCCCGTGGTGATGTTTTCCTTGCTTGGCGCGACGCCGTCAATGCTCACGGCTTTAACGCTGCCGTCAAGGTAGGACAGCGCCAGGTAGCCGATGGCCCCGGGGGTATCTTTAACAATTTTACGGACTGTGCCGGAAGCGTCTTCTTCAATGCCGGCAGCTTCTTCGGCCCCGCCCAGCGCGTATTTTTTGAAAGTAGCCCTTGTTCCGGAGGCCTTCGGGCGGTTCACCAGTACTATTTTTTGGTCGGATCCTCCCACGTCTTTCCAGTTGGTGGTTTTGCCTGTAAAGATGTCCACAAGTTGTTGTCTGGTAAGGTTATCGATATTTAAGGACGGGTTTACGACCGCCGCCATGCCCACAACACAGATTTGGTGGTCAACCAGCTGTGACGCGTCGATCCCGCTCTTTTCTTCCGCAAAGATGTCGGAGTTGCCGATTTGAGCCGCGCCTTGTGCGGCTTGAGTCAGGCCGGTGCCGCTGCCGCCGCCCTGGACCACGATTTTCACGTCCGGGTTTTTAGCCATAAATTGCGTGGCAGCTTGTTCCGCCAGTGGTTGCATAGCAGTTGAGCCAACTGCCGTGATATTGCCGGACAATTTACTCTCGGCAGCCGGTTTGGCGCTGCTGTCGCCTCCGCCGCCGCAACCGGCCAGGGCCAGAACTACTCCCAGACACAGAATTACAACTACCAGTCCCTTTAACTTGTTGTGCATATGCATCTCCTCCTAAGATTATTTTGTTTGTTTATATTTTAAGTGGCTTAACGGCCACGTATTTAGCTTGTTTCATGAAAACGGTAACCAACTCCCCGTACCGTTTCAATATACTCAGGGTTTGCCGGGTCCCGTTCGAGCTTTTGGCGCAGGTACCGGATGTGAACGTCAACTGTGCGTGTTTCTCTGGAGTGATCGTAGCCCCAGATTCTCTCGAGCAGGATATCCCTGGTAAAAACGCGGCCGGGGTTTAACGCCAGCAGGTGCAAAAGCTCGAATTCTTTGGGGGTCAGGTCAAGTTTTTTTCCATCCATACTTGCTTCATACTTTTCCGGTTTGATTATCAGCCGTTTTACCTGAATCTCATTGTTTTGCTCAATTTTCTGGGACGCTGTGGCCTTCCGGCGGAGGTGCGACTTTACCCTGGCCACCATCTCACGGGGTGAAAACGGCTTGGTGACGTAATCATCCGCACCGAGCTCCAACCCCAGGACCTTGTCGATTTCTTCGTCTTTGGCGCTCAGCATTATTATGGGTATACCGGTGGTTTCAGGGTCGGCCCTGAGGATGCGCAGGACCTCGTAACCGTCCATGTAAGGCAGCATGATATCAAGAATGATGAGGTCCGGCTTGTCTTTTTCCATGAACTTAATGGCATCTAGGCCATTGGTCAGGCCGACCACCTGGTAGCCGTTTTTAACCAGGTTGAACTTTAAAAGTTCAAGAATGTTGGTTTCGTCGTCTACAACCAGGATTAGCGGCAGCTCCATCACCACCTCAATCAATACTTTAAAGCAGTTGAGTTAAAAGAATATTACCTTCGATTAACTGTTGATTATAAATACATTAATTTCATGTTAAACTTGTACTGTTGTTTTATTCTCTGTTGCGCCGGCGGGAACAGGATTTAGACTGCAGTGTTATCCAATTTGTTTTTTCGTTTTTCCACGGTAGGATATTTCTCGCCGTTGGCGAATATTTCCACTGTGGTAATCATTCCTTGCACTGATCGAAATTAAGGAGATAATTCAACATGGCCCGAGAATGGAGCAAGGCACTTATTAGAGCCGCCATAATAAGTAGCCTGGTTTTTATTTTTTTAGCATTGAACATCTCGATCTGGGGTTATTTTTATGCTAACAATGTTTTTTCCACTTTGTCCGGTATAAGTCCTGTTGCAGCTCTATTCGACCAGACCTCCTTTATATACGGCAACAATGGGACTTTGTTGAAAGTAATTCACGGTGAAATAAACCGGATCCCTGTTCCGGTCGAGAAAATTCCCAAACACGTTCAACAGGCCTTTGTGGCAATTGAAGATGAAAGGTTCTACAAGCATCATGGGGTAGATCCAAAAGCAATCATACGCGCGCTTTATAACTACTCCAAGGAAGGCCGGATCACGGAGGGCGCCAGCACTATCACCCAGCAAACCATGAAGCTGTACTTCTTAACCCCGGAGCAAAGCCTGTGGCGAAAAATTAAAGAGGCCGTCCTGGCTGTAGAGTTTGAACGTCGTTACTCAAAAGATACAGTATTGGAATTATATTTAAACCGCGCATATTTCGGGGAAGGCGCTTACGGAATACAAGCTGCGGCAAAGGTATATTTTAATAAGGATTCTGCACAACTCACTGTCGCCGAGGGGACGCTGCTCGCTGCCCTGATCCAGGCGCCCAGCAGTTATGACCCATATTTAAACCCGGCTTTTGCCACCCAGCGGCGCAATATTGTTATCGAAAAAATGATTGCGCAGGGTTTTATTACTACAGAACAAGGTGATGAAGCTCTTAAAGCGCCTATTAGTTTAAATGACGGCCGGGAAATTGAAAGCAACGACTCATATTTTACTGATTATATAATTGACGAAGCTATCAGCGCTGTTGGCGAGGAAAAAGTGCTGAAAGGCGGCCTAAAAATCTACTCAACAATGGATCCCGAAATACAACATAAGGCTGAGAAAGTATTCGAACAGTCTGATTTATTTCCTTCTGCAAAAGTGGAGGCTGCGGTGGCCCTGCTGGAAAACGGCACGGGAGAAATAAAGGCTTTGGTTGGGGGAAGAAAGTATGTGGCAAGGCACGGTTTCAACCGGGCGACTCAACTTGCCAGGCAGCCCGGCTCGGCCTTTAAGCCGGTTGCAGTCTATGTCCCGGCATTTGAAGCGGGTTACGGCCCTGATTCAATAGTTTCCGATACCCCATTTAAAGTTGGTAACTACGAACCGAAAAACTCAGATGGGGGTTTTTACGGGCAGATAAGTATACGGACAGCCGTGCAATGGTCGCGCAATGTCGCCGCGGTACGGCTCTTGAACCAGATTGGGGTCGATAAAGGTTATGAGATGGCCGGTAAACTGGGTTTTAATTTAACAGATGATGACCGTTGCCTGCCGCTGGCCCTGGGAGGCTTAACCAGAGGGGTTTCCCCGCTGCAAATGGCCGGGGCTTATGCAGCGTTTGCAAATCAGGGCGTATATATAAAACCGCATGCCATCAAATATATACAAGATCCGGAGGGTAAAATTATTTACAGCCACCCGGAGGGAACTGCCGTTATGAAAGCTTCCACGGCCAACGCTATCAGAGATGTTTTGCGCACGGCCGTGGAGTCGGGTACCGGCTGCAGGGCAGGGATTCGCGGCGCTGAGGTTGCCGGCAAGACGGGTACCACCGAATTGCCTGACACGCCAGTATTTAAAGGGCTTAGCGGCAATAAAGACGCCTGGTTTGTAGGTTTTACCCCCCGTTACACCGCCGCGGTATGGATGGGCTACGATGAGAAAGACATGGACAGGTATCACTATCTGACCTCCTACGGCGGCAATCAGCCGGCGGATATATTCAGAACGATAATGGCCGGCGCCATGGGGCTCAGTGCGGAACCGGCCGTAAGGCTTCAAGATGTCCAGGCGCAGGAAGACGAACAGAAACAGGAGGCTTTAAACAAGCAGGTCGACACGCAGGGAAAAGAAAAACAAGAGCCGAAAAAAGATGACCAACAGGAGCAGATTAAGGAGCAGGAAGAGAAAACGCCAGAAAATACTGAAACACCAAAAGGTGACGAAAAAAAGCAGGAGACACCAAAAGGTGAAGTACAAGAGCAGGATAAACCAGAAGAAGTTCCGGCAAAACCGCCGATACGGGAAAACAATGAAGAGCATAAAAACTGATAAAGATTTAATATTTTCCTGATAATACCGCCGCGCTCTTTTGTTCCCGGTATGGTATGGTTTATGTATTTGGGGAAATGTTTATATTATTTCAGAGATAAGCATCCAGGTTTACAAAAAGATTTTCTGGTAATCAATTCTTATAAAGGACAGGGGCTGCTAAAAAATGGCGGTAATTGCTGGTTTACTTATATTTGGATCAATGGCGCTTTCTTTTATGCTCTCCTGGCAGGTCAAACATGTCCCGGCGGAGTTCTACCCGGTGGTCCGTTACAATGTCCTGATGCTGCCCTTGATCCTGGCCGCCAATATCGCCCTGGCCACCGCCTTTATCCGCGCCAACGATGTCGTCAAAAACCTGCCGCTGGTTGCTGCGGTCCAGTCTTTCACGTATTATTTTTTCATTGTGGTTTTCACCATCTTTCTGGTCGGCGAAAAGCTTTCGGTGGGTAGGGCGGTGGTAGGTTTTAGCTTGATGGCCGCAGGAATATGGATTTTGAAGAAATAGCTGTGAAGTTCTTACGGAGATGCTTGCCTACAATGTTCAAGGGGCAATAGGCTAAGAATGTATAAAAACTCTGACTTGAATCCGCGATTAAATTTTATGCAACGCTAGTGATATAATATGGTATAATATGTCCATAGTATGGGGAAAATTGAATTTAAATATGATTGAATGGGAAAACCTTGTGTAAAAGCATCACAAGATACTTGCATTAACAAAATGATGAGGGAGGCCTATAGGGTGAAGATGCAGCACTAACGTTGGAGAAGGAGATTGTGTATGATTAAACTAAACGATGTGGAGCTTGAATTTGAAACATATCCTAATGGGGAAACTAGAGTTAATGGTAAACAAATATACAACAATATAAAACAAGGCATTAATAAAATTGCTTTCAAATATGAGAATGACGATGATCTAATTAAATTGTTATTTGTCAAAAGTTACTTGGATGAATACAAGCAATTAACTTCTCTTCTGATTTATTACATGCCTTATAGCAGGATGGATAGGACTGAGAATAGGTCAGTATTTACTTTGAAATATGTTTGTAATTTGATTAATTCTTTGGAGTTTTCTGGTGTTGATGTGGTTGAACCACACTCAGATGTTACCCCAGCATTGCTGGATAGGTGCACATCGTTTTATCCTACTATTAATTTGCTTGGACAAGTAATGGTTGAAATAGACTTTGATGCAAATAAAGATTTTATATTCTTTCCTGATGCAGGAGCTTCAAAACGCTATAGTAAGGAGTTAGATTTGCATCAGTTAGTAGGCTACAAAAAACGGGATTTTGATACGGGTGAAATAACACAGCTTGAAGTGATGGGTGATATTCGAGAAAAAGGATTTAAAGCTATTATCATTGATGATCTCTGTAGCTATGGTGGAACATTTATACGGAGCGCCAAGAAATTAAAGGGGCTTGGTGCGTCAGAGATTTATTTGCTTGTAGCTCATTGTGAAGAATCAATATTTAAGGGAGATCTATTTAATAGTGGATTAATAGCAAAAGTATTTACTACAAATTCGATAATCCGAAATTCTTCGGTGAGTGAGTATTATAGAGAAAAGATAAAGATATATGACATAGAAGAGAGTATTTATAACAAATAATCAAAAAAATAATGGCATTACTGTTTGAAGGCTTCAACTGGAAGTGCCATTTTCGTCAAAAATATACTAAGCAGATTGATGTGAGAATGGTATAATGTACATGCTATGTATGCTAGAACGAAAACTCTTACCAACAAAGATGGTTCTAAAAGGACCTACATACAAATCGTAGAGTCTGTACGGACTTTGATCCCGGGTTGAAGTTTATACGGATGATGATGTGGCAAACAAAACATTCATAACCCTTAGGATCTCATACTTAATAGAAATCCCAGATAGCAAATTACTTGAAGTCTAACAACAGAATTTTCCCAAGGCGCAGATTGTTACTGTGTAATATTTTCTAATAAACATAACACAATAATGGGGACGTCTTTTCTATAAGGGGAGTCCTCTCTTGGGAGAATCGGTTAAAGCAATCTGGGCGGCCTTGGTCGTTAATATTGTTATTTGCTTGGTGAAATTAGCTGCGGCGCTGATTACCGGGAGTTCGGCCATGCTGGCAGAGTCTTTTCACTCTCTGGCCGACAGCGGCAATCAGCTGCTTCTTTTAATAGGCCAGCGCCTGAGCATGCGCCCCCCGGACGTCCAGCATCCTTTTGGTTATGGCAAGGAGCGTTTTTTTTGGGCCTTTGTGGTGGCAATCTCCATGTTTGCAGTGGGAGCTACCTTTTCTGTTTATGAGGGTGCGAAGGGGTTTCTTCAGCCGCACCGGATTACAAACCCAACCATAAATTACATTATACTCGGGCTGGGCATATTCCTGGAAAGTATAGCTCTGCGTATTGCCTACAAGCAGTTTTCTGCTACGCGTAAGTTTGGTATCTGGCGTTCGCTGCGTGAGGCCAAGGACCCGGCCTTGCTTACAGTCATTTTTGAGGATTCCGCCGCCATGGTGGGAATTGTACTTGCTTTACTGGGATTTTTTTAACCCAGATCACAGGGAATGCCTTCTATGATTCCGCCGCCTCGATGGTAATCGGTCTGATGCTGGCGGGCATTGCGTTTTTCCTGGCGAGGGAGTCCAAGGACCTCCTAATTGGCGAAAGCGCCTGCGAAGCGGACCGGAGCAAAATCTTGACGGCTGTGCACAGCATACCGGAAGTTTCAGAGTGCATGGAGTTGTTGACGATGCACATCAGCCCCGAAGAAATCCTGGTTAATATCAATGTGCATTTTGTAGACGGGCTGGAAACCGACCAGATCGAGCAGGCTATAGACAGCATTGAAAGGAGCATCAAAACTGCAGTACCGGCAGTGGGCCGCATTTTTATCGAGGCGGATACCTTGTTGCGGCCAAGGCGGCAGGGAGGATCCGTTGGACAGCCTGGTTCCGCCGCGACTGATTCGTGAGGGAGCGGTCAGATCTGGCGCACAATTCCTCGTCTTCATCCTGTCCTCGTGCTCCAGGCAGTATTCGAGGAAAGGGCGCCTGTCCTCCAGATTTGTTTAAAAGTAACTTCAAGGGATGGTCTGGCCGGGATCCAGGGACAAAGGTTCCTGAAAATCACAGTTCATGTGGGTTACGGCACGGTTCAGTTTGCAGGCTAGAGCATCTTCCTCGTGGCTGTCAAAGGTATCATAGTGCTGGCAATTAAAACAAGGCCATTGTTCCATTTTTATCACCTCAAAAATAGAATCCCCATCGGGTATAAATTCATACACCTTGAAGAGATTAAGGTTATATCGATAATGGATGGAAAGTACTATATTGCACTAAAAGATTCAAATAAAACAGGAGGGCTACCAGTGGTTATACAAGAAAAAATCCCCACCCGGGCGGAAGTACCGGAGCAGTATAAATGGCGTTTGGAAGATATTTATGCTTCAGACGCGGAATGGGAGCGGGATTTCCAAAAGCTGCGGATAATGGTCAAGGAAATCCAGGCTTTTAAAGGCCGTCTGGGTGAGTCGCCCGGAGTCTTACTGGAAACCTTGCGGGCTGAGGAACGCCTCCAGCAGCTCAATGAAAAGATCTATGCTTATGCTCGTATGCGGCGGGATGAGGACAATACCAACTCTATTTACCAGGCGATGACCGACCGGGCCGACAGCCTCAGCACCGAGGCGCAGACGGCAGTGTCATTTATTCTGCCTGAAATACTGGCCCTGCCGGAAGAGACTCTGGCCGGTTTTCGGCGGGCGGAACGCGGCCTGGACCTGTACGAATTTGCTTTTGAAGAAATTATGCGGCAAAAGGACCACACTCTTTCTCCGGCCGAGGAGAGAATCATAGCACAGGCGGGAGAGGTGACGGAGGCTCCGTCCAACATATTTAAAATGGTCAATAACGCGGACATCACCTTTGAGCCCATTGAAGACGAAAAGGGCGCGCGGGTGGAGGTCACGCACGGCCGCTATACCCGTCTCATGGAAAGCAGGGACAGGAGGGTGCGCCGCGATGCCTTTACTTCCATGTATAGTTCTTATCATAAGCTTCGCAATACCCTTGCCGCCACGCTTAGCTCCAGTGTGAGGCGTGATATTTTTTACGCCCGTGTGCGCCGGCACCCGTCAGCTTTGCAGGCGTCCCTGTTTGAAGATAACATCCAGCCGCAGGTTTACGATAACCTCATCGAAACGGTGCGCCGCAATAACGGGGCCATGCAACGTTACGTTGACCTGCGCCGGAGGAGGTTGGGCCTGGATCAACTGCACATGTATGATCTGTATGTATCCCTGGCCGGGGAGGTAGACTGGGATATATCCTATGCGGAGTCTGTGGAAATTATCAAACAAGCGCTGGCGCCCCTGGGAAGCTTTTACGGGGAAATCATGGCCAGGGGACTTGCAGCCGGCTGGGTGGATATTTACGAAAACAAGGGCAAGTCAAGCGGCGCTTATTCCTGGGGGCCCTACGGGACCCACCCGTACATCCTGATGAACTACCAGAATAACCTGAGCAACCTTTTTACCCTGGCTCATGAGTTGGGGCACGCCATGCATTCGTATTTCGCCTTTAATGCACAGCCTTATATCTACGCCCATTATAAAATATTCACAGCAGAGGTAGCTTCTACCGTCAACGAGTGCCTGCTCATGGATTACCTGCTCAAGACCGTGACCGACAGGGACAAAAAACTCTACCTGCTCAACCACTACCTGGAGCAGTTTCGTGGGACGGTCTTCCGGCAGACCATGTTTGCCGAGTTTGAGAAAATCATTCACGCCAGGGTGGAAGCAGGAGAAGCCCTTACGCCTGACCTGCTGGGTGAGATCTATCACCAGCTTAACCTTGATTATTACGGACCCGGCATAGTTGTCGACCGGGACATAGATATGGAATGGGCGCGCATTCCGCACTTTTATGAAGCCTTTTACGTTTACAAGTACGCTACCGGGTTTTCTGCGGCGGTTGCCTTAAGCAGGCAAATCCTGACAGAGGGTGAACCGGCGGTGGCTCGCTACCTTGACTTTTTAAGAAGCGGTGGCTCCGGCTACCCGCTAGACCTGCTTAAAGCGGCCGGGGTGGACCTTTCAGCGCCTCTTCCGGTACAGGAGGGACTGGATTTGTTTACCATCCTTCTGGACCAGGTGGAAGCCTTTATGTAAATTTTACCTGCGCCTCTTTTGTTCATACATCGACTGGTCGGCCCGGATTAGCAACTCGTTAAGGGAGCGGGGATTTTCCGGACTGTTATATTCTTTGCCGACACTAAGTGAAAGTTTATACTGGTGATCTTTCTCAGAGTTAAAGGCCTGAAGGTTTTCATGAAGCCGGTCCAAAAAAACGTCGTAGTCTATATTACCGGCGCCGGTAACAAAAACAGCGAACTCGTCTCCACCAATACGCCCTATAATATCAGACTCACGAAAACTCTTTTTGATAATATTTGCAGCTTCAATAATGGCCTTGTCTCCAACATCGTGACCGAGGGTGTCGTTAATCTGTTTGAAGTCATCCATATCAATATACAGTAGTCCGCCGTCCCTGGCGTTAACCGTATCCTGGTATTGCTGGACATGGGTAAAAAAGCCTCTCCGGTTGTACAGGCCGGTGAGTTCATCGGTTAACGACAGCATTCTCAGCTTTTCTCTTAACTTAACGTTATCGGTAACATCCCGGAGTGTAGCAAGGTAGGCGTTTTCACCCTCCCAGTTGGTTTCCACCACGCGTACTTCAGCAGTAAGGACAGCTCCATTGCTGTCGGTTAAGTTAATTTCCTTGATTTCACCAGCAACTATGGGATAATCGAACTTTTCGCCGGGGAATGTCTCTGCGTTGCGACTGAATAAAGCTGCCGCCGCAGGATTAACATAACGGATTATACCGTCCTTGTTTACTACCACCATGGCGTCAGCGTTGCTTTCGAGAATGGTGCGATAGTTTTTTTCTAAAATTTTAATGGTTTCGTGAGCTTTCTGAAGTTGCAGGTATGATTGCTCAAGTTCGGATTTCTGTTGCACGGCATTTTCATATGTACAGAGGAGAAGGTCAATAATCTGCAAGCGTTCTGAAGTAAGCAAATACTTCTGATCGGCAAAATAAAACTCTGTAACCATTTCCGCCGCATGGTTTTTTCGCAGCTCAAAGTTGATCAGAACATGGCGGATGCGGGAGAGTAAGAACTCTTCATTATATGGCTTGATAATAAAGTTGTCAGCCTTGCACTTTAAGCCCTTTATAACATCTGTGGGCTCGGAAAGGGACGTTAAAAGTATAACCGGTATGTTTTTTAGCCGTTCGTCTTCCTTGACTTTCTCGCAGAACTGGTAGCCGTCCATCTCAGGCATAATAATATCGCTGATAATAACGAGGGGCATTTGCAGTTTAACCTTCGCAAGCGCCTCTTTGCCGTTGTGGGCAATTTCGACTTTGTAATCATGCTTTTCAAGAGTGGCCTTAAGTTGTTCAGCCTGGGTGGGGCTGTCCTCGACAATCAATATTTTTATATCTTGACTCATATCTAAGTTTTACCCCCCTGCATTACAGAATGGTTAGCCATGATTTAGGGTAAACCCTAAGTAGTGTTTTACTTTTTACCTGCCAGCCTCAACAGGGTTGAGGCGATCTCGTCTGGCGGGAGAATATATGAAGCGGCGCCTATTTTGACAGCTTCACCCGGCATGCCGTGTACAACGGAGCTTTCCTTGTCCTGGACGATGGTTGCAGCTCCGTTTTCTTTCATTAACCTCAGTTCAACCGCGCCGTCTTTACCCATCCCGGAAAGCAGCACACCGGCAGCGTTTGGTCCGAAAACCTCTGCAACCGAGCGGAAAAGATAGGACACGGCCGGTCGCAGGCCATGTTCCGGTTCTTTCTTGCTCAAAAAAATACGCCCGGTGTTATCGACTCCCAGATGAGAACTGTCAGGGGCAAAATACACATGCCCCGGAAGCGGGTAGGTACCCTGTGTTGCAATACTGACAGAAAGTCCTGTGGAATTAGCCAACCATTCTACCATGCCCTGAAGAAAGCCCTTTGTGATATGTTGGACAACTAATAATGGAGCTGGAAAATCGCTGGTAATCCCGGCTAGTAGTGTTTGAAGCGCCATTGGTCCGCCGGTAGAAGCGCCAACAGCAACGCAATTGATTTCCGCTGGATTTTTTTCAAAAACAACAGGAGGATGTGTTGCGGCTAAGCTTGCCGGCCGGAACCTGGCCCATCTTCTAACAACCTTCACTTCGGACATCGACTTTACTGTCTGGATCAGTACCCTGGCCATATGATCAAAATCAGGGTGTGTAGTCCCTGCAGGCTTTTCCAAAACAGCGACCGCTCCGGCTCCGAGAGCCTGGAATGTCTGTTCAACATCCACGTGATCCCAACTGGCGCTTAAAATAATAATAGGGACAGGATGAGTCTCCATGATCTTCCTTGTGGCTTCAAAACCATTCATTTTTGGCATGTGCATATCCATGGTAACGACATCCGGCTTATAAGTTTTTACGTAATAAAGCGCCTCTTCACCGTTGTTTGCGGCGCCGGCTATGTTTATTTCCGGATCCGAGCTGAGAATATGTATCAGCAAGGCCTGTACTACGGGAGAGTCATCAACTACCAGGACTTTAATCATTTTATACTCCGCTAATTAAATAATCTTTTGGATGGTTTCCAGCAGGTTGCTGTGATCGAAACTGCTTTTGGCAATGTATGCGTTGGCTCCTACATCAATGCCCCGCTCCCTGTCCTCGCGGGATTCCAGACCAGTTACCAGCACAACGGGCAGATGAGATAACTGATCATCCGACCGGATTTTTGCCGTTAAATCAAACCCATTCATTCTAGGCATTTCGATATCCGATACGACCAAATCAAATTGACCGGTTCTTAAGTTGGTATAAGCGTCAATTCCGTCAACAGCAGTTTTCACCCTGTACCCTGAGGATTCAAGAATATTTTTTAAAAGTACCCTTGCGGTGATTGAGTCTTCAACAACCAGAACAGAACGTTTTTTTGGCTTGTTTTCCTGTGTTGATACGGTCATGGCGCTTGTTTTGGCATTGATATTTACTGCGGATTTTATCAAATCGCTGACATTCAGTACAGGGATCACTTTGCCCGAGCCAAGTATCGTGGCGCCGGCAATGTTGCGCACCCGCAAAAGCGGCTTGCCAAGACTTTTTAATAGGATTTCCTGTTCCTTGAGTATTTCGTCGACCTGAAAGGCAATACTCTTCCCTGCGTAACAAAGAATCAAAAGCCTGATGTAATCAGATTTTTCATCTTCATTGTTTTCCCCGTCCAGTCCAAGGACATCACTAAGCCCTACCAGGGAGATGACTCTGCCGTCAACTAAGACAGTTTTCATGTTTTCGACCGTCTTAATCTGATCTCGCCGCGTCCTTACCACCCGTTCCACATTTGAGGTGGGTAATGCAAATATTTGTCCGGCTGCCCTGATCATGATACCTCTCAAGGCCGTAAGGGTAACGGGAAGAAGTATCCGTATTGATGTGCCGTTCCCGGGACTGGTTTCCACAGACATGCTGCCGCGCAGCTTGTTAACTTTTTCCTGGGCAATAGCAAGGCCGAGCCCCCTGCCGGAGATTTCCGTGACAATCTGGTTGGTGGAAACTTCCGATTTGAAGATAAGCGCCAGGGACTCTTGCACGCCAATGTTTTCTGCCTGTTTGTGGGTTATGACGCCTCGTTTGACGGCAGCTTCTATTACCTTTTCAACATGAATACCGGCGCCGTCATCTGTAACGGCTATTTCGACTTTGGTCCCTTCAACTTGCGTAACGGCTATCGTTATTCTACCGCGACGCGGCTTTTGGCTTAGCTCCCGTATATCCGGCTTCTCAATTCCGTGGTCGACACAATTGCGCACCAAGTGGATCAGCGGGTCTTTGATCTCTTCGAGAATTCGTTTGTCTATCTCGACCTCTTTACCATGCAACTGCAAGTCCACTTCTTTGCCCTCTCTGGAAGTGAGGTCGCGGACCATTTTGGGGTATGTCTCCAGGACAGTTGAGAAGGGAAGCATTAGCGCCTTCTTCATGTCTTCAAGGAGCGTGTTTACCTTGCCGTCAAGAGTCAGCCGGTCGGCTTCGGCAGTTTTTACCTGCTCGTTAAACTTGTTCTGAAGTGATTTTGCAAAAGCATAATTCCAGTCGATGAAATCAAGCACTTTGGCCAAGAGCAAACCCGCCTGCTTCATTTCTATGGGTTTCCCCGCATTTTCCAGGTACTTTCTGAGCAGCAGTAGTTCCGGTTGAATTTTTGCTCCTTCTCTTTCCCACAGGTCGATACCGGCCTTAAAATCCAATAAATTCTCCGCGCTTTGTTTTGCTGCAAGCTTTACCGAAAGCAATTCCTCAATTTGCAGTAAGAGCGAATCAAGTTTAGACGTCGCAATTCTTACTGTTTCCGTAGAAGGTGGGATTTCTTGCACAGGCGCCATGCTCTTCCCCGAAATGCCCTTTACACTCCCGCTGCTGTTCATTTTTCCGGGCGTATCTTCTGCCGGAATTTCATGGCAGGTTTTCACTTGCGGGCAGCCTGCCGGGTCGGTTTGGGGCTTGTGTCCCTCCTTTATTTCTGACGAAGTGCAAGACTGATATCCAGTACTGCTTACATCTTTACAGCTTTCAAGCGATTCAAGCTGCTTTAGCAATACCTCAGCTTCACCGGGATTTTTATCGGGCGAAAAAAGCAGCATGCCCACAGTGTCGACAGCTTGGTGAAAAATGTTTAAAAGATTGGATGAAAGCATTATTTTTCCATGCTTCAAACGTGCCAGGGCGCCCTCAAGTGACTGGCAGACCGTCTCTATTTCCTGCATGTTGACAGCCCTTGCAGCGCCTTTTAAACTGTGCGCTTCACGAAAAACAGTCTCAATTATCTTTGCCTGCGTGTCGGAAGAAAGTTCTTTCTCCAGTTCCATAAGCCCTGAGGTAATTGCCTTGAGTCGTTCACCCGCTTCAACTTTGAACATCGTCCGAAGCCTGATCAGCAAATCCTCATCTTTTTTCCCCATCTCGCTGCTCCCTTTATACCTTTAGACGCTGTAACGCTCCGCCAACTGCCTGAGATTTTTACCCAAATCGTCCAAATTTCTTGCCGCTGTTTCTATTTTCCTTGATCCTTCAACGTTCTGATTGCTTGCCAGGCGGATGTTTTCCATCGCCATGGCGGTTTGCTCCGTGCCGGCAAACTGCTGCTGGGCGGATGCTGCAATCTGGGTCACCGCTTGTAACGCTTCATAAATGCTGCGGGCCATCTCCTTGATCGACTCGCCTGCCCCGGTGGACTGCGTCACTCCCAATTCAACCATTTTACTACCCTGTTCCGTGGCCATAACAGCAGAACTGGTGGCTTTTTGAATATCGTTTAAGATTGTTCGCACCTGAGCCGTGGCCCGTTTGGACTGCTTGGCGAGGCTTTTGATTTCTTGCGCCACTACGGCAAACCCTTTTCCTTCTTCGCCGGCCTTTGCTGCTTCGATGGATGCGTTAACAGCCAGAAGGTTTGACTGTTCAGCTATATCGTCCACTGAGGATATAATTTCTCCAATAGCTTGGCTTTGCTCGCTTTGTCTCACGACACTTTCGGCGATAGACTCCATCTGCTGGCGTATCCGGTACATTTCTTCGAGTGTTTGCTCCACTTTTTTTTGACCCTCTTGGGAAGCTTGCACCGCCTTATGGGTAACTTCAGAGATATAATTTGCCTTCTGTGTGGATAACTTCGCAGTCTGTCTAAGTTCTTCAATAGTAGTAGTTGTTTCACTCACGGCTGCGGCTGTTTCTGTGGCGCTGGCCGTAAACTGTATGGTAGAAGCGGATATTTCACTGGCGGAAGATACCAGCACATCCACTCCGCCGAAAATTTGCTTGATTTCACCCCGTAAATTTTCCGCCATTTTAAGAAAAGCCTGGATCATCAAGCCCGCCTCGTCACGCCCATAGTTTATTGGAACTTCGACTTTGAGATCACGCATGGAGATTTGGTCTGCAATCATCACCGCAGTTTTTAAGGGACGTGTAATCCGGCGGGTGATCAGGATGCCCAGCCCCAGAGACAGGGTTAGGCCTATAACCAGAATGAAAAACATCGCTATTGCAGCTTGTTTTCCCTCAGCCAGGTTCGCCTCAGCTTTCTGTTTAGCCTGGGTTTCAACAAGGTCATGCGTATGCCTTAACATTTCAATTATTCTAGTCGCATAGGGAGTGTTGCTGAAAAACGTGGACCGTGCTTCGTTCATCCGGCCTGCCAGTATAAGGTCAAAAAGGTTATCATTTAACAGTTTCAGATTAGCTGTTGCTGTTTTAATTTGTGCAATCTCCCGTTTAATATCCTCGTTATTGTTTATATTTTCAAGATTTATCAATATTTCATTGATTTTTTCATCATTTTTGCTGATATCAGCCAAATTAATATCACCGGTTTTTTTGTCCCCATCTATAAGACTGACAGCCAAAAAAATACTGGTTTCATTGAATTTGTCTATTGCATCATCTATGTATATCTGAGAGAGCGTATTGACCTCGTATAGCTCCTGGTTCATCCTGCTAATTTTATTTATACTTTGTAAACCTATATAGCATGTTACTATAGCAATAATGCCTACAAATACATAGCCGGTCATAATCTTTGCGCCTATTTTTGCGTTAAAAAACCATTTCACAGATTGCTCCTCCTGTTTTATTAAAAATCCTGCAACCCTAATCTACTTCTTCGTGTACTATTATCCGTTTATCCGACAGGAGCTTTTCCAGATCCAGAACAGCCAGCCGCTCGCCGGTTAGGCCTTTGATATATTCACCCCTAATACCGGTCATGGCGGGAAGCGGCGGTTGGAGTTCGTTAACAGGAATAGATTTGATACCATGAATTGTATCTGCCAGGATACCGATTTTTGTCTCTGACGCCTGTACTATAATAACCTTGTTCAGGCCGGTAAGACCCTTTTGCGGCAGGTTGAAAAAATACCTCAGGTCAATGACTGTCAGGATATGACCTCGAAAGTTGATAATCCCAAGAATAAACGGCGGCGTGCCCGGCAATGCCGTAAGTTCTTTCAACGGGCTGATCTCTTGAACATACCTGGACTCCACAGCATAGTTTTCGTGAGCCAGCAAAAACTCAACGACTTCCACCTGCGCTAAATTTACGGCGCCGGTTTCTTCCTTCCGGGCAAGCTCTTTTGCTCTTGCTTTGAGAATTGTTTCCTTTTCCTCTTTTGAAATTATCTTAACCCCCCCTTAGCCTTTTAGCGTTTCAGGCAAGTGCGTGCAAGCCTCCGGACTTCATGGAAATGATCATTTCCGAAAGCCTTCCGGCGGTCATGCCGTCTGATTCCGGCAGTAGATCGCCTGGAGCATAAGAGCCCAGGATTATTAAAGCATGGTCAAAATGCTTGTCTGATTCCTCCAGTTTCCCCAGCTGCCTTTTAATATTGCCAAGCGCATAGTGTGCCAGCAAATAATCCCGGTCCAGGTAAAGCGTTCTGTTCAAAGCGGAGATAGCTTCCTCATGTTGGTTTTGCTCCTGTAAAATAGTTGCCAGCAGGTAGTGAAGGGAGGGGTCAAGCTTATTAAAGGCAATTGCTCTCTCACACCAATCTTTGGCGTCATGGAGTTTCCCAAGATTGGCGTTGGCCCGGGCCATGAGGGCCAAGGACTTTTCCACATAAGACGTTTCGCCTGCGGAAATTGAGGATAAAGCAACGGCTAATTTTTCGGCGGCATCAGCATAACGGCAGCGCTCAAACATAGCAAACGCTGTTTTGAATAAGCGGTCTGCATCTTCAAGAACCTGTTCGTCTAATTGGGGACTTTTATGGTTTGCAGACGACAGTCCTGTTAAACCGGCTTCCGGCCCATTGTTTGTATTGCCGGGACCATGTTTTATAAAAGCCGCCGGGTCAAGTGAAATACCGCCGGTAGCCCGGCAAACCGGTGAGGTGGACTGATGCCGGTCTTTCTTGTATACAACCGTACCTGACAGGTTAACCGTGCTAAACTGTGAAAACAGATCCGGTGACATTTCACTTGGACTTACGGCCAGCCAGCCGCCCTCCGCAAGACAGCTGTGCAGCCGTTGAACCACGAGATTTCTTCTAGCGGCTCCAAAATACATGAGTACGTTGCGGCAAAAAATTATATCAACCTCGCAAGTGTTGTTAATATATGATGGATAACTATCTTCTACCAGGTTCAGGTAGGAAAAATCAACCATTTGTTTAACGGAAGGCTGTATTTCGAAAAGGCCGCTTTCTTTTTTTATGAAATATTTTTGTTTGACCCACTCTGGAGTTCCCCTGAATGACCACTCGCCGTACAGTCCGCGGACGGCTTTTCTGAGAGACAGCGGGTTGATGTCTGTGGCCAGAATTGTGACGTTCCAGTCTTTCATGAAATGACTGAATTTGCTGAGCAGGATAGCGATGGAATAGGGTTCCTCTCCTGTACTGCAGCCCGCGCTCCAGATTTTTAACCGCTTTCCTCCCGGTGGTGGGGATTGTCGTAAAATTGCATGGATATGTTCTTCCAGGGTTCGGAAACAGTTTTCATCCCTGAAAAAGTACGTCTCGCCCACGGTAAGGTGGCTTGCCAAAACTTCAACTTTTTTTCTTGTCGCTGGTGTGGTTATCAGCCAGCGGGTGAATGTTAACGTATTATCAAAACCGAGCTCAATACCGGCGGCGGCGAGTCCCCGCTTCAGGTCGTGCCGGCGTTCCTTGGGAAAATGCAAGCCAAGGTTTATTGACAGGTAATCATTAAGCTGCGAAAAAGGAAGGTTGTCAGGAATGTTGGTCACGTCCTTTGTCATAAGAAAGGATGTTATCATGGTTTAGCCAATAGATGATGCTGTCTGCCAGCTTGATTATGCCTTCCACATTTTCAATGTCTGGAAAAACATCTTTGGCAAGGAGCACGTCCTCCGCGGCGGTTTCCATAATACCGGTTACGTCGTCTACGACTATAGCAGCGATTCGTTTTGAATCTGATAAGATTACAAACTTGTCTTTCGGGTCTAATTCCCTTACAGGCAGGTTAAAGCGTTTGCGTGTATTGATAACGGTAATTAAACGCCCGTGTATATTAACAACACCAAGTACCATATCGGGAGCTCCCGGCAAAGGTGTTACTTCAGCAGCACAAACAGCTCTCTCAACAACATTAAGGTTTAAAGCATAACCCTGGTTGTCAATTGTAAAAACCACGTAGCTTTCCGGCGTGTCCATAACTCAGTCCTTCAACTTAAGAATTTTCCTGAAAAAAGATCATAAAAAATTGTAGCAGACAAATGTAGTATAATTCCAGCAATTTATGACAAAATCCTCTATTGGCAGGCAAAGTTTTCTTTTTTGGAAAGCCAAACAATAGGGCATAGGGAAATTAGGATAACTTATTAACTCCAGAGAATTGTTACAGAAGAGACTAAATTAAATAAATGACAAATACGCTTTTCTCATACCGCCAATTCCAGGCTGGTTGTAAGGCCTGTGTATATTTAATATAATGGAAAGAAAATGTTGCGGGAGTGGGTGTGAGTGGCAGTCGTTGATGTTACTGTGGTGCCTGTCGGCACACAGTCTGCCGGCTTGAGTGAGTATGTGGCGGGATGTGTGAAAGTGCTGCAGGAGGCGAAAGGGATTTCTTACCAACTGATGTCCATGTCCACCATCATTGAGGGTGAACTGGGGCTTGTTCTGGAACTGGTCCGGGAAATGCACGAACAGCCCTTTTTAAAAGGCGCGGTAAGGGTCGTAACTACCGTACGCATCGATGACCGGAGGGATAAAAAGCTGACCATGTCCGGAAAGGTTGCGGCAGTGGAGGCCAGACTTCATGTCTAGGGGCGCGGTGAACCCGTTTATGGAGTTTGACGCCAGCCTGAAACGGGGGGTTGTTGCGCCGGTTTACCTGTTTTACGGTGAGGAAACCTATCTTCGCGATCTTGCTCTGGCGCGTTTAAAGGAACATTTCGAACAGGGCGGCCAGGCTGGCCTGGATGTTGACCTGATTGAGGGAGAGGCGACGGACCCGGCGGAAGTTGCGGCCCGGGCTGAAACACTCCCTTTTTTTGCTGCCAGGCGGTTGGTTGTGGTTAAAAACCCTTCCTTCTTCAAGGCCTCCAAGCGGGGGGAAGAAACTGGTGAGGGGGAAGGCCCCAAGCCATCCGGCCGGGAAACGCCGCTGCTGCAGTATATTAAAGATCCATCTCCTTCAACCTGCCTGGTTTTTAGCACGGGGGAGAATGTTGATAAAAGAAAACGGCTCTTTCAGGCCATTAAAAAATACGGCCGCGAAATGGAATTTGTCTATCTTAGCCCTGGGGACTTGAGCCGCTGGGTGACCAAGCGGGCGGGACAGGGGGGCAGGAGGTTTGCGCCGGGGGCGGCAAACGCCTTGTTGAACGCAGCCGGCCCATCCCTGCAGGCGCTTTCCTTGGAAATTGAAAAACTGATTCATTACACGGCCGGGCGTGATGCTATCACAACAGAGGAAGTACACCTGTTGTGCCCGCCCAGACTGGAGGAAAATATCTTTGCGGTGGTGGACGCGGTAGGAAACAGGCGCTGCCGGGAAGCTCTGGCTGGCATTAAGGATATGCTGGCGGCAAAGGAGCCTCCGCTCAAGATACTTTCGATGATTGCCAGGCAGTTTCGCATTCTTTTAATGGTACGTGATTTGAACGAAAGGGGTTGCCCGGCCAGGGAGATTCCTGAGAGGCTTAAAATTCACCCCTTTGCAGCCAAGAAGGCGGCGGCCCAGAGCAGGAATTTCAGCAAACCCCTCTTAACCGGCGCCCTGGCAGCGCTTTCGGAGCTGGATGTGGGGGTAAAGACAGGAAAAATGGAGTTTTACCCGGCCATGGAGACCTTCCTGCTCACCCTCAGTGGCAGGAGGAAGAGCGGTTGACTGCGAGTGGAGTCAGTATAGTGTGTACGGACCAGAAAGCCATTCCTTTACAACTTGCTATACACCCACATCAAGATAATTCTTTGAGTCAGTTTTTTAATGCGGGTGTGATTAAGCAAGCTATTTTAATATTAATATTTTCAATTCAAGTTTATTTGGGAGATATTCAAAATGGCAGACAGTGTACCACAGCGGAGCGAAAACCTTTTGTACGGACTGGATGAACGTCCACCGCTGAACCGTACCCTGGCTTATGCCGCGCAGTGGCTCATCTTCACTCTGGCCAATTCAGCCGTGGTACCGGTTGTAGTCGGTAATGCCCTGGGCCTGGACCAGTCCGGTATTGCCTCACTGGCGCAACGGACCTTTTTTTTGCAGGCCCTGGCATCTGTTCTCCAGGTCTCTTTTGGCCACAGGTTGCCTATTATTGAAGGACCTTCCGGGATGTGGTGGGGTATTTTTATCACCCTTGCCGCTATGGCCCCCGGCCTGGGTAAGCCCATGGCTGTCTTGCGCACAGATCTGGAATTTGGTGTCATCATAACAGGGCTGATCCTGGTTGTAATTGGTCTCAGCGGGCTCATCGGCCGTGCTTTGAAGCTTTTCACGCCTGCTGTTACCGGGTCAGTGCTGGTTTTGCTGGGGCTGCAGCTTAGCGGCACTTTCGTAAGGGGCATGCTGGGTATTACTACAAGCCACGGCCAGGTCGATTTGAAGTCCAGTATCATCTCACTTGTTGTGGTGGTCATTGTTGTTGGGTTCAGCCTGAAAGCAAAGGGTTTTCTCGGCAGCGTCGCCATCCTGGCCGGTATCGCCGGCGGTTGGATTTTGGCGGCGCTGGCCGGAGTCAGTCACGGGGTTGCATGGGGATATGGTTCTATGGTAGCCCTACCGCAAATCTTTGCCTGGGGGCGCCCCACTTTTGACCTTGGCATCGTCCTGACCTGTGTTCTGACGGGACTCCTGGTCCTTTCCAATCTGGTGGCGAGCGTCCTGGCTATGGAGCGGGTACTGGAGGCTGAGCTGCCTAAACGCAGTTATGACCGTGGAGTCGCCCTGACCGGCTTTTCCGATATCCTGTCCGGGCTGGGGGCAACGGTTGGGTTCGTTCCCTACTCGGCGGGGGCGGGGATGGTCAGCCTGACCAAAGTGGCCTCGCGCCTTCCTTTCGTTATATTTACCGCTGCTTTGCTGGTTATGGGCCTCCTGCCGCCGGTAGGTGTTTTTCTGGCTTCGATCCCGGAGCCGGTAGGGTATTCGGCCTTGCTGGCTTCCTTCTGCCAGATGGTTGGTTTTGGTTTAAAAGATTATGCCAGGATGAAACTCACGTCCAGAGATTATTTTGTGGTTGGTCTGCCGCTGCTTTTTGGGACCGGCTTAATGTTTCTCCCTACCGGGGCTTTCGAAGGGGCGCCGGCCCTGGTCCGCTACATTTTAGGCAACGGCTTCATTGCCGGGATGCTGTTGTGTATGCTGCTGGAGCATGTGCTTCTGCCGAAGCGGTACTTTACTTAACAGGCTAAAGCAACAAAAAAACCACCCCCTTGTCTTTCGGGTGGTTTTGGTGGTTTAGCCCGTAATCTTGTTGAACCGCCTGGTCAGGCGGGATTTCTTCCGGGACGCTGCATTTTTATGTAAAATGCCTTTGGTCACGGCCTTATCCAGTACCCGCACCGCATTGCGCAGCTTGAGACTGGCGTCCTCGCGGTCGGCCATTTTCAGGGCCTCTTCAAATTTCCTAATGGTGGTTTTCAGCGCCGATTTAATCCTGGCGTTGCGTAATGTCCGTAACCGGGTAATCTCAACCCTTTTGACAGCTGATTTTATGTTCGGCATGTTATTCTCACCTCCCAACGGCAACAATTTTACCATGTGCAAAAAAAAAATGCAAGGGCCAGCAGTATATACTTACCTTTTTTGGTGAAAGCTATTTCTAGATCAAAAGACAGGAGGTGATACTTATGCAATGGCTAGGACTGGTTATCCGTTTTGTAGTTTCAGCACTCGTTCTTATTGTTGTCAGCTGGCTTTCACCAGGCTTCGTTTTGAGGGGAGGCCTGGTAGGCGCGCTTATTGCCGCCCTTGTGATTGCCGTGTTGGGGTACGTTGCGGAAGCTCTGCTGGGTGATCGCGTATCACCGCAGAGCAGGGGGCTGGTTGGGTTCATTGCCGCCGCGGTGGTGATTTACCTGGCCCAGTTCATAATTCCCAGCCTGCTCAGCGTATCGCTTGTAGGAGCGCTGATATCGGCATTTGTTATCGGACTCATTGACGCTTTTGTGCCAACCGTCCTGCGCTGACGGAAATTCCTCATAAACCCTTCCTGCCGGGCATAAAGTTTTAGGAACAAGCCTGGTAAGGAGGGGTTTTTATTGTACCCTGCTCCCGCCTTTCGCCAAAGGGGTATGCTGTTAGCTGCCATGCGTCAGCTTATCGCTGTCGTCTCAGGTGTTTTTATTTTGTTCTTTTCCATAAAGGTATTTCCCCATTTACCTGCCTGTCCCGCATTCTCCCATGTTTTCAAAATAGCTTCGGATTGGACGGAGAATTTCTATCAGTGGGATGCCATGAAAATAATGAAAATAGGCATGCCGGTCCTCAATAGAAGCGATTTTGAAGGTGACACCGGCGACCTGACAGCCTGGCAAATCATTTTGGATGGGGTGGGGGCTGTCTCCAGGGCGAACCTGCGTAACCCGGCCGGTGTCATGCAGTCAGAGATACCGCTCCTGGCGCGCCTTGAAACTCCTGCCGTGAAGGTCACAGCAGTCCCGGCCCAGCCGCCCGGGACTGCTGCGGTCCTTTCTGACGATTGCCTGGTAGCTCTTTACAACACACATACCGGTGAAACTTACAGTTTAACCGACGGGGTGGAACGGCTTGATGGCCGGAAGGGTGGTGTGGTGACGGTTGCGGCTGCGCTCCGGGAGGAATTGGAAGGCAAGTACGGGATTAAAACTGCCAGGTCGGAGCGAATCAACGACGCTGACTATAACACGTCCTATTTGGAATCGGAAAAAACGGCGCGGGAACTGTTGGCCGCTAACCCCAAAACCATGGTAATCCTGGATATCCACCGCGACTCCGGCAAAACAAGGGAACAAAGTATAGTCAATATCAACGGGCAGGAAGTAGCCACCCTTCTCTTTATTGTAGGCTCGGACGCGCGGCGTCCTTTCCCCAACTGGCGTCAGAACCACGCCTTTGCCCAGGAGCTCTCCGACAAAATTAATAGTATGTACCCCGGTCTCTCGCTGGGGATAAGAGTGAAAGATGGTATCTATAACCAAAACCTGCACCCCCACGCCTTGCTGGTTGAGGTGGGAACAACCAAAAACTCGACTGAAGAGGCGGCCCGCTCGGTCAGGCTCATGGCCTCCGCGCTGGCCGCAATAATAAGACAACAGTGAAAAAGTTTTTTTGTTCTGAGCATTGTACTGGTGTGATATAGCTATTTCTTTTAAGGTAAAGCATTTTGGGTTGGGCGTAGGGCGTAGGTCGTAAGGCGTAAAATTTGACGTGGGACGTGGGTCTGATGATATTCTCAAGAGTTTAAAAAGACCCAAGAGAAAAGCAGGATAACCTACGCCTTACGACCTACGCCCTACGCCTCTAAAAAGCCTACCCCAAACAGTATAGTTGCCGGTCTTTTTTACCCATAATATTAAGGAAGGAATAAGTATCTGTAAATTAAATGGGACATTATTGCGGGAGCAGACTTGTGAATGGGTTGAAATATCTGGCGGGTACAGCTGTATGTGTGGTTGCTGTGCTGCTCGGCTTTATCGTTGTTCTGGGGCAGTTTAACTTGATGGTTTACCCGGCTCGTATCGCTGCTTTCAGCCTCGATACAGGTGAAAAGGGGATTTGCCGGATTGAATTCCTGGGGGAAAAAGCCCAACTGCCAATGCCGGATCTTGAGCTGTGGAACAAGTGGGAGACGCAAAGCCGTCAAGTCCTCATGGAGAACGCATACCAGGCTCTGGAGAGGGGGGGTAGGGTTTGGGACGCCAGGATTAAGGACTTGGCCCTGGAAAGCAAATTTGCACAGCTTCTGAACACTTTTGAGACAGGCGTGCAGATTCCCTTGCAGGAGCAGCTGCAAAGGTGCAGGGGTGACGGGCGTTAGGAATTGATACGCTTGTATTGGGGTGTTATAATTATATAGTTGTTTTAGGAAGCAAGGAGGAGCACCCCAAAATGGAGTGGGAGAAGGATAGAATCCGTAATTTTTGTATTATTGCTCATATCGACCATGGCAAATCAACCCTGGCGGACAGGCTTCTGGAGTATACCGGCGCCTTGAGCAGCCGTGAAATGACCGAGCAAGTGCTGGACAAGATGGACCTGGAGCGCGAGCGTGGCATTACGATTAAAATGCAGGCCGTACGCCTTAAATACAAGGCCGGAGATGGTCATGAATATCAACTGAACCTGATTGACACTCCGGGCCATGTAGATTTCTCATACGAGGTGTCGCGCAGTCTGGCTGCCTGCGAGGGAGCGCTGCTGGTAGTTGACGCCGCCCAGGGGATAGAAGCGCAGACTTTGGCCAACGTCTACCTGGCGCTTGAGCACAACCTCGAAATAATAACAGTAATCAATAAAATCGACTTACCCAGCGCCGAGCCGGAAAGGGTCAAACAGGAAATTGAGGACATCATCGGCCTGGACACCTCGGAGGCCATCATGGCTTCGGCCAAAAGCGGTATCGGAATTGAAGAAATCCTGGAACAGATTGTGACCAAGATCCCGCCGCCCGGTGGTCAGGAGCAGGCGCCCTTGCGGGCGCTTATCTTTGATTCGCACTATGACCCCTATAAGGGCGTCATAGCCTATGTGAGAGTTGTTGACGGTACGGTTGCAAACGGGACGCAGGTTAAGATGGTAGCCACCGGCAAGGAATTTGAGGTCAACGAGGTCGGTATATTTAGGCCGGCGCCTGTCTCCATTGGTGAGTTGCGTTCGGGCGAAGTTGGTTTTATCGCCGCAAGCATTAAAAACGTCAAGGACTGCCAGGTGGGAGACACTGTGACCGACGCTAAACGCCCGGCCCCGGTATCTTTACCGGGCTACCGCAAGGTTACACCCATGGTCTATTGCGGCCTCTATCCGGTTGATACCGTTGACTATGAAAATTTGAGAGATGCCCTGGAAAAACTCAGGCTTAACGATGCCTCTCTGATTTATGAACCCGAAACCTCGGAGGCGCTTGGTTTTGGCTTCCGTTGCGGTTTTCTGGGTTTACTGCACATGGAAATTGTGCAGGAGCGGCTCGAGCGTGAGTATAACTTAAGTCTAATTACAACGGCTCCCAACGTCGTGTACCGGGTGACCACCACGGCTGATACCGTGGTTGAAATAGAAAATCCCAGCAAGCTCCCGCCGATTGGCAATATTGTTTTTATTGAAGAGCCCTTTGTCAGGGCCTTAATCATGGCGCCTAAAGATTATGTCGGTCCGGTGATGGAACTGTGCCAGGAGCGACGCGGGATCTTTGTCAACATGGAATATATCAGCATCAGCCGGGTGATGCTTACCTACGATCTGCCGCTCAGCGAAATTATCTATGATTTTTTTGACCAGTTGAAGTCTCGCTCCAGGGGGTATGCTTCCCTTGACTACGAGTTGGCCGGCTATAAACAGTCTGATCTGGTCAAGCTTGATATTATGATTGCCGGGGAAGTCCTGGACGCTCTTTCGATTATCGTGCACCGGGACAAAGCCTATCACCGGGGGCGTAGCTTTGTTGAAAAACTGCGTGGTCTAATCCCCCGCCAGCTCTTTGAAATACCGATTCAGGCTTCAATCGGCAGCAGGATCATTGCCAGGGAGACGGTAAAGGCGGTACGTAAGGATGTGCTGGCCAAATGCTACGGTGGTGACATCACCCGCAAGCGTAAGCTGCTGGAAAAGCAAAAAGAAGGGAAAAAGCGGATGAAGCAGGTGGGCAGCGTAGAAATCCCGCAAGAAGCCTTCATGGCCGTCCTTAGCGTAGGTGATAAGTAAAAATCTTTTTGTTCATACCAAATCAAGCGCAGAGAAGTATTATCAAAAAATGTGTGGGGCGGATTCATTCTCGCAAAGTCACCAGAGAAATGAGCTAAAATTCCTACTGCTTTGCAGGTTAAGTGCAATTTGAATTCACCACCCACATAATCCCATCCAACGCAAAAAATTTTAAATTGTACAGTGTGCATAATATCATATACAGACCTCTTAGAAATGCAGGATTCATCTATGTCCTACGCCCTACGCCTTACGACCCGTACTAAGCACAGGTTGCGAGTTTATTCATACTCAGCTATTCTTAACCACCGTAACTAAGGAGGAATCATTTTATGAGCTGCTACCTTCGACATCTGAAGCCGGTTCTGGGTGAACTGGGTATTGAGCCAAAAACTAAGGAAGAGCGCAAGCAAATAGATTTGGCCATAAGGTCGATAGTTGGCAAGAGCAACACCGACAGGTGCGGTGAGGTGTGGCAGGAGGTTAAAGTCCGGCTTCAGGACGATATGAAAAAGCGCTCGTTGTTAGATGCGCTGAAGAATCTGGCCTGATTGGAAAAACCGGGTTATTTCACTTTTGTTGCATACGAAATTCTCACCCACATTCTTTTGGGCGGCTTCTTAGTAAGCCGGGCTTTATTTTCACGGTAAGGGGGCGGAGCATGGCAATAGGTCTGTATATTCATGTGCCTTTTTGCCTTAAAAAGTGCCGTTACTGCGATTTCATCTCTTACCCCTACAGCCGGACAGCGGCAAAGGACTACTTGGCAGCGCTGATCAGAGAAATCCAGCTATACGGATCTTTCCTGGACGAAGTTGAGAAAGAAATATCCAGCCTTTTTATCGGGGGTGGCACGCCCACCTGCTTGCCCGTGGGAGACCTGAGGGAGATTCTTAAATATATAAGGTCAATTTTTCGCCTGACACCGGATTGTGAGATTACGGTTGAGGCCAATCCGGGTACTATTGATGCCGGAGGTCTTTACGAATTAAGGCGGACAGGGGTAAACCGCCTCAGTATCGGGGTGCAGTCCCTGGCAGACGGTTTACTAAAGACGCTTGGCCGTGTCCACAACGCCGCGCAGGCGGGCGCCGCGGTGCGGCTGGCCAGGCAGGCCGGTTTTGACAACATTAATATCGATTTGATTTACGGTATACCGGGCCAGACCCTCGCGGTTTGGCAGGAAACGCTCGACCGGACAGTAGCTTTTGAACCGGAGCATGTTGCAGCTTACGGCTTGCAACTGGAGGAGGGAACTCCTCTGGAGCGTTCAGTTGCCATTGGTGATATGAGGGCTTGTCCGGAAGAACTGGAACTATCCATGTACCACACCGCCATAATTTCACTAAAAAAGAGCGGTTATCATCACTACGAAATCTCCAATTTTGCCAGGCCCGGGCGCGAGTGTGTTCACAACCTGGTTTACTGGCTAAACCGGCCCTACCTGGGGCTGGGACCGGCTGCCCACTCCTGCTTCCGGGGGGAACGTTTTGCCAACGAACGCGAGCCGGAAAAGTACCGGTCCAGGCTCCGGCGGGGAGAACTCAGGGTTGCCGACAGGGAAACCCTTACCGTGGAAACTGAAATGTCGGAGACCATGTTCCTGGGTTTGAGGCTTTTGCAGGGGGTTAGCCTGGCGGCCTTCCGGCAGCGTTTTGGCCGGCGCTTGGAGGATGTCTACCGGTCTGAAATTAAGAGGCTTACAAAGGACGGGCTTACTGAGATTGACGGGGATTATTTCAGGCTGACCGAAAGGGGGCTTCCCCTGGCCAACCGGGTATTCCTGGAATTTGTGTGATTTCAGCGGGAAGGCGTGTTAAACGACCGGGTTATATGAATTATTGAATGCTTTTGCGCTATATTCCTTGACAAGTGGATGGAGTTGGTGCTATTTTTTATTTAGCGGGTTTTTAGCACTCAGCAGGTTAGAGTGCTAACAAAAGGGGGGGGTAATGCATGAAAATGGATGACCGCAAGCAAAAGGTGCTTCTGGCCATCGTTCACGATTATATTGCTACCGCTGAACCCGTTGGTTCCCGCACCATAGCTAAAAAGTTCAGGCTTGGCGTCAGCCCTGCCACCATTCGTAACGAAATGGCTGATTTAGAAGAGCAGGGTTATATTGAACAACCTCATACTTCCGCGGGGCGAGTGCCCTCCGAGCAGGGCTACCGCTACTACGTGGACTATTTGATGCAAAAGCACGACTTATCAGCGGAAGAGGAAGATCTAATTCGCAGTGAGTTTGACATCAAGGTGAAAGATATCGGCCAGGTTATACAGAAAACGGGCCAACTTCTCTCACAACTCACCCATTATACCGCCATGGTGCTTACCCCAAGCATTGGTACCAGCCGGTTTAAGCATATCCAGCTGGTTTCGATGAACCCTACCCAGGCCATGGTTGTGGTGGTAATGGACAACGGAACTCTGCACCACAGGTTGATTGATATTCCTGAAAGCATCAGCACTGATGACATGGAAACCATATCCCGGATTTTAAACGCCAAGCTGCGGGGTCTTACCAATGAAAACATCAAGCTTACTTTGGTAAAGGAAATTTATTTTGAACTGGCCAGGCACAAACATATTCTCGACCTTGCCATGGAGCTGTTAGAAGACAGCCTGACCATGAAATCCGAGGATAAAATTTACCTGGGCGGGGTATTTAATATGTTAAACCAACCAGAATTCCACAACGTGGAAAAGGTTAAGACCCTGCTCAGCATCCTGGAGCAAGAAAAGCTTCTTTACGGGTTAATGACCGGTGAGGAGCAGGATGTGGGCGTTACCGTGCGCATTGGCGGTGAGATAAAGAACAAGGAAATCAAGGAGTGCAGCATGGTCACAGCCGCCTACTCGGTAGCGGGCCGGAAGATGGGCTCCATGGGAGTGCTGGGGCCGACCAGGATGGAGTATGCCAAAGTAATCAGTGTAGTTGATTTTATGACCAAGAACCTTTCACAAGCTCTGGAGCGCATGATGAAGGGCATGGGAAAGTGAGGGGGTACCGTATTTGAGCTTGAAAAAGGAAGCGACTCAGGGGGCCGAGGTGGACGAGAGGCTGGCCGCTTTGCTGACCAATTCCAACGCCATCCGGGCTATAACCAGCGCCGTCGAGGGGACTTTGGGTCCCAAAGGACTGGACACGATGCTGGTTGATAAATTCGGCGAGGTCGTGATCACCAACGACGGGGTTACCATCCTGACCTTGATGGAGGCCAACCACCCTGCTGCCAGAATGCTCATCAACATAGCCAAGGCACAGCAGGAGGAAGTCGGCGACGGGACAACCACGGCTACGGTGATGGCCGGCGCCCTGGTCGGCTTCGGAGTGGAGCAGGTTATAAAGGGAGTCCCTGTCGCGCGAGTCATTGAGGGGATGCGCGTGGGGCTAAAGAAGGCGCTGGCAGTGATGGAGAGTCAGGCTCAACAGATCAACGGGGTGCATGACCAGTTTGTGCGCCAGGTGGCGCTCGTTTCGGGCCGCGGCCACGAGGACATTGCCGACCTGGTGAAGCGGGCCGCGGTGTTGATTGGGGAGGAGAAGCTAAAGGACAGTTCTTTTAAGTTTTCAGATACCGTTGTAGCTGAAGAGGGCGCTTTAAACCAGGTTTTCATGGGCGTAATTATTAATAAGGAGCGGATGAACCGCCAGATGCCCGGGGAACTGGGTGAGGTCAAGGTCTTGATTATCGACGACGCCTTGGAGCCGGAGGAAATTGATGAGGAAGCCCTCGGGACCGAGTCCGGGTTTGCGCGTTACCTGCAGCTGCAGGCCGAATTCAAGGAAAACGTCCAAAAAATTACCAGCCTGGGAGTGGGACTGGTACTGGCCGACCGCGGCGTAAACGATGCGGCTGAGGAGATTTTAACGGACGCAGGCGTTATGGTGGTCCAGCGGGTGGCCAACAAGGAACTGCGTAAGGCCGCCGAACATACGGGAGCCAGGATGATCAAGCGGACCGGGCTGAAAAGAACTACAGAGGAACTCCTAAAATACCTTGGATTCGCAGACCGGGTCTATAACGACGAAAAACTTGAACAGGTCTGGGTCCAGGGAGGAAGAGGCAAGCCGATGGCCACTGTGCTGGTAGGCGCCGCTACTTCCGAGGTGGTTGGCGAGCGTGAGCGTATCGCCAAGGACGCGTCTGCCTCCGTGCAGTCGGCGGTCAGGGGCGGGGTGGTGCCTGGCGGCGGCTCGCTGGAACTTGCGGTAGCCCGCGAGGTGGAAAAAGTGCGGGAAGGTATCCGCGGCATGGCGGCGTACGGGGTGGACTGTGTGGTGGAGGCGCTCAAGCGTCCTATGTCCCAGATTATCGCCAATGCTGGTTTCAATCCCCTGGAAAAACTGGGGGATGTGATTGCCGCACAAGTTGAAACAGGAAAAAATTCTCTGGCCGTCGACTGTGACAGCGGGCAGGTAGCCGACATGCTGGAAATGGGTATTGTCGATCCGGCCGAAGTAAAAATATACGCGCTTAAGGCCGCCGGTGAGGTGGCCGAGGCAATCTTAAGAATCGATACTATAATTAAGAAACGGGAAGAAGACTTCAAGCCAAAAGATTCCAGCTTGTCTGGTCTGTGAGGTGAACAATGTTGGTAAAAGATGAAAAGAAAGAGAAAGATGTTCAGGAAATTTCCGACGAGGGAAAAGAGCAAAGTGTTATGGAGAAAGATCCCACAACAAGCGCGGTAGAGGATAACGGGCACCAGGAAGCGGAAGCGGAAGGGGTTCCTGCTGCGGGCAGTGATCCGGCCGAACTGCAAAGGTTATTGGCCGAACAGACGACACGGGCACAAGATTATTATGACCGGCTGCTTCGTTTGCAGGCCGACTTTGAAAATTTTCGGCGTCGCACCAGGCAGGAAAAGGATGATTACTATAAATATGCCTCTGAGCAGCTGGTGGTCGCTCTCCTGCCGGTGCTTGACAACTTCGGTCTGGCTTTGGCGGCGGAGGGTGACTCGATAGAGGGCTTTAAAGCTGGGGTGGAGATGATTTACAAGCAGCTGTTGGATGTGCTGGCAACCGAAGGTGTCACCCCCATCCAGGCAGTTGGGGAACCTTTTGATCCTACCAGGCACGAGGCGGTGGCCCAGGACGATTCCGGTGAGCACCCTGCCAATACAGTTGTTGAAGAGTTCCGCCGGGGTTATTCCCTGAGAGAAAAAGTAATCCGGCCGTCCATGGTTAAAGTTGCTGTAGCTTTATAATAATTTGGAAACAGATTCTAGGAGGTAGAATACAATGTCTAAGGTTATCGGAATAGACCTGGGTACCACCAACTCCTGCGTTGCTGTAATGGAAGGCGGCGAAGCGGTTGTTATTCCCAATGCGGAAGGCGCCAGGACCACCCCTTCTGTGGTGGGATTTTCAAAAACCGGTGAAAGGCTGGTCGGGCAGGTAGCGAAAAGGCAGGCCGTCAGCAACCCGGATCGCACTATCAGTTCGATTAAACGCCACATGGGCTCCGATCACAAAGAAAATATTGACGGCAAGAATTACACGCCACAGGAAATATCCGCCATGATTTTGCAGAAACTCAAGGCTGACGCGGAAGCCTACCTGGGTGGAAAGGTGGATAAGGCGGTTATCACGGTGCCGGCCTATTTCAGTGACTCACAACGTCAGGCCACCAAGGACGCCGGTAAAATAGCGGGCTTGGAAGTTTTACGTATTATCAATGAGCCTACGGCCGCAGCCCTGGCCTACGGCCTGGATAAGGAAGACGAACAGACTGTTTTGGTTTTCGACCTGGGCGGCGGCACCTTCGACGTATCTATCCTTGAACTGGGAGACGGAGTCTTTGAAGTTAAAGCTACCAGCGGCAACAACCGCCTGGGTGGAGATGACTTTGACCAGAGGGTAATCGACTACCTTGCGACCGAGTTCAAAAAAGATACGGGGATTGACCTGCGCAACGACAGAATGGCCATGCAGCGCCTCAAGGAAGCTGCCGAAAAAGCAAAGATAGAGCTTTCCGGGGTAGCCACCAGCAATATCAACCTGCCGTTTATCTCTGCGGACGCCAGCGGGCCGAAGCATTTAGACATAACTCTTTCCAGAGCCAAGTTTGAGGAAATGACGGCAGACCTGGTTGAAAAGACCATGGGGCCGACCCGCCAGGCTCTTTCAGACGCCGGGCTGCAGCCCAAGGATATCCACAAAATCTTGCTGGTTGGCGGCTCAACCAGGATTCCCGCCGTCCAGGAAGCCATCCGTAAGTTCCTGGGCAAGGAAGCGCACAAGGGCATCAACCCGGACGAGTGTGTTGCCGTTGGCGCGGCGATCCAGGCCGGGGTCCTGGCCGGTGAGGTCAAAGATGTGCTGTTGCTTGATGTGACTCCGCTGTCCCTGGGCATTGAGACCCTGGGCGGTGTTTCTACCAGGTTGATTGAGCGCAACACCACCATTCCAACCTCAAAAAGCCAGATCTTTTCCACTGCCGCGGATGGCCAGACCACTGTGGAAATCCACGTGCTGCAGGGCGAGCGCTCGATGGCTGCGGACAACAAGACGCTGGGCCGCTTTACCCTGACCGGTATTCCACCCGCTCCCAGGGGAGTGCCGCAAATCGAGGTCAAATTTGACATCGACGTCAACGGTATCGTCAATGTCTCGGCCAAGGACATGGGCACCGGCAAGGAACAAAGCATGACCATCACTGCTTCTACCAAACTCAACGACCAGGAAATCAATAATATGGTCAAAGAGGCAGAAATACATGCCGCCGAGGATGCCAGGCGCAAGGAAGAGATCGATACCCGCAACCAGGCCGACAGCATGGTTTACCAGGCGGAAAAATCCATCAAGGACTTCAAGGATAAGGCCGACGCGGCTTCTATTGAAAAGCTGCAGAAGGCTGCCGATGACCTCAAAGAAGCGCTTAAAGGCAATAATATTGATGACATCAAGGCTAAGCTGGAAGCGCTGACCGGGCCGCTGTACGAACTGACCTCGGCCATGTATCAAAAAACCGGACAGCCGGGGGGTGACGGCGCAGCCGGTGGAGGTCAGGAAGGCACAGCCGCCCGGGAGCCTAAAGATAATGTTGTTGACGCTGACTTCGAAGTAAAAGAGGATAAATAACCCCCCTAAAAATATTGTCTCATTTATGGTAGAATGGATTTGTATTTCAAACTAATAAACCCGAAAGTAACCTTTGTTAAGGGGAATTACGGTTCCCCTTTCCTTTGTTGTAGTTAGAAGAGGTGGTGCAGATGGCAAAACGAGATTATTACGAGGTCCTGGGCGTATCCAAAAATGCGTCTGCGGATGAGATTAAAAAAGCATACCGCAAGCTGGCGCGCCAGCATCACCCCGATGCCAATCCCGGCAATAAGGAAGAAGCCGAGGCCAAATTCAAGGAAATCAGTGAGGCCTATGTTGTTTTAAGCGACCCGGAAAAAAGGGCCGGCTATGACCGTTTTGGCCATGCCGGGGCTGACGGACAGGGCTTTGGTGGTTTTGAGGGCTTTGGTGATTTTGGCGGCCTCGGGGACATTTTTGAGATGTTCTTCGGTGGTGGCGGCGGCAGGCGGCGTAGCGGCCCCGAAAGGGGCAACGACATCAGGGCTGACCTGGAGCTGAACTTGAAAGAGGCTGCCTTCGGGCTGGAGCGTGAAATCAAGGTGCCCCGCACCGAGACCTGCGGCACCTGCGGTGGAAATGGCGCGGCCCCCGGCAGCAAGCCCAAGACCTGCCTGGCCTGCGCCGGCACCGGACAGATGCAGTTTACCCAGAGTACTCCTTTTGGACGTATTGTCCAGTCCCGTACCTGTGACCGCTGCCGCGGCGCCGGCAAGATTGTTGACAAGCCATGCCCGACCTGCCGTGGAGAGGGCCAGGTCCGCAAGACCCGGAGCATCAAAGTCAAGGTGCCGCCCGGGGTGGATAACGGATCGCGGCTGCGTCTGTCCGGTGAAGGTGAAGCCGGGGCAAAGGGCGGGCCGCCCGGTGACCTCTATGTCTACATCCATGTCAAGCCCCATCGTGTTTTCAAGCGGGAAGGCGATGACCTGATCTGCGAAGTCCCTGTTTCTTTTACCCAGGCAGCCCTGGGCGACGAGTTGGAGGTCCCTACCCTGGAAGGGAATGAAAGGCTTAAAATACCGGAGGGAACCCAGTCGGGCACTGTTTTCCGGATTAAGGGCAAGGGCGTCCCGCACGTCAACGGCTATGGACGCGGTGACCAGCATGTGCTGGTCAAAGTGGTGACGCCAGGCAAGCTGACCGAGAAGCAAAAAGAATTATTGAGGGAATTTGCCCGCTTGGGCGCAGACAACCCGCAAGCTTCCGCAACAGGCGCCGACAAAGGCTTCTTTGGAAAAATGAGAGACGCGTTTATGGGGTAGTTGATTGTGTGAATTCTTTCAAATAAAGATACTCATGTGGTTTTAGATTTTCTTAGTTTAATTGATGTCGTAGGTCGCAAGGCGTAAGGCGTAGAAAAGAACCTGTTTCTTTTGACGTCGGCTCAGGTGTATAAAAGACCTGGAAGGAATGCAGTATAATTTACGTCCAACGCCTTACGCCCTACGCCTGACCACAGAATAGGAGAGTTACGTTTGGATTGGTTGGAAGTGGCTGTGCAGGTTCCACCCGAAGGGGTGGAATTGGTTGCTGATATTTTTCAAGATATGGGAACAGGCGGGGTTGTTATCGAGGATCCCGCCGTTATTCTTCGTTATGCTGCGGCAGCAGAACCCGACGAGTGGGGCGTCGAGACGCCGTCGCCTGGTGAAAGACGTCCTGTGGTCAAGGGGTACTTGGCTTCCGGCGCTGAATTGGCCGGGCGGTTGGAAGCGCTTAGGGCTGCCTTAAACAGCCTGGAGCTTACTCCAGCTCCTGAATTGCGTACATGCCGTGTTGCGGAGGAAGACTGGGCGAATTGCTGGAAAGCCTATTACAAGCCCGTGCATGTGGGGCAGCGGCTGGTTGTAAAGCCGTCCTGGGAGGATTATCCTGTTGTCGCCGGTGAGTTGGTCATCGATATGGACCCGGGGATGGCCTTCGGGTGCGGCGCCCACCCGACCACAGCCCTCTGTCTCAAACTGCTGGAGAAGTATGTTCAGGACGGCGCAACCGTTTACGACGTCGGTACCGGCTCAGGTATCCTGGCCATAGCGTCAGCATTGCTTGGGTCCGGGCGGGTTGTTGCAGTTGACCATGATCCTGTAGCCTGCCGTACCGCGCTAGCTAATATTGAACGTAACGGGGTTGCCGGTCGTGTAAAAGTTATACAGGGAGATTTGTTGTCCAGCATAGAGGGCAAGGCCGGCCTGATTGTTGCCAATATTATTGCCGGCATAATCGCCGGCCTCGCTGTAGATGTATCAAAAACCCTGGTTCCCGGCGGCATATTCATTGCCTCAGGCATTATCAGCGAGCGCGGTCCTGAAGTTATCGCCGCTTTGGAGTCAGCCGGGCTCTCTGTTGTTGAACAGTCGGAGGACGGCGGCTGGGTCGCTTTAGTAGCAAAAGCCAATCCTTGATAATTTTAAATTGAAAAAAGCTTATGGAGTTTTTACGATGCCCCGTTTTTTTGTTTCTCCTGAACAGGTCAAGGCAGGCCGGGTCACTATAACCGGGCCGGATGTTGTACATATTGTAAAGGTACTGCGTCTCGAGCCGGGAGACACCCTGACCGTCCTTGACGGGCGGGGTATGGTCTATGAGGCTGTGATCGAACAGGCCGGCCGGGAATCAGTAGTCTGCGCTGTTGTTTCGGAAAGTAATGCCGGGGGTGCGCCTGCGCTCCGGATTACCCTTGTCCAGGGCTTGCCCAAGAATGATAAGATGGACTTGATCGTTCAGAAAGCCACCGAATTGGGAGTATGCAGGCTAATCCCGCTAATCTGCGACAGGTCGGTTGTTAAGTTGGCGGGGGACAAGCCGCTGTGTCGTCTCGAGCGATGGCAGCGTATAGCCCGTGAAGCCGCCAAGCAGTGCCGCCGGCCTGATGTTCCGGAAGTATTGCCACCGGCAGGGTGGGAAGAAGCTCTGGCAGGCATGCCTGACAACACTGCCGCAGTGATCCCCTGGGAGGAAGAAAACCAGGAATCGCTTAAAAAAGTCCTGGGGGTAAGTGGACCCTGGGGGGATATCTATGTTTTCATCGGCCCGGAAGGCGGTTTTACCCCTGCAGAGGTGGAGCTGGCCCGCTCGCATGGTGTCAGACCGGTGACACTGGGACCTCGTATTTTACGGACAGAAACCGCCGGCCTGGCCGTGCTTGCGATAATACTATACCAGTGTGGTGATTTGGGGGGGAAACTGGATGGATGAAAAACGGGTGGGTATAGCTACCCTTGGCTGCAAGGTAAATCAGTATGAGTCAGCCGCCCTGGCCGGGCTTTTCCAGGATCAGGGCTATAAGATCGTGGATTTTGAGGACGAGGCTGATTTATACATTATCAACACTTGTACCGTGACCCACCTGAGTGACCGTAAATCCAGGCAGTTAATACGCCGAGCCGCCAGAAGGAACCCCGCTGCGCTGGTAGTAGTTACCGGGTGCTACGCCCAGACCTCAACCGGCGAGGTTATGAAAATTCCTGGTGTCGACCTGATCGTGGGAACAAGGGAGCGCTCCAGGATTGTAGAACTGGTAAAAAACGCCGTTAAGGGCGGAAAGCCTCTAGCGGCTGTGAGCGCTTATAATGCAAGCGACCAGTTTGAAGAGTTTTCTTCCATCCCCCTAAGCGGGCGGGCCCGTGCTTTTCTGAAAATTCAGGAAGGCTGCGACAATTGCTGCACCTACTGTATCGTACCTGTGGCCAGAGGTCCGCTGCGCAGCAGGAAACCGGAGAACGTCCTGAAAACAGCGCGGCAGCTGGTGGAAGCGGGCTTTACAGAAATTGTTCTTACCGGCATTCACACCGGCGCTTATGGACGGGACCTGGGTGGGGAGCACACACTGTCCGCTTTGCTCCGCAGCCTTAGTGATATACCGGGCCTGTTGAGGCTGCGTCTCAGCTCCATAGAACCCAATGATATTACCCTGGACTTGGTTGAAGTGCTGGCCGGTTCGGACAAGTTTTGCCGGCACCTGCACGTACCCCTGCAGTCCGGCGACGATCAAATACTGGAACGGATGGGCAGGCGCTATAATACCTGGGAGTATTTGCGCCTGGTGGAGGTTTTAAGGGAGAATATCCCCAACCTGGGCCTTACCACTGATGTTATAGTGGGCTTCCCGGGTGAGCGGGAAGTGGATTTTATGAATACATACAGGTTCGTCGAAAAAATAGCCTACAGCAGACTGCATGTCTTTAAGTATTCCCCGCGCCGGGGAACCCCGGCTGCTGCCTACCCGGATCAGGTAGACCCGCCAACAAGCGACCAGCGCAGTCATAGACTGATCCGGCTGGGCGAAAAAATGGCTGCCCGGTTTGCCTCATCACTGGTTGGGATGGACCTGCCTGTGCTGGTCGAACGGAGCTTGCCGGATTCATACGGCTTATACGAAGGGCTGACCGACAATTATGTCAGGACCGTTTTCCCCGGTGATGAAAACCTGTCGGGCCAAGTAGTCAGGGTTAAGATTGAGGGATTAGAGGAGAACCACCTAACAGGTAAAATTATCGCTCGCTGAGGTGGAGGAATTACCAAAATTGTGTTGAATTAAAGTTCTAGAGAAGTTATTCCCAGGTGGGAGGAGGTGGAAAACATGCAGGACTGCCTTTTTTGCAAGATAATCAAAAAGGAAATACCGGCCGAGATCGCCTATGAAGACGAACAGGTACTAGTTTTTAAAGATATCAATCCCATGGCTCCCGTCCACCTTATCATTATTCCCAAAAAGCACATTCCGGCTCTGGCGGATATGGATGAAAAGGACACCTTCCTGATGGGACAGATTCAGTTAACAGCTGCCCGGTTGGCTGTTAAAATGGGTTTAGCGGAGGAGGGCTTTCGCCTGGTGAATAACTGTGGCCGTGATGCCCAGCAAACGGTTATGCATATCCACTACCACCTGCTGGCAGGAAGGCCTTTAAACTGGCCGCCAGGGTAGGACGCGCAGGCCAAACCAACATGTTTGTACTGAAATGCTTATTCAAGGTCATTGTAGTCAATTGTAGCGGTTGACTCCTGGCTAAAACCTGTTGTATAATAACATGGTATTTGTACAATGGGAGAGCAGCTTGACTATTAGATAGATTTCGGCTTTATGGTTTTAGCGGAGGGAGGGAAAGTTAGTGGCGGAAGTGAAAGTGGGTAAAAATGAAACATTGGACAGTGCCCTCCGGCGTTTCAAGCGCACCTGTCAAAAAGCCGGTGTACTTGCAGAGGCCAGGAAACATGAACATTACGAAAAACCCAGCGTAAAAAGGAAGAAAAAGTCTGAAGCGGCAAGGAAACGGAAATTTCACTGAAAAAAACACAAAAGATAATGCTTGGCCTTAAGCCAAGCATTTTTTGCAATAAGGAGGTGGACCCATATTATGTCTCCCGCGCTTATTATCTGGCTGGCCTATCTTGCTTTTTTACTGGGTTTAATTGCTCTGATATTGGAAATTTTCGTATTTCCTGGATTTGGAGTGGCTGGCATTACAGGAATTATATTGGTGGGCTGGGGAATATTATTAGTTGCGGTTGATGTCACTCAGGCTACTTCAGCACTTGTTATGGCGCTTGTCGCCACTATAATTATCTTGTTTGTCGGAATTAAGCTGATGTCCCGCTACAATATGTGGTATAAGCTGACTCTTCAAAACAGGCAGCAAAAAGAAGAAGGCTACGTAGCCCCACTTTCTGAACTAAGCCTTTTTACAGGCTGGGAAGGAACGGCTCTTACGCCGCTGCGCCCGTCCGGCGCTGCCGAAATTGATGGTCACCGTCTGGATGTAGTGACTGAAGGAGAATTTGTCAGTACTGGAGCGGCGGTCAAAGTTATCAAGGTTGAAGGAACTAGAGTGGTTGTTAAAGAAATAACCTGAAAATGCACACAGAGCGCATCTCAAAAAATGTAGGTGCGAATTTATTCGCACAAATGTTACATTAGCTCCCACAAGTCCGGCGCTGGCGCGGCGTGTGCAATTGAAATCGCACCTACATTAATAACCGGATCAGTGATTAAATGGTGGGTACATATTCTCATTGAGAGTTTGTGGATGAAAGCTTTAGTTGGTTCATTCACACAAGCCCTATGGAAAAGCAGTAGAAATTCTATAAAATAAATTAATAGGGAGGAAATTAACTATGAACGCAGGATTTATCGCTTCGCTGATGCTTGTTGTCTTTGTTTTTATCGCTGTTGCAGTTGTTTTTAGTTTTATACCGGTAGGGCTATGGATATCTGCGCTCGCGGCGGGGGTCAGGGTAGGCATTTTTACCTTAATAGGAATGCGCCTGCGGAGAGTACCTCCTGCAAAGATTGTTAACCCGCTGATTAAGGCAGATAAGGCAGGGCTTAACATTACCGTAAACCAGTTGGAGGCGCATTATTTGGCCGGAGGTAATGTGGATAGGGTGGTAAATGCGCTGGTTGCCGCGGAACGGGCCGCAATACCGCTGCCCTTCGAGCGGGCGGCGGCAATAGACCTGGCCGGGCGTGATGTTTTTATGGCTGTACAGATGAGTGTCAACCCGAAGGTGCTGGAAACCCCTCTGGTCTCGGCGGTAGCCAAGGACGGGATTGAGGTTAAGGTAATCGCCAGGGTAACCGTACGGGCCAATATTGACCGCCTGGTAGGGGGCGCCGGCGAAGAGACGATTCTCGCGCGCGTCGGTGAGGGTGTGGTTACGACTGTGGGCAGCGCTGAAAGCCATAAACTTGTCCTGGAAAATCCCGATTTGATTTCCCAAACTGTTCTCAGCAAGGGGCTGGACGCCGGAACAGCTTTTGAAATTCTCTCCATCGATATCGCTGATGTGGATGTGGGCCGGAACATCGGCGCACAGTTGCAGACCGACCAGGCCGAAGCGGACAAGCGGATTGCCCAGGCCAAGGCTGAGGAACGAAGGGCTATGGCCGTGGCCAAGGAGCAAGAGATGAAGGCCTCTGTACAGGAAATGCGAGCCAAAGTCGTCCAGTCTGAAGCCGAGGTGCCTCTTGCCATGGCAGAAGCCCTGCGCCAGGGCAAGCTTGGTGTGATGGACTATTATAATTTGCAAAACCTGCTCTCTGATACCCAGATGAGGGATTCGTTGTCCAGGATCGGTCATCAAAGAGAGGACGCCGGCCCTGACCTGCCTGTGAAATAATCCTGCCGGACAAAATCCATGCAGTCAACCGGAGTAAAACGATATACGAGGGCGTGTTAAATTGAATACGATATTCTGGCTGGTCTTTTTATTCCTCCTGGCGAGAAGTATCTGGCGCCTTATGGAACGTGCCGGGGGCAAAGGCAGATTCGATGGCCCTCTGGGCGGGCCCCCGCCAGGTATGGGAAGGCCTGTGCCTGAAAGTGAAGAGAAGCCCAAGCTCAAAATTCCTGAGTACCTTACCCGGCGCAGCGAAGAACCGCCTGGCTATGAACAGCCTGATGAATTATCCGTCATGAGAAGGGACTGGGAGGAAGAGCCGTTAGCGGAATACAGCGAGCCGGTAGTTTTAGCCGAGGAAATGGCTGCCCCCCCCGTGAAAGGACAGCCGTCCGGGTTGTGCCCTGAAGGTCCTGTAGCAGGGGCTGAAGTCAAAGCTCCGTGCGGCATGGAAGGCGAAAAGGGGGGCCCTGCCCGGAAGCGATGCGAGCGCAGTGACCAGGAAGGTCCGTTCAGCGATATGCTATGCCCTGGTCAGGTGGTCAAGGGAATGGCCTGGTCGCAAATACTGGGTCCTCGCGGCGGTCTCCGTTCCAAAAGGCGGAACTACTGAGAATAACATCACTAAGCTCTCATTCTCTGCTGGTGCTGCGACAGCGGCATGTGCAACTACACTGAAAACAAGTGTCCAGCCTACGAAGTATTCCCAAGCAAATGTGGGCGCGAATTAATATGAAACATAGTTTTGCACCTATTATAAAATGCGAGTGTAGCGCACCTGTCTCAAGAATATTGCTCGAAAAGGCTTGACTTGCGGGCTTGGGGTTATCCGGAGCGAGCGGAGCACCTGGGTGTGTTCCTTAGCGCGTGCGTTGCATGCAGAAAAGCTTAAATAGCGCGTAGCTAACGGAGGGCTGTCTGGAGTTGCGGCCGGGATGACGTTCTTGTTTCACAAATGGAGAATTGCGAAGCGAGCGGAGGATAACCCCAAGCCCACTACCCCAAAGGCTTTTCGAGAACCGGTTAACAATTTTCATTGGTATTATGTGATTGAAAAACATGGTTGATTCATTCGCACATGACCCAGAGGAATGGCAGTATGTAAAGGATATTGCAGGTGCGATTACCATTAAATAGTAATTTATTCCCCTTCAGTCGCATAAAATTGTGGCGAGGAGGGGATTTTTTATGGGCTGGCGCGATTTTCAAAGGAAAGTTAAAAGGCAGTTTTCTGAAGCAATGGAACTGCCCGGAGACGTGGTCCTGAATTTGCCGAAGATAATCATGATCGGCAATATTCAGCTTTTTATTGAAAACCACCGCGGAATAATAGAGTACACTACGGAAGGGGTCAGGGTAAGCGTAGGGGAAGGCGAAGTCGCGGTCGTTGGTGAGAACCTGATGCTTCGTAATATACTGCCGGACGAGCTGTGTGTGGAAGGAAAAATCCGGTCGCTCAGTTTCCTTTGATGAAGAAATAAATATCATAACTTGAATTCGGGGGATTTTCTATGTTATTGTTTAGACTGATGTCTGCTCTGCTGGGTTACGTGGTGATCCTGGTAACCGGGAAAGCGACGGAAAGATTCGTCAACATGGCTGCCAGCAGAGGCATCTACCTCTGGGATATAACAAGGGTAAGAGAAGGAGCTGTTCTACTGAAAGTTCGCCTGGGCGCTGTCAAAGCACTGCGCCACATCGCCAGGCGGACCAAATGCCGTTTTCACTTTGAGCGGCGCGTTGGTTTTCCTTTTCTATATAAACGGTTGCTGCGCAGAAAAGCGCTGGCTTTGGGAGTTTTGTTTTTCCTCGGCGCGCTTTACTTTCTTTCTTCGTTTGTTTGGTTTATCGAAGTCAAAGGAACCGAACGGTTGACTGTTCCCGAAGTGCTGGGCGCCGCGGCTGAAGCGGGGCTCAACCGTGGTATGCCGAAATGGCGGGTCGAGCCCGGCAGGGTGGAAGCGGCTTTAGAAGAAAAGCTTCCCCTGGTGGCCTGGACCGGCGTATATATTAAAGGCGCCAAAGTGACGATAGAGGTAGCGGAGCGTGTAGTCCCCGATGCGGAAGATAACCGGCCCTCCCATATCATCGCGACCAAAGCCGGACTGGTCAAGGATGTGCTGGTATTAAACGGTCACCCGGCAGTTAAGGAGGGAGACACCGTGTCGCCCGGACAGGTTTTAATATCGGGAGAAATACCCCCGCTTGAGGAGCCGCCCAAGCCTGGTGAAGAACAGAAGCAGGGTGAGGAGGCTAATAAGCCTAAAAAGCCCTCCCGCTTCGTCCACGCCCGGGGCATCGTCAGGGCCAGGGTCTGGTACGACGGCTATGGTGAAGCCAAAATTGCGGAGACTGGACGACGTCTTACTGGAAGGTCGGAAACCCGCGTAAGTATTAAATTTAAAGGTAAGGAAATAATTTTATCTGGCGACCAAAATATTCCCTACGAACTCTATGAAACCGAGACTTTTGTTAAAACAATCCCTCAATGGAGGAATCTTGAGGTACCCGTCGAACTAGTAACCATAAAATATTTTGAGATGGCCGAATACCGTGAAGAACTTGGTATTGAAGGAGCGCGCAGCCTTGCTGGGGAGCGGGCTCTGGCAGAAGCAGCCGGACTGGTCCCCGAAGAGGCCGGAATAGTCAATCGCTCGCTGGAGGAAGTTCAGACCGGTCATCCGGAAAACATTGTCCGGGTCAAGGTGACAGTTGAAACCATTGAAGAGATAGGCGCCGAGAGCTTGTTCAAACCTTAATATTTATTCAGTAAAGACTGTGTAGTGTAATAAGGAGGACTGCCTGATTGGCGGAAAAATTTGAGGCAAGGGTTGAGCTTGACGACATTGGCACCACTGCCGAGGTATTCGGGAAGAATGACGGACACTTGGACCAGATTGAGAAAACGCTGGAGGTCCGTATAGTAGCCCGGGGGCAGGAACTGACCATTTCCGGTGACAGGGAGAGAGTTGAACAGGCCCGTGAAGTCTTAACCCAATTGCAAAAGTTTTGCCGTGCCGGAAACCGTTTGACTTTTCAGGAGGTTGGATACGCCATCAAGGCCTCCCAGAGCGGCGCCAAACATGCCCTTGAGAGCCTGGCTACGGATGTTGCCATGGTGACGCAGCGCGGCAAGCAAATAAAGCCAAAGACCATCGGGCAGAAGAAATACGTCGAAACCATCAAAAAATATGATGTGGTTTTTGCAGTCGGCCCTGCCGGGACAGGGAAGACTTATCTCGCCGTCGTTATGGCCATCAAGTCGCTTCGAAACAAGGACGTGGAGCGTCTGGTTTTAACGCGCCCCGCTGTAGAAGCAGGGGAAAAGCTTGGTTTCCTGCCGGGAGACCTGCAGGAAAAAATCAACCCCTACCTGCGTCCTCTTTATGACAGTCTCTATGATGTTCTGGGGGTTGAGAGCACCCAAAAATACCTGGAAAAAAACATCATAGAGATTGCGCCTTTGGCTTACATGCGCGGCAGGACGCTGGAAGATTCATTTATTATTCTGGACGAGGCGCAGAATACGACACCGGAACAGATGAAAATGTTCCTGACCCGGCTTGGTTTTGGTTCCAAGGCGGTGATTACGGGGGACATTACCCAGACCGACCTGCCCAGGGGGCAGGTATCCGGACTGATTAATGCCCTTTCTGTTTTAAAGGATGTCAAAGGTCTCAGCATCCATACTATGACCGGGGACGACATAGTCCGGCATCCTCTGGTGGAGGAAATTATTAAGGCTTATGACAAGGGGCAGTAAGGAGGTGGCCAGGAGTGCGGCTCAAGCTCACTTTTGGCAGGATCAAGGATAAATTGACAGCCGTCCTGTCCCTGCTGGTGAGGCACCGCAAAGTACGGAGGGGCAGCGCGGCAATTTTGTTTTTGTTTCTTTTAACTTTTATCCTCACCGCCAATATTGTGCCCAGTAAGAGCAACCTGGTGGTCGGGCAGGTATCTCCCAGGACCTTTAAGGCGGAAAAAAGTATTGTCTTTGAAGATAAGGAAAAAACCAACGAACAACGCTTGCAGGCTGCGGAAAAAGTGGACAAAGTCTATTCCACGGACCCTCAGGTAGTAAACGGTACGCAGAAAGATATTACAGACCTGACCGGTAAGGTATGGGAGATCCAGGGCGACAACAGCCTTGACCTGGCCGGCAAGGTGGCTAAGCTGCACGAGATATTGCCTTTTGTCCTGCCTGCCGATGAAATTGAAGCGCTGGCCGGGTCGCCCCAGGCTACTACGCGGCAGGTGGAAGAATCTCTCAACACTATGGTTGCCGGTCTACTGGAAACTGGTGACGGTGTGTCCCAGGACGAGCTGGAAGACGCCAAGAAAACCCTGAGCAGCCAGATTGCGAGGATGAGTCTGCCCAAACACTATGAGAATTTTTCTGTAGGTGCTATCGACCGCTACCTGCGGCCAAACGCCTTCATTAATATGGAAATAACGAAGCAAAAACAGGAGGAGGCCATGTCCCTGGTTCCGCCGACCATGGTGTCGGTGAAGGAAGGGGAAAAAATTATCGGTGAAGGTGAAATTGTAACCGAGGATCACCTGATTAAACTCCAGGCCCTGGGTTTGACCCGCCCGAAGCTGCCCTGGCCCTCAATCCTCGGTGTCTTCCTGCTGATGGTACTGCTAGTGGTCGTGGTCCTGTTCTACCTTTATCAACAAAACCGGGATATTTACAACCATCCCGGATTGATTTACCTTTTAGGCATTATTGTCCTGGTAGTACTGGCGGTCGGCAAGGCCATCATTGCCATTAACGTAAGCCAATGGCCGGAGTTCGGCGCGCAATTCGGCTACATGGTACCCATGGCCGCGGCGGGCATGCTCATTGCAATTCTCCTTGATTCGCGTCTGGCCGTACTGGTAGTCGCGGTGATGAGCCTGATCCTGGTAATCATGACAGAAAACCAGATTCGCTTCGGCCTGGTTGGACTGATCGGCGGGATTACAGGTGTCTACAGTGTTTCCAAGCTGAGCCAGCGGGGTGATCTGGTACGGGCCGGGTTTTATACCAGTGGGGCCAATGTCGTGGCTATTTTTATCGTTGGACTGGTATACGGGACCCCCTTTGGCCTGTTAATTACGTCAAGCCTGGCCTTAGGGATAACCAGCGGTATCCTGTCTTCAATCCTGACCAACGGGTCCCTGCCCTTTCTGGAGCACACTTTCCGCCTTACCTCGCCGGTGCGGCTGCTTGAGCTATCCCACCCCAACAATGTGTTGCTAAAAAGGCTTCTAACGGAAGCCCCGGGTACTTATCACCACAGCATTATCGTCGGGAACCTGGCTGAAGCTGCCGCCGACGCTGTCGGGAGCGAGTCGCTGCTGGTCCGGGTGGGGGCATACTACCATGATATAGGGAAAATCAAAAGGCCATACTTCTTTATTGAGAATCAAATGACCTGCGACAATCCCCACGATAAAATCGCACCCTCTTTGAGTACCCTGATCCTTACCTCACATGTCAAGGACGGAGTGGAAATGGCCAGGGAACACAAGCTGCCCCAGGGTATTATTGATATTATTGAACAGCATCACGGCAGCGGTCTGGTCAGCTTTTTTTATCATAAAGCTTTGGAAAGCGACCGCCCCGAAACGGTTACGGAAGAAGAATACCGGTATGAAGGCCCCAAACCTCAGACCAGGGAAGCAGCCATCGTAATGCTGGCCGACACGGTGGAAGCCGCCGTACGCTCCCTCAACAATCGTACACCTGGCCGGGTGGAAGGCCTGGTACGCAAGATTATCAAGGATAAGCTGAACGACGGTCAGCTGGAAGAGTCCGACTTGACCTTTAAGGATCTCAACCTCATCGCCAACTCCTTTGTCAGGGTTTTGTCCGGTATTTTCCACTCCCGGGTTGAGTATCCCGATATGTCCCAGGAGATCGAAAGGAGAAAGAAAAATGTCAGTGCTCGTAAGCAACTTACAGGACGAGGTAACGGTGGATGATGACCTGGCTGAATTTTTGTCCGGGGTTGCTGAGGCAGTGCTGAAGAGTGAGGGTTATGGGGAAGATGCCGAGGTAAGTTTGGTATTAGTCGATGACACGTACATCCGGAGTTTGAACTCCGAATACCGCGGTATCGACAGCCCTACCGATGTGCTGTCCTTTGCCATGCTGGAAGGGGAAGCTTTACCCGGTCAGGAGGAAGAGTTAATCCTCGGCGATGTGGTGGTTTCTGTCCAGACCGCCCGGCGCCAGGCTGACGAATATGGCCACAGCTTCCGGCGTGAGACTGCCTACCTGACCGCCCACGGAGTCCTGCACCTGCTGGGTTATGATCACCAGGAGGAAGAAGGTCGCGAAATGATGCGCCTGAAAGAAGAGGAGATCCTGGCAAGCCTGAACATATCCAGGTAGCTGTACGTCTGTTAAAGGAGTAACCGCGTTTTAGCAAGCCTCACAACTTGCCAAGGGGTCTTGAGCTGCTGTTGCAATCAGCGGATAAAAAGTATGTTAGGCCGGGGCATGAGCAAGGACTTTAAGGAACTTTGATAATTAGTTACTTGGAAACCATGCTTTATATGCGCCGGCAGAGAATGAAAACCTAGCGTTCAGTGTAATTTCCAGGGTAGTTACCCACGCCGCTATCAAGGCGCCACGTATCATGAAAATACCATCCGATGTAGGCGCCATTTCAATCGCACACGGCGCGCCAGCGCCGAACTTGGGCATCTGAAGTCACTTTTGTGCAAATGAATTCGCACCTGCATTTTCAGGGTAATTGCCCATGCACCGGACACTACACAGCATTATAAAAGTATTTCGATCGATGAAGTGGAGGAAACTTTTGTGGGATTGCGCAAAATTTTAGACAGCTTCAACTACGCTGTGGCTGGAGTTGTTTATGCGGTTAAGACCCAGCGAAATATGCGTATCCACTTAACTGCGGCCTTGCTGGTACTGGGACTGGGTCTTTATATACCAGTAAGCTCAAGGGATTTGCTGTTAATTTTTTTCGCGATTACCCTCGTGATTATGGCAGAGCTCTTTAATACCGCGATCGAGGCGGTGGTGGACCTTTGTGTCCAGGAGTTTCATCCCCTGGCGAAGATAGCCAAAAACGTCGCGGCCGGAGCCGTGCTGATGACCGCCTTGAACTCTTTGGTGGTGGCCTACATCATATTCTACCCCCGCCTTGAAGGTTCTTCATTTAATCTTGGCGCCAGAGTAAAAGCAACACCGCTTTCCGTTACTATGATAGCGCTGTTGCTGGTGATGGTTCTGGTGACAATAGGTAAAGCTATAACCAGCAAGGGTACCTACGTTAAGGGGGGTATGCCCAGCGGCCATACAGCCGTAGCCTTTGCAGGGTGTACTGCCCTGGCTCTGTATACCGGAAGCGCCCTGGTGGCCAGCATCGCTTTGGTGATAGCCCTGCTGGTAGCGCACAGTCGTTTGGACGCGCAAGTGCACTCCCTGCTTGAGGTAGTTGCCGGAGCCCTGCTGGGTATACTCGCAACCATGGTAGTTTTTAAACTGGCAGGCTGGTGAGTGAGATGTGGGACGTGAGTAAGCAGGTGATGCTTTTATCGTGTAAATTAGGACGTAGCAGGTCGGAAGGCGTAAGTTATAATACATAGAAGAATGGAATGCCAGACGAGGGATGTATGAGTATCGGTGCGGGTTTATTTGAATAAATATGGGATTGCCTAGTCGTAAAGTGTAGGAAGTTGGCAATAATACATAGAAGATATGCCTATTGATATTATGGACGCGGGACCCAAAAATGCAGGTGCGAATTCATTCGCGGCAAAGCCAACGGGAAAGCAGTAGAAATCTCTTAAGCTGCTTCGAAGTGCGAGTGTGCTAGAAATCGTACTTACAACAAAACCACGATGACAATGGGTGTGTTTTGTACACATTGACCCCGGAGGAATGCAGCAGATACCCATGTCTCACGTCCCACGACCCACGTCCAAAAAGGTGGGATTGTTTTGGATTTTCCTGTCGAAAAGTTAATCAAGGCGGCAATGGAGGCCCGTGATAGGGCCTATGCGCCATATTCCCAATTCAGGGTGGGAGCCGCGATTCTAACCAGGGACGGACGATATTACACGGGGTGTAACATCGAAAATGCCTCGTATAGCCTGACCTGCTGCGCTGAACGGGTGGCTTTATTCAAGGCTGTTTCCTGCGGGGCGAGCGATTTTGAAGCAATCGCCGTAACGGCGGGAACTGAAGAATACTGTACCCCTTGCGGCGCCTGCCGTCAGGCTCTGTCTGAGTTCGGCAGCGAAATCAAAGTCTTTATGGCTAATAAACAGGGTGATTATTTGGTCCGGACGGTGGCTGAACTGCTTCCCTCTGCCTTTAGACTGGATAAAGCCGACCAGGCCGTGCCGCCCGGGAACAAAAAACCTTCCCAAAACTGATTGAACCGGTGAATAGGTAATACTCATAGTTATAGGTTTTGCGTTAAACATTAGGCTGGAACTTGCACCTGCATCGCTTGGTGTTTTTATGATACGTGGCGCCGCTGCCGGCGTGGCGTCTAATATAAATTATCCAGCCGCTGCTAATTACTAAGGACAGGAAAACAGGTGATTCTTTGAATAGCGTGAAAGATGATTTCAAATCCGGGTTCGCGGCGCTGATTGGCCGGACCAATGTCGGCAAGTCGACACTTTTAAACAAGATGGTCGGCAGAAAAGTAACTATTGTGTCCGACAAACCCCAAACCACCAGAAACAAGATCCTGAGTGTTCTTACAAAGGATGATTGCCAGGTGGTTTTTCTGGATACGCCCGGCTTTCACAAGCCGAAAAACCGGTTGGGCGAGCATTTGGTGCAGGTAGCATTGAGGTCCCTGAGGGAGGTTGACGTCGTCCTTTTCCTGGTAGAGGCTGTTCAATCGCCCGGTCCCGGGGATCTCTTTATTATGGAACAGCTCAAAGGAATCAAAACACCAGTGTTGCTGGTGATCAACAAGGTTGACCTGGTCAGGCGGGAAGAAATGCTTCCCTTGATAGAGCAGTACAGCAAGCTGTACGATTTTTCCGAAATAATACCGGTCTCCGCGCTCACTGGTGATAACGTAGCACGGCTGCTTGACACGGTAGCTGGTTACCTGCCCGCCGGTCCGCAGTACTACCCTGACGGTATGATTACCGACAGGCCCGAGACCTTCATCATGTCTGAGCTGATCAGGGAAAAAGTGCTTGAACTGACGGCTCAGGAAATACCCCACTCTGTCGCAGTGGTAATCGAGGAATTGGCCGAGCGGCCAAACGGTGTTGTTGCTGTGCGGGCCCTTATTTATACGGAAAGAGAATCTCAAAAGGGGATCCTGATCGGGAAAGAGGGCAGGATGCTGAAGCAAATTGGCCGGTTGGCCCGTGAAGAGATGGAGAAACTTTTAGGCTCCAGAATTTACCTTGAACTGTGGGTCAAGGTAAAAGCTGACTGGCGCAACCGGGAGGGTCAGCTGCATAACTTCGGTTACCAGGAGGAAGAGTAGCACAAAAAAGCTGGGGTGCAGCTTGTGAAATTATATAAAGCGGATGCCATTGTGCTGCGGTCAAGAGACTGTGGTGAAGGAAATAAAATCTTAGTCCTCTATTCCCGTGAATACGGCAAGCTCAGGGTCATAGCGCATGGCGTGGCCAAGCCTTCCAGCCGGAAACGGGGGGCCGTTCAGCTTTTCAGCCGCACCAATTTTTTGATCCATCGCGGGCGGGAACTTGACTCGGTGAGCCAGTGTGAGGTGGTGGAGATGTTTCCTGCGCTCAGACGGGACCTTGGGAGCATCAGCCGGGCCAGCTACATGGCTGAACTGGTTGATGCCTTTACCGCCGAAGGAGAACCTAATGGGCCTCTTTTTTTGCTTCTTTTGGCCGCTCTTCGCTTGCTGGCGGTGAAAGATCCGGAATTATTGATACGGGCCTTTGAAATCAAAGCCGCGGGACTTTTAGGTTACAGCCCGGTTTTAGATGCCTGTGCCAGTTGCGGCGCCGAGTTGTTGCAGGGTCCGCTTTCCTTCAGTCCGTCCATGGGAGGGGTACTGTGCGGCGACTGCAGTACGGCCGACCTGGATGCGGCGCCGTGCAACCGGGGGCAGGTGGAGGTATTGAAAATCTTGGCCGACTGGGATCCCGCCAGACTGCACCAGCTCAAAGTGGACGAGCCCACCAGGAAACAACTCCAGAACATGCTCCGGAAATACATCCGGTACCACCTGGAGGGGGAATTAAAATCAGCTGCTTTTTTATCCCGTTATGTATAAAAATCATCTTATGGGGAGTAAATAGAAAAAATGAAGAGAGGGGATAAAAATGAACAGTGATCTTGAAAAGATTGACATACTGAGGGCCCGGCTGGGAGTTGGGTACAAGGAGGCCAGGGAAGCGCTTGAGGAGGCGGGGGGCGATGTGGTCCAGGCGCTGGTTGATCTCGAGGAAAAGGGACGCAATATAGGTGAGCGCTTTCAGGCACGCGGGCAGGAAATGGTAGGGCAGTTTAAGAGCCTGCTCCACAAGGGGCAAAACTATAGGATTAAATTAAAAAAAGGTGACGAAACCGTATTTGAAGTCCCTGCTTCCGTGGGGGCGCTGGGGCTTATCGGGGCTCTGGCCAGCAGTGAGATAGCTATTCTGGGTGCGCTTGGCACGGTGACGGCGATGGCCCATAAGTACACCCTGGAGTTTGAGCGCCGGGACATTGAGCCTGTTGGTGAGCCCTGTACAGCAGAAAAGGAAGGATTATAACCGAAAAGTACCGTCTGGAAGCCTCTGATATGACAAGTAAATATTGACACAGGCATTGACTTTACTCACCGGATCTGTTAAATTGGTAAAAAAATATCAGGCAATGAGGAAAAATAGTAGCCGGATTATTGTTTTGTCAGAGAGCCCGTATTGGTGGAAACGGGTAAAACAGCTCCGGTGAAGGGGTTTCCAAGCCGCAAGAGGAAAGCTGCAACCGGTCTTTTGCAGGGTAGTTGCCCACGCCGCTATCGCGGCGCCATGTATTATGAAAATACCAGCCGATGTAGGCGCCGTTTCAATCGCACAACGGCGCGTCAGCGCCGAACTTGTTGAGGTTAATGTTGCATCGTGCGAATGAATTCGCACCTACATTGGGCCGACACTGCAGAAGCCATATGTATTTTCACGTAGCACAATAGAACCGGTGAAAGTTAGTAAAGCTTGCTTCCAAAAGAGGGCTGTTCTTTTTCTGACGCCTGACCTCCGACGTCTGACGACCGAAACACAGCCAAGCAGGGTGGAACCGCGGGAACGAACTCCCGTCCCTGGTAGTGATACCTGGGACCGGGAGTTTTTTATTTATTCCAAAATATACAATAATATTTTTTCATAGAGGGAGGTAATTATGAACTTTCAGGAACTTATTCTCAAGCTGGATGATTTCTGGTCACGGCAGAAATGCCTCATTCAGCAGCCCTACGATGTTGAAAAAGGAGCCGGTACGATGAATCCGGCAACGTTTTTGATGGCGCTTGGTCCCGAACCGTGGCGGGTGGCCTATGTTGAACCCTCGCGGCGGCCTACCGACGGCCGTTATGGGGAGAACCCCAACCGCTTGCAGCATTATTATCAATATCAGGTAATTTTAAAGCCGTCACCCGATGATGTGCTGGAGGTTTACCTGGACAGCCTCAGGGCTATCGGGATCGACCCGGATCAACATGACATCCGTTTTGTTGAAGACAACTGGGAATCCCCCACCCTGGGCGCCTGGGGCCTGGGCTGGGAAGTCTGGCTGGATGGCATGGAAGTGACCCAGTTCACCTACTTCCAGCAGTGCGGCGGTATTGACTGCCGCCCTGTTTGCGCTGAAATCACCTATGGCCTGGAGCGTCTGGCCATGTTCATCCAGGGCGTGGACAGTGTCTACGACATTACCTGGGTTGATCATATAACTTATGGTGATGTGCATCACCGGGGAGAAGTTGAGCACTCTCACTATAACTTCGAATTGGCGGATACGGATATGCTGTTTAAGCTATTTGAAATGTATGAGCAGGAGGCCTTGCGGGTGGTTGAAAAAGGTTTTGTCCTGCCGGCTTACGATTACGTGCTCAAGTGCTCCCATACCTTCAACTTATTAGACGCCCGGGGGGCTATCAGCGTAACCGAGCGGACCGGCTTCATCGGCAGAGTTAGAAACATGGCGCGAGTATGTGCCCAGGCCTACGTTGCGCAGCGTGAGGCGATGGGTTACCCGCTCCTGAAGAGGAAGGAGGCGTAGGTGATGACAATTAACGCGCAGGATTACCTGCTTGAGATAGGTGTGGAAGAAATGCCGGCCAGGTTTCTGGAGCCGGCTTTGGCGGAGCTCAAGGACAATGCGGCCGCCCTTTTTCAGGAGCAGCGTCTCTCATATAAACGGCTGGCGGCTTACGGCACTCCCCGCCGCATCACGCTGTATGTGGAGGGCCTGGCTATCCACCAGCAGTCATTGGAGATGGAAGTAAAGGGACCTGCGGTAAAAGTGGCCTACAAATCTGACGGTTCGCCGACCAGAGCGGCCGAAGGTTTTGCCCGGAGCCAGGGAGTCGCGGTAGGTGACCTGCTCAAAAAACCGGTCGGCCATGTCGAATATGTCTTTGCTGTAAAACGGGAGCCGGGCCGTCCGGCCCTGGACGTTTTACCCCAGGCAGGGGCGAGTTTGATCAGCGGGCTTCACTTTCCCAAGCCGATGCGTTGGGGGGACCTGGACGTCCGCTTTGCCAGGCCAATCCGCTGGATTGTATCGCTTTTCGGCCCTGATATAGTGGAATTTGAATTTGCCGGGCTGAAAGCCGGGCGGACCACCCGCGGTCATCGCTTTTTAACCCGGGAAGCTGTAACACTAGTATCGCCGCAGGAATATTTCGAGAAAATGCGGAGTAATTATGTTTTGGTTGACCCTGCTGAACGAAAACAGGCGATCTGGCAGCAGGTCCAGGAACAGGCTCGCGCCGCAGGCGGCAGGGTGGAAGAAGACGAGGAACTATTGAGCGAGGTCAACAACCTGGTGGAGTACCCGACTGCGTTAGTGGGCGAATTCAGCCGGGAATACCTCGGGTTGCCCAGGGAAGTACTGGTAACACCAATGCGGGAGCACCAGCGCTATTTTCCGGTACTCGGACCTGACGGCGTATTATTGCCAAAGTTTATTGCGGTCAGGAACGGTAAGTCGGAACACCTTGATATAGTCCGGGCGGGTAATGAAAAAGTGCTGCGGGCCCGCCTCGCCGACGCCAATTTCTTCTATCAGGAGGACCTGAAAACAGCGCTGGCCGATAAAGTACCGGCTTTAAAAAAGGTGGTATTCCAGGAGACACTGGGGACCATTTACGATAAGGTGGTAAGGTTTGGGGAACTGGCCGGCGCCTTAGCCGTGGCAATGGGAGCTGAGGAAAAAGAGCTGAAGGATACCCTCAGGGCCGCCTACCTGGCCAAGGCCGATCTGGTGACCAATATGGTCTTCGAATTTACCGAACTCCAGGGGATTATGGGCAGGGAGTATGCGGTGCGCTCCGGTGAGGAGCAATCGGTGGCTACGGCTATCTATGAGCATTATCTGCCGCGTTTTGCCGGTGATCAACTGCCTGCCACGCTGCCCGGGAAAATATTGAGTATAGCGGATAAGACCGACAATATTGTCGGCTGCTTTGCTATCGGCATTCAGCCAAGCGGCTCCCAGGATCCTTATGCTTTAAGACGTCAAGCCCTGGGAATAAGCCATATTTTGCTTGAGGGTGATTTTGCCCTTTCTCTGGGAAAATTGGTTGAAACGGCCTACCGGGGCTATGAAGGGAAGGTCCGGCTCAAGCTAGGCTTAACCGATGTCAAGGAAGAAGTGGCGGAGTTCTTTAAACAGCGCCTCAGAGGTATTTTTAGCGATAAAGGCTATTCCTATGATACCATAGAAGCAGTGCTTGCCGCAGGTTTCGACAATTTTAGCGACACACTGTTAAGGCTCCAGGCTTTGCACAGCTTCCGGCAGAATCAGGCTTTCGGCAACCTCCTGACAGCTTTTATCAGGGCCAATAACCTCAGTAAAAACGCTGGCACGCGCGCCATAGACCCCTCCCTGCTGGAGGACGCCAGTGAGAAGGGGCTTTATGAAAGCCTGTTGGATATTAAGCAAAAGGTCTATGATGCTCAGATGAAACAGGATTATCAAGCCGTACTGGCTGCCATTGCCACTATGCAGGAACCCCTGGAAAGTTTCTTCAACTCGGTGATGGTAATGGTGGAGGATGAAAAGGTTCGGGCTAACCGCTTGGCTCTCTTGGCCGGCTTGGCTGCTCTGGTGAAGCAGGTGGCGGATCTGGGTAAAATTGTAATTGAGGGACAGGGAGCCTAATATAAATTTTTTCCTGATTAAAGGAGGGAATTTATACTCTATATAATATATATTATATAGAGGCTTTTTATAAATAGTATGTCATATATGCTCTAAGGGGCGATGGATTTGGAGTTAACCAGGCGGCAGGAGACAATCTTAGAAATAGTAAAAAGATCAGGACCAATCACAGGCGATCAAATCGCCGAAAGGCTTTCCCTGACCAGAGCCACCTTGCGGCCAGACCTGGCTATCCTGACTATGTCCGGCTTGTTGGAAGCACGTCCCAGAGTGGGTTATTACTACAGCGGCAGGTCGCCCAACCGGGTTGTGGCGGAAAAACTATGCAGCGTAAAGGTCGGGACGATCATATCGATTCCCGCCGTTGTTACGGAAAATTGCTCTGTTTACGACGCTGTGGTAGCTATGTTTATTAAAGACGTGGGTACACTGTTTGTGGTCAAGGAGGTGGGTTTGCTGGAGGGGGTTCTCTCTCGCAAGGACTTGCTCAAGACCACCTTGGGAGGACATGATATTCACCAGCTCCCGGTGGGGGTCATTATGACCCGTATGCCGAATGTAATATACACCACCAGTGACGAGACGGTCTGGTCGGCCGCCAAGAAATTGATTACGCACCAGGTGGATGCTTTACCGGTGGTACGCAGCGCGACCCAGGCCGATGGCGGCGAGGGACTGGAAGTAATAGGCCGTTTAAGCAAGACCAATATTACCCGGCTTTTTGTTGAACTGGGAGAGGGACAATAAGGGGGTGTTTATCATTTCCAATGATCTTAAACCGATTATATTTATCGTATCCGACTCAATCGGTGAAACCGGAGAACTGGTGGCGCGGGCCGCAGCCAGCCAGTTTAACCACGGTGGTGTAGAGATACGAAGGCTTTCTTATGTCAATGACCCAAACGAGATACCAGAACTCTTAGAGGAGATCAAACACTTCAAATGCATTATCGCCTACACCCTGGTTATACCGGAACTAAAAGACAGGCTGGTGCGGGAGGCCAGGAACCTGGGCATTCCTACGGTGGACCTCCTCACCCCGATGATGGACGCCGTGGCCAGCCTGGTCCACAATTCGCCCAAACTTGAGCCGGGCCTGGTACGCAGGACGGATGACGAATATTTCCATAAGGTCGAAGCCATTGAATTTGCAGTAAAGTATGATGACGGCAAGGACCCGCGGGGCATCGGACGCGCCGACCTGGTGGTAGTCGGCATCTCCCGCACCTCGAAAACACCGCTTTGCATGTATTTGGCCCATATGCGGCTTAAAGCCGCCAATGTGCCGCTGGTACCTGAGGTGTCCCCTCCGGAAGAACTCCAGAACCTGCCGCCGCACAGGCTGATCGGTCTCACCATCAAGCCTCAGCAACTGTATGAAATACGCCGTGAACGCCTTAACAGCCTGGGACTCACATCCAACGCCGACTATGCCAGCATGGAACGTATCCTGAAGGAGCTGGATTATGCTGAAGGTTTTATGAAGAAAATAGGCTGTTCGGTTATTGATGTTACCAACAGGGCGGTAGAAGAAACTGCCAGCCGTGTTTTGGAAATATACTATAGGGGTGAAAGGCTTGTCAGGTAAGAAATACGTCTATCTATTCAAAGAAGGCAGCGCAGGCATGAAAAATCTACTGGGCGGTAAGGGAGCCAATCTGGCCGAAATGACCAATATTGGTCTCCCGGTGCCGCCCGGCCTGATCATTACCACCGAGGCCTGCAGGGACTTTTCAGCTCAAGGGCAGGCGTTTCCCAAAGGCATGGAAGAGCAGGTCTGTGAAGGTATTACAGTTTTGGAGGAAATGCTGGGAAGAAAGTTTGGCGACGAACAAGACCCGCTGCTGGTGTCAGTCAGGTCGGGCGCTCCCATATCCATGCCCGGCATGATGGATACTGTGCTTAACCTGGGTCTTAATGACCTCACAGTGGAGGCCCTTGCCGCAGGCACCGGCAACGAACGGTTTGCCCTGGACTGTTACCGCCGCTTTATCAACATGTTTGGCGAGGTGGTGATGGGAGTAGACCACCACAAGTTTGAAAAACTCCTTGAGAACCACAAGGAAAAGGCCGGGGTTTATTTTGACAACCAGCTTCCCGCCAAGGAATGGCGCAAGGTCGTTGCGGATTACAAGAGCTTGATTTTGAAGGAAACCGGTAAGACTTTCCCGCAGTCGCCCATGGAGCAGCTTTTCATGGCTGTTCACGCTGTTTTTAATTCCTGGAATAATGACCGTGCCATAGTATACCGCAAGATCAACAAGATACCCGACGACCTGGGCACTGCCGTCAATGTCCAGGCCATGGTATTCGGCAATATCGGGAATGATAGCGGCACCGGTGTGGCCTTTACCAGAAACCCCTCTACCGGCGAGAAAAAACTTTACGGCGAGTATCTGATCAACGCTCAGGGCGAGGATGTGGTAGCCGGTATACGTACCCCGCAGCCTATTGATGCCCTGGAGCAGGATATGCCGCAGGTGTACAAGCAATTTGCCGGCATCTGCAGCCTGTTGGAACAACATTACCGCAACATGCAGGATATTGAGTTCACCATTGAGCGGGGCAAGTTGTGGATGCTGCAGACCCGCAACGGGAAAAGGACGGCCCAGGCTGCCATCAAGATTGCCGTGGATATGGTGGATGAAGGCCTGATCACCAGGGACGAGGCAATTTTGAGGGTCGAGCCCGGCCAGCTTGACCAGCTTCTGCACCGCCGGATTGACCCGGGCGCAAAGCTGGATATTATCGCTAAGGGACTGCCCGCTTCTCCCGGCGCCGCCTCAGGCTCGGTTGTTTTCGACGCCGACCTGGCTGAAAAAATGGGTCAGGAAGGCAAGAAGGTCATTCTGGTGAGCACGGAAACCACCCCGGACGATATCCACGGGATAGTTGCAGCCCAGGGTATACTCACTTCCAGGGGCGGTATGACCAGTCACGCCGCTGTTGTGGCCAGGGGGATGGGCAAGCCGTGTGTCTGCGGCTGCGAGGCGCTGCGGATTGACTATCATAAACATCTGTTTGAAGTCGCCGGGCTGGTAATCAAGCAGGGCGATATTATCTCGGTTGATGGAGCCACCGGCAACGTTATCTTGGGTACCGTGCCGATGCTGGATCCCGTCCTTTCCCCTGAGTTCCGGCTGCTCCTCGAGTGGGCCGACCAGGTACGTACCCTCGGAGTGAGGGCCAACGCCGAGACACCGGAGGACGCGCTTAAATCCAGGGAGTTCGGAGCCGCGGGTATTGGGTTGACCCGGACCGAGCACATGTTCATGGCGCAGGATCGCCTGCCTATAGTACAGGAGATGATCCTGGCAACCAGCGCAGCAGAACGGAACATTGCTCTTGATAAACTGCTGCCCATGCAGCAGGGTGACTTTTACGGCATATTGAAGGCGATGGATGGGCTTCCGGTAACAATTCGCCTGCTCGACCCGCCGTTGCATGAGTTTCTTCCTAATATGGAAGATTTGATGGTGGAAATAACCACTTTACGCTTGAGTAACGGAGACAGGGAAGAGCTGCGCCGTAAAGAGGACCTTTTGCGCAAGGTCCGGGCATTGCACGAAGCAAACCCGATGCTGGGTCACCGGGGTTGTCGCCTGGGTATAACCTTCCCCGAGGTGTATGCCATGCAGGCACGGGCAATTTTTAACGCGACTGCCCAGCTAGTTAAGGAAGGTTGCCAACCTGTTCCAGAAGTTGAGATACCGCTGGTGATCGATAAAAATGAACTTTCTTCCTTACGTGAAATGGTTACCGGAGTAGTCGGGGAAGTGATGAAAGCTGCGGGAGTAGAATTTCACTATACAGTTGGTACCATGATTGAAATTCCCAGGGCCGCTCTCTTGGCCGATGAAATAGCGTCCTATGCCGACTTTTTCTCCTTCGGCACCAATGATCTTACCCAAACGACCCTTGGCTTTTCCCGGGACGACGCTGAAGGGAAGTTTATGCAGGCCTATCTAGACCAAAAAATACTTACAGACAACCCCTTTATGGTGTTGGACCGCAAGGGAGTCGGTAAATTGATGAAGATAGCCGTAGAACTTGGCCGCAAAACCAGCCCCGGTCTGTTAATCGGTATTTGCGGGGAGCATGGCGGGGATCCCAGTTCCATTGAATTTTGTCATTCTATTGGTCTTGACTTTGTAAGCTGCTCGCCTTTCCGGGTGCCTATCGCCAGGCTGGCAGCAGCTCAAGCCGCTGTAATCAACAAAGACCAATCAAAATAAGAATTGAAATAGTTAATGACTTATGGTACTATTTTAAGAGAAAATTTTATATTTTAAGGTTTTATAGGGTTCCGCAGTTTTTATAAAAAGCACTGGTCTGGACCAAGATAAAACGCACAGTTTCTCTGTGTTCACGGAAGGATAAAAGCCTGGGAGATATTATGTGTATCTCTCGGGCTTTTTTATGTTTGATATTTAAGGAGGTGTGAAGAACATGAAATGGGTACTATTAGTTATAGCAGGACTTTTAGAAATGGGTTGGGCTGTAGGCTTGAAATACTCTCAAGGTTTTACAAAGCTTGTACCGAGTATTTTTACTGTAATGGGGATGATAGCAAGTTTTTATTTTTTATCGTTGGCATTAAGAAGTCTTCCATTAGGAACAGCTTACGCAATTTGGACAGGAATCGGTGCAATTGGTACTGTGGCACTGGGGATAATTCTATTCAAAGAACCAGCTGATACGATAAGATTAATCTTTATTGGATTTATATTAATAGGAATTATTGGACTGAAAATGTCATCTGATGGATAATGTAATTAATAATGAATTAGTTGAAGGATTGAAGTCTATTTTTAATGATAAGTTAGTCAGAGCCATCTTATATGGTTGGCCAAATATGTTATAGTAGACAATGTCTATTTACGTTGTTTGCATAGTACCAATATTTAATGATTATGCGATGAAAGCGAGGAAATAACTAATGTTTAGAGAAATAAGAAGAGGTAAGCAATTATTATCAATGGAAGACACCGTAGCTGTAATGGACAGATGCACAAATGGTGTCCTGGCGTGCTTAGGTGATGAAGATTATCCTTACGCAGTTCCACTTAGCTATGTCTATTTCAATGACAAAATCTATTTTCATTCAGCAAAAGCCGGACATAAAATCGATGCTATTACGAAGAACCCAAAGGTATCCTTTTCAGTAATAGATGAAGATACGATAGTAAGTGAAAAATATACAACTTATTTTCGTAGCGTTATAGCTTTTGGTAAAGCAAGAATTGTAGAAGGTGATGAATGGCTAGAAGCTTTTAAGGCTTTAGTTGAAAAGTATTCAGGAGATCGACCTGAAGAAGCCAAACATAAGGAAATAACCGGATGTACGCAAACTTATATTATTGCGATTGACGTCGAGCACATAACTGGCAAGGAAGCCATTGAATACGTCAACGCTAAAAGATAATAACTATTTTCCATACTAGTTAAAATTATGCAAGCAAAATAAGTAGCCATACTCAAAGTAATGTGTAATGATGAACAATTATTATTAAAAGCGTTCAATAATGCGAAAAAACGGAGATTGGTCTATTTTGCTAACAGCTGCTCAGGCCGAGGTCAACGCTGCAACGGATGGAAAACAGGACCACAGCACACTGTAAAGCTTATTTAATCCTTAATAAAAGCATAACGTCATACACCTTTTGTTGGCAGGTAAAGTTATAGAAGCCTTGTAAATTGGGCAAGCCTCAAGCAGGCCAAAAACTGATTGAGGCTAATTTAAAGAGGTGAGACCTTTGAGGCAGATGAGGCTGTTTATCGCCGTCAACTTTCCTGAGGAAATTAAAAGGACCTTGGGCGCCTTCATCAGGAGCCTGAGTCAGATCCCCTCCGACCTGAAGTGGGTGAGGGAGGAAAATCTGCATCTGACGGTACAGTTCCTGGGTAATGTTCCCGAAGAACAGGTTCCCGCCGTGAGCATGGCCCTGCAGAAGTCAGTGACGGGGATTGCTCCATTTAGACTGGTCCTGAAGGGCGCCGGCGCTTTTCCTTCAGTGGAGCGGCCGCGTGTATTATGGGTAGGGATAGGCGGTGAAACCGCCCCCCTCCTAATACTGCAACGCCAGGTGCAAAGGGAAATGGGATTTATGGGCTTTGAGCCGGAAAAAAGAAAATTCTCCCCTCACCTAACATTAGCCCGCGCCCGGTCTCCATACGGTTTTATCGATGTTATGGAAAAGGCCAGAGAGGATACGGGTAAAGCTTTCGGGACTGTCAGGATCGATTCGATTGAACTCATGTTAAGTGACCTGCAGGCTAAAGGTCCAAGCTATTTTGTCCTGTCCAGAGCGCCCTTATCATAGTTGTCTCTGTGGCAGCTCCTGGTCTAAACAAAGAAGAAAAGGCATAAATTTTTAATGACCAATCCCGGCGGATCAATATGCCGGGATTGCTTTCCCCCTGAAACGTTTCAAGGATTCAGGCAGGATAAACAACTTTCTTAGTAGAATTATTGTTGCACATTTCAATAGTGATACTACCTTATCGGATAGTCCCACATGCCGCCGGCGCTGCGCCGGCAGAAAATGAAATCTTAGCGATGCGGGTAGGTGCGAGCAGTTTAAGGGGTTACTGCTAATCATCATATGTACTGCATTTCTAAAGGGTCGTGTACGAATAGACCGTACCTACATTTCTTGATGTGATCTGAACTCTTATTTTTAAGATAGGTGATGGAGCATGGATATTCGCCTGCGCGCCGAGGAATTGGAACGCCGCATCATGTCGCCCTACGCCTGCCTCAGCAGCGCGAGCAAGGGCAGAGAGCGGCCGGAAGATGAATGCAATGTCCGCACCTGCTTTCAGCGTGACCGGGACAGGATACTTCATTCCAAGAGCTTCCGCAGGCTTAAATATAAAACCCAAGTCTTCACCATCCCGGAAGGGGACCATTACCGGACCAGGCTAACACATACGCTGGAGGTAGCTCAAATTGCCCGTACCGTTGCCCGCGCCTTAAGGCTTAACGAGGACCTTACCGAAGCGATCGCTCTGGGACACGACCTCGGCCACACTCCATTTGGTCATGCGGGCGAAGATGCTCTTAACGAGGTCATGGAGGGCGGCTTTAAGCATAACCAGCAGAGCCTGAGGGTGGTGGATGTGCTTGAGGGGGGGAGAGGGCTGAACCTGACCTATGAAGTCAGAGACGGTATCCTAAACCACACCGGGGACACCCGGCCCGCCACCCTGGAGGGGCAGATCGTAAAAATCGCAGATAGAGTCGCCTACATCAACCATGATATTGATGACGCCATACGCGGCGGTATCCTGACCATGGGAAATATTCCTGAGGAGTGCCTGGCGGTTCTGGGGCGGGAACACCGCAACAGGATTAACACGATGGTGCTGGACTTGGTTCAAACGAATTGGGAGGAACCCGGTGTTATTAGAATGAGTCCGGCAATCCAGTCGGCGACCGACCAACTGCGTGATTTTCTTTTTGCGCATGTCTATATCGGCTCCGATGCGAAACGGGAGGAGGCCAAAGCAAAACATGTTGTCCAAAGGCTGTTTCATCATTTCTCAGAACACGGTGAGGCTTTGCCTGAAGAATACCTCTTAAGGGTCCGGAATGCAAACACGGAGCGGGTTATCTGTGATTACATTGCAGGTATGACCGACAGGTTTGCTATCCGTTTCTATCAAAGAACCTTTTTACCGCTTCCCTGGGTGGAATAAGTTGCAATATAAGGTTATGAATTACATATTATGGCAATACTAATCAAAATATTGTCGTTATTAGGAGGAAAATTTCTTTTCGCAGCGAATATTCTTTAAATACAGAGTTTTTTGCTGAATTTATTTAATATACGCTGTAGCAGGACAATATAATTATTTGTTGAAATCATTTTATATGTTTTGTTAGCAGAAGGTGGTTTGGGTGGGCTTAATTCCTGAGGACATTGTGGAGGCAGTCCGCCAGCGGTCTGATATCGTTGAAGTGGTTTCCCGCTATGTACAACTTAAGAAAAAGGGCAAAAACCATACCGGCTCCTGCCCGTTTCATAATGAAAGGACACCTTCATTTACAGTCACGCCGGAAAAGCAGATCTTTTATTGTTTTGGCTGCGGAGCCGGTGGTGACGTTTTTAAATTTTTAATGCTTAAAGAGAACCTCAGCTTCCATGAGGCGGTAACCGTGCTGGCGCAGCAGGTGGGTGTCGCCATACCGGCCGGCGAAAGCCCGGCTCAACAGCAAAAGGAGCGGCGCTTAAGTCTATTCCGCGAGGCCAACAAACTGGCCCGTGATTACTTTCGCCAAACCTTAAAGACTCATGGCGCCGCAGCCAACGCCAGGAAATACCTGGCAAGGCGGGAGGTTACTCCGGAGCTGCAGGAAGAATTCCAACTGGGATTTGCTCTTTCTGAATGGAATTCCCTGCTCGGTTTTCTGGAGAGGAAGGGGTTAACACCTGAACAGGCAGTCGAGGCCGGGCTGGCGGTTAAAAATGAAGCAGGAAGGTATTATGACCGGTTTCGCAACCGGCTCATCTTTCCCATCTGGGATGCCACCGGGCAGGTAGCTGGTTTCGGAGGACGTGTTCTTGACGATTCCCTGCCGAAGTACCTGAACACCCCTGAAACCTTGTTTTTTAGCAAGGGCCGCCTGCTCTATGGGTTACACCTGGCGAGGACTGCAATCAGGGAAAAGGGCTGCGTGGTGGTGATGGAGGGCTACATGGATGTGGTTACCGCCCACCAGCACGGGATTAAAAACGCGGTTGCTTCCCTGGGTACAGCCTTGACCCACGAGCATGGCAGGCTGCTGACTCACTACAGCAGGGATGTAGTGATTGCCTATGACGCGGATGCAGCTGGGGAAGCCGCTACCGCACGCAGTCTGGATCTGCTGGAAGAGTTGGGCTGCCAGGTAAGGGTTTTAAGGCTCCCGGACGGGAAGGATCCGGATGAGTTCTTGAAGAAACATAGCATCCAGACATGGGAAACGCTTGTTAACGGGGCGCCGCTGCTGTTTCAATACAAACTTGAGCAGGCAGCGGGAGCAAGACCACTCAAGACGCCCGCTGATAAGCTTGAAGTACTTCGGCAAGTGTTTCCAAGCCTGGCCGGCTTCAGCAGCGAAATAGAAAGGGAAGAGGGACTAAAGCAGGCAGCCCGCACTCTAAATTTGAGTTGGGAAACGGTTTATGGAGAATTTAAGAGACTTAAGCTAATTTCGGGTAAAAAATGGACAAATCCGGATAATCTTGCTAAAAACATGCATACTATCGTTAGTAAAGTGGATACTAGCGACGCTCGAAGTAAAGCTGAAGCAGTCCTGTTGAGGTTGGCATTGGAGGACCCCTCCCTGGCCCGGACCGTCCATGAAAAAATGGGCGGTGAGCATTTTCAGGACCCGCGCTACCGAAAAATATTTAAATATTGCCTGGAAATTGCCGGAAAACCGCAATACCAGCCGGCAGAAATAGCACAATACCTTGATGATGATGAGCAGGCCTTGTTGGGCATGCTGCTGACCCAGGAAATACCCGGGGATGACCCGGTTGAAATATTACACAGCCACATTAAGTCGGTCGTTCGTTGCCGGAGGCAGGAGCGAAGAGAAAAAATACTGAAAGAAATAGGTGAGGCTGAAAAGTTGGGGAGCCATTACCATTTGCTGCGTGAGCTGATGATTTTACAGGGCATAGATGAGGCTGAGAAGGTTGGAGACCAGGCCCGCTCCAGGAAACTGCAGGAAGATTACCAGAAACTGATTGTAAGTAATACCGGGAAGTGCCCTAAAGAGGGGAGTGATGGCATGTGAGAGACGAACTCAAAACTGAAAGCGTTATGGAACTCATTGAAAAAGGAAAGAAACGCGGCGTCCTGACCTATAATGAGATTATGGACAGTCTCCAGGGTACCGACCTAACTCCTGAACAAATTGATGATATTTATGAAAAACTGGCAGGTTTGGGCATAGAAGTTGTTCCGGAAGTACCGGAAATAGAACCTATTGACGGTTCAACAATAGAAGAAACCCCGGCCGAAGAGGTTGAAGTAGATCTTACCGTCCCTGAAGGCGTGGGCATAGATGATCCCGTACGTATGTATCTCAAAGAAATCGGTCGCGTTCCCCTGCTCACTCCCGAAGAAGAAGTGGATCTGGCGAAACGTATGGAACTTGGTGATGACGGGGCCAAAAGAAGACTGGCTGAGGCCAACTTGCGGCTGGTAGTCAGTATCGCCAAGCGTTATGTGGGGCGCGGGATGCTTTTTCTGGATCTGATTCAGGAGGGCAACCTGGGTTTGATCAAGGCTGTTGAAAAGTTTGATTACCGCAAGGGCTACAAGTTCAGCACCTATGCGACCTGGTGGATTCGTCAGGCCATAACCAGAGCCATTGCCGACCAGGCCAGGACCATCAGGATTCCAGTGCACATGGTTGAGACTATTAATAAACTGGTCCGGGTGCAGCGGCAGTTGCTGCAAGAATTGGGCCGGGAACCAAGCCCGGAGGAAATAGCCAAGGAGATGAACATCTCCGAGGAGAAGGTCAGGGAAATACAGAAGATAGCACAGGAACCGGTATCTTTAGAAACGCCGATTGGGGAAGAGGAAGACTCCCACCTGGGTGACTTTATTGAGGACCACGACGCCAGGGCGCCGGCTGAGGAAGCGTCTTTCACCCTTCTGCGGGAACAGTTGGACGAGGTCTTAAAGACCTTAACCGAGCGGGAACAAAGGGTGCTTCGCCTCCGCTTCGGCCTTGACGACGGCAGGGCCAGGACCTTGGAAGAGGTCGGCCAGAAGTTTGGGGTAACGCGGGAACGGATCCGGCAGATAGAAGCCAAGACGCTGCGCAAGCTGCGCCACCCCAGCCGCAGCAAGAAGTTAAAGGACTACCTGGATTAAATGTAAAATAAAAAATACGTCTCGATGCAGGTGCGAATGAGAATTCGCACCTGCATTTTCAGGGTGGCTGGTGGTTTAAAATCATGGTTGTTTCATTAAGTATATTTTCGGAATAAATTATCAGCAAGAGATTCATTGACGGCGAGTACAAATTATCGTATAATAGTCCTTGCCGATGTTCCTCGATAGCTCAACGGTAGAGCAACCGGCTGTTAACCGGTAGGTTGTAGGTTCGAATCCTACTCGGGGAGCCATTCTTGGGCCCATAGCTCAACGGTAGAGCATCCGGCTCATAACCGGCTGGTTCCAGGTTCGAATCCTGGTGGGCCCACCATTTGAGTCGTTAGTCGTGGGTCGTGAGTCGTTGGGTTAAACCACCAACCACCAACCACACACCACCAACTACCAAAATGGCCCCTTGGTCAAGTGGTCTAAGACACCGCCCTTTCACGGCGGTAACACGGGTTCGAATCCCGTAGGGGTCACCATAATACGGGCGATTAGCTCAGCTGGGAGAGCGCCTGCCTTACAAGCAGGATGTCGGCGGTTCGAGCCCGTCATCGCCCACCATGAAACATCAGTGTAGCGCCGGAGTCAGACTTCGGCGCTATCGTTTTTTAAGAGAGGGATTACCTCTTAACTGGACTCCTGCCAGGCACTCTCACAGCACTACTACTACCTGACCAAGTATGCCAAAGATACTATAGCTATTTGATCAGAACCAGAAGATTATCGAAGCAAATAACCGCACAGTTACACTCGGGTATCCAGTTTTACAAGATACCTTTTTTGATATAGCCGATGTCCTTGATTATTGTGGTTATAGTGATTATAATATAATCATAGTTACTGTGGTTAACTTGAGGGGAGGGGTAGAGTTGAGGCCAATAAGTATTGGTATCCGTGACGCTAAAATAAATCTTAGCAAGTTGCTTAAGGAGGTCCAAAAAGGGGCGGAAGTTATTATTACCGACCGGGATAAGCCCGTAGGGCGAATCATTCCAGTTTCTGCAGAAGAAGACCTTCCCCTTGCCGAGCGTATAGCAAGCCTGGAGAGGGAGGGTTTGATCCAAACTGCTAAAAAGAAAAAAAAGGTGAGAAATTTACCTCCTCCTTTACCCTTGCCGGGTGAATTGGCCCGTAAAATGTTGGAGGAGGACAGAGGTTAGTGTATAACAATAATCCCGTTGTCATATACTGGGATGCTTCAGCCGTTTTGTCCGCGCTTTTTAAGGATAAACACAGTGAAGAGGCGGTAAACTGGTCGTGCCGGGAAGGTACTCATCTTATTTCTTCTCTTTCCTACGCCGAGGTTTATGCGGTTATATCTCGTATAAGGCGTGAAGGTCTTCTGGCCGATGTGCTTGTAAATGCCGGTTTTGAATCCTTGGAAGAAGGTCCATGGAGGCGTCTGTACCTAATACCGGATTGGGATAAGTTTAAATCCTTATCTCAAAAATGGCCGCTACGGGGCGCCGACTTATGGCACCTGGCCACTGCAAAGACGTTACAAAAAAGGTTACCGGAATTGCATTTATTGACTTTCGATAATAGATTATTGGTTGCGGCGATGGGTGAAGGTTTACAGGGACAGGATCTATGAAAGTATCTAATGCTTCGACCTTGTTTTTAGCTGTCCGGAATCTTCCTGGCCGTAGTCGGTTTCAATTTCAAAAGGGGGATTCCGTACTCTTTCAGTACCTTTTCAACCCGGTTGGCCTCGACCAGATAAGGGTCACAGAAAGTAAGTGAAACAGTGGATGACGACGTCCGCCTTGTGTTCTTTGGCCAGTTGGACCAGTTTTTCCATCCTGTATGGATGCCGTTGACAGCGAGGTGGAGTCTTTATGGGTACCGGTCAGTTTAAAGGCCACTTCCTTAAAAAGCTTGAAAATGCAAGTACCGTCGGGTAAGTATGCTGGTCCTTGGCCGATATGACAGTAAAATGAATGGGGATAAGAAACTTGCTGTCATTTACGGTACGGAGCAGTAACAAGGAGAGCTCTTGTCTGACAGCCAGTTTCGGTACAAACGCAATTCCTACACCGGCAATAACCATATGCTTTATTGTTTCCGTGTCGCTTACTTCCATCCGGTTTTTAAAATGGAATTGTTTGTCGTTTAAAAACTGTTCAACAAGAGTTCGCGCAGCAGAACCTTTTTCTCTCCATAGGAGAGTTTCTTTTTGAAGGTCTTTCGTAGAAATCACTTCTTTTTGGCTATAAGGGTGTTTATGAGAAGAAATCATGACAAGCTCGTCCTGAGAATAGGGTTCTATGTACAAGGCATGGTTTCTTCCAAGTCCGCCTAACTATGCGCAATATTCATTATACCAAATATCGACCTCAATTCGATCTGGGTATATCGATACAACTTGCCGTAAGACAAGTCATTTTCTTCCTCGGGGTGATTAAAACTCCTGACGGGGCTTCTTTGTGTTATTTTAATGAATTATTAACAATTTTGTGGTTTAATTTATAATAACTTTTTTACATATCAAGGGGGTTTCCATGAAAATAGCTTTTTTCCTTTTACCAAAAAGTGAGGTCGTTTATTTGCCATTAAAATCTACGATGCGGCAAGCCTTAGAAAAAATGGAATATCACCGGTATACGGCTGTGCCAATAATTAATGATGAAGGAAAATATGCAGGAACAATAACCGAGGGCGATTTGTTGTGGAAGTTAAAAAATACTCATGACCTGAGCTTTAAAGATACAGAAACAATTCTGTTGCGGGATATACCACAGCGTATGAAGAATAATCCTGTACAGATTGACGCTGAAATCGAAGATTTGCTTTCGCTTGCCATCGTTCAAAATTTTGTCCCTGTAGTGGATGATGGTGGATTCTTTATAGGGATAGTGAGAAGAAGGGAAATATTTGAATATCTAGCAGAGTTGTTATTAAAAAAACCATAAAACCGTTTCAAAACAGTTGTAAGCTGTTATTGCCGAAGTAAAGCGCTGACGGATCTATGTCCAGCGCTGAACTACTGGCCGAAATTAAACGCCTATTTGCTCAACCATAAGAGGCGCCCAAACAAAAGAGAGTACGGATAATTAGCTTTAACTATATATTGAAAAAGTTTGGAGGCAATTGGCTATGGAAATGAAAGATATCGTTATTATCGGCGGGGGACCGGCGGGGTTGGCGGCAGGCCTCTACGCCGCCAGGGCGGCTCTGGATGTCGTGTTGATCGAGCAGGGCGCCTTGGGTGGGCAGGCAGCCGGTACGGAGCGTATTGAAAATTACCCCGGGTTTGAAGAAGGGATTGGCGGACCGGAGTTGGCAAGACGGATGGACGTGCAGGCAAGGCGCTTCGGGTTAAATGTGCTTGATGCCAACGTACAAAGGCTGTTGCGTATGGAAAACGGCTTTGCCGTAAGGACCGGGGAGGGAGAGATTGTCACCAGGGCGGTGATTCTGGCCAGCGGGACTCAGCCGGGAAAATTAGGTATTAAAGGGGAGGAGGAACTCCACGGGCTGGGTGTGTCTTTCTGCGCCACCTGTGACGGGGCATTCTTTAAAGGCAGGACGGTCGCGGTTGTGGGCGGCGGCGACGCCGCGGTGGAGGAAGCGATATTTTTAACCCGTTTTGCCGAGAAAGTATATATCATTCACCGGCGGGGCGAGCTGCGGGCGACAAAAGTCCTTCAGGAGAGGGCGAGGCGCAATCCGAGAATTGAATTCATATGGCATTCCGTAGTGGAGGAAATCCTCGGCGCTTACTTTGTCGAAGGGATCCGGGTGAAAAACGTACAAAGCGGCGATGTGGAGGAGATAAAAGTTGACGGAGTATTTCTCTATGTCGGTACCAGGCCCAACGCCGGGCTGGTTCGCGATTTGGTAAAACTGGACGACCAGGGTTATGTAATCACCGATGAAAACATGGCGACAAGCTGTCCCGGCCTTTTTGCAGCCGGCGATGTGCGCAAAAAGCTGCTGCGTCAAGTCGTAACGGCCGTTGCCGACGGCGCTACGGCAGCCGTAGCAGCTGAAAAATATCTGGAAAGCATTGCGCGCTGAAACAAAGACCAGTTGGTTAATTGGAACAAGCGCCGGGTATCAGCTCAATGATTCTAAGGCAGGAGCCGTTTTAACCGGGCGCTGAGCCAGCCGCAGGCGTCACACCCCTTATTCAGTAACCGGCCTCTGGGCGCGGGCGCTCCGCAAACCGGACAGGTTTCCAGAATATCGCGGCGGGCCTCCCGGAGCAGACGGATCCACGGACGTAAAGCGTCCATATTACCTGCAAAGTAAGCTTTTTCCGTGTTAGTGCGGCCCAGGTAATGCATTTCCAATACCAGCTTGCCGTCCGGGCCGCTCATAATATCTTCTGCGATAAACTCTACTGCCAGCACATCAGCGGCTGCCATGCGGAACGACAGGCTTTGTCCGGAGCGTCCCAACCAGCATAGTGCGCCATCCCGCACGCAAAAGGCGCCGGACTGCCAGGCAAACTTGCCGGCGCCGTCTGTCGTCAAGTACCAGATTGTCTCGTCTATATCCGGAGACGCAAGATTAATGTCTTTAGAGCCGGCCAGGGCTTGTGCTTTTTTCAGGGTGTCCAATAAGTTCTCAATGTCTACACAATGCAGCCGCACCACGTCGCCGGAAGTCATGGTGAGCCAAACTTCCTGCCTGTTTTGATCGCTGAAGTGCGCTACCTGCCGGGTATCAATTCCACTGATCAGCCATAAATTAATATCCAGCAGCGTTTCTGAGGGTTCCTGCTGGTAGAGCAGCAGGCGGCGATTGGTCAGGTGAATCAATCCCGGCCGCCAGGCGGAATAAATACCCTTGCTGTACCAGCAAGAACCAAACAGGGAAAGGAGCAGCTGCTCTCCATCTTCCAGGCGTGGACCTGCCTCGACCTGCTTTTTTTTAGCTACGGAGCGGATGGCCTCATCCCAGTCCGTCATAAAACCGTAGCGCAGCATGGTGGACATGCCGCCCAGGGCCAGTCGTAAATTTAGCCCAAGCAGTGGAATGCCGGACACAGTAACCACCACGTCGCTGTTTAACATCAACCCTTTAGTTAAAAGACGGTCGAGAAGATCGTTGAGCGTCGCTTCCCGGCGTTGCAAAGGATATAATTGTTTGCTCTTGCTCACCATATCTTCTACCTCTCAAATGAACAAACCATGATTCTTCAATAATAAACTATGAATCGAACTTGCACAGTGCGAATGAATTCGCGATGGACAACCGGGAATTAGTATTTAAGTCGGCATAGCAAGCTGGCCGACAAAACTGTAAGGCGGCCAGGGCCCGGTAAAATCCACTGTTAAACCATCATGTTGTTGAATTTTCGCCAGTGCGACGCCTAATTCCTGCAACCGGTTTTTCTGTACCAGACAGGAAAGATTGGCGACCATGCGTGCTCCGGGCGATGTCTTTTTTATTTTTTCTACCTGTATATCTGAGCATAAAGGACGCAGCGCCCTGTAAACTTTTCTGAAGTAAACCTCCACAATATCTTCCAGGGCTTCCTTAACCGCTTGTTCCAGTTTTTCCCGATAGAGGTAGCGTGCTCCTTCCGGCTTACCCTCCAGTTCACGCTGCAGTTTTTGCAGGTGGGGGTCTTCCCGTAAGGCGGCCTGTTTTAAAGCTTCTTCAGGCGCCAGGATTTTGACCGCGTATTCTTCATTATCTTTCAGGCGCTCAAGCAGCGATTGCAATTGCTTGCTTTCCTGTGACAGCCATTCTTGCAACACCTCTTGCGGAGGGCGGTCTGCAGCGTAAATAATGGTGTTGAAACCAAAGGGCAAGATAGTATCCAGCTTTTCTTTAGCACGGTCCAACACATCCTGATGGTCGAATAGCCATTCTTTGGCCTGTTCATCGTTATCCGGCCGGTAGGGTTCGGCAGCACAGTCATGTACTACAGCGCATAAGCCTGCAGCGGCCAGGGAATAAACCCGGCGACCGTCAATACCGGTAATACCCAGTTCAATTCCTGTTTCTGCCGCGGCTACTCCGTAAAGATACAGGCCTGCGGGCTCATGTGCGGCCGGTTGAGGCTGCCGGTACAGCTGCTTCTGATCCGGCGTTTGTAGAATATCAGTAAGTATTACATCATCCGCGGGTTCCAGTGCTGCCGCAGGCGCCTGGTTTAAGGATTCCACTATGTTATTTTGCTGCGCCATTTCGTTCAGGACGATGTGGACAGCGTCCTGAACGGTTAATCGCACAATTTCCCGCACTGCAGTTCGTATTTCTTTTTCCAGTTCCATTCTTTCCAGTTCAGCCTTTACCAGCAGGCGCGCCAGCGCTTTCACCGCAGGCGAGTTCCGGTCCGCAGCCTCTTTTGCACCGTCGTCTGCCCGTTGATTCATTCTTTCACCCCTCAATCTACTTCTTCTTCCCAACGACGGGGATTAAGGATCCGGTCAACCACATCGTCGACGATACGATCCAGACCGTCCCGGACATTTTTAACGGACTCGGTTACACCTTGCTCCAACTTCATCTCTTCAATTGCCCGGTCCAAATCACGCAGTGCCCGGCCTAATCGCTCTATTTCATCCTCTTCCAGGCTGTCGTCGTCCATGCGAGCCAGTGCCTGTAATTTTAGAGCATCCTTGATGATCTCAAGCAGGGCTATGACAAGACCGAGTAAACCGTGTTTTAAATTATCGGCATCGATTTCCAGAGGCATGGCTGTACCTCGCTTATTTGTATTAGGAGATCAAAATGATCACCGGTCGCTTGAATGGTCGAATCTAATCATAACGATACCATTTCGGCAGGTTACTTCCGGTTGGCAGGAGTCTGCCCTGTCATTGAGATCAACAATTATCACCAGTTCGTTACCAGTTTCAAATACATCAACAAGGGGCTGCCCTTTAGCTGGCCTCGACCAAAAGGCGGGCTTAAGCCACCAATGGAAATTTATTTTTTCGCCTGTCGCCTGATCAACACGGCAAGAAGCAAATTCTACAACCGGCTCGCCTAAAAGGGTTGTGGCAACAGGGTTAATTACCTGGCGCAGGCAAAGTATAACCTCCATGTCGCTGTCCAGACCGGCTGCGTGTGCCAGGTCGCTGAGTTTTGCATGGCCGTGGCTGCACAAGTGCCACCATATAGCCCTGCTCCGGCAATCCAGTGCAGCCAGGAATTGTTTCATTTTTGGTCATCCATTTTCATCATGACGTCCCTCTTTCTGTCAATATTTAAGGCAAAGATGCGATCGCCTCTTTTTGTTTTTTCCCTCTGGCAGAAATCCACCCGCACCACGGGCACCCTTCAGTCAGGAGTTCTTCCTTCGGTATCCGCTTTTCACACTGCGGGCAATTTTCTTTTTCGATAATGGCCTCTTTCCAGGCGGCGGTCTCAATGTTGGTACCGGAGGGGAATTCCAGGCCATAGCGGGCTGCTGTTTCAAAGGAAGCAAGCGCCGCCCTTATTTTTACTCCCAGCAGTTCCACCCCGGCCACGGACACTACGATATCGGCATTAATCACGATGCCTTTGTCCAGCAGGCGGTCTACCAGAACCACCAGCGTGTCTTCATCTCTTTGCTTTCTGGGTCGCAGCCCATTTTCCATGCCAAAACCTCCAACCTCTTCTATTCTGTTGCTTCGGGTCGAGCTTTGCGCGGATCGTCCGGTGTCGCCCACGACTTAAGTTCCGCCAAGGCCAGGCGGAAATGCTTATTGCAGAGCGTTATAGCCGGAGGTTCCGGTTGAGACTTGAGATTTTGGGTCAAATACTCACGCACTGCAGCAAGCGCTGCCCGGTTGCATAGATGGTGGATTTCCGCGCCGGAGAAACCTGCGGTTTCGACGGCCAACCCGTCCAAATCAACATCTTCTGCCACAGGCCTTTTCCGGGTGTGCACAGCCAGGATTTGCCGGCGGGCGGCACAGTCGGGAAGCCCCAATTGCAACTGCAGGTCAAAACGGCCTGGCCGCAGCAGGGCCGGATCGATCAGATCCAGCCGGTTGGTGGCGCCCAGCACTACCACCCGCCGCAATTCTTCAATTCCGTCCATCTCGGTCAACAGTTGGCTCAACACCCGCTCTGCGACAGCGCCGCCCCCCATGCCACGGGAAGAAACCAGGGCATCTATTTCATCAAAAAAAATGATACAAGGCGCTGCCTGACGCGCTTTGCGAAAAACCTCCCGTACAGCCTTTTCAGATTCTCCCACCCATTTGGATAAAAGGGAGGGACCTTTGATCGAGATAAAGTTGGCGTTGGCCACGTTGGCCATCGCCCGCGCCAGCAAGGTTTTGCCTGTGCCGGGTGGCCCGTATAAGAGTATCCCTCGCGACGCCTGTGCTCCCGCCTGATCGAAGAGCTCTTCATATTTCAAGGGCCATTCGACAGTTTCACACAGGTGCTGCTTGATCTCGTCCAGTCCCCCTACGTCTTCCCAACCCACGTTAGGCACCTCCACCAGAAATTCCCTGGTGGCTGACGGTTCAACTTCTTCCAAGGCCTGCAGAAAATCTTGCATAGATACTCGCAGCCTGGCGACCAGGTCAGCGGGAAGCCCTTCCGTGAGCGGTTCCAGATGGGGTAAATATTTTCTGATGCGATGCATGGCTGATTCACGGCAGAGAGCTAGTAAGTCTGCTCCTACGAAGCCACCTGTTAATTCTGCCACCCGCTCAAGGTCGACATCCTCTTCCAGGGGCATGCCGCGGGTGTGGATCTGCAGGATTTCCATCCTTCCTTTGTAATCAGGCACACCAATGTTTATTTCGCGGTCAAACCGGCCGGGACGACGTAGGGCGGGATCCAGCGCATCGGGGATGTTGGTGGCGCCGATGACGATCACCTGGCCGCGCGAGCTCAGTCCGTCCATTAAGGTAAGCAGTTGGGCCACTACACGTTTCTCGACCTCTCCGGTAACTTCGACCCGCTTGGGCGCAATGGCGTCGATCTCATCCAGAAAGATAATGCTCCTGCTCTTTTGAGCGGCCTTTTCAAAAATTTCCCTTAACTTGGCTTCGCTTTCGCCGTAAAATTTATTGATAACTTCCGGTCCGTTAACGGATAAAAAATAGGCGCCTGCTTCATTGGCCACAGCACGTGCAATCAATGTCTTGCCTGTGCCCGGAGGGCCACACAATAACACACCTTTCGGTGGTTCAACACCAAGGTGCTGAAATAAAGCCGGATACTTGAGGGGCAGTTCAATCATTTCCCGAATCCGGCCCAGTTCCTTACCCATGCCGCCGATATCCTCATAGGTGATTTGATTGGCCTTTTTTATACCCGAGCCTTTGAGCTGCAACACTTCTACCACGGTGTCCTTTTTAAGCAGCACAAATCCTTCGGGTATTGTGTCTTCTATCACAAATTCCTGGTTTCTTAAGCCCAATAATGAAATTCTTACCTTGTCTCCTTTAATCAGGGGCATGCCTTGCAGCGAACGGCTGATAAAGGCCGCGTCCATCTGGGTAGTTCCAGAGCCGATGGGGGTCATAATTATTTTTTTGGCGTTCCGGCTGGCCACACTGCTGACTGGAACTGTGTCACCCAGGCTAACACCGGCGTTTTCCCGGATAATCCCATCAATCTGCAGTAATTTTTTACCCCTGTATTCGGAGTGGGCAGGCAGGACCCGGGCAGCCGTCCGGCGTCCGGCGCTGATAGCCACCAGTTCCCCGATTTCCAGTCCCAGCGCCTGGATATCGGCAGGGTCCATCCGGGCGATACCCCTGCCGACATCCTTGCCCAAGGCCTTGGCTACAATAAAAGTCAGCTGCTCATTCAATTTAAATTATTCACCTGCTTTTGATACTTAGTCCTGCACGTCTAAGAGTACTTCCAGGATGCCGTTACGGATGGATTTTCGCATAGTGCCGGGTTTTACCCGGTGAGGCAGAGCTATGGATTTGTTGAAAGGCTCATCCTTGGCCCAGACGGTTAAATAAAGGATATTTTCTTTGATGTGAAGGACTATATCTTCATCTGAAACTGCAGGTATCTCTACTACTACCCGGACAAAGTCACCCTCGTCAAATACGTCTATTACCGGATCGCTATTTTTAAAGATAATATCCTGCTGTGCGCCGCCAGGCATAGTGTCGCAGTCGCCGGGAGGTTTTTTCCCCGGCAAACCGGTCTTCAAGGTAAAACCATAACAGCAGCCGAGTCCCTTACGATCCGTTAAATTGCCGAAGGTCCCCGTCCTGTTTATCTCAGTCTTTCTCTCGGAATCCATTTTTTGTACCAGATCAACCATCTCACCGATGCCTCTCAGAATACTACCCAGAATATCGCCATCGCTATCGTTTTTCACTAAATAACACCTCCGGCCGTCCGGATCGCTCCGGGGATATCGAAAAGTTCTCAAAAAAAAAGCTTTTCCAAGCACATTACAGGTTTTGTTTGTATAGTATATGGGATGCTCCGACAAAGGTGACGGGGGCAGAAGTAATAATGACAGAAAATTCGGAGGAGAATGGTTTTGTTATTCTGAGTATTCATCCGATTCCTCTTCCATTTGTTCCTTATATTCTTCAATTTCTTGAAGGCGTTCAATCAGGGCATTCTCCATACGTTCGTACATTTTTTCGCTTATTTCTCCAATATCCAACAAATATTGAAGCCTGCGGAGCTCTTCATATACTTTTTCTTCGTCACAGAATTCCTTCATAACCTCTTTATGAATTTCTTTAAATACAAACATGAGCCCTTTAAATGGAGACAAAAGTATATCGTCAACTATAAACATACACTACCTCCAGGTCACCAGCTAACCTTAACGAAATTATAGGGGGTCCAGGGGCCTGAATACTTAAAGATAAATCTTTCCTGGTACTTATCATACAAATCTTTTACGGCTTGATCGAAAATTTCAATATGATCACTTTTTACAAGAAATGCTGCGTTAAAGACCATTTTTTCACCGGTAACGGGGTTAAGAACGGAGTCGTCCGCCAGTTTTTTAAGTGGCTTAAAAATCAACCTGACATATTCATCTCTTTTATCCAGAACCTTTTCCTCAATAATCTTGCCTGCCTCTATAGCGATAGCGTACCGGTCCTTTTTCCTGATTCCATATTCTTTTTTCAATGTCTCGATCTTTTTGTCTCCAATTTCTTTTACAAAAGCATCCTGTTTCCAAAATATTTTTAACCCAAGCTCTATCCGGCCTTTGATTTTGCTCAACAAGTGGTTTATTTCATCAAAATTTTTATCCAATATTTTCTCTGCCTCGTTATTGTTCTTGAATACAGTTCCAAATCTCAGGGGCAGGAGATCTATTATTTCTTGCAATTGCGTAACAACTTTTTGATGATTGAGTATATTTTTTCGAGTGGGTTGCCAACTGGCTTGCGCTGCTTTCTTAACAATAACGGCAATTCCCCGGTGTGAAATAAAAAAAAGATCAGCGGGAAGCTTGGCGCGTAAATCTCTTTCCTGCTCCAACTGAATAATGCAGTATGCATAAAGCCCTTGGGAGATTTTCATTCATCCTCACCTATTTTTTGCGAATTTAAAAGGTTACCGGTTAATTATGGGTTACAAGGTAGGCCTTATAAATATTTATCAATAAGTGAAAGGACGTGGGGATATACTTCCTTTTGATTTATTACCTTGTGCCTGCTTTCAGAAAACAGTATTTCCGCCACCATATTTTTTGTTATACTGCTTCTATATTTTCTAAAATCTTCATTATCCAAAACCCTGGCGATTTTGATGCAGGTCCTGACGGTACAGGTTTTTGATGATGAGACAATGACCCGGTAGTCCCGGACTATGTCAACAATTTTGCCGGCATCTTCATCACTCAGGCAGGAATTGGCCATGGTTATGGCAACTTCAGTCTCCCGGTCCATTTCGTTCAGCTCGATCGTGACCATGCGATCTTCCAAGGCAGCCTGTGTTTTGTGCACTCCCGCGTATTCTAAGGGATTACTGGTAAATATGATGCGAAATTCAGGATGCACTGTTATCGATTGTTTTTCCGCATCGAAACCCGGCAGAAATAAAACGCCCTCTTCCAATACCGATAGCAAAATGTTATTTATGGTAGGGCGGGTTCTGGAAAATTCGTCATAAACCAAAACATGCCCGTCCCGGCAGGCCTTGGTTAGTTGTTTATCAAGCCATCTTAGCTGAAAATCTTCTTCAATCGTATAAACATTATGGATAAAATTATCAACGGTTTTCTTACGGCGGTAACCGTAGTTACCCCCAATCAAATCTGCAGAGCTAAAGTCGTTATTTCCGTATATAATACTGAAAGGTCTTCCGAGGGACCTGGCGACCTTGAGAGCAAGTGTGGTTTTTCCTGTTCCTGACGGCCCGCTAAAATGTATTGAGAGCCCTGCGTTGAGGTACCTTAGAGCCCTCTCGGAGATTTCATGTAAAAATGTTGTTTCAACAAAACTTTGGTTTTTGTAGAAAATCTTTTGTTCAGGCAGCTTGAATCACCCCTATAAGTCAAAAAAATTTGTTTTCTTCTGAAAGAAGAAAACAGGAAACAAAAACATTCTTTCATGAAGCAGAATAAAACGAATCTATATAACTGTGTTACAGTCTATAAGACTGTTTTATCTAGGCTTTTTCTTCTTCCTTGTCGGGTTCAATGGGGTAAATTGTCAGCGAGCCGCGTTCCATTAGGGCTATCCTTTCAAAGTTGGTCACTTCGTAATTGTTATCCATAGATACATCATATATAGCCATGAGATCACCCTTGGCGTGTCTCCTCATGTATTCTACTTCTTCAGGTACCTCTATTTTTACTTTCCAACAGTCTTCTCCCCGGCTCACCCCAACAACCTTTCCTGGTTTGCCTAGTACTTCAGAAAAAAAATCTTGCACAGTTCTTATCACTTTTTTTATAACCATGCTATTTTCTCATGGCCGCCAATGCGCCGGCAGCATCGCTACGATCTTTAAAATAGGCATATAATATTTTAGAGACTTTTTTTTCGTTCTCCGAATTTTTTATTTTTAATTGCTTTTCCGTTTCTGCGCCAAGCCGGAGCCTATTGTCGTAGTACTTGCTGACAAGATCGGTTGTTTGTTTTATGATACAATCAATGTTAGCTGTTCTATCTTTGCAACTATTTTTAAACATATCACACCAGGATTGCATACTTATCGTTAATGACATGGGATAACCTCCTTCAATATGTGTTGATAATTGCCGGGACCATTAAATGACCCCGGCAATACCTTTTTTATGCAGCGTGCGGATGCGGGTGTGGGCCGGCCGTTAGTCCAACAGCTTCAGCGTACATCAACCAGGTCTCAACGGAAGCGATAACGACCCGGGCTTCAATAGCCAAAAGCTCGATGCCGACGAGGGCTACCCTTACAAAAGCGTCAATTACTATACCTTTTGTCAGGATTCTGTCAACCACTTCGGCCAAACTTGATGCTTGAATACTGTGTCTCATAATATTCTCCCCTTTCTTTGGTTTTAATATATGGTATTAAAACAAAGGTTGTTGTGTTACATACAGCGCCTGCCTGGTAAGGTATATATTTTTACCAGTACATTAAAATGGCATTATTGGATATATTGACTTAAAAATGATATCTACTATACCGCTCGTACCATCTTTCTGTCATCATAATTTCCGCAGAATTTATCCTGTTCAACAGCCCAGTCAGTTATATAGTGGTTTATGTTCCACTCCACACAAACTTGTGTGGAAGATAGTATCAGATTAGAATAGGTCCTAATCCATTCGGGGCTAATATGCTTAAAGGCAAAGGTTCCACTTTTGCAGATAAGAACGATCCAGTAATAGTTACCGCACCGGCTGAAGGTAAAAATACTTTCGCTGGCGCACCCGCTGCCCGGACAGTGACGCGTCAGCTTCGATTCTGGTTTTACCCTGCCGAGTATCTCCAATACTTCGGATAACTGAGAATCCTCGTTGATATTTTCATCCATCAAAAAATCCCCCTTAAAATAGATATGTTTTGACCGGTTAACACATGATATGCCAACAATATCCATTTTGTTACATTTACTTATTAAATGATCGCAGCGGTTGGGATAGGTTGCTGCTAGAATTTCGAAAAAAAAGAACGCCCGTTTCGAGCGAACATACTGGGTAATCAATACAAAAATTATCTCTTAATCACGGTTGTGTCTATGTCCTTAAGGTTGCGATTAACCTTTTAGGATTTAACAGCAGGTCCAGCCCGGCGTTGATATCATTTACCACAACGTCTGAGGCTTTGAGGGCCAGGGTGGAAGTCCCCTCCGGACCGAGCACGGCCACGCCTACGGCCGCGCGGGCAAGCATGAGCGCGTCGTTGTTGCCGTTACCTACAGCCATAACCCCTTCCGGGCCGAGGGTTTCAACATATTGCTCTTTTTCAGGGCCGCCTGTTGCTGAAGTAAGGATGTGAATGACTGCTTTTATCTCCCGGCATGAAGATTTACACAACCCAAAAGTGTCTGCCGTGATGATATGCACCTTTACATTTTCCGCCAGTAGGTTGAGCCTTTCCTTGACGCCAGGGATCAGGTTGCCGTCGCACCCCAAGGTCCCGTTGTAGTCCAGGACGATATGCTGAAAAGTTATAGCGCCTCTACCTGGAATAGTGATTGTAATCATAATCCACCTCAGGTTCTGTATGTTTCTAATACTGCACTCTATAAGTATTTTAAATGATCAACCTCAGACATGTAAATTCGAAAAAGCCACATGCCATTTAAAACCCCTGTCCGACATGTGGTAATTTTTCCAGGTGATTCTGAATATAATTTGGAATAATAAGGTAATTGGACAAGGGGTGACTGTGATGGCCGGGCGCTGGTATGCCTTAACCGGGGAAGAAGTTCTGACGAAGCTGCAAACCGATAGTAAAAAAGGTCTTAATGAGAAAGAAGTTAAAGAAAGGTTGGGGCGTTTTGGTCCCAATGAACTGGCCCGTGCCGCCAAAACGTCACTATGGAGTCTTTTTGCAAACCAGTTCAGAGATTTTATGGTCCTGGTGCTGCTGGCGGCTACCTTTATATCAGGACTGTTGGGCGAATATGCCGATGCTGTTACCATTATGATAATCGTGGTGGTTAACGCCATTCTTGGTTTCGTCCAGGAGTGCCGTGCCGAGCGATCCATAGAAGCTCTGAAACAGCTTACCGCGCCGGAGGCCAGGGTGGTACGCAGCGGCCAGGAACGCAAAATCCCTGCCTCGGAGCTTGTTCCCGGGGACCTGGTCTTATTGGAAGAGGGCGACAGGATTCCAGCCGATCTGCGGCTTTTGCTGACCGCCAACCTGGAAATAGAAGAGTCATCTCTTACCGGCGAGTCTGTACCCGTACGGAAGCGGGAAGAAGCTCTACCCGGTCAGGAAGTTGCCCTGGCTGACGCCCGCAACATGGCCTACCTTGGCACCGCGGTTACACGCGGGCGCGGGCGGGGTGTGGTAATCCACACCGGCATGTCTACGGAGATGGGGCAGATATGCGGCATGATCCAGGAAGCCGGCCAGGAAGAAACCCCGCTGCAGCGCCGCCTGGGACAGCTCGGCAAAGGGCTGGTGGCTTTTTGCCTATTGATTTGCGCGGCGGTGGTAGTGGTGGGTATTGCCCGGGGCGAAGAAGCTTACCAGATGTTCCTGGCCGGGGTTAGTCTGGCGGTAGCTGCTATACCTGAAGGACTTCCCGCCATTGTAACCGTGGCCCTGGCCATAGGGGTCCAGCGGATGATCCGGCGTCATGCCATCATTCGCAAGCTGCCCGCTGTAGAAACCCTGGGCTGCGCCACGGTAATTTGCTCTGATAAAACCGGTACCCTGACCCAGAACCAGATGACTGTCAGGAAGGTTGTCATAAATGGTGATGTGTTTGACATAACCGGAGAAGGCTACGATCCCAAGGGTGAATTTGAGGGAAGAGGGGACATGCGGGATATAAAGTTTACCCTGCTGATGAAGGCGGCGGCCTTTTGCAACAATGCCGTGCTGGAACGGGGAGGAGTCAGTGTCGCAGGGCTTTTCAGAGGATTAGTGAAGGGACGGCCCGCTCATGACTGGTCGATCCTGGGAGACCCTACCGAAGGAGCGCTCCTGGTGATGGCCGCCAAGGCCGGTTATTGGCGGGAGAGGCTGGAGCTTAAAGAGCCGAGGATCGCCGAACTTCCTTTTGACTCGGACCGCAAGCGCATGACTGTCCTGCACCGGCAACCATCCGGAAAGGTTGCGGCCTATGTCAAGGGAGCGCCGGACAGTATCGTTGAACTTTGTACCCACACTTACCGGGGCGGGATCGCGGTCCCCCTCTCGGCGCGGGACAGGGAAGAAATCCTGCGCCACAACGGGCTGCTGGCAGAGAAGGCCCTGCGCGTGCTGGCATTTGCCTACCGGGAGCTGCCGGCCGGAGCGGAAGAATTATCGGAGGAGGCTGTTGAGCAGAGGTTGGTTTTTTTAGGTCTGGCCGGCATGATCGACCCGCCGCGGCCTGCCGCCGTAACCGCTGTTCATACCTGTCACAGAGCAGGCATCAAAGTAGTTATGATTACCGGCGACCACCCGTTGACAGCCCGCGCCGTAGCGCTAGAACTGGGCATTCTGTCCAAGAAAGGCGATATCCTGACGGGCACTGAAATTGACCGGTTATCGGACAAGCAACTGCAGGAGGCCGCGGGGAAGGTATCCGTATATGCCAGGTTGTCGCCCAAGCACAAGCTTAGGATTGTCCGCGCCTTAAAGCAGTCGGGCCATGTGGTGGCGATGACCGGGGATGGGGTTAATGACGCGCCGGCGGTTAAGGAAGCTGATATCGGCATCGCCATGGGGACGACCGGGACGGATGTCACCAAAGAAGCCTCGGCCATGGTGCTGTCGGACGATAATTTCAGCAGTATTGTCGCCGCCATCGAAGAAGGCAGGGGCATCTACGACAACATCCGGAAGTTTATTCGCTACCTGCTTTCCTGCAATGTGGGGGAAGTGCTGACCATGTTTCTGGCCGTACTGGGGGGCTTACCCCTCCCGCTGGTACCGATCCAGATCCTGTGGATGAATTTGGTCACCGACGGCCTGCCGGCCATGGCCTTGGGGGTTGACCGGTACGACCGTGACATTATGAACCGGCCGCCGCGCCATCCCAAGGAGAGTGTGTTTTCCCACGGCATGACCTGGCGTATTGGCCTCAACGGGGTGGTAATAGGAGCCGGTACCCTGCTTGCCTTCCGGATCGGCCTGTCACTGGGCGACCTGGCCCTGGCCAGGACCCTGGCTTTTAACACCCTGGTGTTCTTTCAGTTGTTTTATGTTTTCATCTGCCGTTCCGAATTTCACAGCATTCTCGAGGTGGGGCTGGGAACCAATCCCTATCTGGTGGGGGCCGTTCTGTTTTCCGCTACGCTGCAGCTTGCCTCGGTATATGTGCCATTTCTGCAGCCGGTCTTCCACACCGTACCTTTGAACGGCGAGCACTGGGCCATTATCCTGGCGATTTCTTCAGCTCCTATTGTCTGGGGCACCCTGTTCAGGAGCATTGCGGAACGTGCCAAGGAAAAAATAATGTATCTGAAAGTATAAGTAAACAGGCGCCAAATGGATTTAGTTTGGCTATACAATTATTTCAATTTATGGTTCTTGATTTTGGTAAGATTAGATGTATAATATAAGTTAATTAAAATATTATAAGAATACAGAAACAGGGTTGTTTCTTATACTTGGAACTGAGTAGTTTCCATGAGGTAATGAAGCCTCATACGGGTCACCAAAAAGGTGGCCTGTATGAGGTTTTTTATTTCCATAGAAGAACTTGAAAGGAGGACCGTTGTTTTTACATTTTGATGTATCACAAAGGAGGTATACATAGTGAAAACACCGCAGGACGTTCTTGCTTTAATCCAGGACAAAGATGTTAAAATGGTTGATGTCAAATTTATCGATCTGCCTGGCATCTGGCAGCACTTCACCGTACCCGTATCAGAGTTTGACGAGGGAATATTTGAAGAAGGACTTGGCTTTGACGGTTCCAGTATCCGCGGGTTCAGGGCCATCGACCAAAGCGATATGGTCCTTATTCCAGACCCGGCCACAGCCTGTATAGATCCCTTCTGCCAGGTGAAGACGCTCAGTATTATTTGCAATGTGTTTGATCCCGTATCCGGGGATAGGTACAACCGGGACCCGCGGGGGATAGCTCAGAAGGCGGAAGAATACTTAAAGGCCAGCGGTATTGCGGACCAGAGCTTCTGGGGTCCGGAAGCAGAGTTCTTCGTGTTCGATTCCATTCGCTATGACCAAAACCAGCATTCGGGCTACTACTTTGTTGATTCCGTGGAAGGAATCTGGAATTCCGGCCGGGACGAAAATCCGAACCTGGGCTACAAGCCCCGCTACAAAGAAGGATATTTCCCCGTACCGCCCACGGACAGCCAGCAGGACATGCGTACCGAGATGGTCCTGACCATGCAGGCTGCCGGCATTCATGTAGAGTGCCAGCACCACGAAGTGGCTACCGCCGGCCAGGCTGAAATTGATATGAAGTACGGCACGCTCACCAAAATGGCCGACCAGGTAATGATGTTTAAGTATATCGTTAAAAATGTGGCCAGGAAATTCAACAAGACGGCGACCTTTATGCCGAAGCCGCTCTTCCAGGACAACGGTACCGGCATGCATGTCCACCAGAGCCTCTGGAAGGACGGTAAACCTTTGTTTTTTGATGCCAACGGTTATGCCAAGTTAAGTGAAACGGCCATTTATTATATCGGCGGCCTGTTGAAGCACGCCCATGCGCTTACAGCCCTGACCAGTCCCACCACCAACTCTTACAAGCGGCTTGTTCCCGGGTATGAAGCCCCGGTAAACCTGGTGTATTCCATGCGGAACAGGAGCGCGGCGGTCCGTATTCCCATGTATTCCAACAACCCCAAGGCCAAACGCATCGAGTTCCGGCCGCCCGACCCGTCCTGCAACCCCTACCTGGCCTTTGCCGCCATGCTGATGGCCGGTCTTGACGGGATCAAAAATAAAATTTACCCGGGTGAACCGATGGACAAGGACATTTTTGATCTGCCCGCCGAGGAGGCCAAAGAAATCCGTTCCGTACCAGGGTCACTGGACCAGGCTCTTAAGGCCCTGGAGAGTGACTATGAATTCCTCCTGGAAGGGGGCGTCTTTGACAAGGATGTGCTGGATGCCTGGATTGAATATAAAATAGCCCGTGAAGTTGACGCCATCAGACTCAGACCCCATCCGTACGAGTTTATGCTTTATTATGACATTTAAACTTACAATTTTGGCCATAGCGCTTAGGTCGATAATTTTGGAATTTAGTCCTCTGGTTAACACAACGGAGGCTTAAATTTCAAGCTGACGGAGGGTTAGCCCTTGCCTTACGGAACCATTGAAGAAGCTTTTCTGAACTTCATAGCCGGACTGGAGTTAACAGAACAAAGCGTTGTCCCCGCAATGGCAAAAAGTCAGCAGCTCATTGAGTTGGCCGGGAGAGAATTGAAGGTCAACGGCTCCTTTTTCGGAGGCCCTTACCGCAGGGGGACAGGTGTGCCTTCCGACACACTCAGGCTGCACCTGGTCCTTGGTTCCAAATATTACTATAGCTACCAGAAAAACTCAACCAAACTGCTTTACTTCCTGAAAAACAGGTTATCGAAATTTGCCGGTAATGCCCTGGTAGGGGAAGACGGGATGGTTATCAGAGTGAAAAGCCCGGGGGTTGACCTCGACCTTGTACTCTCAATAAAACTAAAATCATTTGGTTACCTTACGCCCAACGGCCTTGGCGGCTGGTTTAAGTCTAATCCGGATAAGGAGGAAGCGCTATTTAAGGCAAAAGACAAAGCCTCCTCGGGTAGATTTTTACAGCTGGTTAAGGTAATCAAAGCGTGGAACCTTTCAGCCGCCAGGCCGTTTGACCCTTACTATCTGGAGTTGCTTGTCTACTACAGGGTTAATGATTTTAACAAAACGTATGCGGAACTGGTACATTCTCTTTTTGCCAGCATGCGTATGTTTCTGCCGGAGTTTTTAAACTGCCCCGCGGCGGATGAGGTTATATCATGCGGCGCGCCGGACGGGGTCAGAAAGCTGGTTATCGAGAAAGCCTTCGATACAACCGCCAAGGCTATAAATGAATGTGATGTCGACAAGTCTTCAATACTATGGAGATCTCTGCTGGGAGCAGAATTTGGAAGGAGCAAAAATGACTCCGGTTACCCCGCTGGATAGCGGGGTTTGTCTTTTTTTGAAAAATGGTCTATACTGGTTCTGATGCAAAATATGGTGGAGGAAAACATGGAGCTTCCAAAGCGCTTAGCCGCGCTGGCGGCATTTATACCATACGGCAGTATTGCCGCCGACATAGGGACCGACCATGCTTACCTCCCAATTTTTCTTGTTAAACAAGGAATATGCCGTTTTGTAATTGCTACCGACCTGAGGGAAGGACCATTCCAGTCAGCAAAACACAAGATTAAAGAGCACACCCTGGAAGACCGGATAATTTTGCGCCTGGGAGACGGACTGCAACCGTTAAAGCCGGGCGAGGTCGAGGTATTGGTCCTGGCCGGGATGGGCGGCAACACGATCAGGGGCATCCTGGCCGGGGCGCCGCCAACATTGGCGGGAATTAAAAGGCTGGTAATGCAGCCAATGACCGACGCGGGGGACTTAAGGAATTGGCTGGCAGCTAACGGTTGGAAAATTGCCGATGAGGAACTGGTAGAAGAAGAAGGCCGGATATATGTTGTCATTGCCGCCGAACCGGGATGTGAAGTTACCTGTGACCCGCTCTATTTGGAGCTGGGCCCCAGACTGCTGGAGAAAAAAAGCCCGTTGCTGGAAAGGTACCTGAACAGTTTTATGGTTAAGTACGAGCGTGTTCTGGCGGGGCTGGCCCTCGCCCATAGTACGGCGGCCAGGGAAAAAGCCCTGGAAATCGAGGCAAAAGTGGCTAGAATCAGGGAGGTTTCGGCATGCCTGTAAAAGTCAGTGAGATAATTCGTCTTATTGAAGAGGCTGTGCCTCTATATCTTGCGGAAAAGTGGGATAACAGCGGCTTCCAGTTGGGGGACCCGGAAGATAAAATCGCCCGCGTCCTGCTCGCGCTTGATGTCAACCCAGTTGTGGCCGCCGAAGCACGGGAAAAAGGCGCTGGTTTAATTGTGAACCACCACCCGCTTTTTTTTAAACCGGTCAAAGCTATCCGCTTTGACCGTGCGGAAGGTGAACTGATCCGTTACCTCATCTCCCACAATATTTGCGTTTACGCGGCCCATACCAACCTTGACCTGGCGGAGGGAGGGGTGAATACAGCCCTGGCCCGGAGGCTCGGTCTTAACGACCTTTCGATATTGCAAGAGGCCGGCCGTGACGCATATTTTAAGCTGGCTGTGTTTGTCCCGGTGGGACACCTGGACCAGGTCAGGTCCGCTATCGCTGAAGCCGGCGCCGGCTGGATCGGCAATTACAGCCACTGCACGTTTGCCGTACCTGGCACTGGTACCTTCAAGCCGCTGGCAGGCGCCAATCCGTTCATCGGCAGTATCGGAGAAATAGAGCAGGTGCAGGAAATAAGGCTGGAGACCGTAGTTCCTGCCAAACGGGTAAACGGGGTCCTGCAGGCCATGAGCAAGGCCCACCCATACGAAGAGGTCGCCTACGATCTCTATCGTCTGGACAATCCCGGCGCGGCTTATGGTCTAGGCAGGGTTGGCGCGCTTCCCCAGCCGATGCCATTGGGACGGTTTGCCGAAAAGGTGAAAGATGTCCTGGGTTTAGCTGCCCTGCGCTTTGGGGGATCCCTTGAGGAAACCGTCAGCAAGGTGGCCGTGTGCGGCGGATCGGGCGCCGAGCTCTGGGAGGCAGCCTTGTCTTGCGGAGCCGATACCCTGGTCACCAGCGATATCAAGTACCATACAGCCCAGAAAATACTGGACGCCGGACTCAAGTTTGTGGATCCTGGGCACTATGGCACGGAAGCCGTGGTCCTGCCGGCGCTGCAGAACTATCTCCGGAGCCGCTGCCGCGAATTGAACATGGATATTGAGGTAATCTTGTCTGAGACCAAGACGGACCCGTTTGAGTATCTTTAGGATAGGAAATATTCCTATCCTTTATTAATTTTGTCGAGGAGAGAGGTTTGCTATGCTCGATTTAAAACCGCTGTGGGAAATCCAGCTGCTGGATAGTCAGAGGAAGGCGCTGGAGATAAAGTTGAAGGAGGGGCAGATTTCCAAAGACTTAAAGGCTCTCAGGAGTGAAATAGAACAGGGCCGGGCGGACTTTGATAAGTTAAAGGAAAAGTATAATAGTTTAAAAAAAGAGCTGAAAAAAAAAGAAATGGATGCTGCCGCGGCAACTGAGCAGGTGGATCATCTCGGGCAAAAATTATACAGCGGTACTATCACCAACATCAAAGAAATCAACACCAGCAAAATCAAGCTTGACAGCTTGAAGAGCGTCGTCAATAAGACCGAGGATGAAATCCTTAATATCATGGAGCATCTGGACAGCCTGCGCGCTCAGCTGGAGAAGAAGAGCGTAGAGTTAAATAAAAAAGCCGATGAGTTTCGTAAGATGCACGGCACATACCTGGCCAACCAGCAAAAGATAAAAAGTGTTTTAGCCCAGTTGCCCCTATCAAGACAAAAAATATTGGATAAACTGGATATTAACCTCTGGAACAAATACCAGGAGATGAAAAAAAGGTTTAATGACCCCCTGGCCAAGGTCGAAAAAGGGATCTGTCTGGGTTGCCGGATGGGGGTACCTTTCAATGACCTGCGCCTTTTAAAGCATGGAGCAGATCTGGTATACTGCAGCAACTGCGGCCGGCTTTTATTCTGGGAAAGGTAGACCGGACAAGTCGGAGCGCGAGATTTGCAATTATTATATATTTAGTGATATAATATGTTATATAAATGCTAGTGAGTAAATCAGGTGGTCGCGGGCGCAAGGCCGAAAGGTGGCGCCTGAGGAAAGTCCGGGCTCCGCAGGGCAGGGTGCTGGGTAACTCCCAGTGGGGGCGACCCCAAGGAAAGTGCCACAGAAATGCAGACCGCCCGCCGGAAGGTTTGACCTTCCGGTGTGAGGCAAGGATGGAACGGTGCGGTAAGAGCGCACCAGCGGCCGGGCGACCGGCCGGCTAGGTAAACCCCACCTGGAGCAAGACCGAATAGAGGAACATAGGGACGGCCCGTCCCGTTCCCGGGTAAGGTCGCTTGAGGCGGCTGGAAACAGTCGTCCTAGATAGATGATCACTCAAGACAGAACCCGGCTTATCGATTTACTCACACGTCAATGACGGAATACGCTCTAAATTGGGCGTATTTTTTAGTTTGTGGGTTTCTAAATTTATTTCTCTGTCGATTGACTAAAAAACTTGACAATAGTTCGATGTCTAACTATACTGTGAATATGAAACAAAAAAATGCGCTTTCCCTAATAGGCAGGATAAGAGAAAAAGCAAATAAGTTTATCATCAGGGAACTCGAAAGTCATGGAATTAAAGGGCTTGTTCCTTCTCATGGTGATATTTTAGTTATCCTTTTTCATGGAGAGAAATACACTATGAAGGAGTTAGCAGATAAAATTAATAGGACAAAGCCAACAGTTACTGTATTGATAGATAAGCTGGCGGAGTATGGTTTTATTCAAAAGGAAAAAAGTTATACGGATAGTAGAGTAACCTATATAAAATTAACCAATAAGGGAATTGAACTGAGACCAATTTTTGAGGATATTTCTGAAAAGCTTAATGCCATGCTCTATGGTGATTTTACAGATGAAGAATCAGAGGTTTTTGAAATGTTATTGAATAAGGTAAACTCCAGACTGGATAAACAAATATGAATCACATATAATCCAAGGATTATTTTTTTGCGTATATAGTTAGACGTCTAACATGATGAAAAACCTGGATATGGAGGTGTGCTTGTAAACATAACAAAAAGATTAAATTATAAAAGGAGAAATGCAAAATGGAAGCATTACAAGCAATCGCAAAGAGAAAGAGTACGAGGAGCTATACAACAGAACAGATTTCAGACAGACAGTTGGAAACACTTCTTTTCGCAGCAGATGCAGCTCCAAAGGCAGGAGGGGCAGAGGGATGCGTGCATATTTCAGTAATTCAGAACAAGGAACTGCTCAGAAAGCTGATTCAGGCAGCAGCAACAGCTTTTTGTCAAGGAGAAGGCTACACCCCATTTTATGGGGCTCCAACTTTGCTGGTTATTTCTGGTAACAACGAAACCTCATATGGCGGAGCAGGTGCAAATGTAGCATGTGCCGGAGAAAATGTGCTAATTGCAGCAACTGCTTTGGGTCTGGGTTCAGTCTACTTGACAGGCTTTTTGGCCGCATTTTCTGTAGCTCCTGAACTGATAAAAGAAGTGGGGGTGCCGGAAGGATTTACCCCGTTAGCAGGAGTAATTGTGGGCAATACAGCAGAAAAAGAATTTATGGAAAAAGAATTTAAAGTTGGACGGTACGTAAACTACGTTAAGTAGTATTGTGGAGGACCAAAAATGAATATAAATCTATACCCGGCTTATTGATTTACTCACACATCAATAAAGAAAACGCCTGAATAGGGCGTTTTTCTTTATGAAATTATTCACCTCAATTACAATAATATTAATCTATACCTACCATGATTGCCGGTTTTTATGGAATGATCGATTTGCCGCTTCCAAAATCACCCACATGCATTTGCCATGACAATAATCATATCAATTACGTTATCATGCATATTAGCTTAATGTATTTACATGAAAGAAATTCCTTTAAAAATATAATCTAACAATAATTAACAAAAAAATAATAAAAATTACTTCAATACAAGTTGAAAGCGCCTTGAATAGAGGCATATTTCTTGTTTTATGCGATTACGAAATTGAAAAAAAATTTAGAAATTTTTCAGATTTCGACAATATTCATGAAGGAAATGTGAGATATTTGTCTAAATAAATAAAATAAGTATCGTGCCATATTCTGGAGGTATTACTGGTGAGTGTAAAATTAAGTATACCTGGTGGGCTGAGAAGAAAAGCTTTGGATACTTATATTAACCGTCGTGAAATTTGTGATTACCAGAATAAGTACGGATCTCAGTTTGTCAATGAGGAAATTTTAAAAACACCTGAGTGCGCGATGCTTCTTACCCAACTACGTAACATGGAGGAACGAATTCAAAAAAACGAGGAACGCTTTCAAACCTTTGTAGACAGTATGCTGGATTGTTTTGCGGTTTATTCGGCTGTGCGGGACAAGTCCGGGAAAATCACAGATTTCCTGCTTGACTATGTTAATGACGCAGCATGTCACAACTTCAAAATGACCAGAGAGGAGCAGATCGGCAGGAGCATTCTGGAGCTGCGTCCCCTTTATAAAGAAGCGGGCATTTTCAATGAATTCTGCTTGGTTGCCAATCGAGGTGTCCCTCTGGTCAGAGAAAAAATGACCTATGAGGATCCTGTAAAAAAAATTATATACGGGATGTACGATATCAGGGCCGTGAAGCTGGGTGATGGGATTGCCGTCACCTGGCGCGATATAACAGAACATAAAAAGACGGAAGAAGCCCTGCGCCATTCGGAGGAACGTTTTTATAAAATCTTTCACACCAGTTCAATCATTCAGACGCTTAGAAGACTTGAAGATTTCAGGTATATTGACGTAAACCTGACATTTGAACGGGTATTGGGGTATAGCCTGGAGGAGAGCCTGGGCCGTTCATGTATGGATTTGAACTTATGGCCGGAAGTGGAAGATCGCCAGAAATATATACGCGAAATTAAAAAACATGGTATAGTCAGGAACATGGAGGTTAAGCTTAGAGCCAAGTCGGGTGAAATCCGGATAGGTCTGTTGTCGGCGGATGTCATAGCCCTTGGTGGAGAACAGTGCGTATTAACTAACTCCATTGATATTACCGAAAAGAAGCAACTGGAAATAGAGATGGCCCGGCTCGAAAGGTTCAACCTGGTTGGCGAAATGGCTGCCGGGATTGCTCACGAGATAAGAAACCCAATGACCGCGGTTAAGGGTTTTCTGCAATACTTGAGCGGCAAAAAGGATTGTGTGCAATACAAAGAATACTACGACCTGATGATCCTCGAACTAGACCGGGCCAATGCAATTATTTCTGAATTCCTCTCCATTGCCAGAAGCAGGGCGGTGGAGTTGAAGCATCACAACCTCAATGATATTATTGAAAGCTTGTATCCCCTTATTCAGGCCGACGCAATGGTAAGTGACAAGGAGATAAAAATAGAACTTGGAGAAATAATAAACTTAAACCTGGACGAAAAAGAAATACGCCAGTTAATCCTAAATTTGTTCCGGAATGGGATGGAAGCCATGCAACCCGGCAAGCACCTGACTATCAAGACGTGCCTGGATAACGGCAAAGTAGTCCTGTCCGTGCAGGATCAGGGTACGGGTATTGATCCGGAAGTCCTTAAAAAGCTGGGTACTCCGTTTTTTACCACCAAGGAAAAGGGAACCGGCCTGGGTCTGGCAGTTTGCTACAGCATCGCCGCCCGCCACAACGCCACCATCAAGGTTAAGACCGGATCTGAAGGAACTACATTTTTCGTAAGATTCGCCAAACAGTGAGGCTGCTAATTGACAACAAATAAGACCACCATCAGAACTGGAGAAAAAGCCGAAGTGCTTATTACCGGGATCACCCACTCAGGAGCAGGTGTGGGTCGTTACCATGGGTTGGCAGTATTTATCCCCGGGACATTGCCCGGGGATAAGGTTTTAGCCGAGGTTTTAGAAAAGAAAAAAAATTATGCGGTAGCGAGGCTGTTGGAAATTCTGGAGCCTTCTTCCTGCAGGCTTGAGCCGCAGTGCGTCCACTATGCCGCCTGTGGCGGCTGTCGTTTGCAGCATGTGTCTTATAAGGAGCATTTGAGGCTGAAAACTGGTCTGGTCCAGGATTCTTTAGCCCGTATCGGCGGTTTGGGTGAGGTAGTGGTTGGTGAGACCGTGGGTATGGAGCATCCCTGGCACTACCGCAATAAAGTCCATTTTAAGGTTGAAAAGCAAGACGGTCGCTATCAACTTGGTTTTTTTGAAGAGGGCTCCCATAATCTGACCGATTTTTTCAGCGCCGGAAACTGCCGGCAACCTGGTTGCCTCCTGGTAGACACCGGGTTGAACCAGTTGGCCTCCCTCTGTGGGACACTCCTTAACAAGTACGGAGGAGACCTGGAACGGGAGCCTGTTTTTTTTAGACACCTGGTATTGCGTAAGGCTTTCTTTACAGGCGAAATGATGGCCGTAGTCGTTACCGGAAGCCGGGATTGGCCGCGCGAGAAGGACTTTGCAAGTGAGCTTATGTCCCAACAGCCGGGGATAACCTCCCTGGTCCGCAACATCCACACAGGTTTGTCCGGGGAGATTATGGGCAAGGAGTTCAGGCTTCTGGCAGGCCGGGACGCTATCTATGACCGGTTGGCCCACCTGACCTTCAGAATATCGCCGGATTCTTTTTATCAGGTCAACCCGCTGCAGACACAGATCTTATACGGAAAAGCCGCAGAGTACGCTGCCTTGACAGGCAAAGAAACCGTTCTCGACGCCTATTCCGGGATTGGTTCCATCGCATTGTATCTATCTCAACAAGCCGGCAAGGTTTACGGTCTTGAGGTTGTATCCGCTGCAGTTGAAGATGCCCGACACAACGCAGTTCTTAATAAAATCGGGAACGCCGAGTTTTTGGCCGGCAAGGTGGAAAGGCTTCTTCCGTCTTTGGCCGGTCAGGGCCTGCGCCCGGACGTGGTTGTGCTCGATCCTCCCCGCCGGGGTTGTGACCAGGAAGCTTTGATTACGGTTATCGCAATGGAGGCGCCGCGTTTGGTCTATGTCTCATGCGATCCTGGCACCCTAGCGCGTGATTTGGGATACTTGGTTGGGAAGGGATATCAGGTCAGAGAAGTCCAGCCGGTGGATATGTTCCCCTGGACGCACCACGTAGAATCTATAGTCTTGTTGCAGAAACAATTTGTTACAAATTTAAGAGGATGACTGGAGCTATGAAAATTAAAAAGTATTTTACAAAATGGCTGCTAATTGAATATAATAATGCGGCAATAAGAGAAAATAGAAATCGTCAACTAAAGGAAGATTATTTGGATAACTTACCAGATGATATTATCATACCTATAGTATTGATGTTTTATCATACTAGAGATGAGATTAGGGTTCAAATTGTACTGGACGAAAAAGGAAATACTGGTTTTCTTGACATGTCGTCGGAGAGATATGGGATGTTGCCTCAATATAAAACAGATGTAAACGGAAAATTTATCTTTGAAACAGACGAACAAATAAGAAAAAAATTTCCATACAAAAACCGTGAGTGGACACAAAAAGTTATAAAGAAACCATATAGGAAACAAAATGTGTTTAGAAAATTAGTTTTAGAGGCGTATGATAATCAATGCGCCATATGTGGAGTAAAAGAGCCTAAAATACTAAGAGCGGCACATATTGTCCCTGTAACAAAAGGTGGTAACGATAAGATAGAAAATGGACTATGTCTTTGCACAAATCATGAAATTGCCTATGATCAAGGATTGATTAAGATAACTATGAATGGAGATATTGAAGTATATAGTGAGAGCTTGAATATTCCATATCAAAAAATTCTTTACCCATCTGATCAAAAGAATTATCCCTCGAAGAAATATTTAAATATGAAGTATACTAATAATTATTAAAATTATTGTTTCCACCAAGGCCCTACCAGTTTTTCCCGTCATGCTTTTTGAAGCCTCGAGGCATGTGGAATGTGTGGTTCTTCTATACAAAAAGGAGAAATAGTTTTACAATGATAGCTGAAAGTGAAAAAGATAAGATTAAACGTATTCTTGCTGCTATAAACCCAATTAAAGAATACTTAAAAACAGGTAACTATTTAGCACAATCCATGTGTATATTATTTGATGCAGATTCGACAGCATTTAGAAAATCTTATGCAGAGATAGATTGCGGTGGTTATCAAGTAGTACCTTTAGCAGACTATCAGAAAATGGGAATACTAAATAATGATGGTTTTAAAGTTGCCAAATATGGTAGTGATTTTCCAACTAAAGTTGCGTATTGTATTAATTTAGACTCAAATATTGTTAGTGATATCTACAAACTATTTAGTGGTAAAAAGCTGGTAAATAAGCACAGCCTTTTAAATTTATTGATCAGCATAAAAAAAGCAAACGTGCAAACTAGCGCCTCCCCGTATATTTTAGAATGTACATACAATAAAAAAATATTAGAAAAAAGCATAGTTTATCAAAATATTCTCTATTTCTTTCTGTTTAGTCGTTTATCTTTAAAACAACTCCAAGAAGATTATTTCAAGGTAATGCCCAGCATCGAAGATTATCTGTTGGCGGACGATGCTTGGGATGTAATTAATTCTGACTTTAATGAAGATCTATTTGACAGATATTTAGTCATATATTGTGTGTTGTGTAAGACTTATTTAATTAAATTTGGCAGCAAAAAATCATATGAAAATAAAGTAAAAGAATTAGTTGAGTTTATGAATAATGAGTTATATTGCTATTTAGAATTTGAACTTGTTATATGTTGTTTGTTCTTGAAGAATGATCCTAAATTATCCTATTTTTTTAGGCTAATGCAGCCTGATAAGGATAACATAACAGATGTAATTAAAAATATGACGTGGGATATCCTTCATATAAGGAATATTCAGACTGAAATGGCCATTAGGAGCACAATTAATAATAATTCAAATATATTTTATGCACATTCCATTGCTTCGCATGATAAGGGCTTAATTGACATTTTAAAGGCCAATCCTATAAAGCGTCTCATATTATATAAGGGTGAAGCTTATCCTAAATATGAAAGAGATTTTGATAACATTTGCAAGGATTTGGACATTAAGTCAATCTTATTTGAAAATACTTTTAAACGCGAACAATATTGCTTAACCCATCAGAATAGTTATTTAAAAAGTTTTACCTGCAGTTTAGAAAATACTATTGAAAATTTAAGAGAAAATAACTAGTGTGCCGCCAAGGCCCCACCAGCTTCAAGCGGCATACTTTTTGTAGCCTCAAGGCACGTTGAGAGTATAGTTCTGATGACCAATAGTGGTTTGAAGGGCAAATAAGGCAGGTTGACCACTATATGTAGTGGTTTTGGAGTAAAAAATGAGCAAAAACGGGCTGAAAAAGTGCATTTTTCGGCCTGTTTTTTTAGGGGTTTTGATTTTTGATGTTAACAGGGGCAAAGAACAAAAATCAGACATTCGCATTAGTAGGATAATTGTAAGTTTAATCGATTTAGATTGCTGCTAGAATAACAAAAGGAGGGGGTTTCTACCCTCCCTTACATGTTTAAACTATTTCAGCTCGTTAAATAACTGTTTTCATTTGCTTATAAAAGGATGCACCTTGGCATCTGGTGCTTCTTTAAGGTTTACTTCATTGAAAATTGAATCCTCCCCACTTTAATTATAACATATAAAAAATTCTAAATGTAGACTATTTGTTCCGATTTGCTACTGCTATAATGCAATAGTATGTTAATGCGATTTGTTGGAGAGGATTATTATGGAAAGGATGTCATCAAAATTATCAAAGAAGAAATCGCCAAAGGAGGCAAATGTATGAGTTCCTTTGTGCTTGGTTTTCAGGACATTGACAAAGCAAAACTCATGGTTGTTGGGGGTAAAGGCGCGAACCTGGGGGAAGTTTCCAGGATTGAAGGAATACGCGTACCGGATGGCTTTTGTATTTCTACTGAAGCCTTTAAAAGAATCATTGGGGAAACGTCGTCGCTTAACGAATTACTTGATCGGTTAGCGCTTCTAAAGGTGGAAGACCGGGATAAAATCGCTGAACTTAGCGGTGAGATTCGCAGGGTCATCGAAGGGATAGCCATACCTGAAGACATTAATGAAGAAATCACCCGCTTCCTCTCGAAGCTTGATGAAAAAACTGCCTCTGCAGTACGCTCCAGCGCGACTGCAGAGGATTTACCGACGGCCTCCTTTGCCGGCCAGCAGGATACGTATTTGAACATTATCGGAAAAGAAGCAATCCTCAAGCATATCAGCAAGTGCTGGGCATCGCTGTTTACCGAGAGGGCAGTAACTTACCGCCTTCAAAACGGCTTCGACCACCGTAAAGTTCACCTGTCTGTGGTTGTTCAGAAGATGTCTTCCCGCAGGCGGCAGGGATTTTGTTTACTGCCGATCCCGTCACTTCTAATAGGAAGGTGTTATCCATTGATGCCAGCTTCGGACTTGGTGAGGCCTTGGTCTCCGGCCTGGTGAATGCTGATATCTATAAAGTGCGTAACGGCAAGGTTATCGATAAGAAGATATCCACCAAGAAGCTGGCTGTTTATGCCTTAAAAGATGGCGGTACGAAAGAACAGGAGACCCTGCCTGAGCGGCAGAATAGGCAAGTGCTGACGGATGAGCAGATTTTGCAGCTTGAGCACATGGGCAGAAAGATCGAAGAATATTTCGGCCGCCCCCAGGACATCGAATGGTGTTTGGCTGATGATACATTTTATATTGTCCAGAGTCGGCCAATCACTACTTTATACCCCACCCCTGAAGCAAATGATCACGAAAATCATGTCTATGTATCTGTCGGTCATCAACAAATGATGACCGACCCCATGAAACCATTGGGACTGTCTTTTTTCCTGTTAACAACTAATGCACCCATGTGTAAAGCTGGCGGAAGGTTGTTTGTTGATGTTACACATATGCTGGCTTCACCTGACAGCAGAAAAACTGTATTAGATGCCTTGGGACAATCCGATCCGCTCATAAAAGACGCACTTATGACCATCGTAGAGCGAGGAGATTTTATAAAATCGTTACCAAATGATAAAAAAGAACAGAGTCCCGGTAAAAGCAATAAAGTTATGTCGTCTTCGGGTTTTCAAACACAAATCGAAAACGATCCGACAATCGTTTCTGATTTGATTAAGCGTAGTCAAACATCGATAGATGAGTTAAAGCATAACATCCAAACGAAATCAGGATCGGATTTATTTGATCTTATCCTGGAAGATATCCAGCAATTAAAGAAGAGTTTATCAGATCCACAAAATATGGGTGTGATTATGGCCGCTATAAATGCTTCATCATGGATCAATGAAAAAATGAAAGAGTGGTTAGGTGAAAAAAACGTAGCAGACACGCTTTCTCAATCTGTGCCAAACAATATTACTTCGGAAATGGGGCTGGCGCTATTGGATGTCGCAGATGTGATTCGTCCTTATCCAGAAGTAATTGATTATTTACAACATGTAAAAGATGATAACTTTTTGGATGAACTGGTTAAGTTTGATGGTGGACAGGAAACCCAAGATGTTATCTATGCTTATCTTAACAAATACGGAATGCGATGTGTCGGAGAAATCGATATTACTAAAACCCGTTGGAGCGAAAAACCAACTACACTTGTCCCCATGATTCTCAGTAACATCAAAAACTTTGAGCCTAATGCCGGCAATCGGAAATTTGAGCAAGGGCGACAGGAAGCTTTGAAAAAAGAACAAGAGTTATTAGATCGATTGAAGCAATTACCGGATGGTGAACAAAAAGCCAAAGAAACAAAACGAATGATCGACCTAATCCGGAATTTCATCGGTTATCGTGAATATCCCAAATACGGCATCGTTAATCGCTACTTCGTTTATAAGCAGGCTTTACTGAAAGAAGCCGAACAACTCGTACAAGCCAACGTTATTCATGAAAAAGAAGATATTTACTACCTCCCTTTTGAAGAACTTCGCGAAGTCGTACGCACAAATAAACTGGATTACCAGGTCATCAGCAAACGAAAAGACGAGTACAAATTATATGAAAAACTAACTCCCCCACGTGTTATCACGTCTGATGGTGAAATCATTGCAGGTGAGTACAAACGAGAAAATCTCCCAGCCGAAGCTATTTGTATGTCTACCTGTTTCTTCCGGAGTTATAGAGGGACGAGCACGTGTCATCTTAAACATGGAAGATGCTGATCTAGAAGATGAAGATATATTAGTCACCTCCTTTACTGACCCTAGCTGGACACCATTGTTTGTATCCATAAAAGGCCTAGTCACCGAAGTTGGTGGACTGATGACCCATGGAGCAGTTATCGCACGTGAATATGGCTTACCAGCAGTTGTCGGAGTGGATAATGCTACCAAACTGATAAAAGATGGGCAACGAATTCGCGTGCACGGAACAGAAGGGTATGTAGAAATCCTATAATGGGGAAGATGTTGTCTTCCTCCTGGGGAGCTAAATAAAAGATGAAAGCTAGGAAGGCGGCCCAATCAGGGTCGCTTTCTCAGAAGGAAAAAAGTAATTACATGAGACAATTTCATAATGTTGTCAATAGCCAAAGATTAGTCCTCCAGAATTTCACATAACACTTTTTAGAAAATTCAAGCAGCAATACGTTTAGAATTGTTCAATCGGTCTACGGCCAATTTACAAAGAGTATATGATAAGATGGAAAACTTGTTTAGCTAAAAGTACTCCTTGCGATAAGCATTTGTCAAATATACTTTGCCGGAAGATAACCAAATTTTCGCTTCTAAGCGCCGGAGTAAGTCCACGGTATCCAGATGGCGGGATAATAAGCCCCGTTTAACTTTTTACACTAAAACGTTTGAAATTAAAAAAACATTCCGCCAAGGCTCCACCGGGTTCAAACGGCATCTTTTTTGTATCCTCAAGGCATTGCGAGGCGGTTGTGAAGCTTGAAAAAGTAAAAGACTGATGGATTGAGGGTTTGCTGTTAAATATGATGTTGAATTTTACGAAACATTAGCATATAATGATTACAACGCAATAAACTGTGGAGGCGCAAAGGATGCCCAATATAAAACCGGTTTCAGATTTGAGAAATTATAACGAGGTTCTTCGTTCTTGCCAGGTTGGGGAGCCTGTGTTTTTGACCAAAAACGGCAGAGGTCGTTACGTGCTTCTGGATATACAGGAATATGAAAAGCAACAGGCTGTAGTTAAGCTTTTATCAAAGCTTGCTGAAGCGGAGGATACCATTAAAACAGGAAAGGAATGGAAGACCCTTGATGACCTCAAGAAAGCATTGGAGGTCTGAAGGTGAAATACAAAATTAGAATCAACCCTATGGCCATTGCTGATGTGCAGGAAATAAAAGCCTACATCGCTGAGGATAATCCGGAAGCAGCTATACAGATGGGAGCCGTCATTTATTCTAAAATAGAAAATTTGGCTGATTTTCCTGAAATGGGAGTCTCGCTTGGTGCAAAGATTAATCTAAAAACGGATTATCGCTTCCTTGTTTGTGGCGTTTATCTGGTATTTTACAAGATCGAGGGAGAATTCGTTTCAGTTTATCGTATATTGAATGGGGTAAGGGATTACCTGTCAGTTCTTTTTTCAGATGAGCTGACCGAGGACTAAAATCAGGTATTGTTTAGCCGTCACAGGTGTGGCGGCTTATTCAATTGATAGGGAGTGCTAATCTTGTTTATATCCTTATTTTTACATTGGTGTTATAATCATAGTCGAAGAAAGTCGGATGATAAAGTACTTCAGGAACCCATTAGGGCAATAAGTGTGGGATAAGTGATTTATGTCAATAGGCATGGAAGTTTATGATTGTATGAGAAGTCTCCAGTCGAAGGGGGGTCTTCAAAGAGTAATGCATGACAGCTATTTAAATACATTTTTGAACAATGGTGAAATCGTCATTTCCGATATTGCAGACGATAGAGGAATTCATGAGAGAGTTATTCACCAACAGCAAAAAATTGTTCAGTACAAAACAAAAACACTGATTTACTCTCTTGAAGAAAACGATATACCCCCAGAAATACAAAATAAAACGCCATGGAGTAAGAAGAAGACTGCTTCGCAACTTAAAAACTGGTCAGGTTCCGGGTTAAGTGGCTTGGCATTTTCTCATCAAACTAATAAGTGGGTAGCCCTGGGTATTCTTATTCAGGTTAATGAATTTGCCGACCGAGGAATTAATCTTAAAAATACATATTATGTTCCGGGTTTCAATTTGCTAAATTATTGGAAAACTCAAGCGCGAGAAAATGAAGAACAGAATAAAAAACTTATCAGAGCGTTTACCGAAATCCTGAACAACCTAACCAATCCATATGCGCATGTGGGTTTTGAAACATTAAAGCAATGGCTTTTAAATCGAATTAACGAAAAGAAAATTTCGATAAAACATTTGGACTTTTTCCTTTCTGTTCTTATAACCGCTTCCAAAGCACCTTTTTTTGATTGGAAAGAGATAGGGACAAACTCCTATTTTAAAGAGAAAGTCCATGCTGCGTCAAAAATGTTTGATGGAAACATGGTTGCACTGCTGGAAGAGCTGGAAGAAATCATAGGTGACCCCGTTAGCAGTATCCACCTGACAACACGGCCGGGAAACAGGGATATCATACTGGCTGCTCAGTGCCGGTTGGTCTTTACATTTGGTATGTATAACTATGAAAAAGCTCCGGTTTTAGCTAAAGTAACTGACGAAGAAGTGCATTATTTACAGTCGATAGACGCAAAAAATATTAGAACTATTTTTGCTGCTGAAAACAGAGCGGTCGTTCGAAAGCTGATTAAACATATACCCTATGGACATAGGGCCCATATTGGCATCGTTGGGTTTGACGGTCAAGTACGCTCTGCTGTCTATGATTTACTGCGTCATTTCAAGAATGCGGGTGTCGGTCAAATTATTATTTGGAGCGACTATGACAGGGCCGCAATCGCTATGGTTGAAAAACTTTATGCTTTGGAATTTGAACAGTTTAAGTTTGTTGCCAAAAAACAGGGAACGCTCCTCCTGGTTTCCTATGCAGAAGGCTTAAAGCAATTAAAAGAATTGGCCGGCACAAACCACTTAACGGAGCAAGAAAATTTTTTATGGGATTTTGATTTGTTAGAGGCAATCGTTTTGGAGGGAAATGTCAATGATTGAGCGTATTCCTTTCTTGCCTGACTCAGAAGGTGATACCGATATTCTGGGGCGCAGTCTTAATGAGCTGTCACACTTGAGCCGGGTTTTGTCGTTTCTTGTGCGCGAAACCAACCAGTATAAGCTTCAACTGGACTTTTTACTTTTGGTTCATTTAGTTCTTCAAACCGCTTTTGATCCGGATGAGCGGCTGGATACAGAAGAGCAATTGGCCAATCGATTAAGAAATCGCTTTAAGCGTCCCATCACTGACGAATTTGTCCAACAGGTCCTTTACCAAATGCGCTCCGCAGGATGGGTTGATAAAACAAAGCAGGACGGAATTAGGATCACCAATGCAGGCATTCGCATGGGCACATTGCTTTTAGATATGGTGCAAAGAAACTATGTATATCACGAAAAGGATGACTTGCAGAAAGAGATTTTTATCGCAGAGTTATCTTCGTTAAACCTTGAAACGAGTCGGAAGTTAAGATTGGACAGTATGCCCAACTTCTTGCAATTATTAAACTCGGTTTACCGCATGACTGAACTCGTCCAGCGCAATATACCCTATTATATCCAAAAGGAAAATGCCCTTGAAGAAATTAGTAAGCTCAAAGACTTGATCCTTGAATCTGTCCATAAAATTGAAGATTACACCAAAGAAGAGACAATAACGGAAAAGCTCGATGATTTTCGCCTGAGAAATCATTATATTGAAGGAATTATCCAAAAAGCTATTCTGGTTGGACAAGAAGGGTTAGGAGAAGTCGCCAAAGCGATAAGTATCGCTGCCTTGCAAGTCTGGACTGCAAGTATATCCAGAGAAAAGTTCAGCACTGCCTTGCGGGAAAAGATCAAGTCAGCCGTTCAACATGAATATTACGAAGAAAGCGAAATCCAATCGGCTTATGAAATCATGATCCAAATGGAAACAGAGGATAAACCTGTAGCCTATTTGCCGGCGAAGATATTTGGCGGGATATCACCAAATGATGTATGGCAGGCGATCGAAGATGGTGAACGAGGTGATTTTGGATTTGATTTTATACCCAATAAAAGATTGGATATTCTGCATACGGAAATTGAAAACACTGCTCCTGAATATGCCAATATGAAAGAAATTGCTCAAATAGAAGGACAATACAATCAAAATACAGCGGGAGACAGCAGTTACCTTCAAGAGTTTGAAGAAGTGCTTGAGATGGGAGTTCAGAATGCCGGACGAGAGGAAACGATTAAAGACTGGATTTATCTTTTTGAGAACCCGGATCGTCTGAAAGCGGTAACCTTTATGGACCTTATCTCTTATTTATCAACACTAATGCCTAGCTATTTCAACCTTTTAAAAACGGGGACCTCAAAAACCAAACAAATCGGCAACTGGGAGTTTCTAACCGTAAAAGGTGCCAGTAATTTGTTGAGCGGAAATGAACTTGTTCGCTTTCCCCAAATAGATGAACTGGAAGCAGGCAACACGTTAGGAGAATTAAGAGGATTAGTCAGGAGTGAAGAAAATGGAACAAACAACAAGTAATAGCATTTCGTTACTTCCCAAATATAAAAATGCTATTCAACTGCTTGCTGCCAGTTCGAGCATTATTTTAAGGCGTGATTGGATTGGACTGACAAAGGACGGATTGAAGAAAGCCCTTAACGCCAAAAGTGATCAGGAAATTAAAGATTTTATAGCGATCAGTAACATGCGTCTGGAACAAGAAACAATACCGGCTAAAATTATTTATGATGACATTATTAACCGTTACGTTTATGTTCAGACGGTTCATCCCATAATTTTGACAGATCGCTTAAAAACTGCACCTATCCTGCTCTTTTTGCTTATGTATTACAACCAGATCACGCTTGGCCACCCTTCCACCAGTGTCCGTGAGTTGCTTGAAATTATCGACTCTTCCGTAACAGATAGACCAGACCAAAAGATTGCCAGCATAATGCAGCCTTTAATAGAATACTGCCTGATAAAAGAAGACAAGGAAGCTCAAAGCTATACGATAACCCGTATTGGCGAAGCGTTTATGACACCGATTTTACTTAAACGGCTTACTGACGTGACCATGTCGCAAAACTATTCGCTAGATGTTGTTTTGGAGTTTTTCAGAAAAGAAGTTCCCAATCCTAAACCACAATCACTGTTTTAGTGAGGGGGATGAATAGATGCTCTATCCCATTGAATTGACGTTTGAAAACGCCCGGGAATTCAAGAAGCAATCGGTCTATTTTGCCGATCCTCAAGGTTTTGAAAACATTTCTGAAATCGCCAACCATTATAAGGATAACGTCCTGATTGGCGGTTTGAATGGTACGGGAAAATCTACCATTGCTGCTGTTTTTGTTTGCATTCTCAACGCTGATGTTAATGAAGCGGATCCAGTTGATCTAATCTCTTCAAGTCAAGCGTACTCTGACGAGAACCCTTGGCTCTTCAAAGGACGCTTGATATTTTATAATGACGGGTCACTTGAAGATAATAAGATGTTTATCGAGATTAACGCTCGCTTCGAGGGAATCACAGAACATGAAAAGCCCAGAATACGCTCTAAATATTTTACGATCAAAGAATCAGATTCGATTGAAGAATTAAAAACTGCCCGCGAGTATGTGTATAGTAATAAAAATGATAAGTACGGTAAATTGGACGAGTATAGGAAACAAATCGAGGCTTTGGGCATATCTCCGGACAAATATCTTTTGTATTGGAAACAAGGGGAGACCAGTAAATTTACCCAGATTAAAGATGTTGAGCGCTTCAACCAATTCGCACGTATGATGGGTATTGAAGAAAGCATTATGAACCTTGATCGAATGATTCAGCAACAAGCCGAGAAAGAGAAGGATGTTGAAATCGTTTCTAATAACTGTTTACAATTGGAACTCGATCTCAGGAATAAAGAAATTGACAAGAAGGAGAAGGAACGGCGTGATGAGGAACTCATGGCTGGCTCCGCTGATTTTGTCGATAAATTAAATGCGCTCATTGACTACCATACGAAAACTACCGAAGTGCTCAAAGGTAAGGTTTCGGTAAATGAGCACGCCTTAAATGAACAGAATGTCCGGGAAGCTCAAGTCGAAGAAGAATTGAATGCTATTCTGAAGCAAAAGGCAACAATTCAGACAGATTCTGACCAATGTATGTCTCAAATACAGAAAGTCAATGAACAAATGGTGAGCGTAAGCCAATCAGTATCGAATCTTGAACATGAAATTGACGAAGGCAAGAGTAAGTACCATCAAATTAAAGAATTTCTCGATATCCTTAAGCAAAAGGAACTTGGCGTTGAAGAATTGCAAAGATTGATCGAAAAACTGCAATCGGACTTAATAACGACTAAACTAGTGATTGAACAAAATGAATTAGAGTCAACCAATAAGGAAAAGGCCAAGAGAGAATTTGAAGAAAAAATCGCAGCTTTAGAGTCGGAGAAAGAGGAACTCGAAGGAAAAATCGCTCGCGCTCAATCCATCCTTGAAGAAAACCCGGACGTAGCTACTCTTCAGGAATGGATTGAAGGTATTGTGCTGGACATTGAAGATAAAAGAGAAGCACTTTCAAATAAGGAGAACGATAGATTAAGAATTGAAAAGGAACTAACCTTAATTGCTATGGCACTTGATTTTCATAAAAAGACATTGGCAAAGGATACTGAAAATTTACAAAAGGAAATCACTCAGGAAGAAACCCAGATTAAGCAATGCCACGACGATCTCCAGAAGTTAGACCGGGACAAGATTATCTTGGAAAATGAATTATCTAAGGAATCTGCTGAACAATTGAGTGCTACTATCTCATCCCTTACCAATGAAAATGAGAATCTTAATGTTAAGGAAAAGGGTTATAAAGAAATTATTGAGCAGAATGGTCCAGCGGTGGTCGGTCTATATCACAGTATTAAGAAAACGGGCGAAGAATTAGCAAAGCAAATACGAGAAATCGAAGACGGGCTTCAACAAGCAAAAACTCAGATAGATATGACCAAGCAGTCGATGGACGATCTTTATACCGAGCAAAAAAACACTCAAGCAAAGTTAGAAAAATACCCTCTAAGTTCAGAGGAATATGCGCAAAAGATCAAAGAATCTCGGAAAATAGAAAATGATTTAAATTTGGAAACGGAACGGGTAACTCAACAAATAGTTGAGTTAAAAGATCAACTTGTGAAAATTGACCAAGGAATATTTGACTCTTCTCAACGGGAGTCGATGGCTAAGCAGGGTTTTAAAACATATGCTTTTCAAGATGTTTTCGAATTTAAGGATAGTGAACTTAATCAAGAGAAAGAGAAGAATTTATCCCTCTTAAAATATACTATCCTGGTTGATGCAGACGAAAAAGATTTGTTCCCTTTTTCCGGGCACTATCATGTTCCATTGAATGAGTATGCACCGGACAATTCTATAGAGCCTTTACCGTTTGGCCTTTCGTTCAAAAACAATATTAATCCCACCAATGCCAAGAAAGCAGTTTCATGGCTGCGACAAATCAGCGGTTACCTCAGAGAAAACGGACTTATTAAAGATAACATTGGAATAAGAGGGTATGATCCTGATAATGTAAGCTATTTTCTCAGTGCTGCTGCCATAGAATATACCAAGGCTATTTTGCGGGCAAAAATCACTACGAAAGAAGCAAGAATCATTGAATTAAGTACTCATTCTTCTGAACAACAAGAAATTACATCAACGTTTGAAGCCCAAAAGAACGATATCGATAATTTACTTTCCAAACTAAGCGAGTTAACAGAAAAAGCTGCTCAATTAGGAAAAAATCTTGAAGAGTATCGTAAGAACGAAGAGAGTCTTCAAGCGGAGGAAGCGAAATGCCGCGGGTTTCAGGAAACAATCAATTCAGTTAAAGATGTATTTAAAGAAGCGTATGATCAACAAACTTCAACCCTGTCATTTGAATTAAATGAGATCCTTACAAGAATGACAGAGTTAAAAGAGCAGATTGAGTTGTTTGAAAGTAGCAAAAAACTGCAGATAGAGACAAAGAGTAAGCTTGAAGCTAACACTGCTCAGATAGCAAAACTAGAATCAAAATTAGCTGAGTACAAGGTAAATCAAGAAAAGCTGGAGAAAGTCAATTCAGATATTCAAGTTTGGCTTGCATTGTTGGCGCAGGAAAAAGACAAGCTCGAATCTCTCAAGCAGAGCTATGTGCAAAAGGATAAGCTTTTAAGAACCATTGAACAATGGATTAATGAATTTGACAGATACTTTTCCCGGCAAACTTTTTATCTCAATATCGAGAATTCTTTAGTGGAAAATGATGGTGTTTTATCTCTGGAGGAAATTCAGGCGAAGTCTGAAAATCTATATCTTTATGAGCAGCAGCTTAACACAATTTTGACTGATAGTGGTAACCTAACTAAGGAAATTGAAAACCTCAGACTTGAAAAATCGCGGCGTGAAGAGCAACGCGTTAAAGTTGTAGACGCCCAAAAAGTAGTTGATCGTATGCCTGAAAAGAAGCAGCTAGTAGAGTCCATTACAGAGCTGCGCAATCAGACCAATAACTGTTCAATAGATATTAGAGTCTTGGAAAAGAAGATAAATGAGTTAAAGGAAAATCAGGAGAAATCTCAAAAGAGTTTGGAACAATACCAGGAGTATTTTAACAAGCACCAGGAAATCGATTTTGAATTTTTAAATCAATACGAGCTTGCACTTGAAAAATTAAAGGTGGAACGGGAGAAACATCGTAAGCTACTGCAAGAATTCCATAATCTGGCCACTAAGCAAGAAGAGTATCGTCAACAGCTTGAACAAATCCAACTCAAAATTGCCCCGGTTGAAAAGGAATTAAAAGATATCGACGGTGTTATTCAAAAACTAAATGAGGATAATAATCTTTTAACGAAGCAATTAGAGGAGCTTAAAAAAGACGTTACCCCGACACTAGATGAAGAATACGATTACCGGCGCCTTAGTGAAGATAACTTTTCGCAGATTACGTTGGGAGATTGTTTGCCGATTTTTCGTCTTCTATATAATGGCAAGTTTTCCGAAGCTGTCCAACAAGAGTATATGCCAGGCTTCGATGAGTTTATGGAATTACTCAACCTTGAAAGTCAGGAAATTATTGAAGAACAAAAATATACTCAGGGCCGTCTGGTTATTAATCACTCATTAAAGCAATTACGCACCCTGACGATGAGGCCAATTAAAGAGTCCGCAGTGAAAGACTATGAAATTCTAAAACTAGAGTTTGAGAAGAATATGCGTGACAAACGACGACTTGAGGAGGAACTTGCCTCTTTCAGAGGCATCGTTGAGTCCGATTATAGAACGGTTGAAGGTATCATTACCAGTTCTATCCGGGCAATTTCTGAAAGACTGAATGAAGTTTTCGTTCCTATGAACTACACGGTTCAACTCGAATATCGCAATAAAGAAGAGGGCGGTGGCCATCGCCGGCTAGTTATGTGGTTTAAAAAGACCCATGAACAACAGATGAGGGTGGTGACCGAGCGTGGTGGTTTATCTGGCGGTGAACATGCAATTGTATCGCTTATGATGATGTATTCTATTCTTAGCATTAAAGAAGAAAAGAAAATGGAAGGTAAGAGCGGTGGATATTTACTGCTTGATGAATGGGATGCCAATCTGGACCCCTTAAAAGCTCAAACTGTATTTCAGGTTTTGAAAAAACTCGGGAAGAAAATTATTAGTATTACGCCAAGGAGTAGTTCGCGTAATTATCTCAGTGAGTTTGGCCTGCTCTTACGGGTAATCAATACACCTAGTCGACATGGCATCGTAGTACTTAAAGAACGTAACGAAGAAGCACTTAATGAATTCTTTGCTGAACTTGAAGCACAAGAGAAAAAGCGGATAAAGTTTTAGCTTAGATATTGGACCAGCTGTAGCTTCCATTACATTTTCGGCAATGATATATCATTTGCCGAAAATGTAATTAACAACTGTAGTTAAAATAGAGCTGTCCGCCAAGGTCCCACCAGCTTCACACGGCATCTTTTTTGTATCCTCAAGGCATGTGGAAATTTGTGTTATGCTGTCAAAAATATGAGTGGGAATCTGTATAACAGCTATATCTAAATCCTGGCCGATTTTAAAAACAAAGTTTCTATGTATGGCGAAAAAATACTATATATCCTAAAATAATAGTACATCCGAATTACATCAACAACGTATTACGAGGTAGCTGTACGGTTAATTTGGATGTAATTTTAATAGGGTAACAGAATTTTGCTGAGTCTATTCAGATCTTTAAGCTAAAGATAAAAATAAAGTGTATGAGGAAAATAAGATGATAACCAAAGAACGATACCGGATATATGTTGTTGAAGATGACGGGATGTTGGCCGATGAGATCTGCCGGCTGCTGATGAAATGGGGGTACGAAGTCCAGATAGCGGAAATGTTTGATAACATCCTGGATGAGTTTCTGACCGTACAGCCGCATGTTGTATTAATGGATGTCAATATCCCAAGCTTTGACGGCTTTTATTGGTGTAAGAAAATCAGGGACATTTCCGCTGTTCCGATCATTTATATTTCCTCCAGGGACAGCAGTATGGACGTTATAATGGGAATGAATAACGGCGGTGACGACTACCTGACCAAGCCGTTTGACAATGCCGTCTTAGTGGCGAAACTCCAGGCAGTCATCCGCAGAACCTATGAGTATAGTTTCCAGGAATCCCATGTTCTTTGCTGCCGCAGACTGACTGTTAATCTGGAGGAAGCGACGGCGGTCTATGATAATAAAAAATGTGAGTTGACTAGAAATGAACTGAAGATTCTAAGACTCCTTATGGAAAACCAAGGGAAAATAGTCACCCGGAAAGCCTTGATGAGGAGTTTATGGGATGATGAAATCTATGTGAATGAAAATACCCTGACCGTTAATGTCAATCGTGTCAGGCTTAAGCTGGAGGAACTGGGACTTCAGTCATTTATCACGACCAAAAAAGGAATGGGGTATGTGATTCTATGAAGACGATAGCTTATATCAAGGGACAGTGGGAATGGATAGCCAGTCAGGCGGGTATTATTATCCTGGTCAATTTGATTTTATTGACAAGCACTCCCCTGGCGAAAACTCTGGGGGAGATTTTTTATCTGGATTTACTTATGATTTTCGTAGCCGCTGCGGGGTATACCTTTCATTATCGGCGGCTGAATAAAGCCTATACGAAAATCAGGCAAACAATGGCCGGGGGCCTGGACATCGACTGGCTTTTCCGTGGCCCTTCAGCCTCAGCAGGAAAAAGTGTCCCGGGAATCAGTCTGATGAAAGAACTGCTGGAATATAAAAACAACGGCTTCAGCCGAAAAGAAAACGATTACCGGCAAAGGATGAACGATTTAAAAGATTATCTGACCCAGACCGTCCATGACTTGAAAGTGAACCTTTCCGTCAGTGAAATGGTTGTAAACCGGTTGGAAAATGAAACGGATATTGCCAACAAATTGTTATTTCAGATCGAACAGATGAAATTCCGGATTAATCAAGCCTTATCGATCACCCGAGCCAATCATTACAGCGAGGATATCATATCGGAAAATGTTGACCTGGAACAGGTTGTTAAAGAAGCTATCGGCGATAACGCCGAATTTTTTATCGCGAAGAGTATCAATATTCAGAGCAATATCAGGCCGTATCATTTTATCAGCGATAAAAAGTGGATCCATTATATCGTTTCGCAAATCCTCAATAACAGCACCAAGTACACGGAGAAAAACGGTGAAATGACAATCAGCGGTCAGGAAGATGAATGGGGTTACCATCTGCGTCTGAAAGATAACGGCATCGGTATTCCGAAAGAGGAACTCGGCCGTGTCTTTGACAAAGGATTTACCGGCAGCAACGGCCGAAACAGTACCAAGTCCACCGGAATGGGCATGTACTACGCAAAAAAAATGGCCGATACCCTGGGAATAGGGCTGAACATACAGAGTGAGCAAGGGGTGTATACCGAATTTGTTTTATCTTTTTATAAGCTGTCTGATTACATGCAGCGCCAGCGACTCTAAAATGACAAAAAAGTCACATTTGACTTCCGAAATGTCATCAAAACCGATGGAACTGGAGCAGAAGGAATACTAGAATAAAAGCATCGATTACGTCCATTAATGTATCGGTTCTGTTCATAACAGGATGGGTAGATGACAAGGGGGAAGGTTCATGGTTTCGATGATTAAAGTAAATAATCTGACCAAACTTTACGGTCAGCGCGGCGTTGTCTGCCGGGCGTTGCATGAGGTCAGTTTGGAGATAGGCGCCGGGGAGTTTGTCGCCGTCATGGGACCGTCCGGTTCCGGGAAAACGACCTTACTGAATATAATTTCCACCATCGACAAGTCGACTGAAGGAACGGTCATAATCGACGGCAGGGAAACTGGGGCTTTCAAGGAAAGGGAACTGGCCCTGTTCCGCAGGGATGTCATCGGTTTTGTCTTTCAGGAATTCAATTTGTTGGATAATATGACAATCCGGGATAATATTGCTTTGCCCCTCACGCTGAATAATATTAAAGCAGAAGAAATCTTACGTAAAGTCCAGGAGTTGACGGTGTTATTCGGCATCGATAACCAGTTGGACAAATATCCCTACCAGCTTTCGGGCGGGCAAAAACAAAGAGCGGCAGTCTGCCGAGCTCTGGTCAATGAACCCAAAATACTGTTTGCCGACGAGCCTACCGGCGCGCTGGATTCTAAATCAGCTTCCGAACTTTTAGCTTGTTTCCAAAACGTCAAAAACCAATACGGGACAACGGTGGTAATGGTCACGCATGATGCGTCCGCCGCCAGTTACTGTGACCGGGTAATGTTTTTAAAAGACGGGATGATCAGCGGTAAGTTGGAAACAAACGGCAACGCCGAAGAGTTCTTCAAAAAGATTCTAAATATGGTGGCCTTGTTAGGGGGTGAAAGGAATGAACGCCTTTAAAATCTCCTGGCTGCTCTTTAAGAATAACCTGAAACTCTACCAGTTTTATCTTATGGTCCTTATCCTGACGACGGCCATTTATTATAATTTTCTGGCGGTCAACTTTAACCCTTACTTAGAGGTTCTCAATGAGCAGTACGTCTTTGCGAAAGTAGCCAGTTCCTTGGGCAGTATCATCCTATTTCTGACTGTATTTTCTTTTATGTTCCATGCCAATAATTTCTTTTACAAGCTGCGTTACAAAGAAATCGGAACATATATGTTGATGGGCATTCCCGGCAGTAAAATCGGAACGGTCTTTGCCCTGGAAAGTATCCTGCTCGGGGGAACAGCCGTTATCATTGGCCTGCCTCTCGGCCTGCTGTTTTCCAAGCTTTTTTTTATGCTACTGAGCAAAGCGATGATTCTGGACACTCAGATTCCATTTTATATCCCGCTCAAGGCGATCGGCACGCTGCTCTTAATCCTGGCCTTTATTATTCTTTTGATGGGCATAAAGAATTACCGGATGGTTCGAAGAAGCAAGCTGATCGAAATCCTGAACGCGGCCAAAAAAGAACAAAGACTGCCTAAGATAAGATGGATTGGCGGCATCGCAGGTGTGGTCTGCATTGCCGCGGCCTATTATCTGGCTTTGAATATTCTTGATTTACCGTTTAATTTACCAATTGATTTTTTCCAGACTAGTATTTTAATCCTGATCCTGATCTGCTGCGGCACCTATTTTTTCTTCGGCAGCTTTTTGGCGATTGTCCTTAACGCGCTGATTCAAAAGAAAAAAGTTATTTATAAAAAATCAAGACTTATAAGCTTTAGCAATACGTTATTCCGGCTGGGCACGCATTACCGGAGCCTGTCCATGACAGCGATTTTATGTGCCGCAACTTTGGCTGCCCTCAGCGGAAGCCTGGCCCTAAAGTATTTTGCCGACACCAATACGGCAGTCGAAGCGCCTTACAGCATTACTTATTACGATCAGGACGAGGTTACGAACCAAAAGATCAGAGCGCTGATTCAAGCATCGCCGCATCAGATTCTGGCCGAGCATGAGTCCCATTTTCTGACTGGTAATGTTTCCTATAATAATGGCAAAGGCGAGCGTACTGAAACATGTTTAATTACCAGTTTTTCCGAAGTAAAAAAATCTTTGATGATCATCTGGCCTGAGAATTATCAGCAAATCTTAAAAGAAATTGAACTTGATGATAATGAAACTGTAAGTATCTTGCATTCCAATCTGGTTTTTTCGGGTGTCAGTTATATCGGACAGGACTTTGTTATTCAGGGTAGGGACTATAACTTGAAAAAAGTGATGAAAATTCCGTTTATCGGTGAACTGGAGGGTATAGGCCATAATGATACCTATATCGTCACGGATAACCAATACAATGAATTAAAAGAAGACGGTAAAGAGATGACGATGTACGGGATCAATATTACCGATCCGGAGGACAGCATGTCCTTGGTAAAAAAAATCGCCGGGGTGATAAAAAACCCCAGTGATAATCTCAACAGCTATGCCGGTCAATATCAATATAAGTACTATCTGATCGGGGCCTTTTATTTTATGGGCTTGGTGATGGCCGTTGTTTTTATGATTTCTACTTTCAGTACCATGTATTTCAAGATTTTGAGCGACGCCATCCTGGACCGGGAACAATATAAGATCCTGATGAAGATCGGAGTGACGGAACAGGAAATAGCCAAAAGTATTTATACCCAAGTAGGTATTGCCTTTATTCTGCCGGTTTTATTGGGAATCCTGCATGGAACTATGGCCATTAAAGCCTTGGAATCGTGTATCCATTATCAATTTACCGGCAGTATCTTGACAGGAGTTGGTGTTTTGATCCTGGCCATGACAGGTTTCTATCTTTTTATATGCAAGAAATATCGTGATATGGTGGTAAAGAGGTGGGAGAATTATGAATCATTCTAATTGTGGAAAGAACTGCCGGTTGGCAAGCGTCCCTTTTGTTCTTGTCTTTCTACTGATATTTACGCTTATGATTTCGCTGACGGGCTGCGGCAGTGTCCCTTCAACCAAGCCTTACCTGGCCAAAGACAGGGAAACCCGTTGGGTGAACGATATCACCTATCTGGAAAAAACGCTGCCGAAAGTCCATAAGAATTTGTATTTTCACCTTTCCGAGCAAGAGTTCCACCAGCAGCTGGAAGAGCTGAAGAAAAAGGTTCCCGCTTATTCGGACGAACAGATCGAGATCGCCTTAAGCGTTATTCTGGCCGGTATCGGTGATACCCATACCGGATCAAGTATCGGTTCGGAATACCGGTACCCGCTGGAGCTTCATTGGTTTGCCGAAGGTATCTATATTACGGGTTCAAGCAAAGAATATCAGGAATTGCTGAATGCCAGAATCATCACCCTGAACGGCCAAAAAATCGAAGAAGCGGCCAATACGCTCAGGCCCTTACTAGCGGGGGCCAATGAAAGCTGGTTTAAAACTCAAATCGTCTATTATCTGCCAATGCCGGGTGTTCTCAAATATTATGGCTTAAGCAAGGCAGATGAGATCGAACTGGGTGTGGAACTGAAAAACGGCCAAAGGCAAACGGTCAAACTGAAACCGGTTAGTTATAAAGACTATATGGCCGCCGAACAGCCGGAAGTATCTGTTCCGCTATACCGGAGCCATCCAGACGAAAATTATTGGTATGAATATTTAAAGGACGAGAAAGTCATTTATTTGAATTATAGCAGGTGCGGCCAAATGAGAGAAAAGCCGTTTGAAATCTTTGACAAGGAATTCTGGAATTTTGTTCAAAGCCATGAAGTGAACAAGCTTGTTATTGATATCAGGGAAAACCGCGGCGGTATCTCGACTATTCTGGACCCTTTGATCAGAGAAGTGAAAAACAGCAGCTTTAACAAGCATGGCAAGCTTTATGTGATCATCGGTAAAGACACTTTCTCTTCTGCTATTCTGAATGCGATCAGTTTAAAGAAAGATACGAAGGCCTATCTTGTAGGAGAAGCGACCGGCGGTGAGCCGAACCACTACGGAGAGGTAAAACAATTCAAACTGCCGAACAGTGAAAAACCGGTTCGTTATTCGACGAAGTATTTCCATTGGTTGGATCAGGATGTCAACACGCTGGAGCCGGATAAGGTGATAGAAGAGACTTTTGCCGCTTACCTGGAAGGGACTGATCCGGTGCTGGAGTGGATAGTGAAGCAGAATTGAGTGCTTCAAGTGCTCGCACGCTATCATTGGAATAATTTTCTATAGTTGAGAACTAATATTATCAGGCATTGGCATTGCTACGATTATTATAGGAATAAGGCAAAATAAATGAATCAGAATGGTTTATTATGAAAAAACATGTCGAAATTGGCTATCGAATTGCTTACGCGTCCGGAGAATTTGCCCATCTGGCCGATATCATTTTATATCACCATGAATGGTGGAACGGCCAAGGCTATCCCCAGGGACTTAAAGAAGATGAGATTCCTCTTTTGTCGCGTATCATATCCATTTTAGACGCCTTTGATGTCATGACCCACCAGCAGCCTTATAAACCCGCCAAGACTATAAACGAAGCTCTACATGAACTTTGTCTCAAAGCAGGAACCCAGTTTGATCCTACTTTAGTTCCGATCTTTATTAAGATGATGACCAATAAAAGCCTCAGCTTTGGTAATCTGTGGTGCAAGAGGGATTGAGGCTTTCTCAAAATTATGATATTATAAATACATAAATATTGAGAAGGGTGAGGGATATGCCAAATATACGTCCCATTTCTGATTTGCGCAATAATGCAAACGAGATTTCCGAATTCTGCCATAAAGAACGCGAGCCTGTTTTCATAACAAAGAACGGCGTAGGTGACATGGTGGTGATGAGCATAGAAACCTATGAGCGACAACAGGCTTTAATTGAACTCTATAGCAAGTTGGCTGAAGCTGAGGCTGAGATTGCAAACGGTGCAGAGGGAAAGGACTTTTTTGAAGTGGCAAAAAAGTTCAGGGCTTATGTTCATGGAAAAGTATGAACTGAAGATATTTCCCTTGGCTGAGCAAGATCTAAAGGATATTACTGATTATCTAAATGAGCTTTCACCGCAGGCTGCTCTTAAAATCTATGATGAAATTGTTGATAGCATCGCTTCTCTTGAGCAAATGCCAATGTGTTGTCCCCTTGCTAAAAATACTGTGCTTCGAGCAAAACAATACCGTATGCTGGTGGTGCATAATTATGTAGTGTTCTACGTTGTAAGTGGTAAAACAGTGCAAATACGGCGAATACTATATAGGCGAAGGCAATATGAATTTTTGCTATGAAAATTACAAAACCAAACCCGACGAGACAGTTACCCTGCCAGGCAGGCGACGGAAAGACCATTCAGGCGGACCTGTATGACAAATACGGTTTTCTCCGCGCCGGGTATTTGCTCCCAGCTTGAAGCAGAGCAATCTGCCGTACAGCATGAAGAAGTAGATTATGGACCAATTAGCCGAGTCAGCTCGCCGGTATATGTCAAAGACAGCCGGTGCATTGCTCGAGTGCAGGCAATGTAAAGCAGGCTGCGGTCGTATACGCTGGAGTAGGTTTCGTTATTGGCCGCAGGTATGATGACCTTAAAATTGGCAAAAGAACTGATTAACAATACAGGCAAGCACAGCTTATATCTGATGGACGAGCCTACGACCGGATTGCATCCAATGGATGTTGACAATTTTCTTACACTTTTGAACCGCGTTGCAGATTCCGGAAACACTGTAATTGTAGTGGAACACAATCAGCAGGTTATAAAAGCCGCCGATTGGATTGTCGACCTTGGCCCAGAGGGCGGTAAAAATGGTGGACAAGTTGTATTTACAGGGACGCCATTGGAGATGTTGAAAAATGGAGAAACAATTACGGCAGATTGTTTACGAAAATCCTTATAGATCCTTGCGTAATGGTGCTATCGGCAGTTGAGCATTTCTCTGCCTCGCACAGCGACTACGGCATTTTCTATTCTGCAGCAAAGAAACAGTTTTTCGACCTTATTTTAACATTTGTGCTATAATTATATTAACTTCTGATTTTTCATAAATGAGTAATGAACAACAGTAACGACTGGCAGACGTTTTTAAAAGCAGTGCCCATACGACGGGAGGATTTTGCTACAGATTTTCCCCATACGCCCCAATATAGAAAACAGGTGTTTTTAGATGTTTATCGCTGATTTTCATATACATTCAAAATACTCAAGAGCCACCAGTAAGAATTGTGTACCTGAGATGCTCGAATTTTGGGCGCGGCGCAAAGGAATTGACGTTATCGGCACAGGCGATTTCACGCATCCGGCCTGGCGTGAGGAATTAAAAGAAAAGCTGGTCCCTACTGGCGAAGGCCTTTATATTCTCAAGGATGATTTCCGCCAAAAGGATCTGGTGGCGGGAGGAAGCCTCAAGCCTCAATTTATTGTCACTGGCGAAATCAGTTCCATATACAAAAAGAACGGCAGAGTAAGAAAAGTCCACAACCTGATCCTTTTACCCAGCCTGGAACATGCTGAGTTGGTATCGCACAGGCTTGAGGCCATAGGCAATTTGAACTCTGACGGTCGGCCCATATTGGGCCTGGACAGCAGGGACTTGCTGGAGATCGTACTTGATATGTGCGCGGAGGCTATATTGATACCTGCTCACATATGGACCCCGCATTTCTCACTGTACGGCGCTTATTCCGGATTCGATCACATTCAAGAGTGCTTTGAAGATTTAACCGGCTATATTTATGCCCTCGAAACAGGCCTTTCCTCAGATCCTCCCATGAATTGGCGCCTTTCCGCCTTGGATGGCTTTACGCTGGTTTCCAACTCGGATGCCCATTCCCCCGCCAACCTAGGAAGAGAAGCCAATATTTTTGATACCGCGCTTTCTTATCAAAGTATCTTGCAGGCATTAAACAACCGCAGTACAAAAGAGTTTTTCGGTACCATAGAGTTTTTTCCGGAAGAAGGAAAATACCACTATGACGGGCATAGAAACTGCAAGGTGTGCTGGAAGCCTGCGGAGACAATATCTGCGCAAGGTATATGCCCGGTCTGCGGCGGTCGAATTACAGTGGGCGTGCTTCACCGGGTTGAAGCCATGGCCGACCGGGAAGAAGGGTTTGTAGCACCGGCGGCCAAGCATTTTGAAAGCCTGATTCCTCTTCAGGAGATCATCGCTTCCTCGATCGGTTGTACGGTCACCAGCAAAAAGGTGAAGGAAACATACGAGAATTTAATCCGGAGCATCGGACCGGAGTTGTTTATACTCCGCCAGGCAACGCTGCCCGATATTGAACTGGTAGCCGGCTCCTGGATCGCTGAGGGTATCCGCAGGCTGAGGTGCGGCAAGATCGACATACAACCCGGTTTTGACGGAGAATACGGTAAAATTACAGTCATGGACAAAAGCGAAATCGAGCGGCTTTCCGGTCAGCTATACATTTTCAACGATCAAAGCGATGCACTGCCAAGTCCATCAATATCCAAAACGATTGCGGCTGAAAAGGCTTCGGCCCGGCAAGAAACCGTGTTGCTGCCGGTTCTAGAGGATGCTGTTTCGTTCAGGGGCCGCGAGGATACAAAGACCGCGGTTCCCGTGGAAACGTCTTATGAATTGAACAAAGAGCAGTGGGAAGCCGTTTCCTCCCCCAGCCCAGCCATTGCTGTCATGGCCGGCCCTGGAACGGGCAAAACCAAAACACTGGTATACCGTATTATCTACCTGGTTGAAAAATGTGGTGTCCATCCCGACCAGATCACTGCCGTTACCTTTACCAATAAGGCCGCCCAGGAGATGCGTGTCCGGTTGGAGAGGCACTTCGGGGAAAAACGGACAACGGCCGCCATGACCATAGGGACCTTTCACTCCATAAGCCTGCAAATTTTGTCCCAATGGAAGGGCAAAAATAACATGACGATTATTGATGAGGAGGATGTCCTGGCCATCATCGGGGAAATCGTCAAGGATATGAAATTGGAGCTTTCCCCTCGAGATGTCATGAAAGGGATATCGCTGGTTAAAAACGGTATATCCCCGGTGGGAGATAAAAAAAAGGGAGGCCCCCTCAGCGACGGTGTGCCCCCGGTCCTGGTCTACGATGCATACTGCGCGCAACTTAAGGGTTACGGGGTAATGGACTATGACGATATCCTCCTGGAGGTCCTTTACCAGTTTGAAGGTGGAAGCACAGAGGATACCGCAGGCAGGAACGTGTCAAACCCTTTCTCCCACCTGCTTGTGGATGAGTTTCAGGACGTCAACGAGATTCAATACCGCTTGATTAAAGCATGGAGCAGGAAAAGCGAGAGTATTTTTATTATCGGCGACCCGGACCAGTCGATTTATGGTTTCCGGGGTTCGGATCTGCGCTATTTTGCAAGGTTTAAAGATGATTTTCCAGGACTCCAGCAGGTCCGGCTGACGCAGAATTACCGCTCCACGCCCGAGATCATCGCTTGCGCCCAAGCGCTAATCTCCCGGAAAAATGCCGGGGAGCGCGGGGTTTTCTTGGAGGCCGGCAGGGCAAGGGGCAGCAGAGTACGTCTGATAGATGCCAGGGATGAGTTTTCTGAAGCCCTGTTTGTGGCCAAGGAAATAAACCGGATGGTCGGCGGTATCGATATGCTGGATACCCAGGCGCTATCGGCATCCCGTTCCAAAAGAATCGGAGCCAAACATCCCCGAGGCTTTTCCGATATAGCCTTATTATACCGCACCAATCACCAGGCGCGAATTTTGGAGCAATGTCTTTTAAAAGAGGGGATTCCATATGTGGTGGCCGGGCGGGAGGAGTTCCTGACAGATAAGCCGGTGCGCCATGCCCTTGCTTTTTTCAAATTTCTGCTCAACCCCGGGGATACGGTTTCCCTGTTGCGATATCTGAAAGCAGAAGAGAGCTATTCGGCAGACCTGAACAAAAAAATTTTTGAAAGTTATACGGCCGGGAATAAAAGCCTGGCATCTCTGGCAAGAATCATGGAAGAGATTCGACTGCCCCTGGAACAACCGGACCAACCCGGGAATTTCCTGGAGATGCTGAGAAAGTATGCACCAATCATTCGGAAGGAAAAGCCGAAGCAAATCATAGATTCCTGGATTGACGACCATAACCTGTCCGATAGCCATTCCATGGCATTGCTTTCCCATACCGCTGTTATGTATACCCAAATGCCTTCCTTGATGCAAAACCTGATTTTGGGCCGGGAAAGTGATGTAGTCCGCAGCGGCGGCAAAGTCTATTCGCCGGATGCGGTTTCCTTAATGACCATCCACGCCGCTAAAGGCCTGGAATTTCCCGTCGTGTTCATCTGCGGAGTCACCGATGGAAGGATTCCTTTAAGGAACAGCCGCCTTCAATGCAATATGGATGAGGAGAGACGGCTGTTTTATGTCGGGATGACCAGGGCCCGGGATGAACTTATCCTGCTGACCTACCGTACCCCATCCCTTTTTATTGCCGACCTATCCGAAAAGCACCTGATAAGAGAGCATGCTTTTACGCCCAAGCAAACGCCTCAATACCAGCAAGCCGCTCTTTTTGAATAACCCGTCTAAAACCGACACATGGGTTTGCGAACCTGTCCGTTTCTAATAAATTTCGCCTTTCAAATATATTTTTGTCTTTTTTTCGCCGCTTGACACATTCGGCTCCCTCAACAATCATCTGTCTTGCGGCGATGATAGCGGGGCTTGCTGTGTCAATGAATCAATAGAATACAGCGTTATCCTCACATCGTCAGCTTGAGGGCTGGCGATTTTTATATTTATCCGACGGAAGTGTATTGCGAAGCATTGAAACAGCACATGAAAACTTCTACCAACAATATCCAATGGACAAAAGTGCGGTTACCCCGGTATGATAAGAACAAATGTTCTATTTGAGGGGTATAGTAATGAAAGTAAAAGTCACAGGGTTCGTACATTTGCATGTTCATACGGAATACAGTCTTCTGGAGGCCACTTGCCGTCTGGAAGAGTTAATCCAAAAGGCAAAGTCTTTCGGTATGAATTCCCTGGCCATCACAGATAAGGGCAGAATTGACGGAGCCATTCGCTTTTATGAATTGGCCCGGAAATATGGCCTTCATCCTGTTATTGGCTGTGAAATAAAGGTTAATGACGCGGGAGAATCGCTCATTCTGTTAGCTGCTACGAACAGTGGGTATGCCCGGATCGTTAAATGGTTGAACAATGGTTTTTCCCCACCGCCGCCTTTTCCCGGGGATGTGATTGCCTTGAGCGGGGGAAGAAACGGAAGCATCTATCGTTTACTGGCCAGGGGAGAGATGGATCTGGCGGAAGAGCAGGCTCGTGAATATGCAAAGTGTTTCGGGGAGGGAAACTTCTATCTTGAGGCGCAGGATCACGGTTTGGCTGATGAGCGTATGATCATGGAGCGGACTGTCAAACTTTCTCAGAAAACAGAGATTCCCCTGGTGGCTACCCATGATGCGCATTACCTTGTTTCCGAAGACGCCTCTCTGCTTCAAATGCTGCAAAATAACCCCCAGACTCAACAAACAGCGGCAAGGCCCTTTTATTTTCCCTCCCCCCAGGAAATGGAGGAAAAATTTTGTGGCCTTCCGGCGGCTTTAGCCAATACGGGCATTATTGCCCGGCGCTGCCAGGTAAGATTGGACCCTGGATGTTACAGGCTGCCCCAATTTCCAGTGCCGGAAAGTTGGAACGAGGAAGCCTATCTAAAACATCTTTGCCTGGAAGGTTTGCACAGACGTTTTGCTTTGCAGGCCTTAAGTGACGGGGAGCAGCAGAAAGTTATGGAGCGGATGGAACAGGAGCTGGCTGTGATTTTTGCTCGCGGCCTGGCCTCTTATTTTCTTATCGTTTGGGATATGGTGAAATTTGCCCGGCAAAGCAAAATACCAGTTGGTCCGGGGCGAGGTTCGGCGGCAGGAAGTCTAGTGGTATATTTATTAGGCGTCACGGAGGTCAATCCCCTTGTGCATGAATTGTCTTTTGAACGTTTTTTAAGCCCGGATCGGGCTGATTTACCGGACATTGACCTGGATGTCTGTCAGGTGAGGCGCCCGGAAATACTGCAGTACATCAAGGACAAGTACGGAGCCGGCCGGGTTGTTCATATCGGTGTGTTAAACACCTTCGGTACGCGGGGGGCGATTCGGGAAGCGGGAAAATACTTGAAGCTGCCGGAGGAACACATTGATCTTCTGGCCAAGCTTCTTCCTCCCTTTACCGGCCAGGGTGGAATCCGGCATTGCCTGGAAAAGCTGCCTGAACTGCGGAAATTACCGGTCAGGCAGGAACCGTATCAATCCCTGTTTCACTATGCCCAACGTATGGAAGGATTACCCCGCAATCACTCTGCCCATCCCTCGGGAATTCTCATCGGGCATGAAGAGTTAGCCGGCGTCATCCCCCTGCAGCATAGACCCAATGGAGCCCTGATGACCTCCTTTAACAAGGAGGACATTCAAGCCCTCGGCTTATTGAAAATAGACTTGCTGGGCTTGCGCAATCTCAGTGTGATTAATGGCGCGTTCCAGACCATTCGGAATCTTACAGGAAGGGAAATAGAGGTTAAAGATATTCCTCTGGATGATCCGGATACCTTCCGTACCATGGAAAAGGGGGATACCCTCGGTTGTTTTCAGTTGGAAAGCATGGGAATCCGGAGCCTGATGCGCAGGCTGAAACCGCAAAACCTGGAGGATCTTACGGCTTTGCTGGCCCTATACCGGCCCGGGGCCTGGCAGGAAGGGATCGTTGAAACTTATTTGCGCCGGCGGCACGGCCAGGAGAAAAGTAGTTTTCTCCTTCCCGAACTGGAAGAGATACTTTCACGGACCTACGGCCTTATTCTTTACCAGGAACAGGTGATGCAAATCGCCCATGTATTGGCCGGCTATTCCATGGGGGAAGCCGATTCCCTGCGGCGTGTGCTTGCTAAAAAATCCGCTGCGGGTTTGGCCCGTCACCGCCAGCGCTTTGTCCGGGGGGCCATGGCACGGGGCCGCTCGCAAGAGGAGGCTGCCGCTGTTTTTGATTTTTTAGCCCGCTTTGCCGGCTACAGTTTCAATAAAGCCCATAGTGTTTCCTATGCTTATATTTCTTACTGGACTGTCTATCTAAAAACCCACTATCCCAAAGAATATATGGCAGCCCTATTAAGTTTGGAAGGAGGATACTACGACAAAAGAGTGTATTTCCGGGAAACTGTGAAAATGGGGATTCCCCTGCTCGTCCCAGATGTGAACGGCAGTGGTTTTGGCTTCCTGCCGGAGAAAGAGGGGATCCGTATAGGAATGGATGCCATCAAAGGATCCGGTCCGGAAGCAGTGGCTTCCCTGTTATGCTCCCGCCAAAAAGACGGTCATTTTACCTCTTTTCAGGAACTGGTTAAAAGGATGAAAGCCTATGGTGTTAAAAGGCCGGTTTTGCAAGGATGGATCGCTGCAGGCGCCTGTGACAGTTTGGGAGACAACAGGCGGCAAATGATTTTCTCGCTAAATTCTTTACAAAACAGTCTTTTTGCCGGTGAATCCCTCGATACAATCGAAGATTTTTCCGCGAGTGAAAAGAGGAGAAAGGAAAAATTGTTGTTGGGATTTTCCCTGGTGCAACCCCCCTCCCATAAGTGGCGGCAATTTTTAAAACGCTATCAAATAGCTCCCATTGATACCTTATGTGAGGGGCAAAAGAATAAGCGGGTTCGAATTTGTGGCGCAATTATACACAGCAGGCGTCACCCCACAGGGAACGGGGAATATGTCCTGTTTCTTGTTCTTCAGGATCATTCCGGGATGGTGGAAGTGAGTTTATATCCCAAGACATACAAGGCCTGCCTGTATGAATTAAATCCACAGGGCATAATAGTAGAAGGAATTCTCCATTCAGAGGACAAGAATTTGCATATTGTCGCTGAAAAAATTAAAGCCATGGGAGGGTAACTATGCTTTTGATCGGTACCGCCGGGTACAGTTATGAGGACTGGCGGGGCATCTTTTACCCTGAAGATATCGACAAGAAAGAAATGCTCAGTTTTTATGCCCGGGAATTTGCTTTCACGGAAGTAAATACAACCTTTTACAGGCTCCCTAACCGCTTTATGCTTTATCACATGCAGGAAAAAACTCCTGACAATTTTCAATTCGTGATTAAAGCCTACCGGGGACTGACCCATAAACGGGAAGACAATGCCCAGCATTTCAGCGATTTTAAAGAAGCTCTAAAACCACTGATTGAAACAGGTAAACTGGGCTGTATCCTGGCCCAGTTTCCTACCAGCTTCCGGGACCGGGATGAGAACACGGACTATTTGAAAGAGTTTAAGGAGCAGCTGGGAGACATCCCTGTTGTCGTTGAATTTCGCCACGAAGAGTGGATTAACGAAAGAACTTTTGAGCTCCTGGAAGAAGAAGGATTAGGTTATGTTTGTGTCGATGAACCCCAGTTTAAAACCTTAGTTCCACCTGTGATCAGGGCCACCGGTTCCATTGGGTATGTGCGTTTCCATGGACGCAATTACAAAAAATGGTGGCGCCATGAGGAAACCCACGAACGCTACGATTATTTATATACAGAAGAGGAATTGCAGGACTGGCTCCCCAGGATTTTAAAACTTCTCCGGCAGACAAAAAAGACTTTTGTCAGTATGAACAATCATTACCGGGCCCAGGCTGTGATCAACGGGCGCATGCTGAAAAAGATGCTGGAGAAGGAGGGAGTTTAAAATGACGGGCAGGACGGTTAGCCTGGAGACCATAACAGATATGGAAACATTGAAAAACCTTTGTTTGCGTATATTTTTGCCGGCGCCGGGGGAAAACATTGTGTTCGGCGAAGGACCGGAACCTGCCCGCCTGGCGCTGATCGGGGAAGCGCCAGGGAAAGAGGAGGCCAAAACAGGTCGTCCCTTTGTAGGGAATGCAGGGAGGCTGCTTAATAAATATTTGGAGGAAGCGGGAATAGCCAGGGAGGATGTTTATATCACCAATGTTTTAAAAGTGAGGCCTCCCGGTAACCGGACACCAGGAAAAGCGGAAATAAAAGAGTCCTTGCCCTTTTTGTTACGGCAAATTGAGTTGATACACCCGGCAGTCATCGTATGTCTGGGAAGCATCGCCGTGCAGGCGATTCTTGAGCCGAAGGCCAAGATCACCCAAATCAGGGGAGAGTGGAGAGAAAAGGATGGTACAAAGGTGATTCCCACCTATCATCCTGCTGCGATTTTTCACGACGAAGAGAAAAAAGAGCTGTTTAAGAAAGATCTCCTCCAGGTGGGAAAGGTGTTAAGAGGCTTGGAATAGGACGGTTTTAGTATTATCATAGTCTGTAAAAGCAGTTGACGGTGTATTTTTCATATGGTATTATTCCATTAAACCTATGAAGAGGGAGTAAAACTGCAAACCAGCTTTATAGAGAGCCGGGGATGATGGAAACCTGGCAGGCATTGGGGCAGACAAATGGGCCTCTGAGGGCGGAGTGAAAGTTTAGTAGCTTACGACGCGCAGCCGGCGTTATTGGTGAGGGGTGTGTTGGCGCCCTGCAAAAGAGGATGCATTGAAATGGAGTTTCAATGCATCAATCAAGGTGGCACCGCAGGTTATTACACCTGTCCTTATTCAGAGGGCAGGTGTTTTTATTTAAAAAATTAAAAAGATAAGGGAGGAGTTTCAATGAAGAGGTTGTTATCAGTGGTCCTAACGATTTGTATGATGGTTACAGCAATGTTGACCATGACGGCGTGTTCAAAGAATCAAAGCAGCAGTACCCCAAAAACAAGTGACGCAAAGAAAAAGATCGGTATCGTCCAGATAGTTGAACACCCGTCACTGAACACAATAAGAGAAAACATAATAAAGGAAATGGCTGACAAAGGTTTTAAGGACGGAGAAAATATTACCATAGATTATCAGAACGCGCAGGGTGATCAGACCAACCTTAAAACCATATGCCAGAAGTTTGCCAACAGCAAATATGATTTGATTATTGCCATCGCGACCCCATCAGCGCAGACCGCAGCAGGTGAAACAAAGGATATACCGGTTCTCTTCTCAGCCTGTACCGATCCAGTCGGCTCAGGCCTGGTAAAAAGCCTGGATAAGCCGGGTGGCAACGTTACAGGTACATCCGATGCCGTATCAGCAGAACAGATCATGAAGCTGGCAAAACGTATTACGCCTAATATCAAAACTGTCGGAGCCTTGTATAATTCAAGTGAAACCAACTCTATCTCAGTAATCAATGAATTAAAAGAATATGCTAAGAATAATGGACTGACTGTTGTGGAAGCGACAGTTACCAATTCATCTGAGGTGCAGCAGGCAACACAATCTCTTGCTGGAAAAGCGGATGCCATATTTTCACCAATTGACAATACTGTTGCATCGGCCATGCCTGTAGTTGCCCAGGTTGCCAATAAGGCTAAGGTACCTGTGTATGTGGGAGCCGACTCAATGGTTAAGGACGGCGGGCTTGCTACCTGTGGCGTAAATTATACGGTGCTTGGCAAAGAGACAGGGGACATGGCCATAGAAATACTGAATGGCAAAAAGCCCGGGGACATGGCGGTTAAAAGAATGAATCAGATGGATATATATTTAAATAAGGATACCGCTCAGGCAATAGGTATAACCATACCCGAAGACGTATTAAAAGAGGCGGCACAGGTTTTTTAAAAAAATAAGCAGCAGAACAAATTGAGCTGATAAGCAGCAATAAAGAATTTACAATCCAAAAGAGGTGTAAATTCTTTATTGCATTTAATAAGGCTATTGTGTGCTGACTAAAGTATTTTAAAGGGGTAGTTTGATATGTCTTTGACGGTGTTTCAAGGATCCATAGAATTAGGAATTATATATGCCATAATGGCCCTGGGTGTTTTCATATCCTTCAGGACGCTCAATATTCCCGATCTGACGGTGGACGGAAGCTTTGTCCTGGGTGCGGCCATATCGGCGGTTATGTGTACAAACAGCAATCCGTTCACAGGATTGCTGCTGGCTTTTGTGGCTGGCTGCGGAGCCGGTTGTATAACTGCGCTGCTTCATACCAAATTAAAGATTCAGCCGCTTCTTGCCGGGATACTGACCATGCTGGCCTTGTATTCCGTAAACTTAAAAGTAATGCATGGCAAAGCGAATATACCACTTATTAATATGGCTACCATCTTCAGCAGTTTTGAAGGTTTTTTATTAAATGATTATACGAAAATAGTCATATCTTTTGGTATATTACTGGTTATTCTAGTAATTCTGTTTCTGTTCCTTAAAACCAAACTAGGCTTTGTTTTGAGGGCAACTGGCGATAATGACCAAATGGTGAGGGCTCTCGGTGTGAATACGGACTTTACCATACTTGTTGGTCTGGCTATATCCAATGGACTGGTGGCTTTATCCGGATCGATTATAGCTCAGTATCAATCATTTACCGACATCAGCATGGGAACCGGTATGGTCATTATTGGTCTGGCCTCTGTCATTGTAGGGGAAGTTATATTCGGGACTAAGACCCTGCTCAAAAGGCTTATTGCCGTAATACTTGGTTCTATCATTTATAGATTGGTCATCGCCTTTGCCCTTGAACTCGGTATGCCGACAACAGATCTGAAGCTTGTTTCAGCGGTGATAGTAGCTTTGGCACTATCTATGTCTACGATAAAAGATGGTTTTGAAGTTATGAAAAAGAGATTGGACGCAAGAAGCTAAAGAGGAGGGCAACCCTGTTGTTAAAAATCGAAAAAATAAGCAAAACATTTGGTAAAGGCAGCGTCAATGAGAAGCTGGCTTTGGATAATATCAGTCTTTCCATCGGTGAAGGCGAGTTCACCACTGTGATTGGTGGAAACGGAGCAGGAAAGTCTACTCTGTTAAACTGCATATCAGGCGTGCATGGTATAGACAGTGGAAAAATAATGATAGACTCAATCGATATCTCCTTCAGCCCCGAGTACAAACGTTCAAGATATATGGGCAGGGTGTTTCAGGATCCGATGAAAGGTAATGCCTATGATATGAGCATTGCGGAAAATTTGGCCATAGCGTATGCAAAAGGTAAGCCCGTTGGACTGGGAGCAGGGATAAGAAAGAACGACCTGAAACTGTTTAGAGAGCGCTTGTCACTTTTGGAACTGGGATTAGAAGATAGAATGGAGCAGAAGGTCGGGCTGCTTTCGGGAGGGCAGCGCCAGGCCCTTACGCTGCTCATGGCTACCATCGTCAAGCCGAAGCTGTTATTGCTTGATGAACACACGGCTGCCTTGGACCCGTCCATAGCAAGCAAGGTATTGCAGCTTACACGGGACATTGTAGCCGAACAGAAGCTTAGTACGATTATGATTACCCACAATATGAAGGCGGCATTGGAATATGGCACAAGGACTATCATGATGCACGATGGCAGAATAATACTTGATATCGAAGGGAAAGAAAGAGAAGATATGACGGTGGAAGATCTGGTTGAACTTTTTGGCAAGAAAAGCGGCTCAATGCTTGATAATGACAGAATGCTGCTCGGTTGATGCCATTGAAGTTGGCGCTGTCTGGCATCATTATACTATCATTATGATATAATAGCGGTAGGGTCATTAAAAAAAGCACCGATCGATATTATCAAAGAAGTTGCGGCCCGAAAAATGATGGCCCGACTGCCGGCATGGAAGTCAGGAGACTAACTTGAAAAAAACTGTCTTGAAAGTGTTTAATGAGATTCTTATGCCAACAGGAAGGATTGGCTATTCAAAAATATCGCTCCAGGAGGTCGTTTTATGAAAGTTATTGCCTTTAACGGGAGTCCGAGAAAAAATTGGAATACTGCGACGCTGCTTGACCACGCGCTTAAAGGCGCCGCTTCGCAAGGAGCTGATACAGAGCTTATCCATCTTTATGATTACAATTATAAGGGCTGTATCAGTTGTTTTGCCTGTAAGCTGAAAGGCGGTAAAAGTTATGGCAGGTGTGTTGTAGATGATGATCTAAAACCAATTCTTGAAAAAGTTGAAGAAACCGACGCCATTATTCTGGGTTCACCGATATACTTTGGGGTGACAACGGGCGGGATGAGATCCTTCCTGGAGCGGTTAATGTTTCAGTACCTGGTGTATGATGCAAACTATTCCAGTCTTTTTAAAAGGAGAATCCCGACAGGTTTTATTTACACAATGAATGTGAATCAGAGACGTTTGGAGGAGATGGCATACCAGCAGAATCTCAAAGGAACGGAAATGGCAATGAAGAGAACTTTTGGTGCATCGGAAGCGCTATTTGTTACCGATACATATCAGTTTGACGATTATTCCAAATATGAGACGTCAGCTTTCAATGTGGAAGAGAAGGCAAAGAGACGGAAAGAAGTCTTCCCCGTGGACTGCCAAAAAGCCTTTGAGATGGGGGTAAAGTTCGCCCGTCAAAGTATTAGTTGACGAAAATAAAAAAGCGGCTGCTTATTTATTAAAAAGCAGCCGCTTTTTTATTAGCTAGTCCAAATCCGCAAGCAAATTTACGGTACTTTTAGAAGGATCATTCAACGGCGCCAATTAATTCCTGGAATTATGATGCCAGCGCAGGGTGACATGAAAACAGCAGCAAGAGAAACAGATGATATCGAACGATTAAGGGAAATTGATACCTGCTTTTTGCGCTTGGTAATGCTGATACTTTCGGGGGATGGTATAGAGTCTGCCGTCCTTTTCAAAACGAGCGCCAGTTTGCTTAAAATAGAAAGGCACTCCCGCTCGAAGGCATTGCTCCCGAATGTCAAGCACCCAGTCGTACCTGCAAATACGGGCGTTATTTCCCGATTCACCGCCAACTGTCACTTCCTTAATCTCGGCGGAAAGATAATCCGAATATATTCTATTAGCTCTAACTTATTTTTGATTGTATTCTAAGATAAAACGAAAAACAAGTAGATGTCATGGAAAACTGAAATCAAGACCTTGAAGTAAAAGCAATTTCATACAATATTTATAAATAATAAATATTAGTCATATATATAGGCATATTGCTATAATAAATCATACTTTGTTTAAGAGCGATCCCGATGGGAAAGGGTATGATTTTAAATGGAGAAATTTACACCCGGTTATCTTCGTTCCTGGTACGTATTATTCACCGTAGGGGTTGGTACCTTTTTATCCTCCTTAAACACAAGCACCACAAACACAGTATTACCCACAATCGAACGATCCCTGGGGATCACGCTGGTTCAGTCGGAATGGATTGTCCTGATTTATCTGCTCGTTTTGACTATATTACTGATACCAATCGGAAGGCTATCGGATTTATGGGGACACAGGCGGGTGCTTTTATTCGGATTTGCTATTTTTACATCAGCAGCGGTACTATGCGGTGTATCGCAAAATTATTTTTCGCTATTGTGGGGAAGGGCGTTGGTTGCTCTTGGTGGAGCCATGATCATGTCAGTAGGTCCTGCCATCTTAACGACCACATTCCCGATTGAACAGCGTGGCAGAGTGCTCGGGATTCAAGCACTTATGACATATATAGGGCTTTCACTGGGTCCAGTCCTTGGAGGCTGGTTGACACAGGCTTGGGGATGGCAGACAATCTTCCTTGTAACAGTTCCTTTTGGTATCAGCGGCCTTCTATTAGGTATATGGGCAGTTCCAAAAGTTGTTGTGGCGGACCCAAAAGCTCTAGACTTGAAAGGGACTTTCTTGTTCATACTTGGAATGGCAGCCGTAACTTTGTTGCTGAATTCTAATGCCATCAAACAATACCGTACCCTTATTCTGTCACTACTTGTTATCGTTTTCGTGGGTGCAATTTGGGCTTTTATTCACACTGAACGTGAGCAAGGAGATCCAATGATCGACCTTGAACTCTTTAGAATTAATAATTTTGGCTTCGGAGCATTAGGCGCGGCGCTAAATTATCTGTGCTTCTTTCTGATTATATTCCTTCTTCCTTTTTATTTTGACCAGGTTTTGCATTTTCCGGCCTCAACGGTGGGCATGTTTATGGCCATTACACCACTGGTTATGACGGTTTGCGCTCCCATCGCAGGCGCTATGTCAGACCGGTATGGTCCACGGACGCTAACTACGTTGGGGATGGCTTTCAATACTATAAGCCTGGCTTTGTTCGGGATCATGGTTCAGCTGGGTTTAACAGCACATTGGACATTGATCGCTGGGCTGATTTTTGCAGGATTAGGAACAGGTACTTTTGCAGCTCCGAACAACTCAGCGATCTTGGGTGCGGCTCCGCGTTCTCAACAGGGTGTGGCATCCGGGGTTTTAGCCACAGTTCGCTATATCGGCATGATGTGTGGAATTACAATTGGAGGGTCGCTTTTCTATTTGTTAATTGGGTACTTCACCCACCAGGGTGCGGACACGGTACCCGCATTTTTACACGCATTTTCAATTGTTATGTGGGTTGGGGCTATGTTTGGAACCCTGGGCTTTTTTTGTACTTTTGCGATGACAAATGAAGCCCATAATGTCGCTGCGTGATTAACCACATTGCCGGGATTTAATAAAGAGTTGACGCGCGGCGCTAAACCTGTAGAAAAGCGCTCCGGACAGAGCCAGGGGAAAGAGTGTAATGAAATACATAATTTGATAACCGGTTGCCTCTGCCACATAGCCCCAGAGAATCGTCCCCAAACCAATGCCCAGGTCAAAGGCGATAAAAAAAGTGCTGGTGGCGGAGCCCCGTCTATGAACTGGCGCAAAACGCACGGCCTGGGCCTGTAAAGTAGGAATGCAAAAGCCAAAACCAAGGCCAACGATTGCGCCGGCAGAAAGGAAGCCCGTGATGGTATTGGACAGGCCAATGGCGGCCATGCCAATGAAAAGGGCCAGGTGGCCAATGAGTAAGACCATATCGGCGCCGCCTCTGTCCGTCCAGCGACCGGATATAGGCCGGGAAATTATCATAGTCAGGGCAGTGGCGGTAAAAAACAAACCGATATTGGCAATGCCGCGTTCAGTCGCGTACAAAGCAATAAACGAAAGCACTGAACCGTAAACAACCGCCAGAAAGAACATCACTCCGGATGCCGGCATGGCGGTTTTTTCCAGAAGGCTGGCCCAGAGCCCTGTGACAGAGCTGGCTGGAGTTCTGGCGGGAGCATTGGCTTCCCGGACAGGCAAACTGCAGCAGAAGGCCACCAAGGCCAATAGAGTTATCATTAAAAATAATGTGGTGTAACCTGCTCTTCCCACTAACCAAAAACCCAGCATGGGGGCTAAAGACATCGAAAGAGAAGTGGTTAACCCGAAATACCCCATGCCTTCGCCCATACGGGCAAGGGGCAAACTATCCGATACGATGGTGCCGATGGCCGTGGTGACCAAGCCGAAGGCTAGACCATGAAAACCTCGTATCACCATCAATAATTGGATATCCGTTGCAAACTTGTATAGTAAAGTGATGGCCACCACCATCACCAGACCCATGATCATAAATTTTTTCCGGCCATAGTTATCTAACAACCAGCCGGATATGGGGCGAATAACCATCGCGCTAATGGTATAGACGCCCATCACATATCCAACGTCCCTTTGGTCACCGCCAATTTCCAAAAGATACACAGGCAGGGTGGGGAGGAGCATCTGTAAACTCATAAATAGGGTTAAATTGGCTAAACATAGCAAGGTGAAATTCCTGGTCCAAATGGAGGCTGTTTGTTTCAGTGTTAGGCTGCCTTTGGCCTGTAGGTCATCTACTAATTCTGTCAAAAAAACAAATCCTCCAATACCAATAAGCTGTACGTCGTCTGTACAGCTTATTCACAAAATGAATGTTTAGATGGCTAACTCAAAGTTATTTTTTTAAAGCCGCCTGTGGTGTCAGCAATTTCTGCTGTTGCTTCTTCCAGGTAAAATAATCCCATTTTATATCCTGTTTTTTCATTGTAGATTTCCTTTAATCTTGGCAACGTTTCAAATGCTTTCTCAAGAGCATTTTCTCTATCATCAACAACGGCCTTGCCATTAATGCGAATCCATTCGCCCTTAGCGCTTGTAGTGGAAATTTCAACGTAGGGGTTTGCTAAAATTTGCTGATAGGATTTTTTATGTTTACCTGCGCCGAAATAAAGCTTGTTCTCATAACACATAAAAAAGCCAAACGGCCTTACTTTTCGGCTTGGCGCCATCAACTGTTGCAAAATAGAACGGATTATTCTCACTTAAAAACTTTAGTACTTCTTCCACTTATAGGCATCTCCTTTTATTTAAACTTTATTTTACTCTCATATTAGATATTGTATCACAATATGTCAATTATAAATTAGGCGTATTAAAATGGAGAAATAGATACGAAGAATGAGATACATACAAAAATTATATCCATAATCAAAAATATGAGATGTGCCGAATGGAATCCAAATTATATGGTTGAAGTAAAATATGGAAATGTTTTATAATAATAGTGATTATGTAATCTGATAGAAAAACAAGGTATTATTATGGGGAAGAAATTGCACGAAGGGCACAGGCAGAGAGTGAAAGGCCGGTATCTGGCGGAAGGACTGGACTCTTTCGAAGACCATCAAGTACTGGAACTCCTGTTGTTTTATTGTATACCAATGAAGGACACCAACGAACTGGCGCATAAAATAATCGGTGAGTTTGGTTCACTGGCCAACATATTTGAAGCAGATCCTAAAGATATATGCAAACGTTGCGGAGTAAGTGAAAATACGGCAATACTTCTTTCAATCATTCCCTCCTTGACCCGGCGATATTTCAAGGGTAAATGGGGTGAGAAGCCGGTATTGAGCAGTTCTACTAAAGCTGGTGAATATGCTGTTTCGCTTTTTACGGGCCGCACTTACGAGGTGTTTTATGTTATTTGCCTGGACTCACAAAACAGAGTCAATTATGCTGTGCTGGTCCATGAAGGGACTATCAATGAGACACCGGTGTATCCAAGAATCATTGTTGAAACGGTCTTGCGGCATCAGGCGAACAGTGTGATCTTGGCCCACAATCATCCTGGTGGCTCCATGCGGCCGTCGGATGCCGATTTGCAGATTACTAAAAGGATAATTGCCGCGCTGGAGGCAATTTCTGTGCATGTAGCGGATCATATTATTGTTGCTGGAGACAGATATTTTAGTTTCGCAGAGAAAGGATTCATATGAAATTAATTACATTGGGACAGTTACTAGTTTTCATATGATAATGCGAAAAAACGATTAATGAAAAACCGTCTCATTCTTTAGTTATCAAGCAGTGGACGGCTTTTTTTATTATGCAGCTTGTATCCGTACTATTAATCAGCATAACCTATTAAAATAATTAAAAACAAATATTTCATTTTTTCATTTTTTGATAGTAAGATAAGCTAAAATAATAAATTGAAATTCACTATACGACATAAATTGCTTTATTTGCATACTTATTAATAATATCCCATATAATGTTATATGGATATTTGTATTTCAAAGCAGTACGGATTCAGGTATAATCTAGGGTATCTGGAGGTGGAACTGGTGAAGGAATATGTTATCTTAGTAGATGAAAATGATAATTCGGTTGGAATCGCCGAGAAAATTGATGCTCATAAGAACCCAAAGCTGCACCGGGCGTTTTCAATCTTTATTTTCAACTCAAAGGGTAAATTGTTAATTCAGCAACGTGCTGAGAATAAATATCATTGTCCAGGGATGTGGGCGAATACTTGCTGTAGTCATCCGCGGCCAGGTGAATCCTTGGAGAAAGCCGCGCATAGAAGACTTCAGGAAGAGATGGGCTTTGATACTAAAATGGTGAAATCTTTTGCATTTATTTATAAAGCCCAGTTTGATAATGGCCTGACGGAAGAGGAATACGATCATATTTTTGTGGGGAAATGGGATGGAACACCAAAAATAAATGTAACAGAGGTAGCTGATTACAAGTGGATTTCAGAGGATATTTTAAGGGAAGATATTAAAAAAAACCCGGCAATATATACGCCATGGTTTAAAATTGCTCTGGGAAAACTTCTTGATAAAAATATAAAAGGTCAATTTGTAGACAAGTGGAAATTTGATGTGCAGGTTGATGAGATTCTTGATTCCGTTCTGCCGCCTGTGAAGCCGCAACTTATCGAAAGCATGGGTTAACTTCTAACCGCTATATCCGATTAATCAGCTTCGAAAATCAAAAAATATTTTAACTTTAAAAGAAGGAATGTCCCTTAAATAAGCGGAATTCCTTCTTTGCTTAGATAATAGTTAACCAGCAGCTATCTCAAAGGAGGCATTGCTTATGATTCAAAGGATATTGGTCGGTTATGACGACGGTGCACTTTCACAAAAAGCTCTTGAAACTGCAATTGAGATGGCCAGAAATAACAAAGCGGAAATCTTTATTGTATCAGTATTGGATATACCTCTCTATATATCTTCTCCCGATATGCTGCCTCCTGATAATATCTCGATTACCAAGTTCTTTTACGATAATACCCGTCTGTATTTTGAAAAGTTACAGGAACAGGCTGCCATCAGGGTAAAGGAGGAAGGGCTTGCCGTGACTACCAAGGTTTTGGAAGGAAATCCCGGCAAAACCTTGGTTTGGTACGCTGAAGAGATTAAGGCTGATCTTATCGCTATAGGCTCTAATAACCGGGGCATCCTGGACAGGTTATTCCTGGGCAGTGTATCCAATTACGTCATTCACCACGCCAAGCGCATGGTCCTGGTGGCCAAGAACTAGCGGAATAAGCCGGTATAAATGGAACCCGCAGGTCAAACCTGCGGGTTTTTTGCTTTTAATGGACCAGCGATTCTTCCAAAACTTTTTCGCGGAAACGGTCAAAGCCGATTCGGTCGATAAACCGGCCCAGGCGCTCGTTGGTGCGGGCTTCTTTCTTATATACATCAATCGTGCGGTCAAGTAAGGCCAGCACCTGCTGGCTGGTCTGGCTCTCAATCAGCTTTTGGCCAAAGCGCGGGTCGAGTCCGCCGTTTCCCCCTACATAAATGGTAAAGCCCTTGGGCATACCCACCACCCCAAAGTCAATCACCATGGAGTCCATGCATTTGTTGGGGCAGCCGCTCACACTGATTTTGAACTTGGAGGGCAGGGTCATACCGTGGTAGCGGTTGTCAATCTCGCTGCCGAGACCTACCGAGTCCTGCTGACCCCGCTTGCAGAAGGTGGTCCCGGGGCAGAACTTGACGCTGCGGACGCAAAGCCCGATGGCGGCTCCCGGGACAATACCCAGGTCCTGCCAGGCTGCATCTATATCTTCCTCTTTTAGTCCAACGATGGCTATTCTCTGGGAAGACGTGACTTTTAAGGCCGGGCAGTTATATTTTTTTGCTACGTTGGCGATTCTAATCAGCAATTCGGGGTCGGTGATTACTCCCCCGGGGATATGGGGAGCGATGGCGTAGGAGCCGTCCCGCTGCAGAATGGCTCCTTTTTCCATAAGATCTCGCCTGGGCGCGCTGTGCTGGAACCTTTCGTCAAGCTTATTTGACATTTCCTGATTTTCTGCCACTCAGGTTACCTCCCTGGCATTATTCTGCTGTTATTTTCTCAAAAAATCAGCAAGCTATGTATGATGTTAGTAGGTTCATGGTAAAATGGTGAAAGTATACACGAAAGAGTCAGCATAGAACGGCAAAATAAAGGAGTATGGTATGGAGGATTATCTGGTACGGGGAGTCGGGGAAGACGGCAAGTTCCGGGTTTTTGCCGCGACTACCACTCATCTGGTTGAAGAAGCAAGAAAGAGGCATGATACCTGGCCAGTGACCAGCGCCGCCCTGGGCCGGTCGTTGACAGCCGGCCTGCTGCTGGGTGCGAACCTAAAGGGCGAGGACCTTATTACCCTGCGTATCTTCGGGGACGGGCCGCTTGGAGCAATTATAGTAACCGCGAACGCAGCCGGTGAAGTCAGGGGTTATGTCCAGGAACCCCATACCGACCTTGAGCATGCAGCCGGCGGGAAGCTGCCGGTGGGGGCAGCGGTCGGGAAAGGCGTTTTATACGTTACCAAGGACCTGGGATTAAAGGAACCCTTTACCGGGAGTGTGGAGCTTGTCTCCGGCGAAATCGGCGAGGACATTGCCCAGTACCTTTTAGTTTCCGAACAAACCCCTTCAGCAGTGGCGCTCGGGGTACTGGTAGCCCCTGACGGCGGTGTTAGAGCTTCCGGTGGTTTGATTGTACAGCTTTTTCCAGGAGCGGAGGAGGAGGTCTTGACCCTGTTGGAAAAAAGCATCAGCCAGCTGACGCCGGTCAGCACCCTGGTTGCCCGTGGCTTGCCCCCCGAGGAAATTGTTGCTGAAGCTGTCGGGGGACTAAAGGTACATTACCTGGAAAGAGTCCCCTTGAGTTTCAAATGCAGGTGTTCGCATGAAAGAATTGGAGATATTCTTGTCGCCATGGGCCAACAGGAGATCCAAAAAATTTTACAAGAACAGGGGCAGGCCGAGGTTCGCTGTCACTTTTGCGGCCGTACGCATATCTTCGCAGCTCCAGAGCTGGAGGCTATCTTGAAAACGGCAAGCCAGAGGTCATAATAAATTTACATTTCACACGGTCTAATGATAAATATTTTCTATTAAAATAATGAAGGTATTTTATTGCAAGTCCTGAATTCTTCCATATAATCTAATATATTAAGCAAAGGAAGAGATTCTATGACCGTGAAGGTGCTTGACTGCCGGGGGTTGGCCTGCCCCGCTCCAGTGATTAACACCAAAAAGGCATTGGAAGAAGTAGGGGTGGAGCCCCTTCTTGTAATCGTCGATAATGACGCTGCCAGGGAAAATGTTTCCCGTTTTGCCGGGAATGCCGGACGCAGCGTAGAGGTCGAGGAGAAGGACGGCGCCTACCACCTGATCATCGGTGGAACAGGAGGGGAGGTCCCCGCTACGGACCCCGCTAAGAAAGTCGTGGCGGAGGTTGAAGAAGGCAGGGCGGTGTACTTTATAACAAGCAACGCCATTGGTCAGGGTTCACCCGACCTGGGTGAAGTCCTGATGAAAAGCCTGATGGTTACGCTCGCTGAACAAAAGTCAGCCAAAGCGCTGCTTCTTCTTAATACCGGAGTGTACCTGGCTTTGGAAGGCTCACCGGTGTTGGAACAAATGCAAAAGCTGGCTCTTGCGGGGACGGAAATACTGGTCTGCGGTACCTGCCTGAATTATTACAAGCTGAAAGAAAAGCTGGCCGTTGGAGTGGTCTCCAATATGTACGATATCAACAGTCGACTTATTGAACCGGGCAAGGTCATTACTGTGGGGTAGTGTTTTCGGAAAGCAGCAGATCTCTGTGGTGTCACTGACCAGAATTAGGAGATTATGGTCAGTGACGCTTTCTTTAGGCAGCTTACCATAATACGTGCAGTTGTTTTGTCTTAATATACATGAAAGTCCAGGTTGTGAATAGATGGGACAATTCCTGGTGGTGATGATACCCGGAATTGTCCCGTCTGCATTAAACTGCGTCTGTGGCCAGTCCCCGGTTTTCTCCTTTACCTGTCCGGGGAGTGAAAAGCCGGGGCTCTCTCTTCCTAAAATTGTTCGGTTCTCTAACCCTGCTTAAGAAAGTTTTTGTCCGTTCGTGACGGGGTTCCTCGAAAATCTGTTCCGGGCGCCCGACTTCCACAATTTTACCTTCATCCATGTAAACCAACCAATCGCCTACCTCCCTGGCAAAGGCCATTTCATGGGATACCACAATCATGGTCATGCCCTCGGCGGCAAGCTGCTTCATCACCGCCAATACCTCTCCCACCAGTTCGGGGTCAAGGGCCGAAGTCGGTTCGTCAAACAGCATAACCTTGGGTTTCATAGCCAGGGCCCGGGCAATAGCCACCCGCTGTTTCTGGCCGCCTGACAGTTGAGATGGGTAGGCATGGGCCTTATCAGTCAAGCCTACTTTTTCCAGCAATGCCATGGCGCTCTCATATGCTTGCTGTTTATCCACTTGGCGGACTTGCACAGGCGCTTCGGTAATATTACCAAGCACGGTAAAATGGGGAAACAGGTTAAAGTGCTGAAAGACCATCCCTACATCCCGGCGCAGGATGTTAAGTCGGTTTTTTTTGCGACGGTCCACTATATTTCCTTCAATCCATATTTCTCCGCTGCTGGGTTCCTCAAGGAGATTAATACAGCGCAATAGAGTGCTTTTTCCCGAGCCACTGGCGCCGATGATAACAACCACATCGCTTTTCCCCACATTGAGGTCAATGTCACGTAGTACATGCAGGGAGCCAAAATGTTTGTTGAGGTTTTTAATTTTTATCAAATAAAACACCTCCTTTAAATTTCATCTACTTTAAGACGCCGTTCAAGGGCATTAACAGCTAAAGTGAAAATAGTAATCAGAAACAGGTAGTAGAGACCACCCATGGCATAAAATTCCATTGAACGGAAGGTAGAAGCTGCAAACCTCTGTGCCAGGTGAAATAGTTCATCCATGGCGATAAAGGCTGCCAGAGAGGAGTCTTTGAGCCCAATGATAAACTGATTGCCAAGTGGTGGGATAACGCGCTTAAATGCCTGAGGCAGGATGATCCGGCGCATGGCGAGCGGATAACTCATACCCAGTGAGCGAGCCGCTTCCATCTGGCCGCGATCTATGGACTGTATGCCGGCCCGGAATATTTCCGCAATGTAAGCGCCGCTGTGAACCGCCAGGGCAATTGAGGCCGACCAAAACTGGCCGAAGTCCACAATCTCAGCCAGGCCAAAATAAACGAAGAAAAGCTGTACAATTAGAGGTGTACCCCTGATTAAACCTATATAAATATCCGCAATACGGTTAAATAATTTTCGCTTGGAAATTTTGAGGAGGGCAAACAACAGACCGATGGCCATACCTATAGTTATTGAAGCGGCTGTCAGCAGTACCGTAACCTGCATGGCCTTGAAAAAAAACGGTCCGTAGGTTATCAGATCGGATAAGAAATGCAAGTCAACACCCCCCAACTTTCTAGGGAAGGGGAACCCGCCTGGGCGTGTCCCCTCCCTCTAGTATGAATAGCATGCCGGCAATATAAGAATAAAAGGTTGTCTAACCTTTTATTTACTGATGTCTTGATCAAAATACTTTTTACTGATTTCCAGATAAGTACCGTCTTGCTTAATTTCCTTAAGGGCATTGTTTACTTTTTCCCTCAAAGTGTCATCCTCCTGGCGGAAGGCAATACCGATTTCCTCCACGAACAGGAGGTCTCCGACCATTTCGATGTTTTTCAGTCCGGTCTCATCTATGGCAAGTTTGCCGACAAAGCGGTCGGTGATGACAGCCTGCAAGCGGCCGGCGTCAAGGTCACGCAGAGCAGTCTCGTCACTTGAGTAGTTAATAATATTTTGTGAATATTTTCTTGCTTCTTCGTCATAAGTACTCGTGGTGAGCACGCCGATCTTGGTATCTTTCTTTAGGTCTGCTACGCTTTTTATCCCAGATTCCTTATAGACAAAGAGCTGGCCTCCGGAAACGTAATAGGGGTCTGAGAAATCGACCTGTTGCTTTCTATCCTCGGTTATAGTCATACTGCCTAGAATGGCGTCATACCGCTTGGCCTGCAGTCCGTTAATCAGGCTGTCCCATGGCGCCGTAACAGGTGTTGGCTCCAGGCCCATTTTTTCAGCCAGGGCTTTGCCGATTTCCACGTCGAAGCCGGTCAGGTTATTGCCTTCGTCATAATAGTTAAACGGGCGGTATTGGCCGGAACAGGACCAACTGAATGTTTCTTTAACCTGCTCGCCGGTAGTTGGATTTTCGCTTTCTTTAGATCCGCCGCAGCCGGCCACGGCGAATACCAGCATGGCCACCAGAATCGCGTGTAACAGGGTTTTCCGTATCATAAAATGATTTCGCCTCCCATAATAATTTTTTTCTATAAGCTGGTCCTCTTGTCCACCTCCTTAAACTTGCATCTTAAAACATAAAACCCAGGAATATCCCTGGGACTTTGGCAAACTGGCTTTAGCTTGTTTTGCTAACCTATTCTGCCTTGACTTGATATAAGCTTTAAATAACCAGGGGATATCCCGATTACATTCTAAAATTTTATGAATTTCACCTTACTTTGACTTGCAATGGGGAAAAATAGTTAGCGTGACACACAATAACAGACAACTTTATTAATATAATCAAGTTGTTGGTTGTTTTATGATATCATAGTTAGATTACTTGGTCAATATAGCAAATCGCCTGATTAAACAAAAGATTCCCAAATTTATGATGGCGCCTGGCTTTTACAAAGGAGGGTATGTATAATTCAGAGCATGTCTAACAGTTATTAAGACTCCTTCATTGTATCAATGCCGGTTCGGAACTTATGACCGGGAGGCATGTATGGAGTTTGGGGAATAGCTGCAATAATATAATTTTTTTGGGGGAGCAGCAACTATTTCTTATAGTTCCATGGTGATTATATCAGCCTTGATTGCACCACTGGGGTTAATTATTAATAGAACGTCAATATAAGAACGTCAATATAAGATTGACCTGGAAAATTTATTATGATATACTGACAACAGGCAACCTTATTGAATGATATAAGTTGTCTGTTGTCAGTATATCTTGAATTTAATATTGCTCCTAATTCGCTTAATTCTTCATAAAAAGAAGCGGGGGAACCAATTTACGGGGTGAATCGGTGCTCGACCAGACTCCAACGTGTTGTCGGCATCGTAGGGCTACTCTTTCGGCCCGAATCCGTCAGCTAACTTCGTAAGCGTTGAAAGGGAGGAAACAGGCGGTCTACAACCAGCCTTTGACTTGCTTGACCTCTTTTAACCCCCGGACGTATGCTCCGGGGGTTTTCTGCACTTTATTTCTTGCATTACAAATAAAATTTGAAAGGAGATACTTGTGATGTCCATACCTTCTATTGAGAAATTCGAATTTACGAACGAAGAAAAACAGGCTATTGCGCTTAAACGGGCGGATGATTTAAAAAAGAGAATTAATGATTATCTGGAAAAAAAAGATGAAATAAAGACCGGTTTTGATATGCAGGAAATGATTAATTTTAACAAGGAAAGGCAGCTCGGTTATTTCGACGCCAGCGAAGAAAACTGGCATGACTGGCGCTGGCAGATGGCCAACCGGATCAAAGATGTATTTACGCTAGCCCGGCTATTTGGCTTTAATGATGAACAGTGCACTCATATTAGAAGAGTGGGGATGCGTTATCGATGGGCAATATCACCTTACTATGCCTCGCTGATGGAAGGAGACTGCAGCCACGACCCGATCCGCATGCAATCGGTACCTTCTATCGATGAGATGGACAGTACCGGTTATGTCGATCCCATGGCCGAGGAATTCACTTCCCCAGCGCCGTGCGTCACCAGGCGCTATCCGGACCGGTTGATTATCAACGTTACCAACCAGTGCGCCATGTACTGCCGCCATTGCCAGAGGCGCAGGAATATCGGCGAGGTGGATCAACACAAGCCACATCAGAATCTAATGGCTGCGTTGGACTATATCCGGGAAAACAAGGAAATTCGCGATGTCCTGATCACAGGCGGCGACGCGCTGCTTCTAAGCGACAGAAAGATAGACTGGCTGCTGGGTGAACTGGATAATATCAAGCATGTGGAAATAAAGCGTCTGGGCACCAGGACCATTGTCACTTTGCCGCAGCGAATCACACCGGAGTTATGTGAGGTTCTTAAGAAACATCCCCCAATTTATATTAATACGCAGTTTAACCATCCACGGGAGATTACACCGGAGAGCAAGCAGGCCTGCGATAGACTAGTTGAAGCCGGTGTGGTTTTAGGGAATCAGGCGGTTCTTTTAAAAGGAATAAACAACGACCCGCACGTTATGAAAAAACTTAACCAGGAACTTTTGAAGATAAGGGTCAAGCCCTATTATATTTTTCAAGCTAAAGCGGTAAAGGGTACACGCCATTTTATTACGTCTGTGGACGAGGGTATTGCAGTTATGGAAAAACTGCGCGGCTATACTTCCGGTTTGGCCGTCCCGACATACATTATCAATGCCCCCAACGGTTACGGAAAAACTCCTGTTATGCCTCCTTATATACTGAACCAAGGAGACGGTAAGGTAAGGATGCGTACGTGGGAAAACAGGTTGCTGGACTACCGTTGCCTGCCCGAAGGAGAATAAATGATTACACCCGCCTGGCACGGTATTGTTATCTATTCCATGGTTTGAGCGGTCCCTGCCATGAGAGACAATGCTTCTTTTATATCTGCCGATTCATTTTCATTGGCAAGCGCGAATAGATAATCACCGACTATGATTTTTGTATTTCCCCTGGGGATAATTTCGGCTTCGCCCCGCTTAATACTTATCAGCAGGCAGTGAGGCGGCCAGGCGATATCCATTATTCTTTTGCCTTCCAGCTTTGAACCAAGACATACGGCAACTTCAATCAGGGTCTTATTGTCCCAACCGGAGTAAATATTGTGATTCTTTTTAACCAGCGACCGCGCCAATAATGTTTCATATATTGGCGCGGTTTTTAAGATATCACTAACCATATAGGCAGTTACCGAAACGATGATTAGCGCTAATAAATGGTCAAAAGAACCTGTCATTTCAGTAATTAGAATACTGCCGGTCACCGGCGCCTTGACAATGGCGGTGAAATAAGCAGCCATGGCCAAAACAACAAAATTATTAAAGAAATGTTGATCAATATGAAAATAGACTATGAGCATATTGCCATATATAGCTCCGGCCAGCGCTCCGATAACCAGCATCGGCATGAATATTCCTCCCGGTACGCCGGAACCGTAGCTGATCATGGTATATATAAATTTAACAGTAAAAAATATTAATAAAATAGCGATCCCATAGCTGGCCTGTCCAACAGAGTCGATGAGTTTGTTTCCTCCCCCCAGAACTTCAGGCAGGAAAAAGCCCAATATTCCACCGAGTATTAAGGCTGGCGCCGACATAAACGTTTTTGGCAGCCAGGTGATCTTATTGTAACTATCCATTGTCTTTGTCAGCGTCCGGTTAAAGAGAAAGCCCAAAAACCCGCAGATGACACCAAGACCAACAACATAAATGTAGTAATTATGCGGTAACACAACGAGATCATGGAAGTTAAAGACAGGTTTTTGGCCGAAGACTTGTTGGGTTATTAAATCGGCTGTTAGCGATGCTGCCATAGCCGACATCAAGACAGCCGGGGAAAAGTTTTTGTGCAATTCTTCAAGCGCAAAGATTACTCCAGCGAGCGGCGCATTAAAAGCTGCTGCTAAACCAGCGCTGGCGCCGCTTGTAATTAAATACTTTTCCTCTATTCTTAACCTGCCTAAAAGGCGGCTGACGCCTTGACCCGCCATAGCTCCCAATTGGATGGAGGGACCCTCACGTCCCAGCGACATGCCTGAACCAATAGCAAGAACTCCGCCAAGAAATTTCCCTATGATTATTTTTAGCCAGCCCATCTTGAAGTGACCCAGGATAATACCTTTTACCTGTGGTATGCCGCTTCCGCTGGCCATAGGGACTATATGGGAAATAAAACCCAGGCAGACAGACACCATTATTAGCGCAATAAACCATAAAAAAGTGACCCCAGAGCCGTTTACCTCTAAAACAGTATAGATATGTTCGCGCAATAATTCGGCTTTTTCCAAGAGGTACCTAAACGCCACGACCAGTATACCAGCGAATAAACCGACCAAAATTCCCTCAAAAAATATTTTTAAACGAAAGCTTTTCCATTGAATCAAAGCAATATGGCTTTTTTTTGTCTCCAATAATAATGCCTCCAAACATAAAAGACCGTTATGAATATGAATTCGATATACAACGCTATCTTACCTACTATTCTAATGCTATTTTAGAGTTCGGGAAAAAACAAATACCACTTTCACGTTGCTCGTTTCATGCAGGTATCAGGATAACGGATTAGACCTTTATTGTTTTCGAAAGGGCCAGAGGAATATTGACTCATGGTGGCAGGTGAATTATAATATATTTAGATAATTACCTAAATATCAAATTAGCTGGGAGGGATATCTTATGGTTGGCCTTACTTTTAAAGCCTTGGCCGACCCAACGCGCCGTAAGATATTGAAGCTTTTAAGGGAACGTGATTTGACCGCCGGCGAAATAGCCGATGAGTTCGACATATCCAAACCAAGCATATCGCACCACCTTAACCTGTTAAAGCAGTCTGGACTGGTACTGGATGAGCGACACGGCCAGTTTATTTACTATTCCCTGAATATGACAGTCTTCCAGGAGGTAATGGGCTGGTTTTCAGATCTGTTAAATAGAAAGGTAGGTGGAGCCAGTGAATAGAAATAATAAACGTTTACCGGATACCTTTAAAATATTTTTGTCGGAATGGCCGTTATGGCTGTTGATTGTAGCGGCTCTAGTCCTTGGGGCGGTGGTATACCCGCAGCTGCCGGAGCGGGTGGCCAGCCACTGGAACTACAGGGGTGAGGTGGACGGCTATTCCTCCCGCTGCTGGGGAGCCTTTGGCATCCCCCTGCTAACTGCGGGTATTTATCTGGGTATGCTGCTCCTCCCTTTAATCGATCCAAGCCGTCAGAACTACGAAAAATTTGCCGGGGCTTACCGGGTCATCAAAGCGGTACTGGTGATCTTCATGACAGGTCTTCACCTGGTAGTTGTTTTAAACGCTTTAGGTTTCCAGGCTCCGGTTGACAGGATTGTAATGACAGGAGTGTCCCTGCTGCTCCTGGTCATCGGAAACTACATGGGGCAGTTCCGGCACAACTATTTTGTGGGCATTAGAACACCCTGGACACTGGCCAACGAAGTGGTCTGGCGGAAAACACACCGATTGGGCGGCCGGCTCTGGGTTGCGGCAGGTATTCTGGGGTTGGTCGGAGCCCTGATGGGCGGCCCGGCTGGTGGACTGGCTCTGGCAGTAGCCCTCGCCCTGGCGGTAATCGTCCCTTTCGTTTACTCGTACCTTGAGTTCCGCAGGCTTTCAAAATAAAGCCCAGACCACCATGTCGTCCAGCGCCGAACTTGTGGCAGCCAATGTGACTTTTGTGCGAATGAATTCGCACCTACATTTAGCTGGGTTCAAGAGTGGCTTCTTAGAATAGTCGCTCGCAATGTTATTTTGAGGACAGAATGAAACAACCACATAAGCTATGTTAAAACAAAAAGCTGTTGATTAAAACAACAGCTTTTTGTTTTACCCTGTCCCGGCATGCGATTGCCTGGAGACTGCCGTTTTCCCGGAATTCGCACCTCATTGCGGTAAGCGATACCTTTATATACCACTTTGCCTAGAACACTAGTTCGATATATAATAAGGGAAACAAGTGTTCGGGGAGGGGCTACATGCACTGTCCAATCCTCCTTGCTGATATGAATTCTTTTTTCGCCAGTGTGCACCAGGCTTTGGACCCTGCGCTACAGGGCAGGCCGGTTATTGTGGCCGGGGATCCGGCCAAGCGCCATGGCATCGTTTTAGCAGCCTCCTACGAAGCGAAGGCCTGCGGCATACAGACGGGCATAACCGTGGGGGAAGCCCGGAACCTTTGCCGGGAAGGTGTTTTTATCAAACCCCGGTACAATCACTACGTCAATTTTTCTACCCGGATTGTACGGATTATGCATGATTTCACGCCTTTGGTGGAGCCTTTCTCCATCGATGAGGCCTTTATGGATGTTTCCGGGTGCGGCCATCTCTTCGGTACCTCTTCGGCAATTGCCCGTAAGCTTAAAGGTAGGATTAAAGAGGAGGTAGGTGTCCTGTGCAGTGTTGGGGTGGGCCCCAATAAACTCCTGGCCAAAATGGCGGCGGGCATGCAGAAGCCGGATGGTCTTACGGTTCTGGATCTAACCGGCGTACGGGATAAAATATGGCCCCTGCCGGTACGGGAGCTTTTTGGCGTGGGCCGCCGCCTGGAAAAAAGGCTGCGGGACCTTAATATTCACACTATCGGTGAACTTGCCGGCTACCCGCTGCCGGTGCTGCAAAAAAAGTTCGGTCTGATGGGTCATGTCCTGCACCTGTCCGCCAACGGCATCGACTACAGCCCGGTGGATCCCCACTCTCTGGAGAAGGTGAAGTCCATTGGGCGTCAAGTCACACTTTCCAGGGACTACCGGGGATACCATGAGATTGAAGAAGTAATCCTGGAGCTGTGCGACATTGTCTGCCGGCGGGTGTGCCTGGGGGGATATGTCGGCAGGACGGTTAATTTAAGCTTAAAAGATACGGAGTTTTTGTGGATATCCCGCGCCCTTACCGTAGCGCATCTCACCGCCAATGCTGCTGATGTCCACCGGGCGGCGGTCGAACTGTTGCACCGGCACTGGCCTGACTGGAAGCCGGTCAGGATGGTGGGGGTTGCTCTGGCCGGCTTGGTTAAGAACATCGCCGAGCAGTTAGACCTGTTCGGGGAGGTAGAGCGAGCCCGCCGGTTGAATGCGGCCTGCGACAGGATCCGGGACCGGTTTGGTGAGAAGAGCATCTTCAGGGCTATTTCTCTGGCGCCCGGCGGTGTGCTCCGGGAACGGGACGGGAGGGTTGAAACAGCTACAGAATACCTGAATAAATTGAGATAAGAATAATAAAAACCGTTGATGCGAACATCTGTTCTATGGTAGTATAGTAACAGGAGGTGGTAACGGTGTATGAATACTGAGTCAATATAAGTGAAAGGAAAAAGGTTTCTTAGCAGTCACTTCCGATGATGCGTCGCAAAGACACGCTGTGAAAGTCGGGCGCGGAGGTTAGAACAACTAGGCGGTGGGTAACACCCCCTTCCGGGCAGGACTGGTCTTTCTAATGGCCAGGCGGTGAACCGCAAGGTGAACCACCGGAATATGGGCGAGAGTCCATAGCTCAGCAGTTGAATCCTGTGACACTGCCTCCCGTTAGTCGGCGGGAGAGAAAGTTAATAAAGCTGGATTATCCTGTATAAATCAGATTTGTTTAGCTTTCAGAAACCAGGGACGGGGATGGCTAATATCCACGACTACTACCGTAAAAATTTTCTATACGAGGGCCACAAGATGATGCTGCCCGAACTACGGGACAAGGTGGCTCAAACTTGTGCCCACTGCAAATTTTTTGTACTGGTAACAGGCGGGAACGAGACCAGGAACGGGTGCGCGGCGCAGATTCCACGGTATGCCGGCCTGAGCAGGAGGGTCCCCGGAGAACTGGATGCCGTGGAAGTATTGGAACTAGTAGGCAGGGAGGGACTGGAGCGTGTTTTGTCCACGGCCGGCCCGCACCGTCAGGCCTGTTGGCAGTTTCACCCGAGAGGGTAGCAGGTTTTTGTTGCAATAAATAAACTTACCGCAGGCTTAAAGCTGAGAAGGGTTTAAAACCACAAAAAATCATGAAAATAGTGCTGCTGATACTTTCAGCAGCACTGGGTTTTTGTATAACGAAAACCACCTGCTATGCAGGTGGTTCCAAAAAGCTTTAGCTATGAGTAGAAAAATCTACCTCTCTTTGGTAAAATAGTGCAGGTTTAGCCAGCCGCACTAACAAAGGAGGTAGATATCCAAATGGATACAGAAAGTTTAGCACACACACAATGGAATTGTAAATACCACATAGTGTTTACACCAAATGAGCTTGTCCCGTTAAAATAGACACGGGAAATGGCGGGTTTTCTCCTGTTTTCATAGGATTTCGAAAAAAGAGCCGTGGCCGCCCTTGACATGGAGCCTCGCACCCGTGTTGCCAAGGACCAAGGGGCCAGTAACCTCATCTAGGTAATGGGGCATTTGTCGGGAGAAAAAAGCTGGCCTATACAGTCGGTTGTCACATTACTTAGCAGGTTGGTAGAAAAGGGGTTCTTACGCTCAGAAAAAAAAAGGCAAGGAAAGACTGTATTATCCACTCGTTTCAAAGGAAGATTATCTCCAATTTGAAACTGGGAATTTTGTTAAGCAATACCATGAAAATTCATTTATCAGTCTGCTATCGACGCTTCATCAAGACAAGGAATTGACTGACGAAGATTTAGACGACTTGCAAGAATGGATAAGGAAACGGAGGTCTGACTAATGCCACGGATATTTTTGGTTGAGGACGATAAGGCAATCACTAAAAACCTTGTGCTTTTGCTCCGCTCGGAGGGATTTACAGTCACTCACGCCCCTACGCGGAGTGAAGCCCTTGCCGCACTTGCCGGGAATAAATTTGACTTGGCGTTGATTGATATTTCTTTGCCTGACGGAAATGGCTTTACGGTTTGCACGGAAATCAAAGAAACGCAAGATGTCCCCGTTATCTTTCTGACGGCTTCCGGCGATGAGGCGAGTGTTGTTACCGGGCTGAACATGGGCGCGGACGACTATATCACCAAGCCTTTTCGTCTGCGTGAACTGATCGCGCGAATCAGAACCGCCCTGCGAAAAAGCGGACGTTCTCCATCGGCTTTTGAAATCTGCGGGCTTCATGTCGATATGGCAAGCGGCGTCGTGAAAAAGGACGGCAGCGAGGTTTTTCTTTCAGCCTTAGAATACCGCTTGTTGTTGGTGTTTATTAACAATCCAAAAAGTATTATCACAAGGAGCAGGCTGCTTGACGAATTGTGGGACGCAGCGGGCGAGTTTGTCAATGACAATACATTGACCGTGTACATCAAACGCCTGCGGGAGAAGATAGAGAACAACCCCGCAAGCCCGCAAATCATTCTGACCGTTCGCGGGACGGGATATAGATTGGGGGACGGGTATGCTTCGGAATAGAGAGTTTCGGCAGCTTGCCATTTTGTTCTCCTTAATAGCTGCCGCCGCTGTGACGCTGGGATTTGCAATCAATACGGCGGCTGGAATCCTTGCCATTGCTTCTGCCGCCGCCTTTGGAACAGCGTTTTTTGCGTTTACCAAAGCCCGATATAAAAGCATTGCGCAGATTTCAGATCAAATCGATCTTGTGCTTCATAACGCTGACCATCTGTATATTGGTGAATCGGACGAGGGCGAACTTTCCATTCTGCAAAGCGAGATAACAAAAATGACGCTGCGTATTCGGGAGCAAAACGACGCACTGAAAAAAGAAAAAGAACATCTTGCCGATTCGCTGGCTGACATAGCCCACCAACTCCGCACCCCTCTCACATCCGTGAACCTTATTCTGTCATTGTTAGAGAATAACCCTGACGAAAATGAACGGAAAGCATTGATACGGGAAACAAAGGAATTGTTTGTACAGATGGATTGGCTGCTTACTTCCCTGTTGAAATTATCCCGCCTGGACGCGGGCATTGTGGTTTTCCAAGGCGAGCAGATAGATGTGAACACTTTGATAAGCGCTGCGCTTCACCCGTTTTTGATCCCAATGGAACTGCACGATATTGCTTTGCAAATAGACGTGCCGAAAGGGATAATCATTCAGGGCGATTCTGGTTGGCTTTCGGAAGCAATTCAAAACATCCTCAAAAATTGCATGGAAAGCGCAGGCGAGAACGGGAAGATTGAGATTGTTTGTGAGGACAACCCACTGTTTACCGAGATTGCCATCCACGACAGCGGCGCGGGCTTTGAAAAAGAAGATTTACCCCGCCTGTTTGACAGGTTTTATCGCGGGAAAAGCGCAAACGCAACAGGATACGGGATTGGATTGGCTCTCTGCAAGATGATTATAACACGGCAGGGAGGGACGATTACCGCCAAAAATCACCCGCAGGGCGGCGCGAACTTTGCCATTCGTTTCCCAAAGTGACTAATCTCTCACCTGAAAGTCACAGAGATGTAAGTTGAAGGTTCTATTATATGGGTAAAACATGAGAAAGGAGACTCACATAATGGAGCTATTAAGAATTGAAAATCTATGCAAGGCCTATGGCAAGGGCGAAAACCAAGTTGCCGCGCTTGACCATGTTTCGCTTACAATCGAAAAAGGGGAGTTTACCGCAATCATCGGTTCCTCCGGCTCGGGCAAATCCACATTGCTTCACATCATCGGCGGCGTGGACGTGCCGACAAGCGGAAAAGTGTATTTGGAGGGGCAGGATGTATATGCCCAAGGCAATGAAAAACTCGCCATTTTCCGCAGGCGGCAGGTCGGACTGATTTACCAGTTTCACAACCTCATTCCCACCCTGAATGTGGTGGAAAACATCACCTTGCCTATCCTGATGGACAAGCGCAAGGTCAACGAGGAACGGCTGAATGACTTGTTGGAACTGCTTGGGCTAAAAGACCGCAAAACGCATTTACCCAATCAGCTTTCGGGCGGCCAGCAACAGCGCGTTTCCATAGGACGCGCTTTGATGAACGCCCCGGCGGTCATGCTGGCCGACGAACCCACGGGCAGTTTGGACAGCCGGAATGGACATGAAATCATCAAACTGCTGAAAGAAAGCAATAAAAAATATGGGCAGACCCTGCTCCTCGTCACCCATGACGAAAATATCGCCCTGCAAGCAGACCGCATTATCGGCATATCAGATGGCAAAGTAGTGCGAGACGAGAGGGTGCGGCCATGAACATTTTCAACAAAGTTACCCTGCAAAGCATGAAAAAGAGCCGCACACGAACGATTGTAACGGTGATCGGAGTTATTCTGTCCGCCGCCATGATCACGGCTGTAGCCACCTTTGGCGTTTCCTTGCTGAACTATATGGCAAACGGGGCGGCCCAGAAATACGGCGGTTGGCACGTTGAGTTTTTGGACGTCCCTTCTTCTTTCGTACAGGAACGAACCCACGACGATGGAGTTGCAAACACCGCAACATTTGAAAATATCGGCTACGCAAAACTTGACGGCGGGAAAAACCCGGACAAACCGTATCTTTTTATAGCCGGATACAGCGAGAAAGCCTTTGATACCTTGCCCATAGCCCTGGCTGCAGGCAGATTGCCGAAAAACAGTGGGGAGATTGTTGTTTCGGGGCGCGTCGCTACAAACGGCGGCGTTAAATTCGCGGTGGGCGACAAGCTTACACTTGCTGTCGGAAGCCGCATGGACGGAAATAAAAATCTCGGTCAACACGACCCTTACATTTCCGGGAAAGAAACTCTTGTGCCAAAAGCCAAGAGAACCTACACGATTGTCGGTATCTGCCAAAGCCCCAGCTTTGAGGAATCTTCCGCGCCGGGATATACCTTGATAACGAAAGCAGATACACAAGACAAAGCGGACAACTTCAGCATATTTGTTACGCTTAAAAACCCGCGTGGGGTTCACGCTTACGCAAGCAGCACAGCCGGAACCCAAGCTTACGTCTTTAACGATAATGTGTTGCGCTTCATGGGCCTTTCCGACAATAACGTGTTCAACGCGCTTCTGTACGCGGTTGGCGGCATTGTGGTCGCCATCATCATGATAGGCTCGATTTTTCTGATTTATAACGCATTCACCATCTCGCTGAACGAACGCACACGCCAGTTCGGGATTCTCTCGTCGGTGGGAGCCACAGCGAGGCAGCTGCGAAATTCGGTGCTGTTTGAGGGGCTTTGTATCGGTGCGGTCGGTATACCGATTGGCGTTATCGTTGGCATAGGCAGCATCGGGATTGTGATTTCAGTTGTCGCCAGGAATTTCGGGAGCATTGCCTACAGCGCCGTACCTTTAACCTTGACGGTGTCCGCCCCCGCGATTGTCGTTGCGGCGGCGGTCAGCATGGTTACAATTCTGATTTCGGCCTATATCCCGGCCAGGAAGGCCGCAAGCACTCCCGTGATGGAGAGTATTCGCCAGACGAACGAGGTCAAAATCGAATCCAAAGCCGTGAAAACTTCAAAGCTCGCGGAGCGCATTTACGGCTTGGAAGGTACTCTTGCGTTAAAGAACTTTAAGAGAAACAAGAGACGCTATCGCAGCATTGTGCTATCACTTGTTTTAAGCGTCGTGCTGTTTATATCGGCTAGTGCTTTTGTAACGTATTTGCAACAGTTTTCGGAGCGGGCAGCAGTGTGTACTACCTATGACATCGGTTTTGCCACGCAGGACATGGACGATAGCGAAATGTTGCCGCTTTACGACAAACTAAAAACCGCCGACGGTGTTTACGAAAGCTCGTATCAAGCGCTTATGAAGTATTCATGCGCTGCCAAAGCAAGCGATCTTTCAGACTATTACTGGGAATACGCGGGTTCACATTCGCCGGACGAAACGGTTAATCTGCCAATGGAAATCCAGTTTCTTGAGGACAGCGCCTATCTGAATATTATCAAAGGCTTGGGCTTGCCCGCAGAGGAATATACCGGGCAAAATGTGAAAATGATCGCCGTTGCCAAACTGACAAGCCACATGAAAGCCAATCGGGAGCATGAGGTTGACGAGTTTATTGATATGTTCAAGAGTTCTTCCATGAATTTTACCATCGCTCCCGAAACAAATGGCAAGCCGAAGATGGAACAGGGGCAAAACGTAAGCATTACGTTTGTCGAGACCGTGCCGCCTGATACACTCCCGATCCTAGAAAACTCCGGGTCAAAGAATCCGATCTTTTTTAGGGTGATGGTCCCCTATTCGCTCAAAGAGAAGTTTGAAACCCCCGATACCCATGTGGTTATTAAGGGCTTGACCTTTCGGTCAAAGAATCCCTCGCAATCGGTGGCTAAAATGGAAGCGATGATTCAGGGTGCGGGAATTACAACAGCCGAGTACAACCTGTACAATCTCAATAAATTTCTTGATGAGAACCGCAATATCATATTCATTGTCAACGTGTTCGCTTATACTTTTATCATTATGATTTCGCTGATTGCGGTTGCCAATGTGTTCAACACGATTTCCACGAATATCAAGCTGCGCCGGCGGGAGCTTGCCATGCTCCGCTCTGTGGGGATGTCTGAACGCGATTTCCAAAAGATGATGAATTTCGAGTGTGTCTTTTATGGCATGAGGACGTTGCTCTTCGGGCTTCCCATAGCGGCAATCTCTTCTTGGCTGATTTACAAAGGGATGGTCGTCGGCGGGGCGGACAATATCGATTTTGTGTTCCCGTGGGGCAGTATCGGAATCAGCGTGTTCAGCGTGCTCTTTGTGGTGTTCATTACAATGCTGTATGCCATTAGCAAGATAAAAAGAGAAAATATTATTGACGCGCTTCGGGATGACATGACTTGATTCAAAACCGATATTGACTTGATAGAAAGCCAAAAAAACATCTGCGTGATTGGGTTCAAGTGATTCGCAATCGTTTCCAAAGACGATTTAACTTCGGGCCAAGTTGGCCCGAAGTTGTACCACAATAAAATACGGCAAAAAAACCCGCCGCGCAAGCGGAAAAAGAAAAAAACCGTTGTTCGGCGGGGGTTCGTTATGCCATAAAAAGATATACCATTGAGGAACGGCGGTTTTGAAAATCAAAACCGCCGTTCTCTGTATATCGGAGGGCTTGATAAACTGCGCCCTTTTTCGGGACACGGCGGCGTGAAAGGAGGACGTTGCCGTGTTTTGTTATTACTGTATTTCAAAACAGCACATCAAGCCGCTATGGAAACATAAGGGCTTAATTTAGCCAGCCGACAGCAAAGTATCTTGTAACTTCGGGCCAACTTGGCCCGAAGTCCGGGCCGGGCCTGTTTACTGCCCCGGCTGCCGTTCCCCGCCCTCTCCGTTCATCAGCCATAGTCTGTGGAGCAATCCGCAAACATGATGAACGGGAGGAAAAAATAATGGACAAGCCATTAGTTACAATTTCATATAAACTCGCCAATGGGAGCCAGATTAGCGTTGAGGTTTCAACTGCGGTCAAAGAACTGCTGGAACAGTCCGACCGGCAAATTCGCTCCCAAAGGCGGCAAGACAGGCGACACCTTGATTTTAAGGTTAGTCAGATGGAGATTCGACAAGCCCTCTGTTACCCGCATATGAGGATACCGCCGACCTGCTGGAAAGAATGGAACGCGACGCCCGGTTACATATGTAGACACAGTAGGACGCAATAAAAAGGCGATAGAACAATATATAAGAAAGCAACTACAAGAAGACATTGTAGCATACCAGCTGAGTCTAAAAGAATATATAGACCCGTTTACGGGTGAGCCAGTAGACAAAAACAAGAAAAAATAACCCCTTTAGGGGTAGTTTGAAATGGTGTGCGGCTGGCGGAACTTTCAGCGAGCCTTGAGGCTCAGCCTAGCCCCAAGCCCTTATAGGGCTAGAGCAAACCACCCGCTGAGCGGGTGGTCATGATTGGTAACACCTGTTTTGACGGATGACCCTGGAAGCTTACAGAAGCAATAACATGTTACACTGTTTGATTACGACGCACTAAACCAACTGGCAGGTATACACAGTCCGAACGGCGAACAGATTAGTATTTACACTCTCTTTATAAAATATAAGGAGGGGATTGAATTATTATGACTACGACTGTGTTAATGCTAATTGGATATATACTATTAGAATTAATAACAGGGTTTTTAGTTGTCTCAGCTATACTTTATCTACAAAAAATATTTCCACCGAAAAAAGTATTGATCAAAAAACAAAAAGAAGAATGCTATTATATGGCACAATTGCGTGGACTATTCTTGGCTTGTTTCTTGAATTGTTAGATTAAACTTATTATTGGCTATTAGATACAAGGGGAACAAGCTTTAACTTGCCGCAGGCGGCCAGGCGGTCGTCCTTTATGATAACCGCCCCGGTGACCCCTTCGATTGCTGTGGCGAATTCGGCTGCCGTCTGAACATCACCGCTATCTTGGACCATGTTGCCGGCTGCCGTGGCCACGGCGTCGGCCAGGATGGCGGAAGGTGAGAGGATCACGGCGGCGTCCGCGCAGCCCTTACTGAGGGAAGGGCCCACAGTGCCTGAAGAAGTGCAGATACCTATTGGAGTATCCTCCGGTTTGATTTCAAGGGCAATACGGTTTGACAGGGGGGAGGCCCCGGCAAAAATACCTATCTTGCGCCGGCGGGTGCTGCGCAGGTAGATGTCCCCGCCGTTTTCAACAATGAAGTCCTTTGACCGTCTGGCCAGTGCCCTACCGATGTACTGGGCAAAAGCTCCGGCCACGGCGGCCATCGGGCCTACCCCGGCCAGGCGAGCCGCTTGCGCCATGTCGACGGCGATGGGCGGGGCGCCGGACAGAGGTGCACACGGTACTAGTGAATGAAGAAAAGCCGGGTGTTTCTTAGTATATACTTCAAAAGGCTCCCGGAGTTCCCTGAGCAGCTTTTCCACCCAGTTCGCTAATTCAGGGGAAAACCTCTCCCGGCGCACCCCAATATCCAGGTCGGTCTGGCGCACCACTACCTGGAAATGGACCAGGTCGTCCTGGCGGAATAAAGTCCGGTAAGTACGCTTCAGGTACTCCAAATCTAAAACCTGACCTCCATTGCTTTTAGCGGACAGACTTTGACACACAGCTGACAGACGATGCAGTTATCGCTGTCGAACTTTACTTCCATGGAAGGCCTTTCCAGGCTCAGGGCGCCGGTGGGGCAGATACCCGTACACGCTCCGCAACTAATGCATCTGTCCTCGTTGCGGAAGACTTCTTCAGCAAGCGGCTGCACTCTGATTCCCTGGTCTCGCAGGTAGCCCAGCCCCTCTTCGTATTTTTCCCCGGTAAGTTCCAAAACCATCGTCCCTTCTTTATTGGGGTTGACGTTGGCCTTGAGGATATTGATGACCAGGTCGTAGTCCTTGACCAGACGGTAAATAATCGGCTGATCAGATGTGTTCTCACCAAACCGCAGGATTATTTTATTCGGCGCCATGCCGTTCACTCCTTTGCAGATATCATACCTCCAGGGGCTGTAGCGGTGCTTTCGATGCAGGCGCGGTTTCAATCGCACACGGCGCGCCGGCGCCGGACAATGTTGCATTTGTGCGCATGAATTCGATCCTGCATTTTTTAGATTCTCTCTATGGGCTGAAAAGTTGTACATTTGTTTTCAGGGTAGGAAGCAAAAGAACCGTCCCCTTGCTTCCTTTTCAGTGCAGCATTGTTTGCTACAGCCCCCTGATTTCCAGCTTCTTGGATTGGATGCCGTCCCGGTAGGAAGGGAGCAGCTTTACCGGTTCGGTCAGGAGAAAGTCACCTTTGCAGATCCATTCCTTGAGGATAGCGGCGATTTCCCTGGCTTTGGGATAGCTGGACAGGGGAGCCGTAGGAATTTTTTTGCCGTTGACGGTGATGGTTCCCGACTTCAGCTCGGCATAGCTGGCGAAGCCCAAGTCGCTGGGCAACCGCTGGCCGTAAGCTTCACCGTAATCGACAATGGGGGCATAGAGGTCGCGGTCACTGACCGATACGCAGCGCATCACTTCTTCGTTCAAGATGGGAATGGGTATGCCTATGCTTACGGAAAGGGTAGCGCCGTAACCAAGGAAGCTGGTCCCAAGCAACCAGTTGGCTTCCATTTGTTTTAAATCGCCTACAACCGAGAGAGTTCCGCCGGACGGTCCGTAGCTGTTTCCTGCAGCGTCTTTTTGAATTTCGGGGAAATGCTGGGTGCCGTTCCAGGCCACATACCCGATCCCGCCCCCCAGGAAGATCTTGGTCCCCATGCCTATGGTTAAAAAGTAGGGGTCATTTAAAAGCGGGCTGAGCTGCCCGGCGCTGCAGTAATGTGCGTTGCCCAGATTCGGTTTCAATACTCCCATATAGGTATAAATAACCCGGTTGCTCAAGTTAACCCCGCAATTGTAGTTCTGGTAGGAGTTGCGTGGATTAAAAAGGGTCGCTTCGTTAATATCGTCCAGGTTTATATAAGTCTCGAGCTCACGGCGTGGGTAGCAGTCGGTACCGTAGGAGGTGGCTTCCAGTTTGACCTTTTTACCCATTAGCAGGTCCTGGATTACATGCCCGCCCCCGTACCGGAATTCACCAGGATAATTGTTGTTGCAGGGGTCGTCCTCGGGAAGTTCCGTTGCGCCAAGATAGGCGTCGACAGCAGCTATTCCGGAGTAGGCCGGGACACCGTTAAGCCAAACTTTTTGCATCTTCATCTTGGGCTTGGAATGACCGAAATTAAGAAATACACCGGAAGAACACATGGGGGCAAATGTTCCGGTGGTGACCACATCTACCTGCCGGGTTGCTTCGGTAAGTCCTTTTTCTTCAACCAGGCCGATTACTTCTTCGGCAGTTAGTACAACCGCTTTACCGGACTTAATCTTTTCATTAATTTCGGCGTAAGTCTTTTCGATTGCCATTGTTCCACGTCCCTCCCGGTTTAAACATTGCTCTTGCCGTCCTTAATAAGAATACCCCTTCTAAGACAGAAGGGGCTAGAAAGTCTAAGTCAACGCTTTCCCCCTTATCTGTCAGAAGAAAAAGATCTTCTGCAGGAATTAGCACCTTTTTGGGGTAATCCCAAGGTTGCCGGGCTTCATTGGGCCAGTCCCTCCACCACTCCGGATAAGAGCAAAGGTATTAAGTTACTGTGTATTAGTCTATCAATTGAACCAGCTTATGTCAATAGGTATGTGTTTTAGAAAAGGATTTAACCCCGGCGAGGTAGAAGTTATTAATATTTGATTGGGGAAGTTCTACTTGAAGTGGGAGGGGAATTCGTTTGGCGCTGGACAGGAATTTGTTGGTCCTCTGCGTTATCAGGGAAGCGGATAATGCCCTGACTTTCCAAACTATATTAAACCGTTCGAAGCTGCAGGTTAAAGAACTGGAGGAGGCAATGGGCGTACTGGCTCTGGGCGGAAAAATCCGCTCTTTTGCCGGTGACGAGGTGAAGCCGCTTGCAGAACGCAGGTTTTTTAGCGTCCACCAGAACAGGCAGGAAATTGACGACCTCATTGCCGGTCAACTGCCGCTGCTGGCGGGAGAGGACTGCCTTTATTTTGCCTATGGACCGGAGCTCGAACCTGAACTATATCGTTCATCGCCAGGCGTGCATTTTTTGATGAGGGGATGCCTTAAGGGCTACCACCTGACCTTTGATGACAGCAAAACCGGGAGCGCCGGCGGGGGTGTGGCAAATTTAAGCAGATCCTCTGATGGCGAGGTGTGGGGAGCAGTGTACCATATGGAATCAAGGCAAAAGGCTCTCGCAGCGGGAGAGGTGAAAATCAGGATACCGGTGGAAGGAGCGGTCGGTACGATGTGTGTGGAGTCATCTGTGTTCAAGTGGCACAGTATGCTGTTTCCATCCCGGCAGTATCTTCAAAAGATGGTTGCCGGCGGGCAGTTCTTTGGCTTCCCTCAAAAGTACCTGCGGCAGGTATCAGCCATGCCTACTATTGATTAAGATTGCGTATAGATGGGGCGGTTTTAGATGTTTGTTGAAATCGGGGCCAAAATTAAAAAAGCCAGGGAAGAAAAATTCCTTTCCCAGGCCGGACTGGGGGCCAAGCTGGGGCTTACGGCCACAGCCATTAATTATTATGAGAAGGGAAAACGCAAAATTGGTATCGACGACTTGCTGAGGCTGTCGGAGGCTTTAGCCAAGCCGGTGTTATACTTTCTACCTGGCGTAGACGAACCAAAGAAGGATACTCCAAGTAAAAATACACTTAACAAGCATGTAGAAATATTTAATGATCTTACCGGTATTGCCGTTTTGGGTACCGTGCGGGCCGGCCAGCCGGTTTTTTCGGAACAAAATATCATCGGCATGCTCCCAATGCCGCAACAAAAAGCGGTTAAGGAGTATTTTGCCCTTCAGGTCAAAGGAGATTCAATGGCAGGCGCAGGGATAGATGAAGGCGATCTGGTTTTAATCCACCGTCAGTCACACGTGGATTTCGACGGGCAGATTGTTTGCGCTCTGGTTAACGGAGAAGAAACCACCCTGAAAGTATTTCACAAGGCCAGTGACGGTAATATCCGTCTGGTAGCCGCCAACCCGTCTTATCCCGATCTGCTGCTGGAAAGTTCCAGCAACCTGGTTATTCAAGGGGTATACGCGGGTGTTTATAAATTTCCGCCTTCAAGGCCCGGCCAAAAATTATAGCGCTTTTTCCTCAAGGATTTCCCCATCGTACGTCTGTTCTTTGGAATTGGATTTTACCGGGCGTATATGGAAGTGGTTGTGCTGGATAGTCACCGTATGGACCGTGCCGCATTGAGGACACTTTTTCCTTTCGCCGTCTTGAAACCGCATTTCTCCTATGTGTTTGCCGCAGCAGGTAATTTCGATACTGATGATTGTACTGTTGTTTAGGAAGTTTACCCGGTAATCGTTGAGGTAACCCTTGTTTTGGAGGTTCAAAACGACATCACCCCAGTTAATAATTTTTATTAATCCAACTATAGCATTAGTTTCCTGCGGTGACAACCCCCGTTAAGGAAGCCAGGGGACAAAAAAGAGACCTTAAGATAAGGTCTCTAGCAGGTAGCATTTTTGTCGTCACTGGATTTTGGGCAGGATCCGCAAGAACTTTCAGATGCATCGGAGCAAAGATCATTCTCATCTTCCGCCGGGGCGGTTACAGTATCCGGAACCAGGACCCTATCTTTTTTACGTGGAGTCATTCTTCAATCCTCCTTTTGTTGTTTCCAGTATTAATTATGACCAGGCCGGAATTGTCCTATACATTGAGTTTTAATAAACATAAAGAGTACGGAGTAAGGGGCCGTACTCTTTTTGTAGCGTTTCATTACGCATCCGCAGAAAATTACTGCTTGTTTCTCACCAGCGCGTTTTCCTTGAAGAAGAATGAGATTGCGTAGAGACCCGCCAGTCCAACAATCGAATAAATAAACCGGCTAAAGTCAGAAGATTGCCTGAGCGTATTGCCCCCAAAAATAGCGGCTACCAGATCCCATTCAAAGACTCCCACCAGCAGCCAGTTCAAGGCGCCGATAATGACCAGAGCCAAAGCCAAGCGGTTTAACCATTCCATACCTGACACCTCCTGAATTTTAATACCCTTATTATGTTAAATATTAAAAAAGTTATTCTTTTCTAAAATAAAGATGGCTGGTAAATTAGTTTATAATTTCAACAGATTAAGTTTATCCCGTATAAAATTGTTCAAAAAAATCAAACTTAAAGCAAAAGTGTTTTTAAGGAAACTCAGGAAGAAGGATGCCGGATAGTTTTGTCGAAGGTAATATATGGTGAACGACACAAAGGATTGGGGAGGATTATGAAGAAGTACCCTATTACCATATTTTTCCCTTGTTATAACGAAGAACAAAATGTGACCAGGATAACGTTGGAAGCGATTGAGGTTGCACGCAGGATATCCGATGATTACGAAATTATTATTGTAAACGACGGCAGCCGGGATCGTACCGGTGAAATTGCAGAACGCCTGGCCAAAGAAAACCCCGCGGTGAGAGTAATTCACCACGACGGCAACAAGGGTTACGGCGCAGCCCTGCAAACGGGGTTCAAGAATGCCTCCAAGGAGCTGGTTTTCTATACAGACGGGGATGGCCAGTTCAAAATAGAGGAGATTACCAGACTTCTGCCTCTTATTGAAGAAGCAGATATCGTCTCAGGCCGCAGGACCTGCCGGCAGGATTCTTTTATGCGCAAGGTCAATGCCTTTTTGTGGGGGGCTCTCGTTAATGCTCTCTTTAAAATCAACGTGAAGGATGTTGATTCAGCCTTTAAACTATACAGGCGCAAAATATTTGATGAGATTACCCTTACTTCACAGGGCGCCTTAATCGATACCGAGATACTAGCCAAAGCCAGAGCCAAAGGCTATACTATAACCGAGGTGGGGGTAAGCCATTTCCCCCGCGTGGCAGGAGAGCAGACCGGGGCCAAGTTATCTGTGATTTTGAGGGCGTTTAAAGAATTGTTTGCCTTGAAAAGCAGTTTTTCTCCACGGTCTGAATAATACGTCCTGCATACAAATTGATGGTTCTGTTTGTACAAGGAGAGTGTGAGTTTACGGAAAATATTTTTCAATTATGCAAATTTGCTCTGGTAGGATGCTTAAATACTTTTATCGACTGGGCTGTCTATTTTGCCATTGTAAAATTATATCCTGTTGAGAGTATCTACTTTTACACAGCGGCTAAAGGCTTGAGTTACTTTTGCGGCATACTCAACAGCTACTTTCTAAACCGGTGCTGGACTTTTAAGACAATCCACGACCACCATGAGGGTGGCAGGTTTATTAGGTTCGTGCTGGTAAACGCCGTAGGTCTGGGTATCAACAGCGCGTCGATCTATATTTTCCTTAATTTAAATCTGGCCCAGATGACAGCCCTGTTTTTAGCGACGGCTATTGCTTTTACTTTCAACTTTACCCTCAGCAAGCTGTGGGTCTTCCGGAAAGGCAAGATGGTGGCCAAGGTCTCCAGGGGGTAACATTCTATTAAAGAGAACTTGAAACATGTCGGCTACATATACATACTGAACAAACTTTACATCGTTTTTTTAATTTGGCTTACCAGGGAGGTCCTGGGTCCGTTACTGCCTGCGTCTGTGGATAGAATCCACCAGCATGTCATTCTTGATTCCTTAATTCACTGGGACGCAGGTTGGTTTCTGAGAATAGCAGGGCAGGGGTACGACTTTGACTCTGCGCCATTTTTCCCGTTGTTCCCGCTAATGATCCGCTTGCTTACTTTTTTAACCCAGGACGGGGCGGCAGCTGGTTTTCTAATTTCCAACACCGCTCTCTTTATTGCCTGTTATTATCTGTATACCCTGGTGAAAGAAGACTACAGCGCCGAAGTTGCCGCGTCCACCGTCTTTATCATGCTGTTTTTCCCGACGGCAATTTTTTTCTCCTCGATTTATTCCGAGGCGCCGTTTTTAGCCTTCGCTCTTGCCGCCTTTCATTATGGCAGGCGGGGGAAATGGGTGCCGGCTGCGCTTCTCGGCGCCTGCGCGGCCTTGACCCGTAATATTGGGGTGGTCCTGTTCTTTGCTTTCCTGTATATGCAGTATGAGCAGGAAGGGTACAGGCTCAATATCAAAAAAGCTTTGCCGCTTGCCCTTATTCCCGGGGCTTTGCTCATTTTTATGATGGTATTGTGGCAGTCCACGGGTGACCCGCTGGCTTTTGCCCACTCGCTGAATACCGAGTACTGGGGCTACCGTCATTTCGCCTATCCGGGCGCCGGGCAGCTTCTCAACCTGACTCTGTTTTTGTATGAAAACCAATATTACGCTCTCTTTGAATCAGGCATGGCCCTTTTGTTCCTCTTCCTGGTAATCAGGAGCTTTCAGTATATTAAAGACCGTTCGCTGCTGATTTTTCTGGTCCTGGGTTTTCTAATCCCGTTTTCTTCAGTAGTTGACAACGTGCCGCTTGGTATGCCCAGGTACATCATTATCCTCTTCCCCGGTTATATCACCCTGGCGCTATTGCTCCGTAAAAACCAAATCTACCAGTCTTATGTAATTATAACAACAGTCGTGTTCTCGGTCGTCTGCGCCATGTTTGTAGCTGGAAGATGGATTAGTTGAGTGCAGCCGCCATTGTAAGGACCTCTTTTCAGGTGCTTTTTTAATCGCAAAAGAGGCGCTTGTTTTGATATCATTGCGACCTGTTCTTTATGCCGCGCTTGCTTTGGTGGCGTTAATTAGTGTTGGCATTGTAAGCTTGATAAATCTGGAACAGGAAAGTTTCATTGACACCCTTTGGTTACTCATGGTCATGTTGGCTATGGTGATATGGCGCCTGCAAGGCGTCTTCAATGGTATGTAACTCAATGTTTCCTTCCCACATAATATGTAGGGTCAATAAAACAAAAGGAGATTTCGGATGAGTTCATACCTTGATGCCATTGCCTCCATGGACAGCGGCAGTCTGCACCCGGGGGGATTTCACCATACCCTTAAAGTTCTGCGGGATTTTAGCATTTCACGTAACGATATTGTTATTGACGTAGGATGCGGGACAGGGCGAACCGCCTGCCACCTGGCAAAAACCTATGGAGCCCATGTTTTTGCCCTGGACAACTCAGAGAAAATGCTGTCTAAAGCCAGGTCAAGAGCCGGGCGGGAAAAGGCTGATGTGCATTTTGTCCTTGGCGACGTGCTGGATATGCCCTTTCGTGATCAAGCTGCCGACCTGGTTATGATTGAATCGGTATTGGTATTTTTGCCTGTGCTTAAAGCTGTTAAGGAGTGCTTCCGGGTTTTAAAGAGAAAGGGGATCCTGGTCGACGTTGAACTGCTGGCTAAAGATTCCCTCCCGCCTGAAGCCAGGGAACAGGTAAAAGCTGTCTGCGGTCTACCACAAATACCATCGTTCAAGGAATGGCGGCAGGCTTTCGAGAAGGCTGGTTTCAGCCAAATCGCGGCAAGCTGCAAGAATTTCCCGGGGCCGCTGGACAACTTGAAAGAAATCTTTTATGGCGGCAATTCGCTCTTTTCACCGGAATTAATGATTGCTGCGAATCTGTCACGGCCGCTTCAAGAGTATCAGGGTTTGATGAAAAGATACCGCAGCCACTTTGGCTTCGGAACCTTTATCTATAGAAAAAACTAAATTACAGAAACGTAGCCGAAAGCCCACGGTTTTAATCGTGGGATGAAGGCGGCTCCCGATTTGCCCCCTCGTTCTGTTGCAGTGCTATTAATTAAGTGATACAATATAATCATGGGACAAGAGTATAGAAGAACACAAACCACAGTATCTCTAATCAACTATCATTTTTTTTTCTGTTCACGGTATAGGCGAAAGGTGTTAGTCAAAGAGGTTGAACAGAGGTTTCGGAAGCTTCTTCAAGAGATATGCCGGGAACACGAACTCATCATTGTGGCGCTTGAAGTAATGCCGGACCATGTGCACCTATTCGTAAACGCCTTGCCGTCTATTAGCCCCTCAGAGATTATGGCAAAAGTGAAAGGAGTGACTTCAAGAAGATTGCGGCAAGAATTTAAACACTTGCAGCATTTGCCTAGTCTATGGACACGCTCATTTTTCTGTTCTACGGCAGGAAATGTATCCAGCGATACGATCCAACGGTATATTGCAGAGCAAAAGACAAGGGGGTGACAAATTGCAAATAACTGTAAAAGTCAAGCTGCAGCCAACAAAAGAACAGTCCAAATTGCTAATAGCAACAACCAAAAACTATATCTATTTGGTTAATCAAATCGTATCAGACTATGCTGTGGCGGACAGAAACCTTAAATACTCAAGTAAAGACGTGATCGCAGACCTTCCTAGCGCTGTTAAAAATCAAGCCATTCGAGACGCCAAGAGTGTTTTCGTGAAATATAAGAAGAAAGTCCGGGCTAACGCCAGATTAAAACCCGATGAGCAAAGAGAAGTCAAGCTTCCTGTTCTCAAAAAGCCTGTGGCTATTTGGAACAATCAAAACTATTCGGTAAAAGAAGATGTGCTCTCGTTTCCTGTGTTTGTCGAAGGAAAATCAAAACGCGTGGAGATGAAAGCTATCTTAACCGGCTACCAGAAAAATCTATTGAATAACAAACCAGGCAGCCTGCGCATCATTCAAAAGTCCGGCAAGTACATAGCGCAAATTGCCGTACAGGTGGCAGAAAATACGGCCGCCGGAAGTCAAATTATGGGGGTGGACTTAGGTTTAAAAGTTCCCGCTGTCGCTGTTCTGGAGAACGGCAAAACGAAATTCTTTGGCAATGGCAGACAAAACAAGTTTATCAAACGCAAACACCGGTCAGTACGCCGTAAACTTGGTAAATTGAAGAAACTCAAGGCGATCAAGAAACTGCATGATAAAGAGCAGCGCTGGATGACAGACCAAGACCATAAAATTAGCCGGCAGGTAGTTCGTTTTGCTCAAGAAAACAATGTAACGACAATCCGCTTGGAACAACTTTCCGGCATACGCCAGACGGCAAGAACAAGCCGTAAAAACGAAAAGAATTTGCATACCTGGAGCTTTTATCGATTAGCTCAATATGTAGAGTACAAAGCAGTTTTGGCTGGAATTAAGGTTGAGTACGTTAACCCACAACATACAAGCCAGAAATGCCCTGTAAGTGGAGAACTCAATAAAGCTATCGATAGAAAATACGAATGTGGTTGCGGATATAAAACACATCGCGACAGGTTAGGAGCGATTAATATCATTTCTGCAACTGTGGCAGACGGTAACAGTCTGTCAGCCTAGTCTGCTATATGCACTGGACTAGGACGGGCTGATGGCACAGCCTGAACTTGGGGTCATACTCCGATAGCAGAAATGCACTTTGGTTTAATCACCCAAGAATCCCATGGCTTTAGCCGTGCGGAGTGTCAAATAATTTAACCGCGTAATTTAACCGCGCAATATAGTTGATCTGAAGCGAGAAAAGTGGTAAACTAAATAACGTCGCTAAAGGAGCGCCAATCAGGTTGTGAAAGTCCAATTTAGGGCTTGACCACCTGAGGGGTTAGATAGTAAAATAACATGTGTATCTATCATGGGGGCATAGCTCAGCTGGGAGAGCGCTTGAATGGCATTCAAGAGGTCAGGAGTTCGATCCTCCTTGTCTCCACCATAGTATTTTGTCGAAAGCTGTCGTATCAGAAATGGTGCGGCAGCTACTATCTTAAGCATTCATGCCAGGATTAACCCTGGTTTTTTTATGATTTCTTTTCTATATATTCTTTGATTCTTAACGCTGAGGTATTTAGAATAGACTCATCATTTATACCTGTCATGTTAATTAACTCCATTGCATACTGGCATTGTCCGACCGTATCACAAAATGTGAGGGGGAAGCCGTCGCTAAAGTTCCGGATGTGGAGAGCCTAAAAACGGGTTTGCCGAATATTGCGTTGCAGGCAGGATCAAAGGTATACTGAAAAAGGGCAACCTGTGTGGCTGGTTCCAAAGAACGCCCCAAAATCTCCTGACGGAAGAAGCCGCAGGAAAATAAAGCCATCGGAATCGCGGGCGATGTTTAAGGGTGCTGATTTTAGCGGTGTAGCCCGTTAAAATTGTAAAAAGGCAGGTGGTAAAGATGCGCCCTGAAACAATTGCATTCTCCGACGGACTGCCGGTCAAGATATTTGCCAGGTGCTTGGAACAATATCCCTACCACTGGCATAACACCCTGGAAATTGTACAGGTGCTGAAAGGGTCCGTCAATATAACCCTCGGCGACGACAACCTCCTGCTGCGCGAAAATGACATCGCCGTAGTCAACATGAATGAACTGCATCGTATCACCCAAAGCCAGGATAACGAAATCCTGTTTATTCAGATTGATGCCGACTTTTACCGGAGCCTCCTGACAGACGGGAGATATTTGTTTATCTACTGCTGTTCGGTTTATCATGAAGCGGAGTCACCCGAAAAATACAAAGGACTGAAGGAATACATTGCCCGGCTGGTATGGGCGTTCCATGAAAACGCCCGCGGAGAGCATAGAAAAAATATTGAAAACATCCTGACATCCATGCTGGGTTACATAACATACAATTTTGATTTTTTACGCTGGGGCTATGGCACGAAGGAATTCAACGAAAAGCTTGTAGAACGGCTCCTGCAAATGGCCGGGCGTGCCAGCGGCGATCATGAGGTGAATCCGGAACTGAAGGCTCTGGCGGCAGAGCTTGATATCAGCTTTTATCATCTGTCGCACGACATTAAGGAAAAATTCGGGCAAACCTTCATGAAACTGCTGCATTACAGTCAATGTGAATATGCCGCAAAGCTGCTTTTAAGCACCGGCAGACAGATTCTTGACATTGCTATGGAATGCGGATTTTCTGATCCCAAATACCTCAATAAACACTTTAAGCATTTTTTTAAGCATTCCCCTTCGGAATTTCGCACGATGTACCGGGCGGATGACAAAACACTGGCATCGCAGGCGCAGTACCGTGACCTGCTCCTTTCCCATTATAAAGAATTATTACATCACTCAAACAGTTGAATAATGTTTGGAGCTGAATGGCGGCTCATAAAATATACGGACAAATACACTTTCCCATCGTCAACCCGCGTTTTTTCAAATGCGGGTTTCTTTAATTTAAAAATTTCAAAAAAGATGTCAAACCGCAAAAATGTCAATGAAAGGTCCGGAAAAAGAAAAGAGAATAAAAGCAGCCCAAGAGGAGGTGCTGAAAAATGCGCCCGGAAACGATAGCATTTTCAGAGGATATGCCGGTCAGGGCTTGCATCCGGAACATTACCGAATATCCCTACCACTGGCACAAAGCCCTGGAAATCATCATGGTATTGAAAGGCCAGGCAACGATTGGCGTCAGCGGCGAAACCCACCTGCTGACGGAGAATAACATTGTGGTCGTCAACAGGGATGAGCTTCACTGCATCAAGGGCAAAGATAACAAGCTGTTAATCGTTCAGATTGATTCGGACTTTTGCAAAAGGACTTATCCCTATTTTCAATACGTTTTCATCCACTGCTGTTCTTCGTATCACGAGGCGGAGGCGCCGGAAAAGTACAAAACCGTGAAAGGGCATGTTTTACACTTGGTTCGGCTGTTGATAAACAAGGAAGCGGGCAAAAACCATAATGCAAAGGTAAGGGACGTCTGGAAGAAACCTTGGCCTGTATGATTGACAGTTTTGATTACCTTCGCTACGGTTCGGGGATCCATGCCTTCGTGGATAAACATGTGAAAAGGTACAGAGATATCTATGAATATGTGCTGAAAACACCGGCCGGGCAGCACAGGCTGACGGATCTGGCGGAGATAGCCGGGATCTCTACGCAGCACATGTCTCACGACATCAAGGACAAATTCGGGCTTTCCTTCGTGGAGCTTTTAGCCTGTGGCCGATGTATGGTTGCGGCAAGGCTGCTTTTAAGCACCGGTAAAATGATCCGCGACATCTCGGCCGAATGCGGTTTTTCCGACCCCAAATATCTTGTCAAATACTTTAAGATGTATTATCGTTACACGCCCTCGGAATTTCGCAAAAAGTACAAAATGGATGAGGAAACCCTGGCCTCCCGGATGCGATACGAGGAAATCCCTCTGTCCGCTGCCATATAAAAGCAAAAAAATTTTCTGTATTTTTTTCCAAACCGCAAAAATGTCAATGCGCAACCTAAAATTAGGAAATAAAATGGATGCGATATGAACTATCAAGCTGCAATTTTAGTGAATAAAGGGGGGAGGAAATAATGTGGAAAAAAGGTTGTAACAAAATAACCACATGGTTCATGGTCGTCTGTATGCTGGTCAGCATGCTGATGACAGTGGGAACCATAGCGGCCTATGCGGTTGAAGCGCCGTGGAGCGGCGCGGGTATCGACGGCGATCCGTACATAATTGCTTCGGCTGAGGATCTTATAGCGGTCAGCGACGTGGTGTATAAGGATTATTGGGGCGCATACTTCGAGCAGACGGCGGACATCGACCTGTCGGGCCTCAACTGGACGCCCATCGGGGAGTACGTCACCTTGTTCACCGGCACGTACGACGGCGGCGGCTATACCATATGCAATCTGACCATTGACAGCGACACGCTGGGGCTTGCGGGTTTGTTCGGATATGTGGACAGCAGCGGGACACTGCAAGATATCACGCTGGAAAACGTAAGCGTTTCTTCTTCCGCAGACTCCGCCTATGTAGGCGCACTGGTCGGCTTTAATTACGGAAGCGTCAGTCAGTGCAGCAGCACCGGAAGCTTGAGCGGAAGCGGAGGCGGCGCATACGTTGGTGGTCTGGTGGGCTGCAATAGGGGAACCATCACGGACAGCAGCAGCAGCGCCGGCGTAAACGGCGGTAACGGCGCGTTTATCGGCGGCTTGGCGGGCAGCATTACAGGAAGCGTTACGGGCAGCACAAGCAGCGGCCCCGTAAGCGGAGGGGATAACTCCCACGCGGGCGGCCTGGTCGGCTATATTATGTCGCCGGATACGGTCGGGTTCGTCAGCGTCGGCGGAAGCCACAGCACTGGAAACGTCAGCGTCGGCGCGAACGCAGACGCGGGCGGTCTGGTGGGCGCCCGCTTGGGTTCGATGTCGGCCGGGGTGGATATAAAAGACAGCAGCAGCGCCGGCCTTGTCACGGGCGGTGCGGGCGCGAGCACAGGCGGTTTGATTGGCAATGACATGACGGATCCAATCGCTCTTGACAGCATTGCCATCACTACGCTGGCAAACAGGACAGGCTATACCGCGGGCGAACCGCTGGACATTACCGGTCTGGTGGTTACAGGCACATACGCAGGCAATAACACCGCCGTATTGCCCATCACCGCAGCGCATATCACCGGCTTTGACAGCAGCGTGCCGGTGGAGGGTCAGGTGTTGACCGTCACCTACGGCGGCAAGGAAACCACCTATACCGTAACCGTTACAGTGCAGGCCGAGCCTGCCAATCCCGCTATCAATCCTGCGGCAGTGAGCTTTGACCTGGCGGCTCCCGCCGACATATCTGTCTTTATTACCTGGGGCAGCGCTGCGACAAGTGTAACGGAAGTGGTCTATAGAAGTGTAACGGGAGATGTCTATGGAAGCGAAACATTGATTTTGGATATTCATTATACCATCGATCCAAATGAGGATACCCTGATCATCAAACAAGACTACCTTTCCGGCCTGAGCCTGACGGCGGGAACAGCAGTAGAATTTGCTATTACGTTTAATGAGGGCAGCGTGCTGACGCTGACGGTCGATGTAGTAAGCAACCATATCCCTTCCGGCAACGCAAACTTAAGCGGATTGACCTTAAGCACAGGGACACTGGTTCCGGTATTTGACCCGGATGTAACCGGCTACACCGCGGATGTTGCCAGCGGCGTAGGCAGCGTCGGGGTAACGCCTGTCTCAGCGGACAGCCATGCAACAGTAACAGTCAACGGAACTCCCGTGACCGGCGGAAGCGCCCTATCCGTTGCTTTAAGCACAGGCAACAATACGGTCAGCATTGTCGTAACAGCCGAAAACGGAACCGCAAAAACCTATACGGTTATCGTAAACCGCGCTGCTCCGGCCGTTACCTACACTGTGACCTACCACGCCAACGGCGGTACCGGCACGGCGCCGGAAGAAACGGATAAGCCGGCAGAAGCAACCTTCCAGGCGGCAGACAATAGTTTTGACCCTCCCAGCGGTATGCAATTTAAGCATTGGAACACTTCGCCGGACGACGACGGCACCAGCTATGCGCCGGGAGATACGGTGACCATGCCGGCAAACCCATTGAACCTGTACGCCATTTGGGAAGATATGTCTTCGCCTGATACCTATATTGTAACAATTGCTGATTCGGCACTTGGAACGGCGACTGGCGGGGGAACATACAGCCCGGACACAACCGTAACCCTCAGTGCTTCCCCTGCTGCTGGATACAACTTTGATGGCTGGTATGAAGGCACTACAAAATTATCCTCCCTGCCCAACTATACCTTCACGGTAACGAGGGATATGTTCCTGATTCCAATGTTTGTGGAAATGTCGAAAAGTTATTTGAGGGTCAATACCTTAGCAGGTGGAACTGTCTGGCTAAATGATGGTTCGACACCCATTTCATCGGTATATGCCTTTCAATATGCAATGGGTACTGTCATTAAATTAACAGCGACTCCAGCCACAGGATATACCTTTGCCTATTGGGCGGACCATGGAACATTTAGCATTATTTCCACCGATCCGGTTTATGAGCGCATTATGGGAACAGATATCAAGCTATTGGCTGTGCTCAGCAAGGTTCCGACAGAAGAGGATACCAGGTTTACAGTCACATTTAAAGATAAAAGCGGCCGGATTTTACAATCTACAGGCGTTCCTAAAGGTACGGCGGCGACTCCTCCAAATCAGCCTGCTTTGGTCGGATACAGCTTTAAGGAATGGAGACCGGCCTTCAACAATATAACCTCGGATATGATCATCACGGCAATCTATGAGAGGCTGCCGGATACTTATACCGTTACTGTAGAAGGCGGCACATTATCTACAGGCGGCACACAGGGTGAATACCAGTTTGACATGCCGGTAACGGTTGTGGCCGGAGCCGCACCGGATGGACAACAGTTCAGCCACTGGACGCTGGACAACAAAAAGGTAAGCACAAAGAACACGTTCTCTTTCTTTGCTCCGATGCGTGACACAACGCTGAAAGCGGTGTTTGTCGATGAGGGCATTTCTTTGAATAACGTACCGTTTATTACCTTATCGGATCATGTAATGGCAGATACAGCAAACAGGACAATGATGTTTACAATCATTAAAAATGTTCCGTCCGGCTATACATTGGTGGAGGGCGGTGCAATGCTGCTAAAATCAAACGTGCCTTTAACCAGTGCGTTAACGGTGGATACACCGGATGCAATCCGCCTAAAGCTAAATAATTTTGCCAACGACCAGTTCTATGTCCGCAAAATCAACATTACACAGGGTGATACATGGTATGCGAGAGCCTACCTGATTTACAGGGACAGCAACAACAATATGGTTACGGTATATAGTGATAACACTGTAAATCGAACCATGGGAGGTGAGTAATGTGAAAAAGCCCTATGAAAAACCGGAAATTGAAATCACCGAGTTTGAAATTGAGGATACAATTACCACCAGCGGCGGAGAAATTATTGACGGCTAAAGCCCCAAATAGGCAGGCGGAAATCATCTGCCTGCCTGTTTACACAGTATACAAAATCAAAGGATAACTCCGGCAGGAAACATCCCTGAAAGGAAAAGTTTGAATATGAGAAAAAAATTATCTTGTTGCATAGTATTCCTGGCCGTATTGTTTTTAGCGGCGGCCGCAGGCGGATCGGTGTACGCTGCGGAAACGGCCGCGCAAGAGCCTGTCGCATTCGCAGATGTAAATGACAGTTTTTGGGCAAAGCCGGCCATCGACAATTGGAGCAGCCGGGGCATTGTAAAGGGAAGCGGTCAAAACTTCAATCCCAATGCCAGAATCACCCGTGCCGAAATGATGTCCATATTGGGAAGGATTTTTGGCTATGGCGGAACGACGGATAACCCCTTTGCGGATATCAAAAAGGGTGATTGGTACTATGATGCCCTGATCAAAGCCTATGCCAAAGGGATTTTACAGGGCAATTTTGACGGAAACGGAAACCGCACAGCCCGTCCCAATGACCCGCTGACCCGTGCCGAAGCTGCTGTGCTGTATGCGAGAATATTTTCCGTAGCCGGCAATACAGGGAGCAGTTCAAATTTTAAGGATACCCTTCCTGATTGGGCAAAAGAGGCCATCGATGGTATGGAGGCGGCGGGGTATGTCCACGGCGTAGGAAATGGATTGTATCATCCGGAAGGCAGCCTGACCCGGGCTGAAGCGGTGCAGATGCTGGACAATATCGTAAAGCTCTATGTGTATCGGCCCGGAAGCTATACCGGCAATATCGGCGGCAATGTGGTGGTCAATACCCCCGATGCAAACCTGCAAAATATGAAAATTACCGGCAATCTCTATCTTGCCGAAGGGATCGGTGAAGGTGCCGTCAGCCTTGAAAATATCACCGTCACCGGCAATACCTTTGTCCGCGGCGGCGGAGCCGGTAAAATCAAAATTGTGAACTGCGATTTAGGAATGCCGGTGGTGGAAAAGGAGGGGATTGACTTAGACAAGCAGACGGAAGATCAGCCCCAGCCAGCTCCTGCTCCACCGGATAATACTGGAGGTTGGGGTGGCTCAGGTGGTTCCGGAGGGTCAGGCGGTGCAGGCGATCCGGAGGATCCCGATGAACCGGATGATCCCGGCAGCAGCGCTCCAAACCTTGATGGCGGAGAGATTATCGACTATTAAAGCCGTACGCTTCACGGGGGGAAGTATGGATACATATAGAATTGGAGATGTAACAGTACAAATGGAATGTTCGGGAGAAACCCTGACAAAGCAGGCAAAGCCTTATCGGACCGAACCGCTTTCGCCAGGGGATCTTCCGGACATCAACATAGATATCAACAGTGAAAATCTGAAAAGCAGAAAAGAAAAATATCCGCATCTGACCTTGAACGAATGGGAATATGTCCAGACCGGCTTTGCATTTTATCGGGACATATTGGATTATGACGGCTTTGGTCTGCATTCCTCGGCGGTGGCGCTGGAAAATCGTGCGGTGCTCTTTTCCGGTTCCTGCGGCACGGGCAAATCCACTCATGCAGGACTGTGGCAGCAGTATTTCGGCAAGGATAAAGCGGTTATCGTCAATGACGACAAGCCGGTACTGCGCCTGGTGAAGGGTATTTTTTACGCCTATGGCACCCCATGGAGCGGAAAAAGCACTCTAAATGCTAATATCCGGGTGCCCCTTGGCGCTATCGTCTTTCTGCAGCAGGCAAAAGAAAATCATATCCGGCGTCTGGACAGCAAAGAAGCCATACGGATGCTGGTCTATCAGAGCTTGCACCCCAACAACGACCTGGATAAAATGAATAAGCTTTTAACTTTGATCGATGCGCTGCTGCAAAAGACAACCGTATATCAAATGGACTGCAACATCAGCCTTGAGGCGGTAAAGCTGGCCTTTGACACGATAAACCATGAAAGGACAGAACAAAGATGAAAATAAAAGACGGATACCTCCTGCGGGAGGTGGCAGGAAATCATGTGGTGGTGCCTACCGGCAAGGCGGCCCTTGATTTTTCCGGCGTAATCACTTTAAACGGTGCAGGGACATTTTTGTGGAAGCTGCTGGAAACGGACAAAACCGAACAGGAGCTGCTTTCCGGCCTGCTGGAGGAATATGAAATCGACGAAGCTGCCGCAAAAGCGGATCTTTCCGAATTTCTTGCAAAACTGAAGGCGGCTGCTCTTTTTGAATAAACGGGTCCCACTGTCGGAGCTTTCCCCACTGATGACCGAGGTACTACAAAACGACGGAGAAGTCATCCTCACCGTCACGGGAGTCAGCATGCTTCCCATGCTGCGCCACCGCAGGGATAAGGTGTGCCTCATCAAACTGGAGGAAAAGCACTTGAAAAAATATGACATTCCCCTTTTTATCCGGCCGGACGGGAAATATATCCTGCACCGGATTGTGGCGGTAAGGCAGGAGGGCTATGTGGTCATCGGGGATAACCAGTGCGTGAAGGAATATCCGGTCCTGCCCTCCCAGGTCAGGGGTGTGGTCAAGGGCTTCTGGCGGAACGGGAAATATACCTCTTGCGATGATTTATGGTATCAGGTCTATTGCAGGCTTTGGGTTTCCCTGTATCCTCTCCGGCGGCTTTATTGTAAAGGAAAACAACTCTTAACCAGAGGTGTCCGGCTTTTTATACACCGTAATGAAGATAAAGATGATGAAGGATAGAAAGACCATTGCATGGATCTATCAAAACTCAAAAACGCAGCTCCTCTCTCTTCTCGCTTTGATACTGGCAAATGCGCTGTTTGCAGGCTGCGGCGTACTGTTTGCCCTTGCGGCCAAAGGCGTTGTAGACGGCGCTGTGGCAGGAGAAAGAAATACTCTGATCGCACAGGGTTTATGGCTGTTTGCAGTGATAGTACTGCAGCTTGTCCTTCGTATTTTCTGCCGGAACCTGGAGGTAAGGATACAGGGACGGCTGGAAATGGGCTATAAACACAAGCTCCTGGGGAAAATTCTGCAAAAGGATTATACCCATACTTCCGGATACCACAGCGGGGAGCTGATGAACAGGCTCACCGGCGATATTACCGTAGTTAGCGAGGGAGTCACGGGTATCGTGCCGGAGTTTGCAGGCTTATTGACAAAGCTGCTCAGCGCACTTGCGGTACTGTGCGTCTTTGACCCCACCTTTACGCTTGTCTTTGCGGTTGGCGGCCTGGTGCTGTTCCTTACGACAAAATATTTTCGGAAGAAGCTCAAATACCTCCATAAAAATGTCCAGGAAAAAGACGGTATGCTGCGCTCCTTGATGCAGGAGTTATTAGAGAGTTTGATTGTTATAAAAATTTTCGGCGCGGAGAAAAACATGGAAACAAAGGCGGTAGAGCGCGGGCAGGAGCATTATCAGGCAAAGATCAGAAAGAATATCGTCGGCATCCTGGCAAACTCAGGCTTCTCCTTCATCTTTTCCATAGGATACCTGTACGCGCTGGTCTGGAGTGCCTTCGGACTGATGGCGCAAACCATCAGCTTCGGCACCCTCACCGCCATCTTGCAGCTTGTAGGACAGGTGCAGGCGCCCTTCACCGGATTGTCGGGGCTGCTCCCGAAAACGTATGGCGTTATTGCCTCGGCGGAAAGGCTGATCGAGCTTGAAAACCTGCCTGACGAAGCAGATATGAACAAAGAGGATATCAATGCATCCGCCGTTTATTCTGCAATGCAAGGCATAAAGCTGGATGATGTTTCCTTCCGGTACGACAGGGAGCCTGTATTAAAACATGCCGGCTTAACCATAGAAAAAGGCGGCTTTGCCGTGATATCCGGGCGGTCCGGCATTGGCAAAAGCACTTTAATCATGCTACTGCTCGGAATATTTGCACCCACAGGGGGGACCATCGGTATAGAGCTTAATAACGGTGAAACGATGCCGGTGGATAAGCGTACAAGAAAGCTCTTTGCCTATGTCCCTCAAAATAATTTATTACTCTCAGGGACCATCCGGGAGAATATTGCATTTATTCATGCAAACGCAACCGATGCGGAAATTATGGCGGCCGCAGAGGTGAGCTGTGCCGCGGAGTTTATACGCACCCTGCCCTGTGGACTGGATACCGTGATCGGAGAAAAGGGATTGGGGCTGTCCCAGGGACAGGTACAGCGGCTGGCTATCTCCAGGGCGGTTCTGTGCGGAGCACCCATATTGCTCCTGGATGAAGCCACCTCCGCTCTGGATGAAGCCACGGAGAAAAGGCTTTTAGATAATATCAAGCAAATGACCGACACGACCTGCATCATCATCAGCCACAAAAAGGCCGCGTTTGATCTGTGCAGCAAAGAAATCCGCATCGAAAACGGAAGGCTTAAAACAGTAGAGAGGAGTGAGCGCCTTGGGTATCATACGGCCTGAACAAAAATATTTAATCCATCTGCTTTCCTCAGTGCTCCATGACGCGCAGCCACAAAGCCCTCGGTCACACCTGGATTGGGAAAAGTTGCACAGGCAATCGGTCCGGCACGGTGTAGCGAACATGGTCTTTTATGGACTCAACCGCCTGGATGCCGATGGGCAGCCTCCCCAGGACGTGATGGAGAAATTCCGGAAGGAATACAAAAGGGCCATGGCTAAAGAGGCTACCCAGCACATTGCGGTGGATCAGCTTTTAAGAAGCTTTGAGGAAAACGGCATTGCCTGTATGCCACTGAAGGGCTGCCTAATCAAATACTTATATCCGAAGCCCGATATGCGGCTGATGGCCGATATAGATATTTTTTTTAAAACGGAGCAGGCAGAAAAAGTAAAGCAAACCATGCAGGGACAGGGCTATACTGTGAAGCACCAGGGCGGAAACCATGACGTGCATTACAGAGAGCCTTATATGAATATAGAAATGCACCGCAGGCTTATTTCAGAGAATTCACCCTATAGCGGCTACCTGGATAAAACCTGGGACAGGGCTGTCTTGAAACCCGGCTGCAAATATACGTATCAGCTTTCCTGTGAGGACTTTTACATCTATCTTCTGATCCACCTTACCAAACACTATGCAGGCGGTGGGACCGGCATCCGTTCCTTCATGGACATATGGGTTTACCGTCGCCGTTATAAGGATGAAATGGATTGGGACTATATAGAAGCCGAACTGGACAAGGTCAGCCTTCGGGAGTTTGCGGAAAACATCTGCGGACTCGGCGAGGTATGGTTCGGCAGCAGACAGAGTAATGCGTTATACGAAGAAATGACAGAGTACATATTTTCAAGCGGGGCTTACGGCACCCGGAAGCATTCAATTATATCCTCCCCGGGTATCCGGGCGGACAAAAAGATACTGCCGTCCAAACATGCCTATTGGATGAAACTGTTTTTCCCTCCGGTGGAAATACTGAAAAATCCATATCCTTTTCTTACCGCGCGACCGTTTCTCCTGCCGGCCTGCTGGGTGCTGCGGGGTGTTAAATGCCTGCTGTTCAAACGCAGGCACATGTTTCATACAATCTATAACGTTTATGCAGTGTCCGGGAAAGATATCGCCAGAATGAAAAAATTGCACCAAAAGGCTGGGATTTTGAAATAGTCATAGCAATTACAACGTGCCTGCTGAAAAATCATGCAACGGCGTGTTTTATTGTAACCATCAAAAAAAGTTTGAGGGTCTACAAAGGAAATAGGATGGTTTGAATAAACTTGAACATCCCTTTCATATAGGGATTTGGTTTTCAGCGGCTTAATGATTCTGTCAATGGGCTATTACGGAGAGAGTTAAGTCTGCGACCTGCTCCTGAGCTCCTCGATAACCCTGGCATCAGTAGGAAAGGCTCGCGGCGGCAAATCGTCCCAAGCAAAATAACTCACCTGATCCAGGTCAGCTTGCACCATCAATTCGCCTCCAGTCACTTTAGCCTTAAACTAGATTATGTAGGAAGGAAACATTGAGTTACATACCATTGAAGGCGCCTTGAGGCGCCATATCACCATAGCGAACAGTTGTCATAAAGGGTATCAATGAAACTTTCTTGTTCCAGATTTATCAAGCTTACAACCATCCAAAACCCGCAACAAGCCGGGTTATACAAATCTCTTGATTTATATAAATGGAGTAGTGAATTGGGGGAGATGAGTTTGCAATTGTATTGTCTCGCGTTGGAGATCATTGGGACTAATATATTGGATATTTTTGGAAAAAGCTTTGATCTCCGCGAAGCATCCTTACAGATTCGAGCCAGCATCGTCTTTAGCGTATTTCCCCGGGATGGAGACAATATCGAGGTCCTATTGAAAAAAGCTGATAAAGCCATGTATATTGTCAAAGGCATAAGGATTACAGGGTTTTGGGCCTTTCCCAAAACCCTGTTTTTGCAAATCAGAACTGCAAATCAAATATCTGCCAGGATTAATCCTTGCTTTTTTTATGCTTTTTTTCCTATATATTTTTTGATTCTTAACGCTGAGGTATTTAGAATAGATTCATCATTTATACCTGTCATGTTAATTAACTCCATTGCATACTGGCATTGTCCGACCGTATCACAAAAATGTGAATCGCTGTTTATTGATAGTAAGGCATTGTGCTTTTTAATCTCTTTGGCAAAAATAGTGCAATTTGGCGCACTGCCACTGCGACTCAGGCAAAATGAATTGTTATTAATCTCCAGGGCCTTCTTCGCATGGCAGGCTGCAATAACAACCTTTTCAATGTCCACCGGGAAAACTGGATTGCCCGGATGGGTTATAATATGAACAAAAGGATTATGAATGGCTGCGATCATAGCAGCTGTGTTCTCTTCAACAGAACTTCCTGAATAACCGCACTCCTCATGAAATCCCGCCAGCACCAGATCGAGTTTGGCTAACAAACCTTCCGGCATGTCCAGGTTGCCAGCAGTGTCAATAATGTTGGCCTCGACTCCGCGCAGGACCTCGACTCCTTCAATAACCCTGGGTAAACCAAGCAGTTGTCTGAAGTAATACACATGTGGACCGCCAGGCATATTGAGACCGTGATCAGTAATTCCTATAATTTTTATCCCACGCTTGGCCGCCACTCCAGCTATCTCTTTAACAGTGCTGAAGCCGTGTCCACTGGCAATAGTGTGTAAATGCAGGTCGCCTTCCAAGAACATTGATATTTTCCTCCACCTGTTGTGTTCTTTTTTGCTGGACATACATATCGCTGATACGGCGTCAGTATGGCGCCGGCGCCGGCGGTTTCAAATAACCTTTAAACTGCCGGCAGCAGAAAGGTTATTTCTGAAAAAAGCTCGTACCTGATTTATAATATTTCCTAAAATATTGTCTTTATTTTGAGTATATCTTTGAGATGTTAAATCGGATCAAGTTGTTTATTAAATTCCGGTTAAACAAGCCATCTGGAATTATTTCAATGCATCAAACAGAGGAATTGTTAACATATGGGGCAGGAGCCGTTTTATAATAGAAAGTATTGTATTCCTGGTCGTACTAATAAGGATAAAAAAGAAATAAGTTAGGTACCGGTACCTAACTTATTTGCGTATAGCATTTCTTTGGGGTCATGTGCGAATGAATGGTTATTTTTTATTTTTACTACAGACATCCTTTAGCTCTTCGATAACTTTAGCATCGGTAGGAAAGGCCAGCGGCGGCAAATCGTCCAAAGCAAAATAGCCTACCTGATCCAGGTCAGCTTGCGCCATCAATTCGCCTCCAGTAACTTCAGCCTTAAACCAGATCCCGACCGTGTGGGTTTCCGGGTTGTGAAAGTTTGACTGGACAGAGAATACCCCCTTGAGCCTGATGTCAAGATTGGTCTCTTCTTTATACTCCCGTACGATCGCTTCGCAGACGTCTTCGTCGTACTCTACATAACCGCAGGGAATGCACCAGAGTCCCCGGTAGCTTCCATTGCGCCGGCCCAGCAGGATTTGCCCGCGGTCGTTGGCAACCACTGCGGCGACACCTACCACCGGGTTTTCATACAAGATATATGAGCACACGGAGCAGGTGAGCCTCTGTCGCTCACCTTGCTCCTTATAGTTTAGCCGGCCCCCGCATTTGGGGCAGTAAAAGAAGCGTTGTTTCATGCTCGTCACCCGTAACACTTTTTAAGTTACATTATGCTATAGTAGGGAATCAAATTCCTTTTCTTTGCCGTTCAGAATACTCCTGGATACTCCGGTTTGTTCAGCCGCCTTTTCAACGGCCTTGGCTACGGTTGGCGCCACGACATCGTTAAAAATAGATGGTATGATGTTATCCGCGGTAAGTTGCTCGTCTTTGACGATGCCGGCCAGGGCATAGGCGGCGGCCAGGCACATTTCATCATTGATGGTTCTGGCGTGACAGTTCAGCGCTCCCCGGAAAAGCCCCGGAAAGGCGAGGGCGTTGTTGATCTGGTTGGGGTAATCGGACCTGCCCGTGGCAATGACACCAGCGATATCGAAGATTTCCTCCGGCTCAACTTCCGGATCGGGGTTAGCCAGGGCAAAAACAACCGGCCTTTCAGCCATCTTCATAATATCATCACGATTGAGTAACCGTGGCGCCGACACCCCCACAAAGACGTCTGCGCCCGTCAGCACTTCTTTTGGTGACCCGTGCCGGCATTCCTCGTTAGTGTTTTCAGCAATCCATTTCTTGGAATTTACGGTGGGCATGTTGTCCCTGGCGATAGCTCCTTTTCGATCACAGACTATAATATGTTTTACACCTGCTTTTTGCAACAATCTGGTAATGGCCACCCCGGCCGCGCCGGCTCCGCTGATCACCACTTGTACATCTTGTATGTTTTTATTCACAACCTTTAAAGCGTTTAGGAGGCCTGCCAGGGTAACGATGGCGGTGCCGTGCTGGTCGTCGTGGAACACAGGTATATCCAGCATGTTTGCCAGTTTTTCTTCGATTTCAAAACACTTGGGAGCTGCGATATCTTCCAGGTTGATGCCGCCGAAAGAAGGGGCGATGGCTGCAACAGCTTCAATAATTTGCTCGGGTTCATGTACGTCAAGGCATAAAGGGAAGGCGTTGATATTGGCAAAGCGCTTGAATAAAACAGCTTTACCTTCCATCACCGGGAGGGCGGCAGCCGGTCCGAGATTGCCCAGGCCAAGGATAGCCGAACCATCTGTGACAATAGCTACCGAATTGCCTTTCATGGTTAGTTTGTAAACCATGTCCGGGTCCTGCGCGATAGCTTCCGAAACACCGGCTACACCCGGTGTATAAACAAGCGCGAGGTCTTCCCAGTTTTGAATGGGTCTTGTAGAGGATACTTCAATTTTGCCCCCCAGGTGTTTCATAACGACCCGGTCTGCCACGTGGATAATTTCCACATCAGGGAGCGCGTCCAGGGCTCCGATAATGTCACCGAGGTGGCGCCTGTCACGCAGGCGGATCATAAGGTCCCTGATGATATACGATGGGGAAGCCGATACTAATTCTATTGCTCCCAAGCTGCCTTTTTCCTTGGCAACAATCGTTAGGACTCTGGCCAAAGTCCCCGGCTGGTTGTTGAGCCTTAACCGGATGTTGATATTGAGGGGCATTGACATGATTAAACCTCCATTAGATCAGTATAATGTATACAATATTCATATTTCATATTTTAGCACGGAAATGCATTCATGCAATACTTGTCGAATTTTGTTTATAAAAACCACGACATTAAAGTTTACACTTATACCGTCAATCCATTCATGCCGGATATGCATTTGTGGTAAGAGAAAAAATTTAGCACGGCTGTTTTCTTGACTTTCAGCAAACAAACAGGTACAATTGTTAATGCGAATAAGACATCGGGGCGTAGCTCAGTTTGGCTAGAGCGCTACCTTGGGGTGGTAGAGGCCGCACGTTCAAGTCGTGTCGCTCCGACCATTTTATAAAAACCCATGAGTCCTTGTTTTACGGGACGCATGGGTTTTTACTTATTGGGGACAAATATAAATAATCCTTTACATAATTTATACCTTTTGTGCCAAACTATATCTGCTCTAAATTTTACAGGAGGTGTTAACAATGCAAGTTGAGGTAGACCAGGAATTGTGCATAAGCTGTGGAGTTTGCGTTGATCTTTGTCCTGATGTCTTTGGCTGGAATGAAAATGAAAAAGCTCACAGCACTGTGGACGAGGTGCCGGCTGAATTTGAAGAAGTAGCGCAAGAGGCCATTGATAGCTGCCCGACCAGTGCTATTTCAGGAGATTGACGTTGGAAATAGATGAGTTTAGCGCTGCACCGGGTACAGTATAATAGCCCTGCCGGTAAACGGTTGAACGGTGGTACGCTATAAGGCCCTTGAAGGCCGGGTGGAATTCAGGGGCCTTTATCAATATGATATCCTTTGACACCTTTCTAACTCTGGATCCGTATATTGTTTATAACTGTACCCCGCTGACGTCGCTGTTTCATGATAACTCTTATGGTATTGTGATTTTGACGGGTACTACGGAAGGTGGTGAAGTCTTCGCCGTATAGGTGTCTAAAGGAATACGGCAAAAACGCAAATTTAGAGTTTTTATGAGCATTACCGGCTTGTTTTTACACAAATTGTGTTGTGGTTACAGATACTAAAATTTTATTGACAAGATAAGATAATATGCTAAAATTGAATTTGATTGGAATTGACCAATCCTTTGAGTTTAAACGGGGGGTTTGTTAATTCCAAAAATATTGTCCAAAAGGGGAGGCAGATAAATGAAACATTTGGGCCGCCATGTATTGGCTGAGATTTGTGGATGCGACTTCGACATCCTTAACGACATCAACAGGGTTGAAGAAATCATGGTTAACGCTGCGCTGGAAGCAGGCGCCGAAGTCAGAGAATGTGTATTTCACAAATTCAGTCCTCAAGGGGTTAGCGGTGTGGTAGTAATTTCAGAATCGCACCTGGCTATCCATACCTGGCCGGAACTGGGCTATGCGGCAGTAGACGTATTCACCTGCGGTGAAAAAGTAAATCCCTGGGACGCATGCAACTACCTTACCGACCACTTTAATGCCAAACAAACTACCGCCAAAGAAATGAAGCGGGGCATGATGCCGGAAGTTTACCTTGGGGAAGCCGTAAATCTATAGGAGGGATATTTATTAGTACCAACAGAAAATTGGGTTAGCGGGCCTTGCAGCTAAAAAAGATGCAGGGCTCGTTAATTTTTTTAAACAATATACCCCGGTAAACAGTAAAAATTACAGTTCAGGAGGAAATTGTGAGACAATAACGAATATATACATAGGTAGAAAAGGGGGAGCCATGCCAAATGTTAAGCCACATTATCGAGCAGATAGAGAGGGAGCTGACCTGGGTAAAAAGTCTGATTGAAGATCATCTGAAGATAAAAGCGGGATACCTGGGATCCTTCGCCAACCTGGAGCTGTCTCCTGTTAATCAGAATATAAGACCGGCACTGGTTATACTGTCTTCACGGATTTATGGAAATGTTACTGAGAAGACGGTGGTTCTCGCCAGTGTCTTTCAGTTTATATATATGGCTGCGAATGTCCAACGCGGTGTTTCCGAGTCCGACACGGAAACCTTTGGAATACCCGAAGACCCGAGTATCGGCTCGCAGTTCCCGGTACTGGTAGGTGATTACCTGTACGGAAAATTCTTTAGCCTTTTGTCTGAAGCGGGTATGCTGACTTTATTAAGCCCGATAGCGGAAATTATCTGCAATATGCACGAAGGCGGGATCATGAAGCAGAAGCTCAAGTCGCAGACTTCCCCCACCAGGGCTTTACGTGACGCAATTCAAAAGGAATCAGCCGAGCTGTTTGGCGGGTGCTGTTCTCTGAGCGCACAACTGGCCGGCGCGCCTGTAGTCGACCAGAAAACTATGAGGCGTTTTGGGAAAAGCCTTGGTATGGCTTATGGCCTCCTGGAGGAGGGTATGAAAGCGGAACATGCAGCGCCTTATCTTCTTGAGGCCAAAGAGGCGCTGCACCTTATTCCTTGCAAGCCGGAAAGGTTATGGCTTGAAAAACTGGTATGCAATTTATCCGGCCAGGGGTTGGCTGCCTGCCGGATGGTAATCTAGGTAACTGGTGAAGAAGGGTGTTAAATGCAGTTTGCGCATGACCGCGATAAAGAAAGATACGTCCACGAGGTTTTCTCGTCTATTGCCCACAGGTATGACCTGCTCAATACAACCTTGTCTTTCAACCGTGATAAATATTGGAGAAAGTTCACGGTCCGTCATTCCGGGCTCCAGCCAGGCAGCGCGGGGCTGGATGTCTGTTGCGGCACCGGTATGCTGGCGCTCGAACAGGCCAGGGTGGTAGGCATGAACGGGCGAGTGGTGGGCCTTGACTTCTGTGAGAATATGCTGCAGAAGGCAGTTGACAACATCAAGCGCACCCCTTACCAGGGGGTGATTGAGTTGGTGAAAGGGAACGCCATGCAGCTGCCGTTTGAGGACAATACTTTTGACTGTGCCACTATTGGCTTTGCCCTGCGCAATGTGCCGGATATCCTTAAAACGATTAAGGAGATGCGCAGGGTGGTCAAACCAGGCGGGAAAGTCCTCTCCCTGGAACTGGCTAAACCAGGCGCGCCCGTTTTCAAACAGCTATATTATTTATATTTCAATCACCTGGTGCCCCTGCTGGGAAGGATGGGGGTAGGCCAGAATGGTCCGTATAGCTGGCTTCCCACCTCACTGAAAAATTTCCCCCACCAGTCGGAAGTCTGCGAGCTTTTCCAAAAAGCCGGCCTGGCTGACGTTTACTATCACGAACTTACCGGTGGAATTGTTGCTGTACATATTGGTATTAAACGATAAATGCATAACTATATTACATAAAGACATCCTTGATCGGGACGCCATTAATAATGTTGTTGAGGGGGGTTTATAGTGTCCAGACTTCGCATAGGGCAGGTGGATTACCTGAACTGTCTGCCGGTCTACCATGCCCTGGAAGAGGGTCTCCTGTCCCTGGATGCCGAATTGGTCAAAGGAGCGCCGACCTGTTTAAACAAGCTTTTTTTGCAGGGGGATCTGGATGTGACCCCGATATCCTCAATAGAATACGCTCGCAACATGGACTACTGCCTTATTCTGCCAGGCCTGTCTATCAGCGCCAAGGGCCGGGTATCCAACACCCTTTTTTTTAGTAAACTTCCGGTTACGGAACTTGAAGGCCGGAATGTCAGCCTCGCTGAAACATCCGCCGCCTCAGTAGTTCTGTTAAAAGTATTGTTCGACCACTACTACCATGTGGACGTACAGTTTGAGACATTGTCCCCTGAACTTGACCATATGATGGCATGGTCGGACGGGGCGCTGCTGACCGGGGATGACGCTATGCTGGCCTACCAGCGGGTGAAAGAAGAACACCTGCCCTATCATGTGACCGATCTTGGCGAGGTTTGGCAGGAATTCACCGGGGAAAAAATGGTATACGCTTTATGGGTGGTCCGGAGCTCAGACTCCAATGACCGTTCTGACAAAATAGCTAAGATCAGCAATATTCTTCTGGAATCAAAGATCATGGGACTCAATCGGATGCCTGCTATAATTGCCCAAGCCAGAAAACAAACCGGCCTGCCGCTGCCCGTTATTGAGGATTATTTTGCAACAATCAGCTACGATTTTGACGAAAGCTGCCGCCGGGCACTGCTTGTTTATTACGATTACGCTTACAAGAGCGGTTTGATTGATGAAAGGGCCAAGCTGCACGTATGGGGAGAATCCGTTGAATAAATGATCACCCGGTCAAGCCTGCCGGGCTATTGTCGCAACCTTGCGTGCCAGGCGCAGCGCGCTATCTTTAAGGTCGGCGTAGCTTGTTTCACCGGTAAGGGTTCGGCACATCAGTTCAGCGATAGCGGGGTGTTTTTCCATCAGGCTGTAACAGATCCGGTGTTTTATTAAGATTGGTCTTATGATCCACGAGGTAAGCCAGGGTTGAACCGGCCGGGCCGGCGCCGGCGATAATTATATCGTATTTGATCCCTAGCACCCCCTAAGAGCATGCAGCAAGGCGCTGGTTATTAAAGCCCCAGCAAATTATAAACTTCGTCATCCACTACGTTCATCCCTTTCAGGCCGTTGTCCTGCCTTAATTTTTTCACTGCCTTTTCAGTGCCTTCTCCCCAAAAGCCGTCGGGGTTCCATTTCAGGTAACCCAGCCTTTTTAAAGAGCGCTGGACCTCCAGGACATCCGGCCCTCTACTGCCAAGCCCGAGGACGGAGGGCGGGGCGCCGGGCGCTCCGAAAGGTGTCCCGACGATGGTTACTGCTGTACCTACGGTTACACTGGGGAATATTTCCTCCACATGTGCATTATGCATACGGATACAGCCGTGGCTGGCAAAGCTCCCGATGCTGCCGGGCACGTTGGTGCCGTGGATACCGTAGTTTCCGTAAGGGATATTAAGCCCAAGCCACCGTGTACCCATAGCGTCAGGCGGATTCATGGACTTTGAGACGATTTCCCAGTTGCCAACCGGGGTAGGGGTTTCATATTTGCCCATGGCAACCGGATACTGCCGGACCGGCTCCGTCCCGTCAAAAATGGTCAGGATGAGCCTGTCCATATCAATGATAACGCTGACTTTCTCGGGAACAGCAGGCATTTTTGACTTAAAAAGCTTCTGATCGGTAGCGGCAACCAGTGCCTGGAGGGTAACATGGTCAACCGTACCATTGGGGTGCAGATCGAGGTTCTCCTGGGCTGAGGCCACAGCCCGTGACGTTTCGTCGTTATAGACACTGTTAATAGCACCTTTGTAGTAGCCAAGCGCTTTAAGCCTTTCCTGAAGTTCGGCCACATCACGTCCTGAAATATTGGGCTCTTTTAAAAAAAGTACGCGACCTTGCTCGGGATTGAGCGGGCAGGCCAAGTTCTGCAAGGCCTCAGACGTTGAGGTCAGCGCAAAACAGAAAAAAACAAATGCAAACGTTGCGGCTCCCAGGCGAGAATAATTCAAGCTGCTTCAAACCTCCCAAGATAAGCTTCCCGGTCGTGTGCCGGGTGACATGTTTTTTTATATTGTTTTACGGCCGCCGGTATTTAATGCAGGGTAGTTCCACACGCCGCCGCGTATCATGAAAATATGTAGGCGCCATTTCAATCGCACAACGGCGCTTCAGCGCCGCACTTGGGCGTCTAATGCAATTTTTGGGCGAATGATTCGCACCTATAGGGGATACGCCTGTTTGTATTTTCAGGGTGGAAAAAAAAAGTGCAGTTGTCGGCACTTTTAAGATGTTAGTCAGTCAGTTACAAAAACGGGCTTTGGTTGGCAGTATTCATCATCATACAGGTTTAAAAAAACGGGATCTATAAGACTCGCCGCTTTGCAGCGAGTCTTATAGATCCCGGTGGCATGCGCTTGGTATTGACTACATCTGTTTAGAATAATCGACCGCGTTTTTAAAAATAGCCAGGCCGTGCGGGATGGTGTCCGACAGCATCCTGCGCCAGTTGGGGTGCTGGGTTTTTTCCACAAACCTTTCCGGGTGAGGCATCATCCCCATAATCCTCCCTGTGGTATCACAGACACCGGCAATTGCGTTCAGAGAGCCGTTGGGGTTATGCGGGTACAGCACCGTGGGTCTTCCGTCGGGACCGGCGTAGCGGAAGACAACCTGGCCCCGGTTTTCTATACCCTGGAGTGTGGCCGGGGCTGTATAAAATTTACCTTCGCCGTGGGCGACCTGTACGCTGATGATGGAACCTTCCAGGCTGCGGGTGAAGACACAATGACTGCGCTCTACCAGCAGGTTAACCCAGCGGCATTCAAAATGACTATTTTCATTGGCCATCAGGGTAGCGTTTATTTCGCCAAGATGACGCTCCGGCAGGAGCCCGGTGCGCACCAGTACCTGGAAACCATTGCAAATCCCAAGGACCAGCTTGCCGGCCGCTACAAACTCCTCCAATTGTTCTTTCAAGAAGGAGGCCAGTTCCACCGCCAGGATTTTACCTGAGTGGACGTCGTCACCATAGGAAAAACCACCGGGCAATGCGAGAATCTGATAGGAAGCCAGCTTTTCTTCACCGCTTCTGATCTGATTGACATGGACCATGCGGCATTCGGCTCCTGCCTTGTTAAAGGCGTAAAAAGTTTCTTCGTCGCAGTTGATCCCGTCGGTCCTCAGTATGCAAACACGGGGTTTCAGCATTAATGGAATACCTCCTTCATCGGCCGCTGCCAGGCTTCCTTTAACTCATCCAGGTTGAGGGTGAACAGCGTTTTTCCATACTGCTCTGCGGTGAGCAGTCCTCCCGCGGTTGTCTTGCCGATGACGCTGCAAGGTACCCCGCTAAAGATATCCGCCAGGTCCGCATCTGCAGGCAGCTCGGCCAGGAAGCAGCCTGCCGTCTCATTGAAAAGGAATTGCTCAGGATTTTCGTCCGCAGGTATTGTGATTGAAGCGCCTGTAGCGCCACCGAAGCACATTTCGGCCAGAGCCGCGCCCAGACCTCCTTCACTGATATCATGACAGGCCAATAGTTTGCCGGAGTCTATGGCCGCGTAGACGGCTTCAAAGACCTTCATCAGGTTGTCAGGGTCGAGCTTCGGCAGGTTTTGCCCAATGGCGCCCTGCAGGTCGTAATAAACGGAGCCTGCCATTTCGGACGTGTTGCGGCAACCCACCAGTACGATTTGATTGCCTGCTCCTTTAAAATCTGCCGACACGGTTCGTGAAACATCAGGTATTCGTCCAAATACGGAAACACAGAGGACCGGCGGAATTTTAATGACTGTTCCGTCTTGGCCCCGGTAAGTGCTGGAAAGGCTGTCTTTTCCCGATATGAAAGGCATGCCCGTGGCGCGGACGAAGTCGACGCAGGCATCAACCGACATGTCAAGTGCGCCTAAAGCGTCCTCGTCCGGGAAAGGCCAGATAAAGTTATCGATCAAGACCATTTCTCTTGGGTTGGCGCCGGACGAAACGGCGTTGGAGACAGCTTCCGCAGCCGCCCAGAGACTGCCGTGGTAAGGGTCGATCATATTTAAAACAGGGTTTAATCCATGTGAGATAACCATGCCGTAAGGTTTCCCCAGCAGAGGGGTGAGGATGGCGGCGTCATTTGGTCCGTCCCCATTCGCCCCGGCAAACGGCGGAAGTGCGCTGGTCCCCTGAACACCATGGTCGTACAGCCTGATAATTGGTTCTTTGGAACAAACATTCAAGTGCCCCATGACGCGGGCAAACAGCCTGGACCAGTTACGCGTTTCCCGCAGTGTGGGTTCGGGGTGTTCCGGCCGCTGCCAGGCAGCCGTCATAAACCGCTGGGGCAGCCCGTCGTGCAGAAACTCCATCTCCAGGTCCATTACGGTCAAGCCTTCATAAGTGGCGCAAAAGCGCTTGTCCCCTGTGAATTCACCCAGGACGGTGGCTTCAACGTTGTAACCCCGGCAGATTTCCAGCAGTTGCTCAAGGTGCGCTGGAGCAACTGCCAGCACCATCCTTTCCTGGCTCTCCGAAAGCAGGATTTCCCACGGCGCCAGACCAGGGTATTTCAACGGCGCCCGGTCCAGGGCTATGTTGACCCCGATTTCCGAGCCCATTTCTCCTACAGCCGAAGCAAATCCGCCGGCGCCGCAGTCGGTGATGGCCCGGAGCAGTCCTTTGTCCCTGGCGGCCAGGATGGCGTCAAACATTCGCTTTTCTTCAATCGGGTGGCCAATCTGGACAGCGCTGGCGTTGACGTCAATAGTCCGGTCGGTCATCTCGCCGCTGGAAAAAGTAGCTCCGTGGATGCCGTCACGCCCGGTGCGCCCGCCAAGAGTAAGGACCAGGTCGCCCGCTTCCGGCTGGCGTTTCCGGCTGGAACCTGCCGGAAGGATACCGTAAGCGCCCACGATTACGGTGGGTTTGGCCCGGAAATCAGGGTGAAAATGGACCGACCCGTTGTTGGTCGGGATACCCATCCGGTTGCCGTAGTCTTTGACTCCTGTAACAACCCGCCGCAACAGGTAGTGGGGGTGAAGGCAGCCGGGCGGTATATCTTCGCCGGGGGTTCCCGGCGGCGCGAAACAGAACATGTTGGTGGAGGCCAGCACTTTCGCTCCCAAACCGGTTCCGACAATATCCCGGAAGACGCCGCCGCTGCCGGTCATAGCGCCGCCGTAAGGCTCGATGGCAGAAGGGGAGTTGTGAGTCTCAACCTTGCCGCAAATTGCCGTACCCTCATAAAACTCCATGACCCCGGAGTTGTCAACAAAAGCTGAAAGTACCAATGGGTGTTTGCTCCGGGCTGTAGCGTCTTTTAATCGTTTCAGCAGAGGGGGTTTTTCTTGCCCGTCCATTGAGATTTTGGCCCTGAAGGTTTTATGCACGCAGTGCTCCGACCAGGTTTGGGCAATAATCTCTATTTCACAGTCGGTGGGGTCTCTTTGCAGACCGGCAAAATATTTTTGAACTACCTTCATTTCCTCGAGGTTTAAAAAGAGCTTGTCCCGGCTTAAGGTAAGCAGTTCCTCGTCGCTCATCCGGCGGATGGGGATAACCCCGGTCGGGCCGGGAACTCCTTTGATAACCAGGGTTTGAGGTTTTTCCCTGACCACGTACTCGATGGTGGCATTTACCAGCAGGCTGTTTAAGATGCGCTCAATATCCGCGCCGGATATGTCACGGCCGTAAAAGCCGTATTCCCAGCTTGAATCCGCGGCAATTAGTCCGGTTATGCCGAGGTCTGAGGCCGACTTGAGTAAAGAAGCAGCTTCCGGGTTCATAACTCCAGGTTTATAGGCAACCTCAAGCACGACCGCCGCATCTTCAATGACAGGGCCGTTAACCCGGTAAGTCTGAAACACATCCTCGGCCAGGAGTTTCCCGGCCAGGTAGGCGGCTTCTTTTTCAGAAATCCCTTCAAAACGGAATACCCGGGCAGTCCGGACCTTCTCAACGCTCTGGATACCCAGAGCCCGGTTTATCTCATACAGGCTTTCATCGCCCTTGCTGTCCGGAAGTCCCGGTTTAGCTATGACACGCACCTCTTGGATCATTGTTTTAACCTCCCATCAAATATGGCAGCAGACACGGTGCGGTTTGTCGGCTCAATCATGCATATGACAAATATATGACAACGGTCCTGTTTTTTCCTGCCACAGCGGAAAATAAATAAAACCGCTGTTACACGCGGTTCACTTGCTTCATGGTTCATACCATAATAATTATACAAATCCGTTGACCTATTTGCAAATGTTATTAATGCCCTCAAAAAACGGGGTTTATGGAGTCTTTATGCCCTAATACTTGCTTTTGCTCCCATACTGCCATATAATTTTAAAATAGTCTAAAAATAGTATTGAATAAATAACTGTACTATTTTAGGAGGACCTATGCGGAATCAATTACTCAGACTTTTGCCGTCAGTTGACGAGGTTCTGAGGTGTGACCAGATGAACGAAGCCTTGGCCTCATATCCCCGCAGCGTTGTAGTTGACGCTATCAGGGAAGCTCTTGCTGCAGAAAGGATGGCAATTCTCTCGGAGGACACATTGGTTGCCGGGGAAGGTGGAAAGCCCGCCTGTCTGGAGCGGGTTGTTTTAAAAACCATAGCCGCGGCAACACGTTCGGTTCGTCCCAACCTGCGCCGGGTCATTAACGCGACAGGTGTTGTCCTTCATACCAACCTGGGGAGGGCGCCCCTGGCTGAGCAAGCCAGGCATGCCGTCAGCGATGTGGTGGCCAATTACTCAAACCTGGAATTGGACCTGGAGACCGGGCGGAGAGGCTCCAGGTATGCCCCTCTGGAGAAATTGCTGACAACCCTTACCGGGGCCGAGGCGGCTTTGGTCGTTAACAATAACGCGGCCGCTGTGCTGTTGGCGCTGAGCACTATGGCGCGCGGGCAGGAGGTTATTGTGTCCAGAGGCCAGTTGGTGGAAATAGGCGGTTCTTTCCGGATACCGGAAGTAATGGCGCAAAGCGGCGCCCGCCTGATCGAGGTCGGCGCCACTAACAAGACCTATCCTGATGACTACCGCCGGGCAATCAGTCAAGACACCGCGCTGCTGCTGCACGTACATACCAGCAATTACCGTATAGTCGGCTTTACCAGGGAGACTACGGTCGGTGAACTGGTTGAGTTAGGCCGGGAGTTTAAGCTCCCGGTGGTATCCGATCTGGGCAGCGGATTTCTTATTGACTTGAGTCGCTATGGTTTGCCCTGGGAACCTACAGTGCAGGCGACGGTCGGCGCCGGGACAGACATTGTGACCTTCAGCGGGGACAAGCTTCTCGGTGGAGCTCAAGCCGGTATTATCATAGGAAAACGTGTCTATATCGATAAAATGAAGAAGAACCCTCTAACGAGGGCGATTCGTATCGACAAAATGACGGTTGCGGCGCTTGAAGCTACCTTAAGGCTTTACCTGGACGAAGAACAGGCTCTTGGCGGAATCCCTACTCTCAAGATGTTGACCGTACCTCTGGAGCAATTGCGGCAAAAAGCTTCGCAACTGGCAGTCTTCTTGCGTGAGGTTGCGGGAAGCCGGGCTCGGGTGGAACTGGAGGAGGGTTTGTCGGCGGTGGGTGGCGGGGCCATGCCCACAGCAGCCCTCCCAACCGCTGTTGTGGTGGTACAGCCGGGAAAAAGCTCAGCAGGTGAACTGCAGGAGGCGCTGCGGCGAGGTGAGCCGGCCGTGATGGGGCGGGTACAGGAAGATAAACTTCTCCTTGATGTCCGCACCATTGCAGACGGGGAGTTTCAACTGCTGGCCGGCGCGTTTGCCAAAGCGCTTCAATAGAAAAAGGTGAAAGATAGCACGATATGGTTCAGAATTATATTCACAGTTTTGCGGAGTCAATTATAAACCTCAGTTTGGATAATATGAACCCGGTCTTTTCAATTTAGCAAGGATGTGCTTATTTTGAAACACCTTATTATCGGTACCGCAGGCCATGTTGACCACGGTAAGACGGCCCTGGTCAGGGCTTTAACCGGGATCGACACCGACCGCCTGAAAGAAGAAAAAGAACGGGGCATCTCTATTGAACTTGGCTTTGCCTCCCTGCAATTGCCGGGAGGGCGCAGGGCCGGCATTGTCGATGTACCAGGTCATGAACGGTTCATTAAGAACATGCTGGCAGGAGCCGGAGGCTTCGACCTGGTCCTGCTGGTGATTGCCGCCGATGAGGGAGTAATGCCCCAAACGCGTGAGCACCTGGATATCCTTCAGCTGCTGCAGGTCCAAAAAGGAATTGTGGTACTGACCAAGACCGACCTGGTGGAAGATGATTGGCTGGAACTGGTGGAGGAGGAGGCGCGCGACTTTTTAAAAGGCACCGTTTTAGAGGACGCCCCCGTGTTGAAAGTTTCGGCGGTAACCGGGCAGGGCATCCGGGACTTGCTGGAAAAAATCGACCAGTTGGCCGGGCAGACTGTCTCCAGGGTAAGCAGCGGATCGCCCAGGTTGCCGGTGGACCGTGTTTTTACCATCACCGGCTTCGGCACGGTGGTAACCGGCACGCTGGTAGCAGGTGTGCTCCGCGTTGGCGACTCCGTTGAAATCCAGCCCCAGGGTCTCGTTTCAAGGGTCCGTTCCCTCCAGGTGCACGGGGAGAAGGTAGAAGTGGCGGAAGCCGGTCAAAGGGTGGCCGTCAACCTGGCCGGACTGGAGTTGGAGCAGGTTGAGCGGGGCAGCGTAGTGGCGGGGGTAAAAACCTTGACCCCCGCCAACCGTGTAGATATCCACCTGTTGTTATTGGACAGCGCGGCGCGGCCCCTGAAAAACAGGACGAGGGTGCGTTTTTACCTGGGTACCAGTGAAACCCTCGGCAGGGTGGTACTCCTGGACCGCGAAGAAATGGAACCGGGAACGCTTGCTTATGCGCAAGTGGAGTTGGAAGAACAGTTGGTCGCGGCCAAGGGTGACCGTTTTGTGATCCGCTCCTATTCCCCCATGGAAACCATCGGGGGAGGGACCGTGATAGACCCGCTCCCCAGGCGCAAGCATAAACGTTTCCGCAGTGAGGTGCTAAGCGCCCTGGCAACGCGTGAGCGGGGGACCCCGGCTGAACTGGTGGACCAGTTTCTAACTGCCGGCAGTGGGTTGCATATCCCCGGCGAAATTGCAACTGGTACGGGTTTAAAGGATGAAGAGATAGTCGAGGCAGCCAGCGAGCTGGTCAAAGAGGGCAGGGCCAAAATGATCAGTGGTGACGGTAAAACATACTATGTTTCATCAGTTATTTATCAGCGCTGGTCCGCTGCCCTAGCCCAGCTGCTTGAGACATACCACCGCGACTTTCCCCTCCGTGAGGGCTATCCAAGGGAAGACCTTCGTTCCCGAAAATTTCAGGTTTTAAACAGCAGGGTATTCCAGATGCTGTTGCTGGAAATGGAAAAGGACGGGTTGCTCCGTGTGACACCGCAAGCGGTAGCGCTGCAGGGTTTTGCAGCAGGTCCTTCCCCGCAGCAGGAAAAATTAATCAGCCGGATTAAACATGAACTGGAAGAGTTCGCCTTCCTCCCCCCCTCATGGAATGGCCTCAGCCGCAGCGCCGGCCTGGACGAAGTTTTTGCAGCCGAACTGCTGCAGTACATGTTAAGGACAGGGGACCTGGTTAAGATTGCCGAAGAACTCTATTTTTTAAAGGATGTTTTAGCCAGCGCCCGCCAGAAAGTGAGCCAGAGTCTCAGGGACAAGGGAGAAATAACGGTAGCGGAGGTACGGGACCTATTACAGACTTCCCGGAAGTTTGCTTTGCCGCTCCTGGAATATTTCGACCGTGAGAAATTAACCCGGCGCGTCGGAGACAAGCGCTTGCCGGGACGGGCCCTGGAAAATTAATGATGTTGCAGACAAAGGCTCATCATGCTTTTATCGCCGCGCCACGTATCATGAAAATACCAGCCGATGCAGGCGCGATTTTAATCGCACACGGCGCGCCAGCGCCGAACTTTTGTGGCTAGTGTGACATGGTGCGAATGAATTCGCACCTGCATTTTTTAGCGTTCTGTGTGTATTTTCAAAGGAGTTTGTTCTCACCGGCTCTGCAGCAAGAGAGCCGGTGGTTTTTTTATCCCTCTTTGTGGAATAATACCTTCGACAATTGGCTAAGGGGGTATGGCTGGCATGAGGTATGACGTAATTGTTGTCGGAGCGGGACCGGCCGGGGCTGTGGCGGCAAGGGACTGCGCCGGGGCGGGATTGGAAACCATGATCCTGGAAAAAGAATACCATCCTCGCCCGAAAACCTGTGCCGGGGGCATCACCGCAGCTGCCATGGGCCTCTTGGGCGCTGCGCTTCCTCCTGAAATAGTTGAGGCGAGGTGTTCTTCTTTCAGGGGGTTTTATGGTGACAGGGTGATGGAGATCGACCTGGAACAGGACTTTATGGTATTGGTGTCACGAGAGATATTTGACCAGTGGTTGATCAGCCTGGCACAGTCAGCTGGAGCTGAGTTAAAACAGGGTGAGCGCGTCACCGCTGTTGCTGCAGGTGAGCGAGAAGTGACAGTCAGCACTACCAAAGGCGTCTACAGCGGGCTTCTGGTAATAGGCGCGGACGGTGTTAACAGTACGGTGGCCAAAACGGTACGAAAACCTTTTAACAAAAAGGACCTGGCTTTTTGTGTTTGCGCCGATGTGGCCAGGGGTGAGGAAGAAGGCGGCTGGCGGGAGGCTATTGAAATTCATTACGGGCAGTTGCCCATGGGCTACAGCTGGGTTTTTCCCAAAAGGGGTCGCCTGTCTGCTGGAATGGGTTCCTGGTTGACCAACGCGTCTGGTCTTAAAGAAGCTTTCTCGAATTTTCTGAAAGGCAGAGGAATTTTGGAAGAACAGAGGAGCAAGGGGGGCTTTATTCCCCTGGGTGGAATCGCCCGTCCCACCGTCAGTGACAGAGTGATCCTGGCAGGAGACGCTGCCGGCTATACCGATCCGTTTACCGGAGAGGGCATCCGTTATGCTGTTGCCTCAGGACGGCTGGCTGCCGCGACAGCGGCCTCACTTATTTCCAGGGGGGCGCCGTTGACCAGGCTGCATCTCGGAGTGTATGAGCGAAACTGCTATCAACAGTTTGGGTCGGACCTCAAGGCCGCCTTATTTATTGCCAGGATGTTTCAATACTTTCCCAAAGCGTTATTAGGCATGTACTTCAGCTGCCGGGAGCCCTTTGAACAATCACTCCAAATCTTGCTCGGACAAACCGGTTACCGGCAGTTTTACCGCTGGCTGCTCTGGCATACCCCGGGAATGCTGAGACGCTGCATTTAAACCTGAAAGTCCTTATAGACGTATATTGAGAAATTAACGTTTCCGGTGTCGGATGGCTGACTTGTTTATCCGCACATAGGAGCATAAATAATTATAAAGCCCGCTGCACATGCAGGTGAGCGGGCTTGAACTAACATGGTGCTTGCTCCTATAAGGATGTTAACTGGCCAGCCACCCACTACGCTGGAATCCGCTCTTCAATCCACTTGCAATGGGCTGGATCTTGGAAAAAAGGCTCGGTCACACATCTAATCCATTGAAATCGAGTGTTGAAAAATAATCATCTAATGTCTCCGCTCTGCGAATGAGCTGCACTTCTCCGTTTGGCCTTAACAAGAGCTCTGCTGACCTTAGCTTTCCGTTATAATTAAATCCCATAGCATGTCCATGGGCGCCTGTGTCATGGATGACAATAATATCTCCTCGCGTGATTTCCGGCAACTTGCGGTCGATGGCGAACTTGTCATTGTTCTCACACAGCGAACCGGTCACATCATAAACATGATCATGAGGCCAGTTTTCTTTCCCTAATACGGTGATATGGTGATATGCTCCGTATATGCCAGGGCGCATTAAATTGGCCATACAGGCATCCAAACCTACATAATTTTTATAGATTTCCTTTTTGTGAAGTACCGTACTGATTAAATAACCAAAGGGTCCGGTAATAGCGCGGCCCAATTCCATAGTAACGCGGACTGGAGCAAGACCGGCCCCTTTGATTTTTTCTTCATAAGCCCTTTTAATTTCCCTGGAAATAAGGTGTAAATCAACGCGTTTTTCCTCCGGCCGGTAGGGAATACCGATACCCCCGCCAAAATTGACAAATTCAATTCTTATACCGGTGGTTTGGTAGATTTCTACCACTAAATCAAAGAGCATTTCTGCTGTACCTATGAAACTATAGGGGTCCAATTCATTGGACACCACCATGGTATGAAGGCCGAACCTCTTGCCCCCCTTATCCCGTGCGATTTGATAACCTTCCAGGATCTGTTTGCGGGTGAACCCGTATTTGGCTTCTTGAGGCAAACCGATGATTGCGTTGCCGCCCCGTAAAGGGCCCGGATTATAACGGAAAGAAACCAATTCAGGCAAACCTGCATGCTGCTCCAGGTATTCGATGTGGCTGATATCGTCGAGGTTGATTATAGCGCCCAATTCTTTAGCCTTGCGGAACTCATGAGCGGGAGTATTATTTGAGGAAAACATAATATTTTCACCGGTAATACCGGCTTTCTCTGCCAGTATTAACTCAGCCAGCGAACTGCAGTCCGCCCCTAACCCTTCTTCCTTAAGGATTTTTAAGATGTATGGATTAGGGGTAGCCTTCACGGCAAAGTATTCTTTAAAGCCTGGCGCCCAGGAAAATGCGGCTAACAACTCCCGGGCATTCTGCCGTATAGCCTGTTCATGATAAAGATGGAAAGGGGTGGGGTGTTTTTGGATAACCTGCTCAATCTCAGCTCTGGTAAACGGTAGTGATTTAGTCATTTAATGCCTCCTGATATAGCTTGATCATATCACATTAACCCTTAAGTACTGTGGATTGATTTTTATTATACCTTAGCTGGAGAGCATGTAAAACAAAATGTGTCATATTTTCTTCCTTTTTTGTAGCCGTTGCAGCATGTAACACTATCTTGGATAGCAGCATCGAAGGTGTTTAGGTTACCACCCGAGTCCCAGCAGAACGGCAAGTATTGCCGCGTGGCCGGAGGTCAGCAAAACCATCGTTTTTTCGCGTACAGTTATTGAAGCTACGTTTAGAGGATCGGTAGCAGCAGACAGGTAAATGCAGAAGGTGGCGAAGGGGAGAACTATGAAAAATACAGGGTCGATAAATATGCCAGCCCAAAGGCCGGTCAGGGCTGCCAGAGTACAATAACTGGCCGGCGCCAGACGGGCGCTGCCGGGACCCCACCTGCGGCTAAAAAAGGCCGGGGTCGTCACCTTGGGGGGAGACGCGCCCAGGTCGGCGGTCATGTCCGGCAGGTGGTGCTGCATGAGCCACCCCAGAGAAAAGAAACCGTGGATGACGCCTGCTGTTGCAACCTCAATGGTCACCTGGCCGGTCAGGATATAAAAGGAGCCGATTGTGCAGCAAAGAATGGTGGGAAAAGCAGACAGCCATTCCCCCAGCAGCGGGCGGTAGGACAACCTGAACGGGGGCAGGGTGTAAGACAACCCGGACCAGGCGCCTACCAGGAGAAATACAAAAACCAGCGGGCCCCGCTGGCTGCTTAAATACAGGCTGGCGGCAATGGGCAGCAGCAAGCCGGCCAGACAGATAAACATAAGCTGGCGTTCACTTAAAAGCCCATTTTTGATGACACCGCTGCCTCCTGATAAGATACCCGGGCTCACGCGGTCGGTACCTGAACGCCAGTCTACAAGGTCATTGCAAGCGTGTGCGGTGATCCCATGCAGGACTAAACCTGAGAATACTACCAGGGTGACATAACACCAGTTGATTTGGGCGGACGTGTTCAAACTAACGGCCGGCCCGATACCCAGGGCAAAAGAAGTGGCGCTCCAGGACAAGACCGGAACCAGCCTGAACATTTTCCAAAGACCGAAAGCTTTTGGCAGCATTGGTTTGATTAGGCGCCTGGTGAATTCAGTCATAGGATGACTCACAGTTCCCTTGTTATAACAAAATCCAATAAAGCCTCAAGGCTGTTCCGTGCTTGATTTTCCGGCAGAGGCGCCAGAGCGCGTCCGGCCAGGCGGGCGTAACGCTTAAGTATTCTTGCCGAGTATGACAGCGAACCGCAATTCTCAAGTTCCCTGATAATGAATTGCAAGGTGGTGGCGGACAATTCCTTCTTTTCGATCAGGGTGCGGATCTGATGCCTCTCGGGGCTGTTGTTGAGGGCGTGAATCACCGGGAGGGTTAGCACTCCCTGCCTCAGATCCTGTGCGACCGGCTTGCCGAGGCTGGTCTCATCACCCAGGAAATCCAGAATATCATCCTTGATTTGAAATGCTATGCCCATAAACCAGCCGTATCTTTCCAGGGCGCGCCGCACTTTTTCAGGCGCGCCGGCAAGCTCAGCCCCCAGCCGGCTGCAACAGGACAGGAAAGAGCCTGCTTTGAGATAAGTACGGGCCACATAATCCCTTTCACTTATGTCACAATTATAAAGAAGCTGCAGCTGAAGTATCTCCGCTTTCACCATATTTCGCAGGGAAACAGCTATAGAGGAAAAAATGGGCTTGCCAAGACCGGCCGCATGTTCCAAAAAAAGCGCATACAGGTAATCTCCGGCCAGGATTGCGGCATTGCGGCCCCAGATCTTGTTTACAGTTGGCGCTCCACGCCGGCTGTCGGAGTAATCGATCAGATCATCATGGACGAGGGTGGCCAGGTGTAGTATTTCAACTGACGCGGCAAGCCTGATTACTTCAGGGGCGGGATCGTTTCCGTACAGGGAAGATAGGAGGACCAGGGCCGCTCGGATGCGTTTGCCCCCCGCCCGCAGTAAATAGGAGCCGCTTCCTGCCGGACCTATAGCCGAACAGGCGCCGGCAATTTCCTCCTCAACCTGCGACAGCTCGCTCTTGATAGGCAGGTAAATTGATTTCAGCCGGGTTTCAGCAATGCTTTCCGGCAGGGTATTACTGGGTTTGCATTCTGCTTTTAAGGTCATGATGTTATTTTACCGGAATTTTACTTATGTATTCGCGGCAATATAAATAAAGGCCGGACATATTCTCATACAGCCTGGCATACCCTTCTAAAAAAGAAGGGTGGTGGGGCCGGGTTGCCTTCTCCGGTTCGAATTTTTATATTTCGAGGAAAAACTTTGCTGGCCCTGGCGGCTTTGGCAGTGTTTATGCTCATCGGCTGCCGGGCCGCAATTGATCGTTTTGAAAAGCATCATATCGCCGCCCTGACCTGGGCGGTTTCCAATAAGGTAATTATTATTGACCCTGGGCATGGGGGAGACGACCCGGGGGCAATCGGGGGGGGCGGCGCCTTGGAGAAAGAGATTGTCCTCGAAGTCTCCAAAAAACTGGCCGGCATCCTTAGCCAGGCCGGGGCACAGGTTTTTCTCACCAGAGAAAGCGACCGGGACTTGAGTGACCCGGAACAAAAAAATTCATATAAGGCCAAAATGCAGGACCTGACCAGAAGGGTTGAACTGGCAAACCAAAAGCAGGCCGACCTTTTTATCAGCATCCATGTCAACAGCTTTCCAGACCGCCGTGAGGGAGGGGCACAGACCTTTTCCCAACCTGGTGAAGTGGAAAGCAAGAAACTGGCCGAAGCTATACAGCAAGAAATGAACCGTTACACTGTAAATCCCGGGCGGCAGGCCAAACAGGTAGATTATTTTGCCAACCGTATGGCTGAAATGCCCAGCGCAATTGTAGAAATAGGATTTATCAGCAATCCCCAGGAAGAAAAACTACTGACCGATCATATCTACCAGGACAAAGTTGCCTGGTCAATTTACGCCGGTATTACCCGTTACTTATCTCAACCTAAAACAGCTATGGCCCTTCCGAAGCTCGCTGGTTAATACCAGAGCGCAACAGCGGCAAAAGCGCAGCCGGTGTTTTCTACCTTGTGCTCAACCGCCCGTACCAATATTTGAGACAATGCAAGCCCGCGCTTGGCAAAAGCTTCTTCCACCATCCTTTTAATTTGTACTTCGGCTTCATCCTTACTGGCGCGTCCTGAATATTCCATGATTACACCGTAGCTCTCCGGGTCCCCAATGCCCACACCAACTGCGGCTGCTATTAATTCGCCCGGACTGTCAAGGCAGAGCGAGCCATAGGCGATTGGCACCAGCGACCCGGCGGGAATATTCAGGTCGGCAACCAGTTTTGCTCCTGGTGGTAAAATGCTGCTCACTTTCAACAGGTTGCAGTTTCCCACCCCGGCATTGAGCAAAGCGTGGTCAAAAGCGTTCAGCTTGGAAGAACCTTCAGATGTACCTGAAACCAGAGCAAATTTGGTGGGAGTTGGAAGCATTGAATCAACCTCCTGTAAGATCAAGAATTTTTTCCGTTATCAATTTATACATGATGGCATGAAATGTTACTGTTAAATTCAACCTCGCCACTTGGGCGGCAAATCGTCTGTACAGCTGCCCTAGAGCAAAAAAAATAACGGGTATTCTGTCCACATGTAGGAGTTTGGCTGCTATTGCCAGAATTTTTTATCTCATTGGTAGTATGTGATTTAAATTGCATTTAAAAGGAGCGTTACGAATGCCCGATGAATCTTTATTTGCCGTGCCGCAGGAGTTGCTGATTTTAGGAGCGGCGGTGAAAACCGGTATTGTTGAAGCCCTGCACGGTAAGCCGATGACTGTGGAAGACCTGGCGCGAGAACTAAACTGTAATGCGCGGGCCGTTTGGATGGTTACTGAAGCCCTGGCGGAATTGGGCTACCTGGTACGGGAAAACGGCAGGTTGCGGTTGGACGATCAGTCCGCAAGCATGTTTTATGACGAGAATGCGCCAAATTATACGGGCTTTGCCTTTATGCACAGGTACAATATTATTAAGGCCTGGATTCATCTCCCTGATATCATTCGCACGGGTATCCCATACCCCAAGGAGAAGGAAACTCCGGATTTGCCTTTCTTCCTGGCTTCTATGGCTCGCAGCGCCCTCCAGGGTTCGGCTGAAATAGCCGGGTTCTGCCTTGCAGGGTACAAAAAGGGAGCGAGGGTTCTGGATATCGGCGGCGGCCCCCTTACCTACGCCCGGGCTTTTGCCGCGCTGGGCGCACAGGTGACTATTCTGGACCTGCCCCCGGTAGTTGATTACATGTCGAGTTTCTTGAAGGAGAACGAGAACATTGAAATGCTGCCCGGGGATTTTAACCTGGGCCTGCCCCAGGGTCCCTATGATCTGGTCTTCATGGGCAATATCTGCCATATTGTAGGAGAGAGCGGCAACAAGGGACTCTTTAAGAAAGCGGCAAATGTACTGCCTATAGGCGGGAAGGCGGCCATTATTGATTTTATCCGCGGGACCGGGCCCCAAGCCGCCGTCTTTGGTGTGAATATGCTGGCCAACACTCCCGAAGGCGGCGTCTGGAGCTTTGAACAATACTCCACCTGGCTTGCTGAGGCCGGTTTCGGTGAAGTGGTCCTGCATGAACTGGCGGGCAGACAGCTGTTGCTTGCCGTAAAGGTAAAATAAGAATTTAAAATGTTTTTTTCGTATTATACAGCGGCGCTCCGGTAACAATACTATTACTGTTATTATAAAGGGGGCGGGGTTTGTGTTCTCTTACCGTACGATTGCCGGTTTTGGAGCTGCCGCGCTGGCATTTCTGGCTTTGACCAAGATTAGCAAGCACTGTCAGGGCCAGCAAGTTAATTGCCCGGGAGATTATGTTAAGAAGGCTGCGGGAAGAGTGGAAGGCGTTATTCGCAGGCGAAACAGCATGCGTATTGATCCGACAAACGATGTAATCTGATTCAAAGATCGGGGGACCCGCGGCAGCATCAAGCCGCAGGTCTTATTTTTTGAAATAAATATGAGTATTCAATTAAGTCTTATCTTTAAACTCTTCTCCCAGCGGCCCGCCGGCGGCATTCAACTGAAAGTTTATTCCGGCTTGCTCCCGTTTAATGGTTTTGGCCTTGGGTTCATCCCCCGGTAGATCATGGGTGGTACGGTAGTGTACCTGGCTGAAACCAAAACTTTTTGCCTCTGGCGAAGGTCTTTTTACCCGATGCATAACACCCTCCGTTTTGTTTAATATCTGTGCAGATATTATGGCCGATAACAAGCAAAACATTACTATCGTTAAGGTGACATATTATTCCGCCAAGAATTATAATATGCTAAAAAGACTGTTATGAGGTCTCACTATATTGTCGTATAATATAAGTAAAAACAATAATGGGAGGTTGTTTCAGTGTCTGTTGCAGGCATGATTTTGGCGGTAGTTTTCTTTACCATTGGGGTACTGGGAACAATTCTCCCGGCGCTGCCCGGGGCGCCCTTGATCTGGCTGGGTATGCTAATTTATGGTTTCTTTGTAAAATTCCAGAATCTCCCCCTGGTATTTTTTATTGGTCAGGGACTGGCGGTACTACTGATATTTTTCATTGACTACCTGGCAAGTATCTGGGGGGTGAGGCGCTATGGCGGCTCAAGAGAAGCGGTTTGGGGCAGTATTTTGGGGGGGATCCTGGGAATCCTCGTGCTGGGACCCTTTGGACTTATCTTTGGACCATTTATTGGCGCGGTAGCGGGTGAATTATACCGGAGAAGTCCTCTTGATAAAGCCTTGGAAGTGGGGTTTGGTACCCTGATTGGGTTCCTGGGAGGCGCCGTTCTAAAACTGGCAATTGAAGCAGTTATGATTATATGGTTCTTTATGGCGGTTATCTAAACTAAGGCTGCTTTTCCCAACGCAACACTTTTGAATACATTAAAATACAACACCCTCCGGTGAGCACCGGAGGGTGTTGTATTTTATACAATAATTGGAATATTCCAGTTTGGTTTTATACAAATGCATAGGTTATTAAACCAAATAGGAAATAAATTAAATAATGTTAATATATGTAATCCTATGCGGAAAGTAATACCATCCAGCTTATTGACTTATCTTTAAGTTGGGATTATTATTTATGTGTTGTTATGTTTATTTATGATCAGTTCTGTTGTTTTTTAGGTCACGATAGTTAATGTGGCGTTTCTTTATGTTTGTTTTTTATGAATATAATTGTTTTCGTTTCATTGCGTTAAGTTGCGCTATTAAAGCCGATAGCTGACCAATTGACTGAATTATACATTCCTAAAACCTGATGGAACAAAGCGAACTGCTATGTTGTCGGGCTGGGAATGGCCCTGTAGTTAAGGACTGCGCATTAAGATTACCTCCTCGGAATATGGAGCTTCCCTTGCTGCTGAGGCAATGGCAGTGCGACTGCTGCTATCCGGCGCCTATCTGAAAACGATGGAGTGAAGAGTTGTGCGGTTGAAAGGGTTGAAGTTCAAATACGTGTCACAAAAAGCTGTTGTCCTTGTGGTGATGTCGACCCTGTTGTTGAGTCTGCTGTGGATGGCTAAGCCGGGTACGGCAAGCGCCGACTCCGGTAGTATAGGAGTGCCGGCTGACACGCTGACGATTAAGGTTGGGTATTTCGGAGGGCCCTACTACACAAAAAAGGTCTACACGGCCAGCGATTTGGACGCAATGCCGCAGGTACAGCAAGCCTATACTTTCATCGACAACATGCCGGCGGTGGTTATAGATTCGGCCAAGGGGATCAAACTGACCGATCTGCTGGCGGATGCCGGTATCGATGTCAATTCAGTAGAGGCCTTCTATTTTTACGCGACAGATACTAAAGTGGGATGGTATCAATGTTTACCCAAATCTTACCTGTTGGACACAGCCCGTTACTATTATCCGAATTTGCCGACACATTGGGATAGTGATACGCATTCGTCTATACCCGGAGCAGTATATGGGGCAATCCGGGTAGCGCCAATCATTGCCACCCGGGACAACTGGCAACGGTTTGCCACCGCTCCGGATTTTAGTGTTAATGACACTTCAACCAGGTTTAGATTGCTGTTTGGCCAGGATGATACCAATACACGTACTGCCTTCCGTTCTGTCAAATGGGTGCATGCCATCGAAGTGATGTTGGGCGGGACACCACCCAGTGGGGTTACCCTCGATCAGGGCATGGTCAATCTCAAAGTTGGCAGCACAGTCCAGTTGACAGCGACCGTGGGTCCGGACGACGCCACGGACAAGAGCGTGACCTGGAGTTCCAGCGACACCAGTGTGGCTACGGTTGATAACAATGGGCTGGTAACGGTTGTCGGCCAGGGCACGGCCACTATCACTGTAAGCACTGTAGTCGGAAATATGACAGCTACCTGCATAGTAAATGATCCAAACCAGGATGCCGGTGCTCAGACTATTGTACCCACCAGCGCCGGGCCTGAAAAGGACGGGTCACAGGGGGCTTTGTCCCAGCAGCAATATCTTACAGAAAAGACAGAATCAGTCGCCGGCGTCAACTCCAGCCGGGCAGGCAGCCAGCCCTGGAGAGTATACGAGATGTCGGCCGATGCCGTGCCCCTGCAGAAGCAGAAGGAGCAAAATAATCTGGACATTTATGCGGCAATGATCTTCCTGTGCCTTTTCCTTTTAGGCGCCGGCAGGAGATACGCAGAATATGCAAAGGAGATATAAAAAAAGGTGCTAGAATCAATTTTTATTTCGCTGAGAGATACCATGCATATGATTTCGTCAGGTTTACTGACGCCTACTATTGTTGTCCTGCTGCTGTTGCTGGCTTTGACGGTGGTCGAGTTGGGCGGCCTGCTGGCAGAAGCCATCACAGAACAACGCAGGGGGAAGGTCAATGTACCGGAATTGGTTGACTCTTTGCAGAGGAAAGACAGCGAAGAGATCATGGAAGAGATTGTTAATAGCCGGTTGTTGCGTCGTCAAAAAGCGGCTCTCGGTGAGCTGATCAGACACAGCAGTTTGCCCGCCGCCTCCCTGCAGGCCGTAGCCCGCAGGTTGCTTGCCGGAGAGGAGCTGCATTATGCCAGGATCACTGCCAGGACTGACCTGGTGGCGCGACTGGGGCCCATGTTGGGTTTGATGGCCACCCTGATTCCACTGGGGCCGGGCATGATTGCCATGGGCCAGGGCGACACCAAGACACTGGCGGATTCTCTGCTCACGGCCTTTGACGCTACGGTAACCGGACTGGCGGCTGCCGGCATCGCCTTTGCTGTCTCACGACTGCGTAAAAGGTGGTATGAGGATTATTTGAGTTCACTCGAGTCATTGATGGAAAGCTTGTTGGAGGTGTTTGCACGTGGACGGGGGATTGAGAAGAAGTCGGCTCAGGACGCCTGAAGAAGTCAGTCCTCTTGAGGGCGCCATCAACATCGTGGATGCCATGCTGGTGTTTGCCTGTGGGCTGATGCTCGCTCTGGTTATTCACTGGAATGTCGATCTGGAACAACTAGGAGAGCGTGTCGACCTGAATCGTGGACAGGAGGTGACACAAGACCAAGAAGTAAGAAGCAATCTAATCGAAACACAGGAGCAGGGCAAGCTTTACGAAAAGATGGGCACAGTCTACAAAGATCCCAATACGGGGCAGCTGTTTATGCTAACCAACCAGTAATAAAGCATGCGGTTGCAGCATGTATTGGAGATATGCGCCGGGTATCGTTTTGTACACCATTGGGCAAGCGCTGCAGTGGTATCTGTCAACACTCGTATCATTATCGGAGCACAATCGTTGGATAACGTTGCACGGCACTGCCGGGAGACTCCGTTTTTTCAGACTCTGCTATTTTAAGGCGGCTGCTCGACCGGGCAAGGCATACTGGAATACATAAGAGAAGCAGATGCAGCAGTGCAACTATGATGTGTCATTCTGATCACACAGAAGGGAGAAAAGAAATGCATTTGAGAAAATTTTTTAAAAGCAAAGCACGGAAGATCGTTTCGTGTTTGATGTCGTTTACGCTGTTCAGCCTGTTATGGGTCGCGCAAGCCGGTACGGCCCTCGCCGATCCCTTTCATGACAGCGATGCGGCGACTTCGCTCACGTTCAGGGTAGGCTATTCCGGCGGGACTTTTACTCCGGTGAAAGTCTTCACGGACAGTGACTTTGCGAACGCAAAAAAAGTGAGTTACTCCTATATGGACAGCCTGCCGTCGCCGGTTATGGATGCGGCAACGGGAGTACCGCTGACCGATCTCCTTTCGAAAGCCGGTATTGATTCCAACAAGGTAAAAACATTTGCGTTTTATGCAACTGATGTTCCAAGTGGGCCTTATAAAACTTTTACTAAGGATTTCTTGTTTGCGCCCCGCTACTATTATCCGAACATCATGCAGGCCTGGAACCCGGAAACTCAAAATTTTAGCGATGCAAGCGGCAACGACACAACTGCCCGGGCCGTCTATAACGCTGTGCGGGTCTACCCGATGATCTCCATATCAGATAATTGGGTACGAGGGGCCATGAGCCCGGACTTCGGCAAGCAGGACAAATCCACCAAGTACAGACTGATGCTTGGCCAGCTTGCTGACGATCCGGCAACAATAACCGCTCCAAATGCAGCCAAATGGGTGTACCAGATTGATGTAACCCTAAATGGTACACCGGTTACCGGTGTTTCCATCGACAAGACCACTGATACGATCAGCGTCGGCTCCACCAGCCAACTGACGGCAACTGTTACGCCCAGCTCCGCCACAGAAAAAGGCGTAACATGGAGCTCCAGTAATACCGCAGTAGCCACAGTCAGCGACAAAGGCCTGGTGAAGGCCGTTTCCTCCGGCACTGCCACCATCACCGCCACCACTGTGGACGGAGGGTTTACCGCCACCTGTGAGGTAACGGTGGGCTCCGGCAGCGGAGCTAATATTTCTCCGCAGGTTAACAGTACAACTGGAAAAAGTGACATCAGTCCGGCCACCGGCGGCACGGTCAGTCTGGGTAGCGATGTTTCGGTCAGCATACCTGCCGGAGCATTAAAAGGTACAACCAAATTAAGTGTCGCCATCCAAAAGATTAGCAGTCCGCCGGACCCGCCGGATGGCTTCTCGCTGCAAGGCTCTGTTTTTGAATTTACCGTGGGGGACAATAAAAATTACAGCTTTGCAAAACCGGTTACGCTTACTTTTGCCATTAATTCTACTTCGTTAAAAACAGGAGAGACCCCCTCGGTTTTTTATTACGATGAGACGTCCTCCAAATGGGTTAATCTGGGTGGCAGCCTCTCAGGCAACACCATCAAGGTAACTGTCGACCATTTTACCAAATACGCAGTGTTTACCGCCAATAAAGGTACGGTTGTCCAAAACCCGGTTGTCCAGAACCCGGCTGCTGTCCAAAACCCGGCTGTCCAGGACCCACAGTCGGCTTTTAGCGACGTCAGCGGCCACTGGGCGGAAAAGACCATCGAGAAGATGGTAGCCCTTGGAGCAGTCAACGGCTATAACGACGGGTCCTTCAAACCTGACAGCACCATTACCAGAGCAGAGTTTGCCACGATCCTGATGAAAGCCCTCATCAAATCACAAGGGATGACGCTCCAGAGTGGTAAGAATTTTGCCGATACAAAGGAACATTGGGCACAGGAGTACATCACTAGCGCCGCCTCATATGGAATTGTCAGCGGGTACGACGACGATACCTTTAGGCCTGATGAACTGATTACACGCGAGCAGATGGCAGTGATGCTCGTCAGGGCAATTAATCTTGAGACAGGAAAGGAAGAAGTACAGTTTAAGGACGGCGACAGCATTTCCGACTGGGCCAGGGACGCGGTGGCAACTTTGACCAATAGCGGCGTAATGACAGGATACTCGGACAATACCTTCCAACCCCAAGTTCACGCAACCAGAGCGGAGGCTGTTACGGCAATATCGAATGCGTTGGAGTACGTCTGAAAATATGTTCCTGCTTCTGTTGAGACGGCCGATGCAGGTGCGAATCCATTCGCGCAACAGTCCGTTGTTAATGCGACGGGTTGCATGAATTCAAACCTGCTCCCGCCTAATTGATAATCCAGGAGGCCATAGATGGTTGAAGCAAGTGTGGGAAAAGGCGGTTTCTTTAGTTCTAAAAAAATACTCATTACGGTAATTGCATTACTGGCTTTGATTATTGCTGTATTCTCGTTTTTAAACCGCGATCAGACCGGTCTCGAGGAAGGGACAGTAATAATTAAAGCCGGCGATACCATATTAGGACGCTTTACAATCGCCGATCTCCAGAAATTGCCGGCAGTAGAAAAGAAAATGACGGTTAATTCTTCTCAGGGCAACTCCGAGAACGAATTTACCTGCGTACCGGTGTTGGCTGTTTTGAACAGCATAGATCCGGGGCTAACCCAAAAATACAAAAAAATCATTACCAAAGGCGTGGACAATTACACATCGGGAGTAGATATGTCTGAAGTCCTGCAGCCGGATAACGTTTATATCGCCTATGCCGATCATGGTAAACCGTTGAAGACAAAGATAGGTGAGGACGGCAGCATGCGTATCATTATTTGCAATGACGATTATGGACAGCGCTTTACCAGATGGCTTGTGGGCATGGAGTTGCAGTAAGCGATAGGGAGAATTGTAAATGAAAAATATTTGCAAAGTTCTGTTATTGTTTCTGGCGTTGCTGTTGCTTTTGGCGACTGCCGCCGCATGCGGCAGCAAGGCGCAGCGTAGCGCGGCAGAGCCCGGCCCGTTTGACGAAGAGAAGATTGTTGTGCACGGTCTGCAGGAGCAGGACTTTGAAATAACCCTGGGAGATTTGAAAAAACTGTCGACGGTGACCAGGCATGCTGAAGCCGCACGCTCCAACGGGGAAAAAGTTAGTGTCGATGCCACCGGCCCGTTGCTTGATACTTTTCTGCAGCAATACGGAAAATCCCAAAAGGATTTCAGCCGTATCCGCTTTACGGCCAAAGACCAGTATTCCATTGCCGTGCCGTCCGATGTCCTGGCCAACCGTCAGATTATCCTTTCCTACATAAGTGACGGCAAACCGCTTGAAGATGACATGCAGCCTGTACGCGTCGTCATTCCTGGCGAGCGGGCCATGTACTGGGTCAGAAACATGATCCGCATGGACTTTGAAACAGGCGGTGACCAGGAGCCGCCCAATAAAGTGGTGTTCCTGGAGACGGCAGTCCAAAACTTACCCCAGCAGGACTATGAGTATTTCGACAGTGTGGACAAGGCCATTAAAACCATCGACCTTGTTACAAAATATGCAGATATCAACGACAGCAGCGTGGCCAATGTTTTCCTGAAAGCCAGCGACGGGCTGCAGAAAAACGAGACCAAAGCCAATTTCCTGTCGGCTTTTATTAAAATAACCGGCAAGGAAGCCCCCAAATTTTTAGCGCCGCAGTTTCCCCAAGGTATGCATATCCGGGGCCTGCTCTATGTCATCTACGGTCAGACAGCTATCTTTGACTATACGGAAGGCGCCGCTTGTCTTCCTAAACAGACAGAAGAAGGCACGGAGGGCATCGCTTTCTCACAAATTTTCAAACAAACAGGCCTGACCGGAGGCAGCAAATATCAATTTACCAGCGCCGACGGCAAGAGCATTGTGTTGACGATCACCGATCTGGGCAGCGGCGGTCTGATCTACCAGAACGCCCGGGGCGCCCTGGCTTTCACCTGCACGGGGCCGTCCGGCAAGAAAAATGTGGATGACTTGCTCTCTATAGAAGTCCTGCCGTAACCACCTGCGGTCAGAGAGTGCCGGGCAAAAGGCGAGAAAGGGGTTACGCGCTTGTGCATAATAAAAGCTGGTTTTTAAGTGTCTGCTTGGGTTTGCTGGGGCTGCTGGTGGGAGGAGCGGTTATGGGGGTTGCTTTCCGGAACCCTGCACATATCCCGCCCCTGAAGGTGACCGGCGATGTTGCCAATGTTTTAAACCTGCAAGACCCGGAAAGGCTGGGGAAGCTGGAAAAGGTAACCTGTCAGGGGACCAGGTATCAAGCTGTTAAACTGGCCGACATTATCACCAAAGCCAGTCCGCTGGCTAATGCCGGGCAATTGTATTTAGTCGGCCTTGATGGTTTTACCTCGGCCATCAAGGCTGCCGACATTGATGACTGCTATATCGCCTTCACCGCTAAGAACGGCTGGGAGGCGGTCAATCTCGCTCACCCCAACAGCAGCAATGTCAAGTTTCTCACCGAGATTGTGGTGGTGTCGGACGGCGGCAGCAAGTATTTCGCCTTCAATGTGATTAACCCGGATACCGATCTCGTTCAGATTACCCCGGGGCAGCTGTTAGCCGGGCCGTTAACCTTGTACCCCTACGCTGAGGGAAAAGCTGTCGTGCAAAACGGCGGCAAAGATTATGAAGCGCAGGTCTTTACCAGACGCCGGGTTTTTAGAATAAGCGACCTGACGCCGCTGCAAGACGGCGACACGCTCCTGGTCATGGATGAAAAAGGAGAATACCGCCTGGTGGATGACGGCGGGTATTTTGAAGTAAGGGATAATTATATCAATTACCTGCAGCCCGATACCCGCACCAAGCTGGAAAAAGTGAAGGGAGTCATCGTTCATCCCCCCGCAACCAGCATCACTGACGCCTACTATGATGCCCAGCATTATCTGGAAAGCGGTGATAAGCTGCTGATGGTAGTGCTGGACGGACTCACTTACCAGCAATATAGCTATGCCTTCGCAAACGGTTATGCGCCTTTCCTCAAGAATGCCGGTAAAGCCGTGCAGGCATGGGGTGTCTATCCGGTGGAAAACAATGTCGGCCTGGCCGCCCTGCTGACCGGTAAGGCGCCGCAAGAAAACGGCGTTATTACAGACCAGGACAGGGAACTGAAGGCGCCTTCGATTTATGCGGAGGTGAATATGTTAAACAAAAAAGCAGTTTTCCTGGATGCTGCTGAAAATGGGTTGGATACCGAAATACAGCCGGTTTCCATTCATGACAAAAACGCTGACGGCAGCGCTGATGATGAACTGTTTGAGGCGACCCTCGACACCCTGGAGCAGGGTTATGATTTACTGACGGTTCGCTTTCATGGTATTGACGACGCCGGGCAGCGTTATGGCCCGTTGGCCCGGGAAACGATGCAGTCAATCAGCGCCACGGACAAGTATTTATCGGAAATTGTCAGCCGGTGGCCGGGTAAGGTTATTATAACCGGCACGCAGGGCTCCGGGGCCGGCGAATCAGCCGGGTCTCAAGAAGTCTTTAAGAATGAGGTGATGTTTGTTCCGTATTTGCGTCTCAGGTAGACATTTCAAAACCACCTGCCTCTAATCGCTCCAGCCAAACGCAGTAATGATAATTATCGATATGCCTTGATTGGCTTCTTCCCTTTGTAAGGTATACGATACTTTTCACTGTGGTATAAGCCATGTCATTCGTTGATTTCGTTTAGGCATCATCCTGATTATGCAGCGCCAGTTGATGCTGAACACTAGCAAGCGGGTGAGGTTTTAATCGCACGCTGCTTTCCACAACGGTAAATATGCAAGGAGGCATGGTTAATGACAATAGGAATGTCACTACCGTAGCCACCTTGTCCCTCAGTGATTTGCAAAACCTGATCATTCGGAAAAAAAACGGAAGCCATTCTTTCCATATTAAGATGACCTATTAATTACATCTCCCATAGCCTAAAAAAGGAGTGAGATAAGTGTTTTGCCTGAAATGTGGTTTTAATACCGCAGCCAGACATATTTTCAGCGGCATAGTGTTGGTGGCCATGTTGGTAAGCGTATTGGCTGCTTTCAATCCAAGCCCCGCGTTTGCGGTAAGCGCCTGGAACGGCGCCAGTTCCAGCGCCGACTGGACCGGCGGCGGCACATCGGGCGACCCTTATGTCATCAGCACCGCCGCCCAGTTAAAAGGATTGGCTGACAACGTCAACAGCGGAACATCATATGGCGGGTCCTTCTTTAAATTGGGTGACGACATCAACCTTGCCGGCTATGCCTGGACCCCGATTGGCGGCCACTGCCCCCTCACTGCCAGCGAGGGGGGCGTTCCTACCGGCCTCTACTTTGGCGGTGTTTTTGACGGCTGCAACCACACCATCAGCGGCATCAACATTTCCAATCCTGCCGCCGGAACCGGCGCTTACGGCTTATTCGGCTATGTCAACGGCGGAACCATTGCCAACCTGAACGTAGCCGGGTCGCTGGACATGGGCGACAACTACACCAGTGCGATTGGATCTGTGGTCGGCTACACGACCGGCAGTCTCTACAACCTGCACAGCTCCATGACCGTGTCTGTCGCTGACCCCACCGCCTGCACCGCTTCCCAGGCCGGCGGCATCGCGGGTGTAGTGGCGAATACCAACAGCAGCCCTGCTTTGTATGTCCGGTACTGCTCCAACACCGGAGACGTCACCGCCCGGGGCAGAATAGGCGGCATTGCAGGCGCTGTGTACTGCTTGAGTGACGGCGGTGTGGTCGTTGACCAGTGCTTCAATACAGGCTGCATCAAATCCGTGTATAGCACGAAAAAGATTTTTACTGGAGGCATCGTGGGCTATTGCGCAGGCTACATCACCAACTGCTATAACCAGGGTAACCTGGAAACCAACAACGGGCACTACCTGGCCGGCATCACCGGCATTCTCACCGGTACGCCCCCTATCTATCCCGTCGCCTCCATGTCCAACTGCTACAGCACCGCTTGCTTTACCGGCTATGCCGTCGGCTACGACCGGTGGCTGTGGGCTTCTGCTGATTACAACCAGGCGGTGCATATCACGAATTGCTTTTATGTTGAGACCAACAGTGACATGACCCAGCCCAATCTAGACGATACCTGGGGTACCCAAACCAATGTTTCTTCGATCACCATACCGGAGCTGCAGGGAAAGACGGAAATGACGGGGAGCAACAGATCAGGTACCTTTAGCGGCTATATCGTCCCAAATTACCTTGGCAGTGCGGATTTGGATAATCCCAACGGATCATACGGCTTCGGCTACGCATTGCCGGACAGCTATCCCATTCTTGGGTGGCAGCAAATCCCGAATTTCATTGTCGACTTGAACAACCTGCCGTCGCCGGTAGCATATTACACTGTCTCAGCCTCGGTGAGCGGCGGCAACGGGACTGTGACCGCAGACCCGGCGACAGTTAGTAATAATGGGTCCTCCACCATTACCATCAGCCCGGCCGGCGGTTATCACCTGGCCTCCATTACGGATAATGGTATTGATGTGTTAAGCTCAGTCAGCAACAATACTTATACGATCAATAATATAAATGCCAATCATACGGTAGTAGTGAGCTTTTCCAATGATACTTACATCCTGACCTACACTGCCGGCGCCCATGGTTCCATCAGCGGTAATTCATCGCAAACAGTAGCTTCCGGCGCCAGCGGATCAGAGGTAACTGCCGTGCCGGACAGCGGTTTTCACTTCGCAAATTGGAGTGATGGCTCGGCTGATAATCCCAGAACCGACATTAACGTGACTGCCAATATTTCGGTCAAGGCCATTTTCATCAAGGATAACGGCGGTTCTCAGACCTGGGATCACTTCACTATCGCCGTGCTGCCGGATACGCAATTTTATGCGGAAAGTTATCCGGAAATATTTGATCAGCAAACTCAATGGATAGCCGATAACGCCCAGTCCGAAAATATCGTTTTTGTGGCTCACCTGGGGGACATGGTTAATGATTATAACAACAGCACGCAATGGCAAAATGCCCGGGATTCAATGGCAATCATCCGGGCCGCAGGTATTCCTTATTCGGTAGTCCCCGGTAACCATGATATGTTTTTTGCGACCAGTGACCTAACTAATTATAATACCTATTTCCCCTACACCGACTTTAACGAATATTCCTGGTACGGCGGAAATTATCCTTCCACCAGCAATTCCAGCAATTATGAGCTTTTCTCCGCCATGGGACAGGACTTTATAGTTTTAAACCTGGTTTGCGCGCCTTCGCTGCTAGCCGATGCAACAGACTGGGCCAATTCGGTCCTGACCCAATATAGCAATCGTAAAGCCGTTGTCGTCACTCATGGATACATCGATACCAGCGGAAATTATCAAAATACCCAAAGCGTAGCCGGTCTTGATGTCTGGAACAATGTCGTTAAACTCCACAGTAATGTAATAGCAGTGTTATGCGGTCATTATTCCGGCCAATATAACAACACCGCAACCGGATTAAATGGCAATACAGTCTATAATCTCCTATCGGATTACCAGGATCAACCCAACGGCGGCAACGGCTGGCTGAGGCTCTATCAGTTCTATCCGCTTCAGAATAAAATCCAGGCTGTGACCTACTCGCCTTACCTGAACCAGTACGATACCGGCGCTGACGGGCAATTCGAGCTGCCCCTCCAGTTTAGCAACCCGCCGGAGGAGCAAACGCCTCCGGTGTTGAGCGCCGATACCACGGACAACAGCGTGGGCCGGGCGGTGGAGATCACTTTCACCGACGACGCGGCCTGGCGTAGCGCCGTCAGCGGGATCACGGTCAACGGAAGCGCGCTGACCGGCGGGCAGTACACGGTAAACGCGGGCGCCATCAGTATTGACGCCGCTGTGTTTGCCTCGGCCGGCGACTACACCGTCACAGTCACCGCCGGCGGCTACGCCGACGCCACGGTAACCCAGACGATAAATAATGAGGCGACCACCCCCGGAGACAACCCCAAGTACACGGTTGACCCCGTGGTGGACGAGTCGGTTTACGAAGCGGGCGAGACAGGCGGGATCAGTACCATGACCGTCAAGACCGGCGTCAGCGGCCTGAAATATTTCGGCGCCCAGCTCACTCCGGTCATAGCCCACGCAGGGAAGGAAGCCGTGGTCTTTACCCATCTGCGCAACGGCGTCCAGCTTAGCCTTAACGTCACCAGGGCGGATTTTGACCTTGTCGGACAGGCCCAATCCGGCTTCAACGTACAGGCCGGGGATATGGTAAAAGTATTCATTGTGGACGACTTAACCAACGACGTGGACCATAACCCGACCTTGCTGCAGTAGGAAATAGGAGGTGCGAGCTGCTACAATCCTGCGCCTTTTTCCCGCCCCTCTTTGGTCGGCTTTCAGTTAACTTTGGAAGGCGGTGGGGACGGTTTAACCAGCGTTTTGATAAAGAGCGATATGAGGTGAGGCGGGTAATGGCAACTATGGCGCCAGCTTTATAAAAACTCCGCGCAAGAAGGAACAAAAACCGTAATTGGCAATCATGCTTCCGCCAATTACAATACCCATGTCCTGGGGGCGACAAAAGGCGCCCCCGGGACATGACCGGCTGGAAACGCCATTCTTCTTATGATTGGCAGGGAGGTCCATAGCGGAGCATGCACCGGGAGGAGATAAAAGGGAAAAATAGCCCCAAAATGAAGCAAAAACAGGAAAACGAGAGGAAAGGAGCAAGGATATGATCAGAAAAAGACGCAGCCGTTTGCTGGCCTGCCTGATGATTTTAGCCATGCTTTGCACCATGCTTCCCACCGCCGCTTTGGCGGCGGAAGGTCCATCGGGCGGCGCCGCGGGTGCAGAGGTTTCGGTCACGGACGCGACCTACAGCGTGACCGTGGACAGCGCCATAACCGGCGGGAGCATTGCGGTGAATCCGGCCAGCGGTAGCGCGGGTGATACCATCACCGTGTTTGTGACACCGGACAGCGGCAAGCAGCTGGTGGCGGGCAGCCTCAAATACACGGCGGACGGCGGCGAGACCCACACCGAAATAACCGCCACAGACGGCGTGTACAGCTTCGTTCTCCCGGCGGCTGATGTAACCGTAACCGCTACTTTCGAGGCTCTTCCGTCGTCTCTTACCATCAACACCAGGGAAGAACTTCTCGCCTTTGCGGCGGCTGTGAACGGAGGCGATACCTTTGAAGGCAGGACCGTCATTCTCGGCGGCGACATCGCGCTGGACGGTGACGGCCTCTATACCACGGCGGATGAGTATTTCCAGGACGGCCTCCCGGATTATTCCGGCACTTTCACCGTGCCTACCGTTTCTGCGGAGGCCGAGATCTGGACGCCCATCGGCACCAGCACAAACCAGTTCAGGGGCGCCTTTGACGGCAAGGGCCATACCGTCAGCGGCCTTTATACCGATATGACCGCTTCCTATCAGGGACTCTTCGGATACGTTGGGCAGGGCGGCGACGTCAAAAACATCACGGTTTCCGGCGTAGTCGCCGGCGTGCAGTATGTGGGCGGCATCGCGGGCTTTGTAAACGGCGGCACCATTGAAAACGCTGTGAACCGCGCGGTCATTTACGCCTCCGGCGGCGCCAGCCCGGGCGGCAGCGGAACCAACAGGATTGGCCATGCGGGCGGTGTAGTCGGCATGGGAACCGGCACGGCGAGCGCTCCCGTAACCATTGCAGGCTGCGCCAACTACGGCACGGTCACGGCGCCCAATTGCAATCAGGGTGGCCGGGTCGGCGGCATCGTGGGCATCTTTGATCTAACGGGAGACTACGCGACCATTTCCAATTGCTTCAACGCCGCTGAAATCAAGGCGTATCAGTATGCCGGCGGCATCGTGGGCGGCCAGTTCGCCTCTTATGTTACCATCAGCGCCTGCTGCAACACCGGAACCGTCACCGGCACTTCTTCCGGCAAGACCTATGCGGGCGGCATCGCGGGCAAGAGCTGCGGCCCCGTTGTGGATTGCTACAACACGGGCAACATTGTCTCCACGGCGACTTCCGGCAACGTACCCACCCGTTTTGCCGGCATTGCAGGCGAAACACAGAACAGCACCGCCACAATCACAAACTGCTACAGTATCGGGCGGGTGTCCGGCGCGTCTACCATCGGCACCAGCGGCAATATTGTCGGCAGCCAGTCGGTCAGCCCTGTCAACTGCTATTACCTCAACGCCACCGCGCTTTCCGGAGCGGGAGACAGCGGCACCACGACGGTCAAGACCGAAGAGGAACTGAAAGCGCCGGCCATGCCCGCCGCTCTGGGCGCTGCCTTCGCCTATGACAGCAACGGCTGCAACGGCGGATATCCGGTGCTGGCCTGGCAGAACGGGTCGAGCCCCGGGCCGGCCGCTCACGCCATTACGCTCAACTTCGACAGCGCGGCGGCAACCGTATCCGCATCTGCAGCCGAAGCGGAGCCGGGCGAGACTGTAACCATCACCATCTCAGATCTAGAAACCGGCAAGCGGGTGCAGAGCGTTACCGCCATTGACGCCAACAGCATCGTTTATCCCGTGACCACGGTAACAGAAAACGCGTCCTACACCTTCACCATGGGCTCCAGCGCGGTCAGCGTCACGGTGCTCTTTGAAAACGTCGTTGCAGGCGGCGATCCCTATGTTTTCACCGTCGCTCCCGGTATCGATCCCATCTGGACCGTCGATGTGGCCTCCTCCGGCTTGAACGAGAATGAGATTATCGCCGGTTCGACCGTGACCGTGACGGTAACCCGCATGGCAGACGCCATAACGGCCAGCCTTGAAGGCATCACCGTCAGGGATGCCGGAAACGGGACGGTTCCCTCATCAACCTTTTCCACCACCTCGGGCGGATACAATACGATTAGCGGCGGCGTTTACACCTTTATTATGCCGGAGAGCGCCGTGACCATCGGTCTTGATGTTTCTTACATGCCGCTTTCCATTTATACCAAGACCGGTGAGGATGGGACCCCCGCTCTGGTCAAAACTTACACCCGGGAAGAAATGATTGCCCTTGCCGGTACCGAACCCATTTATTACACCGGTTATGACAGGTATCCCACCGCAGTAATCGGCAAGGCGGTACAGGCCGTCAGGCTGACAGACCTGCTGGATAATGCCGGTGTGAGCTTTGGAGAGGGCAATACCCTTAAGCTGAACGCGCTGGATGAGTCCTCCCGCACTTACGCTTACGAGGATCTTTACGAGGAGAACCGCTGCTACTATCCTAACATCGCCGCGGCGGGAAACAAGGAAGCGGGCAAGACGCCGATCGACGCCATGCTCGTGATCAAGGGATATCAGAAGCGGTTTATCGAGTTTGAGCAGGGTCAGGATATCGATGATATGGCGTGCGATACCCTGAATGCTTACCGCTTTGTGTACGGTCAGACCGAGGCGCAGTTCAACGGAGGGACGCCCCTGATTGAAAATGCGACCGTCGGCGACTTCCTGAAGTACACCTGTGCCATCACCATCATTACGCCTGAGGCGGGTAACCCCAAATACACGGTTGACCCCGTGGCGGACGGGTCGGTTTACGAAGTGGGCGAGACAGGCGGGATCAAAACCATGACTGTCAAAACCGGCGTCAGCGGCCTGAAATATTTCGGGACGCAGATAGCGCCGGTTATCAAGCATGCAGGGCAGGAGGCCGTGGTCTTCACCCATCTGCGCGACGGTGTCCAGTTAAGCCTCAACATTACCAAAGCGGATTTCGACCTGGTTGCCGAAGCCCAGTCCGGCTTCAACGTCCAGGCCGGTGATATGGTTAAGGTATTCATAGTGGACGACTTAACCAACGATGTGGACCATAACCCGACCTTGTTGCAGTAGAGGCTTCATATCGCGGTCTTTCCCCTTCTGTCAGGTTCTGTCAGGTGTAATGTTGTCCATCTCAGGGGCATCGTTGATGGTAGCACAATAAAAAGGAATAAATTCTCGCTGTATGCCGGGTGGCGGGAGCAGCACCATGGCCGTGGATGGCCCCAAAATGAAGTAAAAACAGGAAAACGAAAGGAAAGGAGCAAGGATATGATCAGAAAAAGACGCAGCCGTCTGCTGGCCTGCCTGATGATTTTAGCCATGCTTTGCACCATGCTTCCCACCGCCGCTTTGGCGGCGGAAGGTCCATCGGGCGGTGCCGCGGGTGCGGAGGTTTCGGTTTCGGACGCGACCTACAGCGTGACCGTGGACATCGCCATAACCGGCGGGAGCATTGCGGTGAATCCGGCCAGCGGTAGCGCGGGTGATACCATCACCGTGTCTGTGACACCGGACAGCGGCAAGCAATTGGTGGCGAACAGCCTGCAATACACCGCCGACAGCGGCGCAACCTATACGGAAATTACCGCCACGGACGGCGTGTACAGCTTTGTGCTTCCGGCGGCGGATGTCGTTGTAAACGCTCAGTTTGAGGACATCTCCGCTGCGACCTATAATATCGCTGTGGCGGCGGTTCCCGACGCCATCTGGACAGTAACGCCCGACAAGACTTCAGCGACAGTGGGCGAAACCGTGATCGTTACGGTATCCGATACTGCTTTTACTTCCTGGGCAATCGGCCTCATCGTCACCGGTGACTCCGGTACAACCTATGACTTTACCACTATCACCGCGGCAACCGGCAACGCCAACAACGTCAACGGGCCCGGCGTCTACAGCTTCGTCATGCCGGATGAGCCCGTCACCGTGGGCTTCACCGCGGACTACACCCCGCTGGACGTCTATATTCAGTATGGCGCGGCCGGCGAGGAGATCCCGGTGCACTCTTACACCAGGGCGGAAATGGAAGCCCTGGCGGCAGAGAACACCACGCCCATCCATTACGCCATGTATGACCGGCTGCCTGCTGTCTTCATGGGTAAAGCCGTCCGCTACGTCACCATTGAGCAACTGACAGAGAGCGCCGCCGCCTACAACAGCGACGTGCGCTTTGACGGACCGGACTGCAGCTTAAGAGGAGCGAGCCTGGACGGCTGGACCATGGGCGTAAACGGGCTCAGCTGGGAATATTTAATGGGACAGACCCGCAAATACTATGCCGGAATCGGCGACCAGTACCTGGCGCCGGAAAACCGGACCGGCGAGGACCGGGAGGTCCCGGCCGTACTGGCCATCACCGGCTGGGCGGGCCGGCGGACCCAGGTCGATAACCAGCCCTACGACACCCTGAACACCTACCGTTTCTTCTACGGCCAGACGGAGGCGGAATACGGGAACGGAGTTCTGCCGACCATGGACGAGCGGGATGCCCGGTGTACGGCCATGAACACCTCAAAGTTAGTCAATAAGGTCGTCTTCGTGGTTCCCGAGAACGACCCGGGGACCTACAGTGTCACAGCGGACAGCGCCATCACCGGCGGCAGCCTGGCGCTGAGCCCGACGAGCGGCAGCGCAGGCGACACCATCACCGTTACCGTCAATCCCGATGCCGGCAAAGAGCTGGTGGCGGGCAGTCTTAAATACACGGCGGATAGCGGCAGCACCTATACGGAAATCACCGCTACCGACGGCGTGTATAGCTTCATCCTGCCGGCGGCCGACACCATTGTCACCGCCCGGTTCATGGATCCGGGTGTCGCGGTCAGTGGCGTAAACCTGGATAAAAGCGAACTCGTCCTCACCGTCGGCAATTTCGTGCAGCTCACGGCCACCATCACCCCATCCGACGCGGCCAATCAAGAGGTGACCTGGACCTCGGACAATGCGGCCGCAGCCACAGTCGACAGCAACGGTCTGGTTAGGGCAATGGGTACCGGAACAGCCAACATTACAGTCACCACGGTAGACGGAGGCTTTACCGCCGCCTGCGCCGTCACCGTCCAAGCGGCCGGTACCGACCACTTCACCCTCGCCGTGCTGCCGGATACGCAATTCTACTCCGAAAGCTATCCGGAGATCTTTGCCCGGCAAACCCAATGGATAGCCGATCAGGCCCAGTCGCAAAACATCGTCTTCGTGGCCCATCTGGGGGACATCCAGGATGATTACGACAACCCCGCCCAGTGGCAGAATGCCAAAGACGCCATGGCCATCATCCGGACCGCGGGGATTCCTTATTCGGTAGTCCCCGGCAACCACGACCTGAATTTTGAGACCGGCGACACCACAATGTTCGACACCTTTTTCCCCTACACCGACTTTACCGGCTGCAGCTGGTACGGCGGGCATTATCCGGAGAGCAGCAACGCCAGCAGCTACCAGCTTTTCTCCGCCCTGGGACAGGACTTCATCGTGCTGAACCTGGTCTGTGCGCCCGCATTGCTGGCGGAGGCCACCGACTGGGCCAACGGGGTCCTGACCCAATACAGCGACCGCAAAGCGATCGTGGTGACCCACGGCTACATTAAACCCAACGGAGAGTACGCCGGCGGCGATGATGTCTCCGGTCCGGCCATCCACGAAAATATAGTCAAGAAGCACAGCAACGTCGTCGCCGTGTTATGCGGCCATGTTGGCGGCCAGTACCACGGCACGGACACCGGCGAGAGCGGCAACACCGTCTATAATCTATTAACTGATTACACCGATCTGCCCAACGGCGGCAACGGCTGGCTGAGGCTCTATCAGTTCTATCCGGTTCAGAATAAAATCCAGGCTGTTACCTACTCGCCTTACCTGGACCAGTACGATACCGGCGCTGACGGGCAATTCGAGTTGTCCCTCCAGTTCAGCAACCCGCCGGAGGAGCAAACGCCTCCGGTATTGAACGCCGATACCACGGACAACAGCGTGGGCCGTGCGGTGGAGATCACCTTCACCGATGATCAGGCCTGGCGCAGCGCCATCAGCGGGATCACGGTCAACGGAAGCGCGCTGACCGGCGGGCAGTACACGGTAAACGCGGGCGCCATCAGTATTGACGCCGCTGTGTTTGCCTCGGCCGGCGACTACACCGTCACAGTCACCGCCAGCGGCTACGCCGCCGCCACGGTAACCCAAACGATAAACGAGGCGACCGACAGCCCCAAATACATGGTGACCCCCGTTGAAGACGAGTCGGTTTACGAAGTGGGAGAGACAGACGGGATCAAAACCATGACCGTCAAAGCAGGCGTCAGCGGCCTGAAATATTTCGGGACGCTGATAACACCGGTTATTGAGCATGGGGAAGAGGAAGCCGTGGCCTTTACTCATCTGCGCGACGGCGTCCAGTTAAGCCTCAACGTCACCAGGGCGGATTTTGACCTTGTCGGTGAAGCCCAATCCGGCTTTAACGTCGAGGCCGGAGATATGGTAAAAGTATTCATTGTGGACGACTTAACCAACGACGTGGACCATAACCCGACCTTGCTGCAGTAGGAAAGGAAAGAGGTGTGGGCTGCTACAATCCTGCGCCTCTTTCCCGCCCCTGTTTGGCCGCCTTTCGGTTGCCTTTGGAAGGCGGTGGGGACGGTTTAACCAGCGTTTTGATAAAGAGCGATATGAGGTGAGGCGGGTGATGGCAATTATGGCGCCAGCTTTATAAAAACTCCTCGCAAGAAGGACAAAAACCGTAATTGGCAATCATGCTTCCGCCAATTACAATACCCATGTCCTGGGGGCGACAAAAGGCGCCCCCCAGGACATGGCCGGCTGGAAACGCCATTCTTCTCATGATTGGCAGGGAGGTCCATAGCGGAGCACGCACCGGGAGGAGATAAAAGGGAAAGATGGCCCCAAAATGAAGTAAAAACAGGAAAACGAAAGGAAAGGAGCAAGGATATGATCAGAAAAAGACGCAGCCGTCTGCTGGCCTGCCTGATGATTTTAGCCATGCTTTGCACCATGCTTCCCACCGCCGCTTTGGCGGCGGAAGGTCCATCGGGCGGCGCTGCGGGTGCGGAGGTTTCGGTCACGGACGCGACCTACAGCGTGACCGTGGACAGCGCCATAACCGGCGGGAGCATTGCGGTGAATCCGGCCAGCGGCAGCGCGGGTGATACCATCACCGTGTCTGTGACACCGGACAGCGGCAAGCAGCTGGTGGCGGGCAGCCTGCAATACACCGCCGACAACGGCACGACTTATACGGAAATTACCGCCACGGACGGCGTGTACAGCTTTGTTCTCCCGGCGGCCAACGTTATCGTGACCGCCCAGTTCAGCGAGCTGCCGGCAGAAGGTAAAACGCCTCCGGACCTGACTGCCGATACTACGGACAACACCGTGGGTCAGGCAACGGATATTACATTCAGCGATGATGAAGCCTGGCGGAACGCCATCACTTCCATTATCGTCAACGAAACACCTCTGGCCAACGATCAATACGCGGTAAGCGCGGGCAACATCCGTATTGTTGACTCGGTGTTCACGTCAGCCGGCGCATATACCATTCAAATAAAGGCTGCCGGTTATACCGACGCCACGGTGACACAAATGCTGAACGGAGGCATTGATTTCACCTATACTGTTGCCAGTGGCGCGGCCACCATAAGCGGCTATACCGGCAGCGGCGGAAATATTGTCGTTCCGGCCGCCATTGTCCACAACGGAACCGCCTATCCGGTGGTCAGCATTGGCAAAGATGCCTTTAATAATAATAGCACTATTACCACGGTAACCCTGCCGGATGGCCTGGCCAGCATCGGTTCTTCTGCCTTCCGTGACTGCACGGGACTTACCGCGGTAACGATCCCGAACAGCGTGACAAGCATCGGTGCTTCTGCCTTCCGTGGTTGTACGGGACTTACCGCAGTAACGATTTCGACCGGTGTAACGGGCATCGGAAATGGCGCCTTCTATAACTGCACGGGACTTACCGCGGTAACGATTCCGGACAGTGTGACGAGCATTGGGAATAGTGCCTTCTACGGCTGCACGGGACTTACCTCGGTAACGATTCCGAGCAGCGTGACGAGCATCGGATCTTCCGCCTTCCAAGACTGCAGCAAAATTGAGGCGTCTTATTTCCAAGGTAGCATGCCGACATTCGGAACGACCCCGTTTTCCGGTGCAGCTTCTAATTTCGTTCTTTATTACCATATCGGCCAAGCTGCCAGCTGGTCGAATTTCACCACATACACGAAATCCGCCTATTGCCTGCTGACCCTTGACCCCAATTACAGCGGCGGCGCTCCGGCGACCGGCCCCGTGGCGGTTGACGGAAACAAGCACATCGCGGCTCCGGTCGATCCCAGCCGCGACAATTACACCTTCGGCGGCTGGTACAAAGAAGCGGCCTGCACCAACGCTTTTGACTTCGGCAGCGAGACGGTGACCGGCGACGTGACGCTATATGCCGGGTGGACAGGCGGCCCCTCAATACTGCCTGCGCCGGCTTTGACCGCCGATACCACGGACAACACCGTGGGCCAGGCGGTGTATCTCACCTTCACCGACGATGAAGTCTGGAGAAACGCCGTCAGCAGCGTCAGCGTGGACAGCAGCGCTGTGGATAGCAGCAAATATACGATTGAGGCCGGAAGCATCGCCATTGATCAGAGCGTGTTCACCACTGCCAAAGACTATACCATCGTGGTAAGCGCCACCGGTTATAGCGACGCTTCTGTTATTCAGACCATAAACGCAGCATCCACAACCGTCTGGGACGGCTCGGTGGATGTCACCTGGTACAACACCACCGATACCGTATTTTATATCGACACCCCGGCGCAGCTGGCCGGTTTGGCGGCCATCGTCAACGGTATTTACAATGAAGGTGCCACCGTTAACGGCAATCCGGATTATATCGTCTACAACGTCGGCGGCGGCGCCGTTAAAGACGCGACTACCGCTACCTGGATCTACGGCGGCGACGATTTTGACGGCAAGACAGTATACCTGACAGCCGATCTGGATATGGGCGGCGTCTACGACAGCTCGACCGGCGCCTGGAGCGGTCCCATCTATATGCCCATCGGCGGCCAATACTGCATGACTGCTCAGGACGGCACGACGCTTATCGGCTCCTCCTGGAACGGCACCTTCGACGGGCAGGGGCATATTGTCAGGAATATCTACTGCAGCAGGCACGCCGGTTCTCTCGGCTATGAATTCAGCCAGTCCGTCGGCCTCATCGGGCGCATGGGCGTCCATGACAACGATCCGGTAGCCTGGTACGCCACTCCTTCCGTTAAAAATGTCGCCGTCACCGGTTACATCTACGCCAACCGCTCCGTAGGCGGCATCGTCGGCAAAAACGGCCGGAGCAACGGCTCCGTCATCGAGAACTGCATCAACTACGCCTCCGTCAGCAACACCGACTCCAAGGGATGCGGCGGCATTGCCGGCGCCGGATGGAATAACCTGACCATTAAAAATTGCGCCAACCTGGGTTCCATCTACACGTCCTATAAGAACGCCGGCGGCATCTCCGGCAGCTGCGAAGCGAAAGTTTACAACAGCTATAACGTCGGCTATGTAGGCGCCAGCTCGGCCAACCAGGCCCAGTCTCTGGGCACCAACAACGGCGGCGCGGTGTGGACCAACTGCTACTGGCTGGACGGATCGTCCGCCAGCAACCAGGCGGTATATGGCAGTACCACCGGCAGCACCATCACCCAAATGCCGACAACAGACTCCATGAAAACAGCTGAATTCCTGGCCGCCCTGAACGGCGACAGCCGGGCCTGGGTAGCGGATACCCAAAATATCAACAGCGGCTATCCTGTCCCGCGGGCCTGGGCGGATACCGCCACACTAACAAGTATCACCAAAGAATCCGATCCCACCAAGCTCAGCTATGTGGAGGGAGAAACCTTTGATCCGGTCGGCCTGGTTATCTGGGCTAATTACAGCGATGACACCCGCGAAAAAATTACCGACTATACCATCAGCAAAACCGCCCCGCTGGCAAGCACGGATACAAGCATCACTGTCGGCGGCACTTATAGCGGTATGGACTACAGCTACGAATTTCCGATTACGGTCACTTCCAATTCTTTGCAAAGCATCACCATTACCACTCCGCCCACGAACCTTTTGTATGCCGCGGGTGAGAGCTTTGATCCCGCTGGCATGGCTGTAAGCGTAACCTACGCCGACGGCAAAACCGCAGACCTGGCGGCCGGCCAGTATACCGTTACTCCCAGTGTGTTCGCGCCGGGCGACGACAAGGTCACCATCAGCTACACCTCCTCCGGTGTAACCGTGACGGCGGACCAGCCGGTCACGGTTCTGGCCACGGGCGCTCCGGCGCTGGTCGATGGTTTTTACGAGCTTTCCTCGGCCGACCATATGCTGTGGTTTGCCAACCGGGTCAATGTTGGCCGCAGGGCCAGCACAAAAGGCAAACTGACAGAAAACATCGACCTGTCCGCAGTAACCTGGACGCCGATCGGCAGCAGCGCCACTGCATTCTATTCCGGCGCCTTTGACGGCAACGGCAAGACTGTTACTTTAGCCATGGAGGGCTCTACAGCTTGTGCCGGTCTGTTCGGCTATATCCAGGATGCCGCGATCAAAGACCTGACCGTGGCAGGCAGCGTCTCCGGCAGCGGTACCACGGCGGGCATTGTCGTTAATGCTATGGGTTCGTCGCAGATCCAGAACTGCGTCAACAACGCCACTGTCACCAGCACCGGCGCCGGCGAGCTGGTTGGCGGCATAGTTGCCGGCGCCACCGATACCGTTACTATAAGCAGCTGTGTCAATAACGGCAATATCAGCAACGCATCCTGCGGGGGCGGCATTGTCGGCTACATTAGCGGCGCTGTCACGGTGACGGGCTGCACGAATACCGGAGCGGTCAGCGGCAGCTATCATGTAGGCGGCATCGTAGGCAACGATAACGGCAGCAGTACTGTCAATAATTGCCTCAATACCGGCGCCGTCACTGCCACCAGCACGGACATCACCGCAGCCTATAGTGTGGGCGGTATTGTGGGGTATGCAAAATATGCCACCACGATTGACCAGTGCGCCAACAGCGGTGCGGTCAGCGGCGGCGTGATGAATGTGGGCGGTGTGGCCGGTTATTTGAACAATGCCTCCACCATGCTTACCAACTCCTACAACACCGGCAGCGTGACCAGCACCAGCACATCCGCTTCCGCCAATACCGGGGGCGTGGCCGGCCGCACGAATATCACTGCCGGCGCCGTGCAAAACACCTATAACGCCGGGACGATCACCGTGAGCAACAGCGGCGGATTTACCGCCGGCGTGATCGGTTATGCCGCAGCCGGCACCAATATCAAAGATAACTACTATCTCAGCACTACCACTGCCAAAGGACTTGGAAATGCCACCGACAATACTGTCGGCAAAACAAGCGACGAGCTGAAATCCGTTGAATTCCTCGCGGCGCTCAATGGCGACGAACGGGTCTGGGTAGCGGACACCGGCAATACCAACAACGGCTATCCCATCCTGCGTGTCATGACGGGGGATACCTCAACCTTAACCGATATCAGCAAAGAATCCGATCCCACCAAGCTCAGCTATGTGGAGGGAGAGACCTTTGATCCAACCGGTCTGACCATCTGGGCCAATTACAGCGACGGTACGCGGGAAAAGATTACAGACTGCACGATCAGCAAAACAACGCCGCTGGAAATGACCGATAGTGGTACTACGATCACGGTCAGCGGCACCCATAACGGAGTCGGCTTCAGCTATGATTTCCCGATTACGGTCGCAGCCAATGCCCTGGCGAGCATTGCCGTCACCTCCCCGCCCAATGATCTCGTTTATATCGCGGGCGAGACTTTCGATCCCACCGGCATGGTCATAACCGCCAATTATACCAACGGTACAACTGCCGCGCTGACGTCCGACGCGTATACCTACAGTCCCAGCGTACTGTCCACGGGGGATACCGCGATTACCATCAGCTATACCGAAGCCGGTGTGACCAAGACGGTTGCACAGCCTGTCACGGTTTTAGCCGCGGCTCCCACTATGGACAACAATAATGTCTATCAACTTACCACCGCTGGAGAAATGCTCTGGTTTGCCAACCAGGTCAACGTCAGCCCTGATAGCAATAACATTAAAGGCAGACTCTTAAACGACATTGACCTGTCCCAAATCGCCTGGGCGCCTATTGGTATAAGCAGTTCGGTAACCTACGGCGGTACCTTTGACGGCAATAACAAGACCGTCACTTTATCTGCTGCCAATGAGAGCTCCAATTATATCGGCCTGTTCGGCTATGTAAAGGGCGCTGACATAAAGGATCTGACCGTGACCGGCAGTGTTGCGGGGAAGTCGTATGTGGGAGGCATCGCGGGTTCTGCAGTCGACACAAACATTGAAAACTGCGCCAACAACGCAACAGTCACCGGTATATCGTATAGGGTTGGCGGCATTGCCGGCAATACCAGCGGTTCCACTGCGATAACCGGCTGCGCCAACAATGGCAATGTCACCGGTGAATATAATGTGGGTGGCATTGTAGGTTATCATAACAGCAGCGGGACAATCAGTAATTGCGCCAACACCGGTAATATTACCGCAACGAGTGCCTCTACCGCGTCAGCCTATAGTGTGGGCGGCGTCGCAGGTAATATTTACGCAGCAAGTATGCTCGACCAGTGCTACAACAGCGGTGCAGTCAGAGGCTGCGTTATAAACGTGGGCGGCGTGGCCGGCTACCTGAACAACGCAGCCACCAAATTGACCAATTCCTACAACACCGGCAGCGTGACCAGTGAAGCCACCGGCAGCGCCCGTACCGGCGGAGTGGTCGGTTACACTAACAACGCTGCCTGCACCGTGCAAAACACCTATAACGCCGGAACGATCACTGTGAGCAACAGCGGCGCCTATACCGCCGGCGTGATCGGCTATGCCAAGGGCAACACCAATATCAGCAACAACTACTATCTCGACACCACCGCCACGAAAGGCCTTGGTAACGCGGCAGACAACGCCGTCAGCAAGACCTCTGCCGAGCTGCAGGTTTTGGCTCCGGCTTTGGGTGAAAGCTTCAAGCCGGGCAGTGTCTATCCTATCCTTACCTGGCAGACCGGGGGAGACCAAACCTACACCATAACCGTGGACGGCGCCATCAGCGGCGGTTCCGTCGGAGTGAACCCGGCCGTCGCGGCGGCAGGCGAAACCATCACCGTGACCGTGACGCCGGGTGAAGGCAGGCGGCTGGTGGCGGGGAGCCTCAAGTTCAACGACGGTACTACCGACATTGAAATCACCGCCACCGGAGGCGTGTACAGCTTCGTAATGCCGGCGGCCAATGTTGCCGTCACCGCCCAGTTTGAGGACATTTCTCAGGCTCCCAAATATACGGTAACGCCTGTGGAAGATGTATCGGTGTATGAAGTGGGAACAACACACGATGGGATCAGCGTCATGACCGTCAAAACCGGCGTCACCGGCCTAAAATATTTCGGGACGCTGATAACACCGGTTATTGAGCACGGGGGAGAGGAAGCCGTGGCCTTTACTCATCTGCGCGACGGCGTCCAGTTAAGCCTCAACGTCACCAAGGCGGATTTTGACCTTGTCGGTGAAGCCCAATCCGGCTTTAACGTCGAGGCCGGGGATATGGTAAAAGTATTCATTGTGGACGACTTAACCAACGACGTGGACCATAACCCGACCTTGCTGCAGTAGGAAAGGAAAGAGGTGCGGGCTGCTGCAATCCTGCGCCTCTTTCCCGCCCCTGTTTGGCCGGCTTTCAGTTAACTTTGGAAGGCGGTGGGGACGGTTTAACCAGCGTTTTGATAAAGAGCGATATGAGGTGATGGGGGTAATGGCAATTATGGCGCCAGCTTTATAAAAACTCCGCGCAAGAAGGAACAAAAACCGTAATTGGCAATCATGCTTCCGCCAATTACAATACCCATGTCCTGGGGGCGACAAAAGGCGCCCCCAGGACATGGCCGGCTGGAAACAGCCATTCTTCTCATGATTGGCAGGGAGGTCCATAGCGGAGCATGCACCGGGAGGAGATAAAAGGGAAAAATGGCCCCAAAATGAAGCAAAAACATATAAGTGTATATTTAAATAGTCCCTATAAAGTTGAAGGAGGAATTGTAACATATGAGGGGGATTTAGCGGTTGCTGCCAGAGCATCTTTTTATACCGATATGGTTTAACGGCCATCAAATTGTAACCGTGTTTAGGTTAACAGATGCAAAATATTGTCTCTAAGAACTAAAGTTATGGTGGAGGTGGTGTTGCTGTATATTGTGGCAACCGTGATTATAAATAGTTACTGAAAAGGAAGGTTAGTACTTAAGTTGTCAAAATCTTTTTGGAGGGGTGGAAATGCAACAAGTGGGATTCTGGTTTAAATCCAAAAATAAAGCGCTGGTCGGCTGTTTCGCTATGCTGGCCGTGCTGTTAAGTTTTCTCTGTTTGGCCCAGCTGGGTCCGGCCAGCGCTGACAGCACAACCCAAAGTGAACCGGCGGCATCGCTTACGATTAAAGTCGGCTATACCAGTGAAACAAATCCAACCAACACATACACCACAGTGAGAACCTTTACTTACGAAGAGATGGCTGCCATGGCCAATTTGCAGCAGGCTTATTCTTATATCGACAGCATGCCGGCTCCGGTAATTGACGCGGCGAAAGGCGTCTTGATTTCCGACCTTCTGGCGGCGGCAGGCGTCAACACGGGCGCCGGCATGAGCAATGTCAACAAAATATATTTTTACTGCACCGACACAGCACCAAACTGGTATACGAACATGACCAGGGATTACCTGTTTGGGACGCCCCGCTACTATTATCCAAACATCGTAAAGAGCTGGAATCCAGATACCCAAAAACCTGACCAGTCCGGAGCATGGGGCAGTCCTACGGACGGCGCCGTCCAGGTCTACCCGATGCTGGCGGTCGAGGACAACTGGGCTCGTTTTCAAGATCCGCCCAATTTCAACAATATGAGCAGCGCGACCAGGTTCAGGTTGTTGAATGGCCAGACGGAGAGTGACTATACAAACGGTGTGTATACCGCTCCGAAGGCTGCCAAGTGGGTGTGCGAGATCGATGTGATGCTAAAGCAGGCTTCGCCGCCGGCCTTGACGGCCAATGCTGCCGCCTTGGGCCAGCCGGCAACCCTAAACTTTACCGATGACACCGCCTGGCGCGCCGCCATCACTGATATCACCGTGTCCGGCGTCTCCATCGCCGGACAATACAGCGTGACGGCCGGAGCCATCACCATCAACGCCGGCGTCTTTACCGCCGCCGGGGACTACCCGGTCGTAGTCAAAGCTACCGGTTACGCCGACGCCACAGTGACCCAGACCATGGACGCAGCGCCGGGTGTTTTGACCCCGCCGGTTCTGACGGCGGACAGCACGGACAACACTGTGGGACATGACGTCAACTTAAGCTTTACCGATGACGCGGCCTGGCGGGCGGCTATCAGCAGCGTCAGCGTGGACGGCAACGCTGTGGACAGCAGCAAATATACGATTGACGCCGGAAGCATCATAATCGATCAGAGCGTGTTCACCACTGCCAAAGACTATGCCATCGTGATAAGCGCCACCGGTTACAGCGACGCTTCTGTTACGCAGACCATGAACGGAGCCTCCACAAACGTCTGGGATGGCTCGGTGGACGTTTCCTGGTACAACACCACCGACACCGTGTTTTATATCAACACCCCGGCGCAGCTGGCCGGCCTGGCGGCGATTGTCAACGGTACTTATAATACCGGCGCCACCGTTATCGGCAACCCAAGTTATATTGTCTGTAACGTCGGCGGCGGCTCCGTTAAAGACGCGACTGCTAACACCTGGATATATGGCTCCGACGACTTCGGCGGCAAAACCGTCTGCCTGACAGCCGATCTTGACATGGGCGGTGTCTACAATGCGTCCGGCGATAGTTGGAGCGGCCCCAATTATATGCCTATTGGCGGACAATATTGCATGACTTACCAGGACGGCACGACCCTGATCGGCTCTTCCTGGAACGGCACCTTAGACGGGCAGGGACATACGGTAAAGAATATCTACTGCAGCAGGCACGGCGGTTCTCTCGGCTATGGCTTCAGCCAGTCCATCGGCCTGATCGGACGCATGGGCGTCCATGACAACGACCCGGGAGCCTGGTACGCAAGTCCCTCCGTCAAAAATGTCGCCGTCACCGGCTACATCTATGGCAATCGCTCCATAGGCGGCATCGTCGGCAAAAACGGCAAGAGCAATGGCTCAGTGATCGAGAACTGCATCAACTACGCCTCCGTCAGCAACACCGACTCCAAGGGATGCGGCGGCATTGCCGGCGCCGGATGGAATAACCTCACCATTAAAAACTGCGCCAACCTGGGTTCCATCTACACGTCCTATAAGAACGCCGGCGGCATCTCCGGCAGCTGCGAAGCGAAAGTTTACAACAGCTATAACGTCGGCTATGTGGGAGCCAGCTCGGCCAACCAGGCGCAGTCTCTGGGCACCAACAACGGCGGCGCCGTGTGGACCAACTGCTACTGGCTCGACGGTTCCTCCGCCAGCAACCAGGCAGTATATGGCAGCACCACCGGCAGCACCATCACCATGATGCCGACAACGGACTCCATGAAAACAGCGGACTTCCTGACCGCGCTCAACGCCGGCGGCAGGACCTGGGTGGCGGATACCAATAATATCAACAACGGTTATCCCATCCCGCGCGCCTTTACAGCGGACACCTCTACCTTAACAGACATCAGCAAAGAATCAGATCCCACCAAGCTCAGCTATGTTGCGGGACAAACCTTTGACGCCGCGGGTCTGGTGATTTGGGCCAATTACAGCGATGGCACCAGGGAAAAGATCACAGACTACACGATCAGCAAAACAACTGCGCTTGAAGCAACAGACACCACGATCACTGTCAGCGGCGCCTACGGCGGAATGGCATACAGTTACGACTTCACCATTACAGTCGCAGCCGCACCCAGCAAGAACGGCGATGTCTACGAACTTTCCACGGCTGACCATATGTTGTGGTTTGCCAATCAGGTCAACGCTGGCCTCAACAATGCCGTCAGCGGCAAGCTGATGAACGACATCGACTTGTCAGGGGTGACCTGGACGCCCATAGGCATCAGCAGTACCACGAACTATGGCGGTACCTTCGATGGCGACGGCAAGACCATCACTTTGACAATTGACAAAGCTGGCTCCAACTATATCGGCCTGTTTGGCTATGTGCTGGACGGTACGGTGAAGAATCTGACCGTGGCGGGCAACATCTCCGGCGGTACGTATACTGCGGGCATCGCTGGTTATGTCAAAGACGCGGCTACCATTGAAAACTGTGTCAACAACGCGACTATTACCAGCACTTCCAATAACGTTGGCGGCATCGCCGGTTACGTCAGGGGCGCCACCTTGATAACCGGCTGCACCAACAACGGTGATGTCACCGGTACCTATAACGTGGGCGGCATCGCGGGTATTGTTTACGGCGCCGATACAATCAGCAAGTGTGCCAATACAGGCGCTGTCACCGCGACGAGCACCTCAACCAGTTCCTATAGTGTCGGCGGCGTCGTGGGTCATGCTTATGGCGGTTCTACGATAGATCAGTGCTATAATACCGGCGCGGTCAAAGGCGGCGTGATGAACGTGGGCGGCGTTGCCGGCTATCGGCGCGATGCGTCCGACACGTTGACAAATTGCTACAACACCGGCAGCGTGACCAGCGAAAGCACATCCGACACTGCCCATACCGGCGGCGTGGTCGGTTACACCAATGACGCTGCCTGCACTGTGCAAAACTGCTATAACGCCGGCGCCATCACCGTAAGCAATACCGGCGCGTTTACCGCCGGCGTGATCGGCTATGCCACGGGCAACACCAACGTAAGCAACAACTACTATCTCAACAGCACTGCTGCAAAAGGCCTCGGTTATGCAACAGACAACAACAACACTGTAAGCAAAACCTCCGATGAACTGAAGGCCCTGGCTTCGACTTTGGGCGAAAACTTCAAGGCAGGCAGCGTCTATCCCATCCTGGTCTGGCAGGGCACAACCGCTCCTGAGACCTACACCGTGGCGGTGGACGGCAGCATCAGCGGCGGCACCGTAACGGTAGAGCCGGCAAGTGGTACCGAGGGCACAACGATCACCGTCACCGTGACGCCGGACAGCGGCAAGCGGCTGGTGGCGGGCAGCCTCAAGTACAACGGCGGCAGCGGCGACATTGAAATTACCGCCACAGAGGGCGTGTACAGCTTTGCGATGCCGGCTGCGGACGTTGTTGTTACCGCCCAGTTTGAAGACCTTCCCGCTGACTCAGCTCCCCAATACACGGTGACGCCTGTGGAAGATGTATCGGTGTATGAAGTGGGAGAGACAGGCGGGATCAAAACCATGACCGTCAAAGCCGGCGTCATCGGCCTGAAATATTTTGGTGCTCAGCTCACGCCGGTCACAGCGCATGAAGGGAAGGAAGTTGTGGTATTCGTCCATCTGCGCGACGGCTTCCAGTTGAGCCTTAACGTTACCAAAGCGGATTTTGACTTTGTTAACATGGCCCAGGCCGGCTTCAATGTAGCGGCCGGAGATATCGTCAAAGTATTCATTGTGGACAACTTAACCAACAACATTGACTTTAACCCGACCTTGTTGCAGTAGAAAGAGAGGGAGGGGTGCGGGGATCTTTCCCCGCGCCTCATTTCCTCCCTAATCTGGACAAGAAATATGTATCTGCTTATTGAGTTTTTCGATTCACAACACAGCAAAAGATTGCTTTAACACTCAAATAGGTCGGCTAAAATTTTTTTACCGATCTCAAACTAATTAACAATTTTTACAAGTCAACTATGGATTTATCATCCTTAACGAGGTTTTTCCCTTATATCTATAGTATGTGGCGTCTATGTTTCACGTTTTATTGGATTGTGTAAATGTTGGTCTGTTCTGTTGCGAAAATTATCTAAACACCAGGTATGCGGGATTGGTTTTTCGTTTCTTTGGGGCATTAAATACTGCAGTTCTGTACCTTGTTAAAAATTATGAGAGGAGGAATAATCTTGAGCTACCGTTACCATTCGGAACCATTAATGCCAATACAATTATGACGGTCACTTTGGAAGTAGTACCGTTGCATTGCGGTAACGGTTTACAATCCTAAAATGCAAAATGTTTTCCTGTAAGGAGATTGATAACTTGATAAAAATAAGATTTAAATTATTATCAATTTTTTTCGCAAGTATCTTTTTTCTGGGCACTGTGGTACCAGGTATTACGCTTACCGCCAATGCAAGCAGCAGCGTTACCCTGGAGTTGAGTAAGTACGCCGCCCAGCCGGGCGACAGCGTGACCGCGTCCGGCACAGCCGATGCAAACGAGTGGGTTTCCGTCAAAGTACTTGACAGCGCCCAAAGCGTCGTTGTATTTGACGGAGTAAGAGCGGACGCCAACGGCAGCTACAGCTGCACCTTTAAAGTACCGGTTGCTTCCGAAGGGACACTGACGGTCGTGGCGGGGTACGGCAGCAATGTCGCCGTCAAGACCATTACGGTAAGCGCTACACCGGAAGAAGACACCATTGCGCCGACTTGGAGCGAAGAGAAGCTGTTGACTGCTTCCGACGTGAGCCAGAGCAGCCTGACATTAAGTTGGAGCGGCGCGTATGACAACGTCGATGTAACCGGGTACAAAGTATACCAGGGCGATACCCTGCTGACCGCAACGCCGGTGACCGGCGAAAGCTACATCGTCACCGATCTGAATCCGGGCACGGAGTACACCTTCACCGTGCAGGCGGTGGACGCGGCGGGCAACGAGAGCGCGGACGGCCCCAGCTTCACCGTGACCACAGAAACAGAGCCTGGCGGGGAGGACACCATCGCCCCCAATTGGCCCGACGGGGAACTGAGTTATTCCGACGTGAGCCAGAGTAGCTTGACCCTGCGCTGGAACGGCGCGTCTGACAACATCGATGTGACCGGATACAAAGTATATCAGGGCGATACCCTGCTGACCGCAACGCCGGTAACCGGCGACAGCTACAACGTCATCGATCTGAATCCGGGCACGGAGTACACCTTCACCGTGCAGGCGGTAGACGCGGCGGGCAACGAAAGCACGGACGGCCCCAGCGTGCCCGTGAGAACACTGGTTTCCAGTGTCAGCGTTACCCTGGGGCTGAGCAAGTACACAGCCCAGCCGGGCGACAGCCTGACCGCCACCGGCACAGCCGATGCAAACGCGTGGGTTGCCGTCAAAGTAGTTGACAGCGCCCAAAGCGTCGTTGTATTTGACGGAGTAAAAGCGGATGCCAACGGCAGCTACAGCTGCACCTTTATAGTACCGGTTGCTGCCGCAGGGACGCTGACGGTAGTGGCGGGATACGGCAGCAATGTCGCCGTCAAGACCATTACGGTAAGCGCTACACCGGAAGAAGACACCATTGCGCCGACTTGGAGCGAAGAGAAGCTGTTGACTGCTTCCGATGTGAGCCAGAGCGGAGTGACCTTAAGCTGGAGCGGCGCTACCGACAACGTGGGAGTGACCGGATACAACATCTATCAGGGCGATACCAAGCTGAACGCCAGCCCGGTCGCCGGGACAAGCTATCATGTCACCGGCCTGAGCGCGGGTACACGTTACACCTTCACCGTGCAGGCGGTAGACGCGGCGGACAACGAGAGCACGGACGGCCCCAGCGTTACCGTGACGACAGCCGTACCGATTACGGAGCAAAATGTAACAATCACAGACGATGGCTCCAATAAAAACCTTGCCGTAACCGGGGAGACGCCGGCGGATGTCGCCATCACAGTGCCTGCCAGTGTAACTGACGCAACGGTTAACGTGTCGGCATTGCTCGAGGAGCCTGTGTCCGGTACGGTAACCACAACAGCTTTACCGGCACTGAACATAGCGGCCAATACTTCGGTCAGTAACGACCCGATACAGGTAAGCATTCCGGCGGGAACCACTATGAGTGCTCCCGAAGGGTGGGACGGCACCGTTCATGTGCCGACAGTCCAATCCAATGATTCCGTAACAGTAACGCCGGACAGTGGAAATACCGCTACAGTTAACACTGTGATCGAAATTGGCTATGGCGATGCGCCATTGACCTTTGATAAGGCCGTAAGGATTCTGATTCCAGGTCAGGCAGGCAAAGATGTTGGTTACAGCAGAGGAGGCGAGTTCACCAAAATAACCACTATCCTGGACGCCGACAGTCAGGAGGCAGGCGACGCATTACCTCCGGGCGGTGACGGCAGGATTGACATTGGCGACGACCTGGTGATTTGGACCAAGCACTTTACCTCATTCATCACTTATACGCAAACTCCGACTGGAGGAGACACCACCGCGCCGACATGGAGCGAAGAGAAGGAGTTGACTGTCTCCGACATAAGCCAGAGCGGAGTGACCTTGAGCTGGAGCGGCGCTACTGACAACGTGGGCGTGACCGGGTACAACGTGTATCAGGGCACCACCAAGCTGAACGAAACGCCGGTAACCGGCGAAAGCTACACCGTCACCGGCCTGGCTCCGAACACGGAGTACACCTTCACCGTGCAGGCGGTGGACGCGGCGGGCAACGAGAGCACGGACGGTCCCAGCCTGCCCGTGAAAACACTGGCTTCCAGTGTCAGCGTGACCCTGGAGCTGAGCAAGTACGCCGCCCCGCCGGGCGACAGCGTGACCGCCACCGGCGCAGCCGATGCAAACACGTGGGTTACCATCAAAGTACTTGACAGCACCCAAAGCATCATAGTATTAGATCCCGTAAAATCCGACGCCAACGGCAACTACAGCTGCACCTTCATTTTGCCCGGTACTGCCGAAGGGACACTGACGGTCGTGGCGGGATACGGCAGCAATGTGGACGTCAAGACCATTACGGTAAGCACTACGCCGGGGGACACCACCGTGCCGACATGGAGCGAAGAGAAGCAGCTGACAGCTTCCGACGTGAGCCAGAGCGGAGTGACCTTGAGCTGGAGCGGCGCTACTGACAACGTTGGTGTGACCGGATACAACATCTATCAGGGTACCACCAAGCTGACCGAAACACCGGTAACCGGCGATAGCTACATCGTCACCGGCCTGGCTCCGAACACGGAGTACACTTTTACCGTGCAGGCGGTAGACGCGGCGGGCAGCGAAAGCACGGACGGCCCCAGCGTCATCGTGACCACGGAATCGCCCATCATTGTAGGGTATAGAATTAAAATTAACGGAATTGAAGTAACAGACAGGCCCTTTGTTAAGATGGACGGTATCGTGATGGGACCGGTCAGATCTGTGGCTGAAGCGCTGGATATTCAATCCTATTGGAATGAAGCAACGCAGCAGATTGTCTTCACAGCGTCGGATAAAAACCTTGCCTTGACGGTCAATAGCACTAGCGGCACTTTAAATGGGAGTCCGGTTGTTTTGCCCGTTCCTCCGATTCTTTATGATGATATAACCATGGTTCCCCTGCAGTTCGTGGTCGAGACATTCGGAGGAACAATGGAGGTAATTGATGGGACTGTGAACGTTCCAACCGTGTTCCCTGCCGGCGGAGCGGCGGTGGTAGCCGGCAGCGTGTTGATTCTGGAGACTGCCACCAGCGATGCGGCCATCCACTATACCCTGGACGGAAGCGTGCCCACCGCCGATAGCCCGACCTACACCGGACCCATCACCATCAACGGGGCGGTTACGCTCAAAGCCATTGCCGTCAAGTTCGGAATGGAAGACAGCGCCGTATTGACAGCCTCATATACCATGGCCGTACCGATTGGCACCACAACCGTTGATGTAGATACGAACAGCAAAGACCTGGCCATTACCGATGCTACAGTGCAGCTGGGCGCTCCCGTTGCCGTGAACGTGCCTGACAGCGTAACCGACGCCAGAATCAGCGTGGCCGCTCTTATGCACAAGAACGCCGACGGCAGCATAACCACCGGAGCACTGCCCGCTTTGACCATAGCCTCCAATACTTCGATCAGCAGCGACCCGGTAAAAGTAAGCATTCCCGCGGGGGCTACCGTAAGCGGTTCCGCAGAGTGGAACGGCACTATTAATTTGCCGACAGTGCGGCCCAACGATTCCGTAACGGTAACACCGGACAGCGGGTATACCGCCACAGTCAACACCGTGCTTGAAATCGGCTTCGGCGACGTGCCGCTGACCTTCGACAAGGCCGTGCGGATCCTGCTTCCGGGTCAGGCCGGCAAAGAAGTCGGCTACAGCAGGGGAGGCGTTTTCACCAAAATAGCCACTATCCTGGACGCCGACAACCAGGAGGAGGGCGACAAACTGCCCCCGGACGGCGACGGCAAGATAGACGTCGGCAACGACCTGGTGATTTGGACCAGGCACTTTACCGCATTCGTCACCTACACCCAAACTCCGGTTGGGGAGGACGCCACCGCGCCGAGTTGGGACAAAGGCAGTCTGACTGCCAGCGATGTGACCAAGAGCAGCTTGACCTTGAGCTGGAGCGGCGCCACCGACAACGTGGGAGTAACCGGATACAACATCTACCAGGGTACCACCAGGCTGAACGCCAGCCCGGTTAGCGAAAGCAGCTACACCGTCAAAGGCCTGAGCGCCGGAACAACGTACACCTTCACCGTCCAGGCGCTGGACGCGGCGGGCAACGAAAGCAGCGACGGACCCAGCGTCACCGTGACCACAGCAAGCGGCAGCGGTGGTGGCGGCGGCGGTGTAAGCGCGGTGCGCTCCACCACCGGGACCGCAATGGTACCCCCCGGTGCGGGCGGCGCCATCAGCCTGGGTGACGAAGCCACGATAATCATACCGGCCAACGCGCTGCAAGGGACCAGTAAAGTAGAAGTAAAAGTACAGAAAGTAGACCAGCCACCCGCAGCGCCCGCAGGCTTCAGACTGGCCGGCGCCGTATACGAGTTCAGCGTGGGCGGTGCGGACAGCTACAGCTTTGCCAAAAAGGTGACCATAAAAATAAGCTTCGATCCCGACTTAATCGGCGACGGCGAGACCCCGGTGCTCCAGTACTACGATCAAGCCCAGTCCCAGTGGATCAACATCGGCGGAACCGTCTCCGGTACTGTCGTAAGCGCCCAGGTGGATCACCTCACCAAATTTGCCGTCATGGTTGCCGTGGAAACAGAAGAAGAACCACCGGAGGTTCCTGCGGAAGTCCCGGCGGAAGCTCTGAAAGACATCGCCGGCCACTGGGCCTTCGACAACATCAACAAACTGGTTTCCCTGGGGGCCGTCGCCGGTTATCCCGACGGCAGTTTCAGACCCGACAGCAGCATCACCAGGGCCGAGTTCGCCACCGTAGTGGCAAAGGCATGCAAACTGGAGCCTCAAAGCGGAAAAGTATTTGGAGATACGGCCGGCCACTGGGCCCGGGAGTACATTGCCACAGCAGCCGCCAACGGGATTGTAATGGGCTATGACGACAGCACCTTTGGCCCGGACGACCTGATTACCCGGGAGCAGATGGCGGTGATGATTGTAAGGGCAGCCAAGCTGGCCCCGGCAGCAGGGGAGACCTCCTTTAGCGACAGGGGCAGCATTTCCGGTTGGGCCTTGGAAGCCATGGCCACGGCGATGGAAAACGGGATTATGAATGGTTATCCCGACCATACCATCCAGCCCCAGGGCAATGCCACCAGGGCTGAAGCTGTCACGGTAATTGTGAAGGCATTGGGTCTTTAATCCGAGTAGCAATGTTGATGTTGGGTGAAAGTCCAATGTGTGTGGTACCAATGTAGAAAGTCTGTTCTTTAACACCTGCACGAATCAACCCGCCATCTACCTTACGCGGTTATGGTGGGTTGATCGTAAAGGTATGAACGGACCGGCAGCATTACCTGAACGGGCAGGCTTTGCAGTTGATGCGTAAACTACCCTGCAGGACTCTACCCCACGGCTTTCAGTGAAGCTTCAGCTGGATCAAATTAGAATTGTTTCCATTACCAAGAGAGAGGATGAACATAACAATGTCCAGGAAAATCCCGATGATTTTAATTCTGGCTTTGCTGGCGGCCTTGCTGGTTCCTTCTTTGGCGTTTGCCGTCAACGTAACTTTGACCCTCAGCAGCAACACAGCCAATCCAGGGGATTCAGTGACTGCTTCGGGTATAGCCGATCCGGATACGTGGGTTGCCATAAAAGTACTTGACGGTGCCAAAAGCGTCATAGTATTAGACCCCGTAAAATCTGACGTAAACGGCAACTACAGTTGCACCTTTAAAGTGCCCCCGGATTTTAGCGGCTCTACCCTGATTGTCGTTGCCGGGTATGGTGAGAATGTGGACACCAAAGAACTGACGATCGGCGGCGGTGGCAACGTTGCCGACAACACACCGCCCGTATGGCCGTCCGGCAGCGCGCTCACGCCTTCCGAAATCGGGCAGACCAGCCTGACCTTGACCTGGACGCCCGCTACGGATAATGTGGCTGTAACTGGCTACACGGTTTTCATAGACAGCGCCCTGTACAAGACCGTAAATTCCGGCACGCTTACCTGCACGGCCAGCGGCCTGAGCGCGGGTACCCAGTACACCTTCAGGGTTGAGGCGGGCGATGCTGACGGCAATTGGAGCACTACCGGACCAAGCGCGACAGCCAAAACTAAAACTGAATCGGGACCCGGCAGCAGCGGTGGTCCCACTTCTTCGCCGCAAGCGGTTGACACCACGACCGGCTCAGCCAGCGTAGCGCCCGGCCTTGGCGGAAAAATCAGCCTCGGCAGCGACGTTTCAATCGAGATTCCTTCCGATGCATTAAACGGTACGGCCAATGTGACCGTTACGATTAGGAAGGTGAACAGTCCCCCGGCAATACCTGCGGGTTTTTCGCTGCAGGGCAACGTCTTCGAGTTTACTGTGGGAGGTAATGCGAGCTATAGTTTCAATAAACCGGTTACTCTGACTTTTACCTATGACCCGGACTCCTTGGCAGACGGGGAAATACCAGCCATATATTACTACGATGAAATATCCGCCCAATGGGTTAACCTGGGCGGTGACATATCCGGCGATACCATCACGGTTACGGTGGATCACTTTACCAAGTTTGCGGTGCTGACCAAGGAGGTAATGCGTGCGGCAGAGCAGCAGCCGCTAGAGCAGCAGCCGCAGTTTTCCGATGTCCCGGCATCCTACTGGGCCAGCGATGTTATCAATAAATTGAGCGGGCAGGGTTATATCAACGGTTATCCGGATGGATCATTCAGGCCCGACAACAGCATCAGCCGTGCTGAATTTGCCACTGTTTTGGTCAAAGCTTTCAAACTGCCGGCTGCTTCAGGCAAGGTGTTTGACGATACTGCCAATCACTGGGCGAAAGATCATATTGCCGCAGCCAATGCCGCCGGCATCGTCAGTGGTTACAGCGAGAACAGTTTCGGACCGGATGATCTGATCACCCGTGAGCAAATGGCGGTAATGATTGTCAAAGCAGCTAAAATTGAAGCGGCAACTGAAGAAATAACCTTTACCGACGGCGACGCGGCTTCCGCCTGGTCTAAAGACGCTCTGGCTGCGGCAGCGCAAGCCAAGATTATGCAGGGTTATCCTGACGGTACCTTTGCTCCCCAAAATAAAGCTACCAGAGCCGAAGCCGTCACGGTTATCGCCAACGCTCTCGAGTAAAAGCCTGCGGGCGCACAGAAGGGTATGCATTCAGGCCATATCATACAGGAAAACCCGTCCGTCAACTGCCACAGCGGATTGCCGAAGAGTTCGGCGCTGCAGTAGGAAAAAGGAGGCACAGGGGGCTTCCCCAGCGCCCCCCCTTCTAAAAAAAGGAAACACCCGTGTTTGAGAGTCCTCTGCAGCGGCCCCGCTGATGAATCAAAAGGATGGAGCGAAACCCCGTGATGAATTCCAAAAAAATTTACAAAGCAAACGGATTGGCGCTTTTGCAAAGATCCACACTCTTTGCTGGTTTTTCAGAAACGGAGCTTTTGGATCTCTATCCGGCGCTGCAGCCGGTACTGAGAAGGTATACCAAGGATAGCGTTGTCATAGACGAAGGGGACGCCGCCGGGCAGATCGGGTTTGTTGCAAGCGGCAGAATCGCGGCAGGGACACGCTAAAGAATATAGGCATGCCGGCTCCCCGGCTATGGCTTCAGCCAGTCTATCGGCCTATCGGACGCTGGGCGTCCGTGACAACGACCCGTTATATGAACAATTATCCACCCAATTTTTGCAGTCAGAATTAGTCTTTAAGGCCTATTGTTATTGACTTTAATTATATGATTAATTATCATTGACTTGTGTTTAGCTGTGTTTTGTTATGTATTTTCATTGTTGCCGTTTGGCTGCAATACGTCGTTTTAAGATTACGTCATGTTATCTTGGTTTATGTTTTTTTGTGTTTAAAAGCTATCGCAGCTGCCGCTTTGTTGGAAATAGAAGGGGGGGGATATGACAATACCACCATTGGTGGTTATCACCGGAGGCGGCAGATTCGGCAGGAGAGGCAATATATCTAAAAGGTGGACTGGTTACTCATGTTGGTGGTGGCATTAAATAACATAGGGGCTGCGCCTGACAATAGTTTTAAGTCAGGGTTTTTAAAAGCGTTTTCCGGTTTCCAAACTGTCAAGCTCAGTCTTTGTGCTGTTTCAGCGGAAAAACAGCTGCAGATTTGTCAGCCGGAGCCGGAGGAGGAGCTGCTGAGGAGTGTACTGAAATCTTCAGATATGTCGGAACCCTTATTGGAGCTTCAAGGGAGCGGCGATAGACTGCAAAAAGCGGTACGCTCCATGTTTTTTCCCGGCCGGGAAAGGAAGTATGAGAAATTTTTACTGACTGGTTGCGATGGTATAACCTACTTCCCCTGGGCCGTGCAAATTGTTAATGTGTATTTGCCTGCGCCAGGCTGGGAGCAGAAACTGGAATGGATACGAAAGGCGGATGTTATTGTTTTATACGGTTCCGAAAGTGAAGAGAGCAGGGGATTTACGACCGAAGCTAAAAGGCTCCGTCCGGATGTTCCCATTTTTATAGAAGAAGCCGGACAATACTTGTCAGGCGGGTTGAAAGATTACTTGAGGGATTTATTTTTATCCTATTTAAAAAATAGGATAAAAATAAAGGAAGTGTTAGAGGAGCAAAAGACGGAGCAACAGATAGAGTGCGGACAGGCGCGTCAAGTGGCTGAGACACTGGGGGTCGATTTATCTCTGGTCGGCAGTGTATGCGATGAGTCCGGTTACAGGATAACGCGCTGCGGCTTGGGTTGTTTTTAGCAGGTTGCTATTTGCCGCCAGCGCGATGCCGATCACGTGAAGCAGTATGAATGAACTACAGGAGGGGCTAAGAGTAATATGGTCATTATGCCGAAAGAACCGATTTCCATCAGGCCGGTCGGTGTTGTGGTTTCCGATTTTAAAGAATGCAGCCGTACTTTTGACTACAATAAAGAAAGCATGGTTTACATGAGAGAAGATCTCACCGATGCGCTGATTGGAATTGAATACTTTTCTCATATTCATGTGGTTTATTATCAGCATCGCAGGGAAGATTGGCTAAGATTGATTGAATGGGAACAAGACGAACCGCCAATAACATTACCCTTTGCCAGCGAACCGGCTTGCCAGGGAGTATACTCCACCCGGTCGCCGTCCCGCCCTTCAGCGATGGGTTCTTGTGTAGTTGAGCTTCTCAAGCGGGAAGGGAACCGTCTTTATGTCAAGGGTTTGGACGCCCTCGATGGAACTCCCGTCCTGGATATAAAAATTTATATCCCCCATTATGATGCCTTCCCTTTGGCGGAAACACCGTTAAATTGGTGTATGGGGCATGAGCTAATCACCACTTCGCGGCATTTTCACTGGGATACCGTCAACACCGGGCTGACTCTTGGGCTCAGGACAGGCGCCAAAGCGATGCAAATTTTAGGTATCGGCCGTGGGGAAGCGGTTAGGGCGGAAATAGCCGGCGGCCATTTTTTTGCGCAGGGCATTGAGGGCGCTACCGGGTGCAGTGTTTTACGGGGTAATTTGTTTTTTGAAGAGCTTCATACATCACCGGGACAGTGGAAGCTCCTTCTTGCGGATAATAGCAGGGAAGTAGAAATTCGTCTCAACGATCATATTTACGCAGGAGCGAGTGAGGTGCTGGAGGTCGACGAGTACGTATTGTTTGCAGCCGTGCAGGTAAGGGAAAAAAATAACTGTGAGGATCGGCAATGATATATGCGCTGGCAGTTTTTCCCTCAGTAAGTCAGGTTAACCAAATGAAAAACCGGCTCAATAAAAACAGTGAATATTATGGCATGGTCCGGGCTCCGCACTGCATAGCTGCCGGGGGGTGCAATTTTGCGCTCCGCTTTGATGAGGACAAACTCTCAATAGTAAAGCATGCGGCACAAGAATTAGGGGTTGCCATACAAGGTATTTACAGAGAGGAAAAACAGGACGACGGAGACAAGGTATATACCAAAATCGAGTGAGCAATGAGGTGCTTCGGCATGATATACCTTGATAACGCTGCTACTTCATGGCCTAAACCCGCTGCTGTTTACCGGGAGATGATCAGATGTATCAAAGAATACGGAGCCAATCCCGGGCGAAGCGGATATCGGATGGCCATACGGGCCAGCGAGAAAATATTTGAATGCAGGGAGAATCTCGCCAAACTGTTCGGTATCACAGACCCGTTGCGGATTGCTTTTACAAGCAATGCGACCGAAGCCATCAACCTGGCCGTTAAAGGATTGCTGGTACCGGGCGACCACGTGGTCCTGTCGAGTATGGAGCATAATGCGGTGATACGCCCTCTTAAAAAGCTGGAAACCGCAGGTGTGCAAGTTTCTGTTGTGAAAACGGGTCCGGGTGGGAAAATTGACAGCGCAGATATTGCCGAACATATCAGGCGCAATACAAAGCTGTTGATCGCCACCCATGCGTCCAATGTCACGGGTACGGTGAATGATCTGGCGTCTCTCGGCCGGTTGGCGAAAGAACATAAAATTGCTTTTATGGTGGATGCCGCACAGACAGCCGGCAACATCCCTATAAATGTAGAAAGAATGAATATCGACCTGCTTGCTTTTCCCGGCCATAAAGGGCTGTTGGGCCCGCAGGGTACGGGGGGCTTATATGTACGGGCAGGAATAACACTGGATACATTAAAGGAAGGCGGTACGGGGAGTTTATCCGAAAGTCCCGATCAGCCGGATTTTTTGCCTGACCGGTATGAGAGCGGGACATTAAACACACCAGGTATTGCAGGATTAAACGAAGGAGTCAAATTCATACTGAAAACCGGCGTCGATAAGATCCAAAACCATGAAAGACAGCTTACCGGATATATGCTTGAGGGGCTTGGCGAAATTAATAAAGTTAAGGTGTATGGAATTGAGGATACCGAACACAGGACCGGCGTTATTTCCATCACCATCGATGGAAAAGACTGCCATGAAGTGTGCGGCGCATTGGATGAGAAATACGATATCGCTGCCAGGAGCGGTTTGCAGTGCGCTTACCTGGCGCATGAAACCATAGGCACGCAGAACAAAGGCACGATCAGGTTCAGCACGGGGTTTTTCAATACCGTCGAGGATATTCATAAAGCAGTAAAAGCAGTAAAAGAAATTGCCGGATCGTAAAGCTGGCTTTTTATGCAGCGGATATGCAATTGCGGAAGTAAATCCGCATAACATTGGAGTGCGGGTCATGCGATTTGCCAGGGCAGTTGTCCAGGGCAGCCGGCAAGCACCGCGTAGCATGGAGAAAACACCAGCCGATGCAGGTGCGATTTCAATCGCACACGGCCGCGTTAGCGCCGGACTTGGGCAGCTAATGTAACATTTGTGCGAATGAACTTTTTGGATTCGCCCTGGGGGCTGAGTAGCTGTCAGCAATTTTCAGGGAAGCAAAAGAACCGTCCCCTTGCTTCCTGTAACTTCTGCGCCAATGAATTCGCACCTGCATTTTTGGGATTCGTTCTGTGAGCTGAACAGCTGTACAGCTATTTTCGGGGTAGCTTGAGGGGGGGTGTAAGTAGAACGTGAGTCTAATGCAAAGGTTTCTGGATAAATTTTCTCTCTATGATTTAATCGTGATAGCCATGATGTCTGCCCTGGGGATTGCCACCAAACCAATAATAGTGCCCCTTGCCCAGATTATCACCGGACCGCTCTTTATCCCCTCGGGAGCCGTGGCAGGCGGGTTCTATATGCTATGGCTGGTTTTGGGATTTGGTATTACCGGTAAGCGGGGTACCATGACCTTGATTGGCCTGGTCCAGGCCATCCTGGTGATGGCCACCGGCATAGTCGGCTCGCACGGCGTACTGAGCCTGGTGACCTACACCATGCCCGGTATTCTGGCCGACCTGGGTTTATTGCTGATTGGCCACCGGGTCTGCTGTTTTCCCTGTGCCTTTCTGGCGGGGCTGTTGTGCAATATCGCCGGCACCATTATGGTGAACTTTGTATATTTCCGCCTGCCTGTGGCGCCTCTGGTCTTAAGCCTGAGCGCCGCAGCCTTGTCCGGCGGGCTGGGCGGACTCGTTGCTTTTAAAATTTTGCAGCAGCTATGGAAATTCCAAAGGCGGGACTGGAAGACAAGCAAAGATGATATCGCTTAGTTTTCCATATGAACGTACCTTCAAGGCCTGACTTATTCATACCATCCCGAATACCATCCCGGTGGGACTTTCGTTTTTTGGAATGTCCCGGTCTGGCCTTTTATGGCCGCCGTACGGCTAAGATATGAGCGTTAAAGCTTCAAGGAGCGCGTCAATGGCATTTTTGGAATTAAGCCGGGTAGTCTTTTCATATCCCCGGAAAATGAAACCGGCATTAGCGGGCATTGACCTGAGCCTGGACAAAGACGGGGTAACGGCGATAGTCGGGCCGAACGGCAGCGGCAAGACCACACTGACCAAGCTGTTGATCGGGGTTCTGCAGCCGACTGAGGGGGAAGTCCGCCTGGAGGGCCGTCCCGTAGCGGGATATTCTCTGGCGGAAATCGGGCGCCGTATCGGCTACGTTTTTCAAAACCCCGACCTGCAGCTGTTTTGCAGCACCGTGGCTGAAGAAGTTGGTTTCGGCCTGGCCAATCGGGGTTGTGAACCTGCGGACGTGCAAGAGAAAGTGGCTTTCTACCTCGATTATTTTGAGCTGACAGCCTACCGTGACGTTTTCCCCCTGTATTTAAGCCAGGGCGAAAAACAGAGGCTGGCGATAGCCGCCGTACTGGCCAATGAACCCGAGTTTCTAATTTTGGACGAGCCCACCATTGGCCTGGATGCCTGCCGTAAAAAAAACTTGGAAGATTATTTAAAGAAAGTTGCCCGGTTGGGTAGAGGCATGATCCTGGTCAGCCACGATGAGCGCTTTGTCGATAAAATGGCGGAACGGGTTGTCACCCTGGCAAACGGCCGGATTCAATCGGATAGCGGGAGGAAGGTAAACGCTGCCTATGAAGCTTGACCCCCGGACTAAAATGGTAATGGCGATTTGTCTTTCCAGCCTGGCCTTGATATACGATACTCCCGGCAGGCTGTTGCTGCTCCTGGCGGCGACCATGGCGCTGCTGCTGTTTTTCCGCTTTAATCCAGGCGCTGTGTGGGGCTACCTCAAACCTTTTTTGTCCCTGATGTTTTTTCTTTTTGTGATCCAGAGCATCTTTTCACCGGGCGGCGCGGTGTTGCTGGCAGCAGGTCCGGTACCCCTGGTAACCAGTCAGGGCCTGTCGGCGGGGGCCAGTGTCGTTTTGCGCATTATGGTGGTCACTGCCGCCGCCATGCTGTTTACCACATTTAGTTCCCGTGACTTTATCTTGGGCCTGGTTCAGTGGAAAGTCCCATACGAACTGGCCTTTATGGTCGCCATCGCCATACGTTTTTTGCCGGTTTTCCGTGATGAAATGATTCATGTGGTGACGGCGGTTCAATTGCGGGGGGTTGAACTGAAGAAGGTGCCCTGGGGAAAAAAGACGGCAATGTACCGGCGCTTGTTTTTCCCCATTGTCTTTGGAGCCATGCTCAAAGCACAGCAGCTGGCGGTGGCCATGGAAGCCCGCGGTTTCAGGGCTTATCCCCGGCGCACTTACCTCAGGCGGCTGGATTTGCGTCGCGCCGATTATGTGTCGATGTTGCTTTTCCTGTCTGTCACGCTGACGCTAATTGGGCTGATGTGATGGTGAAATGGGTGCGATAGTTTCGATTGGGGCTTATAAGTTGCTGCAAGAGGTGTAAGTTTAGTTATGGAAGCTGTGACGGTTCAGGACCTGACTTATCAATACCGGCCGGGAGGTCCTTTCGTATTAAAAGGCGTCGATTTCCAGGTGCCGCGGGGTGAGTTCGTGGTGGTGACAGGCTTAAGTGGTTGCGGCAAAAGCACATTATGTTTTTGCCTCAGCGGGGCTATTCACCACAACCGGGACGGGGTAATGACCGGGAAAATAGCGGTAAACGGCAAGAATATCCAGGAAATGCGGCCAGCCGGTCGGGCGCTTGAAGTGGGCATGGTATTCCAGAATCCTGATACGCAGCTTTTTTCGCAGACTGTGGAAGACGAAATTGCCTTTGCGCCTGAAAATCTTTGTCTGCCGCCTGACCGCATCCGGGAGAGGGTGGAGTCCGTAATTGCGCTTCTGGGAATTGCTGCTTTAAGAGAAGCAAGCCCTTACCAGCTTTCAGGCGGTGAAAAACACCTGGTGGCGCTGGCGGCGGTTTTGGCCCTTGACCCGCCGTTGCTAATCCTGGACGAGGTTTTGTCCCAGCTTGATTCCGCAGGCAAAAAGAAAGTAGCAGCAGTTTTGCAGAGATTGCGCGGTATAGGGAAAACTGTTATTGCCGTTGAGCACAACCTGGAATCGGTTGCTTTTGCCGACCGGTTGATGGTAATGGAAAAAGGGTCGTTAATCCGCTTTGACCGCATGGAAACGATACTTGCGGATCGGGATTTTATGAATGCCAGCAGGCTGCTCTATGACCGCAAAATTTTTAACAGCTTTTAATAAAGTTAATTTGATTAACAGCAGAGGCAATTTTTATGGCTTTTCGAGCCTTGAAAGTGTGGCGTGAAAAAATAGTTTTAAACATATGCTTCCTACAAAAAGCATCCCCCAAGAAATGCTGCTCTTGGGAGATACTTGAATGTTTTCAGGCAAGCATAGTAATAATCATGCTCCAGGACTGTTGGCGGGGGCTATTATGAATTTTTCAACCCCAATTCCGCGGCCAGCGCTTTGAACGCGGGGAGGGAATTCAGAATCATTTGTTTGTCAACGCTGTAGGAGATGCGGAAATAGCCCGGTTTAGCAAAACCGCTGCCCGGCACTACCAGGATGTTGTGCTCTTGCGCTTTCCTGACAAACTCCACGTCATCAGGCAGGGGCGACTTGGGGAAAAGGTAAAAGGCGCCATGCGGTTTCACCATCTGGTAGCCCATTGCGGTTAAATTATCGAACAAGATATCTCTTTTCTCCTGGTATTCAGCAACGTCTGCGTTTTCCCCCTGCAGTCCTGTTACCAGACGCTGCGCCAGTGCCGGTGCGTTAACAAAACCAAGGGTACGGTTGCAGAAGATAGCCCCTTCTATAAACAGCCCGATTTCTTCAATATTGGGGGAAGCGGCCAGGTAGCCTATGCGCTCACCCGGTAGAGACAAATCTTTGCTGTGCGATGTAACTATTATACTGTTTTTGATGTATTTAAAAACACTCGGAACGGTGATATTGTCGTAGACTATCTTGGCATAGGGCTCATCGGAGATGACAAAGATCTGCCGCCCCGTTTCCTGCTCTTTGGCTTTTAGCAGGTTGCCCAGCATAGCCAGGGAATACGCATCGTAAACCACCCCGGTCGGATTGTTGGGGGAGTTGATGATGATAGCTTTTGTCTTGGGAGTGATTGCCTCCTCGATAGCGTGCATGTCCAGCATGAAGTCCTCGTCAGTGTGGGCTATCTGTAACACTCCGCCATGGTTATCAATATAAAACTTATACTCCATAAAGAAAGGGGCCAATACAATTACTTCATCACCGGGATCCAGCAGTGTTTTAAGAGCCACGTTTAATGCCCCGCCGGCGCCGCAGGTCATAACTATGTGGTCCTCGGTAAATGGAAGGCCGGTTTGTCCGGTTAATAACTCGGCGACTGCCCGGCGCGTGTCGGCATAACCGGCATTGCTCATGTAGCGGTGCATTCCTTGTACAGGCTCAAGGGCTAATTTCTTAAGCCTTTCTTTTATCGCTTTGGGAGGTTCTCCACTCGGGTTGCCGAGAGAAAAGTCATAAACTTTTTCCGGACCGTGAATTTTTCTTAACCGTTCTCCTTCCTCAAACATTTTGCGGATAAAGGAAGCGCCTGCTAGGGAAGATTCAATTTTTTTTGAGATAGCCACCGATTACACCCCTTATGTAAAATGTTTATGTTGTTATCTTACCTCATTCTACAAATTTTTCAAAGCATTCTTTGTTTATATCATGATCGGGGAAGAGTGACAAAACCTTGCAAGAAAATACCCTGGATAAGGTTGGAGGGTTGCTCTATAATTAAATTAGCCGGCGGTTAACATACACAAAGAGGAGGATACTATGGGGAGCTTGTCATGTCTTACTCCAAACGGACAGGTTACTATTCCGCGGCAAATACTTAAAACCCTCGGGATTGGGGCAGGAAATCAGGTTTATATCAACATTGAGAAAGGGCGCCTGGTTTTGAGAAGGGTTGAGGTAGTCACAGAAAAAGAGAACAGTAATACCAGGGTTGAGGCAGTTCCTTTTTTCTAGAGAATGTAACCTACAATTAAAGATTCAGAAGCCCGCCGCTTGGTTTAAAGCCTTAGACGGGCTTTTTTCTTTGTTTGTCGCTGACTGTGTTCATATAAATTGGAGGTGGGAGCATACACTTACAATAAAATAAGTAAAGGTGTGGTCAGGTTATGCCTCTGTCGCTAACCAGATTATTGTGGTCCCGGGAGTTGGACGGCCCGGTCCTGGTTAACTGGGGAGTTATTACTGGAGAAAGAACGAATCTTGTTGCAACATCAGGAACCAATCTTTTTTTGTTTAGTCCGTCTGAGGATGGTTATAGCCTTAGCGCAGCCCTGGATATTGGAACTGAAGTGTTGAGCCTGGCTGTAGGACTGCCGGGTCCTGCTCTTGATCATATTGTGGTAGGGCTGGAGGACAGAGTTGCGGTGTACGGCAGCAGGGAGGGAACCCTTCTGTTGCTGGCGGAGACTGCCCCCGAGAGTGGCGCCCGCTATGTGGATGTAGCCCTTGCGGATATTGACAACGATGGCCGGGAGGAAGTCATAGCAGCGGCGGAGGGCAGGAATGCTCTTTATTTTTACAGGCAGACCGGTCAGGCTCCAGGCGAGGTGCGACTTGATCTTCTGGCCATCAGAGCGCTGCCCGGAGCCCCACAAAAGGTTGCAGTTGTTATGAGAAGTGGGGACCTGCTCCCCTTGACAGCTGCAGCCTACAGTACAGACGGAAGTTCCGGTATCATTACCCTGATTTTTACCGAACGGGGTTTTGCCGAAGGCCCGGCTCAGGAGAATTTGTCTGCCCGGGTAGCTTCCTTAACAGCAGGCAATTTGCGGGAAAGATTAGATGAACAACTGGCCTGGGGTGGTCAAGACGGTTTTGTAAGGGTTGTTGAAGTCAACCAGGAGCTCAATACTGTACTGACTACGGATAATTTGGGAAGCTCGGTACCGGCTTTGACCGCCGGAAGGCTGGTCGGAGACGGTTTTGAAACGCTGGTTGCCGGTACCCCGGAGGGTTATTTATTCGGTTTCAGTGCGCCGGTTCAATCCACCAGTCCGGATTGGGCGTTGCAAGCGGGCCGTTCTGTAAATGATCTGGAAGTAAGCAGTGAAGGATTACTGGGCCTGGGTACCCGGGACGGGTGGCTTCAGGTGTGGCTGCTTTCCGGCAGGGGCAAAAGCGTACATGCCGTGGTTCCCGGAGACACTCTGACCTCCATAGCACGTAATTACAATACCACAATGGAGGCTATCATTGAATTGAATAGCGGGCTAAACCCCGACCTGATTTTTGTCGGCCGGTACTTGGCCATCCCGTGATCATACTTTTAACTTGTAGTGAACTCCTCATGGTATTGACACTACAGTAGCCTATAGGTATACTTTTACAATATAGCAAGATGAACAGTAAAAATCCGAGGAGGAGTATTTTTTGAAGTTGCGTTTGGGTCTACCTAAAGGCAGCCTCCAGGAGGCTACCTTTCAGCTTTTTAAACAGGCCGGTTTTGAACTGACAGTTCGCAGCCGGTCATATTTCCCAACGATCAATGACCCCGAATTGGAAGTCGTACTGATGCGGGCGCAGGAAATTCCCCGCTATGTCAACGATGGGGTACTTGACGCCGGTTTGAGCGGCCTTGACTGGATTATGGAAAACGAGGCTGATGTGGTTGAGGTTGCCGACCTGATTTATGCCAAGAACACTTCCAATCCTATCCGGCTGGTTATCGCTGTGGCCAACGACAGTGACATAAAGACTGTTGCTGATCTTAAAGGCAAGAGAATCGCCACTGAACTGGTCCGGGTCACTGAGAAATACCTGAAGTCAAACGGTGTAGACGCCTATGTTGAGTACTCTTACGGGGCGACGGAGGTAAAAGTGCCTCACCTGGTGGATGCAATCGCCGATATTACAGAAACGGGCAGTTCAATCAAGGCTAACAACCTGCGGATCATAGCCACCGTTCTGCAGTCCACAACCAAACTCCATGCCAACCGGAACGCGTGGAAAGATCCCTGGAAAAAAGAAAAGCTGCAAAATTTGTCCGTACTGCTGCAGGGGGCGCTACGGGCCAGGTCAAAGGTAGGCCTCAAGATGAATGTTCCGGGGGATAAACTGGCTAATATTCTGGAAGTGCTGCCCGCCATGAAACAGCCCACGATCTCACAGCTGGTCCAGAGCGACTGGGTTGCAGTGGAAACAATTTTAGAAGAAATACAGGTGCGCGACCTGATCCCTGCGCTTAAAAGGGGCGGCGCGCAGGACATCATTGAATATCCCTTATCAAAGGTCATTCCATAAGAACAAAACATGATTTTGACCACAAAAAACCGGCGGTTACCGCCGGTTTTAAAATTCCCTGGGCTTGCAGATGATTTCTTTTACCCTGGTGTCAAAAATACAAATAAATATAAGCCCGGCCTGCGGGAATACTTAAACTAAAAAGGAGCCCGCCATGAACAAAAAAACCTATGACGTCGCCATTATAGGCTGTGGCCCGGCAGGTCTTTCCGCTGCCGTCAACGCCAGCATCAGGAGGAAATCCATCGTTTTACTGGGAGGTGAGCTTTGTACCCCAAAGCTGCAGAAATCTCCATTGGTCAGCAATTACCTGGGGTTCCCGGAGATCGATGGGCCCTCCTTGCGTGATAAGTTTCTGCGGCATGCCCGCTCAATGGATGTACCTGTCTTACAAGAAAAGGTGGACTCGGTCACCCGGATTGAGGGAGATATTTTTTCCCTGCAGACCAGGCAATCAGAGTATCATACCCGAACAGTAATTATGGCTACGGGTGTAACAGTATCGGAGCTGGTTAAAGGTGAGCGTGAGTTTATAGGTAAGGGGGTCAGCTACTGTGCGACCTGTGATGGGCCTTTGTTTGCCGGCCAGCAGGTGGCGGTCCTGGCCTATACTAAAGAAGGGATAGAAGACGCCAATTATCTGGCCGGCATTTGCCGTAAAGTGTATTTTATCAGCGGTGGCGGGCTTGCGCCGCAAGGACTGAAGGATGTAGTGGAGGTTATTGAAAATCAAAAGGTAGGAGCTATTACCGGAAAAGAATTTGTGTCGGAGGTTATAATCGGTGACCGCACCCTTGCCGTCAATGGGGTTTTTATTTACAGGGAAACCTATTTGCCGGACCAGCTTATCTCCGGACTAACTATCACAGATAACCATATCAATGTGGACCGTTCATTTCAGACCAATGTTAAAGGTGTATTTGCAGCAGGTGATTGCACCGGGAAGCCGTACCAGTTGGCCAAGGCGGTGGGCGAGGGACAGGTTGCCGCTTTGAGCGCGGTGCAATACCTGGACCAGTAAACGATAGGACCTTTTTGAATATCTTTAGCTATCAAGCCATTGAATACGCAGTTTTCGAGCAGGATAATAATGGTCCGGCGTCAAATTGATGTATACAGGAAGGAGGGGCTAAGGTGGATCATCAACATATCCCCGTTCCTCTGCCGCCGGACTATCACGAAAACGCGCTGTTTTTATTGGTGCAGAGTCCCAGGGTACTTTACGTCTACTGGGAACTTTCTCCGGGGCTGAAGGATTTGCTGGAGAAAAAAGAAAAGGTTCAGATCCGGTTAAATATTGAAGGTCGCGGTCCCTTTTACACGACTGAGTTCAATATGTCCCAAAAGAGCTTTTACTTTTCAGACGTCGAACCAGGCCTTACCTACAACTGTGAGATCGGTATCATTAGTCATGATAATTTATTTTATCCGCTGCTTCGTTCAAACTCCGTAAGCACACCCCTTGACCGGCCTGCAGACGGCCGGACCCTTGCTGAAGCCCCACCCGATAACTTGCCGTCCTCAAGTTCCTGGGGCCTGCCAAAAGATGATAAGTAACTAACTATATGTCCTGAAAAAGTACCGGCCTGGTTTTATAAAACCAGGCCGGTATTGAGGGATCCTAGATAAACCCGATGAAGAAGAAAACGCAGATGATGATGAAAAAGAAGAAAAAGAAGCTGAAGTTGAAACTAAAACCTCCGCTGACACCGCCGCCAGCACCAGTAGAAAGGGACATTTTACTACCTCCTTGAAGACTATTTTTTTTATATTATGAATAGTGGAGATAGTGTGTGACAAAAGTAGAAAAATGCGATTATTGTTATTATATGGTTCAGGGCTCTGGTGATTTATGTGAATCTCCTTTTTTTAACCGGCGCAGGTAAATGACTGCGCAGGCAATAATAATCAGTACGCTAAGAAATTGGGCTGACCGGAACGGACCCCACATCAGGCTGTCCAAACGAAGACCTTCAATGAAAAAGCGTCCGGCCGAATAAAGGATGAGATATAACAGCATGATTTGTCCCTTGAAGTGTTGTCGCCGGTGGTAAACCATTAAAACAATAAATACCAGCAGGTCCCAGACTGATTCGTACAAGAAAGCCGGGTGGTGGTACTGACCGCCGATAAACATCTGTCGCTGGATAAAATCCGGAAAGTGGCTGATGTACGCACGGGTAACAGCGCTTCCGTACGCTTCCTGGTTGATAAAGTTTCCCCAGCGGCCGATAGCTTGCCCCAGGATGATGCTTGGCGCAAAGATGTCAGCCAGCTTCCAGAAGTCCAACCGGTGTTTCCTTACATAATAATACCCTACTAGAAAACCGCCTATCAGCCCGCCGTGGATGGCCAGTCCACCATGCCAGGTGGCAAAAATCTCAAGTGGGTTCGACCTGTAATCATCCCAGAGTGAAAACACTTGAAACAATCGGGCTCCGATAATTGACGCGGGGATAATCAGGATCAGCATATTAAGGATATGTTCCGGGTCAATATCTGTCTTTGTGGCATGATAGTACGCCAGGATCGTCCCCAGGATAAAAGCGAAGGTAATAATAATTCCGTACCAATAGATGGTAAACGGACCTATCTGAAAGGCTACAGGGTCAAGCATGTACTTTCCTCCTAAAGGATTTATTTTCTTATATATTATATATAATAGTAAAAAAAGACTGGTTTTACAACCAACCCCATGCCCCTGCTGAATTATGTACATCTTAAGATCCGGGTTAAAAACACCCGGATTTTTTTCCAGTTAAGACGTTTCATATTTGGTCAAATAATAAACTATTGGATACCATAGCCTAAAACAGGGATACGTTTTTGTTTTACCCAAAACTTGCGTGTTGCTCTGGGTTACTAATTGAATTATATTAATTATGGCTGCAAAACTACTATGATATATGGGGAGAGGTGCGTTAAATGCGAAAAATCTTCTTGATTGTCTTGACATTGACCTTTTTGCTAACACTGTCGTCCGCAGCGTTTGCCGGTCAGTCAGATACTTTTGTTTTCTATGGTAATAGTCAAGTTGGGAGTATATCTAATGGTTACCAAGGTTATAGCTGGAACCATTCTGGTTCAGATCGGGAAGTAACAATAAATATTAACAAAATACTTGACAGGTATTACCAGAGCTGGAATAATAAAAAAATTAGCTGGCGCCACATATGGAATAACAATAGGAACGCTGAAAGGTATTTCTATGTTGACGCCAATGGTGTGAACCATTATTTCTACCTTGACCCGGATAGGGATTATGAAGTGCGGCAATATGTAGATAAATACGGTGTAACCCAGTTTGCATTCGTGGCTAAAGGTTGGAAATAGTTAATAAGTATAATACATGTTATTAAGGCAGGAAATTGCTCCTACCTTTTTTTTTATCCACTTCTCAATCAAAATGCTTAACCCCTGATTTCAGTTAATTCACATACAAAAAGCCTTCGCTCCCAGGAGGCTTTGCTATTACTTTGGCGGGAGTGTGTGAGAATCGAACTCACCATGGACCTCATCAGCCCAACGACTGGTTTTGAAGACCAGGAGCACCACCAGGCGCCATCCACCCCCGAAAAAATAACTTGGTATTTACAATAATTGTAGACTGGGCTACATTGTATAATAAAATCTTATAAAAATCAAGAAAGAAGCCTTAAAACCTATAATCCAAGTTGAACTGCAGCCTTTTTCCTTCACATCCGGTTTACTTTTTAGATTCTCCGGTGGGTTGTACAGGATGGAGCTTCGGGACATATTTAGGGAGCCACGTTGACGGATTGAGGTGTATACCTATACAAATTTATCCAATAATGGATTTCTCCCAGCTTAACTAAATCAATACAAGTTATAATTGTATAACTTTGCCATTTCTACAGTACAGTGGAAGCTTGCTTTCATTCAGCAAGCTTAACTTTTGGAGTGTAACCGAGTATGTTATATGCCCCATGGAAACACTTCTGTTAAGATTTGCTTCCAGGAAAGGTCTGCCTTTTGATAAATTGTTGAATCGCGCTCTCCCAAAGGAGATCTGGAATCCTTTGTTTCGGGACAAACTTTATGTATAATAATTATACTTACTTTTAGAGGTTGGATGGAAGAACTAAATAAACAAACTTTTCCCAATTAACAGGAAGGAATTTAAATGCTTACCGCGAATAATTATTTCTGGAAACAATTTGCATAATATTTATAATTTTTTATTAAATATTCTTTTTTTCATTTAAAAGGCAGAGGAAGCGGTAAGGATGTTGGAGTTTTTTGAAGACATCGCAACAGAACTGCAGATGGTGGAAAAAGAGTTGAGTGTCGTGGTGAAAACGCCAAACCCGCTCCTAACCGAGACCTCCACGCATCTCCTCAATGCGGGAGGTAAAAGACTAAGACCTGCGCTCTGCCTCTTCGGGGCAAAATTTTACAACTTTAACCCGCAGAGGATCCTGCCGCTGGCTACTGCCTTGGAACTGATCCATATGGCTACACTTGTACATGACGATGTGGTGGACGCGTCGCTAACCCGCAGGGGCAAGCCCACGGTCAAGGCCATGTGGGGCAACAGTATCTCCACCCATATAGGTTCCTACCTTTTTGCCAAGTCTCTCATCTTGATCGCCCGTTATGAATATGCACCTCTTATTTCCATCGTCCTGGCCAGCACCAGTGTCAATATGGGTGAGGGCGAGATCCAGCAGATAGCAGCCTCCTTTGACGTCAAACAGAGCTTTAGGGATTACCTATACCGTATTAACCGCAAGACGGCCATGCTTATTGCGGCCAGCGCTCAACTGGGAGCCGTAGCCTGCGGCGCCCCCAAAAGCGTCTACTACCCGCTGTATCGGTACGGACATGGGGTGGGGATGGCTTTTCAGATTACCGACGATATCCTGGACATGGTTGCCGACCAGCAGGAATTGGGCAAACCAATCGGCAGTGACCTGCGCCAGGGGATAATCACCCTCCCGGTTATTTATGCCCTGGACTCTGCCAGGCAAAAGGACCGGCTCAGAGAACTGGTAGCAAAACCTGAAAAAGACGAGGATGAGATGCAGGAAGCCATAAGCATCATCACCAATAGTGGGGCTATAGAGCGTTCTTTTGAACTGGTTGGGAAATATATCAACAGGGCCAAGCAGGCTTTAAAAGAGCTTCCTGACATACCCACCAGGTTGACCTTAAGCCTTGCGGCGGATTTTGTTGGAGCAAGAAAATACTAATACAGACATAAGGTGGATATGATTGTCAAGACGTTACTTTATCTCACTGAATTTAACCGGCAAGACTTGTCTGGTTGTGGGCGGCGGGCAAGTAGCCGAGCGCAAAGTCCACTCCTTGCTTGAATGCGGCGCTCACGTTGTTGTAGTCAGTCCTTCCATAACACCCGGCCTCGCGAAGCTGGCAGAGGAAGACAAGCTTGTTTACAGACAGGGTTATTACAGGGTATCCGACTTGGCCGGCGTTTTCCTGGTGATCGGCGCTGCCAACCGGGAGGAGGTCAACCGGCAGGTTGCTGACGATTGCGCAGTTCGCAATTTGATAGTGAACATTGTTGATGACCAGGCCAAAGGTAATTTTTTTGTACCCGCGGTGGTCAGGCGGGGAGATCTTAGTATTGCTGTTTCCACGGACGGCAAGAGCCCCATGCTGGCCCGTAAAATTCGCGAAGACCTGGAAAAAACCTATGGCGCTCCCTTTGGGGAGTTTCTTGAGTTGCTGGGAGATTTACGTCAGGAGGTCATCCGAAATGTTGCCGATCGGGATTTAAAGAGAGCGATATTGGAAAATATGGTTGACAGTGAAGTCCTCAGCCTTCTTAAAGAGGGCTGCATAGAGAGGGTAAAGGAGAGGTTGCGCAGTGCTTATCGCAGTGGTCGGTCTTAACCACAGGACGGCGCCTGTGGAGGTACGTGAAAAGCTGTCTTTTTCAGGAGAAACACTTGAGGGTGCGCTGTTACAGCTCAAATCTTATCCTGTCATTCAAGGTTGCGCCATCCTTTCGACCTGTAACAGGACCGAGATTTATGCCGCCACCATGGAAATGGACGAAGGGCTCAATGCCATTTGGGATTTTCTCTCCCGCTCTTCGGGCGCAGATATTTCCCAGATCAAAAACTTCACTTACTGCCATACCCTCTACGATACTATTCGCCATATTTTCCGTGTTGCGGCCGGCCTGGATTCGATGCTGCTGGGGGAAACCCAAATTTTAGGGCAGGTGAGAACGGCATACCAGCAGGCAGTTGAGTATGGGACCACCAACCGTGTCCTGAACATGCTTTTCCAGCAGGCAATTACGATTGGCAAGCGGGTACGTACAGAGACTGGGATTGATCAGAACGCCGTTTCGACGGGCTACGCCGCCGTGGAGTTGGCCAGGACACACCTGTGCAGCCTTGACAGCCGCACCGTGCTGCTGGTGGGCGCCGGCAAGATCAGCGAGCTGACCGCCAAGCATTTGGTCGCAAATGGTGTTACCAGCGTCATTGTCTCCAACCGTTCTTTTGAACGCGCGGAATCCCTGGCTACGCAGCTTGACGGTAAGGCCGTCAAATTTAACGAGATGTACCGGTACATGGAGGAAGCAGACATTGTGATCAGCTGCACCGCGGCCGCCCACTGCGTGGTGAGGGCCGCAGAAATGTGCAGGGTAATGGAAAGAAGGAATGGCCGCCGGATTGTTATGATCGACATCGCGGTGCCGCGGGATATTGAGACAGAAGTTGGTAATATTGAGGGTATAACCCTTTATGACATAGATGATTTGAAAAATATTGTTGGCCAGAACCTGGAACAGCGTAAAAAAGCAGCCGTTATAGCGGAAGGTATCATCGAAGAGGAACTGGACGAATTTATGCGGTGGCTGGGCATGCAGTTTGTGGTGCCCACCATTACAGCCCTGAAACAGTGGGGTGAAAAGATAAAACAAAAGGAGCTGAAGCGGGCGCTGAACAGGCTGGGCGACCTTTCCGAGCATGACCGGAAGGTTGTTGGTTCCCTGGCAAACTCCATTGTCAATCAGGTCCTGCACCTGCCGGTATCCAAGCTTAAAAGTTACGCCCTCACCACAGAGGGGCACTTGTATACCGAGATCCTGCAAAACCTCTTTGATCTGGAAGTCGCGGGACAGAAGCCCAAGAAAAAGACGGCTTCCCACCCCAAGGAAAATTTGTTTTAATTAAAGAGGATTATCCTGGACCTTAATACGGAAATCAGCGCTTTTTTACCTTGCTGCAGCAGAATAAATGCCAGAAAATGCTGATTAATTTTTTCATTTGTTTGGATAGGAGGCCGGGTATGCGACGTGAAATTGTGGTAGGCACCAGAGAAAGCAGGCTGGCCTTGTGGCAGGCCAATTGGGTTGTAGAGAACCTGAAAGAAGCCAACCCAGCATATCATTTTCGCATCGTGGGGATGCGCACCCAGGGTGACAACATCCTGGATGTAGCTCTTGCTAAAATAGGAGACAAGGGGATTTTTACCAAGGAATTGGAGTTGGCCATGCTGCGTGGGGATATTGACCTGGCTGTCCACAGCATGAAAGACCTGCCTACCGAATTGCCGGAGGGCTTGTGCGTAGGGGCCGTTTGTTGCCGTGAATACCCTGGTGACGTACTGATTACAAAGTACGGGAAAAGCCTGGATGCGTTACCCCGGGGCGCCTTGATCGGCACCAGCAGCCTCAGGCGTTGCGCCCAACTGCTCGGCTACAGGTCCGACCTCAAGATGGTGGATTTGCGCGGCAATATCAATACCCGCCTGCGCAAGCTCGATGAAGACGGGCTTGACGCTACTGTACTGGCTTATGCCGGCGTTAAACGCATGGGGTGGGAGAACAGGATTACACAGATGATCCCTTTCGATATTTGCCTGCCTGCTGTTGGTCAGGGTTCGATTGGGGTGGAGGTACGTAGAGACAGTGAAGAAGTATTAAGGTTGGTTTCGAGGATAGACCACACTGAATCCCGTTGCGCTATTCAGGCCGAAAGGGCGCTCCTCAAAAAACTGGAGGGGGGATGCCAGGTCCCGGTAGGCGCCCTGGGTACAGTTGACAACTCCCGTCTAATGCTGGAGGGACTGGTGGCCCGCCTTGACGGCAAACAAGTGGTGCGTTCCTCTATGGCAGGAGGCATGGGGGAAGCTGAGAAACTCGGTGAAAGACTGGCGGAGAAGCTTTTGGAGATGGGCGCCGGGGATATTTTACAGGAAATGAGACAGGAGAAAAGGATTTATGAATAAAGGCTTGGTTTACCTGGTAGGGGCAGGTCCGGGCGATCCTGAATTAATTACGGTCAAGGGACTTGAAGCGATCCGGAAAGCTGACGTAATCATGTATGACCGGCTTGCCGGCCGCAGGCTCCTGGCTTTTGCCCGGTCTGGGGCCGAACTTATTTATGCCGGAAAATCTCCAGACCGCCACACCTTAAAACAGGAAGAAATAAACCGTCTGTTGGTGGAAAAAGCCCTGGAAGGCAAAGTTGTGACCAGGCTTAAAGGTGGTGACCCCTTCGTATTCGGCCGGGGTGGTGAGGAAGCGGAGGCTCTGGTTGAAGCAGGTGTTCCCTTTGAAATAGTTCCGGGGGTTACTTCCGCTGTAGCGGTTCCGGCCTACGCAGGCATTCCGGTGACACACCGGGAGCTCGCCTCAACCCTTTCCATTATTACCGGGAATGAAGACCCGGTCAAGGATGACAGCAGCATTGCCTGGGACAAGCTGGCGACTTCGGGCGGTACCCTGGTATTCTTGATGGGTATGTCCAACCTGCCCAACATTACCGGACGCCTGCTTGCGTACGGCAAACCGGCTCAGACACCGGCAGCGTTGATCCGGTGGGGGACCACACCGGAGCAGCAGACCCTGGTGGGAACGCTGGGAGACATCAGCGCCAAAGCTATTCAGACAGGTTTTAAAAATCCCGCTGTTATTGTTGTGGGTGAGGTTGTGTCAATGCGGGAAAAGCTCAACTGGTTTGAAAACAAGCCCTTTTTCGGTAAAAGGGTGCTGGTGACCAGGGCCAGAGAGCAAGCCAGCAGGCTCTCGGAGGCAATCCACGCCCTGGGGGGAGAGCCGGTGGAGTATCCCACCATCAGTATTGCAGAACCGGACGATTATGCTAAAATGGACATGGCTATTCAAGAAATAGAGTCTTTTAACTGGATAATATTCACCAGCGTTAACGGTGTGGCATCGTTTTTTAGACGGTTGCGCCATCACCGCCAGGATGTCCGCAGGCTGCACCGTGCGAGATTATGTGCCATCGGGCCTAAAACCAGTGAGGCCCTTGAAAACTACGGACTTCTGGTGGAGACAGTACCCGGTGAATACCGTGCCGAAGAGATTGTGAGAGAACTGCAGGACAAAGTTGTGGCTGGAGACAGGGTGTTGCTGCCGCGGGCTGAAATAGCCCGCAGGGTGCTGCCGGAGGCGCTGACTGCCATGGGAGCGGTGGTAACAGAGGTTACGGCTTACCGGACACGCACCGGAAGTGACGACAGTAGTCTGATTACGGCCATGCTGCAAAGGAAAGAAATCCAGGTAATAACCTTTACCAGTTCCTCAACTGTCCAAAACTTTGTGAAAATGCTGGACGCCCCGAACCTGAGCGACCTCCTCGAAGGGATCACAGTGGCTTGCATCGGACCTATAACCGCTGCTACTGCCCGCGACCTTGGCGTTAACGTTGACGTGGTGGCAGGTGAGTATACCATCGAGGGGTTGATAAAATCTATCCGGGATTATTTTAGCCGGTTTCCGGCTTAATACTGATTAGTTTTTAAGTAGTTGCCCACGCCGCCGGCGCATCAGAAAACAACAGCCGATGTAGGCGCCATTTCAATCGCACACGGCGCGTGAGCGCCGGACTTGGGGAGCTAATGTAACATTTGTGCGAATGAATTCGCACCTGCATTTCTGGGGTTCCCTCTGTGAGCTGAACAACTGTGCAGCTATTTTCAAGGAAGCAAAAGAACCGTCCCCCTGCTTCCCCCTGCTTCCCAAATATTGAACCGTAAAGGTGTGGTTAAATGATCAGTGTCACCAAGCTTTTATGTGATACGGAGTATTTTGGTGATTCTCTCCGCTATAGCCAGGACTCGCAAGGCCAGGTACACGGGACAACCGCGGGACATGGTCCGGTGGTGGTGTGGAATTGCACCCGTACCTGCAATTTAAAATGCAGGCATTGCTACTCAAATTCCGAAGCCAAAGATTATGAGGGGGAGCTAACCACAGGCGAGGCCTTGCGCTTTATTGACAGCTTGGCTGAGTTCAAGGTCCCGGTTCTCCTTTTTTCCGGTGGTGAGCCCCTTCTGAGAAAAGACCTGCTGCAACTGGCCTCATACGCTGCAAGCAAGGGGATCAGACCCACTATTTCCACCAACGGCACCCTTCTAGAGCCTGATACTGTAAACTTTCTGAAAAATATCGGAGTAGGCTATGTCGGCGTCAGCCTGGACGGGATTGGGGAAAACAACGACCGCTTTCGCGGGCGCCGGGGCGCCTTTAACGCTGCCTTGAAAGGGATTCGGAACTGTATTGCGGCAGGCCAACGGGTGGGGCTTCGCTTTACCATCAATCGTAATAACTATAAAGACTTGAACGATATTTTCGACCTGGTCGAGCAGGAGGATATCCCCCGTGTTTGTTTTTACCACCTTGTCTATGCCGGACGCGGCAGCAAGATGGTGGAAGAGGATGTCACCCGCCAGGAGGCCCGTGCGGCCTTAGATTTGATCATGGACAGGACCCTGGATTTTTACCGCCGTGGTCTGAAAAAAGAAATACTGACCGTTGACAACCATGCCGACGGTGTATATATTTACCTCAAACTTAAGAAAACGGAGCCCGTCAGGGCGGAACAGGCGCTTAAACTTTTGCGGCTCAACGGGGGGAACCGGACTGGAGTTGCCATCGGCGCTGTGGATTGGTATGGCAATGTCCACCCGGACCAGTTTACCCAGAACCACACCTTCGGCAACGTCAAGGAACGCAAGTTTGGCGATATCTGGACCGACGCCGGCCAGCCAATTTTAGCAGGCTTGAAAAACCGTAGATCCTTGCTCAAGGGGCGCTGCGCTCAATGCCGCTGGCTGGACATCTGCAACGGCAATTTCAGGGCCCGGGCCGAGGCAGTTACGGGGGATTTTTGGGAGTATGACCCCGCCTGCTACCTGACTGCGGAGGAGATTGGTCAAAAAAACTGATGCTGTATATTTTTTTGTTGGATTGCAAGCTTTGCACAGACATACTTGAAATAGGGGGTATTTTGGATGCCTTTTCCTGTACAACGCCCCAGGCGGCTCAGACTTAGCGAGAATATACGGCGAATTGTGCGTGAAACCAGCCTGTCCGTTAACGACCTGGTTTACCCTGTTTTCGTGACCCACGGAAAAGGAGTTGCCCGTCCCGTGGAGGCCATGCCCGGTATCTGCAATTATTCAATAGATCAACTGCTGGGAGTTCTTCAGGAAGTTGTTGGCTTAAAAATCCCTGCCATAATGCCCTTCGGGATTCCTGCTGCAAAAGATGAAGTTGGTTCTGAGGCTTACGCCGATGATGGGATTATCCAGCAGGCGGTGCGGGCTGTCAAGAAAGAGTACCCGGAACTAATGGTAATCACCGACCTTTGCCTCTGTGAGTACACCAGCCACGGACACTGCGGGATCGTTGAAGACGGTTGCGTACTGAACGATCCAACCCTGGAGCTGCTGGCAAGGACTGCGGTTTCTCACGCGGAAGCGGGCGCGGATATGGTTGCCCCTTCGGACATGATGGACGGCAGGGTAGGCGCCATACGAGCTGCGCTGGATGCCGGAGGTTATGAAAACATACCGGTTATGGCCTATTCTGCCAAGTATGCTTCCGCCTACTATGGTCCGTTCCGGGAAGCGGCAGGCTCAACCCCCCGCTTCGGAGACAGGAAGGCCTATCAGATGGATCCTGCCAATGCAGCCGAGGCGCTGCGCGAGGTCCGGCTGGATATCGAAGAGGGGGCCGACATTGTCATGGTCAAGCCGGCCCTGGCCTATATGGATGTAATTCGCCGGGTCAAGGATGCGTGCGACTATCCCGTAGCGGCCTATAATGTCAGCGGTGAGTACAGCATGGTCAAAGCTGCGGCCGCAAATGGCTGGGTGGATGAGCGCAGGATCGTACTGGAGACCCTCACCGGCATTAAACGGGCCGGCGCCGATATCATCATCACCTACCACGCCATCGACGCTGCCAAGTGGATAAAAGGGTTATAAGTGGGACAAAGATCTCTTGTAAGTGAGATACGGGAAAGTCTAAGTTGTAGCAAATCCACGGTAAAGGCGTAAGGCTTAGGTCGTAGGGCGTAAGATATAAGGACATTTTAATACTTTTGAAAAAGTAGTATTTTTTGCAACTGTATGTTTTGCCAAACGTAAAAAATTTTCTTCCTTCGCTTTATGACTTTTGAGTAAGATTTAACCTGTACTTTAACTAATAAACAAAAAATACACCTCTTCCTTAAACAATTGGTTTTACGCCCTACGCCTTACGACCTACGACTTTTATACGGAGGTTTATTGTGATAATTTCCTGGAATACAACAAATGCCTGTAACATGTACTGCAAGCACTGCTACCGGGATGCCGGGGCCAAGGCCGAAGAGGAGCTCGGCACTGAGGAAGGCCTGGCCCTGATTGACCAGATTGCCGGGGCAGGTTTTAAAATAATGATATTCAGCGGTGGCGAGCCGTTGATGCGAGATGATATTTTTGATCTGGTGAGCCACGCTCGCGAGATGGGTCTGCGGCCTGTATTCGGGACCAACGGTACCCTGATTACGGGGGGAACAGCTCAGAAGCTGAAGAAAGCCGGGGCGATGGCCATGGGCATCAGTCTCGACAGTGTCGACTCCGTGCGTCACGATGATTTTCGCGCCACACCAGGCGCCTGGCAGGGCGCGGTCGACGGCATGCTGGCCTGCCGCGAGGCCGGACTGCCTTTTCAGCTCCATACCACAGTGATGGACTGGAATATGCCGGAAGTGGAAAAGCTGACCGATTTTGCTGTGAAGATGGGAGCCATTGGCCACCACATCTTTTTTCTGGTCCCTACCGGGCGCGCTGTTAATATTGAGGCCGAATCGCTCAGGTCTGAACAGTATGAGGAGCTCTTGCGCCGGATTATGCAAAAACAGGCTGAAGTTAAAATCGAGTTGAAACCGACCTGCGCCCCACAGTTTATGCGCGTTGCTGACCAGATGGGGGTCAAGACCCGTTTCAGCAAGGGCTGTCTGGCCGGGATATCTTATTGCATCATCAGTCCCAAGGGTATTGTGCAACCCTGCGCCTACCTGAATTTGCCGGCCGGGAATGTCCGAGAAACACCCTTTGGGGAAATCTGGCGGGAAGCGGAGATATTTAAAAAGCTCCGCACCGAGGACTACCAGGGAGGCTGCGGAAGCTGCCGGTACCAAAAGGTATGCGGCGGCTGTCGGGCCCGTGCCTACTTTTACCACGGTGACTATATGGCTGAAGAGCCGTGGTGTATCTACCACGGGCGAAGGGGATATTGAACATGGTGTTTGACGAGACGGACAGGAAGCTTCTCAGGCTTATCCAGACCAGTTTGCCTATTGTTCCCGAACCCTACCGGGAGGTAGGAGAAGTGCTGGGCCTCAGTGAAACTGAGGTAATCGCACGGCTAAGGCTGCTGATTGAAAACGGGGTCATCCGCCGCCTCGGCGGGGTTTTTGATTCCAGGAAACTGGGTTACAGTGGGGCTCTATGTGCCATGGAGGTCACTGCAGAGCGCATCGATGAGGTGGCTAAAGTGGTCAATTCATTTGCTGGAGTGACCCACAACTACTTGAGAGAAGACCCAATCAATATGTGGTTTACACTGCTGGCTCCTTCCGAGGAAAAGCTGGCGGAGACTTTAAAAGGGATCAGGGAACGTACCGGTATACAAGAAATCATGACCTTTCCCGCTGAAAATATTTATAAAATAAGGGTGAACTTCGATCTCGACTGAGGTGTTAGTTTTGGAGCTGAGCGAACAGGACAGACAAATAGTTCGGGTTCTACAGGAGGGCTTGCCGTTGGTTAGCCGTCCTTTCCAGGCCCTGGCACAAGTTTTGGGGATGTCCGAGGAGACCCTCATAATGGACGTAAAAAGGCTTGTTGACCAAGGCCTGATCAGGCGTTTTGGGGCTACCGTGCGCCATCAGGATCTCGGTTACGTGGCCAACGCCATGGTAGTATGGGATGTTCCTGACAGTCAGGTTCATGAGGCCGGCAGGATTATGGCCGCTTTTGAAGAGGTAACCCATTGCTACCAGCGGCCCCGCCACCCCAGGTGGCCTTTCAATCTGTATACGATGGTGCATGGACAGACCAGAGAGGAATGTTTGCAGGTGGCGGAGAGAATTTCCAGGGCCGCAGGCTTGGAAAAATACCGTCTTTTATTCAGCACTGCTGAATTGAAAAAAAGCAGCATGCGCTACTTTGAATAAGGAAAGGGGTTTTCTAAAAGTGCCAAAAGACTTCTCCAAATCAGTTGCTCTTTACGAAGAAGCGCTTAAGATCATTCCCGGCGGTGTAAATAGCCCGGTCAGAGCTTTTAAATCTGTTGGTTTAAATCCCGTCTTTATCAGCCGGGGTGAAGGCGCGCATATTTATGACGCTGATGGCAATTCATATATCGATTATGTGGGTTCCTGGGGCCCTTTAATCCTGGGCCACCGGCATCCCCATGTAATTGAAGCTCTGGAAAGATGTCTGCGGGAGGTCGGCACCAGTTTCGGAGCCCCAACGGAATTAGAAAATATCCTCGCTGCCATGGTTGTGGAAGCTGTTCACTCGATAGATATGGTCCGTCTGGTTAACTCCGGGACGGAAGCCACCATGAGCGCTCTAAGGCTGGCCCGGGGGTACACCGGACGCAATAAAATTGTTAAATTCGAAGGGTGCTACCACGGGCATGCCGACTTTTTGCTGATCAAAGCAGGTTCCGGCGCTTTGACCCTGGGGACTCCCACCAGCCCTGGAATACCGCCCGGCTCGGCGGTTAACACCATTATTGCCAATTACAACGACCTCGACGGTCTTAACGAAATTTTCAAGCTGGAAGGCGAGGATATCGCGGCAGTCATTGTCGAGCCGGTTACCGGCAACATGGGGGTCATCCCGCCGGCCCCAGGGTTTTTGGAGGGTCTACGCAACCTTACCAGCACTTACGGGAGCCTTCTCATTTTTGATGAGGTCATGACCGGATTTCGTGTCGCCTATGGGGGAGCCCAACAGCTTTACGGCATTACTCCTGATTTAACCTGCCTGGGTAAAATCATAGGCGGTGGGCTTCCAGTAGGGGCTTATGGCGGAAAACGTGAAATCATGGAGAGAGTTTCCCCATCCGGTCCGGTCTACCAGGCGGGGACCCTGTCAGGCAATCCCCTGGCTGTTACCGCCGGCATTGCCACCCTGGAGATAATCCGGCAACCGGGAGTATACGAGCAGCTAGAACAGAGTTCTCAAGCCCTTGCGAGCGGTCTGGCCGAGGCTGCCGGGGAAGCCGGGGCAGAGGTGTGTCTTAACCGGGTTGGCTCAATGTTGTGTTGTTTCTTCACCGGGCAAGACGTTAAGGACTATGCTTCAGCCTGTACTTCCAATACTGCTCAATATGCGGCCTTCTTTAAGGCGATGCTGGAACAGGGGGTCTACCTGGCTCCCTCGCAGTTTGAGGCGGCATTTATGTCCTTAGTCCACGGCGACGGCGAAATCGACGAGACAGTGGAGGCTGCGCGCCACTCCTTCAAGACAGCTATGGAAAAGTAGACTTCTATAAGTAAATGCATATGGAACAATTTTAGATAAATGATGGTATGAGGAATATATCCTCCAACCTGAAAATGTAGGGCGAATTCATTCGCACAAGAGTTGCATTAGATGCCCAAGTGCGGCGCTGGCGCGCCGTGTGCGATTAAAATCGCATCTGCATCGGCTGGTATTTTCATGATACGTGGCACCGCGATAGGTATGATTGTCTGCGAATTAAATTAAAATAAAGTTTAAGAATTGGCTGATTGTTTTTATGGCAATAAAGAGTATAATGTTTACAAGTAAAAATTCATAAGCCTGACGGGTACGGGCGAAACCGTCCCGGAGGGTCAAAAAGATTCTGCGAAGAAGGGAAATCCCCTGCTCTCAAGGAGAAGTGACAGCACTTTTAGGCCCTTTTTCGCACAAGAGAAAAGGGCTTTATTATTGTTGAAGGTTATGTTTGCGTTGTAAGCCCGCAGGTCGCCGTGGCAAGTTTAATATAGGGGGATTCATATGGACAGGCGCATTGGTGTGATCGGGATCGTGGTGGAAAGCAGAGAGGATGCTTCCCGCCGGATTAACACGGTCCTGAGTGAGTATGGAGAAATGATTGTGGGGAGGATGGGGGTCCCTTACCGGGACCGCAATCTCTCGATTATCTCCCTGATTGTGGACGGATCTACGGACGAGATTGGCGCTATGACCGGTAAGCTTGGCAGCCTTACCGGAGTTAAAGTAAAAACAGCGCTATTGACAAAAGGTTAGACTGGAGGGCCGTTAAGTGGAGTTTCGCATTGAAAAGGATATGCTTGGTGAAGTAAAAGTTCCACAGGCAGCCTATTACGGCATCCATACCGTTCGTGCGGCCGGCAATTTTCCGGTATCCGGATTTAAAACAAACCCCTTCCTAATCAGAGCGGTGGCCCAGGTCAAGCAGGCAGCGGCAGAGGCCAATATGAGCGCGGGACTGTTGGACCGCAGGATTGGCGAAGCCATCGTCAAGGCTGCAGGCGAGGTAGCTGGCGGTGGACTGTCCGACCAGTTTATTGTTGATGCCTTTCAGGGCGGGGCGGGGACATCCACCAACATGAACGTTAATGAAGTGATTGCCAACCGTGCCATAGAACTCCTCAGGGGGCAAAAAGGGGACTACCTGCTGGTTGACCCTTTGGAGCACGTAAATTTATCCCAGTCGACAAACGATGTCTATCCGACCGCCCTGCGGGTTGCCGCCATTGGCAGGGTCCTGGACCTCAGCGAGGTACTGGCTGATCTCCAGGGCGCCCTGCAGGAAAAAGAGGCGTCGTTCGCAGGGATATTAAAAATTGGCCGCACTGAGATGCAGGACGCAGTGCCGGTTACGCTGGGGCAGGAATTCAGCGCCTATGCCGAAGCCATTGCCAGAGACCGCTGGCGCCTTTATAAGGTCGAAGAGAGGCTGCGTCAGGTTAACCTGGGTGGTACTGCGGTGGGTACGGGTTTGAACGCCAATCCTCATTATATCTACTCAGTTATTGAAGAACTTCGAGCTATAACCGGGTACGGTTTAGCACGTTCTGAGAATACCATAGACCTGACCCAGAATACCGATGTCTTCGTGGAGGTGTCCGGTCTTTTAAAAGCGGCGGCGGTAAACCTGGCCAAGATGGCCGGTGACCTGAGGCTTCTTTCCTCAGGCCCCCTCGGAGGTCTGGCTGAAATCAAGCTGCCGGAAATACAGGCCGGGTCATCGATCATGCCAGGCAAGGTAAACCCGGTGATTCCTGAAATGATTACCCAGGTTTCCTTCCAGGTGATGGGCAACGATCAGGTCCTTGCGGCAGCCGCAGCGGCGGGTAGTTTAGAATTGAACGCCTTTATGCCGGTCATTGCTCATACCCTGCTCCAGTCCTTGGAAATGCTGATCAATGCGGTTAACATCTTAAACGAAAAATGTGTTAAAGGGATCATGGCGGATGAGGCCAGGTGCCGTCGCTGGCTGGAAGAAAGCCACGGTTTTATTACCGCCTTAACTCCCCACCTGGGTTACGGTCAAGCTGCGGAACTAGTTAAGCAAGCCAGGCGGGAGAGCAAGAATTTAAGGGAAGTCGTCATAGAATCAGGATTATTTACCTCAGAAGACCTGGCAGCTATTTTTACTCCTGGTGAACTTACCAGGCCGGGTGTGGCCGGGACCAAATACCTGAAAAAAGGCAGGGATAAAAGATGAGTGTGGGGAGTTTAAATGACACACCGCGGGGAAATAGGCTCCATATCGCTATTTTCGGCCGCCGCAATGCCGGCAAGTCCAGCCTGATCAACGCGTTGACCAACCAGGAAATCGCTATCGTATCCAGCATTCCGGGCACAACTACCGACCCCGTTTACAAGTCGATGGAAATCCTGCCGGTAGGTCCCGTGGTGATAATTGACACAGCCGGTATTGACGACGTGGGCGAACTGGGCGACCTGCGTATTCAGAAGACAATTGCCGTACTTCACAAGGCTGACTTGATGCTCCTGGTAATCGACCCGGTACAGGGCGCCGGGGAATATGAGAAGGATTTGATCAAGAAAGCCGCAGAGCAGGGAGTGCCGGTAGTCGGAGTCTTGAACAAGATGGATCTTAACCAGGAGGCCGGGTCGGAGGCAGTGGAGGAAATCCTGGGGATTAAGGTTGTGCCGGTAAGCGCTGTGACCAGGTTGGGCATCGAGGGTTTAAAAAAGGAAATCATCAAGGCTGCGCCCAAGGAGTGGACCTCGCCAACTATCCTCGGGGACCTGATTGACCCGGGCGATACCGTGGTGCTGGTAGTTCCCATAGACCTGGCAGCCCCCAAAGGCAGGATCATCCTGCCCCAGGTGCAGACTATCAGGGACCTCCTGGATAATGACGCCATTACCCTGGTAGTCAAGGAAAGGGAACTTAAGAGAGCGTTGGCAGGGCTTTCCTCCAAACCCAAGCTGGTAGTTACGGACTCGCAGGCTTTTTTGAAAGTGGACGCTGATACTCCTGGAGACGTGATGATGACCTCATTTTCCATACTGTTTGCCCGTTACAAGGGGAATCTGGAGGCGCTGGTGGCAGGGGCGATGGCAGTTGACAGATTGAAGCCCGGGGATCGTGTTCTTGTTGCCGAGGCCTGCACCCACCACCGGGTATCGGACGATATCGGCACCGTAAAAATTCCCCGCTGGCTGCGCCAAAAGGCGGGAGGAGAACTGCATTTCGACTGGTCCAGCGGAAATACGCTGCCGGCTGACCTGGGGCAGTACAACCTGATTGTTCACTGTGGGGCCTGCATGATTAACCGTAAGGAAATGCTGCACCGGATTATACAGGCCAACAGCGCCGGGGCGCCGGTGGTAAATTACGGGGTGCTGATTGCCCACGTGCACGGCATATTGAGGAGGGCTCTATCACCCTTCCCCTCTGCGCTTCAGCTGCTGGACGAAATTGAGACTGGAGTGAATTAAGTTGAGAAAAAAGTTCTTGGAAGTGTTGGAGCGTGCCGCCAAGTTCCTGGAACTGACCAGGGAGGACCTGGTGGCTCTGCTCAGCGCGGACGATGAGGAAAGTATCGCCCTCTTTCATCTGGCAGATAAGACGCGGGCCAGGTTTGTAGGGGATGAAATCCATTTGCGGGGTATCATTGAATTTTCCAATCACTGTGCCAGGAACTGTTCCTATTGCGGCTTGCGCAAGGATAACCTGGAAGTTGCCAGGTACCGTATGCCTCCTTGGGAAATCATCGAGAGCGCCGGCGCGGCGGCTGCACTTGGTTGTCGCACCATCGTGCTGCAATCAGGCGAGGAAGGGTATTATTCGGGAGAAATGCTGGCCGGAATTATCCGGGCCATCAAGAAGGACAATGATGTTGCGATCACGCTTTCCGTCGGGGACCGTTCCCGCCAGGATTACACCCTATTTAGGAAGGCCGGGGCGGACCGCTATTTATTAAAGCATGAAACAAGCGACCCGCGCCTTTTTGCCCGCTTACGTCCAGGCACATTCCTGGAAGAGCGATTGGAAAGACAGAGGTGGCTCTCGGAGCTGGGATACCAGGTCGGCTCCGGCAACATGGTGGGTTTGCCCGGGCAGACTTTAGAAACTCTGGCGGATGATATCCTGCTGTTTCGCAGGATGGGTATAGAAATGGCCGGAATCGGTCCCTTTATACCAAGCAGCCGGACACCTCTAGCCGGGGAGGCCGGTGGGACCTTGGCAATGACCTTGAAGACGCTGGCCGTTGCCCGGCTGGCTATGCCGCGCGCGCACCTGCCCGCGACAACATCGGCAGCGACGATTGATCCGCTGGGCAGGGTAAAGGTTTTACAATGTGGCGCCAACGTTATTATGCCAAACATGACACCGGCCAAGTACCGGGAGGATTACGCCATTTATCCGGGCAAAATCGGTCTGAACGATACGCCGGAGGAAAGCTACGCCAGGGCGGTCATGGATGTTGAAAAATCCGGACGCCGCGTGGGGGCCGGCTATGGCCACACGCTGCAGCATGAAAAGAGTTGCTCTGGACTGTAGTCCGTCTAGGGTCTGCTTGAGAAAGCAATGGCCGGCAACCCTGCAGTCCATGAGATAGTCGAGACTACCTTGGAGTAGATTGGTAAAAGGCAGCGAATTTATTTTACTGGGTGGAAGATTTGTTGACGAAGAGAGGGTATAATAATTCTAAGGGGGGACTTAGATGATTTTAACCACAACACAAACCATTGAAGGTAAACCGGTACTGCAGTATTTATCCATCGTGTCTGGTGAGGCAATTATGGGCGCCAATATCGTGCGGGATCTCTTTGCCAGTATTACCGATATTGTGGGCGGCCGCTCCGGTGCCTATGAACAAAAACTGGCCCAAGCAAGGCAGCTCGCGCTTGAAGAGATGTCCCAGCAGGCGCAAGCCTTGGGAGCCAATGCGGTGGTGGGAGTTGATTTGGATTACGAGGTAATCAGGGAAGGGATGCTGATGGTAACAGCAAGCGGTACCGCTGTTGTTGTAGCCAAGTAAGCTATTATTCGATAAGTCACCCTTTGCTATGATAGGGTGGCTTATTTGTTTTTTTTAATGAACATATCCACTGAAGTTATCAAAAGGGTTTGACGTTTTTCATGCGGATCATTTACAATAAAACAGTGCTACAAGTTTGTGAAAACCAGCACGTTGGGATAATTTAGTAATACCCTTGTTGAGAGGGGAACACATACCTGGTGGAGGAGTAATATGAAAACCCAAAGGGTGCCCGAAGCAACTATTAACAGGTTGTCGGTTTACTCCAGGTTTCTGGAGCGGCTGGACGAAAAAGGCATAATTACCGTATCATCTAATGAAATTGCCGAAGGGGTAGGGGTAAGCCCACCTCAGGTTAGAAAAGATTTAGCGTACTTTGGTGAGTTCGGCACCCGTGGTGTAGGCTATAATGTACAGGACCTCATGCGCTATACCTTAAAAATTCTCGGTCTGAACGTACCCTGGCCACTGCTGTTGGTTGGGGCGGGAAACCTCGGCTACGCCCTTTCAACCTACCGGGGGTTTAACAGCCGGGGATTTTCCGTCGTTGGCGTTTTTGACAATGACCTTAATAAAATTGGTAGAAAGGTCGGGGACCTGGATGTCTACCCGCCGGAGAAGATGCCGGATATTATCAATAAGCATAAGGTACGTATCGGAATAATTGCTGTTCCCCCCAAATCAGCCCAGGATGTTGCCGATTTAATGGTAAAAAACAGGTTGCACGCAATCCTCAATTTTGCTCCCGTTTCACTTAATGTGCCTGAGCACATTGTGTATAGGAATGTTGACCTTTCCGTTAACCTGGAGATACTAACCTTTAACCTGGGCATAAGAGATTCTTAGTCCCTGGTTATAACATGAATAATTTGAATCATAAAGGGATTTAGGAAACGTTGCACCGGGGTTACCGGCTTTAACGCAAAGGGGCAAGAGGGTATGAGTTCAAGAACCTATACACTGGACGTCAACACCCGTGAACGGACGCAATTACTGGATATTACCTCAGCGGTCGGCCGGCTGGTTGCCCAGAGCGGAGTAGCGGAAGGTACCTGCCTGCTCTATGTTCCGCATACCACGGCCGGCCTTACTATAAATGAAAATGCCGACCCCACGGTGGCGGCCGACATGCTGATGGAACTTAACAAGCTGGTACCCTTTGATGACGGCTACAGGCATAGTGAAGGCAACTCGGCCGCCCATATCAAATCGTCGCTGGTGGGGGTTAGCCTTGTTCTGTTTATCAGCGGCGGAAAGCTCCAGTTGGGGACCTGGCAGGGTGTGTATTTTTGCGAATTCGACGGTCCCAGACGGAGGAAGGTTATGGTCAAAATGGTTCAGGAGTAGCCTGACCATATCCATATCAAAAGCCGTAATTTCTATTGTCGGCAGCTTAGTTGGTCAAGCCTTGGATAGGGGCGGGTATTCTACCGCCACGCCGCACGAAATCAGCGGGTGAAAACGGCTTTACAGGAATCACCGGGGCACTGCCCAGCAAGCCGCCGTATTCGACGTAATCGCCCACTTTTTTACCCACCGCGGGAATCATCCGTACAGCGGTGGTTTTTTTGTTAATCATGCCTATGGCTGCTTCATCTGCAATAATCGCGGCGATTGTCTCTGCCGGTGTATCACCTGGTACGGCGATCATATCCAACCCGACCGAGCATACACAAGTCATAGCCTCAAGCTTTTCCAGAGTAAGAGCGCCAGCCTCGGCGGCACGGATCATGCCGGCGTCTTCGCTAAGAGGAATGAAAGCCCCTGAAAGGCCTCCAACGTAGGATGAGGCCATGGCGCCGCCTTTTTTAACAGCGTCATTCAAGAGGGCCAGCGCGGCCGTGGTCCCGTGCGTACCGCATATTTCAATGCCCATTGCTTCCAGGATCTCGGCAACGCTGTCCCCGATCGCCGGGGTGGGAGCCAGCGATATGTCGACAATGCCAAAGGGAACCCCAAGTCTTTCTGCGGCGGTTCGCCCTACCAACTCACCCATCCTGGTAATCTTGAAAGCGGTTTTCTTGATAGTTTCGGCCAGCACTCCAAAGTCTGCTCCCTTAACAGTTTCAACCGCCTTTTTTACTACACCGGGACCGCTTACACCGACGTTGATGACGCACTCCGGCTCGCCGATACCGTGAAAGGCCCCCGCCATAAAAGGGTTGTCCTCCGGCACATTGGCAAAAACAACCAGCTTGGCGCATCCCAGCCCGTCCCGGTCAGCCGTAAGCTCTGCGGTTTTTTTTATAACCTGGCCCATGCGGTATACCGCGTCCATATTTATTCCGGCATGAGTTGTCGCCACATTTACGGAGGAGCAAACCCTGGTTGTGACGTCCAGCGCTTCAGGGATACTGTCGATCAGGCGGTGGTCGGCTCCGGTAAACCCTTTATGCACCAGCGCGGAATAGCCGCCGATAAAATTGACCCCGACAGCGGCGGCAGCATCGTCCATGGTCCTGGCGAAGTCAACCATATCACCCTTTACGCTGCTTTCGGCGACCAGGGCCATGGGTGTCACCGAGATCCTCTTGTTGACAATGGGCAGGCCGTATTCGCGCTCTATCTGCTCCCCGGTTTTGACCAGTTGGCCGGCCAGTCTCGTGATTTTGTCATAAATTTTGGTCCTCGTCTGGCGGGAGTCCGGTCCGGCACAGTCCCGCAGACTGATACCCATGGTAATCGTGCGGATATCAAGGTTTTCCTCCTGCACCATCTTGATAGTTTCCATTATCTCCTGTAAGGTGAGCATCTTATTCCCCCCCGGCTAAATCCTGTGCATGAATTTGAAGACATCTTCGTGCTGAGCATCGATCCTCACACCCAGTTCAAGTCCCTTTGCGGCCAATCTTTCCTTTAAGGTGCTCAAGTCCACAGGGCTGCCGGACATATCCGCAACCATGACCATCACCAGAAATTCCTGCAAAATGGTCTGGCTGATGTCCAGAATATTAATGCCGTTTGACGCGAGTACCTGGGCCACTCCGGCGATAATGCCCACGCAGTCCGGCCCCACGACGGTAACTATGACCCGGTTCCCCTTTGATTCAGTCTTCTTAAGCTCCGCAAGCATCATAGTTCTCCCCTTTAACAAAAAAATTAAAGCTGGCGGCCAGCTTTGCTTACGCATATAGAGTATGCGATATTCCCACGAAATATGGGGAAATATAAAATAATCTTAACCTTGGCTGATCTAAAAGTCAAACCTTTTTACGGGCGCCTGACGCAGGCTTATTATGCAAAAGCTGCAAGTTGGGTAGTGTGTGAAGACGTGGATAATTGCAACACTGGAGTTTGAAAGCTTCAAAGTTCCAGCCCTCGAAGAAACCTACCGCCGCTTGTACTCCGGCCTCGAATAACGCATCCTTTTCCTTGTTGATGGTGTCAAAATCAGTAGTCTTAATCCCAAGCGAGGGTATTGAAATGGTGCGGAGGCTGCTTTTGAGGTTCGACTCATGGATTTTGTCATGAGCTTCCAGCATAGTTGAAAGTATGGCTTTGAAAAGGTCGAAGGGGTTGTTGATGCGCGAGGGTTCGGTTTGATCTTCCTCCACAATTTTAAAGCCAAAAGTCGGCCAGGCGGGGACATCATCGTCGTCGAATACCCAGACTGGAAAATTGCTGAGTACTCCACCATCAATTAAATAGTTTAGTTTCTGTCTATTTTTCAAACTGCTGGAAACAATGCGGCAGGGTTCAAAAAAGAAGGGAAGTGAGGAACTCATCCTTACTGCCTTGCATACTTCCATGCTGTCAGGATCAATACCGTAGTCTATGAAATCGTAGGGCAGCCTTAACAGCTTGCGCCTGGTGACATCTGTGGCGGTAACAACAAGTTTGTAGTGGCGGATAGGATCGCTGTCATACTCTTTCTGGACAAGGTCTTTAAATGTGACAATCCCTTTTGCGGCCAATAATCCCCGGATCAGGCTTTCCAGGTGATTTCCCACGTAAAGACCGTGCTTGAACCACAGGTTAAGCGCATGACCGATAATGGGTATTCGTCCCACCCAGTCAACATCCTTTAAGTATCTGAAATCAAGTTTCCAGATCTGCTCTTTAATTTCAAGCGCCGAATACCCCGCCGCAACCAGGGCTGCGATGATTGCGCCGGCAGAAGAGCCAGCCACGTTTACCCACTGGTAACCCCGCCTCTCGGCTTCAAAAAGAGCGCCTAGCATACCGAAGGCTTTAACGCCGCCACCTTCAAAAATTGCATCAGCCTTTTTCTTCAAAATTATCACCCCCTCCGAAAAATATTATTGAGCCGTGTTGAAAAAGGTGACAATTATATTTAACTTACTTTAATCGGGCTAATGCTTGTGTTTTATTGTTGACAGAACACGTGTTCTGATGTAGTATGATAACAAACATATGTACGACAAGGGGGCGTCTTGATGGATAGAGTTATGAGAATTAAAGAAGAGTATGCGTGTTATACGGACTTCGTGTTGATCGACCGGTTATTGGATTGGTTGGAGAGGGAGGACGGGGAGCTGGAGATATTGGCGGGTTTCTGGCTTTGCCTGGCTGCTGTGACCTACTTTGCCGCACATCTGGTCCGGGCTTTCATGAGGTGATAGTTGCCGCAACAATAAAATAAAAAGCCCCCCGAACCCGGAAGCCTTGATTTTAATTGGTGCGGCAGAAAGGACTTGAACCTTCACATCCTTACGGACACAAGAACCTGAATCTTGCGCGTCTGCCAATTCCGCCACTGCCGCATGTAGAGCTGTGAATTTTTGAAGTAAGTATTTCTGAATATTTACTTGGGGAGGTTTATAATTTATTTAAAAGTTTCTTGAATTTCTTCAATCCAGACTTTGCCTTCCAACCCGTCAGTTGATTTGTTAATTTTTTCCAACACAATCTTATATCCATCGACTTCACAAATTTCTGTGCACTCAAAATTATCTTTAACCCAGGAAAATTCCTTGTTAATCTCTTCACTTTTTTTTTGAAATAAATCATCGGTATCTTTAGCTACTTTAAATTCACCTTTTTGAGCATATTCGCAAAGCCAATAGAGTTTCATCGTTCACTCTCCTTTTTTAAGGTAATTGTACCATAATTTTGATTGGGCGTAAATTTTAAATATCGGCAATATTAGAGGGTGACAACAAAAAGGCTAGAACCCTGTGTAAGTGTTCTAACCCTGAAAAAAATATTGGTGCGGCAGAAAGGACTTGAACCTTCACACCCTTACGGGCACAAGAACCTGAATCTTGCGCGTCTGCCAATTCCGCCACTGCCGCATACAATTAAATTTATTCCGGCGAAAACCGCATAGATACTATAGCATAATTATTAATGACCTGTCAACAGCCATGAAGTCTGTAAATTAAGGGATTTGACTTTAACCTGTGTCATTAATTCACTTTAAAACGGCGCATTTCATTTGCCGTTCAGGGGCAACCTTTAACTTAAAGAAAGGGAGGCGCTTATGGGCAAAAGGGTGAAAGGTGTTTTAAAGGGATGTAAAGTCCCGTCGACTGCAACAATGGGCTATAAGGAAACATGGGATATGGGCAAGGCGGCCAACTCCAAGAAAAGGTGGAAGTTGACCCCCCCTGACAGGCCCAGCGTATAAAAATTTAGCATATCAAAACGGGGTTTGGCTATCCGGTCGAGCCCTGTTTGATTTTATGCTATTAATATTTGTTAACATATCGACAGCAACTGGACTATTTGACGTTTTCCGGATATGATAACCTTGGCCTCCCAAATTTGCTCCCGGAGCGTGTGTACCATGGACAGGGAAGAAGATTACTATGGGCTTGAAGATGGCTATGCAGAGGAAAATACTGACGGTGAAGAAAATACTGCCGGCCGGCCGGCTCTTTTTAGGTTTGCTGCACTAATAACGCTTTTGGCTTTTATCGGTCTTGTTGCTGCCACATCCCTCCAGTCATTCGGGAACGCTCCGTTAGCTGAGCTAATTACCGAATCGCTTCACCTGAAAAAAGATATAGATAATGAAATGATGCAGGCTGTGGTGCAGGTCCAGGTGGTGGCACGTAAAAATGGTTCCTCTATCACAGTGGAGCAGAAGCGCGGTACTGGGTTTAATATCAACCCGCAGGGGGTAATTGTCACCAATCACCACGTGGTTGAGGACGCGCTAAACGTGGTGGTGGAATTCCCTGACGGCAGAGTTTTCAAAGCCGTTAACTGGTCCGGCAGGTCGGAATATGACCTGGCGGTAATAAACCTCGACGGCGCCGAGTTGCCGGTGGTTGCCCTGGATGCACGGTGCGCGCCCCAGCCAGGTGACAGGATCAGGGTAGTTGGCAACCCGCTTTCACTCAACAATATTGTTGTTGAAGGCACGGTGCAAGAGTACCTGATTGTTAGGGGCAAAGCAGAGCAGGTATTCACCATTGACGCCCCTATTTATGCGGGAAACAGCGGAAGCCCGGTCTACAACCGGAACGGTCAAGTGGTCGGGGTGGTCTTTGGCACTATGCATCGTACCGAGAACGGTAAGGAGAAGGTTATAGGCCTGGCTATTCCAATTATTGAGGTGTTGAGCTTAACCGGTTAGTTACCAGGTGAAACCTCTACCTTTTACCTCTACCGTTTCGGTGATATAGATGAAAGCCTTTTTATCAATTGAATGCACGATTTCTTTGACCCTGGGGATTTCATAATGACTGACGACACAGCTAATCACTAGCTTTGGTTGTCCTGAATATGCTCCCTGACCCTCCAGGTAGGTTACCCCCCGGCGCATTTCATGCATGATGCGGTCAGCAATTTCAGAGCTTTTATCTGAGATGATCATGACTGACTTGTTGTGGTTAAACCCTTCTATAACCGTGTCGATAACTTTCCCCCCAACCCACATGCTGATGGCGGTATACATGGCAATCTTCAGGTCGAAAAAATACAGTGAGGGGAGCAACACCGCGATGTTGCAATAGAAGGAAGTAGCCCCAACGGAAATGTTCTTCTTTTTTTTCGCGATCATAGATATGATATCGGTTCCTCCGGTGGAGGCTCCATATTTTAATACGATGCCGCTGCCCAGACCTGTGACAATGCCGGAGAAAAGGGAGGCCAGGAACAGGTCAAGCCCGTATACAGGTATGTATGGTCTGGATAGAGGCAGGACGAGAATGAGCACGATTGTTCCTGCGGCGCTGTAAATGATAAACTTGTGGTCAAGTTCCTTCAGACCCCAGATAAAAATAGGTAGATTTATGAGAAAAATACCAAGGTAGACAGGAAAGCCGGTAAGATAATTGATCATCAGGGACAGGCCCGACACTCCCCCCGACAGCAGCCCGTAGGGGATAATAAAGGCGTTGATCGAAATTGCAATTAAGGCGGCGCCGGTGGCAATGCCCGCCAGCCTTATTGAGACTTTTTTCCCGGCTCTGCTGAGCCTGGCCAGTTTTACCCTTGTTTTTCTCTTCATGGGTGAAATTATAGCACCATCCTCTAACTCAATCAATTAATTATAAAATATTATGGCCATCTCCTTTAACCCCGATCGGGCAGCCACGAGCCCTTTTTAAGGTCCTACATAACTTGGGCCTTTTGTACTATTTACTTGCACTATTAAAAAATATATAAATAAGGTTGCAAAATCTTTCGTATAAAGGAATGATTAATCCAGAGTTTATCGAATATCTATCGAAAAGGTAAAGAGGTCCGACTAATGTTAGACATTAATGCACTCGACCGGATTCTCAATCAAATATTTAAGGATACGCTGGATGCGCTTGATCGCAGGAAAATTCAGGTATACAATGTCTTGGAAAACTCACGCCTGGAGTTTGCCAGGCTGACAGAAGAGTTAACCAGGGTTAAAAAGGAACTTTTGGAAGTTCGGGCGCAGGTGGATGATTTATCCTATAAAGGGAAAAAAGCCACTCTGCGTTTGATGGAAATTAAGAAAAATTTTAACAAGTATACCGACGAGGTTATTAAAAACGTTTATGACCATACTTATAACCTCCAATTGGAAATATTCAAGCTGGGTGAGAAAGAAAAGGCTTTAGAGCAGCAATGCGCTCAAATTGAAAAGAGCTTGCAACAGTTTCGGGAGACTGTAGCGCGGGCTGAAAAAATAATCGCTCAGGTCGGTGTTGTTTACAGTTTTCTGGGTAGTGGGCTGAATGACCTCAGTTCGAAAATTGGCGAGTACCGGCAAGCGCAGCACCTTGCCCTGAGCATCATCAAAGCCCAGGAAGAAGAACGTAAGCGGCTGGCGCGGGAAATTCACGACAGCCCGGCTCAATCCATGGCCAATATTGTAATGAGGGCGGAGTATTGCCTGAAACTTCTGGACCTGGACCCGGCTAAAGTCAGGGAAGAGCTGGTCGCTTTACAGGAACTGGTCCGCATGAGCCTCATGGACGTCAGAAAAATCATTTTTGACTTAAGGCCCATGGTCTTGGACGACCTGGGGTTGGTTCCCGCTATAAAAAGATACCTCAGCGACTGCAGGCTGCAGAACGAACACCCAATAGAATTTCTTTTCTTTGGGCAGCCGAGACGACTGGACACTTCTGTCGAGGTAGCTTTGTTCAGAATTGTGCAGGAAGCGGTAACCAACATTAGAAAGCATGCCCAGGCTAACAATGCTCTGGTTAAGGTAGAAGTGCTTGAGAACAAGATAAATATACATATCAAGGATGACGGTCTCGGCTTTGAGCAGGATAAGGTGATGGTAGAGCGGTCCGCTGAGGGATACGGTCTGGTTGGCATAAGGGAGAGAGTGCAGCTTTTAAAAGGAGAGATGAGTATCACCTCTTCTCCCGGTAATGGTACGGCATTATGTGTTTCGGTCCCTACAGACTATTAATGCTTGTCATAACTTCGTTATTTGGGGGGAAACCGGTTCTATGGAGAAAGTAAAGGTGTTGATCGTCGACGATCATGCTCTGGTTAGAGAAGGGTTAACCAAAATTTTATCGACCGAAGAGGTCATCAAAGTTGTGGGTGAGGCCGAAAATGGCGCTCAGGCCGTTGAACAGGCTTTCCGAATGCAGCCGGACGTGATTCTGATGGATATCAATATGCCGGTTACCAACGGAATTGAAGCTACCCGGGCGATTAAAAATGAGAAACCTGAGATCGGTATAATTGCCTTGACTATCCATGACCAGGAGGAATACCTTTTTGAATTGATCAAGGCGGGAGTGTCCGGCTATATTTTAAAAGATATCAGCCCCAGCGTTTTAATCCAAACCATTCTGGGGGTGGCCAGAGGAGAGTCATTTATCACTCCGTCCATGACGGCCAAAATGTTTAATGAATATGCCCGGCTGTCATCTCAAAACCAACTTGGGACCTCGTCAGAGAGACTGACCAGGCGTGAATTCGATGTGTTGAGACTGGTTGCGCACGGGGAAAACAACCGTGCCATTGCCAAGAAATTATTTATCAGCGAGAAAACAGTAAAGAACCACCTGACCAACATATTTCAAAAACTGGGGGTAGAGGACCGGACCCAGGCAGCCATCCATGCAGTAAAAAACAGACTGGTCAAGCTCTAATCGGTAAGCGTCAATAACCTCATTCCTAACATGAACTTAAAGCCCGCGGCAAACGTGGGTTTTTGTAGTTTATGAGTGAAATTATTGTCAAAGTATAGGACCTATGTCCCCAAAAAAGCTGGATTTTGACGTTTATAAAATGAGACTGGAGAATCATGTCATAACAACAGACAGGTGGTAAGATTATCTCATCAAGCCAGCAGGGAAAGGAAGGATAAAGGATATGACGAACCTGGTTGGGAAATTTTTCAGGGAAGAAACAGGCCAGGGGTTAGTGGAATACGCATTTATCCTGATGCTGGTAGCGTTAGTAGTTATAGCGGGGCTCAAAGTCCTGCCGGAGGGAATCATTGGTGCGTATAACAAAACAACCGATTGTCTCAATTAGCCAGGCAAATTGAGTTAAAAATCTCAAAAGAAAGGTGGTGTAGGATAGTGATCAATGTTTTTAAGAAGCTGATGGTTGAAGAAAGCGGTCAGGGGATGGCTGAATACGGGTTGATTCTCGCCCTGGTTGCCGTTATTGTTGTCGCTGCCCTGACGACGTTGGGCGAGGGTATTAGGGACAAATTAACAGAGGTCAATGGTGAACTAACACCAGAAACAACAGAATAATTCATATCGAATCGCAGTACCAGCATTAATAGTCTTATTATCGGCCCTACTTGAGCTTCCTTGAGTAGGGCCATACTCTAAATACATAAGGGTATATATTCAGTCAACCAGGTGAAAGCATGGTGTTATCATTAGCGAACGACGCAGCCTAGCCGTTAGCAGCACCCGGCGAAGCTGAGGGTAACCGAACTTGCGGCGCGAAACCAGCGGTCTACCAAAGTGGCGTATATGAGTATCAGTATCTTAGAGGTTAATAGGCTCCTTTTATAACCAGTCTACCGCCGCCTTTGCAGCGCCATAAGTGCAGCGACTTAAAAGTCCGTAAATTTATCCTTCAGGTTTCCTCTATCTGTTACGAAAAGGACTTTTAAGTCAAAGCTGCACGCTTTAAATCGGGCAAGTGCCGTCAAAGAATTTGGATTTTAGCGCAAACGTAAAGACAGTTTGCCCTGATTAAAAGTTTGGAAGATGCACTCAGCCAGGCACTTGTTCGGTCCGAAGCGAGCCGTGGTGCTGCCGGCGCGGAGCACTGGAGTGAGCGTTGATAACGCCATGCTTCCACCGCCGGGTTCACTGAAAAGTTACACATAAGGAATTAAACATGTTTATTGAGATTGTTTTATTTGTTGTATTGGCAGTCTGCGTATATACAGACATTACCGCAAGAAAAATTTATAATTTTGTTCTTCTGCCCGCCTGTGTTTCGGCCTTGCTCTACTACCTTCTGACCGGTGGGTTGGACCTGGGCTGGTGGTCGGTCCAGGGCTTGCTTTTGGGGATTGCCCTGCTGGTCATCCCTTTCGCGATGGGCGGTATAGGTGCGGGAGATGTAAAACTATTGGGTATTATCGGGGTTTTAAAGGGGCCTGAGTTTGTGGTAATCGCTTTTCTCGCAGGCGCTATCGTGGGTGGGGTCATGTCGGCAGTCTATTTGATAAAACAAAAAAAGATGCTGTCTATCTTAAAAAATATTGGATATAACATATATTACCTGGCTATAGGGGCGCCACGAATAAAGGTTATTGACGACAACGGCCAAACAGCGGTTACCATCCCTTACGGCGCGGCTATTGCTCTTGGCGCTGCCGCCGCATATTTCGTGAGGTGATCTTAATGCGGCTTATTAAAAAATTGATTAAGAACAAACAGGGGCAGGCGCTGGTGGAACTGGCGCTGGTACTCCCTATTTTGATTATGTTGGTTATGGGTACGGTCGAATTTGGACGGATCTTTCACTCCTACCTGCTCATAACAAACGCTGCCAGGGAGGGCGCCCGGGCAGGTATCGTTGGTTTAGACGATACCGCAATCAGAACAAAGGTAAAAGATGCGTCTGTTTCACTGGGACTTACAGACTCTCAAATTTCAATTGAACCGGCCCAAAGTTCCCGGGTAAGGGGTGTCCCGCTGACAGTCCAGGTCAATTATTCTATAGGCTTGATCACCCCGCTCCTTGACGCGGTTCTGCCGGACCCGTTCCCCTTAACGACCTCAACCACAATGAGGGTAGAGTGAAAATGAGGTGGGTTAATGAAAAGATTTAAAAAAATCTTTTGGCGCTTTACCAGTGACCAGCGGGGCATGGCCCTGGTTTTAGTAGCTGCCGGTATGGTGGCTTTTACCGGCTTTATGGCCCTGGTAGCCGATGTCGGGCTGCTTGCCCTCAACAAACAAAGACTTGTCAATGCCGTGGATGCCGCTGCGCTGGCTGGGGTTCACGAACTTCCGGTAAACCCGGACCAGGCAAAAGCCGTAGCTGTGAACTACGCCCTGCAAAACGGGGCCAACCCATTGGAACCACAGGTGGGGGAATACCTGGGCGACCCAAATACAAAGCTGACGGTATCCGCCGCAAGGCAGGTGGAATTTGCCTTTGCCAGAGTCCTGGGTATCAACTCGGGCACCGTGAGTGCGACGGCAACAGCAGGCCTCTCGGGCATCCGCGCCTTAAATGGGGCGGCTCCTTTGGCCGTACCTGACAAGCCTTTTGAATTCGGGGCATCTTACACTTTGAAGGTAGGAGCGAACAGCGAAGACCCGCCACCGTTAGGTCCGGGGACTTTTGGCGCACTTTCCCTGGGGGGGAACGGCGCTTCAAATTACGAAGATAATCTTAAATACGGGTATAGTGGACAACTCAAGGTGGGAGATGTAGTTAATACGGAAACTGGAAACATGTCCAACCCGACCAAACGCGCCGTTGACTACCGGATGGACCTCTGCACGCATACCCCGGCCTGCACACCTGCTCATTTTGATCCGGGTTGTCCCAGGATACTATTTATACCTGTTTACAGAGAGAACTATGAAGCAGGTGGGCAGATTAAAAATATTACCATATCCGGATTTGCTGCTTTCCTGGTGGACCGGGTAACCGGCCAGGGAACGCAGAGCTATATCGAGGGCGCATTTATCAGGCTGGTTATAGATGGAGAAACCTCTCCCGGGCAGACCGATTACGGCCTGCAGGGAGCCAAATTAATTGAATAAACGAGGCGGTAAATAAAGTGAAAAACAAAATAATTCTAATCCTGGCCGTCGTTGTCGGCCTGGCCGCGGCCGGCGGCATCTATGCGTTTTTAGATGGCTTAAAAAGGACTTACGTGGTAGAAGGCGATTTTGTTAAAGTAGTAACCGCCCGCCAACGTATACCGGCCAGGACCCAGGTTGCATCACAAATGATTGAGTTAAAAGAAATCCCCGCCAAGTATGTTAACGATAGGGCGGCGGTGGACATCAATGAAGTCACCGGTAAAATTGTCAAGTCTGATATCCTGCCGGGGGAACAGGTCTTAAGGGATAAGCTGGCCAAAGACAAAGAAGACTCCGACGGCCTATCCTTTGTCGTCCAGCCCGGGAAAAGGGCCGTTACAATAGCGGTGAACCAGGTTTCCGGTGTCGCAGGGCTGATTAAGCCGGGTGACCGGGTAGATGTTTTCGGAACCTTTGACCTGCAAGGGCAGAATCAGGAAAAAGCAAGTGTCAACAGCCTTCTCATCCAGAACGTGGACGTGCTCAGCGTCGACCAGTCGGCTATCCAGACGGCCGCCGGTCAAGATGCCAAGAAAAATGCGGCTACTGCAAGTGATCATACCATTACTCTACAGGTGACGCCGGAACAAGCCGAACCGCTAATCCTCTGTTCGGAAAAAGGTACAATCAGGTTAGGCCTGCGCTCGGCTACCGACCAGGATATCATTAACCTGCCATCGATTAGAACTAACCAATTGGTGCGTTAAAGGAGGTCATAACATGAGCCAGACCAGCGTACTCGTTGTTGACGATATCGCCAACGTCCGGGAGGATATCAAGCGGTTACTATACTTTGAGGAAGACATCTCGGTTGTCGGAGAGGCGGGGGACGGGGAAGAAGCCCTCAGAATGGCAGAAAATCTAAAGCCTGACGTAGTACTCATGGATATCAACATGCCTGGTATGGACGGGATTATGGCATCCGAAAAAATATCCAGTCAGATACCTGAGACCGCTATTGTCATTATTTCTATTCAGGGGGAGCCGGAATACCTGAGAAAGGCCATGGCTGCGGGTGCAAGGGACTATTTGGTCAAGCCTTTCAGCTGCAATGAACTGGCTGAAACCATACGCCGCGCCAGCAGCAGCTATAAAATTAGACCCAACCGTAACACAGTGCCGCCGCCTGCGGCAGTACAAACTGAGCCGGAACCTCCGGACAAGAGAATAATCGTTGTTTTCTCAAGCAAAGGTGGTGTCGGTAAGAGTACGGTTTCCTGTAATATGGCGGTATGCCTGGCTCAGGAAACCCAAAAAAAGGTGGCTTTGGTGGATCTGGATCTGCAGGGCGGTGACGATGCAGTGATGTTGAACCTTACCCCCAGGGGTACCATTGCTGAAATGGTTCAGGAAGAGGAGCAGTTGGAATACTCCCTCCTTAATAGTTATTTAGCGCCGCACATGTCAGGGGTCAAGGTCCTCCCCGCTCCATTTCGCCCGGAGCAGGCCGAATTGATTACTGCTGCCCATGTGGTTGATATACTCACCATGTTAAAGGCTAATCACGATTACGTCGTTGTTGATACATCACCGCTCTTTAATGACTTGAATCTAAGTGCTCTGGAAATGGCCGATGACATAATTTTAATCTTTACCCGCGACCTGCCGTCCATCAAACATGTCAAAACAGACCTTGAGGTTCTGGAAACACTGAACCAGTCCCACAAAGTCAAGCTGGTTCTGAACAAATCCACACAGGATTTTGGGGTAAAGCTTGCTGATTTGCAAAAAAACCTGAACGCGCCGCCGGCCGCCATATTACCTTTCGATGAGAAAACGGTTCTGTCTTCAATAAATAAGGGACATCCGTTTGTCATAACCAGCGCTAACAGCAGGATTACCCAGAGCATCAAGGCTTTGGCCGCGGAATTTGAAACGGCTGCTGAAACAGCTTCCGCAGCTGCAGGTAAAAAATCACTTTTTAATAAATTATTCAGCTTCTAAAAGTAGCTATTTATTAAGTGAGGTAAGGTTATGTCACTTCTAGCCAGGATTGAAAAACAAAAGGCCGCTCAACCGGAAATAAAAGACAACTCCAAGAAAATAGCAGCCTTTAAGAAGGACCCATACGAAAGCCTTAAGACATCCATCCATAAGAGGGTAATCGAGGACCTGAAGGACTTAGCGGCGCCAGAAGGAGAAAACAGCAAGGAAGAATTATCCGGTAAAATCGAGAGGATGGTACTTGAGCTGCTGGAGAATGAAGAAAGCAGTATCCCCCGCCTGGATCGTCTACGGATCGCCAAGGAAATCTCTGATGACGCCATTGCTTTTGGACCGATTACCTCACTATTAAATGACCCTGAGATTACAGAGATTATGGTTAACGGTCCGGATAAAATATACGTGGAAAGAAAAGGTAAAATAGAATTAACCGACCTGTTTTTTCGCAACAGCGGCCATGTCATGCATATTATTGAAAAAATCGTAACTCCGCTGGGCAGGCGAATCGACGAAAGTATGCCTATGGTCGACGCACGCCTGCCGGATGGATCCAGGGTCAACGCCATTATCCCCCCACTTAGTTTAAAAGGGCCGGCCATCACGATCCGTAAGTTTTTCAAAGACCCCTTGACTATCGATAATCTGGTCGAATTTGACACACTTACCCCGCAAATTGCCGGTTTTCTTGAGGCATGTGTTAAGGCCAGGCTAAATATCCTTGTTTCCGGGGGGACGGGCAGTGGTAAAACCACCACGCTTAATGTGCTATCTTCGTTTATACCCAATGATGAAAGAATTGTAACGATCGAGGATGCGGCCGAACTCCAGCTAAGACAGGAGCACGTAATTACCCTGGAAAGCCGCCCTCCCAATATTGAAGGCAAAGGAGCCATAACCATCCGTGATCTGGTGCGCAATGCCCTCCGCATGCGTCCGGATCGTATTGTGGTCGGCGAAGTCCGCAGCGGGGAAGCGCTGGATATGCTTCAAGCTATGAATACCGGTCATGACGGCTCGTTGACTACCGGGCACGCCAATGCGCCCCGTGACATGCTGTCAAGGCTTGAAACGATGGTTTTGATGGCGGGTATGGACCTGCCGGTTAAAGCTATCAGGGAACAGATTTCTTCAGCTATAGATTTGATTATCCAGCAGAGCCGTTTGAGGGACGGGTCACGAAAAATCACGCACCTTACCGAAGTGCAGGGTATGGAAGGGGACATCGTTGTTTTGCAGGATATTTATGTCTACAAACAGGAAGGAACCGATCCTGAAGGCAGACAAAAGGGGCGGTTCATCGCCACAGGCATCAGGCCGAAGTTCATCAACAAGCTGGAGGCGCACGGGATAAATATACCCTATGAAGCTTTTGATCCATCTATATTGTAATGATTGACGGGAGGTCTTAAAGTGTCCCTTATGGCCATCTTCTGCCTGGTTTTTCTTTCAATTCTGCTTTTTTTCCTGGGTTTTAAACAGCTAAAGGCCGGGGAGCAGGAGCAAATAGCCCTGCGGCTGCACAGGATCATCGGTGACCGGATGAAAGTTGTGGTTGAAAAGGTTAAAGCAAAAAGTAATGCCGGGGGAGGTCACAGGATCCTGGAACTGACCGGCCGTTTATTTTTGACCAGCAAGTTAACGAGTAAGTTTGAGAGTGAATTAACCAAAGCAGATATTCCGCTAAAGGGCGAAGAGTTTATGGGCTTGATGCTGATCCTGCCCATTGCCGGAACCTTTTTGGTTACCCTTGCCACCAGGAACATGGTGGCCGGGCTTATTGCGGCGGCCCTCGGTGTTTACCTGCCTCAATTCTTTCTTCGCCGGGCCAAGACAAAGAGGCTTAATAAATTCAACGCTCAGATTGGCGATGCCCTGGTGATTATGGCTAATTCGATGCGCTCGGGTTTCAGCTTTCTGCAGGCCATGGATATGGTTCGTAAGGAACTGCCCCCTCCGATATCCAAGGACTTCGGAGCCGCCCTCCAGGAAATGAATTGGGGCGCCCCGACTGATGAGGCGTTACTAAACATGGCTGCCAGGCTAAACAGCGAAGACCTCGAACTGGTAATCACTGCCGTTATGATTCAGCGGCAGGTGGGAGGAAACCTCGCCGAAGTGCTTGACACTATTGCATCCACGATCAGGGAAAGAGTGAAGATTAAGGGTGAAATAAAAACATTGACCGCTCAAGGGCGTATCTCCGGTCTGATTATCGGTCTTCTCCCCGTTTTCTTAACGGTAGTAATATATTTGATAAGCCCGGAATACATAGCGGTTCTGTTTAATAATAAAACAGGTTTATTGTTAGTTTTTGTTGCGGTACTATCGCAGGTTATAGGGCTGTCTATAATCAGTAAGATAGTCAATATACCGGCTTAGGGGGAATTATCTTGCTTTTACTAATCCTCGCGGCAATCTTTATCGAGGCTTTGCTTTTGTCCCTATTGTTATACAACTTTCTGTTCAAAGGCCGCCGGGAAATTGAACAGAGGGTTGCTGAGGTGGTCAGCCGCCGGACTACTACCGTCAGAGAGCAGGAATTGAGGGTTCCCTTTTATCGACGGGCAGTAAAGCCAATACTGCTCAAGATGTCTTTATGGATGATCAAGGCGCTGCCAATTGAAAAAGAGACCCAGTTGGGCCGCAAACTGGTCAAAGCTAACCTCAATGAAGCCATAGAGCCCAGAGAGCTGCTGGTTATAAAATACCTGGCCGGTATTGCGGGGGCCGCCCTGTTATGGATGCTTGGCGATATGCTGGGGAAAGGCTTTATGCAAGCGATGGTTTTGAGTGCCGCCGGACTGGGGCTGGGCTGGTACATGCCGGATTTCTATATTAATAGTAAGGGTCTAAACCGTATGCGGGAAATTGAAAAGTCTTTGCCGGATGTCCTGGACCTGCTCACTGTCAGCGTTGAAGCCGGACTTGGCTTCGACGGGGCGTTGATGAAGGTTGTGGAAAAAACCAAAAGCGCATTATCCCAGGAATTCACATTAATGCTAAAGGAAATTAAGATGGGCAAACCCAGAATTGAAGCTATGAGGGATATGTCCAACCGGGTTGATGTTGATGACCTGTCAACTTTCACAGGATCCGTTATTATGGCTGATCAATTGGGGGTAAGCATCGGTAATATTCTGCGCCTGCAGTCCGAGCAGATCCGGCAGAGGCGCCGCCAGCGGGTTGAGGAAATGGCTATGAAAGCTCCGGTGAAAATGTTGGTTCCCATGGTGCTGTTTATTTTCCCGGCCATTTTCGTAGTTCTATTGGGGCCTGCAGCCCTTAAAATTGCCAATGCTTTTTAAGTTTAAGAAACATACCGCGGGGTGAAGCGATGAAGTTAATAAATATTACCAACGGTGCTGTATTAGCCAATATGGTTCAAATAGCTGATGATTTTAAGACAAGACTGAAGGGACTGATTGGCAGGGGCGGCTTGAAAAGCGATGAGGCTTTAATCATTCGGCCATGCAAATCGGTACATACTTGTTTTATGCGTTTTCCCATTGATGTGATTTTTTTAAATGAAGATTTATACATTCTTCGTATAATAGAGAACATACAGCCTTACAGGTTCAGTCCCATCGTGGCAGGTTCCCGTATGGTTATTGAGATGCCGGCCGGGCGCCTTGCCGCTACCCTGACAGGAGTCGGACACCGGATCAAATTATTATGAAAATATCAATGAAGGAGGCATTATGATGAAAAAGCTTAAAACCGGCAAAAGTAACTTCCGTGCATCCCGCTTATCAATTACAAGCAAGATTGCCATAGCCTTGAGCCTTTTAATAACATTTCTGATATCGGTTGTAGGCATATCTGTAATTCTGAAACAGCAGGCGCTCTTTAAAGCTGAATTCAAGGATAAAGGATGGAGCATCGTCCATACCGCCCTGCCATATTTCTCAAACTACCTGCAAAGCAGCAATTTAGATTACGTCAACAGCATTATTAAAGCCATCGGCAAGTACCAGGACGTAAGTTATGTTATGGTCCTGGACGAATGGGGGAGGGTAGTTGCCCACACCGATGAAAGGCAGGTTGGGAAAAAGGTGGATGATGACGCCACCAAGAACGTCATGTCTATAAAATCAGATGCTGTGAATCTGCTTTTAGACGATGCCGGTAAACCCGCCCTGATGGACTTTTATGCTCCGGTTAAGACTACCGGCGGCAGCACTATAGGCTATTTCCGCATGGGTGTGAGCCTGGCCGGACTCACCGGGCAGACCAGGCAAACGTCCGTTAGTATTATACTGATCTGCCTGGCGGCAATCATTGCCGGCATCTTTCTGGCCCAGCTCATTACCAAAAGAATGCTTAAAAAGCCCTTTCAGGATTTGACCGTTGCGACCGAAAGGCTGGCCACCGGAGATTTTTCTTATAAGGTTCGAATTTATAGTCAGGATGAACTGGGGGATTTGGCCAATTCTTTCAACACCATGACCTTCCACCTGGCCAACCTGATCCATTCGGTACAATCCAGCGTGATTGACATCAATAAATCGGCAGAGCAAATCATCGGCCAGCTCCAAACTTCCGGCCGGACCAACAACAAGTTATCCCAGACCTTCGATTTATTAAAACAGGGAACAGAGGAGCAGGTGGCCATTTTAAAACAATCTTCTTCCCTGGCGGAGCAGTTGTCTGAACAGTCCAAAAACGCTATGGACGGGATCCTGCAAATATTAAGTGAAGTAAAAAAGACAGTTCAAGTGAGCGAAAAAGGGGTCAATGACATCTCCAGGGTCGGTGACAACATTCAGCAATCAGGCCGGTCTCTTGCCGGCACCCGGAACTTAATCAGGCAGGTGGATGAGAAAGCCCGGCAGTTTTCTCAAACCATCGCCGATTTTTCTGAGCTGCTCAAAAAAACCAACTCCTGCACTGTTCAGGTGGCGCTGGAGGCGGCCCGTTCGGGAAATGAGGAACTTGCTCGCGCTGCGGAGACCCTGCATGCCATCTCCGAGGAATCTGCGCAGCGGGTTAGCCAAATGTCCAGTGAACTGGCTGATGTTGATAATACCTGGTCGGCTGCGGAAAAAGCCATGGATTCAAACATAAAAAGCCTCTCGGAAGGACAGGAGGCGGTCACTGAAGCTGGGGATTCTCTGGAAAAAGTAATGAGGTCTCTTCTGCAGAGCAAGGACTTTATCGAGGCCGTGGCTTCCTCAGCCCAACAGCAATCGGCCAACATTGAAGACATCATCCGGAGCCAGAGCGGTATCATTAACGGCTTGCTGAAATCAATCAAAAAAAGCTCCGGCGCCGGGAGCGATACCAAAGTTCAGATGGAGAACCTGCACGACATAGATTCCCTGACTAAAAAGTTGATCCGCATGGTTGACCGGCTCAATGTGCTGTCGCTGCAGTTTAAAACTCAATAATAAGGGTGATATTTACATAATATAACATGGATGAGAAAAAGGGAGATATTTTTTATCACAGTTCTTAAGGGTTATAAAAATTAATTTTTCATAGAAGGAATTATGAAGTTAATGTCTAAATATTAAGCCGACATTTTAAGCCTTTTTTAAACAAATAATATTGAATGGGCAATGTTTTAGAAGGTGAAAGTTATCGAACCAAAGGAAATGAAAGGAGGTCGCCCAACATGAGTGACAGCTTTTTCCAAAATTTAATTGATAATATCCCGTTATTAGTCAAAGTGTTAAACCACAACGGAACAGGCGCATTTTTTAATAAAGGTTGGTTGGAATTCACCGGCCGCACGTTAGAGCAGGAAATTGGAAGCGGGTGGTCGGATGGCCTGCATCCTGAAGACATTAAGGGTTATCTGAAAGCTGTTGAAGAAGCTTGTGGCAACCGCCAAAGCAACCGCTATGAGTATCGCCTGCGGCGGGCGGACGGTGTGTACCGCTGGATTTTGGAAGAGGGTAAGCCGGTTACTTCACCCGGGGGAGGATTTGAGAGTTATATTTGTTCGGGCCTGGACATTACTGAACAAAAGCAGGCGCAGGAAAAAATTAGTAATAACTACTTTGATGAATTTACCGGGCTCCCCAACCGCCGCTTTTTTGAAGATTACCTGAGGCGGGAATGGGGACGGGCAGCCCGCACCGTAAGATCACTTACCCTGGTGATGTGCAGCGCCGGCCACAACAGTCAGAAAGACAACAAATACCTTAAGCTGCTGGGAAGCGCAATTAACAAAGAGCTGAACCGCCCAGGAGACTTCCTGGCCCTTTATAGCGACGAAAAGTTTATGGCTATTTTACCGGAAACAGACGCCCAAGGAGCGGCTGTGGTAGTCGATAGAATTCGGACCAGAGTTAAGACCCTGGAGCCCGGACACAGCGTTCCGGACATCGGGTTGATCAGCGCAGTCCCCACCATAGACGTTTCTACTGCTGCTGAACTGGTTGAACTGGCGGAGCAGGCTATGCAGCAGGAGAAGAAACAAAAGAAATAAATTATATTGTTTATATGATTAACAAAATTTTAAAAGTATCACTTCCTTAGATGTGGTTAAAATAATTAAAACCGGATTAAAGGAGGTGCGCTGATGCCGGAAGGTATTAACTGTAAAATTGAAGAGTGCCATCACAACGATACCGGTAAGTGTCTTGCAGATAATATTGAGGTCAGGTCAAGTGTCGATAATAAGATTTGCAACATGTCTGAGAATACCTGTTGCGAAACTTTCAAACCCAAAATGTCTTAACTCAAAAAATTAACCCATCTGTTAAAAAGATGGGTTAATTGCTCTTTGCCCACAAGAAAAGCACAACGGCAAGCACTCCTTCTTCCGGAAGCTTTGCCGTTTCTCCTTTTTCTGGTGGGCCATGAAGGACTCGAACCTTCAACCTGACGATTAAGAGTTGGTAAATCTTGTTATATAGCGTGATACAGCGTTATACAGAATGATTATTTTTAAAGGCTTTTGGGGAGGCATGAAAAATATTCCAGTTACTATCTTGAGAAAATATTTTCTCAAGTTTTTCTCAAGCCAATTCATCTGCTATAACTACGCTGATGACGTAGCCTTCATGTTTCAGTACGAGTTTGAAGCCAAGGCGTTCTTTGAAGCCATAAAAATCAGACTGGCAAAATTCGGCTTAGAGCTTTCCGAGGAAAAGAGCAATATAATACGCTTCGGACGGTTTGCCAAAGACAAAAACACCTTTGACTTTCTTGGGTTCACATTCATCAACGGAAAAGGGAGAAAAGACGGAAAATACGCCGTAATACTCAGAACCAGTAAGAAGAAACTCAAACAGAAATGCGCCGCCGTGAACCAATGGTTGAAAGAACACTTGCACGACAAACCGGAAGAGACAATACGCAACTTTGTCAGGAACAGCAGTTTTCCCGGTTGGGCATTGATCTATCCCGCCAGACGATGGCCAATTGGCTGTTAGCTGTTGCAGATCCGTGGCTTAAGATAATTTATGACTGGATGCATGAGCAGTTGGTCAAGCGGGATATCCTGCATGCCGATGAGACATGCCCCAACATGCCCAAAATGAGAACTGATAGCATAGCTTTGTAGGAAGATAACCCTGGAGGATTACCTCAATAAGTACGAGACTAGTGTAAATCGGATAAGGAAAGATTAAATAATCAAGCGGAGGGAGCATAAGCTCCCTCCTGTTCATTAACTCACTTGTTAACGACTTACGGTGTAATTATAGGGAATGGATTAGCATTCACCCAAACTGACCGTTCTGCACCACTAATCGCCCGGATTCTGAAGTAATATGTCGTGAAGCGCGGTACGATGGTTTGGTACATGATGGTATTGGCGCCAACCGTGCTGGTTACCAGGTTATTCGTAAAGGTTGCGTTGGTAGCTCCCTGGATTCTGTAGCTGGTCTCATTGTTGGCATTATCGCTCCAGGTTAACGTGACCAAGTCGTTAGAGCCAATTCCCACCCTTTCGGCTATGGCTATCACATTAGATGGTGCTGCGGGTGCAGTAAGCAGATTCACGTTTGCCGTGTTAGAGTAAGTTGACAATCCTGCCGCATTCACGGCCGCGACCCGGTAGGTGTAGTCATTGCCAGGCATGACAGTTGTATCAGTGTAGTTGGCGTTACCTGTATTATATATCGGTACTGTGACGAGCGTAAAGTAGGGTTCCCCATTATCAGAGCGTTCGACCACATAACCGGTCTCGGTAAAGGCATTGTCCCACCAGGTCAGACGAACTCTCGGTCCGGTTAGCAGCGTTGCCGTCAAGTTGGTTGGAGCCGCTGGTGGTTGATCTTGATTTTGACCAACCTGCACGACGTTGGAAAAATCAGAGTCTACTGTCATTGTTGGGAAGCCGGGAGTGGCGGTGTCACCGACAGTGTTGGAGGCAAATACCCGGTAGTAGTAAGCGTTGCTTGTGATGTCGATTGGATCGGTGTATGAATTTGAACCGGATGGCAGCGTTGCTAGAGTAGTCCACGGGCCAGCACTACTGGCCGCTCTCTGGACAGTGCAGCTAGTCTCGTTTGTGGAACTGCCCATCCATGTTAAAACTACACGCCTGTTTAAGCCGTTACCGAAAAGATTAGCAACGAGATTAGATGGTGCTTTCGGCGGAACAGCAAACACCATCGCGTGCATCATATCCATCTCTTCGTGGGCGAGGATATGGCAGTGATACACGTACTCCCAACCGAAGTTCACGTAGTGGTTGGTCACCTGGTTAATTGGATTACCTAACGGGTCGAACCATCCTGCGGGTGGTGGCGGTGTTAGTACAGATCCCTCGGGCATGGTCGGGTCGATCAGGCGAACACTGTTTGGTACCTCGAAGGGTACCTGTGAAGGGTTGGGAATACTCGGTCTCAGCGCAATGATCGTATGCTCGAGCGGGTTCACCCTGAAAGTTTCTTTCCAGCCCAGCTCGTTGGGAGCAGGCGGTAGCATGGCTCCGTCCCAGGCAACCCGGTTGATGAGCTGTGCTGAGAACAGGTGAGTATGAATGGTATGGGTATCCACACCGTTGTGAGTAATCTTCCAGATCTGAGTCCCATCATTAAAAGAGCCAATGGGAGTCGCATTAAGATTTGCGGTGCCTTTGATAATCTCAACGGGCGGGCTGGCAAAGCCGTAGACTACAAATTGGCTGAAGTTGGAACTGGTGACCGGAAATTCGAGCCCAAGCATGCCACTCATCCGTCCATACCCGGTGTCGTATACTTCACCCATCTCGTCCTGCAAAGCCTTCGGTTCAATCGGCAGGGTAACAGGTGGCAGAAGTGCTCCGCTTGCGTCTATCGGCCGAAAAGTTTTGGAGAACTCTTGAAGCAGCACGTAGGCGCTGGCAGCATCGGCAGGGAGATTCGTCACGTTGTAGGCGGAGTTGTAAGCGGCTTGTGGCATGATGATCGGATCATGGGACGCTTCAAAGACGCCCCTTTTCGTGCCTGTTTTAGCAAACACTGCTTCTAACGCGGTTATGTCGTACGCAGGAGCGGGAGTAGAAGCCGCCACTCTGATCTGCATGATCGTACGGATGTTGGGACCGTAGCCAGGTTGTGTGGACGGGGCGCCACCCTCGCCAGTCAGGTCCGGGTTACCCGTGTAATAATCGTAGCGAGGGTCGGCTGCCGGGAAAGCTGCGGGAGCATCGTTGTAGAGAATGAGGGTCTGCCCGGCATACTGGGAGAAGTCAACGATGACATCCGCCCGTTCTGCGGTTCCCAGTAGAAGCGAGTGTTGGTCGACATTTCCGAAGTTGAAGTTTGTCGCATTCAGGTTCCAGGTGATCGGCTGGCTGGGTATCACCACAGGCGCCGGCAGGAAACCGCTTTCGGTGCCGATCTGAACCCAGTCTGGTCCTTTCAGGGCCGGATCGGGTATACCACTCGGCCAGTCGGCTGGAAGGCCCGTTGTTCCGGCAGCAGATACCATCTTGACTTCTGAAGCATATCCTGTCTCAGGTGAGATGTAGCCGGCAGGATCCGCTACATACATCTGCAGGTTAAAGAAACGGTCATCGGCGGCATTCAGGATGCGGAAGCGGTAAGCCTTGGGCTCTACTTCCAGGTAGGGGTAGGCCGTGCCGTTGACAATAGGTGTATCCATAAACGCCTCGCCCGGCATTGAGGGGAAAGGCATCGCGGGTATCATCGGCGGTTGCTCGGGTGCATTTTCGGGATCGTAGTACGGGTTCGGCACCGGCTGATGTTTTACATTAGCCGTGGGCGGCCAGAACCACGGACCGTACATCCAGCGGCCAAACGGGTTTGCTCCGGTGGGATCCCAGGGATTCTGGGCTGGGCTATAGACGTGAGGATACCAGAGGTCGCCGGTATTGGGTGTGCCTGGTGTTGTCCCCCAGATCCAGGTCGGGTCCGTATTGAGAATGGTGTTGGTATCAACGAAAGTTTTGTCCTGGATGACCAGGGGAATCCCAAGATCAGGGAGAATCTTTTCCAGGCCCGGGTTGACGCCGGATTCGTTGGCGCCATTGATCAGATCCTGTTCGACCTGGTCTGTCAGTAGATAAGCTGCGGCTTCTCCTACATAGACATTAAGGCGAGTGATACCATATGAGTGATCATGATAGAACATCAGCCTGGCATTTTGTGCGTTGGTGTAGTACAAGGTCTGCATCCCATCGCGGGGGTCGTCTACATTCTCCATATCAGGGACATTCACTACACTTACACCCTCAGGATAGGGAGTGTCTTCTCCCGCCGGGGTAATCCACTGGTGCGGCGTCCCATCGCTGATCCAGACGGTGTTATTACCATGGAGATGGATGTCGGCACGGTTTTGCGTGTAATGCATAGGCATGGCATCCATTACTAGCGGTCCATGCCCCGCCCCCATAACGGTTGTATCCACCGGGATGAAGAGGTCCCCGCCAGCGCCGGTAGGAAGCAAATTGTAAAACTTGATGCGCACCGGTACTTCACGGGTGGCAATAATGGCAGGCCCCATATAATGGGGCGCATCCACACCGTAAGCCTGGGTGCCATCACCTTTTATAATCGGCGTACCATTATAGGTCAAAGCAATTTGCGCACCGGGAACGACTGTTGTAGACAATTGCACATAGCCTCGGAGCGTGGTGGGTGGCAGATCCGAGTGCATCTGCTCTTTAAACTCAACCACAGCGATTTCGTAGTAGTCAGAGCCCGGATAGGTCGTAGAATCGGCGACAGCAACCGGGATATACTGGCCCAAAGCGTTTGCACCGGCAGGTCCGAGTCTTGGCATTGCATCAACAAATTTTCTCAGCGGCGGACTATAGGCCCAGTTGGCGGTACCGAAATAGTCCGGAACCGGGTATCCAGTATCCGGGTCGACCACGAGAGCCGCCCGAACTAAATTTTTTTTCTTCTCCATTTTTTACCTCTTCTCATAATTTATTCATACAGCGATGTTCCCATTGGATTTTGTCATAAAATATGATATTCATTATTCATTTATTAGTGAATTATCGTTGGCGGGCTATTGCTTGGTTTGCTATTTATTGGTGGATTATTATTTATTATGTAGCGAGGCCCTTTGCCATTAAATAAGAATATTAATATTTGAGCCATATTTGCCGAAGCAGCTACCGACATTGACTGGCTTAATGAATATAGAGTATTTTTTAGAACTCTCGGTAGAGCACCGGGAGTTTTTTATTGTCCTGGAAAGGTGGTGTATTTATGAATAAATGCAAAGGTTGCATCTGGGCGACATGGCTTAGCCATAAAATGGTAGTCTGCTTCTTCCATGAATATGTAAAGAAAATAGGTGACAAAGCCTTTGTTCCTATCCCAGCAGTCCCAGCTGTAAGAAGGCAGCTACTGACCGGAACATAAACGCAAGCTGAATACGCCGTCGCAGAACGTGCATGTTAAGAGATTGACATTTTGTTACCCTGGTCTGATGCATTGCCGACCGACTGCCGCATGCCCCAACATGCCCAAAGTGATAATACTCCAGATCTCTCTTGATATACAGGTGTGCCCGTTTGTACGCTTACGCAACTTGGTATCAAGCTTGTCGGTCACTATCGCTATTACGGAGTCACTGGAGACTATATATCTCTAGCAAGATTCCTGAGGCATGTGCAATGTCGCCTTAAATTCTGGCTTTCACGGAGAGGACAAAAGAAGCGAATGAACTGGAACAGGTTTAAAAGCTCCTTAAATTTAATCCGCTACCATTCCCCCGTATATACGTAAAACTGGGTGACTTGAACGTTTGATGAAGAGCTGGATGTGTTACTAGCACAAGTCCGGTTCTGTGAGGGTGCGAAGGGCTCCGTAACACGTCCTTCAATCTACTCGACCAAAGAGGGGAAGCGTCGAGAACTGCTCCCGACGCTCTCCCCTCTTTTCTCTAAGCTATACGTAAGTAATTTTTATTAATTCTATGTAAAAAAGCGAATAAGGGAGTAGACTCTAAAATTAGGGGTTTAAACCGGGAGAGGTTTTGGGGTTAAAGTGGGGAGACATAGATTTTAACAGAGCAGTAATAAATATCAACAGAATACAAGTCCTAAAGAAGGGGACAAACATACTGGAATTTGGGCACCCAAAAACCGCAAAAAGTAGAAGAGAAATTACGATGCCAGAAATGCTTAAAAATGAGTTAGAAATACATAAGAGTCAACAGGAAAAAAATAAAGAGGAATATGGTGATTACTACCAAGATGACGATTTAGTATTATGTTGTAACGATTGTGGCATACCATTTAAAAATTCTTCTATTGGCAGTAACTTTAGGAGCATGGCGCGAAAGGCTGGGTATCCTATATCCTTCCATGATTTAAGACATATTCATGCCAGTCTGTTATTGAAAGCGGGAGAGCATCCAAAGGTAGTAAGTGAACGTTTGGGACATTCACAGATTGGGATAACGCTGGATATCTATTCACATGTAATGCCTGGTATGCAGAAGGAAACAGCCAAAAAAATTGACAATCTCTTGGCAAATGAATAGACTATTTTCTCAACTTTTTCTCAAGTTTTTCAAAATAATAAAGAACGGCAAGGTCTCCGATCCCCGGAAGCCTTGCCGTTTCTACTTTTTCTGGTGGGCCATTAGGGACTCGAACCCTAAACCTGACGATTAAGAGTCGCCTGCTCTACCAATTGAGCTAATGGCCCATAAGTTTATTTTTGTGTTATTTTGGCTGGGGCGGCTGGATTCGAACCAACGAAATGCCGGAGTCAGAGTCCGGTGCCTTACCGCTTGGCGACGCCCCAATCGTAATTTGGATGGTCGGGATGGAGGGATTTGAACCCCCGGCCTCTTGCTCCCAAGGCAAGCGCGCTAGCCAAACTGCGCTACATCCCGTAAAACTGATACAAAAATTATTATAACCAAAAATAATGTGTGCGTCAAGACATATAAAAAAATGTCCAGCTTACGCTGGACGGGGAGAGATAGAACTCACCAAAGCGGAGTAATGATAGTATTCTCAGGCTCATTTGAAAATATACTATAGTACTGTGAAAAATAGTGTAACCGGTTTCAATACAATTTCAATGCTCTGTTTATCCGTTAAGACCAACTTCATAGCCATCTTAGGAATGAAATACTATAAAAGAAGAATGTTTTGCCGGCGTTTTTTGGACATGAAGTGATGAGCAGTTTTATTATGTTTTTGTGGTGGCTAAAGAGATTCTAATTGATTATTGGTGAGGAACCATGATACCATTATGCACGAGTATGTCTTCTTCAATTGGTATTGATTTGGTTGGCGTCCCTGATTGTTGTTAATATTTTACTCATAATAGTCTAAATCTGCATGATAAAGGGTTTGCTTACCAGATTTAAGTCTCCCGCTTGCAGTAGAAGGAATATTATATTTCTGTGTAGAAAAAAGTTTATTAGTAACCAAAACACCAGGGTTTATCGAAAAGCTATAAAAAAAGCACATTAAAAATGCCATCCAGTAACCGGAGACATTCTCATCCTTGCAGTATGGTCAAGCGTAATTAGCCTTTTCCTTTTTCCCTTATAAAAAATTTCTCTGCCGGAATTATTAGCCGAAAGCGTGAAAGGGGAAGTGAAATGACAGAACAGGTAAATTTCGAGCAGATCTACGACGGTTGCATTGAGCCCGGCAGAGAGCCCAAGAAATTATTCCAGTGTGTTTATGACGGCGCTATTACTGCATTAAGCTATGCGGAAAACCTGCTCGGCAAAGCCATCAGCCAGTATGGCGCCGAACATCCGGTTGGGTACCCGGATACGGCTTATTACCTCCCGGTCATTGCCTGCATAAGCGGTGAGCGGGTTACCACTTTAGGTGAACTGCCCCCGATTCTGAACCGGATGAGAGCGAGGGTAAAGGAAGAAAGAACCTTTCAAAACATGCTCCTATGGGGTGAGTCAACCTGGTACGCCGCCGAGATAATCGAAGCGCTGCGCTACCTTGAGCACACTCCTGAAAAACCGCTGCATGTACCGCCGTGGACCGGGTTTGTTGGGGATCCGGTCGTCCGCCAGTACGGCCTTAAGATGGTTGACTGGACGATCCCGGGTGAGGCAGTTATTATCGGCCGGGCCAGAACCTCCAAGGACGCCAAAATGATTGTGGACAGCCTGATGGCCAAAGGCATGATGCTGTTTTTGTGTGACGAGATCATTGAACAGTTACTCGAAGAAAACGTGAAGATGGGGGCGGAGTTTATCTCCTATCCCGTCGGTAAATTTACGCAGGTAGTCCACGCCGCCAACTATGCCCTGCGCGCCGGTATGATGTTCGGCGGTGTCCCGCTAGGGCAGAGGGAAGCGCAGCGGGACTACCAGCGCCGTCGCATCATGGCTTTTGTCCTCTACCTGGGTGAGCGGGACGTGGTCAAGGATGCCGCCTGTGCCGGAGCAATATTTGCTGGTTACCCCGTCATTACCGATCAGCCACTGGCTGACGACGAGCAGATAAAGGACTGGTTTATCTCAGAGCCCGACTACAAGAAAATAGTCCAGGTTGCACTGGAAACCAGGGGTATTCAGATCACCTCCATTGATATCGACGCTCCCATAACGATCGGACCGGCTTTTGAGGGCGAGAGCATCCGCAGGAAAGATATGCACTGTGAGTTTGGCGGGCAGCGGACCCCGGGTTTTGAGCTGGTGAAGATGGCAGGCACGGATAAGATTGAGGACGGCAAGGTAAACATAATCGGTCCGGATATCGACACAGTAGAGACAGGCGCAAGCCTGCCCATCGGCATCCTGGTAGAAGTATGCGGCCGTAAGATGCAGGAGGACTTTGAGCCGGTGCTGGAACGGCGTATCCATTATTACGCCAACTACGGCGAAGGTATCTGGCACGTGGCCCAGCGGGATATCACCTGGGTACGGATTAGCAAAGAAGCTTACAATAAGGGCTTTCGTCTCAAGCACCTGGGGAATATCCTTTATGCCAAGTTTAAATCCGAGTTCCCTTCCATTGTTGACCGGGTTCAGGTTACGATTATTACGGATGAGGCTGCGGTGCTTAAAATGCGGGAGGAAGCGAGAGGGTACTACCAGAAAAGGGACGACCGCTTGCGGCAACTGCGGGATGAGACGGTAGACACTTTTTACTCCTGCACCCTCTGCCAGTCCTTCGCGCCGACCCACGTCTGCATGGTATCTCCCCAGCGTGTAGGCCTGTGCGGCGCGGTAAGCTGGCTGGATGCCAAGGCCTCTTATGAGATAAACCCGCACGGTCCAAACCAGCCTGTTCCCAAGGAGGGGATTATTGACGAAGTCAAAGGGCAGTGGCAGTCATTCAACGAATTTATCTTTCAAAACTCTCAGCAAACAGTGACGGCAGTCAACTTTTACACCGTCATGGAATACCCGATGACCTCCTGCGGCTGCTTTGAGTGTATTCTGGCCTTGGTCCCTGAATGCAATGGTTTTATGGTGGTCAGCCGGGAGTACGGCGGCATGACCCCAAGCGGCATGACCTTCTCAAATCTGGCCGGAGCCATTGGCGGAGGCGCCCAGATGCCTGGCTTCATGGGTATCGGCAGGTCGTATCTGTCCTCACCTAAGTTTATCCAGGCTGACGGTGGACTGGCAAGGTTGATTTGGATGCCCAAAGACCTCAAGGAAGACTTAAGAGAAAGGCTGGCGGAGGCAGCTGAGGCGGCAGGCCTGGGCCGTGACTTCGTTGACAGTATCGCAGATGAGACGATTGGCGCCGGCGGAGAAGGAATACTGCCCTTCCTGGAGGAAAAAGGTCACCCGGCACTGACCATGGAACCGCTCTTTTAGTTGTTTTTTTAACCTTTATGCTTTATGCGGCGCTGGCAGAAAGATGAAAACATAGCGATGTTGGTGCGATTCCGATCGCACTTGCGCTGCAAGAAGTTTAAATAATTTGTACTAGCCTTATTTTATACTGTAAGTTCATGTGTGATGAATGATTCATCCCCATTTGTTTGTGTTCGGGATGTTTTTTGGGGGTAGGTTTTAATGATAGAAAGGGGATCAGGGTGAATGGCATTAACAGGTTTAGAAATATTTAAGCAATTGCCCAAGACCAATTGCAAGGACTGCGGCCAGGCCACCTGTCTGGCTTTTGCCATGGCGCTGGCCACAGGGAAAACCAGCCTTGAACAATGTCCTCACGTGAGTGATGCCGCCAGGGAAGTCCTTGATTCCGCTTCGGCGCCGCCGGTGGCTTTAGTTAAGATCGGCGTGGGTGAAAAACAGGTGGCGCTGGGCAACGAAACCGTTCTTTTCCGGCATGATAAGCGCTTTGAAAATCCTTGCGCTATTGCCGTTTCTGTTAGTGACATGCTTAGCGAGATTGAGGTTTATGACAGGGTGGCTGCGATAAACGGGCTGGTTTTTGACCGGGTCGGGCAGTTACATGGTGTCAACATGGTGGCAGTGGTCAACAGCTCCGAGGACGCCGATAGATTTGCGCTTGTTGTACAGACAGTTGCCGCCGTCAGTGAATTACCGCTGGCTCTGCTTAGCGATGATCCTAGCGCTATTGAAAAGGCATTAGCCATAGTGTCAGCTAAAAAGCCACTAGTCGGCCCGGCCAACCTGGCGAATTACGAAGCGATGACCGCCCTGGCCAAATTATATGAAACACCCTTGTTAGTTAGGGGAAGCGACCTCAATGAGCTGGCCTCCTTGGTGGAAAAGGTTGCCGCTTTGGGCTGGAAACAGCTTATTTTGGATTCCGGCGCTCGTTCTGTGGGCAAAGTACTTGCCGACCAGACTCAGATCAGACGTCAGGCTCTGAAGAGATTCAGACCTTTCGGCTATCCCACTATTGCCTTTGCCACCAATGTTGATTCCATGCAGGCCGTGCTGGACGCCGGTATCTATATTTCCAAATATGCCGGTATCGTTGTGGTTGACAGCGTCAATCGCGCTGATATACTGTCATTGATCACACTGCGCCTGAATATTTATACCGACCCGCAAAAACCAATTGCAGTGGAATCAAAAGTTTACGAAATTTTAGCTCCGGGTCCTGACTCGCCGGTGTATATCACGACAAACTTTTCCCTGACCTATTTTTGCGTGGCAGGTGATATAGAAGCGTCGAGGGTGCCGGGTTACCTGCTGCCGGTAGATACGGACGGTGTTTCGGTCCTCACCGGGTGGGCCGCCGGGAAGTTTACGGCTGAAAAAATCACCGAAATGCTGAATAGCTGCGGTATAGCCGACCGGGTATCGCACCGCAAACTGGTGTTGCCCGGGGGTGTGGCGGTAATCAGCGGCAGGCTGGAGGAATTATCAGGCTGGGAAGTCATGGTGGGCCCCAGTGAATCAGCCGGCATACCGGCTTTCATAAAGCAGCGCTGGGGGGCATAATCTACTTATCAAAGGTTTTTCATGAAAGGGATTAATCTTATTTATGGCTGATTACCATGTACGCATCCTGCCGGATAACAAGCTGATCACATTAAGCGACGAGCAAAACTTACTAAAGGCCATGACTGCCGCAGGTATACCACTTCAAGCATCCTGTGGCGGCAGGGGGACCTGTGGTCAGTGCAGGGTGATTATAAAAGAAGGACAGGTGTGTTCATCAGAGGCCGGAACAATAAGCCAAGAGGAACAACGTCTGGGATATGTCCTGGCCTGCCAGTCCCGGCCGGCTAGTGACCTGGTTGTAGAAGTTCCGGCCGGTACAAAACTCGGTGAACACCGGGTGCTCCTTGGGGAGGAGCAGGAAGCCCGGGATGCACGGTACGGTGAAGATGCAGAAGCTTTTGTCCTGTACGGTGATAACAGTTATCCTGCTGTTGAACTGCCTGTCTACAGAAAAATAAGGCTTAAAATACCTCAACCAACCCTGGACGACCCTGCGGACGATTGGGGCAGGCTGACCAGGGCTACCCGGGGAGAGACCGGTATCGAACGGCTTAGCGTTTCCCTGAATGTGTTGCGCGACTTACCTCGTGTTTTAAGAGACGCCGGTTGGGATGTGTCGGTTGCCCTTGCGGAAAAGGATACCTGGCAGGGTGTGGAAATCGCCGGGGTTGAACCTTTTCCCAGCGGGCGGAAATACTATGGTCTTGCCGTTGATATTGGGACCACGACCGTTGCCGCTGAATTGGTTGATTTGGAAACCGGTCGGACCGGGGGCGCCAGGGGTAGCTTTAACCGTCAGTCCGTTTACGGTGACGACGTCATTTCCCGGATTATCCATGCCGAAGAGAACCCGGGCGGATTGGAAGAATTGCAGAAGGCCATTTTAGAGACGGTAAATGATTTAATCAAAGATCTGGCCGGGGGGCTTGGGATCGGACAAGCCGATATACGCGCGGCGGTGTGCGCCGGCAACACGGCGATGACCCACCTTTTTCTCGGGATCGACCCGGCCTATATCCGGTTGGAGCCCTATACCCCGGCAGCTAATAATATCCCGGCCGTACAGGCCGGCCAGGCGGGACTGCACATCCATCCCCAGGCCTGGGTACGCTTTATTCCCGGCACAGCCAGTTACATCGGCGGTGATATAACGGCCGGAGTGCTTGCGACCGGTATGTCGGAGGCCGATACCTTGACTCTTTTTATTGATATCGGTACCAACGGTGAGATGGTGCTGGGCAACAACGAATGGCTGATCTCCTGCGCCTGTTCGGCCGGTCCGGCTTTTGAGGGCGGCGGGCTAAGGTACGGGATGCGGGCGATGGATGGCGCAATTGAAAATGTACGAATCACGGCAGGCGGCTCAACAGTCCAGTACAGCACTATTGGTGGTGGAGCTCCCCTGGGTATCTGTGGCACCGGTCTGATTGATTGTGTAGCCTGGCTTTACCGGTCAGGAGTGATCGATCGTGGCGGTTCCTTTGCTCCACATACTCCCAGTCCCCGCGTTCGTGATGCCGGCGGGGGAAAGGAGTTTGTCCTGGCCTGGTCCGGGGAAGCCGGAGGAGGTTCCGACATCAGCATATCCGAAGCTGAAATAAAATATATCCTTCGCTCCAAGGCTGCTGTCTACGCGGGAATACGCAGCATGCTGCAGATGGTAGGTTTGCCGTTTGAAGCAATCGAACGGGTGTTTATCGCGGGGGGGTTCGGCCGCTATATTAATATCAGGGAAGCAATCAATATCGGGCTGCTGCCTGATATCCCCGTCCAAAAATACGCCTACATCGGCAATAGTTCACTAAAAGGGGCCAGGCTCTCACTGCTCTCAAAATCAGCCAGGGATGCCGCTGAAAAGATAGCGGGGAAGATTACCTACCTTGAGCTCAGCGCCGGCAACACTTTTATGGAGGAATTTGTCTCGGCTCTTTTTATACCGCACACGGATTTGGAGCTGTTTCCCACGGCAGCGCGACGATAATCACTATCCTAAAAATGTAGGTGCGAATTCATTCGCACAAAAGTTACTTGAGATACCCAAGTTCGGCGCTGACGCCCCGTGTGCGATTAAAATCGCACCTGGTATTTTCATGATACGTGGCGCCGCGATAGCGGTGTGTGGAACTACTTTGAAATGAGGTGGGCGGAGATGGCCCTGCAGATAGCTGTCGCCGGGAAAGGCGGGACCGGAAAGACAACTTTTGCCTCACTGGCCATAAGGCAATTGACTCTGAACGGGATGAAGCCGGTACTGGCGGTGGATGCGGATGCCAACGCCAACCTGAACGAGGCGCTCGGCATTGAAATAGAAGAAACCATATCCGACATACTGGCGGACTTAAAAAACGGGACGGAACCCATGCCTGCCGGGATGACCAAGGACCAGTATGTGGAATACAAAATCTACCGGTCCCTGGCCGAAGGCGAGGACGTGGACCTGCTTTCCATGGGCGGGCCGGAAGGTCCGGGCTGTTACTGCTACGCCAATAATATTCTACGCAAATGTATGGAGAGCCTGTCCCGCAATTATGCAGTTGTGGTGGCCGACAACGAGGCAGGGTTGGAACACCTGAGCCGTCGCACCACCCAGGATGTCGATTTTCTTTTTGTGCTCAGCGACGCCAGCGCCAGGGGGATACGTTCCGCCAAGAGGGTCAAACATCTGGTTGACTCTGTAAGTCTTAAAATGAAAGAAATATTCCTGGTGGTTACCAAAGTCCAGGAAGGTTCGCTGGAAGCCTTGCGCGGAGAAATTGAGGATACAGGCATGGCGCTAATCGGTACAATTCCGCTTGATCCGGTGATTGTTGAATATGATCTGCATGGTAAGCCCCTGGTTGACCTGCCGGATGACACGCCTGCAGTGAAAGCCGTCCAACAGATATTAAGCAAGGCTGGCATAACATAACTGTTGCACAGCTCCTGATTCATAAATGCCTACACTGAAAATACACCCAGAGCGCTTTAAAAAAATGTAGGTGCGAATTCATTCGCACATGACCCCATAGGAATGCAGTGTAAATGGTTTAGCGTAAACCCTTGAAATTTTGTGCGTCTGAAACCATATGCATTGCTGGAATTATCATCATGAGCCGGCGCCGCTCGAGGCATTAAAATATCCTGCTATTCAAAAAGCATCTAACATATTGGTTAATACCCCATTTGCTGAGGTTGAAAGGAGCATTAAATTATGGCGGTTGCGATTGTGAAGGAACGCTGGACCGGGCAGGTTGCCGAAATGACCATGGGTCTGGAGCCAAACGCTCTCAAGGTTGGAGGGGAAAGCACCCTACCCTTTCTCCCCTTTGAGGGAGGTTGTCCAAATAAGCCGGTTGTTGGTTTGGAAGTATTGGATATGGAGCCGGAAGAATGGCCGGAGACGCTGAAGATTCAATACGGCGATGTGCTCACTGATCCGGCAGCTTGGGCCCGCAAGTGTGTTGACTTTGGGGCCGACCTGATTTGTCTGAGACTTATCAGCGCTCACCCGGACCAAAAAGATACCTCTCCGGAAGCAGCCGCCGCAACTGCGCGGGCTGTGGCTGAGGCTGTGAACGTTCCTCTTGTGGTATTAGGCTGCGGCATGGAAGAAAAGGACGCTGGTTTGCTGGCGGCTGTTGCTGAAGCGCTGGCCGGGAGAAATGTGTTAATCGGTTGCGCCACGCCCAATAACTATAAAACCATTACCGCCTCCTGCATGGTACACGGCCATAACATCATCGCCTCTTCACCGCTGGATATAAACCTGGCCAAGCAGTTGAACATCTTGATTAATGAAATGAACCTGCCCCTAAATCGCATCGCTATCGACCCTCTGGTTGGTCCCCTCGGCTATGGTCTTGAGTATGCCTATTCGATCATGGAGCGGGCGCGGATCGGCGCCCTGACCGGGGATAAAATGCTGTCCATGCCGGTGATCTGCTTTATCGGGTCTGAAACCTGGAAGACTAAAGAAGCCAAAACGGAAGATAATCAGGAATGGGGTGAGCAGGCGCGCCGTGCCGTCCTTTGGGAATCGCTTACAGCGGTCAGTTTTGTCCAGGCCGGTGGCTCCGTATTAATCCTTCGTCACCCGGAATCGCTTAAACAGTGTAAGACTCACATTGCCGCCATGACCGGGGCAACAAAATGATAATCGTATCAAACGTGGTTGCGGATTCATTCGCACAAGGGGGGTTGTAAATATTATGGAATTAATCGGTGAACGCATTAACGGAATGTTTAAGGACATCAAAGAAGCAATATTAAATAAAGACGCAGCTGTCATTCAATACTGGGCAAAGCGGCAGGAAGAAAAAGGAGCCCATTGGCTGGATATTAACACCGGCCCCACCGTTTCCCCGGAAGAGCAGCCTGCAGTAATGACATGGCTGGTCCAGACTGCCCAAGCGGCAAGTACACTGCCTTGCTGCCTGGACTCAACCAGTCCCGCAGCCATTGAAGCCGGGTTAAAAGTACACCGCGGCCAGGCCTTAATCAACTCAACCAGCGCTGAACAGAGCAAGATGGACATTTATTTCCCGATGGCAGTTCAGTATGGAGCCAGGCTGATCGGGCTGGCTATGAACGAGGCGGGTGTACCGAAGGACGCGGCGGCACGCGCCGCCCTGGCTATGGAGCTTGTGGTAAATGCCGATATGCACGGGTTGGCGATGGAAGATCTCTATATTGACCCGCTGGTTCTGCCGGCTAACGTTGCTCAGGAGCACGGCCCGGAAGTAATTGAGGCCATCCGCCAAATTAAGATGCTGGCCAGCCCGTCGCCCAAGACAGTTATTGGTCTATCCAATGTATCCCAACGGTGCAACGAGCGCCGCCTCTTGAACCGGACTTATATGGTGATGTGCATAACCGCAGGCCTTGATTCGGCAATAGTGGATATGGAAGACGACCTGCTGGTTGACGCGGCGGCCGCCACCGAAATACTGCTCAACAGAAGCATTTATTGCGACGCGTTTTTAAAAACATTCAGGCAGCGCTAGAGATCCTGCAGCAAAGCAACAACCGTTGTTAGTCATTTTAAAGTTGGGCCAGGTGGATTTTGCCTGTAACAAAACATTGAGACGGCCTGTATCTTGTGGCAATAATGCCGGAAGCAGGCCGTCTTTTATTTATCGCAATGGAAAAGGTCATGTTAACTGGTTCTCGAAAAGCCTCATGCGTAGTGGGCTTAATGCATTAGCTTATACCATGTTTGCCGATGTAAGCGACCAGGTCGACTACACGGCACGAGTAACCCCACTCATTATCATACCAGGCAATCACCTTGGCCAGTTTGCCGTCGATGACCATAGTAGATAGACCGTCTACAATCGAGGAGTAAGGATTGCCGTTATAGTCCTTGGAGACCAGAGGCAGGTCGCTGTAGGACAGGATGCCTTTTAGTTCCCCTTCAGCGGCTGCCTTCAGGGCGCTGTTGATAGCTTCCACTGAAGCCTCCCGCTCCAATTCGGCTACCAGGTCTACCACTGAGACGTTGGGTGTGGGTACTCGCATCGATAGGCCGTTTAGCCTGCCTTTAAGCTCCGGTATAACCAGGGCCACCGCTTTCGCGGCGCCGGTGGTGGTAGGGATTATCGACATGGCCGCCGCCCTTGCCCTGCGCAGGTCTTTATGAGGCAAATCGAGGATTTGCTGGTCGTTGGTATAAGAGTGAATGGTTGTCATCAGGCCTCGCACGATGCCAAACTCCCGGTGCAAAATTTTAGCGACCGGCGCCAGGCCATTGGTGGTGCAGGAGGCGTTGGAGATCACCTGGTGCTTGGAGGGGTCATACATATTCTCGTTGACACCCATTACGATGGTGATATCCTCATTTTTTGCCGGGGCGCTGATTACTACCTTCCTGGCCTTGCCGTTCAGGTGTTTGGATGCAGTTTCCCGGTTGGTAAAACGCCCGCTTGATTCTACAACAACCTCCACCCCGTAGTCCCCCCAGGGGATGGTACCCGGGTCCGGGAGAGCGAAGGCCTTGATCTCCTTTCCGTTGACCCTGAATTCCCTTTCCTCATTAGCATAGATATCAGCGTCAAGAATGCCGTGCACGGAATCAAACTGCAGCAAGTGCGCCAGTGTGCAAGCATTAGTCAGGTCGTTAACCGCTACAATATCAATATCATCCCTTTGCATAGCGGCGCGGAATACATTTCTGCCAATTCGCCCGAAGCCGTTAATACCAACTTTAACTGCCATTTTATGGTCCCCCTTATGGTTTCTATTTCGTGACATAGTGTTGTTTTCACCCTTAGATTACCCACAGGTATTTCGTAATACTCATATAAGGCAGCCCAGCCACACTGAAAAAAATTATGCAGAATATGGAGCAATTCCCCTGTAAAAATGTAGGTGTGACTTCGTTCGCACAAATGTGTGATTAGCACACAATTTTAGCGCTGGCGCGCCGGGTGTGATTGAAATCACACCCACATAGATCAAGCCTTATTTTATGCCTGCGCCGCGATAGCGGCAGGGGGGACATTCTTTGAGAATAAAGAACCACCTACAAATGAAGTCCCATAACAAACAAAAAACCGCTTCTTCAGCAGAAGCGGTCGATGGCTTACGCCCCGAGGCTTACGACCCGAAAGGAATGCAGGATATACTCACGACTCACGCCCCACGACTCATTTCACAGTCCAATAAGCAGCGGCACCAGCAACGGGACCATGGCTGACAGGGTGGTGCCGTTAACCAGGGCGATTACAGCTGTATCAGCGTCGGTTGTCCTGGCAATCAAGGGCAGGGTTGTATCCATGGTAGTAGCGCCGCCGGGGGCTACAGCCGCCAGGTTGCCGATTCTGGCAGCCACGATAGGGATAATTACAAAAGATATCAATTCCCGCATGATGTTGGTCATAAAAGCCAGCGCACCGGTTTCGACGCTGTATATTTTTGATAGAATAACGCCGGACAGGCTGTACCAGCCAAAACCGGCCCCCACAGCGGAGGCTTCTTTGATTGGCATACCAAGAAAAAAACCAGCAGCAACGGCTCCGCCCAGGCTGCCAACTGCCACCAGGACGGGCACCAGCATAATTCGCCACCCCATGCAACGGAGGCGCAGCCAGGCTTCCTTCTGGCTGCCCAATTCAATGCCGATGCCTACCAGCATGAAGCAGAGCGCGCCAGTGGTAAGGGCTTCCAGGTGTGTAGTCAGGTTGGGGGGGAGCGCCGCACCCAATAGGCCACCTAAAACTATACATATAAGGACTAGTATGGTCAACGTTTTCCACCTGTCCCCGCAGCGCCTTCTTGGGGTGCTCTACGCAGGTTTTTTTGAATAAACTTGCTGGCCAGATGGACCAGCAGGACGCTCCCAATAATGCTGAAGGCTGCAATAATAAGGGCTTCCTTACCCATTTCACCTATCCCGGACAGTACCTCTTTATTGGAGCCCAACTGAGCTCCCATCACCATAAGTAAAAAAAATAGACCAATCAGGGTTATGAAATTAGCTCTTTTAATTTTTTCCGGGGAATTTCGCCAAGCAAAGCCGATTATAATTCCAAAGGTCAGAGACAGCAGGATTGTGGTCATCAGCCAGGCTCCTTTGTAAATACTATAAGTGGGTAAGTATACAAAAGCAACGAGGCAAGAGAAGCGGAAAGCAGCTTAATTGCCTGAAAAAATAAGGTGGTAGCAACCCCATAACCGAGCAAACTCAGTATCGCAAGCTGTTTTAAATCAGCAGGACTTACAGCAGCCGGCTTCTTTAACAAAACAATAATCAACCAGATCACGGCACTGGCCAGAATAAAGCGTATAGACAGCATAGCGGGGGGTCCAGACCCCGCCGTTGTATGCAAGCTTGGCAAGAATAGCTGTTGTGCTGAAGCATAGTGCTGATAGGGCTACCAGCAACGAGCCAAGCTTAATTCTTTATCAAACGTGTCTTTCTACAGTATTTTACTCAAGAAGGCCCTGGTCCGTTCATTACGGGGGTTGCCAAATATTTGTTCGGGTGTGCCTTCCTCAACAATCTTTCCCTCATCCATGAAGAGTACGCGATCACCGACTTCACGGGCAAAACCCATTTCGTGCGTTACCACGACCATGGTCATACCTTCACGGGCGAGGTTCTTCATTACAGCCAGGACCTCGCCGACCATTTCGGGATCCAGCGCGGAAGTGGGCTCGTCAAATAACATCACCTTGGGCTTCATGGCCAGCGCTCTGGCGATGGCCACCCGCTGGAGCTGTCCCCCGGATAGTTGATCGGGGTAAACGTCAGCCTTGTCTCTCAAACCAACCTTGGCAAGCAAGCTGTGCCCGATCTCATTGGCTTCACTCCTGGACATCCGCCGGACCTGGACAGGCGCGAGGGTTATATTTTCCAGAGCTGTTTTATGTGGAAACAGATTGAAGCGCTGGAAAACCATGCCCATTTCCTGTCTGAGAATATTAATATTGGTTTCCTTGGCCGTAATTGATATTCCTTCAATAAAAATTTCTCCTGAGGTCGGTTCCTCCAGTAAATTCAGGCAGCGCAGGAAGGTGCTTTTGCCTGAGCCGCTCGGTCCTATGACCACAACGACTTCCTGTTCCGCCACATGACAATCTATGCCTCTTAAAACCTCAAGCTTATCAAAATACTTGTGCAGATTGTTAACGACGATCATCGCCAGCCTTGAGCCTCCTTTCCATGTAGTCAACCAGGCGCGAGATGGCGAAAGTCATGATCAGGTATATAAACGCCACTGTAAGCCAGATATGAAAGGGCTTATAGGTCTGGGCAATAATTAACTGGCCGCGGCGCGCCATTTCTTCAAAGCCTATAACAGAAAGGAGAGAAGTGTCTTTTAACATGGCGATAAACTCATTGCCCAGCGGCGGGATAATCCTTTTGAAAGCCTGAGGCAGAATGACAAAACGCATGGCCTGTATGTGGGTCATACCCAGAGAGCGGGCCGCCTCCATCTGGCCGCGCTCGATGGACTGGACCCCGGCCCGGAAGATTTCGGCAATGTAGGCGCCGCTGTTTAAGCTGGTAGATATAATCGCGGCGGGAAAAGGGTTGATATGAGTGCTCTCCCAGATCTGAGCGATATGAAATGTGTCCATCATAAAGTTCTGGAATGACCCGAGAAGCTGGGGAAGTCCGAAATAAACCATGAAAATTTGCACCAGGAGCGGGGTCCCGCGAAAAAAATCGACATAACAAGTGGCCAGCAGGCGGACGACGCGCTTTTTGGAAAGGCGCGCCAGGCCGGCAAAAAGGCCGAGAATGAAGCCTAAAGATATAGCGATTAAGGTTATTTCCAGGGTATGTAGGGCGCCTTCCAGAATGATTGGGAGGGAATTCCAGATTAATTCCAAGGGTAGTTCCACCTTTCAAACCGCCTGACAGGAAATATGCGTAACACTATCGATGCTACGCACATTTCCTTGACGAACAGAATTTGATTTTGAAGCTACTGGAGTAATTCCTGGGGCGGCTCCTCACCGAACCACTTCATGTAGAGTTCCTTGTATTTGCCGTTATTCTTGAGCTCTTTCAGACCGTGGTTAATCTTGTTGAGGAGGTCTGTTTTCCCCTTGGGCAAGGCAATGCCGTAGTCTTCGGAGGTAAGGCGTTCGCCCACAATTTTAACATCAGCGTTACCCTGTTTGATGAAGTACTGCGTGACCGGGTAATCGTTGATTACCGCAGTAACCCCACCGTTTTTAAGCTCCATAAAGGTCTGGTCGGAGTTGGTAAAGGAGCGTACCGTGGCCCCGGCAACTTTCTTTGCTTCCTTTTCGCCGGTGGTACCGCTTTGCACTGCGATAGTCTTACCTTTTAAGTCGTCTAAGCTTTTAACAGTATCGTTTTTAGACTGTACTGCTATACTGAGTCCTGATTTGTAATAGGGATCGGAAAAATCGATGGATTTCTTACGCTCTTCATCTATGGACATGGAAGAGATGGCGACATCGATCTGGTTGGCAACAAGGCCGGCAATCAGATTTATTTTTTCGCCTTTCAACATAAAACTCCTTCTATGCACACAATCTAACACGCCAAATTTACATACAAAAAAGAATGACCAAAATGAACATATTGAAATCAGACACCAGCTTTTATTGACACAGTGTAATTGCGGTGTTATGAATTTAGAGCAGGATGTATAAAAAAGGAACAATATATAATGATTAAGAAGCAGTTTAAGGCAGACTTGGCGCTACTATTCGTGGCCCTGGTCTGGGGCGTCAGTTTCACAGTTATTAAAGACGCGCTGGCTGGTATTGGTCCGTACTATTTTAATGTATTACGCTTTTCTGCAGCCTTTATTTTCCTGGCGGCGAGCTTCTGGAAGCGCTTCAGGAAAGTCGATCGTAAGACCCTGTCGGCAGGCCTTTTGATTGGATTATTTCTTTTTGCCGGTTACGCCTTTCAGACGGTGGGGCTTAAATATACCAGCGCTTCCAAGGCTGGTTTTATCACCGGGATGGCAGTAGTGCTGGTACCGTTGGTGTCCGCCGGTTTAACACGCCGCCTGCCCGGTGTGATTCCCCTAGCGGGCGTTGCCAGCGCCGCAATTGGGCTGGCCGGGCTGTCTCTGGATAATAGTTTGAATATAGACTATGGCGACGGGCTGGTTTTTTTATGCGCTGTATCCTACGCCCTGCATATTATCCTGGTGGGACACTACGCTCCAAGGCATGACCCGGTTGTCCTGACCATCATCCAGGTGGGTGTGGTGGCGGCAGCCAGCTTGGGGTGCGCGGCTTTCCTGGAGGAAATGCCGGCTTCATTTTCCGGGGAGGTATGGGTAGCCTTGCTTGTTACAGCCTTGCCTGCTACTGCGTTTGCTTTCCTGATCCAGAACAGTGTGCAGCGTTTTACCTCTCCCACCCATACGGCCATTATCTTTACCATGGAGCCGGTTTTTGCGGCAGCCTGCGCCTGGCTTCTGGGCGGTGAGATCCTTACTCTCCGGCAGTGGGCGGGAAGCTTGTTAATCCTGGTTGGTATGCTGGTAACAGAGCTTAAAAGCGCTCCTGGGGAGCCCGGCCGGCTTCCCCGGACCGCAGAGGGTGAGGCCGGTCAATAAGCCTCTGAAGCTTAACAAGCAGGAATATCTACTGGTTGTACGTCAGGAATGACAGAGTGGTTCCACATGCCGCTATGGTGGCGCCAGCATCGGGTCAAAATTTGGCCATGTGGGCATATGCAAGAAGTTTAATTGTGTTTGTCGATCGGGAGCAGCTTGCCGCCAAATTGTTGCCAATTTTAAACTCATAATTACCAAACCATTGCTCTAAATGAAGGGATTTTAGCTTTATTAGTATATCCTCTTGCGTAAAATAGCGTAACACAATTTCCGGATAAGAGAGATAATCGCGAATTTTCAGTTTAATATTACATACATTATATAAAATATGAACTAAATAAGGATAACTATTGAAATATTTTTCTGACATTGTATACTTTATTCAATATCCAAAAAGCGCTAGAGGTGATTGATCAAATGCACTACCCCCTTAAAAAGCAGTTCGAGGAGAATAGGATGATGACAAGCTCGTACCCGAGAAGCTTGAGCGATTCTTTTACAGTGCACGCGCCCTTTAACCAGCAGGTCCAGGCAGCTCGGATGATCGTAGACCCGTTGTTGTGGGAACTAAGAGAGATGGCCAGCCGGGATGAGAAAACAACCTGTTACGGCAGCGCCAGTTTTATCTCCAAGGTTAGGAACCGTAGCGCCAAAAACACATTTATTTTGGATGGCAAATACCTGGGTGTCGACCAGCACGGGATCCCGCTTGCCAGGGAAAAAGAGCTGGCTTCCAAGGTTTTGGAATACTTAAAAACACAAGAGGTTATTAGCCTGGAGCGACAGATGGGCCGTCATCCCCACTTCAATCTCAATTGCCGTCTTTACATTACCAAAAGGTATGCCCGTATCCCTTATATGTGGCGCAATATGCTGTTCGAGCCCAATCCAGTCAAGTCGGAGCCTGATCTCACAACAATTTTTGTTCCGGAGTGGCCGGAACGGGTTGTTTTTGTACACCCGGAAGCAGGTGTAACCTTTATCCTCGGTACTGACTACATGGGAGAGGTTAAAAAATCCTTTTTAAGAATGGCGTTGTACATTTGGAAAAAAAAGGGAGGAATCGGTTTTCACGCCGGCAGCAAGGTGCTTAGGGTTAAAAAGCCAAATGGCAAACTTGAGGATGTCGGCTTTATTATGTTCGGCCTGAGCGGAACCGGCAAGACCACCCTGACCATCCACGACCATGGTCTTACAGGTGAGGAAAAGGTTATCATTCGCCAGGATGACATGGTGATGATGGACGAAACAGGCTACTGCTACGGAACTGAGAATGGTTTCTATATTAAAACCGAAGGACTGGATCCCTCTCAAAAGGTTCTATACGATGCGGCTACTTCCTCCAATGCCATATTGGAGAATGTCAAAGTTTTGGATGACGGGACTGTTCTTTTTGACAATGCGGACCTGACATCAAACGGCAGGGGCGTAATCCTGCGCGAGGAGGTTGCCGGCACTGACGATAGAATTGACCTGGATAAAGCAAACAGGATAGTTTTTATCACCAGGCGTGACGATATAATCCCCCCGGTGGCCAAATTAACTGCTGAACAGGCCGCCGCCTATTTCATGCTGGGCGAGTCGATCGAAACTTCGGCCGGTGATCCCACCCGCGCCGGCGAGTCAAAGCGTGAGGTGGGAACAAACCCCTTTATGATTGGCAAAGAGTCGGAAGAGGGGAACAGGCTCTTGGATATCCTGAGGAAGAATCCGGATATCGAGTGCTACCTGCTAAACACCGGAAGTGTTGGGGTTGGTGGAAATAAAAATGGAAAAAAAATTACAATCAAGGTGTCGACAACGATCATGACGGAGTTGGCCAGGGGCAATATCAAATGGGGTTACGACCCCGACTGGAAGTACCTGATCCCGCTTGAAGTTCCGGGGATAGAGATCAGTGAATACAATCCAGCTGCCTATTTCAGCCCTGCGGAACTAAAGGACCGGGTTGCCAAACTGCGCAGCGAGCGTACTGAGTGGCTCAATAAGTACCCCGGCCTGCGGGACGAAATCATCAAAACCATTCTGTAGGATTTTTAGCTCGGAAATAATTATGATTTATCGCCCTGTTTAGGGAAAACAGGGCTTTTTTGTTTTTGAGGACAGAGATATTATATATTATAAAAACCTTTGGTCTTTCATGTAGGAGTTGATATTTATGGCTTTATGGGGGGCTCAAAAAGAGGTAGCGCAATTCCGCCTGGGTTTAATGCAGGGCCTCTCAATATTTCTCGGTTATCTCCCGGCCGCGGTAGCTTTTGGAGTACTTGGCGCATCTACCGGACTTTCGTATTTTCAGGTTGCTGCGATGTCGGCCTGGGTGTACGCCGGGGCCAGCCAGTTTATGGGCTTGAATCTGCTCCAAAGCGGGGTGAGCGTACCTGAGATAATCCTGGCGACATTCGTCCTGAATTTGCGCCACGTTTTAATGAGCACTGTCCTATCGAAAAGAATACAGGGAAACAGGGCGCTAAAGGGTCTTCTCTCCTTTGGGATAACCGATGAGACCTTTGTGCTTACCACCATTGGCAGTTCTGTCGGAACAGGGTCGGAAGAAACCGTGAGAGAAATTACAGCTGCACGCTTTGCGGGGGTGGCTGTGATCGCATACAGCGGCTGGGTTACCGGTACTGTTTTCGGGACAGTATTTGCCGACATCCTGCCGCAGATAGCAATGAAAAGCATGGGTATATCAATATATGCAATGTTTATTGCCTTGCTGGTCCCGTCCATGAAAAAATCGGGCAGGGTTGCTATGATATCCTTGCTGGGAGGCGCCCTTAACTGGATATTATTAAGTGAGCTCAAATTATCCACCGGCTGGAGTGTCGTTGCGGCGACCATGCTGGCATCCGCCTGCGGCGCGTTGTGTTACAAGGAGGGAAAATAGTGAAAATTTACCTGTTGATAGCCGGTATGGCCCTGGTCACATATATACCAAGGCTGCTTCCGATGGTACTTCCCGAGAGGCTGCAGTTTCCTATTTGGCTGGACCGTTGGCTGCAATATGTGCCTTATGCGGCACTGGGGGCTTTAATCTTTCCTGGCGTATTGGCATCTGTTGACGGCCGGCAACCCTGGCTGGGGTTGTTGGGAGGATTTACAGCAGGGCTCCTGGCGCTGGCTGGATTAAACATATTGATTGTACTGGCCGGCGCCATAGCTGTAGTAGCTGTTGCGTTATCAATTATCTAAGCCAAAAGGGGCTCGGTTTATCTGCAGGAATAGAATTTTTTTTGCTGAATATTAGGGGTAGTTGAAAGGAGTTGTTTTATGAATGCAATTGCGTTTATCCCTATAGCAGCTTTGTATGTGTTCTTGTCGGTAGCAGTGTGGCGGTTTATGAGGGCACATGAGTCAATTGCCGAATCAATCAGGATGATAGCTGAAAATATAAAGAAGGAGCCGTAAGGCTTTTCTATATTGTCTATTGTATGTTTTATTATGCCGGAACTGATTTGGAGCCCTCCACGAAAATAAAAAACACAGGGAGTATGGATTGTTTTATAATATAGACATCCCTTTAAAGAGGAGTGGCAAGGGTTATGAAGCGTGGTATTTTAATGGACTTTGATGATACCCTGGTGGAAACCACGGTCTATTTCAACCAGGCAAAAAGTTGGTTTGCCACGCTAATGGCTGGAATGGGTTTTCCCGCTGAGAAGGCTTTGTCCACCTTAAACGAGTATGATATTAAAAACGTGCAGTTGAGCGGGGGATTTTTTAAGGACTGCTTTCCACGTGCGTTGGTGAGACTTATGAGTATTGCTGTCGCGTTTATGGCACAAATTACTGCAGCAAAACGCGGCAGGAAATTGAAGACCTGGGCTGGTGGGTGTACCGGCAGCCAGTCCGGCCAATCCAGGGCGCTGAAGACGTTTTGACGCAGCTGTCCGGGAGGTACCCGCTTCTTCTCGCCACCAAAGGGGAACCTGCAGTGCAAAACCTGAGAGTTGAGCAGAGCGGGCTGGCTCGCTGGTTTGACAAGGTCTATGTCCTGAACGAGAAAAACGCTGCAGCTTATACCTCAATTGCCCTCGAGCAGAAAATCAAGCCGCCGCTGTCCTGGGTGGTGGGCAACAGCATGAAGTCAGACATAAACCCGGCGCTGCAGGCAGGCTTTAACTGTATCTTCATTCACCATCCCCACACCTGGGACTTTGAGGATGAGGAACCTCTGGGCGGTCACATCAGTGTCGACAGCCTGACCAGTATACTTGAGTTCATAACTTAAAGATGCGTTAAATTTCTATGAGGCATGCTCGAATAATTTTAAACCCGCAATTTTAGTCGTAAGCTGTAGGTAGTAGGGCGCAGGTGGATCCTGCATTCCCAAATTTAAGCCTGCATTTCAGCTTGGGGGTAAATAGATGCGCGACTATCATGTTCACCCCGGTTATTCAATTGACGCGGAACCTTCCGGTATTGATGAATACTGCAGGAAGGCTATCGATATTGGGCTTAGTGAAATCTGTTTCACCACTCACCTGGAAGTTGACCCGCAGCGCAAGCAGCTGGACTGGTTTGTCCGCATCGCCCAAGGCATAGTACCAATGGACGACCTGATATGGCTTGACGTGTATTTCCAAGATATCGAGGACGCGAGGCGGAAGTGGTCGGCACACGGCCTGAAGGTTAGGGCAGGAATCGAAGTGGGGTACGACCTGGGGCAGGAAAAAGCTATTGAGCGGGTAGTCAGGGGCTACCCTTTTGATTTTGTGATGGGCTCTGTCCACTGCCTGGAACATCTGGCCATATCTTCAAAGAAGGAAAGCCGCCTGTATTTCCCTGGCAGGCAAATGCTAACGGGGGTAGGGGAGTACTTTAGGCTCCTGTCAGAGGCGGTAAGCTCCGGCCTGTTTGACTGTATCGGGCACCTGGATCTTTATCGCCGTCATGGCCGGCATTATTGGGGGCCGGAGATTTCGCGCGCCCACGAGGAGTTTGCGGAACCGGTCCTCAAAACTATAGCAGCAAGGGGCATGAGCCTGGAGGTTAATACCTCCGGTTTGCGCCGTGGACTCAACGATTTCCATCCTTCCATGGATATCCTTGAACTGGCTGTGGATTCAGGTGTCAGGCTATTTACGTTGGGCTCCGACGCCCATCGCCTGGCGGAACTCGGGATGGGTTTGGATAGCGCACTGGAATTACTGGCCGGCTATGGTATCGAACCCGTTTCCTACCTCTTGCGGCAGCCGGTTTAAGGGGCGGAAAAAGGTGGACAAAACCACCCCCTTACCATAAAATAAAATTAGGAAAACCAGGAGGCAAACCCCATGACTCAGAGAAGCGGGAAAATAGTAAAATGTGACCAGGAAGGCAATATCACCGCTACTTTTGGAGCTGACCTCCTGCTTGAGGGCTCAACGTCAATTCCCAACATCCTTCTAAAAATTTACTCAAGTATTGGTATCTCCGATTACCAGATGATGCTCTTAATCCAGCTGATCAGACTGCACGTGGAGGAAAAGGAGCTTTTTCCGTCCCCCGAAAAGCTGGCTGAATGCATGGAATCTGATCCAGCCAGGATTAGGAGGGAACTGGCTGGTTTGCTCGAAAAAGATATCATCTCGGTCAGCCGGTTCTATGACGGCACCCGCAACCTTATTGTGGAGGGGTATGATTTTGAACCCCTATTCTTAAGGGTCTCGGATATCTGGGCAGGCTTGCGCGCCCAGGAGATTGAGGAATCTGAAAAGCTGATTAAAAGTTCGGCCGGTTTAGGTGACAGCCGGTTTGATGTCCATACCGTCGACCTTATTTCCTTATTTGAGAATGAATTTGGACGGCTTCTCTCCCCCATAGAAGTTGAGCAAATCGACCAGTGGGCAAGTGAAATGGAGCCATTGCTTGTTGTTGAGGCGCTGAAAAGGGCGGTTCTGGGGGGTAAACACAACTTCAAATATATTAACACCATCTTGATAGAATGGAAAAAGAACAATGTCAGGACGCTGGAGGAAATATCCCGCTACGAGCAGGATTTTCAAAAACGGCGCTCCAGGCAAAAAAGCACAAATACCGGGACAAGCCCGGGTGGCGCGGACAATAATAACGATGCCAGGAAAAAGGCTTTCATCCGGACTCTTTATATCTAAAACATGACTTTTCTTAACAATATTTAAGGGATGCAGGTGATTGGGTGGGCTGCCAGCTGTGCGGTGACCGTGGCGTAATTATAATGGAGGAAGGGGCTATACCCTGCCGGTGCATGAAAGAAAAGGCAGCAGCAAAACTGTTAAAGGACTCCAGACTGCCTGTTAATCTTCAAAAATGCACATTCGAAAACTTCAAATTCAAATATTACGCTAAAAACTGTCTCGATCTGGTCAATGGGATATCTTACTATGAACTGGCTAAACATGCTTTTGAAGCGGCTCAAGGTTTTGTCAAAAGATTTTCGGCTGATCCCGGAGCCGACGGACTGCTATTTACAGGGCAGGTGGGAAGCGGTAAAACATTTCTGGCCTGTTGTATCGCCAATACCCTGCTGAAAGAAGGAAACTCAATTCTTTTTGCTGTGGTGCCTGACCTGCTGGATCAAATACGTTCGACCTATGACACGGGAAGAAATACTGAGGACCTTACCGAGTTTGACCTGTTGGATACGGCCAGGCAGGTGCCGCTCCTGATTTTGGACGACCTGGGGGCTCATAATTACACGGAGTGGACCAGAAATAAAATCTATTCAATTATCAATTACCGCCTCAACCACCGTCTTCCGGTCATCGTAACCACCAATATCAGCCCCGAGGACCTGGAAGGCTATCTGGGAGAAAGGACTACTTCACGCTTGCTGGAGATGTGCAAGCCCTACCGGTTTTTGGTGGATATGGACATACGCGCTATACAGCGCAAAGAAAAAGGTTATTAAAACCTGTAAAATATGAAAAAGAACAACGCGGACAGGTGCCCCGCCGAGGGGAGAATAGGGAAGACCGGGGAAATGGAAACTGGTTCCAAAAAGGTCCAGATCTAAGGAGCCGGCGCGGTCCCGCAACTGTAACCGGGAGAGTACGCCGCACTTTTGTCACTGGGTTAACCGGGAAGACGCGGCAACAAAGACCGGAAGCCAGGAGACCTGCCTGTCTGCTGCTCACCGCAGGCTTCGCTGGAAAGCCAGGGGTTTTTTTGACGCATATGAAAAGCCCCGTCTAGTTGACCGGGCTTTTATCATTTCTCCGGCTTGGTGCGGCCAACGGAGCTTTTGTCGCAAGGAATTTTAGTTCTTCGGCCGCATGGAGGAAGCTGTTATGAATGAACTGTTATGAATGAATTGGAAATATCCATGCTGAAGACCGGAATTACCACCGGCGCGTCAGCTGCAGCGGCGGCGCGTGCGGCGGCATTGCTGCTGTTGCGGGGTGAAACCAACAAAAATATTACCATTGTGAACCCTGAAGGAAACCTGCTTGAGGTTCCTGTTGAGAGTTTGGAACTGGACGGCTCCTGTGCCAGGGCTGTTGTAATCAAGCAGGGGGGGGATGATCCCGATGTAACCAGCGGCCTGCCTGTGGTAGCTGAAGTCGCTGTCTGTGCTGGCGGCGTTCATATCATGGGGGGACGAGGTGTCGGGGTTGTTACCAGGCCAGGCTTGCAGGCGCCGGTAGGCAGTCCCGCCATAAATCCCGTTCCGCGTAAAATGATTGTGGATGCCCTGGACGACCTTATTAGGCCAGGCTCGGGCGTAGAGGTTACTATTTCAGTCCCCGGGGGCGAGGAGGTGGCTCTCAAGACCCTTAACCCGCGTTTGGGGATTGTTGGAGGTATTTCCATCCTGGGCACCACCGGCATTGTCAGGCCGATGTCTGAAGAAGCTTTTAAAAAATCACTCGCTCCACAGGTTGACCTGGCTGTGGCCGCCGGCTACCGGAAGGTCGTCCTCACCCCGGGCCGGATTGGCTTCCGGACGGCGGTCGAACGGTATGGATTGCCTCGCGAAGCTGTGGTTGAAATGAGTAATTTTGTGGGCTACATGCTGGATGTCTGTGTCGACCGGGGCATTGAAGCAGTTTTATTATGGGGTCACCATGGGAAATTAGTAAAAGTCGCAGCCGGCATCTTTCATACCCACAACAGGTTGGCCGACGGGAGGATGGAGACCCTTGCCGCCTTCGCAGGTCTTTACGGGGCGCCGGCCGGTCTAATCAGCAAAATTATGGCAGCGGGTTCTGCTGAAGAAGCGTTGGGTTTGCTTAAAGAGAGCGGCTTCGCCGGAATATTCAATGCTATTGCGGCCAGGGCCAGTACCAGGGCCGAGGCTTATACCCGCACCCGGTTGAAAGCTGGTACGGTACTGCTGGGGTTGGATGGAACGATACTGGGTATGGACGAGTCAACTCGTTTAATTGGAAGGGAAATGGGATGGCAAAAATTGCTGTAGTAGGGGTTGGACCCGGTGGCAAGGAACATCTGACTCCGGCAGCCATACGGGCGGTCGCTGAGGCGGATGTCCTGGTGGGCGGGGAGCGCAGCCTGGCCCTTTTCAGCGGTCAACCGGGCGAAATTTTCACTATTAAAAACAATCTGCAGGAAATGATTGAGTATATCCGGGAGAGAATGGACGAGAAAAAAATTGCGGTAATAGCTTCGGGTGATCCCGGCATGTACGGTATCCTGCAGTACCTGAGGCGGCATTTTACCCCTGCCCAGCTGCAGGTCATCCCGGGTATCAGTTCGGTACAGTATGCTTGCGCCCGGCTGGCAGTTTCCTGGCACGACGCCGTTGTGGTCAGTACCCATGGACGGGACCGGACCGTACTGGCAGAGACCGTGGCAGGCAATAGCAAGGTAGTTGTCCTGGCCGGACCGGAGGAACCACCGCCGGTTCTGGCAAGTGTCCTGGTAAACGCCGGCATGAAAGACAAAACTGCTTATGTCTGCGCCGAACTTTCGTACCCTGCCGAAGAAATTAATGCCTTTACCATCCTTGATCTTGCCCGATGGGAAGGCCAGTGGGATAAAAGAAATTATGTTATGGTGATTTTGGATGAACAGCCGATGGATTTACCGGACACCGGGAATAAGCGATGAGCTTTTTGTGCGCGGCAACGTCCCCATGACCAAAGAGGAAGTACGGGTGATCACCCTGGCCAAGGCCAGGTTGGCGCCCAATCATGTCGTGTGGGATATTGGAGCAGGAACAGGGTCTTTGTCAGTTGAAGCCGCCTTGCAGGCCACCGGTGGTTTTGTTTACGCCGTGGAGCGCAGTCCGGCAGGGATTCACTTGATTCAAAGCAATATGAAGGCTTTTGGATTGGATAACTTGAAAATCATTGAAGGTGTCGCGCCGGAAGCCCTGGACGAGCTGCCGGACCCTGACCGTGTTTTTGTAGGCGGCAGCGGGGGACATTTGACCGGCATATTAGAAAGTGTTTACCAGAGACTTCTACCAGGGGGCAGGATTATTGTAAACACGATTACTCTGGAAACCGCGGCTCACGCTTTAGAACTACTGCAACAGTTCTATGGCGATGTCGACGCGGTGCAAATCAGCGTCGCCAGGGTAGTGAAAGCCGGCGCCAGCCACCTCCTTAAGGGTATGAATCCGGTTACGGTTCTTTCAGCGGAGAAGAGGGCTAATTACTGATAATAGATCTCAATAAAGTAGTCTTTCAAGATCTGACACGGCCTTAAATACCTGAAAAAGACCAAACATTCTTATAAAATACCCCGGTGTAGGCGCCATTTTAATCGCACACGGCGTGTCGGCGCCGCACTTGGACATCTTAAATGGGGCTTTTGTGCGAATGAATTCGCACCTATATTTGAGCGACATTGTAGCGGCCGAAAGGTTTCAAGGTAGTTGTTTATTCGTACAAAAAGGGGGGGTTGATATGATTTATTTTATCGGAGCAGGCCCAGGGGATCCGGAGCTGATTACAGTAAAAGGAGCAAGACTCTTGGCTGAAGCCGAAGTGGTCATATATACCGGTTCCCTGGTTAACCCGGCCTTACTCGATTACTGTAAAGAGGGGGCCGAGATACATAACAGCGCAGGTATGTCCCTGAAAGAAATTATAGACACTATGGTTGAAGCGCACGCCAAAGGTAAAAGGGTGGCCAGGGTCCATACCGGCGATCCTGCCCTGTTCGGCGCGATCCAGGAGCAGATGGACGAATTGCGCCGGGACGGCATACCCTTTTCCGTAATACCGGGGGTTAGTTCCTTCCTTGCTGCCGCAGCGGCTATCCCTCATGAGCTAACCTTGCCGGGTGTAACCCAGACGGTAATCCTGACCAGGGCTGAAGGACGGACACCTGTGCCAGCTGGAGAAACGCTGTCTTCCCTGGCCGGGCACGGCGCAACCATGTGTATCTTTTTAAGCGTGCATATGATGGCGGAAGTGGTCAAGGCGCTTAAATCAGGGGGGTATACACCGGACACACCGGTTATTGTGGTAGAGCGGGCATCCTGGCCTGAACAGCGGGTCATTCACGGTACCATTGAAGATATTGAGCAAAAGGTGATGGAAGCAGGGGTCAACAGGACCGCCCAAATCATGGTGGGCAAGGCTTTCGGGGCGAATTACGAGCCTTCCAGGCTTTATGACACAAGCTTCGACCATACCTTCAGAGGGCCGGCACAGTGAAAATAGGGGTAGTGGCCGTGACCAGGCAAGGCGCCGCGACTGCCTTAAGGGTTTCAACTGCGCTCTCGGAACTGCCGGGGGCAGAGGTTGACATACTGGCGCCGGCCAGATTCGCTGCTAGTTTTCCAGGCTCACGCCCATACAAGCAGCCCCTGCGTCAACTGTGCAGTGAAATATTCCAACAGTACAGTTGCCTGGTTATGGTTATGGCCATGGGTATCGTTTTCAGAACCATGGCGCCTTGCCTTGGCAACAAAAGGACAGACCCCGCGGTTGTTGTAATGGACGAAATGGGGCAGTTCGCCATCAGTGCTCTTTCCGGCCACGTGGGAGGAGCGAACGACATGGCCCGTTATATCCAGAGCAAGCTGGGTGCGCTGGCGGTAATCACCACGGCTACTGATGTGCAAGGACTACCTGCGGTGGATCTTTTGGCGCGTGACTACAACCTTGCTGTTGAACCTCTACATCATCTGAAAACTGTCAGTGCGGCCATGGTTAACGGGGAGGATGTCCATTTTTATATTGACGACGCATCAAAAATAACAGAGATTATAAAATTTCACCCCAAACCCATAGATAATTACCTGCAGGCGCCAAAGAAAGGCATTATTGTTTTTATTACCAGCAGGTTAATCGCCGGTCTTCCATCTGAATCGCTGTTTTTGCGACCGCGACACCTGGTGGTGGGACTGGGATGCCGCACGGGTATCAGCGCTGCGGCAGTCAAGGAAGCTGTGGAACAAGCCCTGGTCCTGGCGGACCGCAGCCTTGCTTCGGTGCGCCTGCTGGCTACTATTGATTTGAGGTCGGGAGAAGCAGGACTGGTTCAGGCTGCGTATGAAATGGGATTGCCCCTTGTTTCCTTCAGCAGGTTAGAAATAGCAGGTGTTTTTGACGTAAAAGGCAGGGACCTTTCTTATTCCCAATTTGTTCAGGACAGGATAGGAGTTGGTGGAGTTTGCGAGCCAGTGGCCCTATTGGCCGCCCCGGCGGCCAGGTTGATTTTGCGCAAGAGAGCGTTCAACGGGGTAACGGTAGCGATTGTCGAGGAAGACTGGCCGTAGTTGGTATTGGTCCGGGCGAAACCGGCCAGATGAGCGGCCGTGCCCTTGAAGCTCTGGAACAGGCCGAGGTGGTGGTGGGTTATAAGGCGTACATTGAGCTCATCTTTGGTCTGCTGCTGGAGAAAGAAGTCATGAGCAGCGGCATGACCAAGGAGGTGGAGCGTTGCAGCCTTGCCATTAATAGAGCGCTGGAAGGCAAAAAAGTTGCTCTTGTATCCAGCGGCGACCCGGGTGTTTACGGCATGGCGGGGCTGGTACTGGAGCTTCTGGAACAGAAGGGCGCAGTGGAATCTCTTGACCTGGAGATTATCCCCGGCATAACCGCGGCAACTTTCGCCGCCGCCTGTCTCGGAGCGCCGCTGATGCACGATTTTGTGGTAATCAGCTTAAGTGATCTGCTAACGCCCTGGGAAATCATAGAGAAGCGCTTGGAGCACGCCTGCCGGGGCGACTTTGTTGTTGTCCTGTACAACCCGTCCAGTCGTAAGCGGACGGAGCAGATCCATAAGGCCAGAGAAATAATGCTTGAGTATAAAAAACCGGCAACCCCGGTGGGGATTGTACGCAACGTCGCCAGGAAAGATGAGGTAAGCGTGATCACCGACCTGGAGCGTATGGTGAATTACTCCATTGACATGTTTACCACCATCATTATTGGAAATAGCCAGACCCGCCGGGTCGGCAGGTTTTTAGTCACACCAAGGGGCTACCGGCTATGATCCTGGTACTGGCAGGCACGTCTGACGGCAGATTGATCGTGCAAACCCTTGCTGAAAAAGGAAAAGAGGTCCTGGCCTGTGCCGCCACACCTTATGGGGCGGCGTTGCTTGAGGGGTGCGGCGCGGCTGAGGTAAGCGGCCGCCGTTTGAGTGGGGAGGAAATCGGCCGGTTGATTGATGATAAAAATGTGGACTTGCTGGTGGATGCCACCCATCCCTACGCTCAAGAAATCTCATCGCTGGCTTTAAAGGTGTGCAGAGAGAAGAATATCCGTTACATACGTTACCAGCGGCCCCCCTCCAGAGTCCTGGAGAGCCCCCTGCTCCATTATGCCGGCAGTTATGAAAGCGCTGCTCAAAAAGCTGCGGCGCTGGGCAGGGTAATATTTCTGGCTACAGGCAGCAAAACACTCGGTATATTTGTAGCAGAGGCGCAGAGGAGAGGCTGCAGGGTGATTGTGAGGCTTTTGCCTGACCCGAAAGAATTGGATAAGTGTTTCCAACTAGGCCTCACTCCGGCCGATGTGGTTGCCATGCAGGGGCCGTTCAGCCAGGAGCTCAACGCAGCCTTATTGCGCCATTACAAAGCTGAGGTTTTGGTTACCAAAGACGGCGGGACCCCCGGCGGGATGGAGGAAAAGCTCAACGCGGCGCTGGAAACCGGTATCCCGGTAGTTATTGTGGAACGGCCGGACGTACTTTCCGGAGCAGTGGGCAGCGTCGGGGACTTAATGAAGATGATTGACTAAGAAGGCATAGGAAGTGATTGGGGCATGACAACTGCTGTGATATTGCTCAGCCATGGCAGCCGGGCCGTTGATGCAAGGACGGTGCTTGAGGCATACCGAATGATGCTGGAAAAATCCTGTAGCTACGATTTTGTTGCGACAGCTTCGCTCCAGTTCAACCAGCCGGATCTCCCCGCTACCGTGGAGGAGATGATAAAAAAAGGCGCCCAAAGAATCGTGGTTGCGCCTTTATTTCTTTACCAGGGAAGACACGTCCAGGATGATATTCCTGAAATTGTCCAGAGAGAAAGAGAGAAGTATCCGGAGGTAGAACTGGTGTTAGCAAGTAATATCGGCGCTGATGAAAGGGTAGCCCAGGTTATAATGGACCGAATCAGGGAGGTCTGCTAAATGATGGTTCTTAGTGAGCCCAAGGCGATTGAACAAAAGAGTATGGAAATTATTGAGGAGAACCTGCCCGGCCTGGCCAGGCTGCCTGTAGGGGAGCGGGAGATTATCAAGAGGATCGTCCACACCACGGGGGATATTTCTATTGCCGGTCTAATCACCATCCATCCTGAGGCGGTAGAAGCGGGCCTGAAGGCTATCAGGAACGGGAGAATAATTGCCACTGATATCAACATGCTCAAAGTGGGAATTAATTCAGGTCGTTTGCGCTCATTTGGCATTGACGTTGTGTGCTACATCAGCGACCCGGATGTTGCACGAGAAGCTAAAGACAGAGGACTTACCAGGGCCATGGTGGCCATGGAGCGCGCGGCGCGAGAGGCGAAAAGGGGGATTATAGCCATCGGCAACGCCCCTACCGCCCTCTTTACCCTGTGCCGGATGATCCAAAAAGGCGAAGCGGCCCCGGCCCTGGTGGTAGGAACCCCGGTGGGATTTGTAGGGGCCGGCGAGTCTAAAGAGACATTATTGGAACTGGCTATACCATATATAACCCTGCCCGGTACACGAGGCGGCAGCGCCATTGCCGCAGCAGCGGTAAACGCCCTGCTTGCGCTGGCTTAATATAACTCGTTAACGAAAAAGTACCCGTGGAGGGTATTTTTTTTGGCAATTCTGTTCATAATTCTTTATCATGGATAAAAATAAATGTATATTAAGTCTTTGGCTGGCAAAAATACCTTTTGGAGTCGGGAAAGGAGGAAAAATGAGTAAACTGGTTCCCAGGACTATGGTCATGACGGCTGCGTTAATCATAACGGCCCTTATGATCGGAAGCGTGGCAGCCTCAGCCAATGAGGCTTCCCAGAACACAAATACTCAATCTTCGGTAAAAACCGGTTCCGTTGAGGTAAGCTACACAGTTCAAGAGGGAGATAATCTTAGTTTAATCGCCTATAAACATCAGGTCGCAGTACGTGAATTGATGAGGGCCAATAACCTCAGTGACAGCCTGATCAGGCCAGGGGATGTACTGCAAATTCCCGAAGGGCTATCTTATGAGGGGCGTTTGTCTCGCGGGGTTGTGCCAAGGGAGGAATTGATGCTTCTAGCCAGGTTAATTCACGCTGAAGCACGGGGTGAAAGCTTTGAGGGCCAGGTGGCTGTCGGCGCCGTTATCCTGAACAGGATCAGCAGTCCGTATTTTCCGAAAACAATACCGGAAGTGATTATGCAAAAAAACAATAGGGTTTACCAGTTTTCACCGGTAGGAGATGGTTCAATCAACCTGGAACCTGACGAAAAAGCCTTCAAGGCAGCTGAGCAGGCTCTCTCGGGGAAAGACCCAACAGGTGGCGCGCTGTTTTTTTACAATCCAGATATCAGTAGGGATAGCTGGATCCTGACCCTGCCGGTCGTAACCAAAATCGGCAACCATGTTTTTGCAACCTGCACATAAATGGAGGCGGCCGTTAACTGGTCGCCTCTGTCGCTATATGGTCGAAACTCAATCCTTTAACCTGGACATTTACAGATTTAACCTGTAGCCCGGTCATGTCTTCCACGCTCTGTTTAATCTTACGCTGTATTTGAATTGCCACTTCTGGGAGGTTCAGCCCGAAAAAGATTACAGGAGAAACGTCAACAGTGACAAGCCCTTCATGCTCCACAACAACCCCGATTTTACCCGCGCTTCTGACCCCCTTGACTGATGTGGCGGCGTATCCCGCGATGGCGCTCAGGGCGCTGTTGGCGATGGTCAGCCGGCCGTTATAGGTGAAAGTAGGCCTGACCATTGACTGTTCGAGCCAGTCTTTTCTTCCGGAGGCGCCGCCTTTTTTACGCATAAAAACTTTGAGAGGGTCGACCAGGGTATTGGGAAAACTTTTTTTAACCTCCAGGGTAGGAGCAGGAATGACATGTTTACTGTAGCAGGTCCGCAAGTATTTGGCTTTCCTGATTTCCTTTTCGCTGGCGACTTCTTCGATTTTAATAATGCGGCAGGGGAGTGGCAGTCCCAGTCTTGAGGCAATACGTTCCACCATACCGATAGAAGTACCCAGGACCAGAAGCCTGTTCAGGTCAAGCTCGCCAAGGGACTCTTTCATAATTTCCGCCTGTCTGTCATCCATGAACAGAGCTGACCTGATGGCCGATATCCGGGTGGGTTGTTGTTTAGCCGATTTTCCGGCGAGGATACGGTTGCCCTGAATTAAAAGGCCGTCGTCAATAATGGCTTGGGCGTCAATCTGGTGGGCAAGGTTAACCGCGCGGTGGCTTTTCCCTGTACCGCTTGGTCCGACTAGAGCGTAAACTTCCAATAAATACACCTACTTTAAAAAAAGACTAATTTCCTTTTGATGATAGCATATTCATCTTGTATTCAATAGTCAAGGTAAACGTGACACTAAAGTGTCAGCATTTCAACCTTTGATGGTTGTATTATGTGAGTGCGAATTATTCGCACAGCTATAGAGGAATGCTGTATATATGGTTTAAATCTCCAAAGGGTATCCAACTAGTGTTTTTAGAATTAGGGACAAGGTGACTAATACAATGAAAGCAAAAATAACGTTGTTGATGTTACTTATCTCCACCACCATGGTATTGGCCGGTTGCTCTGCCCGGTCCTTTATTGACGCAGACTTTCCGGTACCTTCAAAAATTCTGGATGCCAATGGCACAACAATCACTACCGTTAGTGAGGAAAATCGCGTTCCGGTATCTCTCGACAACATCTCTCCCTATATGCAGCAGGCTATCGTGGCCATTGAAGACGCCAGGTTCTACCAGCACCACGGGATCGACCCGGTTGGCCTGGCCAGAGCCCTGTGGAGAAATATTAAAGAGCGCAGTATCGTTGAAGGGGGCAGCACCATATCGCAGCAACTGGTCAAAAACCTTTACCTGGAACCGGAGCGGACCGCAGGGCGTAAACTGGAGGAAATTTTCCTCACCATCCAGCTGGAAAGAAAACACACCAAAAAAGAAATTCTGGAAATGTACTTAAACCAGATTTACTTTGGGCAAGGCGCTTACGGGGTGGAAGCAGCCGCCAGGACTTATTTCAATAAGCCGGCCAAAGACCTGGGACTCGCTGAAAGCGCGATGCTGGCGGGAGTCCCCAGGGCTCCCAGTATATATGCGCCCTCCCAGAACTTCGAGGGGGCCAAAGCGCGCCAGACCACTGTTCTCAACAGGATGGTAGAACTTGGAATGCTCAGCCGGGAGCAGGCCCAGGAGGCCAGTGGGCAGTTTTTGCAGCCATCCAAGTCGCCTGTTTCTGTAAGGAAGGCCCCTTACTTTTCCAATGAGATCATGAACTATATTGAGAAGAATTATCCCAACGGGTTGGAAAGATTATATTCAGGTGGTTTGTTAATTTATACCACGCTGGATTTAAATATGCAGGAGTCTGCAGAAAAAGCCGTTTCTCAGGGGCTTAAGGGACGCGACCAGGAACTTGACGGAGCGTTGGTGGCAATCGATCCAAAAACCGGTCAGGTGAAGGCCATGGTAGGCGGTAAAGACTATGCCAGGTCCCAATTCAACCGGGCCGTAGCCAGGTTTCAACCGGGATCGGCCTTCAAGCCGTTTCTCTACGCCGCTGCTATCGACAGTGGATATACAGCAGGCAGCACCATCATCTGTGAACCCGTCAGTTTTCTCCAGACCGGCGGCGCCAGATACGAGCCTGAAGACTACCAGGGAGGCTACCACAACCGTCCGTTTACCCTAAAAGAAGCGCTGTATACCTCTGATAATGTGGTGGCTGTTAGGCTGAACGAGCAGGTAGGGGCTGCCAAGGTGGCTAATTATGCCCGGCGAATGGGTATAGAATCACCGCTGCGGCCAGTACTCTCGCTGCCTCTGGGAACTTCAGAGGTGACCCCGCTTGAACTGGCCAGGGCTTACGGTCCGCTGGCCAATAAAGGTATTAAAGCGGAGCCTTACTTCATACAAAAAATAACTGATAGAAACGGGCGGGTACTGGAGGAACACAGGCCGAAATTGGAGCAATCCCTTGATGAGAAAACCGCTTACATTGTCACTGATATGCTTACAGCGGTATTAAAACCGGGTGGCACAGCGTCTAATATTTCCTCCGCTGTAGGACGGCCGGCGGCGGGTAAGACGGGGACCACGGAGAACCTCAAGGAAGCCTGGTTTGTTGGCTATACACCGGACCTTGTGGCTGCCGTTTATATCGGTTACGATGACAAAAATAAAGAGGTGGGACAAACCGGCGCTCAGATAGCCGCTCCCATCTGGGCCAGCTTTGCTGAGGCAGCCTTGAAGGATGTTCCAGCCTCAGATTTTACCATGCCGGCTGGTGTTATGAAGGTCACTATATGTGCCGAAGACGGGCTGCTGGCAGGTCCGTTCAACACCAGGGTGATCGACGCGGCTTTCATCCAGGGTACTGAACCTGCCGCGGTATGCCCGGGAAGCGGTGGAGGGGTAATATCCCCGGACAGCACCAGACAAGGATACCTTGGACCGAGGAGCTTTTCCTTGCCCGGCCTGGACAGGGTTGTTCCTAAAAACCTCTTTGAAACCTTTAACCGCAGTAAAAAAAGTCCCCCTTAAAAAAGGATGACTTAAATGTAATGGTGTATTACCAAAGATCTATTAACTGCATTATAGTAGCTTTTTTTTGCGAAAATAAATATAGACTACAATAGCCAGGGGAAACATAAAAGCCATAAAGAGTGCCCAGGCGATGGACTCCGAGAGCACCCTTCCCCGCCGGCGTGTGTCCCAAAAGACCAATACGGCTGAGCCGCCGAAAAGGGCTAGTAAAAAATAATTGGCTATCAGAGAAAATGTACTGGGTTCACCTGTCAACAAAAATCACTCCTTATATTTGGCATGTTGCCAGGTCTAAATATCAGGTGCGATATTTAATAACCCTGGCGGGGGCGCCGCAGGCCACGGCATATGCAGGAATATCACGGGTTACCACGCTGTTGGCCCCGATTACCGCTCCGTCTCCAACAGTCGTCCCCCGCAAAATCGCACAGCCCCTCCCAATCCAGACATCACTGCCAATTTTGATGGGAAGCGCGTTTAAATCCTGGTCACGGATGGGGAGCCCGTTTTTTTCAAAGCTGTGGTTTGCGTCGATGACACTGACAAACTCGGCCAGCATGGTATTATCACCGATGGATATGCCGGTATCACTGGACAACACACAGTTCCTTCCAATGTATATCCTATTGCCCAGCGTAATACTGCCTGTGTCGGTTACTACAAATGAAACCCCCGGCGCAAAAAGGCATTCGTCTCCAATAACAACACGGTGACAAAGGGGTACATCAAACATCCCTTCAAAAACAGTGTTGCGTCCAACGGATTGCAGCAGCCGGCCGGCCATAAAAGTATAGTAGCCCGTCATTAAGAACCGGAGTAACTTGTATATCAACTTGATCATGGTAACACTCCCAAGAAGACAGACCTAAATTTAATTCGACACGAATGCTGGGATAACCTTTAATTATTGAAAGACAACAGCTGTTCCCAAGAGAGCTTTTCTCCTTGACTTTTTGGGCCGACTATGGGAAAATATATTTTGTCAGTCCGCTAGGTTAGCTTCGGGACGTAGCTCAGTTTGGTAGAGCGCACGGTTCGGGACCGTGAGGTCGCACGTTCAAGTCGTGTCGTCCCGACCAAATACTTTACAGGAAACCCGCAAAGCCTTATATTAGGGGCTTGCGGGTTTTCATATTGACACTGGATTGCCAACCCTATATGCTGTTTATAGATGCTGGAGGAGGGAATATCGTTGAAAAATAATCTTGAAATTGGTGAAGTTGTTTATCAAAAAACCAAATATGGCATGGTGAAGAGCAAAATTGTCAAGATAATCAATGAAAATTATGCAATTATTGATAAGGGTTACGGGGAACAAAAAGTTAGAGTTGATCAATTAATAAAAGAACAAGATGATATGTCAGCAAAAGAACAAGAAATATTAAGCAAATTGCAAAAAGAATTTATGGGAATGTAAAAATAAATGATAACCTGATGATTGGAATTTAAATAAGAAAACCCGCAAACCCTTATATCACAAGGATTTACGGGTTTTCTTATTGAGATGGTACGAAAAGGAAATCAAGGCAGCTAAATTACTTCGAATGAATCACCCATTTTTTGCCTGCAGCATATAATTGATAGTAAGTATGCTAAATTATAGATTTTTGAGGCTTGGCGAAAGGGGTAAATATTCATGTTGTCAAATGAAGAGTTCGTAATACAATCATTGGACATACACTTATTCTTTTTGAGAATTATGAAGGAGCATGCCTTCTTTTTGGAAGGAGGCTTTACTCCCGTGAATTCTGATTTGGCCCGTCAGGCCGATACTTTTAAGAAAAAGTACGAGGCCTTGTTAACAGAGGCGGTAACCCTAACCGGCGGATGTATCAGCCCCGGTGTAGCCTCTTCAGGAGAAGTAGTTACCGATTTTACACTTAATGCTGAGAGGGCAACAGAGTTTTACACCGGCATATCTATTGACACCAACATTACCAGGGCGGAGCTTTCCCTTACTAAGCGGGTAACGCAGTTGAATTTACAAACGCTGGTACAACGTGTCGCTGATTTAAATCAGCGGGCAATTGCTGTGACTCAAAGCTTAATAAATTTTAAGACTATAGTCCTGGACAGTATTTTAGCTTGCAAGATGTTCACATTCAACTACCCGCTATTAATTGACCACATTCGCCGGGAAGCTATATTGTTTGTCGAACTGCTCACCAGACTGCAAAATAGGGTGATGGTAGATATTATCGGATTTGCAGTTGAACAGGAGTCCTTTTGGAATAGAATTATGGCAGAACATGCTAAATTTATCAGGGGGCTTTTAGATCCCACCGAAGAGGTCTTGTTCCAAACAGCCAATAACTTTGGTAAAGAATTTGATTTGCTTACTGCTGAAGCGATGGCCTTGCACAGTCAGATTAACCTTTTTCCGCAGGTTACGCAGAAAAGCCTGAAGGAAACTATTGGGATAAGGGATTTCAAGAGGCAAGGCACAGAGGGTATTCTTGCCTGCAGAATAAGGTCTATTATATTGCCTTTATTAGCTGACCATACCCTCAGAGAAGCCAATCATTATCTACGTTTATTAAGGATTTTTAGTATGAGTGCTTGAGTTAAGTCCCGCTACTGCATTGTAACAATACCAAGATCCTTAACATAATATGTTGCGTAAGTGTCATTTGGAAAAGGAGGTGTGTTAATAAATGGCAGAATTTGTTGAAATGCAGACAGGATTTGGTAATCCAGCGTTTATCTTCTTTCTTATTTTTATACTGTTAGTATTTGGTGTCGGTTGCTGCTTCTTCATCTAACAACATCCTTGTACTATCGGCTATTTTTAGCACCCTAAATATTTTTCACTCCCAGGCAGAGCGTATCCTGATCAGGTAGAATTATGTGACCTGTTCAGGGTACGCTTATTCTTTGACGGCTATCATTGCCGTTCGCATGTATAGAAAAGAGCCGCCAGCTAAATAACCGCCGGCGGCTCTTCTAGGGGTTGATGGCGAGACCCCTGACGCTATTAGCTTTAGATGCAACCCCCGCCGCCAAAGGCCCAGAAACCTACACCAAAGACCAAAAGGATAAAGATTAAGAAGAAAATGAACGCCGCGTTACCAAATCCTGCCTGCTCAATTTTAACATCTGCCATACTTTATGCCTCCTTGATAATTTTATCTTAATATATGTTTATAAATTAGATATTGTCACAAAACAGGGAATTTATCATTCGGCATAAAGAAATGATATTTAATGGTAAAGGTTTGTCTGGATTATCAATGTGTATGCGGCAGCTGTTTCCAGTGGTGGACAATTTGTGATATAATACCATTATTGTTTTAGCAGCTATGAAAAGAAGCTAGGAGGGGTTCTTTGTGAATCTTCTTATTATGGGGCCTCCGGGTGCGGGAAAAGGCACTCAGGCGGAAGTGTTGGCGAGGGAACTTAATATAACCAATATCTCTACCGGCGATATGTTTCGCGCTGCCATCAAGGAAGGCACTGAGATGGGCAGGAAAGCGAAGGAGTACATGGATATGGGCGAGCTTGTACCGGATTCTGTAGTGGTGGGAATTATAAAGGATCGCCTTTCTCAAGCGGACTGTGCCAGGGGATTTTTGTTGGACGGTTTTCCCCGCACTGTAGTGCAGGCCGAAGCGCTGGAAGAAACACTCAAGACAATGGGACGAACGCTTGACGGGGTAATCAACATCTTTGTACCACGTGAAAAAATAGTAGATCGTTTGACCGGCCGGCGTATTTGCCGTGACTGCGGCGCCAGTTACCACGTGCAATATAATCCACCAGCAAAAGATGATGTATGCGACGCATGTGGCGGCGAGTTGTATCAACGTAGTGATGACAATGAAACTGTTGTAAACAACCGTCTGGATATATATGAATCCAAAACCCAGCCTCTTATTGATTATTACGCCAAGAGAAATCTGCTGAAAAGCGTCAACGGAGACCAGGATATTAAAAAAGTGTTGGGTGATATCTTAACCATTCTGGACAAGTAACAGTTTAGAGATAATAACATAATATTGCCAGTGAAAAATTCATCTCCCCCGGCATATAGATTAGTATATTAAGAAGGGGGGGGTTCTAGAGGTTAGGGCTACTATCTCCTGGTTTAAACCAGCAGGCACGGTTTCTTGATGTATAATTCCGATTTCGGGAATTTATGGTTTCAATATAAATACTTTCAAACGATTGGCGAATATCAGGGCGATAAATCAATTCGCCTGTTTTTTTTGCTAGTTTAAATTTTATTTATTTTTTATTTTGTTTTAAAAACGAGTCTGTTGAATAAAAGTAAATCCGGAAATGCTTTAAAAGTAATATTTATTTTGTTGACCAAATTATTTTTATTAAGTTAAGATCATTTGTAATATAGAAAGATATTTAAGGAGGTGTTTTTTTATGGAGAAAAGAGACCTGGTTATTATTGGCGGCGGACCTGCAGGCCTCTCCGCTGGAATATACTCAGCTAGGGCCGCGCTCAATACATTGCTGCTGGAGAGGGGCGTCCCAGGGGGTATGGTGGTAAGCACCCAAAATATTGAGAATTATCCTGGCTTTCCAGGTATAGGCGGGCCCGAGCTTATGATCCAGATGGAGAAACAGGCCCGCGGCTTCGGACTGGAGATAATGTCCTCAAATGTTGAGAAGATTGAACCTTCATCCAAGGAAATTACTGTGATTACTGATAAAGGGCCAATCAAAACCGGAGCCCTGATAATTGCCACTGGAGCTCAGCCGCAACTGCTCAATGTAAAGGGAGAGGCTGAATATACCGGACGGGGTGTTTCCTACTGCGCTACCTGCGACGGCGCTTTTTTCCGTGGTAAAAAAGTCGCCGTGGTCGGTGGGGGAGACGCCGCAGTTGAGGAAGCCATTTATCTAACCAAATTTGCGGAAAAAGTTTACGTCATCCACAGGCGCGGTGAGTTGAGAGCTACCAAAATAGTCCAGCAACGGGCTTTCATGAACCCTAAGATTGAATTTGTCTGGCACAGTGTGGTTGATGAAATCAATGGTACAGATACGGTTGAGGCTGCGCTGCTCAGAGATGTCCGTAACAATTTCAGGTCGAGGCTTTCGGCTGATGGTGTTTTTATATATATTGGCTACCAGCCTAATGCCGACCTTGTTAAAGACATCGTCAAAGTGGACGACAAAGGCTATATCATAACCGATGAAAACATGCTGACATCTCAACCGGGTATATACGCAGCCGGGGATGTGCGGCAAAAACTATTACGTCAGGTTGTAACAGCTGTTGCTGACGGAGCTATAGCAGCTGTAGCAGCAGAAAAATACCTGCAAGCGCAAAGGTAAAGAAAAACTCAGATTATATATGACATAACAATGTATAAATCATTTTAATATCGAGTAGTTCAGAATCAAGCTGTGATTCGTGCATAAAAATCTTTTTATAAAAAGCAACAGGTGTTTTTTTTAGAAGGGAATTTAATCACAAGTGAAGAAATAATATACTAAAGTTTCTTACTATTCTGACCTATTATAATTTAGGAGGTGCACTCTTGGAAGATTTACTTAATAGGTTCCGGGCAGGCGAGCACCGGGCGCTGGCTAGGGTGATTTCAATTGTAGAGAACGAGATGCCTCAAAAGGACGAGCTTATTAAGCAAATATACCAGCAGACAGGTCGAAGCTATATTCTGGGGGTAACCGGCTCACCTGGCGCAGGTAAAAGTTCTCTGGTGGACCTCCTTGTTAAAGAAATAAGAAAAAGGAATGAAAATGTCGGGATTATAGCGGTGGATCCCACCAGCCCCTTTACCGGCGGGGCCATTCTGGGAGACCGTATACGTATGAACGCGCATGCTTTGGACGAAGGGGTTTTTATTCGCAGTATGGGCACCAGAGGCAGCCTTGGTGGGGTGACCAAGACCACCAAGGAAATAGTTAAAGTCATGGACGCCTTTGGGATGGATTGGATCATCATTGAAACTGTGGGTGTAGGTCAGGCTGAACTGGACATTATGTATATAGCAGACACTACCATAGTCGTTCTGACTCCCGGGGCAGGGGACAGTATACAGACTATGAAGGCTGGTATTATGGAGATCGCCGATGTGTTTGCCGTAAATAAATGCGATATGCCGGGCGCTGACAGAGTTGTTGCAGAAGTGGATATGATGCTGGATTTTCGTGACGATCACGTAAAATGGCGGCCACCCGTAGTGCAAACATCTACCATGAATATTGTTGGTATCACTGAACTTTTATCAGCTATTGAAAGACACCGCGGCTATCTCCTCGACAAGGGGATCTTTGATGTTAGAAGAAACGAGCGTGCAAAAAATGAAACGCTTGACATAGTAAGCCAACAATGGGAAAGGTTGGTTAGAAAGCAGGTAAATCAGCCCGGGCAGGTAAAACGGCTTCTTGAAAAAGTCGCTGCACGGGAAGTTGACCCATATACCGCTTCGGTGCAAATTTTGGATTTGGTTATGCAACAGGTGGTTGGACAGGCGACGCCGGCCCGGTAATAAGATCTGCTATCTATAGCCCTACCAAATAAGGGGCTATTTTTTTATTATAATATTTTGGAAACGCAGTGAAATCTTTGCTTATTTTGGGTATAATCAAGAAAAAACTTAAGGAGTGAAAAAATGAAGGTAACGTTCTTGGGACATGCGGGATTCCTTGTGGAGGGGAGCGCGACCATAGTAATTGACCCGTTTCTGACCGGCAACCCTGTTGCAGCAGTAAAACCCGAAGAAATCAGGGCTGACCTGGTACTGGTAACACATGGCCACGGCGACCACCTGGGTAATGCCGTGGCCATCGCCAAACAATCCGGTGGTACGCTGGTTTCCGTGTTTGAGATGGCAACTTATGCCGGACGTAAGGGGGCGTTATCGCACGGAATGCATATTGGAGGCAGCCATACCTTTAATGGAGTAAAAATAAAGCTGACGCCGGCATGGCACGGGACAGGTTTCGGCGAAGGACCCATGGAATATCTGGGTACACCATGCGGATTTTTGATTAATATGGACGGCAGAACCATTTACCATTCCGGTGATACCGGCTTATTCGGTGACATGGAACTAATCGGTCGCCTGCATCCGGCTGACCTGGCCTTACTGCCTATCGGCGATAATTTCACGATGGGGCCGGAGGATGCATTAGAAGCAGTAAAGATGCTTAAGCCCAAAATGGTCGTTCCCATGCATTACAATACCTGGCCTCTAATCAAACAGGACCCGTTGAAATTTAAAGCGGAGGTGGAGTCTGCTACAGTAAGTATGGTTACGGTGCTTGCCCCGGGCGAAAACTTTGAGCTTCTTTAAAAATATTAACGCAACAAAAAAGAAACTGTACCTTATTATTACCATTAACACCAGTCTACACCAGTCTACTAAATGATGGTCTGATTAATCCTGGACCCGTGATTAATCAGACCGTCCACTTGTTAAAAACTTTACTACTATTCTTCCCAGACCTTAACTTCTTTCATTTTATCGCCTGGTTTAATTTTATCTACGTATTCCATTCCCTCTACCACCTGGCCAAAAACGGTGTGGACCCCGTCAAGGTGGGGGAATGAGTCGTAGCATATAAAAAATTGGCTGCCGCCCGTATCTTTTCCTGCGTGCGCCATCGATAAGGCTCCCTTAACATGCTTATGGGGGTTGCCGGCAGTTTCACATTTTATTCTGTAACCTGGTCCGCCTGTCCCATTACCTTTAGGGCAGCCTCCCTGGGCAACAAAACCCGGTATTACCCGGTGAAAATTCAAACCGTTATAAAATCCGGAATTTGCGAGTTTCTCGAAATTTGCAACCGTTCCCGGCGCAGCTTTATCAAAAAACTCTATAATCACTTTATTACCGTTCTCTAACTCAATACTGCCTTTTTTCATGGGCGATCCTCCTTTAATACCTTGACGGTAAGTCCTATTCTACCATAATAATGAAAGTAATGCAAAAATGCGTCGAGAATCAACTAAGTTCGTGTAATTTTTTTATCTAATCGAAAGATTGCCACTTGACCGCAGATTGTAGAAGTGATAGAATAACAACTGTTCGCGCCGCAAGGCGCGAATCCGGCCAGAAAATACCAGTTGACACGGGGCCGGCAGAAATGATAGGATAATATTTGCGTCGCGCTAAAGGGCGACACGGTCTTTGAAAACTAAACAGTGGATGGATGGAAAAAAGGACGTCAGACGTCGGACGTCAGACGTCAGGATTAGGGTAAGGCTTAAGGGTTTTAAGAAGCCCAAGAGAAGTGCCCGGATACTGACGACTGCTGCCTGACGACAGACGACCGAATTACATGACTCTCGTCAAAGAACGAGCAGTATTCCAAACAGACGTAAGGCGAAGAAGTAAGGCGGAGGAAGAAAGGAAACTCAAAGGTTCCAAAGACCCAAGAGGAATACCTTGGACCCTACGACTTACGACCTACGGCTTGCGACTAAATTAACGAGCGAGATCAAATTTTTCAGATATAAATGGAGAGTTTGATCCTGGCTCAGGACGAACGCTGGCGGCGTGCTTAACACATGCAAGTCGAACGGAAGTTTGAGAGGAAGCTTGCGAATCTCAAACTTTAGTGGCGGACGGGTGAGTAACGCGTGGATAACCTGCCTTAATGACCGGGATAACGCCGGGAAACTGGCGCTAATACCGGATACGCTCACCCAGAACACATGTTTGGGTGAGGAAAGGAGCAATCCGCATTAAGATGGGTCCGCGTCCCATTAGCTAGTTGGAGGTGTAAGAGACCCCCAAGGCGACGATGGGTAGCCGGCCTGAGAGGGTGGACGGCCACACTGGAACTGAGACACGGTCCAGACTCCTACGGGAGGCAGCAGTGGGGAATCTTCCGCAATGGGCGAAAGCCTGACGGAGCAACGCCGCGTGAATGAAGAAGGCCTTCGGGTTGTAAAATTCTGTCTTCAGGGAAGAAGAAAGTGACGGTACCTGAGGAGGAAGCCCCGGCTAACTACGTGCCAGCAGCCGCGGTAAAACGTAGGGGGCGAGCGTTGTCCGGAATTACTGGGCGTAAAGGGCGCGTAGGCGGTTTACTAAGTCTTATGGTGAAAACTATCGGCTCAACCGGTAGCGTGCCTGAGAAACTGGTAGACTTGAGGGCAGGAGAGGGGAGTGGAATTCCCAGTGTAGCGGTGAAATGCGTAGATATTGGGAGGAACACCAGTGGCGAAGGCGGCTCTCTGGCCTGTTACTGACGCTGAGGCGCGAAAGCGTGGGGAGCGAACGGGATTAGATACCCCGGTAGTCCACGCCGTAAACGATGGGTGCTAGGTGTAGGAGGTATCGACCCCTTCTGTGCCGTAGTTAACACAATAAGCACCCCGCCTGGGGAGTACGGCCGCAAGGTTGAAACTCAAAGGAATTGACGGGGGCCCGCACAAGCGGTGGAGCATGTGGTTTAATTCGACGCAACGCGAAGAACCTTACCAGGGTTTGACATCCTCTGACAGCCTATGAAAGTAGGTTTTCTATCTTCGGATGGACAGGGAGACAGGTGGTGCATGGTTGTCGTCAGCTCGTGTCGTGAGATGTTGGGTTAAGTCCCGCAACGAGCGCAACCCCTACGTTTAGTTGCTAACGCGTGAAGGCGAGCACTCTAGAGGAACTGCCGTTGACAAAACGGAGGAAGGTGGGGATGACGTCAAATCATCATGCCCCTTATGTCCTGGGCTACACACGTGCTACAATGGCCGGTACAAAGGGAAGCGAAGTCGCGAGGCGGAGCAAATCCCAAAAAGCCGGTCTCAGTTCGGATTGCAGGCTGCAATTCGCCTGCATGAAGTCGGAATCGCTAGTAATCGCAGGTCAGCATACTGCGGTGAATACGTTCCCGGGCCTTGTACACACCGCCCGTCACACCACGAAAGCTGACAACACCCGAAGCCGGTGACTTAACCTTTATAGGAGAGAGCCGTCGAAGGTGGGGTTGGTGATTGGGGTGAAGTCGTAACAAGGTAGCCGTATCGGAAGGTGCGGCTGGATCACCTCCTTTCTAAGGAGAACATGTCAGACGTCAGAAGTCAGACGTCGGACGTCAGGATAGAAGGAATTCGCATACGCGAATTCCAACCTAAGACTGACGACCGCTGCCCGACGACCGACGACTGATTACTCCGAGGTCGACCATCCATCGACACACTGTTTAGTTTTGAGAGACTGTAATGAGAGGCAAACGCCTCTCATTTTAAAGGCTCTCTACAGTTTGAGCGTGAGAAATGAGAAGAAAGACATGGGAAGGAAGGATGACTTGAGGGTTTAGGACCCAAAAGGAATGCCAGATAGTCCCACGTCCCACGACTCAAGGCCGTTCTTTGAAAACTGCACAGCATAGGAGAACAAGAGTAACTAGAGCATAGAAGATGTTCTAAGTAGCGCGCGAAATTAGGTCAAGCTACAAAGGGCATACGGTGGATGCCTAGGCGCACAGGGCCGAAGAAGGACGTGGCAAGCTGCGAAAAGCTACGGGGAGCCGCAAACAGGCATAGATCCGTAGATATCCGAATGGGGCAACCCGGCGGGGGCAAACCCCCGTCACCGTTAGCTGAATCCATAGGTTAACGGAGGGCACCCGGCGAACTGAAACATCTTAGTAGCCGGAGGAAAAGAAAGAAAGATCGAACCCCCTAGTAGCGGCGAGCGAAGCGGGGCGAGCCTAAACCAGTAGTGCATGCACGACTGGGGTTGCGGGACTCTCATCAGATAGTGTAGTAGATTTAGCCGAAGCGGCCTGGAAAGGCCCGGCATAGGAGGTAAAACCCCTGTAGGCGAAAAGTCGAGGTACTACGAGAGTATCCCAAGTACCACGGGACACGGGGAACCCTGTGGGAATCCGGGAGGACCACCTCCCAAGGCTAAATACCCGGTGCGACCGATAGAGAACAAGTACCGTGAGGGAAAGGTGAAAAGCACCCCGGGAGGGGAGTGAAAGAGCACCTGAAACCGTATGCTTACAAACAGTCAGAGCACCATTCAGTCGTCGGTCATCAGACGTCAGACGTCAGGGTGAAAGCAATTTTATGGGGTCAAAGACTCCAAAGGAAAGCAGGAAAACCTGACGACTGCTGCCTGACGACCGACGACCGAGGTGTGATGGCGTACTTTTTGTAGAACGGACCGGCGAGTTACGTCCAGCGGGCAAGGTTAAGCGAAAGAGACGCGGAGCCGCAGCGAAAGCGAGTCTTAATAGGGCGAATAAGTCCGTTGGAGTAGACCCGAAACCGGGTGATCTACCCATGTCCAGAGTGAAGCTTTAGTAAAATAAAGTGGAGGCTCGAACCGACCGTCGTTGAAAAGGCGGCGGATGAGGTGTGGGTAGGGGTGAAATGCCAATCGAACCCGGAAATAGCTGGTTCTCCCCGAAATAGCTTTAGGGCTAGCCTTAGGGATGAATACCGGAGGTAGAGCACTGACTGGGCTAGGGGTCTTCACCGATTACCGAACCCAATCAAACTCCGAATGCCGGATATTATGACCCTAGGAGTCAGACTGCGGGTGCTAAGATTCGTAGTCAAGAGGGAAACAGCCCAGACCGCCGGCTAAGGTCCCAAAGACAGGCTAAGTGGAAAAGGATGTGGAGTTGCCCGGACAACCAGGATGTTGGCTTAGAAGCAGCCACCATTTAAAGAGTGCGTAATAGCTCACTGGTCAAGTGGCTCTGCGCCGAAAATGTAACGGGGCTAAGCCTGTCACCGAAGCCACGGCAACGCTAACGCGTTGGGTAGGGGAGCGTTGTATGTACATTGAAGCAGTACCGTAAGGAGCTGTGGAGCGCATACAAGTGAGAATGCCGGTATAAGTAAACGAAAAGGCAGGTGAGAATCCTGCCCGCCGAAAGCCTAAGGTTTTCTGGGGAAGGCTCGTCCGCCCAGAGTAAGCCGGGGCCTAAGCCGAGGCTAAATAGCGTAGGCGATGGAAAATCGGTTGAGAATCCGATGCCACTCATAGCCGTTTGAAGGATGGGGTGACACAGGAGGGTAAGCTGAGCGCACGATTGGAAAAGTGCGTCCAAGGAGGTAGGGTGAGAGATAGGAAAAACCGTCTCTTGAGAAGCCCGAGAACTGAAGGGGAGCGAAATTAAGTAGCGAAGCAGCTTAAGCCCAAACTGTCAAGAAAAACCTCTAACGAGGCGAAAGAGTGCCCGTACCGCAAACCGACACAGGTAGGTGGGGTGAGAATCCTAAGGCGCGCGAGAAAACCCTCGTTAAGGAACTCGGCAAAATGACCCCGTAACTTCGGGAGAAGGGGTACCCCGGTAGCGTGAAGAACAAACGTTTGGAGCGTGAGGGGGTCGCAGAGAAAAGGCCCAAGCGACTGTTTACCAAAAACACAGGTCCCTGCAAAATCGCGAGATGAAGTATAGGGGCTGACGCCTGCCCGGTGCTGGAAGGTTAAGGGGAGAGGTTAGTGGCAACGCGAAGCTTTGAACCGAAGCCCCAGTAAACGGCGGCCGTAACTATAACGGTCCTAAGGTAGCGAAATTCCTTGTCGGGTAAGTTCCGACCCGCACGAAAGGCGTAACGATTTGGGCGCTGTCTCAACGAGGGACTCGGTGAAATTGTAATGCCGGTGAAGATGCCGGCTACCTGCGACAGGACAGAAAGACCCCGTGGAGCTTTACTGCAACCTGACATTGGGTTTTGGTATTGGATGTACAGGATAGGTGGGAGGCGTGGAAGTCAGTACGCTAGTATTGGCGGAGCCAACGTTGGGATACCACCCTTTGAGTATTGAAGTTCTAACACAGTCCCGTGAAACCGGGACGTGGACAGTATCAGGCGGGCAGTTTGACTGGGGCGGTCGCCTCCCAAAGAGTAACGGAGGCGCCCAAAGGTTCCCTCAGCGCGGTTGGAAATCGCGCGCACAGAGTGTAAAGGCAGAAGGGAGCTTGACAGCGAGACGAACAGGTCGAGCTGGGACGAAAGTCGGGCTTAGTGATCCGGCGGTATCGAGTGGAAGAGCCGTCGCTCAACGGATAAAAGCTACCCCGGGGATAACAGGCTTATCTCCCCCAAGAGTCCACATCGACGGGGAGGTTTGGCACCTCGATGTCGGCTCATCGCATCCTGGGGCTGTAGTAGGTCCCAAGGGTTGGGCTGTTCGCCCATTAAAGCGGTACGTGAGCTGGGTTCAGAACGTCGTGAGACAGTTCGGTCCCTATCCGTCGCAGGCGCAGGAAACTTGAGAGGAGCTGTCCCTAGTACGAGAGGACCGGGATGGACAGACCACTGGTGTACCAGTTATTCCGCCAGGAGTAGCGCTGGGTAATTATGTCTGGCCGGGATAAGCGCTGAAAGCATCTAAGCGCGAAGCCCCCCTCGAGATGAGGTTTCCCATAGCACAAGCTAGTAAGACCCCTGGAAGACTACCAGGTAGATAGGCCGGGTGTATAAGCTGGGTAACCAGTTCAGCTGACCGGTACTAATAGGTCGAGGGCTTGACCTAAAACAGCAACTAAAACATTGTAACTCCTACGCTGTACAGTTTTGAGAGAACATCTCAACTAAAACGATAAATATTTCTGGTGACAATGTCGGAGGGGGTACACCCGTTCCCATCCCGAACACGGCAGTTAAGCCCTCCTGAGCCAATGGTACTTGGGACGTCGGTCCCTGGGAGAGTAGGTCGTCGCCAGATTAATTTTAAGCCTCATGGTCAAACAACCATGAGGTTAATTATTTTCTGACGTCCCACGTCCCACATCCCATATCGCTGCCATCGACCGATTTCGCAAAAGTAGTGGGGGGCTAAAGGGATTTAGTCAGACTTTCTAGAAATTCTTTTAGAGTAATATAATAGTATTGGCTAACGCGCTAGGTGAGTGTACATGGATAAGAGGATTGTGGTTTGTGACCTTGAAACAACCGGTCTGGATCCTAAATTTGATAACATCATCGAGGTGGGTCTGGTAAGCCTGGAGATGGGAGAGGTCACGGGAAAATTTCAAACGCTGATAAATCCCGGCCGGTCACTGCCGCTCAAGGTAAAAAGGCTCACCGGTCTGGATGACTCAGATCTCGTTCAAGCTCCGGACATTGATGCCCTGCTGCCTCAGATACTCGATTTTATTGGTGAAAGTCCTATTGCGGGGCACAATGTCCAGTTTGACTTGGGCTTTCTTGCTTCTGCCCGGGGAGTGCCATTTGCAAACAATTCTTACGATACGCTCGAACTTGCTCGCCTGGTTGCCCCTTTTGCTGCCAGTTACCGTCTGGAATCCCTTTGCAATGAATTTGATATAAATTTAGGAGCCAGTCACAGGGCTTTAGACGACGCCCTGGCAACTGCACGCCTGCTTGTGCTGATGTTAAAATTAGCTGGTCAGCTGGAACTTGGTGTATTAATGCAGGTGGCCAAGCTATTACTGGAGGCAGCCTCCGGTTGGAACGGCGCCTTTAATGATTTGGTCAAGGAGCGTTTGAAAAGTTTTCCCGATAAAAAAATTTCTACCCAGGCTTATTGGTCTCGTGGACATGGCGGGGATGGTAAAAACATCACCGCCCGTAAGGACAATTATCCCGGGAGACAAAAAGAAACCTTGGAAGAGAGCGACATCAGGTACTTATTTGGACCGGATGGCCCTTTTGCAGAGGTTCTACCCACTTATGAATACCGCTCTCAGCAGGAGGTTATGGCCTGTTGTGCGGCAGCAGCTCTTAACGATGAACGGTACCTTTTAATGGAGGCAGGGACCGGTGTGGGTAAATCTATGGCTTACCTGGTTCCGGCTGTGCTGTGGTGCATCAAGAATAAAGAGAGGGTGTTGGTGGCCACCCATACGATTAACCTACAGGAGCAGCTCTGGTTTAAGGATATCCCGGTACTGGCCGAAGTCATCAGCAAACCGTTTCGGGCGGCGCTGGCCAAGGGACGGCAGAATTATGTCTGCCTGCGCAGGTGGTTAACATCACTGGAAAGCCAACATCAGCCGGAAGAGGCCGCATTTTATGCCCGTGTGCTGGTTTGGTTGACGAACACCGGTGCCGGCGACAAAAGTGAATTGAATATTATCGGGGGTGAGGAAGACCTCTGGTTGGGTATTTGTGGAGAGGCGGAAGGTTGTCTGGGGATGCGTTGTCCCTATCAGAAGGACTGTTTTGTCCAAAAGGCCAGGAGAGCAGCGGAGGAGGCCGACCTGATTATTACCAACCACTCACTGCTCTTTGCCGATGTAAAGGCGGAAAACAGGGTACTCCCCGCATACGGGCCGCTCATAATAGATGAGGCGCACCACCTGGAAGAATCTGCGACAGCCCACCTGGGAATGCAGTTTGCCCAAGGTATGTTTAACCGTTGGTTGGGTATCGCAGGCAAGACCATGGCCAGGTTTGCCGAAAAAGCTCCGCCCGGTGACTGGGCAAGATGGTCGGAGAACCTGAAAAAATCCCAGGAAACCAGGGTTGAAGCGGCAGAATCAATGCGCCTTTTTTATAAACTGTTAGGAGAGTCCATAGCAGTAAGTATTTCGCCGGCTGACAACGAGTATGGGAGAGTTTCCACAAGGCTGCCTTGCCGCGATCCAAACTATGGTGAGGTGGTTGTCTGCGGCGGCAAATGCATCGAGGTACTGCGCCGCTTGACGGACGATATGAAGCAATGTGTCGAGCTCATGGAAACTTGGGCCATCACCGAAGAGTCCTGGGCGGGATATGCGCGTGATCTTGGGCAAATTGTCCACTCCGGCGAGAGTATGGTAGATGACTTTGAGTTTATCCTGGAAGGTCGCGACGAAGATTTCGTATACTGGGTAGATATGGCCTTTTCCGTACGCTGGGGAGTCAGGTACTGTACGCTGATGGCTGCTCCTATTGATGTGGGCGCCATGCTGTATGAACGCTTATTTAAAAACAAAAACACGGTAATAATGACTTCAGCCACAATTACTGTCAACGGGAGCTATGACCATTTTATTGAACGGACCGGCCTGCGTTATATCCAAAGGGAAAACCTGGTTACCTCAAATTTTGATTCACCTTTTGCCTATGACCACCAGGCACTGTTGTGTATCAACCGTGATCTCCCCGTACAGGGCGCTGTGGCAGATAATGTCTATATGGAGAGCCTGGAACATACAATTTATAAGCTGGTTGAAGTAACTGGCGGAAGGACCCTGGTTCTTTTTACCTCCCACCGGACTTTAAGGGAGGTCTATCAGCGGTTGAAACCGAAACTGGAGACCCTGGGTGTGTGCCTGTTGGGGCATGGACTGGACGGCAGCAGGTCCAGGATATTGGAGGAGTTTAAACAGGACAGCCGAACCGTTCTATTTGGAGCTTTCAGTTTTTGGGAGGGAGTGGACGTTCCTGGTGAGGCGCTTACCTGTGTGGTGATCGTGAAATTGCCGTTTATGTCGCCTTCGGTTCCAATTATAGAAGCCCGTTTGGAGGATTTAGCCAGAAAAGAAAGGGATGGTTTTCGGTTGCTCAGCGTACCGCAGGCTGTGATCCGCTTCAAACAGGGTTTTGGCAGGCTGATCCGGAGCTGCAGCGACAGGGGCTTCGTGGTTGTTCTTGACGGGCGAATTCTCAACAAGAGCTACGGCAGACAATTTTTACGTTCACTTCCTGTGAAAAACCACATAAGAGGTAGTATTGATATGATCATCACAAAAATGTCGGAATGGATTAATTCTGACAACACTACTAATACCTGGTAAAGTCTGTTTAAAAATATTTGGCACATTCACACACAGCCCGAAATAAACTATTATCAGTGAACGTTTAAGAAGGGATGTGAATAATTTGCGTGTATATTTTGTAAAACTTCCGTCTTTTTTGAGAGCTTTTCTGATGAAAATTATAAAATAATGTCCCCGGCAGGCGTAATGTCTGCCCTTTATTTTTGCTGCAGGTTGTCAAAATAATAGAGATAACAAGAAAAGTGTTTTTTTGATCACGATAAAGCCCGTAGACTTTTTATTAGTTCTACATATAGTTATTAGTTTTACATATAGATGAACTATTGTAAAAGAAATAATAAATATGATAGAATATCACCAGAGCACATGAGTTTAGTAATAAATTGATCTGTATACACTAAAAATATCTAGGGATTGAATAAAATGATCAAAGTCGAGATTTCTGAAGATGCCAGGGACTATATTCTCAAAACGTCTGATACCATTACTGTGGACCTGGTAATAATGAGCGGTTGCTTTGGCGCCACCAATGAGCCTCTGGTGTCCATAGGTGAACCGTCCGTACTTGAAAATTATGACGAAGTTATTGCTGACGGAATTAAGGTATACTTTTTTAAGGGGGCCGTTAGCGCACCAGATGGAATCAGGATATATCTGGAGGGTAATAGATTGGTATATCAGAGCTTGCAGATCGAAGGGCTGATCTATGAATTTACCCCGCTTCCATCATAGAACCTGCCGATAACAACAAAAGGGCAGTTGAACCTTCTTGATACAAGGGGGGCTAACTGCTCTTTTTTGATAGCAATATTGTCAGTGTCATCTTAACAGATGCGCGGCAGCAGTTCACCGGAAGCAATATCAATTATCCGTGTACTGCCAATATAGGTCCGTAGCGCAACTCTTCTTGTCTTATCTGTAACTTCACCGATTATAACCGCATCTTTACCATATTCGTGACCGTGTAGGACCTCCAGTATATTATCTGCTGCACTTGCTGCAACAATCGCGATAAACTTACCTTCATTGGCCAGATGCAAGGGATCCAGTCCCAATAATTCACAACTGGCTTTAACCTGGGGTTTGAAGGGTAAGCTTGACTCATCTATGAGCATGCCGGCATTACTACTGCCGGCTATCTCATTGAGGGATGAGGCGACACCTCCACGGGTTGGGTCGCGCAGGACATGAATATCATTGCCAAAACGCAGCAGTTCCTTGACCAGACCGTTTAACGGCGCGCAGTCACTTCTTAAATCTGCTTTGAAGCTTAATCCCTCACGCAAGCTGAGAATAGTCATCCCGTGGTCGCCTATTGTCCCTGAAATAATTACTTTATCACCGGGTTGCGCATTTTCAGCTGATATATTCAATTTTTCGTCGACAATACCGATGCCGGCGGTATTAATATAGATACCGTCAGCAGCTCCCCTGCCGACCACCTTCGTATCACCGGTCGCGATTTGTACCTCTGCCGTACTTGCAGCTTCGGCCATGGCGCGTACAATATCCTCTAATTCGACGATAGATAAACCTTCTTCAATAATGAACCCAACGCTCAAGTAAAGCGGCAGGGCGCCCCGCATAGCCAAATCGTTGACTGTGCCGCATACCGCCAGTTTTCCTATATTGCCGCCGGGGAAAAAGCGCGGTGTAACGACATATGAGTCAGTAGTGAAAGCAATTTTACGCTGCGGCAACATTACAGTGGCGGCATCCTCCAGGGCGTTTAAAATGGGGTTGCCAAAATACTTTAGAAATAAATTACTGATCAATTGTTGTGAAAGTCTTCCGCCGCCACCATGACCGATCATTATTCTATCCACAAAAATTCTTCCTTTCAAAGTAAGGGGACATTCCTTTTCGGTAGTCCCTTTTTCACAAATTAAGGTGATATCTTTCACTGTAAGGATTAAAAATAATGTCAGGCTATAATTTAATATCGTTATTCCCTGTATCTGTAATGAGCGGCACATGAACCCTCGCTGGAAACCATGCATGGTCCGATAGGATTTTCCGGTGTACAAGCAACACCAAACATTGGACAGGCGGCCGGTAATTTGACTCCTCGTAAAATGTCTCCACAGCTGCAGCCTTGGTGCTCAACCGGCTCGTCCACTTTAACTTCAAACCTGTGCAGCGCGTCATATTCTTGCCAGTCAGCTTTGATCGCCAGACCGCTGTCGGAAATTATACCCAATCCGCGCCAATCACTGTTACAGGCAGTAAACACTTGGTTCATTCCTTGAAGGGCAGCTTGATTGCCGTTATCTTTTACTACCCGCCGGTATTCATTTTCAATCAGCGGCCCAGCTGTTTGTTGACGAATCAGCTTTAAAATCGATCCTAAAATATCCCGTGGTTCAAAACCGGTAACAGCGCCGCCGATACCATATTCTTGCGCTAAGAAACCATATACTTTTGCGCCAATAATTGCGCTTACGTGTCCCGGCAAGAGGAAGCCGTTGATTCCCAGTTCACCTGAATCAAGCAACGCGCGCAGCGCATTGGGCAGTGTCTTATGCATGCAAATCACGGAAAAGTTCTTAAGAGCGTCTTTCTTGGCTTCCATAATGCCGAAAGCAGTGCTGGGCGCTGTTGTTTCAAAGCCTACAGCGTAAAAAACAACTTCCCGGGCAGGATTTTGCCTGGCTATCTCCAAGGCTTCCAGAATTGAATAGACTACCCTGACATCTCTTCCTTCAGCGCGTTCCCTGGCGAGGCTGCTTTTGGAACCGGGCACGCGGATCATATCACCAAAGGTTGTTAGTATTAAGCCAGGGATTCCGGCAAAGGCAATCGCAATATCGATATCACGGTTAGCGGTTACACAAACCGGGCAGCCAGGACCCGAAAGCAGCTTAATATTGTCCGGCAATACTTCCCTCAGCCCGTAGCGGCTTATAGCCATGGTATGTGTGCCGCATACCTCCATAAACGCAAGTGGCTTTTCGCATTTCTTAATCTCAGATATCAGTAACTGGACAATCTCAGCCTCATGCATCCCGCTGTTCCTCTTCCATCATTTTTTTAATCTCCTTGAACAAATCCATGGTTTCTTCTGCCTGCGTTTGATCAATGATACTGATGGCGAAACCTGCGTGGATCATAACATATTCACCAATTTTAACTTGCGGGGTCATAGCTATGGAAATAGCTTGGGTGACACCGTCAAATTCTACATCTGCCTTTTGGCCGTCAATTTTGACTACTTTGGCTGTTACACCCAGACACATATATCATCAGCTCCTCGTATATAGTTATTGTTTACAGTAAACCCACCGCTGTTCCATAAAAGAAGAAGCCAAGAGGGGAGGGTGGTGAAGCTGCACCAATTATACTACCTGCTCAAATTATAGTGTGCTATCATAACCTGGCCAAGTGAAATGCCGCCGTCATTTGCCGGCACTTTTTGTTGCCAGAAAACACTAAAGCCTTCTTTTGTGAGGCGCTTTACCAATCCTTTCAACAAAAAAGCATTTTGAAAGACACCACCACTCAGACATACTTTTTTAACCCCGGTATGATTCGAGATTCTCCGGCAGACATTAGAAATTGCCTTGATCAACCCATTATGAAATTTAGCTGCAATGGTTGAAGGGACAATGTTATTTGCCAGATCATTATATACTCCTTTTAAAAGAGGAGCAGGATCCAAAATATACCCCTGCAAGTCAAAATCATAAAAATCTATCACACCTTCGTCAATGATACTTTCTAAACGGACCGCGGCTTCTCCTTCATATCGCACAATTCTGGCTATATTAATAAGAGCCGAAACCGCATCAAACAATCGCGCACAGCTGGACGTCAACGGCGCATTTATATGCTTGTCCATTTGTTGCGCCATTATCAGTAGCTCTTCATCTTCAATAGTATCAAGATATTTTTGAAAAGTGCGGGTATCTTTGCCGAATAAACTATAAAGATAACCGTAGGCCATCCTATAAGGTTCTTTAATTGCTTTTTCTCCGCCGGGCATGCGTACATATTTAAAATGGCCCAGCCTGGTAAAAGAACGATAATCAGCCAGCAAAAATTCTCCACCCCAGAGATTCCCGTCTGTTCCATAGCCGGTACCGTCAAAGGCGATACCGATTACCTGATCTGTGACGCCGTTTTCTAGCATGCAGCTAACAATATGAGCATGATGGTGTTGTACGCCGAGCAATTGAGCGTTGCCGATTGACTGGGCGTAATGGGTCGAGAGGTAAGCAGGATGTAAATCATGTGCGACGATGCGCGGGTTGATCCGGAAAATATGTTTATAGAAATCAATCATACGCTCGTAGTATTCAAGCGTGGGCAGGTTATCCAGATCGCCGATGTGTTGACTGACAAAAGCGTGATAATCGCGGGTAAGGCAGAAGGTATTCTTTTGTTCCGGCCCGCAGCCTAAGATTTCCGGCAGTTGTTCAGGCAGCAGCAAGGGTTCCGGCGCATAACCACGTGCGCGGCGGATTACTGCTTCCCGTCCGGCTATGATCCGGGTCACCGAATCATCAATTTTATTCACGATATCACGGTTATGCATCAGGAAACAGTCTGCAATTACGCCCAGCTTTACAATTGCTTCTTCATTGGAACTAACTAAGGGTTCTTCGGAAATATTGCCGCTGGTCATGACCAGCGGTTCCCTATAACTATCAAGAAGTAAAAAATGCAGGGGGGTATATGGCAGCATCACACCCAGGGTAGGTAAACCAAAGGTAACACTGGACGCTATCTTTGTACCTTGCCGCTGATTCAAAATAACAATGGGCCGTCGTGGGCTAACCAGCAATTTCTCTTCGGTAGCAGAAAGCTCGCAATATCTGGCTGCCTGCTCAAGGTCCTTCATCATTACGGCCATTGCTTTGCCGTAACGGTGTTTTCTCCTGCGTAATTCAGCAACTGTGGTTTCATCGGTAGCACTGCAGGCCAGGTGAAAACCACCGAGCCCTTTTATCGCTAAAATCTTACCTTCCTGCAGGGCCTGCGCCGTCAGTTTAATCGCTTCTCCATTGATAACTTGCAATGGTGTTCCACCCATAAAAGTCAACTGTGGTCCACACTGCGCACAGGCATTTGGTTGGGCATGAAAGCGGCGGTCATCCGGGTCTGTGTATTCTTGAGAGCATGTGTCGCACATCTGGAAACGTTGCATGGAGGTAAATTGGCGGTCATAAGGGATATCGGTTATGATTGAAAAACGCGGCCCACAATTTGTGCAGTTAATGAAAGGGTAACCATAGCGGTGGTCGGTGCTATCCATTAATTCGCGTTGGCAGTCCGCACAAGTGCCGACATCCGGCGATATAGACACATATTTTCCCGGCTGTGCTTGACTTTGCCTGATTTTAAAATCCTGGTACCCGGCTGCTTCTGCTTCAATTACCGATATGGTATCTATTTTGGCAAGCGGCGGCAGCTGCATGGTTAAGTCATCCAGGAAGGCATGCAAGCTTTCTTCCGCGCCTTCCACTTCAATTAATACTCCACCGGAAGTATTAAGGACCCATCCATGCAAACCATACCGCTTGGCAATTTGAAAAACAAAGGGGCGGAACCCCACCCCTTGTACTATCCCTTTGGTTTCTATTATCCGCCGAGTTAAATTGTCTTTGCTATTAGCGTTAGATAGTCTGTCCATTCTCTAATTCCTTCAGATTTAGCAGCATACTGCAAAATACCCAAGCTGTTTAGGAGTGCGTTTATTCTAATGATATCCAAACCAGTTTCAAGTATGCCCCGGGTAACTGTCAGTTCATGCATTATATTTTATTTAGGAGTTCTCTTTGGTAGCTGTTTTTTTCACCGGTGGCTTACCAATTTTTATTTGGTTTTCTTTAACATAAACTGGAGTCCTGTAAACCTTGTTAAGAGACAGGCATTTGGTCGGACAGGCTTCTACACAAACACCGCAAATAATACAGTTGTAGGGGTTAAGTTCCCATTTGCAGGCAGCTTTTTCGACGCTTAAACAGGTTGATGGGCATTTGCGCTGGCACATCCCACAGAAGATACATTTATCAATATCTATTTCCAGTTGACCCCTGGCCTTATCGAAAGCTTCCCTTTTTTCAAAGGGATACAACCGGGTGGCCGGTTTCCCAAGGCCATTTTTCAAAATGGGTGATAACATTCCAAACATCTTTACGTCCTCCTTTTCTTACCGCTCGGTGCAGCTGATGCAAGGATCGATCGTCAATGCCAGAACAGGCACGTCTGCCAGTTCACAACCAGGCAACATGGTCAGGAAGGCAGGAATGTTGGCAAAGGTTGGTGTGCGCACATGCATTTTTTCAAGATTTTTGGTCCCGTTCGCTTTAACAGTATAAGTCACTTCACCACGCGGTTGTTCAACCTGTATAAATGCTTCGCCTTCCGGATTCCCTTTAACCTTGACATTAATTTCTCCGGCAGGAATTTTAGCAATTGCTTGCCGCAATAAATCAAGTGCTGCAAACATTTCTCTGAAACGGACTTTTGTCCTGGCGTAGCAGTCTCCGGCGGTTTCTACAACCGGTTCAAAGTTCAAGTATTTATATCCGGCATATCCGATCATCCGTGCGTCCCATTTTACGCCGCTGCCACGCAGTGTTGGACCAGCGGCGCCCAATTTCCATGCTTGTTCTTTGCTGATAATGCCTTTATCCACAGTTCTCTTTTTGATTGTATAGTCATTCAGGATTGAATGCTCAATAGCTTTTAGCCTGCGTTGAACATCGTCGGCTAATTTAACAATCTGCTGCAATAATTCAGGTGAAATATCCCTGCGTACGCCGCCGACCTGACAAGTGGAGATAATCACGCGGCTGCCGGCGGTTGCTTCCAGCATATCGACAACAGCTTCACGAATTTTCCAGGTTTCCATGAACATGGCTTCAAAACCAAAGGCGTCAGCCATAAGCCCAAGCCAGAGCAAGTGGCTGTGTACCCGGTGTAATTCCGACCAGATCACGCGCAAATAATCAGCCCGTTCAGGAACTTCAATATTCATTAACCTTTCAATACTGAGACAATAACTCATAGCGTGCTGAAAACTGCAGATACCGCAGATTCTTTCCGCCACAAATACCATCTGGTTAAAGTCCCTGACTTTAACCAGCCTTTCCAGGCCACGGTGAATATAGCCGATTTGCGGAAGCGCCTCAACTACTTTTTCATCTTCAAGTACTAGTTTTAATTGAATTGGTTCGGGTAATACAGGGTGTTGAGGCCCAAAGGGTATAACAGTACGTCTTTCTCCCATGATTAACCCTCCTTCTTCGCAGTATCAGCTTTTTTGTTCCACTTTTTAACGAGAGAGACGTTCATACCGGCCATTGATTGTGGTGGAGCTTCCACTTCGTCCTGTGACATATATAAACGTCCGCCAAAGTCAACAACCAAACCCTTATATTTTAAGCCATATAGATCCTGATTTTCATTTTCGATTAACAGCGCGTTGAAGAAAATAGGGGAGATGCTAGGTATTTCCGAACCCTTGGCAACAGTTAACCGCAAGGTTGTTGCGTCATAATCCTTTCCAAACTCATAGATAAGTTCGAAATTATCTTCGTTTTCAAAGACATCCGCAATTATGAAGCGATAACCATTATCCGCTAATTTTTGAGTTTCTGCGAACAGTTTATCGATGGTAATTTTCACTTCATTAGTTTCTTTTGTTTGGTTATGCAGCATTTCGTAACACCTCCTAATTCCCGACAGCTTTACTATTCATCTTTGCTACTTTTTCCCCGAATTTCTGAAGGCCCAGCACCACACCATCGATAATTGCTTCCGGACGCGCAGCGCAACCGGGTACGTATACATCAACAGGGATGACTTTGTCAATACCTTGTATAACGTTATAACAATCCGCAAAAACGCCGCCGGTGCATGCACATGCGCCTATCGCAACTACCACCTTGGGTTCGGGTATTTGTTCATAGACGTTTCTTAAGACACGTTCATTGCGCGGATTCACTGTACCCGTTACCAGCAGAATATCAGCATGTTTTGGATTGCCAATATTCAGGATGCCAAAACGTTCGATATCATAAAGTGGGGTCAGGCAAGCCAGGACTTCAATATCGCAACCATTACAGCTACCGCAGTCAAAATGTACGACCCACGGAGACTTGGCCCTGGAATTGTTAATCAAACCCATATAATCATCTCCTTTATATCCCCTGTATATACCAGCGAGTGTTTAAGAGCTAGATAAAATACAAAGCAATTACGTTAACAGCACACAACACAATCCCGAAACCCCAGGCGGATTTTAACATCCATCTCCAGGTTAACCTGGCCGTAGTGTTGTCTAATATTATTTCCAAGAGGTACATTACTATCACCAAGGCTGCAGCAATATACCAATTGCTTGCGAAGAAGATGGCGACAAAACCAAGCGCCAACATTAATTCATACCAGTGGGCAACTTCAATCAGCGCCAGATAAGGACCGGAAAATTCTGTATGCACACCACGCACAAGTTCCTGGTGGGCGTGTTGTCCAGCCGAGATGTCAAAAGGAGATTTTCTCATTTTAATAGACAATACTTCGATCAGCACAATGAACACTAAGGGTAATACATATAAGAGAGGAGTATTGTTTTGAATCTGGTAGTTCACTATTTCTGATACTTTAAAACTACCGGTTACTACAAACATACCGAAGGCAGTAATGATTAACAACGGGTCATACGCCAGCATTTGCAATATCTCACGCTGGCTGCCGATTTGGCTGTAGGGGGAACGGACGGAAAGAGCTCCCATGACCATTGCGCCGCCACCAACGGTGAGAACGAAGATGATAGCGATTAAGTCCTGGCCTAAAACAAAGAGCACAAAACTTAACATCGCGAAGAATATATAAGTGATTACATATACAATTTGTACTTTGTTGTTAATAAATTTTTCTTTACCAAGCAATTTGAATACATCATAGAAAGGCTGCATGATTGGCGGGCCGAAACGACCCTGCAATCTAGCGGTTATTTTTCGATCAATACCAGTGAGCAAGCCCCCAATGATAGGGCCCAGGACAATGGCTAAAACAACGATCAACGCTGTATTCATCTCATATATCACCCCAATAATTTATTTTTCAGCACAATTGACAAGAGATGCTGTTACAATCCCATGTAGGACACAATAAACATTACTAAAATCGCAATAATAGCAATGATATTGGAACCATTCGTCAGTACTTCTTCTCCAAATACTTTGTTCAAATAATAGTTGCTATGAGCGTAATCGACCCAACCGTCAGCAATGGCACGGAACCGCGGCCGGTCTTCATCATTATCGGCGGTTTCACCGCACATATATGGCGCGGTAACCACGCTGTTTTTCGCTTTCCCGACAGCGTAAATACTAAATAGAATGACCACTATAACGGTTGCGAATATGGGCCACAGGGTGAAAGATCCTACGGTGTTGACTAATGTACCGTTCCCTACCTGGGTAAAGGTGTCCGCTGCTTTAGTATAGTAAACTTTTGCCAGAGGGGAAATCATTAAGTTATATACCTGGAAGATTATAATATTGAGGATAATCGCCAGCGCCGCCAGGGCAACTAACGGAGTCTTGGTCAGGAAGGCAATATTTTCAATAACCCGTTTTACAGGCTTGCTGGAAGTACTCATTAGAATTCCAGCCCACCGTACCCAGAAGACTATTGTAATAGCACTACCCAGAACCATTAGGAGTAAAACTATCGGCATAATTGCAGCTGCTTCCATAGCGGTCCATTTACCAATCAACATGCCAAAAGGAGGTAAGAACATGGTAACCATACCAATAACGCTGATTACGGCGGTCATAGGCATTTTATCAACTAAACCATGCATGTCTTCAATATCTCTGCTGCCAATACCATGTTCGATTGTCCCAACACAGAGGAAGAGCAACGCCTTGGAAACCGCATGAAAAATAATCAAGAATATGGCGCCGGCATATGCGAGCGGAGTATTTATCCCGGCACATGCGATAATCAAACCGAGGTTGGCAATAGTAGAGTACGCCAGGACTTTCTTACCATTGCTTTGTCCAACCGCCAAAGCTGAAGTAATAACAAAAGTTAAACCGCCAAGAATAGCGACCATCGTGCTTAACCAGGTGCCGGCATAGGCTGGCGCTAAGCGTACGATCAGGTAGACACCTGCCTTAACCATGGTGCTGGAGTGAAGCAGCGCCGAGACAGGGGTCGGGGCAACCATCGCGCCCAGCAACCAGCTCTGGAACGGGACTTGCGCAGCTTTGGTTAGTCCTGCAAAAACCATCAGTGAAAGCGGTAAAATTAATAATGCTGGGGCATGTTTACTGTTGATAATGTCTATTAAAGATAGTGTATGGGCGTTGTTGAAAAGAATCATAACACCGGCAGTAAAACCAACACCACCCAGCATGTTTAATGATATCGCCCTTAATGCGTTTACTGTGGCAATTTCAGTTTTATCATGTCCGATAAGCATAAAGGAGCAAAGAGTGGTAATTTCCCAGAAGAACAACAACCAGACAATATTATTGGCAAGAACAAGACCATTCATTGCGCCAAGGAAGAGCACTAAGTAAAGGAAAAAACGCGGCTGTCTGGTTATTTCTAAATGTATATGGTGTTCATGTTCCTTCATGTAAGGAATACCAAAAATAGCAATCAACGAACCAACTATCGAAATAATCAATACCATGATAATTGAAAGCTGATCAGCAAAGAAAGTTGGCTCTACTTCAATCCCATGGGCCATTACAAAGTCAAAATAATAAACCATTACAATAGAAGCAATGGCAAAGATAACAGCGCTGTATGCAAACAAGGAATGGTATTTTCTGTGGTAAAAGGCTTGGAATGCAATATAAGCTAATAATGCAAAATCAAGATACGTAATTAATTCGTTCCATTGCCCTCCCAAAGTGTACTCGAAGTCTCCATAACCCAGTAGTACTATTGAAGTTATCATTAAAACTATGGAAACAAGAACGACAACTACTGCCCTGGCAGAGTGGTTCTTCAATGCAAGACAAATAAAACCCGCAATAAACGGTAATGCAATTAGTATCAATAAAAGCGTGTCCAGCATTGTAATATCATCACCTCTCCTGATTTCTCAAAAAAATTCTTTCTTTCTAGAATCAAAAAAATAAATTATGACGCTAAAATTAGCCCTAATAACCACCCTTATAAAAAAATATTATTGTTTTCCGAATTCCCTCATCTCCTATCCAGGCTATTGTTTCCTTCTAAGGTACCGTTGGTGGCACTGAAACTAATCAGTTTAAGAAGCCTCCCCAGTAACTTATAACAATGCATGCCACGTTGACCACCGGCACTGGGAATCGTTTGGGTTCCAATCTCTATTTATTTGGTTCTCCTCACGTAATTGCCACCAAACGTAATGAGGATGTAGCCTTCATTTTTTAAGGACACACAAAATAAACCTCTCTAATGACTTTTTCTAATCGCAATTTCCCTGTGGCTCATGTAAGATTTTCAACAACACGTTTCCCTTGAAGTTAAATAGATTCCGCCTTTCAAGCGTAAGACCATGAGTGATAAATGAAAGGCTCTTCGCCTGAAATAGGGTGAATGTGTAAACTCGGGATGGCTTGACCAAATTTAGCCAGCAGCACGCCCCAGCTTTTATGCGTGGACGTGAGCATGCAGGCAACTGTAATCATAAACCGGCATGGCGTACTGGTGGCCATAGAGGGTTTATCTAAAGCATAACAATCTAAGTTTAAGTAAGTTTTTAAATAATTATGAGGTTGCCAAATTTCACTATTATGGAGAATAGTAGTACAGAGTAAAACAGTGTGCAATTTATGAAAATTAGACAAAATTCGATATTGTTAGACAAATTTATGTGGTTATGAGTATTTTATAAGCTACTTCAGCATAAACATTGTTTTGTAATTAAAGTAAGTTTAACAGAAAACAACTTACCAGTCAACAAGAGCAACTATTTGTAGGTTTGGGATGCGGGACGTAGTTTGTTGACATATTTACAACAAATAATTTTTATCACAAACTAGATATTGAAAATGCAAAAGGTTTTTTCTGGTGAGCATCAATAGTAGGCATTAAGAAGCGTAAGTCTAGGGCTGAATGAACTTTTATAGAATATAAGCTTGTATTTCATGTTAAACTAACGCCTACAACACCACCGAGAGCTCCGGCGCTCAAAGATAACAGAAATTTGGAGAAAATACTGAGGCCGGCTTGCCCCGGTAAGAACAAACCGGCCAGCAGCCATAACGCGAAAAAAAACAGCAGCCCCGTAGCAAGCCCGTGGTAAAGTCCCCTGCTCCCGGCCTGCTTGCCGGCGGCAAGTGAACCGCTGAAAGCGCTGGCAGCCAGGATAGCGCCGGTAAACCATGGTAGAGTTTGCTCTGTTACTGAACTTACATGGTAGACAATACCGGTCCCAATGCTTAATAGCAAGGACACAGCCAGGGTCAGAAAGGTCCCCTTGAGCACCGCGCTGATATTAACCAAACTTCTCAGGCTCCCCATATTAGTGGAAGACATTGCAACACCCCCTTGATCTTATTATAATTATGTTTATGTATTGAGGGATGCTGCATATGACAGCGGGCAAGAGTTCTGCTTATTTCTTTAGCTTGGCCTTAACTTCGTGAGCAGCCGTGGGCGTCCGTCCCGAGGGAGTATTGTCGTCAACAAAGTCGTGTTCCCACTGGCCGTCAAGGTTAATTTTTGTAGCGGATCCGGTTTTTTCTTTAATAAAGGTGTTGCCTTTGCGAAATTTAGCCAAATTATTAACCTCCTTCTTTTATTTTAGTATTTACCCGGTATACTATCTTTAAGTGGATTTTTCAATATATTTTTGTTGTGGTGAGTTAAGAACATATTGAAAGGACGTGGGTTTATGGAGAAAATTATTCTTAAGGTATGGGGAATGGAATGTGGTCATTGTAAGGCCGCAGTTCTAAAGGCTCTAAGGGAAACAAAGGGAGTGAATGACGTAAGTATACATTTACCTTCCGGCGAAACTACAGTAACTTATGATCCCTCGGTTGTTGGACGTGACGAGATGGTAGTGGCAGTAAAAGGCGCGGGATATGAGGTTTTAGATTAAGGAAAAATAAAGTCGGTGTTCTAAACAGTCTAAGGGGGCCCAGCTGTTGTACGAGCTTAGTATTAGAACCCGGTTTGCAGCGGCGCACTGTATTGAAGATTATAAAGGCCCCTGTAGCAGGGTGCACGGTCACACCTGGCAAATCGAAGCTACCGTGCTTGGTCCGCAGTTAAACCGGTTGGGGATGCTGATTGACTTTCAGGACCTTAAAAGAATTCTCAAAAATATTGTTCATAAACTTGACCACCAAAACCTGAATGAGCTGGAACCGTTCAAGGGCGGGGGGGAGAAAAGCCCCACGGCGGAAAACCTGGCCCGTTATATCTTTGAACAGCTCAAGCCTGAAATTACAGCCATGCAGGGGGACCTGCGGGTAGGATTGGTGCGTGTCTGGGAGTCGCCTGACGCCTCGGCTGTTTACAAGGAGGTGCAACCGCTTTCATGAAAAGTGTTGTTCTTCTGTCAGGCGGTCTCGATTCCACAGTTTCTTTCGCCCATGCGTTAAGAGAAAGCGAAGTCGCCCTGTGCCTGACTTTTGATTACGGACAGAGGGCAGCCAACCAGGAAAAGAAAGCCGCCGCAGCGCTGGCGGCCCACTACCGGGTTGAACACCTGGTAGTGGAACTGCCTTTTTTAAGGGATATTACCTCAACAGCCCTCGTCAGGGGTGATTTGGATTTGCCGGAACCAGACCGGACCGGACTTGATGATTTCGCAGCATCAACCGCCAGCGCTGCCGCCGTTTGGGTTCCTAACCGCAACGGGGTATTTATCAATATTGCCGCTGCCTTTGCCGAGTCCCGTCAATGCGGGCTGGTTGTAACAGGTTTTAATCGCGAGGAAGCAGTAACCTTCCCCGACAATAGCACGGACTTCGTTGCTGCTGCCGGCCATGCCCTCAGTTTTTCAACTATGAATAAGGTTAAAGTCGTCAGCTATACCCAGCGTTTGGATAAGGTTGAGATTATCAAGTTCGGCCTAAGGTTGGGTATTCCATTTAGACACATTTGGAGCTGTTACAGGGGATATGAAAAAATGTGCGGCAGCTGTGAAAGCTGCCAGCGCTTCAAGCGGGCATCAGAACAGGCCGGCCTGGATACAACTGCTTTTTTTGTCTAAGGCTGCTTGCGTATATATCAAAATGATTTTTCTATATCGCGGAGGTTGAAATGCTGCAACGTTTTATTTCCGAAACAATCACCTACGACGGTACCCAGCTTTCATCACACTGGGCTTTTCGCAGTATGGGACTTCTGGGAGACAGCATTGTGTCTTTTCGAGGACCCTGCCGGGTTATGCTGGCGGAAATGGTGGACCTGGAGGATGTGAGAAAAAACGCTCCTATATTTAGCCACAATATGCTGCACTTCATCGTGGAGCATTTCGACATGGACCTCGAGAAGACGATTTTGCGTCAACGTATGCTGATTGCGATTATTAAAGATATTCTGTGGGAAAGCCATCGGGCAGAGTTTACCCGTAGTGGAGACGACCTCTATGCCGGTGAAAAAAAATTATCTGTCTCCATCGCTACTTTGACTCCGGTTTCCACCATGATTCACACGGGACTTAATATTTTAAGCAAGGACACACCGGTTAAAACGGTCGGGCTGGCCGACCTTGGCTTGCAGGAGGAAGAAATCGAGTCCCTGGGCAAACTTATTAGCAGCAGATATACAAAGGAGATGGACGAAATCGGGATGGCTCGTTGTAAAGTGCGAGGGACCACGTAAATGGCTGTTCCGGTAACCGAAATTTTCTCTTCTGTGCAAGGGGAGGGATTGCTGGTAGGGCGCCGCCAAATTTTTATCAGGCTGTACGGTTGCAACCTCAGGTGTTCCTACTGCGATACGGTTTTGACCGAAGAGCCCGCTTTCTGCCGGGTAGAAACGGCTCCAGGATGTGGAATTTTTGAGTATCTGCCAAATCCCTTAGGAATCGAAGAGATTGTTAAGGTCCTGGAAGGCCTTGCTGTTGGCCTGCATCACTCAATCAGCCTTACTGGTGGTGAGCCGCTGCTGCATTCCAATATTATCAGGGAACTGGCGCCGGCGCTTCGCGGGTCACGCAGGGGAATTTACCTTGAAACGAACGGCACTCTGCCGGATGAGTTATCCAGGGTTATTGATCTGGTTGATATGGTGGCTATGGATTTTAAACTGCCAAGTGTAAGCGGCCTTCCTCCCCTCTGGAGCAAACACGGTCGTTTCCTTGAGATTGCTGCCACTAAAGAAACATATGTAAAAGTAGTAGTGGCTGAACAGACACCCAGCCGGGAGATAGAAATGGCTGCCGGTCTAATTAAAAGTACAGCTCCCGGTGTGCCTTTGGTTATCCAGCCCCTTACTACCAAAGGAGCGATGGGTATATCGCCAGCTCGTTTGAGCCTACTGCAGAGACAGGCATTAAAGGTTTTGGACGATGTAAGAGTCATACCTCAGACCCATAAACTAATGGGTATGCTGTAGCTAACAACCAAAGGGGCGAGAGAGATGGTCGACCAAGACAAGATAAAAAAAGCGGTCAGGATGATCCTGGAGGCCATAGGAGAAGATCCGGAGCGGGAGGGTTTAACGGAAACACCGGACAGGGTGGCTCGTATGTACAACGAGATCTTTAGCGGGCTTTGGGAGGATCCCGAGTCTCATTTGGAAAAAATTTTCAGCGAACAACACGAAGAGATGATCATTGTGAAGGATATACCGTTATATTCAATGTGTGAGCACCACCTGCTGCCATTTTACGGAAAGGCTCATGTCGCCTATATTCCAAAGGACGGCAAAGTCACCGGGCTGTCCAAACTGGCCCGGGTTGTGGAGGGTTACGCCAAGCGGCCACAGCTGCAGGAGCGACTTACCTCCCAGATCGCCGACTCCATTATGAACAGGCTAAATGCCCAGGGCGCCCTGGTGGTAGTGGAGGCGGAGCATATGTGTATGACCTTCCGGGGAGTTAAAAAACCTGGTTCAAAGACTGTAACCTCTGCGGTACGGGGCCTTTTCCGCCGCAATAAGGCTACCCGGGCGGAAGCCTTTGCGCTGATAAAAAGTTAAGGAAAATGGATCCGTCCTGAAAACACATGCGAGTGAGATCCAAGCATGAGGTGCGAATTCATTCGTACAAAAGTTAATTTAGACAACCATGCCGTTAACACGGCACCAGCAGAAGATGAAAATTTGATTTTCGGGATAGATGCCCCAAGTGGGGCGCTGACGCGCCGTTGTGCGATTAAAATCGCACCACATCACTTGTGTTTTCATGATATATGGCGCCGCTGGCGGGCATATATCATGAAACAGTGGGTGCGAAATTTGATCGAATACAAGACTGAAACCTCATTGTAAGGTTTGTTACAGTATGAAATCTTGCGTTTATACTTAACGAGGTGGGTTGATTGGAAAACAACGAAGGCAGCTTGACGGGCAAACTTGAATTAATTGCTGTTAAGACCTTTAAAAATTATGATGAAATGTACAAAGTGGTCAATTTTTTGAACAATACCTTAAAGGACAAAAAACTCATATTCGGTCTTACCAAAGATTCTGCCAACGGAACAGTGACAATATCCATCTATGAAAGCTGACGGAGACAATTAATGCGTATATTAATAAGCAATGATGACGGTATTGAGGCTGAAGGAATCAATCAGTTGAGAGTATTCCTTCAGGAGGACCACGAACTGTTTGTGGTCGCTCCTGACCGGGAGAGAAGCGCCACAGGTCATAAAATTACAATGGACCGGCCGCTGAGGGTCAAGGAACGTATCTATCCCGGCAGCAAAACAAAAGGGTGGGCCGTAGACGGGACGCCTGCGGACTGTGTGAAACTTGGGTTGGAGGCTTTGCTTCCGGCGCCTCCGGACCTGGTTATATCGGGAATTAACTTCGGGCCTAATCTGGGTACCGATGTCCTGTACTCAGGTACCGTATCCGCGGCCATAGAAGGTATCATCAACGGGGTGCCTGCCCTTGCTGTTTCCCTGGCCAGTTATGAGTACCACGATTTCTCCGAAGCAGGGAAGTTTATTAAGGAGCTTGTTGCCAAACTCGGCCGGGATATTGCAAAGAACAGCCTGCTCAACATAAATATTCCGCCATGCCGGCCGCGGGGCATCAAAGTGACCAAATTGGGCCAAAGGCGCTATATCAACATCTTCGATAAAAGAATTGATCCAAGGGGAAAAGTGTATTTTTGGATGGGCGGTGAGCCCTTTGATTTGGACGAGAAGGACCCGGATACAGATGTGTGGGTGGTGAGGGAAGGGTATACTTCCATTACACCGCTCCACTTTGACTTTACTGACCATGGCTTTATCAGCAACCTGAAAACGATGATAAAAAAGCTGGAGGGTGAACCAAGCTAATCAAGCGTCAATTTTTGAGTTGAAGGCAGCCCTTAGCCGTAGCAGGTCATAAATTTTAATACCACCTGTAAGGAATAATAATAATAGATAAAAAGAAATCCCTGCAAATAGGGCGCCTGCGGTTGCAGCGGCTTCTGAACCCGTATATCCGTAAAGGGAATTCTTTGATAAAAGGATGGCTGGCCCCATACCGATGGTCGCAATTAAGGGTTTCATTAAGTTATTGTGCCAATCAGGTTTTAGCCGGGTCAGGCGGCGGATGTCGTAAAGGTTCAGCACTGCCATTACAAAATAGCCTGCAACCAGTGCTGCAGCCGTACCCTTTATCCCCAGATGGTTTAACCCGGTCAGGTAGTATATACCGGTAATCTTAATAAATGAAGCGAATACCAGGTTCCGAAAAGGCCGGAATGCTTCACCCAACCCTTGGAGAATACCAGTTGAGGTCTGCTGGAGATAAAGAAATGGGCCCCCGAGGGCTAAAATTCTGAGACTTGCTCCGGCCTCGGGGTAACCGAAAATCAGGCCGCATAATTCTTCTGCCAAAAACATAAGGATTACGGCGCTGGGCAACCCGGCCAGCAGGGTTATTCTGATGGCTTCTTCGCAACGTGAGCGTACCAGGGGGATATTCTGTAAGGCAACGGCATCCGAAACCGCCGGGATTAACGCGGTCGCCATAGAGATCGTGATTATACCCGGGACAAACAAAAGACTCTCCGCGATTCCCACAAATTGCCCGAAGACAGATGTGGCCTCGACCAATTGAAGACCGCTAGCTTGTAAGCGGAGCGGGATTAAGACGGCATCTATCGACAATAGCGAAGTTGCAACAAAACGAGTGAGGGTAACAGGGACGGCCAGGTTGAAGATTCTGCCCAATGAACGCAGCAGAGGTTCATCCGTGGCAGATGGAAGGCCTGCAGGGAAGTGGGGACGTTTTTGTAAATGAATAGTGACGATTGCTGCAAGGCCTGCAATTTCGCCGATGATTACACCTGTTGAGGCGCCAGCCGCCGCATACTCAATCCCGCGAGGCAATAACAATGTGGCCAGTGTGAGTCCGGCGACGACCCGGACCAGTTGTTCCAGGACCTGCGTTACGGCGGTAGGTTTCATCTGTTGCAAACCCTGGTAGTAGCCGCGAAAAGCAGAGCAAAGAGAAACAATAATAATCCCGGGCAAAAGGCTTAAGAAAATATTGAATACTTTAGGATTGGGAAAGACGTGCTTAAGAAGGTATGGAGCACACAGGAGGCAAAGCAAGGTAAAAACTGAGCTGCTTACTATAAGGAAGGTAAAACAAATATTAAATATGCGGTTGGCTCCCCGCCAGTTATGCCTGGCCACTTCCTCCGCCACCAGTTTTGATATGGCCACCGGCACACCCGCGCTGGCCATCACCAGTATCATAACGTAAATTGGGTAAATCATGTTAAGCAAGCCGATCCCTTCCGGGCGGATCAAACGAATTAAGAAAATCTGGTAAGTGAAACCAATAATTCGGTTCAATAAACTTGCTGCCAGCAAAACGAAGGTACCATAAATAAAGGACTGCTGTTTCATATGAGGTAAATCCTTCCCATTAATAGTTGAGAGCTCTAAAGCTTCCTGATAATATCTATGCAGCCTAAATTTACCTATGAAAAAAGCTTGCTGACGGAACTGAAGTATTAAAAAATAAGACGCTATTTTTAAAATAACAAGGAATTTGGATTATGCCTGTAGAATTGGTAATTTGAAAATATTATGTCATTTTGCCTGTTGCCCTGAGGGTTGATCAACGTTGTTTTAGTTAATCCTTAGGGGGGGTTATTTTTTTGTTTTGTTCCAAAAATGCCCATTTATGCTCTAATAAAGTATAGAATGACAGTTTTAGGGAAACCATTATTTACAAAAGGAGGCATACATATTGAAGAACTATCAAACCGGACAAATACGCAACCTCGGGGTAGTGGCCCACGGTGGGGCAGGAAAAACCTCCCTGGTTGAGGCTTTGCTGTTTAATACCGGTGTATTATCACGCCTCGGCAGGGTTGAGGACGGGACAACTACCTCGGATTACCATCCCGAGGAAACGTCAAGGCAGATTACCGTTCACACCAGCCTGGTACCGTGTGAATCAAACGGTGTAAAGGTAAACCTGCTGGATACTCCCGGTTTTTCTGATTTTATCGGTGAAGTAAAAGGTGCTTTAAGGGTTTCCGATGCAGCCATGTTCGTGGTATCAGCCGTTGACGGCGTTGAGGTGCAGCACGAGATTATCTGGGACATTGCCGACCAATATAATCTGCCCCGGATAGTATTTATCAATAAAATGGACCGAGAAAATGCTAATTTCGAAAGAGTTCTGGATGATTTGAAGTCAAAATTTAAAGCTAATTTTGTTCCCGTACAAATTCCCATCGGCTCATTTAGCACCTTTAACGGCGTGGTTGATATCATTAACGCAAAGGCCTATACGGGTGAAGGAAAAGGCAAGGAGACCGGGATTCCCGGCGATCTGGAGGACGACATCGCCAGCTACAGGGAACAGTTAATTGAAGCGGCAGCTGAGGGCGATGACGACCTCACAATGAAATATTTGGAAGGGGAGGAGCTGACCCCGGACGAGATTAAGGACGGGTTGAAGAAATCCGTTGCTCTTGGTAAGGCGGTTTTAGTGCTGGCAGGATCGGCAACCAAAAATACAGGAGTTGCCCAACTGCTCGATGTCATCATAAATTATTTGCCGGCTCCACAGGAAAATGAAGGTCCGATGGCAGCCCTTGTATTTAAGACCATCGCAGACCCATTCGTTGGTAAAATGAACTTCCTGAAGGTTATGAGCGGAAAATTCAAAAGTGATACAACTGTTTACAACAGCAGTAAGGAAAAAAACGAAAAAATCGGCAATGTCCTGTTTGTCCGGGGTAAAAACACGGTTCAGACTGATGTGGTAAACTGCGGCGACATGGCAGTGGTGGTAAAACTCCAGGATACCGGGACCGGCGACACCTTGTGTGACAGGGATAAGCATGTGGTTCTGGAAAGAATTGACTTCCCCGTGCCCACCCTGACTGTGGCCATATCCCCCAAGAGTAAGAACGATGAGGATAAACTGGGCGATGCCATTTCCAAGCTGCTTGAAGAAGACCAGACTATGCGCGTTGAGAAGAACACCGAAATAAAACAAACTCTTCTTACCGGTATGGGAGAACTGCACATCAACATCTTGGTTGAAAAACTTAAGCGCAGGTATGGTGTTGATGTCGTGTTGGCCGAACCCAAGGTTCCATACAGGGAAACAATAAGGTCCAAGGTAGAAGTAGAAGGAAAACACAAAAAACAATCGGGTGGACGCGGGCAGTACGGTCATGTCTGGATCCGCTTTGAACCAAACCCGGAAGAAGAATTTACCTTCACTGAGGAGGTTTTTGGTGGTTCTGTCCCCAGACAGTATTTCCCCGCAGTTGAGAAGGGCTTGCGTGAAGCTATAAATGACGGGGTACTGGCGGGCTTTCCTACTACCGGTCTTAAAGCAACTTTGTATGATGGTTCCTACCATAACGTGGACTCTTCCGAAATGGCCTTTAAGATTGCGGCTCACCTTGCCTTTAAAAAAGGCGCCATGCTGGCCAAACCGGTGCTTTTAGAGCCAATCATGAATGTTGAGGTGCGGGTACCGGAAAATAACATGGGAGATATTATCAGTGATTTTAACACCAAGCGCGGGCGTGTCCTCGGCACTGAGTCCGAAGGCAAGCAAACCATTGTTAAAGCAACGTGTCCTCTCTCTGAGATGTACCGTTATGCCATAGACCTTAAGTCCATAACCCAGGGCAGAGGTTCCTTCAAGATGGAGTTCAGCAGCTACGAGGAAGTTCCCGGGCGTCAGGCTGAAGATATAATCAAGAAGGCCAAGGCTGAGGCTGAAGCTGAGAAGGAAAAATAATTTTTCAGGTATAATGAAAGCATTTGTTTGTGAAGCACGGTTATATACTGAAAAGTGAACGGGCATGTTGCCATAGTTGCCATAAAAAGTTCAAGAAAGAAATAAAAAAATTCTAGCCCGTGCAGCGAGCTAGAATTTTTTTAAAAAAGATTAGGGGGTAGCAAGTTTTGAGTATGATTTACACCACAGTGCATCATCCGGATGTTGATCAGAATTTAGCATGGTTTGAGATTAAAAATGATAAAATCTACCCTGCAGAAAAACACCCGGATGGACCAGGCCAAGAGCCATGGTTTGAGATTAGAGGTAATAAAATTTATAGTACTGAAAATTACCCATATGGGAAAAGCGGAATACAACTTTTTGAGATTAGATTGGACAGTATCTACACAACCAGCTTTCACCCGGACGGGGCCAATAATTTCCCATGGTTTGAAATACGGTAAGTATATTAAAACCGCTATATTAAATACGTGAATTGGTTTAAAGGACCATTTTGGGGAAAGAATCCTGCAATCATTGTATATTGCTCAGTACAATTAAATTTTTTCAACCAGGTCCTGGTATTTTAAATCTGTTTTCAGCAGGCCTTTTTTTGTCATCCACTTCAAAATATTGTTGACATCCTCCTCTGCGGGAAGCTGGGGTTTGGGATAGCGCTGGATTTGATAGTCTTTGGCAATTTGTTCGGGAATATTGACATTATCAATCATTACTTGTTGGTAATCAACCGGATGGTTATTGAGGTCGTCCACTGCATTGGCATATGCCCGGTAGAATGCTTCTACAGCACCTTTCTTCTCGTTTAATGTTTTTTGGTTGAAAATCACCACAGACTGGGAAAGGTTACGAGCCGTATCCCGGACTACGATTTTGGCGCCTTTAAACTCGGCAAAGGTCAGCAGGGGATCGGGTACCACAATGGCGTCAACCTGGTGGCTGAAAAGCATCTCCATGCGTACGGGGATTTTAGGCACGGACACTTTGTCAACCAGGGACGGGTCAATCCCGCCATCCTCCAGCAGACCGTCCGTAACATATTCGATGATGGTATTGTTAGCGATCCCTATTTTTTTACCTTTTAAGTCTGCGAGTGTGTTAATGCCGGACTTTGGCGCAGCGACAATGGCGAATTTTCCTTCCTCGGGAGTTGACCCGAGTGCTATTGAAGTGACTTTGATATTCTGGCCGGATTCTTTTAAAAGTGCCGCCACTATCAAATCGTTGACAATGCCGTCCAGTTGCCCGGACTGTATGGCGCTTTCCTGTTCCACCGCGCTCTGAAAACGAACAAGTTCAACATCAAGGTTTTCCTGAGCAAAGTAACCATTTTTCTCCGCCACTACTGCAGGCATGGCGTCCTCAAGGGGCAATATTCCGATCTTTAATTTTTCCGGCGCTGTTTTTACTGCTGTCACTTTCGTTTGCCCGCATCCGGCCAGCAAAAGAAGAGATAAAACCAGCAAAATTAAGCCTATCAACCTCACAGTATTTTTCACATTACCAACCTCCTTAGGCCCTTCAGCGTAATACAATGAACCAAGGTTCACTTCTTTAACTTTATGTTAATTTGACATTAATCAAAAGTCAATATGAACCTTTTGTAGCAAAAAGAAGGATTATGTCTAAGGAATACGAATATATGAATATTATGGATATGATGGTAAGCCCTCAACAACAACAGAGTATTCTGAAAATATGGATGCTGGCCGTTCGTCCGAAGACATTACCTGCAGCTGTTGGACCTGTGTTGGTAGGTACGGCACTCGTTGCCGGCGATCAGGCTTTCAGAATCGGGCCGGCCCTAGCGGCCCTGTTGGCGGCCTTGCTTTTACAGATCGGTTCCAACCTGGCCAACGATGTTTTTGATTTTAAAAAAGGAATGGATACCAAAGAAAGGACCGGGCCCATGAGAGTTACCCAGGCGGGCCTATTAAGCCCCCGTCAGGTACTGGCGGGGATGTGGACAGTCTTCACACTGGCCTTTTTGATTGGTACATACCTGATCTGGGTTGGGGGATGGCCCATCCTGTTAATTGGGGTTTTGTCCATTATTACCGCCATTGCTTATACAGGGGGTCCATATCCCCTTGGTTATCACGGTCTGGGTGAGATTTTCGTCTTTATCTTCTTTGGACCGGTAGCTGTCTGCGGCACTTATTATGTTCAGGCAGGATTTATCGGCGCTTCAGCCTGGTGGGCATCCATTCCCATGGGGTTTTTAATTTGTGCGATACTTGTAGTAAATAACTACCGGGATATGGAAACTGATAAAAAAGGAGGCAAAAGGACTCTGGCCGTCCGCTTAGGACCCTCCTGCACCCGGTTGGAATATTACTTTTTTCTTATGGCCTCTCAATTGGTACCATTAATTATGTGGTTAAGCGGTGAATATTCGCTGTGGATGATCATGTCTTGGATTTCCTTACCCCTTATCAGGCCGCTGGTCCGTGATGTGCAAACAAAAAAAGGTGTCGCTCTGAATGCTACCCTGGCCGGGACAGCCCGTTTTTCGTTAATTTTCAGTATTTTATTTTCTATTGGTTATCTAATAGATAAGTTATAAATGAACCCATTCGCATAGCGCCTTTTCCATCTTATCCAGCATGATATAGAGAATAAATCCCATTAGCCCCATGGCGATAATGCCTGCGAACATTTCTTCATAATTCATCCGGCTCAGAGAATCCATAATAAAAAAACCGATACCCTTTTGGGTGGCATAAGTTTCCGCCAGAAAGAGTACGGCCATGGCTGTCCCCAGCCCCAGTCGCAGAGAGGTGAGTATGGACGGTAAGCAGCCTGGAAGAAAAACGTGCAGGTATAAATCCCGGGAGCAGGCCCCCAGTGAACGAACTGAAGAAATATATCCTTTTGCCAGATTTTTTGCTGCATCCCGTGTTGTCACAAGGATTTGATAAAATATGATCAGGGTGATCAATACGATTTTGGAAATATCCCCGATTCCCAGAAGGATAAGAAAAATAGGCATAAAGACAACCTTTGGCACTGGATAAGTCAGGTAAATCATGGGTGCGATCCTGGCGTCGATTTCCGGGTTTTTACCCAAGAAAATACCCAATGGCACTCCAATGGCTGCCGCCAGAATGAGGCTCACAAGAACACGGTAAAGGCTGATGCCCAGGTGAATAAGAAGTTCCCCCCGGAGGCTAGTCAAAAAGCTTTTTAAGGCGCCTAAAGGGGGAGGAACAGCCGGGCTTTTTAAAGCCAGGGCGAGAAGCCACCAGACGAACAGGAGAATTATGATAGAAATAACGAGTGACATCGTTCCCAGTCCTTTTTTAAGCGGTTGCCGCATCACTGTACCTCCCGCGCAAAAATGATCGAAGGGAACTGCACATTTCAAGGAATTGTACCTTTCCCCTCAGGTGGGAGGCCCCTGCTAATCCGTTCTCTACTTCCTGTTGAATATGTCCTGGGCCGGAAGACATGATAAAGATCTTTTGGCCCAGGAAAACAGCTTCTTCAATATTATGGGTGATCAATAAGATTGTGAGCCGGGTTTCTTCCCAGATTTCCAGAAGGAAATCCTGGATTTCTTCTCGCGTCAGGGCGTCCAGCGAAGAAAAAGGCTCGTCCATCAATAAGAGTCTAGGCTCCAGCACCAAAGCCCTGGCAATGGCTACCCGTTGCCTCTGACCACCGCTTAATTGGGCTGGGTATCTTTTGGCCAGGGAGCAGAGGCCCAGTTTTTCCAGGAGCGTGGCTACTGCCACGTTAATTTCTGCGGTGGTCCTTTTCCGAAGTTTAAGACCCAAAACCACATTGTCCCAAACCGTCTTCCAGGGCAGGAGACCAAAATCCTGTAGAATCATAGCTGTTTCTCCACCTATAGTAGGCGGTCTGCCGTCGATTAACACTTCTCCGGAATAGTTTGAATTCAGACCTGCCAATACGCTAATCAGGGTGCTTTTACCGCAGCCTGAAGGGCCGATAATAACACCTCTTTTGCCCTGGTTCAGAGAGAGATTAACAGAGTCAAGTGCTGTGACTGTCTCTCCTTTTTGCTCGTAAAGGACTTTTAAGGATTTTATTGATAGGAAATAATCCTGCACTTTTATTGCCCCAATCCCCTGATATTATATTTCATCAAAGTGTCAAAGGCCGCTTCCAGGTTTTCCGGTTTTCCTTCCCGCAGCCAGTTGATGATTACCTGCCGGAAGCTGCCCACAAAAGCCATGGCGCTGACCAGGGTATCATCATCGGGCAGTCGTCCCAGACTTTTTAATTCATCCAGGTCCTCTTTGGTTAGTTTAATCAGCTCGTTTTCAAGCTCGATAAGCTTGGCATTGAAGGCATTATTTACACTAGGTACTTGGACCAGCAGGATCTTTGCCATGCCTTTTTCTCTTACAAAAAGTTTAATGCATGCTTCCATGGAAGCCTTAAGTTTATCAAATCCATCGGTAAATTTCGCCCGTTCATTTTTTATTGAGTTAAGGAGTTCCTGGAATAGTTCATCGACAATCATATTAATCAAGGTTTCTTTGTTGGAAAAATAAAGGTAGAAGGTGCCGGTAGCGATTTTTGCTTTTTGAGCCAGCACCTTAATAGATGTTCCCTGATAACTGTTCTCGGCAAAAACCTCACGGGCTGCCTTAATTATTTCTTTTTTTTTAAGATCAAATTTTTCTCTTACCTTATCAGTTTGCCGGTAAGCCATGCGTTAGAGGCGCCTCCTGAATTATGAATAAGTTGAATTGTAATTCATTTTATAATATTTTATGGTTATTTATAAATTAAGTCAATAATAGAAAAAAATGAGGAAATGCTTATCAAAAGGTTGTTGTTTTTTGGTAACTCATCGTCGCGGAGAGGGACCGGCAAATCAAGAAACCGGATGAAGGAAGGCAGCGGATCGTTACTCATGGGTGATACGCCACGGATCGAATTGTTTCCCCGTGAAAAACCGAAAGGCTTGGGAAGTACGGGGAAAGGAAGTGACTTAGCTGCTTGGATCGCCAGAGCTATTCTATCTACGACAAACTTGCCTGGATTTTACCAGGCTTCCAAGAATTTTCTTGTTAAAAAATCAAACATTTGAGAAAGCTATATTGAGAATTAATCATAGAAAGGAATGAGCGTAACTAAATGGAGGCGAAGCAGTGGTTAGAAAAAACAAAGGATTATGTTTCAGAAACGGCTACATATCAAGACACAGAACTTACTTCAGCAGAGGTTTCGTCATTGTGGAATACTTACATTCATTATAGTTTGCTTACGTGTGTATTTAGGTATTTTGAAAGGATTGAGGCTGATGAAAGCGATATCCGCCCCTTAATGTCTGAAATCTTAGGATTAAGCGAGAAACGCATAAGAAGAGTCGCTGAAATATTTAATAAGGACAATGTCAATGTTCCCATGGGTTTTACAGAAAAAGATCTTAACCTGGGAGCTCCCAGGCTTTTCACCGACTCCTACCATCTTTATTATATGAGAAATATGTGTGAGTTCGGCCTTACAAGGAATATCTTGAATCTAAATCTTTCTACGCGCTCAGACATTATTGATTTTTATGAAAAATCAATTGCTACTACAACCGAATTAAATAGAAAAGTTGTTAACGTTATGTTGTCAAAAGGCATTCTCCCGAGGCATCCTTACATCCCTATCTCTGATCAAAGGGCTATAACCAGGCAAACCAGCTTTTTAACCGGGTTTATAGGAGAAAAACGACCGCTTTTAGCTGAAGAAATATCCCACTTATACCTAAATATATTGATTAACCATATTGGGCGTGTTCTCTTAACTGGTTTCGCTCAGGTAGCGAAGTCGGAAAAAGTAAGGGATTACATGTTGGGAGGGATAAAAATATCAGATAGTATAATCGAGGAATTTACCTCGATACTTCGAGAAGACGGTATCCCCACCCCGTTACCATGGGATGCAGGTGTCACTGATTCAACTGTTGCACCTTTTTCAGACAAGCTAATGATGTATCATGTAGGACTGCTAAATAATTCAGGGGTAGGAGCATACGGGGTTTCATTGGCGGCATCGCCGAGGCACGACATTGGTGCAAAGTATGTCAAATTCATGGCAAACGCAGGGATGTACGCAGAAAAAGGTACAAAGATTATGATGGAAAATGGTTGGATGGAAGAACCACCGCAGGTGTATAAGGGCAATAAAGTTGGTAAAACACACTAAAATTATCTACTGGGTGCATTAAGAAGCCTCTTTTAATAAGGATATTCAATGATAAATATACATAAGATAAATTCATACAAAACTCCTTGGGTATCGTTTATATGTTCGCTATTAATTCCAGGATTTGGACATTTGTATAATCAAAATTACCTTTTTGCTATTACTTTTTTGGTTTTGGAATTATTGGTGAATAATTTAGGTAAAATAAATCTCTCTATTTATTTTTCATTTAATGGAGAATTTTCTAGAGCACATCAAATTTTGAACTTTCAATGGGCCATGTTTTATCCTTGCATTTATGCTTTCGCTGCTTGGCATGCTTATAATGAAGCAAAAAGCATTAATTACCAGCTTAGCTATGAGAAGGTAGACCATCTCTCAAAAGAAACATATCTTAATGGTTTATTTATTGGAATGACAGTAGGGCTTAACCTTGGATTAATCTGGGGTTTTATGGGTAGTCCAATACTTGGTACACTGTTGGGCGGTATGGTTGGGGCTATTATTGGAGTAATTACGGAATATATAATCCAATACTTGAAAAATAAAAGATATAATTAATACTTGAAGATAGAAAAACAAAGAGGTTTCCTTCCGTGAACTGGAGGGAACCTGTATATTCCGCTAAGAAAAAACACCTAGACCGCCGAAGTTGAACACTAAGACCGTTTAAATTGAACAATCATTCCGTAGTGGCTGTACATTGATAACTAAAGGATCACATGGTATACTCAAACTGCTTTTACTTTTAAGCAGGATAGGGCAACACTGAGGAGTGACCCGAGCGGCTTAAGAGTTTTGCGGGGAGAGTGATGCCGGTGAGCGTCGCTCTTTTTTTGTTAAAAGCAACATAACATCACTCTCTTTGGAAAACTAAGCGATAAACCTCGGGAGTTTGAGGGCAGAGCCCTCAATAGCCGTAAGGCTGTTTTGAATTATCTGTTGGCAATACCCTTGCGCTCCCGCATAGAGTTTTTACCGTCGATAAAAATGGTGTAGGAATCATGCACAATGCGATCTGAAATGGCATCGGCCAGTGTCGGTTCGCCAATTTTATGATACCAACCGCCGATCTCAAACTGGGAACAGAATATGGTAGAAGCTTTTTTGTAACGAGATTCTACGATCTCAAGCAGATCGCGGGCTTCGCTTTCCTTGAGCGGAAACAGAAGCCATTCATCCAAAATGAGCAGCTTTACCTGTTTGTAAGCTTTGATGACCTTGCGGTATGTCCCCTCACCGCGTGCAATGGCCAATTCACCCAGCAGATCGGGAAGCCGTACATATTTAACCGTGTAAAAGTTTCGGCTGGCAGCCATGCCAAAAGCATTTGAGAGGTAGGTTTTTCCGCTACCCGTGGCTCCAAGGATTATGATGTTATGGGCTTCTTGGATGTAGTTACAGCTAGCCAAGCGGATGATTTGAGCTTTGTCGAGTTTGCGATCGTCATGATACTCAATGTTCTCAATACAAGCGTCATTGAAGGCAAAACCCGCGTTTTTGATCAAGCGCGACAGCCGATTGTTTTTACGGGCTGCCCATTCGGCATCGATCAGCAGACCGAAGCGTTCTTCAAAAGCCATGTCAGACAAGTTTGCGTTTTTGAGCTGTTCCCGGAATGCTGCAGCCATGACACTAAGCTTCATTTCGTGAAGCTTGGCTACGGTTGAATCGTTTAGCATTTTCCATCCCTCCTGCTGTAGTAATCGGCTCCTCGTGTGAGTCCAAACTCAGAGGAGGAATGGCCCGGGGTTTCTTTCGGCAGCTTGTCCTGACCGGATTTTAAGATGGCCTGAACGCTCTTCAAGCTAGGCTGTACAGTGTAGGACAATGCTTTGGTGCAGGCCGATTCAAGGCGCTCCACCGAATATTTGTCGGCCAGTTTCAAAAGAGCCATACAAGCCTTGTAGCCCTGCTGCTCGACTTTGTGACTTCCTAAAAACAGGTTAATGACAGCGCTTGTATTCTCACCGATTTTGGCTGCCCAGGATTTAAAGCGGTCGCCGTTCCAAGACACATATTTTTGATGATCTGGTGGCATATGGGCTTCCAGGGTGCTGTATTGATTGCTCCTACCATAGAGCCGGGGATGAGAACAAATGCGATTGCCTTGGAAGAAGACCTCAATCACATTGCGGGTAATCCTGACATCAACTTTCTGCTTGATGTATTCAAACGGCACCGAATACTTCTGGGTCTCCACACTGATATGGTAATTGTATTGAACAGTGGCAATCTTCCAGGTCGCCAATTCAAATGGCTTTAAGGGCAACGGCAGCAAGAAGGGTTTTTCCTCATCGAACAAGGTGGCTCTGCTCCCGTTCTTCTTCTGAAAAGGTTTCTCTAGAAAAACCATTAGCTTTTCCCGAATGGCAGCATTCAGCTCTCGTAACGATAAAAACTGCTGATTACGCAGAGCAGCGAGTATCCATGTTGAGATGATGCCGACCGATCCTTCTACCGTGGGTTTATCTTTGGGAGCCCTAACTCTGCATGGAATAACCGCTGTACCATAATGTTCAGCCATCTCCTGATAGGTCTTGTTAATAACTGCTTCGCCTTTCGTCACCTTCTCCACGCCGGTTTTTAAGTTGTCCGGTACCATAATGCGAGTGATTCCACCGAAGAAGCGATAGGCGTTGATATGGGCGGTAATCCAGCTCTCCTGATTTTGTGAAAGGAAGGCTTCCACATAGGCATAGCCGCTGTATGGCAGGGCAGCCACAAACACATAGGCTTGGATAATCTCTCCCGTGTCTGTGTCGATGATCCTGGCGGTTTGTCCCGCCGAGTCTACCTCCATGATTTCCCCAGGCTTACGGTGAATGTGCATGGTTGCCTTGGTGCTTTTCACATAGTCAGCGTAATATTTGTTGAACTGGGTCGACTTGTACGGTACTTGCCCGGATTCGCGACACTGGTCGCAGTATTCAAGCCATAACAGAGTTAAGGTCACACCGCTTTTCGCCATCTCACGATGGATGTAGTCGTAATTCGGCATTTTGTACGCGGGCTTAGCGCTCTCCGAAGAAAAAAGGCGCTGTGACAACTCCTTGTCGGACATTTCGGCCACTGTCTGCCAACTTAGCCCTTGATCCTTTGCTCTTTGAAGCACGTTAATAACCGTGGTTCGAGAGCATCCGCATCCAGACGCAATGCGGCTGTTGTTGATTCCGAGGCTATGTAGCCGCAGAATCTCTTTGTAACTGGTCATCTCTATGACCCTCCTTGAATTTATTTGCACCTTTCAGATGCATAAATTCAATTTAGCAGAAAGGTCATATCCGGTGTTCAACTTTGCCGGAAAGGGTGTCCAGTTTCAAACGGAGACACTGTTCAATCTCAGCGGTCAAACTGTTCAGTTTGACCCGGCATATTCAGGAACCTCTTTTTTATGTCACAACCGACCTTGGCAAATCAGCTTAATATTGTCAACAGCAGTTAGTGATCATATTAGCGTACCAATGCCAGGATCGCCTTATTAAATAAGCGAAAGCAAGAAAAGAGCGCTTAATTACGACGGCGTTTCCAGAAGGGAATCAATTACAAACTGATTTTCGCTAAAGAGGTTCATCGCCTGCTGGTTTCAGTAATGGAGCTGCCGGAGCGTTTAGAAGCCGATGCTTTTGCGGAGAGACCAGCCAAATGTTTTCGAATGGAAGCTTTCAGGATGGCGAATCACTCCAGCTTTCGTAGTACTTGGTGAAAAAAGCGGTAAGAATATATCGGTAATCGTTTAACGTGCGTGGAGTCCGCCCTTCTGCCTGTTTAAACTGAATAAATTCATCGAACAACTTGTTCCCATGGTGTGGTTTATAATTGGTCAAGTCGGACCATTTTTTATTAACATAAAAAGGGCTTCCGGTCAAGACCGAAAACCCTTATAACACTATATGGCAGGGGTGGAGGGGCTCGAACCCCCAACCAACGGTTTTGGAGACCGCTACTCTACCAATTGAGCTACACCCCTAAGTGTATCAGCAATAAATATTATATAAAAATAATTGCCTTGCGTCAAGAGAAAACTCTATCCTAAAGGATTTTATGGAATTGGCACGAATATATTTAAACCAGTTTAATGGAACAAAAAGAGTGAGGTGAAAGCAGTGTCGCCCAAAATTGGTGTCCTGATGGGAGGCCGCTCCCCCGAGCGGGAAATATCGCTAAAGACAGGAGCGGCCGTTTATAATGCGCTTGCAAAACTAGGTCGCCCGGCAGTGAAAATTGATGTGGGACTTGATGTTGTTGAAAGAATAAAGGAAGAGGGTATAGAGCTGGCTTTCCTGGCGTTGCACGGCAAGTATGGAGAAGACGGGGCCATTCAGGGGTTGCTGGAAATGATTGGCGTACCTTACACGGGTTCCGGGGTCCTTGCCAGTTCTCTTGCCATGGACAAAATAGCTACCAAAAAGATGCTGAGCTACGAAGGCCTGCCGACGCCGCATTTTCTGGAACTGGAAAATAATGCTGTCAAAGGACTGGGTCTGCAGGCTGCTGCGGAAACAATCTACAGCAAAATGGAGCTGCCGTTAGTAGTCAAGGCGCCAACCCAGGGTTCTACTATAGGTATCAGTTTTGTTCACAAGAAAGATGACCTGGTTAGCGCTCTGGAACTGGCTTACCGCTATGATCGCACAGCCCTCGTAGAGCAGTTTATTGATGGCAGGGAAATAACAGCCTCAGTGCTCGGCAACGAAAAACCGGTGGCGCTGCCCCTGATTGAGATTGTCACAACGACCGGGGTTTACGATTATGAGGCCAAGTATACAGCCGGTTTGAGTGATCATATTATACCGCCACGCATTTCACGAGAGCAGCAGGAGATTATCAAGGATCTTGCCGTACGGGCCTTTAAAGCATTAGGCTGCAGGGGATTGGCCAGGGTTGATTTCATGCTTGATCACGAAGGCAATCCGTTCATTTTGGAGGTTAATACCATCCCGGGTATGACTGCAACCAGCCTCTTCCCGGATGCTGCCCGTGCCGAAGGCATCGAATTTCCGGAACTGATTGACCGGATTTTAAAACTGGCCCTGGAAAGTTAGAGATGACAATGGAAGATCAGGCGTTCCTTTCCAAAGCTGAGTTGGCCGGGCTAATTGACCACACCCTTTTGAAGCCGGATGCCACTCCAAGGGATATTATAGAACTTTGCAGTCAGGCAGTAAGTTTCGGATTCAAAGCGGTTTGTGTCAATCCCTGTTATATCCCTTTGGTGCACAGGGAACTTACCGGCTCAAGAGTACTTATTTGCACGGTGGTCGGATTTCCCCTGGGGGCCGGTGACCCTGCGCTTAAGGCGGTAGAGGCAGGAGCCGCTGTACGGGCCGGAGCCTTGGAAGTCGACGTGGTGATGAATATTGGTTTTTTCAAGGGGGGCCTGTTGACCCAAGTACAAGACGATTTGGCGGCAGTAGTGCAGGCGGCCAGGAGAGAGAATTCTCAGGTCGCGGTAAAAGTTATACTGGAAACATGTTTGCTGAATAACCAGGAGAAAATTGTCGCCTGCCGGCTGGCTGTTGAGGCTGGCGCTGATTTTGTAAAAACCTCAACGGGATTTGGAAAGGGAGGCGCGACAATTCAGGATGTGGCCCTTTTGAGACGGGCAGTGGGACCATCGTTCGGGGTTAAGGCAGCCGGGGGGATTCGTAATCTCCAGGCTGCTTTAAACATGATCAAAGCAGGCGCTAACCGCCTTGGCACCAGTTCCGGCGCGTCCATATTATTAGAGCATTCTCATTTAATTGACATACAGCCTGGTTAATAGCCAGGTTTTTTTATATCAATGTTAAAAGTCTAATGTGATAAATGTAAATTATTATGAATTGAGGTTAAACTATTAATATGTCTTAAATATTGGAATTAGCTTGAATTGTGTCCCTATTTTTTTTATTGGGCAGGAATTAGATTAAGCCGCAACGAAATATCTAGGTTATCGCTCAACTATTTTAATTGGGGGTGCCGGATATGAAATTGCGGTGTATGCTCTGTGGCAAGATTATGGAGGAAGAGCTTGTGTCCAATCCTGATCCTTTAGACGACGATTATGATGACGATCTACCCCAAAAGAAACCACTGTCAGTTTGCCTGATGTGCCAGGCCAAGCTCAAACATGAAGCGGACGATTCGCAAAAGATACCAAGGCCGATGTAAACGCGGGATATAATTACGTACTGATGTATGGATAACTTGGGAGGTTAGTTGCTTGCAACATAATTTTCGACGTGTGTTTAATGTTGTTTTAGCGTTGGTGGTTGTGCTGGTCATTGTTGCAATTTCCGGAGCCCGTCTTTATACTGATTGGCTGTGGTTCCAGTCTCTGAATTACCAGAGCGTTTTTATGACCATAGTTGTCTCGGATATTGGACTTCGGATTATTGTCGGTGTGACTTTTTTCCTGCTTTTATTCTTTAATCTTCTTTTTACTCTTGGGCCGCTGCTGAAGGCTGCACAAAATGCTGCCGTATATAAGGAAGAGAATGTTCTTACCATCCAAAGTTCTCCCTGGAGCCACTTCCTTACAAAAAAACTCTTACTTGTAGCGTTTTTTGCCTTAAGCCTTGTTATGGCATTTCTATTTAGCTTTAGTGTGGTAGGCGACTGGGTAACTTTGCAAAAGTTTCTCCATCCCACCTCCTTTGGGAGCATTGAACCTGTTTTTCAAAAAGATGTAGGTTTTTATGTTTTCAAGCTCCCATTTTACGAGTTTCTATATAATTTAGCCAGTTGGGCTATAATAATCATAGCCTTCTGGGTTTCTATGGTATACCTCCTGGTCAATATTGTCCAGGGTCAAGCGGGAAAGCTTCTGAACAGCATTTCGGCGCGTTACCACCTTTCATTCCTGGCAGCTATTTTCTTCGGGCTTAAAGCCCTGGGATATCAGTTGAACCAATATGCTTTGCTTTATACCCACCACGGCGCTGTCTGGGGACCCGGCTATACTTCCACTCACGCTACGATAGTGGCTTACAAGGTATTATCGGTAATTGCGCTGCTGTGCGCTCTGGCCATATTGGTCAACCTTTTTCTACAGCGCTTCCGGTTGGTGGTGTACAGCATCGGAGTGCTGTTGCTGGCGTCCATACTCCTGGGTGGAATTTACCCGTCCGTGGTGCAAAAATTTGTGGTGCAGCCCAATGAGATTGCCATGGAAAGCCCGTACCTGCAGAGAAATATTCAGTATACCAGGATGGCTTACAACCTTGACGCTGTTGAAAAAAAGGATTTTCCGGCCGGGCGTATATTAAGCGCTGACGATATCAAGGCCAACAAGGATACTATTGATAATGTCAGGTTGTGGGACTGGGCGCCGCTCATGCAGACTTATGCTCAACTGCAGGAAATGAGGCTTTATTATGAGTTCAAGGATATAGATATTGACCGTTATGTAGTGGATGGTCAATACCGGCAGGTTATGCTGGGGGCCAGGGAACTGAACCAGGAACGCCTGTTGAGTCAGGCCAAAACATGGGTCAACCAGCGGCTGATATACACGCATGGTTACGGGATAGCCATGAGCCCTGTAAACTCCTTGTCTGGTGAGGGACTGCCTACTTTTTTCCTTAAAGATATCCCCCCTGTTACCCAAACAGATTTAAAAGTTGATCGACCGGAAATTTATTACGGTGAAGTTACCGATAATTATGTAATTGTTAACACGGCGTCACAGGAGTTTAATTATCCCAGGGGTGACGAGAACGAATACTCTACCTACCAGGGCGACGGTGGAGTAAAGATATCCAACTTTTGGCGCCGGTTTATGTTTGCTTTTTCACTCGGTGATTATAAGCTGCTCCTGTCCAAGGAGGTTAACAACGACAGCCGTGTGCTGTACTACCGTACCATTAAGCAAAGGGTAACCAAAGTTGCTCCGTTTCTTCAACTTGATAACGATCCTTATATTGTATTGAGTGAAGGCAAGCTTTACTGGATGTGGGACGCCTACACCAACACCGACAGGTATCCGTATTCAGAACCTTACGATAAAGTCAACAACTACATCCGAAATTCGGTAAAAATTGTGATTGATGCATATAGCGGAGAGATGGATTTTTATATCAGCGATCAGAATGATCCCATAGTTATGACCTACAGTAAGATATTCCCAGGAATGTTTAAGCCATTAGAGGATATGCCCGAGGAGCTAAGGAAGCATATCCGCTATCCTGTTGATTATTTTAAGATTCAGGCCAATATGTACGCTGTTTATCACATGCAAGAACCGCAGGTTTTTTATAACAGGGAAGACAAATGGAATGTTGCGACTGAAGTTGCGGAACAAACAGAAACACCGATGGAGCCTTACTACACCATTATTGAGCTGCCTGGCTCGAATGAGCCTGAGTTCGTTTTAATTCTGCCCTTTACACCGCAAAATAAGAAGAACATGATTGCCTGGTTGGCGGCCAATTCAGATGGAGAAGATTATGGCAAAATCCTGTCCTACAGCTTCCCCAAACAGGAGTTGGTTTACGGGCCGGCGCAGGTTGAAGCCAGGATAACCCAGGATACAGTCATATCCCAGCAGATATCGCTTTGGGATCAGCGGGGCTCAAAGGTTATACGGGGCAACCTGCTGGCAATTCCAATTAATGATGCCCTGCTATATGTGGAGCCGCTGTACCTGCAGGCTGAACAGAGCAAGATGCCTGAACTGAGGAGGGTTATAGTAGCGCACGGGGACACCGTGGTTATGGAGCCGACCCTTGAGCTGGCTCTTGATAGAATATTTGGAAGCGGGAAGGGCGCAGGTACACCTGCCGTTGAGTTGCAAACCGAGCCCGGGACTCAGCGGCCGGATGCAAGTGTCGCAGAACTGGCCAAAAAGGCTGACCAACTCTATGACGAAGCCCAAAGCAAGCTCAAGGCTGGGGATTGGACCGGCTATGGTGATGCTTTGTCCAGGTTGAAGCAGACTCTATCAGAACTGGTGGATAAATCAGGCCAGTAAAGGATGGGGACTGAAACAAAGTGGTATCTACCGGCAAGGCATTAGATGCCCGCCAGCCTTATCAAATGTGCGCTAAAAGAGCTGCCGGCGGTATGCCGGCAGCTCTTTGTAACAAAAAATAGGGGGTATGGTTATGGGTATTGGCAAGGTTAGACGCCTGGGAGTCTTAACTGGCGGGGGTGACTGTCCCGGCTTAAACGCAGTAATCCGAGCGGTTGTGAAAACAGCCGTAAGGGATTATTCTCTTGGAGTGGTCGGGTTTGAAAACGGTTTTGGCGGGCTGCTCCAGAACCGGGCCCGTGACCTGTCTGAAAAGGATGTAGTAGGTATACTGCCCAGAGGGGGCACTATCCTCGGCACTACCAATAGAGACAACCCCTTTCATTATCCGACCATAGTAAACGGTGAGAAAGTGTTCAGGGATGTTTCCGACAGGGTTATGGAGAACATCAGTATCCACGGAATCGATGCTTTGATAATTATAGGTGGGGACGGCAGCCTCAGCATCGGTAAGGAGCTTTTTGAGAAAGGCCTGCCGGTGGTGGGTGTGCCCAAAACTATAGACAATGACTTATCAGCAACCGACCAGACCTTTGGCTTTGATACTGCTTTAAATACAGCCACTGAAGCCATTGACAAGCTACACACGACTGCAGAATCGCACCACCGTGTGATGGTCCTGGAGGTAATGGGGCGTTATGCCGGGTGGATTGCCTTGGAGGCAGGTCTGGCCGGCGGCGCCGACGTCATACTTATTCCTGAGATACCTTATTCCATTGAGAAAGTTAACGCCAAAATCATGGAGAGGTTCGAGTCCGGTAAAAAGTTCAGCATTGTGGTAGCGGCGGAAGGGGCCAAACCTGTTGGGGGGGATATGGTTGTCCAAAGGATGGTCCCGGATAGTTTTGAGCCGGTGCGTCTGGGGGGTGTTGGAAACCTGGTCGGCAGGCAAATCGAAGAAGGTACCGGAATGGAAACCAGGGTGACGGTGCTTGGCCACCTGCAGCGGGGTGGTACCCCGACTGCCTTTGACCGGGTCCTCGCTACACGTTTTGGTGTTGCTTCGGTAAACCTGGTTATGGAAGGAAAATTTGGTGAAATGGTCTGTCTGCAGACCCCCTATATAAAATCAGTGCCTCTGGCTGAGGCGGTGGGTGAAATGCGGGTGGTTCCCACCGACAGTGACCTGGTCCGGGCGGCCAGGCAAATCGGTATTTCCTTCGGAGGCTGATTCCTGCAAGATCTGGTAACAGTGCACCACAAATTGGCGCCCCCGGCTAGCGAAAGGCAAGTGGAGCGCTTCACTTGTTTAAGAAAATTTTTCAGGGTTACAATATTAAGAAGGATCGGGTTTTATCCAGTAAAGCCCTAGATTAAAAAATGCAAGGAATAAACTGTGTTCAGGCAGAAGGCTTTGCTACAGCATCCAGATGCATGATATAGCCTGGTGGAAAACTTGTACTCTTTATGACTCATATGTTAAAATTAGCCACAGATGCAACTACAGGAGGAGCCGGGAACTTGAAAGTCGGCATTTTTACCGATAGCTACTTGCCCTATACCAGTGGCGTCGTGCGTTCAATACAGACCTTCAAGGAGGAACTAACCAGCCTTGGGCATGACGTTTTTATTTTTGCGCCAAGTTACAAAAACTGCAATCATGAAAGCAGGGTATTTCGTTTTGCCTCCATCCCGTCCCTGACGAACCGTGAATTCACCTTGGCTGTTCCTTTCTCACTGCGCTTAAAGCCAATTATTCAGGGCTTGCAACTGGATTTAATACACGTCCACTCCCCCTTCCTGCTGGGGCGGCTCGGCGCGAAGTATGCAAGAAAAGAGGGTATCCCTCTGGTTTTTACCTACCATACCCTTTATGAAGAGTATGTCCACTATGTACCATTTGCCAGATCCTTTACCAAAGAAATGGCCCAAAAGGTCAGCCGTGATTTTTGCAACCAGTGCGACCTGGTTATTGTTCCCACAGCCATTATCGCTGATTATCTGCAAAAAATCGGAGTAACGGTAAATATTAGCAAGGTTCCTACCGGCATCAAAATTGACAAGTTCCAAACTGCTGACAGGGCTTGGCTGCGCCAACGTTTTAACATTAGCCCACAGGAGAAAATCCTTCTTTTCGTGGGAAGATTGGGGCGGGAAAAGAATATCGGCCTTCTGTTGGAGAGTTTTAGCCTGGTTAACAGTGAGATTAACCAGACAACCCTGGTAATCGTCGGGGGTGGGCCAGAGGAGGAGGAGCTTAGATCAGAAGCGGACCACCTCGGCATTGGAGAACGGGTTGTCTTTACCGGTACACTCTCGCCGGATGAAGTTGCCAACTGCTATGCAGGGTCTGACTTATTTGTCTTCTCTTCTATTTCCGAAACCCAAGGGATCGTTATTGCGGAGGCTAAAGCGGCCGGGCTTCCTGTTGTAGCCGTTGGGGCTTATGGAGTGTCTGAGATGGTCGAACATGGTATGGATGGCTACCTGACGGAACCGGAGCCACTACAACTGGCTAAACATATCTGTCACGTGCTGAAGTATGACAGCCTGCGGGAGCAGATGAGCAGTAGGGCCAGGTCTAATGCCACAAAGCTATCTTCAGCCAACTGTACCGCACAACTTGTTAAATGTTATACGGACCTTATCGGAAGTTACAAACTAGACGACATTAGATAAAATACACACAACAAGTAAATCATTTGGAATAATTACCATAAAAAATGAGGGTGTGAATTCATTCGCACCCTCATTTACCGGTCAAGTGCTCTGTGCGTAATTTTAGGCGAGTTCCGCTTGTCGCCAGCAGCGCCGCGTATCGCAATGTATAATAGCCAATATACTTAGCAAAGTGGGTGCGGATTACAATTGCACAGCGAAGCATTCGGAAATTCAACTGAATTTCGTACCCACATTTTTGAGAAGCGCTTTGTGCGCCTTTATGGCGGAGGTCTTACTGCAATAGTCGTTTCAATATTTTCCCACTTGCTCCGCGGGGGAGTTCACTGGTGAAGACAAATGCTTCCGGTAATTTATATCCCGCCAGCCGATCTTTTAGAAAGTAAAATAATTCCTGCTTGTCCGGGTTATGTCCTTCGTCGGGAATAACGAAAGCCTTTATTACCTGTCCCTTGAGGGGATGCGGCACCCCGATCACGGCAGCTTCCGCCACCCCCGGGTGTTCCTCGAGAGCGAGCTCTACTTCTCTGGGGTAAACGTTGAAACCTGCATTTATAATCAACTCTTTTTTACGTCCAACAATAAAAAAGAAGCCGTCCTGATCCTGGTAGGCCAGGTCGCCCGTATGCAGCCATCCGCCCTGCAGGGCGGACAAGGTTTCCTCCTCCCGGTTAAAGTAACCCTGCATGATGTTCGGACCTCTGGCAATCAGTTCGCCGATTTCACCAAACGGCATCTCCCGGCCCTCGTCGTCTATTACCTTTGCTTCCACCCCTGGCAGGGGGACACCGACAGAGCGGATTTTGCGTGTTCCTTGAATTGGATTCAGGCACACAATCGGAGAGGCTTCTGAGAGGCCGTAACCCTCAACAATCGGGGTATTAAATTTCTTTTCAAATTCCACCAGGTTTTCCCCGGAAATAGAATCCCCACCTGAGAAGGCAAATCTGAGCTTAGGAAAAACAACCTGACGGCGGGACTTCAACAGCAGTGAAAACATGCTGGGAACTCCGCAGAATATGGTAACTCCTTCATCTACCAACACCTGCAATATCTCCTTGGGTTTAAAGCTATCCAGGATAGTGATGGCACCGCCGAGGTATAATGGAAACAGGACACTGGTTGCCCAGCCAAAGCTATGGAACATGGGCAACACAGCCAGAAAATTATCTTCGCTGGTAAAGCCGGAGACATCTTCCATGGCTTTAACGTTAGCTATAAGATTGGCGTGAGTAAGCATCGCTGCCTTGGGCTGTCCGGTAGTCCCAGAGGTATAAAGAAAGGTACAAGTACTGAAGTCAGTTACATCTGGGAAGCTGACCTGGGGTGAGTCAGCAATCTCCTGTCTACACTTATCGTCAAGTAGCACTACGGTAAGACCCCGCAGTGGCAGCCGCCCCATGTGTTGGCCTATCTCGGGATTTACAATGAGGAAACGGGAACCTGAATCCTGGAGCATAAAAGCGAGCTCACGAGGCGCTTGCAACAGGTTTAACGGAACAACAATACCGCCAGCACGCGTAATCCCCAGGTAAGTGTATATAAACCCAGGGCAATTGGGCAATGCGATAGCTGCCCGGTCGCCGGGCTTTAACCCCATTTTTATGAAATACCTGGCGTACTGTTCAACATTGTGCTCCAAATCAGCGTAGGTAATTGTTTCGCCATGATAGCGTAAAGCTGTACGCTGTGTATGTGGAGCGTTTCTCTTATGTAGCTCAAAAACCTTCAATGGAGAACCCTCCTTGTGCCTTTTCTTTTTTACTCTTCTTCTTTTTCTACAACACCACGCTTAATCCTCTTCTCAGAACCCTAACATTCTTCATTTTGGAACAATATGGTAGTATTGGGCCGTATTTTTGTGCTGCCTTTCATGTTTGACCGGGCCGGGATGGAAAGATATAATAATATTGGCAAAAAAGAAAGTAAATACTGCCTTAATGATAATACCGGCGCCGATTTTTCTATTGTGCCGGTTGGTGCTAAAGTAATATAGGAGGGGTTCGCTTTGGATAGAATCAAATCTGCTTATGAAATGGCCCTCGAGCGGTTTAAGCAAAGAAAAGAAGTACCACAGGCAGAAATGGACAGGATGGAGTATGAGCCTTTGGGCAAGAGCGTTGCCGCCATTTTTCTAAGGGAAAAGGATTTTGACATGATGGTTGAGGTTGCAAAATATCCCCAACAATTTCAGGGATATGTTCTCGAAGGTATCCAGAAGACACTTTTAAGCAACCTGCTTCCACCGATAGATAAAAACACACTTGAAGACAACCTGAGGGCAATGCAGGGACTTCTTCTCGTTAAAAAGGACAAGGACGCCGTCAAGGAGGTCCTGGGCCAGTTGGAAAACCTTTTTCAATACTATGAGCAGGCCTTGACTCAGACATACAGCCAGTTTAAACAACAATTTACAGAAAAGCTAAGCCCTTCAATAAGGGCAATGGAGAAAAGAACCGGACAAAAGTTTAAGATAGATCCAGAAAAACAGCCCGGTTTCCGGGATGAATGGAATAAAGTGGTAAGTCGCTTGAACTTACAGTATGAGCAGGTACTGGATGAGCAAAAAGAAAAATTGAGAAATATAAAGTAATAAGAACAAAAAGGCCGGGAATTCGAGCCTTTTATTCTAGTTCTTTGGTTTCTTCGCTGGGGCGGGTGCAAAGTTGAATGTGGATGTAAGCTTTTGGTTCCGGCCTTTTATGAAGAAATAGCTCAGGATAGCTCCCAAGAGGGTCAATCCGGAGGAAGACCAGAACATCAGCCCGGTTCCCTTGTTTGCCAGAAAACCGTAAAGAGGAGGGCCAAAAGCCACACCAAAAAACCTGACACTACCGTATAAAGAGGTAACCAGACCTCGTTCATCAGTAGAAGCAGCGCTGGTGATCAGGGTGTTCAGGCAGGGTAGGACCATACCGGTACCGATCCCTACCACCGAAATCGCTACAAAGTATAAAATCACATTTCTGGAAAGCGGCAGTAAAATGAGCGCCGCGGTCATTATTGTCAACCCGGACACAACCAGGATTTTCATCAGAGTCTCCTTTCCTTTAATTATAAATCCGGTTGCAAATGATGTAGCGCTCATAAAAAGGACTGGGATGGCCAGGACAAGACCCTTCTTGATCCCGTCCAGTCCGTATTGCTGCTCAAGAAATTCTGAAAGATAGAATAAAACTCCGAAAAGGACCATCAGGGCAATAGCCCCGGCCAGGTAGGAGGAAAGCAAGAGGCCCTTCTGTTTTTTGAAGACCTTGGTGAAATTTTTAAGATATATGTCCAGCTTTTGCTTGTTCCGTTTAGTATCTGGTTCCTTGACCAGGAACCACATGCCGATAACTACAGGGATTACAATGATAGGAAAAAAGATAAAGGCAGCGTACCAGGTGATTAAACCCACGGCGGAACCCAGAACCGGGCTAATCACTTTGCCCAGACCGTTGGATGATTCAATGGTTCCCAGGGACTGGCTGCGCTGTTTACCGGAAAATAAATCTCCGCACAAGGCCATCGCTATCGGAGCGGTACCCGCTGCCCCTGCACCCTGCAACACCCTTCCAGCCAGAATACCAAAAAATGCAGCATCCTTTAAAAAAATTGAAGCTAATGCAGCGACTATCCCCCCCAGGCCGTATATGACCAATGATGGAATTATGACCAGCTTCCTTCCGTAACGGTCGGAAAGGAATCCTGCCAAAGGTATTATTATACCGGCCGGAACGGAGAATAAAGTTATTAACAGGCTCACTTGCACTGAAGTTAGCTTCAGCGCATCCTTGATATCCGGCAGGACGGGTATCAGCATTGAGTTGCCAAGAACCATGATCAGCGGTACACCTGCAAGGGCAGTCACTGCCACCCAAAAATTATTAGCTGGTTTTTGTGTCGCGTTATTATCTGTTGCCATCCCAATCCCCCTCACCCATTTCTCTTTCTTAAATTACCCAATGATTAAGAAAAATATATTATTAGACACAGACATGCAGGGTATCTCCCTTAAAAGAACAATCAAATTGCATGTAATACCTATTCAATCAGCCAGTATAGGTATATTATTAAGTTAATATAGTTTATAAGGAGTTTGCATCCAGACGCCTTTTGAAATTATTTTGGGAGAGTGGTAATTGTGGATAGGGAACTGGCCATGGAACTGGTAAGAGTAACGGAAGCGGCGGCAATAGCCTCGGCACAATGGATGGGCCGGGGACGAAAAAACGAGGCCGACGGCGCCGCTACCAACGCCATGCGCAGAATGTTTGATACGGTATCCATCGACGGTACTGTTGTTATTGGGGAAGGCGAGATGGATGAGGCGCCGATGCTCTACATCGGAGAAAAAGTGGGATGCGCTGCTACCCCTGCGGTGGATGTGGCTGTAGATCCATTGGAGGGTACCAATATTCTGGCAAAAGGCTTGCCCAATGCCATGTCTGTTATTGCCATCGCAGATAGGGGAAATCTTTTGCACGCGCCGGATATGTACATGGAGAAGCTTGCTGTAGGCCCAAGAGCAGCGGGCAAGGTTCATCTTGACGATCCCATTGAAGAGACCCTTAGAATTGTTGCAGAAGCCAACAACAAGAGAGTGCAGGACTGTGTTGTAATTATCCTGGAACGTGACAGACATAAGGAATTAATAGAGTCGGTGCGCCGGGCAGGGGCAAGAGTCAGACTAATAGGGGACGGTGACGTCAGTTCGGCTATTTCCACAGCATTTGACGATACCGGTATCGACATCTGCGCCGGAATCGGAGGCGCGCCGGAAGGTGTCATTGCTGCAGCGGCACTAAAGTGCCTGGGCGGGGAAATGCAGGCGCGGCTCTATCCGGAAGATGAGCAGGAGTATGAACGCTGCCTGAGCATGGGCATTAGCGATCCAAAGTGCATCCTCACCATGGACGACCTGGTCAAGGGCGACGACGCTATTTTTGCGGCTACCGGTGTCACCGACGGAGAGCTATTGAAGGGTGTCCGCTTTTATGGCGGGGACAGAGCTGAAACCCACTCCGTGGTCATGCGGGTCAAGACCGGGACAGTCCGTTTTATCAGGGCGATTCATAATCTGGCCCGCAAGATGGATCCCAAAGTATTGCAATACAAAACTGAATAGACAGTGAACGACTTTTATCATATTAAGGCGGCAGGATGAACCTGCTGCTTTTGTTTGAAAATTGATTTTTTGCAACTGGCGTGATAGTATCGATGCGTATTGAAATTTATGCCAGGCAGGGGTGTCATTACGCTTTGGCAGATTTCTTTTGTTTTCATAAAATAAACTATCTCCTGGGCTCAAGTTTCCGGCGTGTTGAAGTTTCTGCTTCCCTGCGGGAGGGGTCTGTGTTGCTTGTAAGAGGTCCGTCCGGGTCAGGTAAGTCCACGTTGCTCAGGGTTTTGTCACGGCTGCAAGAGCTGGTTGACGGCCAGGTATTTTTCCGGGGGGTTAACATGTTTTCTTTCACACCCCAGGTATGGCGCAGTAAGGTCCATTACGTCCCGCAAAAGCCTGCTGTTTTTCCCGGTACCGTTCACGATAACCTGCTAAGACCCTATTCCCTTAGAATTAACAGGTCAAAAGAATTTAACCTGGAGACAATACAAAGGGCACTGGATAAACTGATGCTGGATTTTAATATAATGGAACAGAACGCGGGCACACTATCCGGTGGTGAAGCCGCGCGGATAGCTCTTTTAAGGTCAATCATACTTAGCCCCAATATACTGCTATTGGACGAACCAACAGCAGCTCTTGATGAAAAGGCCAAACAGGCAGTCCTGGGTCTTCTCACGGATTGGCTGGAACAGAAACCTGACCGTGGTATTATACTTGTTTCCCATACTGATGAAAGCACGACATTCCCATCGGCAAATGTTCTTGAGATAGGCAGGTGATGAGGGTGGGGCAAGTAGATGCCGGAGTTATTCCCATTACTGATCTTCAACTGGCCCTCAGTGTGATTTTGGTTTTCATAACAGGTTTAATTACGGCAGTATTGAGGCTCGGGCTGCTAAAGTCGCTATTTTGGGGCACGGTCAGGACTTTTGTACAGCTAACGCTGATTGGTTACGTGCTGAATTTTATCTTTAATTTTAATAACCTTGCCCTAATTATCACGATTGTTGTCCTCATGTGTGGTGTCGCTTCCAAAACGGCCGTAAACAAGACGCTTTCAGTGGGGAAGTTCCCGCTGGTACTGGGTTTTGTATCCCTTTTAGCCAGCACCTTTCTGGTTGGCACAATTGTGGTAGCTCTGATCATAGCCCCCAAACCGTGGTACACTGCAAGGATCGTTATCCCTATTTTTGGAATGATCCTTGGAAACTCAATGAACGGCATCTCACTTGCAATGGACCGGCTGGTATCAGAAGTTAGATCTAGAGTTGCCGAAGTGGAGTCATTGTTAAGCTTTGGGGCAACACCCTGGGAGGCTGTCAGGGATTGTGCCAAGGTCGCTTTGCGTGCAGGGATGACTCCCACCATAAACTCTCTTATGGTGGTTGGGCTGGTAAGTCTTCCCGGCATGATGACCGGTCAGATCCTGGGAGGAGCTGACCCGCAGCAGGCAGTGCGGTATCAAATTGTAGTTATGCTGATGATTACAGCTGCGGTAGCCATTGGTTGCCTTTTACTGGTAATGATGTATTACAAAAAGATGTTTACATTGGATGACGCTTTGGCGGCTTCCCTGTTAGATACGGGCAGCAGAAAGAAGTAAGATGAACGTTTACCACTGCAAAGGTCTCAAATCAATTTGCCACAGGGTGGAAGCTGTGGTAATTTATAGTGAGAGGTTGAAGTTGAAAATTTGAAGAGAAAACCGGTATTTTGTGTACCTGAATAGGAAAGGGGTATAAGTTGAACTACTCGTTAATCACCAGCCATATTATCTATGATGTAGATGAAATAGTGGAGATGTTGGAAGAAAATCTTGATGAATATGTATTAATGGAACACTACCTTGAGGATCAATTGTTGGAATCCAGCGTTATACTTCTGGAAGAGGTAGAGCTGGATTATGATCCCGGAGAAGCAGGTAGGTTTTTTAAGAAAAATTATCTAAAGGAAGAAGCCGAAGATCAGGAATTTACTTATCTGTTAAGAAATAATTTTCCCACGAGTATCTTTATTAACGGTTCACTGGTGGAGATCGAAATCCAAGACGGTCGCATCGTATGTCTGGTAGGTGACCGGGGTGAGTTAATTTTACGTACTGGGGTGGAAAGCTATGTTATTTCGCCTCTATTTAATTTATATATTCAACCGGACAAAGGTGATATACTTTTCAACGCCATAGTTACAGTGCTTAAACAAAACCAGGATAAAATGAAAAGAAGTGAAATAAGCCAGGAATCTTTTTCTATGGTTTCAGGGGTATGCCTGATGGCCATGGCTAAAATTAATGAACTGGCAGTCAATAATTATGAGCTTTATCTGTCCCACGATGAAATGCTTTTGTTTGGATTGGCTCTCAATCTTGCCGGCGAAGGTGGAGATAAGGATACACAGGCAACGACCAGGTCAGTGATGGAGCAGATTAAAATCTATTTCCCGGAGATCGAGCACATTTCTCCAGAGAGCTTTGAACCATCCCAAAAGATGGGCAAGTTGCTTGAATTCAAAAGGCACGATCTGAATGATAATTAAGAAGGGAAATTATCACAAAGAAGTATGTTGAATATTTGAGATAATGCGGCGGATTTATACCAGGAGTGGTTTCTTTATGGCATTTCCTTTCAATAGCAATTTAGATCTTGAAAGTATCATTTTAAAACCAATATTGATGCTTTCTTCCTTTATCCTTTTTTTCTCATTGTGGAAACTTTACCGGGTTTACATAAGAGAGAGATCTTGGGCATTTTCTCTTATTGGAATAGGTTTGTATGCCATTGGAACGACCATCAATTTTATGTTTGAGTTTAACAGTGAGACCCCGGTTATAATTGATTATACGAAGAATGGCTTTATGGCTTTGGGAATGTCTGTTTTCACGATCGGAATTATGATGATTGTTAGACAGTTGATAAGCATGGCTAATACTGATCCAATCACAGGATTATATAATAATAGGTTTTTGCATAACATATTAGATCACGAACTCAAACGCTCAAAAAGATACGGGTTGCCCCTTTCTATAATTTTTATTGACCTTAATAATTTTAAAAATGTCAATGATCTGATGGGTCATTCGATTGGTGATGTGGTTTTGCGTAAGGTGTCTGAGAAATTACTTGAATCAGTTCGGGCAACTGATGTCCTGGCCAGATATGGAGGAGACGAATTTGTAGTTCTTATGCCGCAGACGGAATCCAGCAGTTCCAAAATAATAATTAAAAGGCTGCAGGAAGCAGTATGTAATTTGGATTTGCCGGGCGACTCTAAAATTAGCTTGAGTTTTGGCATAGCCGGATATCCAGAGGATGGAGATAATGCCGACCAATTGCTGAATATTGCTGATCGGCGGATGTACGAGAATAAGTATTTGAGTGAGAACAAATAATTGCTTGAATTTCAAAAAAATTAGTACGGCTTGATTGTGAACATTTAACCCTAACGTGAAAAACATTGGGTTCTTTTTATATGGAATACAATAAAATCATATAATTCTACATGAATGTAAAGTTATATCACATATTTACCATATCACACTAGAAATAGATGTATTCTAAAAGCTTGGTATTTATATATAGCTATATTGCGAATTATTACCTAACATAAAAATAGTCGATGTGGTCATTATAATAACAGGTTGCAAAAAATAATTATTAAGGAGGAATATCGGTGGCCAATAACAACAACAACCAAATTCTGGTTCCCCAGTCCCGTCAAAACTTAAATCAAATGAAGTATGAAATTGCATCTGAGCTTGGTTTCCAAAATTACAACCAAATTGATAAAGGTAGTCTCCCCAGCAGGGCCAATGGTTATGTTGGAGGTAATATTACCAAAAGGTTGGTTTCACTTGGTGAAGCTGCACTGGCTAATAGTGGTGGACAAGTAATATCTGCTACCCAATCCGTTAATTTGGAGACACCTCAGCAATAATAGGCTTGTCTAAAAATAATTACTTATAATATTTAAAGGGTTAATTATGTTAACCCTTTAAATATTTGGTATTAGAAGCAAAGAGTTAGTATATAATTAAATTATTTTACTTAACTCAAAAATAACCATGTTAATTGTGCGAATTATTACCTGACATAAAAATATTTAAGATGGTCACTCTAATATCAGATAAAAGAAAGGAGGTGTAAAATATATGGCGAACAACAACAACAATCAGATTCTGGTGCCACAGGCTCGCAATAGTTTAAATCAAATGAAATTTGAAATTGCATCTGAGCTTGGTTTTGCCAACTATGACCAGATTGATAAAGGCAGCCTGCCGAGCAGGGCCAATGGGTATGTTGGAGGCAACATTACTAAGAGGCTGGTTTCACTAGGTGAAAGCGCTCTGGCTAACAAGCCTGTCTAATAATTGAATCTTGATTTTATCTCCTTAATTAAGCGAAAATATAGAGGGTAAATACCCTCTATATTTTTTGTAACACGGTAAAATTTTCTCGACACCGTAAATAATCAAACATACTAAATTGGAACACCCTTAGCTAATAGTTTAGTTCGGACCTCTACTGACAAATACTGGTTTATATAATTCTCCCAATCAGGAAAGCGGTTTTTTAGTTCTAAAAGCATTTCAGCATTTTCATAATATATTTCTGCAAGCTTGTCGGCATTTTCCCTATTTCGAAAAAACCTTGATAATAGATACAGCAATGGAACAGGCTCCTTTTTATAATGTATTTAAGCGCCGGAAACAGCGCTTGTATTCATATATAGACCATATCAAGTGTTTCTATTAGTATATAGCTCAGCTGTATTTTTTGTTAATGATTCATTAGGGAAAATCAAAACTTTTTTTACAGAGTCACTATGCAGCATTACATCATATGATGGTAAAAAAGGAAAGGGGAGTGTCGCATGGACGACTTTGCAGCTGAAGGTGTTGGCGCCGGTTTTGGCAACTGGGCATTTATCATCTTCTTAATCTTTATTCTGATAATCTTCGGTGTAGGTTTCTGGGGCGGTTTTATATAGCGGTTTATATAATAGAAAATCTGAGTGCAATATAGTTGCTTAATTCTTCAACCCAGCGACCAGTAAAAGGAAGAGAACCAAACCATTAGTGTGGTTTGGTTCTCTTCCTTTTACTGGTGATTTGAGCTTCTTTCCGGACGAGGGAAGACCGGGGAAAACCCTGAAAGAGAATGAGAGGTATTTTTAATATGTTATAATAATAGTGCAGTCGAAAAAGTATTTACAATATTAGGTATAGCTAATAGGAATCGAGGAGATATAGTGAAAGCGCTTGTACTGGCTGAAAAGCCCAGCGTGGCACGGGAAATTGCCAGGGTGTTAGAATGCAATATCAGAAACAAGGGATTCCTGGAGGGGCCACAATTCGTGGTGACCTGGGCGCTGGGGCATCTGGTTACCCTGGCCGAACCGGATGATTACGATCAGAAATACAAGGAGTGGCGTCTGGAAGATTTGCCAATGCTGCCGTCCAATATGAAATTAAAAGTAATCAGGCAAACTTCTCATCAGTTCCAAGTAGTCAGAAATTTAATGAAACGGTCAGATCTTAAGGAACTGGTCATAGCCACCGACGCCGGTAGGGAAGGAGAATTGGTAGCTCGCTGGATTATGACCCTCGCCAATTGGAAGAAGCCCTTTAAACGCTTGTGGATCTCATCCCAGACTGATAATGCAATATTGGAGGGTTTTGCAAATTTAAAGAGTGGCGCCGCCTATAATAATCTATATGATGCGGCAGTTTGCCGGGCCGAAGCGGATTGGCTGATCGGGCTGAACGTTACCCGGGCGTTGACCTGTAAGTTTAATGCCCAGTTAACAGCGGGCAGGGTTCAGACTCCCACGCTGGCCATGATAGTAAACAGGGAGGATGAAATTAAGCAATTTGTTCCGGTAGATTTTTGGACCATTCGGGCGGATTTCGGGGACTACTTTGGTGATTGGCGGAACCAGGCCGGAAACAGCCGGATATTTAACCGCACCCAGGCAGAAGAAATTATCTCTAAAATTAATGGTCATCCGGGGGTTATCAAAGAGGTCCGTACTGAGGGCAAGAGTGAGCCGGCGCCACTGGCCTACGATTTAACCGAATTACAAAGAGACGCCAATAAACGATACGGGCTTTCAGCGCAAAAAACCCTGTCTATCCTGCAAGATTTATATGAGCAGCACAAGCTGGTAACATATCCGCGAACCGACTCCCGCTATATTCCTTCTGATATTGTCCCTACTCTTCCGGGCCGGTTGAAAAGCATCGCCGTGGCGCCCTATGTGGAGCTGGTAAAACCGCTATTACAGAAACCAATAACGCCGACAAAACGTTTTGTTGATAACAGTAAGGTTACCGACCACCATGCCATCATCCCCACGGAACAACCGCTCAGATTAGCGTCCTTGTCTGTAGAGGAAAAAAACTTGTATGACTTAATAGTCAGAAGGTTTATCGCTGTGTTGTACCCTCCTTACCGCTATGAACAAATTACCTTGATTACAGTAATTAACGGTGAGAACTTTCACTCCCGGGGCAAAGTTGTAAAAGATAAGGGTTGGCGGGCAGTGACCTCCAAGCCGCCAGAAAAAAATGAGTTGAATGAGGATGTGCTGCCGGAGCAGACCTTGACCCTGCAACAAAAAGGCGAGCATAAACAGGTTAAAAGTTGTAAAATAAATAGTTCAAAAACAAAACCACCGGCCCGTTATAACGAAGCCACCCTATTAACGGCTATGGAAAGCCCCGGCAAGTTTATTGAAGACGAGGAATTACGTGAAATTATGAAGGGAAGCGGGTTGGGAACACCGGCAACCAGAGCTGATATAATAGAAAAATTGCTTTATAACAATTATATCGAACGACAGGGTAAAGAATTAGTCCCTACTTCAAAAGGAAAACAGCTGATCAAGCTGGTAGCGCCGGAACTCAAAACCCCTGAATTAACTGCCCAGTGGGAGCAAAGGCTTTCTAATATTGCCAGGGGTAAGGGCAGCAAAGCAGAATTCATGGTTGACATCCGTCAAAGCGCTAAGGAACTGGTTAAAAGCGTCGTTGCAGACACAGCCGTGTATAAGGCTGACAATATTTCGAAAACAAAATGTCCGGTTTGTGGTAAGTTTATGCTGCTTGTGAATGGTAAAAGGGGAAAAATGCTGATCTGTCAGGACCGGGCCTGTGGTCACCGGCAGCCTGAAAAACAGGATGAATTCGGTTATAAGAGCTCAAAAGGAGCCAGTAGAGCCAACCAAAAATTAATTGCCCGCTACAGTGACCATGGCTCTATTGGAAATAATTTGGGCGATTTATTGAAGGCGGCATTAGCGAAGGAAAACTCATCGGAAAAAGAATAAAAAATCAAATGAGGCAAATACATGTAAAAGAAGAAGGAGCAGTTAAACTACCCCTTCTTCTTGTATTAGCGGTTTGATATTTGCCGGAAGCAATCGCTGCAATAAACAGGCCGGTCTCCGCTTGGTTGAAAGGGAACCTGGGTTTCCTTATTGCAGTTCGCACATATCGCCGGATACATCTGGCGGTTTTGGCGATTATCAGTCCGACGATTCTGATTTTTGCGTGCTGCGCGACAATCCGGGCAACGTCCCGGGTCATTCGTAAATCCTTTCTCCGCAAAGAATTCTTGTTCCGATGCAGAGAAGACGAATTCACAGCCGCAGTCACGACATGTCAGATAGCGATCTTGATACATGAAAACACTCCCTCGATTTTTTTAGCTCCATTGGTATAGGAAAAAATAAAATTTATTCCCTAACCAATTTAACGAGAGAGGGAAAATTCATAACCTAACCATTAGAACCAAATAATTATAACATGCTATCCTTCATAAGTCAATGAATGTAGGACAAACCTCTATAATGTAAATATAAAAAGACAACCCTTAGGTGTCTTTTAAAAAATTAACCTTGAGCATTTTTAAATGCTTGATAATAATGATGGAATTATGTGTCAAACATTGAGCAGTTTGTGGAATATTAAAAGAAATTATTAGCCGCAGTTTCGAGATCGTTAGTCTCAAAAAAGTACAGCGTGTTTATTGGAGGATACAGCAGACGCTAGTGGCTCATGTAATATTTAGTTCATACTACCATTAATAAAATATATTTTAAGGGGTATGGTTTGGTTTGTAAGAAGCAATGATACTGCGCTAAAGGGAAGATCAATATATTAAAAATTTGTTTCTTAGAACAATATACTACTGCTGCTATTTAATGAAATTATATACAATAAATCTCTTCATATCACCGTTTCTCTACACAATTTAACGTTTGTTTCTTGCTAATTTTTTTGGTAGTATAGACTGTAGGAGAATGACTTCGGTCAGTTTGGATACAATAAAGGAGCAAAGATAATAAGCTATTTCAGGTTAATTATGGAAAATGATATTCAAAAAATTGAAAGAGTTGATTAAATGAAATCGGAATTTGATGCAGCGAAAGCTAAATCGCTTATCGGAAAAAGTGTAGTCATTGGTTTTTCCTACATTGATAAAGATGATAATTTGATCGATCAGGAACAATTATTTGGCGCTATTATTAATTTTAATGAGAGAGTTTGCGTTGTCAAAATAAAGAGTACAGGTAATGAAATGACTTTGCCCCCTGTTGTTGAAGCTTTTGCGGAGGCTGCAAAAGGCGAGTATCGTAATAAAAAAACCGGTGAAGTTGTTACTGACCCGGATTTAACAGTTGCTTGGACAATTAGAATACCAACGCCCGATAATTAAAATTGAATTTATTTTTAAAAAGGCCGGCAATGGCCTTTTTTCGTCTCATGTACTGCAGCTTAAGCCGGGACTTGTTTAAACAATCAAACCCTATTATTATATACTTGACAAATTCGTAGAACATGTTCCAATAAAAGGGGTTTCAACGTGACCAAAAACTTTCAACAGAAGTTTTTAAAAAAAGTCAAACGAGCTATCTATGATTACGGCATGATTGAAAACGGAGACAGGATAGCGGTGGGGTTCTCCGGCGGCAAGGATAGCGTCACCCTTCTGCATGCTCTTCACCTGCTAAGACGTTCGCTTCCTGTCAAGTTTGAACTGGAAGCAGTTTTTATTAAAACCGGTTGGCCGATGGATATACCGGTATTAGAAGACTTCTGCCAATCTCTAAATATATCTTTCCACGTTGTGGAAACGGAAATAGCCAAGATCGTGTTTGAGGACAGGGAGGATGACAATCCCTGCGCTATTTGCTCACACTTGCGCCGTGGAGCTTTACACAGTAAAGCGCTTGAACTTGACTGTAGCAAAATTGCCTTAGGCCATCACCTGGACGATGTAATGGAAACATTTTTTATGAGCATGATCTATACCGGGCAGATGCGCGTTTTTTCACCGGTTACCTTTCTTGACCGAACCGGTTTGACCATGATCAGGCCTCTGGTATACCATCACGTAGAGGAAATCGTTTCTTATGTGGAATCAGAGAAATTGCCATTTATCCAAAATACATGTCCTGCCAATGGTTTTACAAACAGGGAGGTAGTGAAGAAATTTCTTGCAGACATGGTCAAACGTTTCCCTGATTTTAAGGCTCGATTTCTCACTTCCCTCAAAACATTCGATCAGCGGCATTTATGGCCTGATGCCATGTCCAAGTGTTCCGGGTAAACAACATTAAAATAGTTGATAAGGTAGCTTATGATATTCGTAAAAAATGACGCAACATACGTTATTTTGTAGAATTTAGTAGTAAAAGGGATTGTAAATATGATAGAATATCACCATGATACAACAGTATCACTGAAACGCTACATACCGTTGACGTCAAATGTGGGTAATTATGGGTAATTAAAAATTAAAAACGTCTGGAGGCTTAATAAAATGATCAAGGTCGAGATTTGTAAAGAAGCCAGAGACTATATTCTCAAAACGACTGATGCCATTACTGTGGACCTGTTAATGTTAGGCGGGTGAGGGGGCGTAGTTAATGAGCCTGCCGTGTCGGCAGGTAAACCGCATGCGCCCGAAAAATTTGACGAAGTTATTGTTGACGGGATTAAGGTTTATATTTTTAAGGAGGCCGTTAGTGTTCCGGAGGGGATTAAGATATCCCTGGTGGGCGATTGGTGGATATTCCATAGACTGCAGGTCGAAGGGCTGATCTATGAACAACCCATCGCAGGCTGATGTACACAATGACTTTGCCGCTAATCGATATAGTTGATCGTAAATCTGTAAGGCCCGGGCTTTGCAAAAACAAAGCGATTGTCAGGCAACAGCCTGTCGCAGGAATAGCAAAACACAAATGAACCACTTCAAGGCGCCCGCACCGGAGGGCGCCTTTGGTGTTCCTAGCCGTTGTACGTGAAGCAATGGGATAACCTAAAGATAAGCTTAACCAAGATAAGCTTAATCTGTTTACATAACCTGTCTACAACACCGCAGAAACCGCAGAAATGGAGAAGAAAGGAACAAACCCGGCTACCTAACAGTGGGATAAAAGGAACATTTATTGTACATCAGCGTCAATTAACAGCCTCTCGGTGACGGCCAAATGGCCAAGATCAAGATTATAGAAGAAAAACAAAGCTGTCCTTTTTTAGTTTATCAGTTACAAAAAATATAAGAAAAAAGCACCCCATATCGGGTACTTCGCAGCAAAAAAACACCTATAACAAGGAGTCTAAAAATTACTTATGTTGTAGATCTTTATCTGCTTTGATTTTAGTTTGTGGAATGTGATAAATCTCAGTATATGATTCTGTTTCAGCCACTGATAGTGGCGGGGTTGGAATTAATCCGGTACATTCAGATGATACAACTATGTTTGAATCAAAAGATTTATCATCATCAGATTTTAGACGCCTACTTTTGTTTTTTTCTTCCATTAATTATTCATTCCCCTTCCATTTACGCTTATTTTATCCAAGTAAGCGGATAATATAAGTGCAAAAAAAAAATCACCTTTCTTAATGTGGCTGAATACTGGCGGGCAACACCAACTTAACAATCTGATCATAGAAGGCCATAGGAGACGTTTTAAGACACGAAAAAGTTAAGGCTGGTATGAATGGAAATATATTTTGGGAGTTTTAAGAGTTTTACATAGAGATATCTATTTTGTAAACCCGCTAAGGTAGGATGCCGTCGAAGACTAGCCTTGCGGGCGGCGATAACAAAAACGTTAATGCCAGTAAAAGAAAAATCCGCCTAACTGGATGGTACAAAGCGTACCGGGGGCCACTTCAGATCAGGGTAAGTTTACATAATATATATTATCGGAACAAAAATATGGACCCCGAAAAGGGGTTTTGTGTTAGCGTTACCACCAAAAATTATATTTTGAATTATAAATAAGAAGGGCCTATAATTTTATGCTCAACCAGTAATACAAAAAATTCATTATATGTTTAGTTTACTTTTTTTAATATATTTTTTGTAACGCCAAAAATTAACAAATCACCTCTGTTGTCAAAAAGATTATCCTCCCCGCTTGTCTTCATGTTTTTGCACTATTTAGGCAATTAAAAGGCCGGCTTTTACCGGTCTGCAGGGTTCTTTCCTGATTTTTTCTTTTTTTTCTTGACTCTACTCTCCTCTAACATTAGGATATCATCTATAATAATAGCTTTGTAATCCGGTATTTTGAGACACTTAGCACAATTGTCGCAAATCTTTCCAGGATCCAGATCACATACAAAACATTCACAACAATTATCGCAAATCTTATCCTCCTCTAAAATACATTTAATAGATAATACGTCAGAATTTACATAGCCACCTTTATGCATTGCTAATCATCCTTGTCAGTAAGTTAAATGTAATTGTGAAACATAGTTATATTCTATAACGTTCCAACTTATAATGCATTATTTTGTTCTTAAAATGATTATAAATAATCCTTAATGCGTAAATAGAGCGGCAAAATGTCTTAAGTTCATGTCAATCATTTATTTGCGTGTTTTCTGGTAAAGTCAATGGCAAACTTTAGAAATCCTGCTGTCGAACGTTGGGCCAGTGGTAACAGTACACTGGTAGCAAGCTTATATGAGCTATCAGTACCTATATTAGAAACATATGGGAAATAGCATCTTGATAATCTGGCGTTAAACAATAGCCAGTCGCTCGGGGTGAAAATTTTGTTGTATATACCTCCTGCCTCTACAACAAAATTATTATAATTTTTCAATACCCAGTTTTCGTATTCCTTATGGCCTGAAAAAGCTGCACCTTTAGCATGGTGCGGAACACACAGGTCCTGGATCAGATGTGAAGCTGCTCCTAAATAAAAGTAGTACCTCCCCTTATCACCGCGTTCCCAATTGGTTATGGCTTTGTTAAAACAATTATCAAATTCCAGTCTTGCATCAGGCCAGGGTCCCAGTCCTTGGTTGACAACTGGATCAAAGTAATGCGAAAAGTTCTTCCATCCTTTGTCTGCCCACAGTACTCCCTGCTTTAAGAATTCTATGTAATTGCTTATATTACGGGCGTATTGTATAGCCCCGTCGTTTTTTAGTATAAGCAAAGCTTGGTTGATGCAAAAAAGATGGGTATCGCCTTTGCCGGAAACAAGCTTTTGAATTGGTGTTCCCGCAGCTAGAAACAGTTTTACTGCATTCCATGAGGTTGGCCCCATTATTATCCCCCCTCAATTTTTTTCATATTTACCTATAAACAGTTATTAATGATCCTGAACAATGATGGTAATATATCCCACACCTTGCTTAAATATTACTTATTAACATGCAAAAATGCAAATTAGATCAAAAAAAATAAAAAAAATACCAATCTGAAAGGAATTACCATCTCTTAAAAAGAAATAAAATAAAACATATCAAAATATGGAAGAGGGGTATTATGGAAAACTGTGAGCTTGAGTATGGGGCAGCGGCTAGGTTAAAGGAAGGTGTGCTTGATCCCGGCCTTTGCAGCGGTTGTGGCGCATGTGTCGGTTTTTGCCCGTATATAAAGTCTTATAACGAGCGAGTTGCTATTATCCATAATTGCCAGATCTGTGAGGGTATTTGCTACCGGATCTGCCCTCGTGGTTTTACACAATACATGTCTTTACGACGGGAGGTTTTTGGAGCAGCTGACTTTGATCCTGTGCTGGGAGCCCATAAAGAGATATACTTTGCCCGTGCCGCTGAAGAAAAAATAAGATCGTGCGGCCAATACGGAGGAGTCGTCTCAGCGCTTTCTGTCTTTGCTCTTAAAGAGGGGTTTATTGAAAGCATTCTGATGACAGGTGGCAATGTGAAAGGGACAAAACCGGTTCTGGTTTCATCTGCCAGCGGTGTAACTGAGTGCGCCGGCTCAAAATATACTGCCGCCCCTACCCTCCGCCTTTTCCAGGATGCTGTAAGGAAAGGATATCAAAAGATTGGCGTTGTTGGCCGGCCTTGCCAGGTTACTGCATCACGTAAGATGCAGCAGGCTTCAGAGATTAATGGGCAGTGTATATCGCTCGTGATTGGACTGTTTTGCATGGGTTCGTTTTCACCTGAGTTCTATACTTTTATCAATATGAAGGATTTGGGTAGCTACGACCGTATGGATATTCCAAAAGATGTTCATTTCCGTGGTTCCGGTCAAGAAATAATTATACCTTTTGAAGAGATGCGCCAGTTTATCCGCAATGCATGCCTCTCCTGCTATGATCCACTCTCGGAACTGGCTGATATATCGGTTGGTTCAACTGAATATGACCCTGATTGGAATGCCCTGATTTTACGTACTACAAAGGGCTCTGAGTTAGTCGAACAAGCGTGCGCCAGCGGTTATATCGAGATCAAACCTTACCCCCCAGAGTTATTGCCAATTTTAAGAAAAGCTGTTTTTCGTAGAAAAAAGAGAGTTCTTGAACGTCCGGACTTCACTTACCTAAACCTTTCTGCGCAGGAAAGAGAATATTTTCTGTCTACGGGAGATGACGACTAAATGGGTTGGAAAGACGCTATAGAAGGCAAACCGGGAGATTTGGTTTTATTAAATGGAAACGAAGCCATCGCACGAGGCGCCCTCGAAGCAGGGGTACGCTACGCTTCTTCCTACCCTGGCTCACCTTCTTCGGAAATTACCGAAACCCTTTCCAGAGTCCCGGCATCCGATCTTTATGCGGAGTGGTCGGCAAATGAGATAGTATCACTCGAAGGAGCTACGGCAGCTTCTTTTGCCGGACTGAGGGCTCTGTGTACCATGAAAGCTGATGGTTTAAATGTAGCCTATGATTTCCTTACCAGTATGAATTTAGGCGGCTGTAAAGGCGGGCTGGTACTTACCGTCGCAGATGACCCACAGGGTCATTCCAGCGTGAAAGAGTATGATTCACGATATTTGGCGAAGTCGGCTATGGTTCCGGTACTGGAACCGTCTACTGTTAAGGAAGCCAGAGAGATGGCTATCAAGGCATTTGACATATCTGAGCAAATAAAAGGACCAGTCCTACTCCGTTCCGTTACCAGAGTTTCACACTCACGAGGTTTGGTCAGGCTTGGCTTACTGGCGCATCAAAAGAGAAAGGCGGAATTTCCTGTCGGCCAACGTTTTTTGACTAAAACCTTATTCCATATGAAGGCCAGGGACAGGTTGACGCAGGCTGCCATTATTTTCGAAGAATGCAAGTTTAATTATACCGAAGGTCCGGATCGTGCAGATACTGCAATATTTTGTTGTGGCACCAGCCTGTTGTACGCCCGTGAGGCCATTAACATTCTTGGTCTTCAAGGTAAAATAAAACTTGTAAAGATAGGGACTACCTTTCCCCTGCCGGAAAGATTTATCCTGTACAACCTGCAGGGAGTTAAAAATGTTATTTTTGCCGAAGAAACACGGTCTTTTATAGAGGAAGGCGTAATGCTCATCTATGCCAGGCACAATATTGGTAATATCCGATTCTATGGTAAAGCATCAGGTGATATTTCTGGAGTACGTGGACCCTACTGCGGTGAGATGAACCCTGATATCATTATAAAAGCACTTGCCAAAGTCAAGGGTATTCTATACGAAGCGCCGGGCTATTCTCCAGAAACAATAGTTGAATTTACCAACCTGCTGCCTCCGAGAGAATACGCTATGTGTCCTGGTTGCCCGCACCGTGCTTCTTTTTGGGCTGTTAAAACGGCTATTGCCGTAGACAACAGGAATTGTATAGTCGCGGGGGATATAGGCTGCTACTGTCTTGGCGCATGGGATACAGGCTATAACCTGTTTGATACTCTGCACTGCATGGGCGCCGGACCGGGTATTGCCAGCGGTTTAAGCAAGTTGGAGAAATTCGGCCTTCAGAGACCTACCCTAACTATTGTAGGAGATTCAACATTTTATCATGCGGTAATACCTGGCCTTATCAATGGTCGTTACAGCGGTTCTAATTTTCTTTGTATTGTCCTCGACAACAACGTAACGGCAATGACTGGCCACCAGCCACATCCCGGGTCAGGTATAAGTAACCACGGCAGGCCTACTACTGCCATCCCAATCGAAGAAATCGTCCGTGGACTGGGTATACCTTGCACCATTGCAGATCCTTTTGAAAACGACAAAACAGCTGAAACCATCAACTCCCTGCTAAGAGAACCCGACGTGAAAGTATTGATTCTACGCCAGGAGTGTGCCTTGGTAGCAGCACGCAAGAGCCAACGAAAGAAGCGTGTTTATGTCGATCAGTCACTTTGCAGGGGTGAGTCTTGCGGTTGTGGACGCTTTTGCACTTCAGTGTGGGGCTGTCCGGGCAATATCTGGGATCCTGTTGCGGGAAAGGCATCCATAGACGAAGCGGTCTGTGCCGGATGCGGCGTCTGCGCAACTTTGTGTCCTGCCGGGGCTATCATTGCCGGGGAGGTTGATAAATAATGAAAGATCCTATCAATCTGGTCATAACTGGAGTTGGCGGCCAGGGCAACATACTGGTTTCTGAAATCCTGGCGAAGGCTGCCTCAGTAGAAGGCTTCAGGGTTACGGTCGGTGAATCTTACGGTATGTCTCAGCGTGGCGGTTCCGTATCCTCCCATATTCGTCTTTCACGCAACTGCCTTTACGGACCGATTATACCGGCGGGCCATGTCGATATTATTGTCGGTTTTGAACCTGTAGAAGCGGCTAGGATTGCTATCGAACTGGGCAGCCCGAAAGTAAAAATAATTGTCAACCCTCGCCCGGTCTTCCCCGTTCACGTTCTCATGGGCAAATGCGAATACCCACATGTAGAAGATTTGTTGGAAAAAATTAAAGAGATAACAGCTCAGACGCTGGCTATAGAGAGCACAGTACTAGCGGCGCAGGCAGGAGATCCAGTTGTGCAAAATATCATCATGGTTGGCGCGCTGGCAGGCTCCGGGTACTTGCCCATCCCCCATGAAACATTTGAGGAAATTATTACTAAAGTAGTACCACAAAAAGCATTAGAATTAAACCAGAAGGCATTTAAAATCGGTTTTGAAACGGCCCAAAACATAAATCGGCCATAAACCAAGGCTCCATATGTCTTTGGGGAGCCAAAAGAGACTATTAAAATACTAAGATGCAGGTGCGAGTAAATTTGCACCTGCATTTAACCTGGCATGCAAGTTTTAATTTTGTACAGAACAAACTGAATAACATTCTTTAACTAAGAAAAAAAAGGAGGACACATTGTCCTCCTTTTTTTATTCAGGCCATCAGCAAACTTTTAACCTTCTGCGAGTTTTTTGTAGAATTCGTATCTTTCCTTGGCATCTGCTTGTGTTTTTTGGAAGAGAGCTTCTGCTTGGCCCGGGAACAGTTTCGCAAGTGAGCTGTAACGAGTTTCACTCATAATGAAGTCTCTGAAGGAATCCAGATCCGGCTCTTTAGAATCGAGGATAAACGGATTCTTGCCCTCTTGCTTGAGTAGAGGATTGTACCTGTACAGGTGCCAGTAACCGGCTTTAACTGCCTTGGCCATTTCTTGCTGGCTCTTGGTCATATTGATGCCGTGGTTGATGCAGGAGGAATAGCAGATGATCAGGGACGGCCCGGGATACTCTTCAGCTTCCTTGAAGGCTTTAACGCATTGGGCCTGGTCGGCGCCCATGGCAACCTGCGCCACATATACATAGCCATAGGTCATAGCCATGGCGCCGAGGTCTTTCTTCTTCGTCTTCTTACCTGCGGCGGCAAACTTGGCGATAGCCGCAGCCGGTGTTGATTTGGAGGACTGGCCGCCGGTATTGGAATAAACTTCGGTGTCTAAGACCAGGATGTTGATATCTTCACCAGATGCCACCACGTGGTCCAAGCCGCCGTAACCGATGTCATAGCCCCAACCGTCTCCACCGAAGGCCCAGTTGGACTTCTTGATCAGGAAGTCTTTTCTGTCGATAATCCCTTGAATTACAGGATGGGTCTGCCCTTCCAAGAGAGGCAGGATCTTGGCTGTAGCAGCTTTGGACGCCTCAGCATTGTACATGCCTTCCAGCCATTCCTGGAACGCCTCTTTAAGTTCCTGTGGAATATCAAGAGATATGGCTTCTTGCATCAGCTCGGCAACCTTATTTCTGATCTTCTTAACACCAAGATACAGACCGAAGCCGAATTCCGCGCTGTCCTCAAACAGGGAGTTGGACCAGGCCGGGCCCTTGCCTTCCGCATTTGTGGTGTAAGGCATGGAAGGAGCGGCGGCAGCCCAGATGGATGTGCAGCCCGTGGCGTTCGACATCATCATCCTGTCTCCAAAGAGCTGGGTGAGAAGTTTTACGTACGGAGTTTCGCCGCAGCCGGCGCAGGCGCCGGAGAACTCCAGCAGGGGCTGGCAGAACTGGCTGCCTTTTACGCTGAATTTGTTCCAGAGTTTGTCTTTTACAGGAATCGTCATGGCAAATTCCCAGTTGGCTGCTTCAACTTCTTTTTGGCTGTCAATGGGTTCCATAACGAGGGCTTTTTCCTTCGACGGGCAGGTATTCACGCAGACTTCACAGCCCATGCAATCCAACGGTGTGACCTGCATGCGATAAGCTAACCCGGAGAGCTGTTTGCCGATGGCTGGTTTGGTTTCAAACGTAGCCGGAGCGTTCTTGGCTTCTTCCTCGGTCAACAGGATCGGCCTGATGGCTGCATGCGGGCAGACAAACGAACACTGGTTGCACTGAATGCAGTTCTCTTTGATCCACCTGGGTACAAACGCTGCCACACCGCGTTTTTCATATGCGGCAGTGCCGGGCGGGAAGGTGCCGTCTTCCACACCTTTAAAGGCGCTGACGGGAAGCGTATCTCCCTCGTTCCTGGCCATGATCCGCAAGACGTTCTTAATGAAATCGGGCTCGTCTTTTTCTACAACCGGCTCATCAGGAGCGTCAGCCCATGAGTCAGGTATATTAATTTTCACCAGGCTGCTGATACCGGCATCAACAGAAGCATTGTTCATGTTGACGATCTTATCGCCTTTTTTGCCGTAAGCTTTCATGATTTGGTCTTTCATGTAACCAACAGCTTCGTCAATAGGAATGACTCTTGCCAGTTTGAAGAAAGCCGCCTGCATGATCATATTGGTACGGTTGCCCAAGCCAAGTTCCCTGGCGATTTCCACAGCGTTGATTGTAAAGAAGTTAATTTTGTTTTTAGCAAGATATCTCTTAATCTTTGCCGGCAGTTTTTCTTCCAACTCTTCCGGTGACCAGACACAGTTGAGCAGGAAGGCGCCGCCAGGTTTGAGACCTGCAGTTAAATCATAAACGTTAACATAAGACTGGTTGCTGCAGGAAATGAAGTCAGCTGTGTTAATCAGGTAAGGCGCCTTAATGGGCTTTTTGCCAAAGCGCAGGTGGGAAACGGTGATGCCTCCTGATTTTTTGGAGTCATAGGCAAAATAGGCTTGCGCAAAAAGGTCGGTGTGATCACCGATGATTTCGACAGCCTGTTTGTTGGCGCCGACTGTACCGTCAGAACCTAACCCCCAGAACTTGCACTGGATGGTCCCTTCCGGAGCAACGTCGATATCCTCTCCCCTGTCAAGGGATGTAAAGGATACGTCGTCGATAATGCTGATGGTGAAATTATTCTTTGGTTCATCCGCTTTCAGGTTTTCATATACAGCTACGATATCGGAGGGCAGGGTGTCTTTAGAGCCCAGACCGTAACGTCCGCCGACAACGAGAGGTTTAAGATTTGAGTTGAAGAATAAGTTGCAAATGTCATTATATAACGGCTCTCCAGGAGATCCAGGGGTCTTAATCCGGTCAAGTACGGCAATTCTCTTTACAGTCTTCGGGTATACGTCAAAGAAGTATTTCGCCGAGAAAGGTCTGTACAGGTGTACTTTGATCATACCAACCTTTTCTCCCTTGGCCATCAGGTAGTTGATGGTCTCTTCAGCGGTATCACAGACAGATCCCATTGCCACGATGATGTTTTCCGCATCAGGCGCGCCGTAATAATCAAACGGTTTGTATTCCCGGCCGGTAATCTTGCCTATTTCCCTCATGTATTCTGCTACGATATCGGGGACTGGCTCGAAGAACGGGCTGCAAGCCTCTCGGGCCTGGAAGAAAATATCCGGGTTCTGGTTGGAGCCCCTGATAACCGGGCGGTCCGGATTCAAACTGTTGTCCCGGAATGCCTTGACAGCATCCATGTCAACCAGTTTGGCAAAATCATCATAATCGATGACCTCTACCTTCTGCTGCTCGTGGGAGGTTCTGAAACCATCATAGAAGTGCAGGAAAGGTACCCTGGACTTGATGGCGGCCAGGTGGGCGACGCCACCGATATCAATTACTTCCTGAACACTGTTGGAGCACAGTAAAGCAAAGCCCGTTTGGACAGTTGACATTACATCGGAGTGGTCACCGAAAATGTTCAACGCATGGGTTGCGATGCTGCGGGCTGTCACGTGCAGCACGCCGGGGAGAAGTTCGCCGGCTATTTTGTACATGCTGGGGATCATCAAGAGCAAGCCTTGTGACGCTGTATAGCTTGTTGTTAACGCGCCCGCGCATAAAGCGCCGTGCATGGCTGCGGAAGCGCCTGCTTCAGATTGCATTTCCGTAACGTCCACCGTTTGACCGAAAATATTTTTCAGCCCCTGTGCGCTCCACTCGTCAACATATTCTGCCATTGGAGAGGATGGAGTGATGGGGAAAATGCAGGCGCATTCGGTAAATGCATAGGACACATATGCCGCCGCCTTAGTCCCGTCCATCGTCTTCATCTTGTCTTTTGCCATTAATTAGTTAACCTCCTTTGAGTTCCGGGTTCAAGCCAATATAAGCCCAGGAAAATAAAACTTTTGCAATTTCGGCATAGAATTAATACATTTAGTATCTTACCACATGTCAAGGCTGTTGGAACACTATAAATTTTAAACAGTTCGTTTATTCGTTATTTTGAAAAAGTTTTTGCGGACCGCTATACTGGCGGTCCGTCAACCTCCCGTCAGTCTATTGTATATATTCACGAAATTCAAACTAAACGGGATAGAACTCAGAGCTTTTCTTGGCTAGTTCAACATCAACGTTGAGCTTCTTGGACATCCTTTCTTCCAGGAACTTGGGCGCTACCTGCGGGTAAATGGCGCAGGAAATGATATCTTCCTCTTTCTCCATGACCGGAGCGATCATTTCCTTGGCCTTGGGCAGTTCCGGTTCCAGCATGTCGGCCGGGCGGCAGGTAATCGGCTGTTCATCACCAATGATCATCTTGCGTGCTTCTTCATTGATGGGAGCCGGAGGACGGCCGTAATAACCGCGCATGTACTGTTTGACTTCGTTGGTGCACATCTTATAGCGGCCCATAAGGACGTTCAGCACCGCCTGAGAGCCAACGATCTGGCTGGACGGGGTTACCAGAGGCGGCCAACCGAAGTCTTCCTGCACTCTCGGCATTTCCTCAAGCACCTCGGGCAGCCGGTGCAGAGCGTTAGCCTGCTGCAGCTGGGAGAGGAAGTTGGACATCATGCCGCCTGGGACCTGGGATACCAGGATGCCGGCGTCCGGATATTTCTGCGCCAGATCGAACGCAGCGTAAAGCGGCCGGATGTTCTTCCAATAATCTGCAAGTTCAATCATGGGTTTAAGGTCTAAACCAGGATCATACTCAGTACCTTCAAAAGCTGCACACATGACTTCAATGGATGGCTGCGAAGTCTGTACAGACATAGGCGATATGGCACAGTCAATGATATTGGCGCCTGCTTCTATACCTTTCATATAGGCCATGGCGCCCATGCCGCTGGTATAGTGGCAGTGAATTTGGATCGGTACGGTTATTCCGGCATCCCTCATCCCTTTTACAATATTGTAAGTTATATAAGGTGCAATAATGCCGGCCATATCCTTGATCGCAATTGAATGGACCCCCATCGATTCCAGTTCTTTAGCCAATTTTACATAATATTCAACTGTATGCACCGGGCTGATGGCGTAACAAATGGTGCCCTGCGCGTGTGCGCCCTCATCAATAACAGTTTTGATTGCTACTTCCAGGTTGCGGTAGTCGTTTAATGCGTCGAAGCAGCGGAATATATCCATGCCGTTAAAAACGGCTTTTTTGATGAATTCAATTAGAACGTCATCAGCATAGTTCCGGTAACCGACGATGTTCTGCCCTCTCAAAAGCATTTGAGTCTTGGTCTTTTTAAGGTGACGCCTGATTACACGTAGACGTTCCCAGGGATCATCACCACAAAAGCGCATACAGGTATCGAAGGTGGCCCCACCCCACATTTCCATGGAATAGAAGCCGATTTCATCGTGTTTTTCCGCGATGGGAATCATGTGCTCGGTTTTCATCCGGGTCGCCAACAGCGACTGGTGGGCATCCCGGAATGTTGTATCGGTTATCAAAGCAGCTTTTGGGCCTTTAGTTGCCATCTTATTATCCTCCCCTTTTCTCGCTGGCTGGACTTTAGTCAAGGTACTACAGCCCAACTACCTTCATCAGGTCGCGAACGGCCTGGATGGAATTATCCAGGGCGGCTTTTTCTTCCGCAGTCAAATCAAGTTCATATATCTTTTCTACACCATTGCCGCCGATCAATGCAGGCACACCGGTATAAAGGTCTTTGGCGCCATATTCACCATTCAGATAGCAGGCTACGGGCATAATACGTTTTTTATCTTTAAGCACCGCTTCAGCCATCTGCACGCAGGCAGCAGAAGGAGCATAGTAAGCGCTGCCGGTCTTAAGGAAGCTCACAATCTCCGCGCCGCCGTGGGCGGTTCTCTTGACGATCTCAGCAAGCCGTTCGGCTGGTATTAATTGTGTAATAGGGATACCCCCCGCAAAGGAATGGCTTAGTACGGGCACCATGGTATCCCCGTGTCCGCCAAGCACCATGGCGCTGACATCTTCAAAAGAAACACCAAGTTCCAGCGCCAGGAAGGTGCGGAAACGGGCCGAATCGAGCACGCCGGCCTGGCCAAAAACGCGGTTGGCCGGGAAGCCGGTAGCCTTATAGGCAGCATAGACCATGACATCGAGCGGGTTGGATACGACAATAATCGTGCAGTTCGGTGAATAGCGGGCAATGTTCTCCGCACACGAGACGACAATCTTGTAGTTGATATTCAAGAGGTCGTCCCGGCTCATCCCGGGCTTACGGGCAATACCGGCGGTAATGATGGCCACGTCTGAATCAGCTGTGTCCTCATAGTTATTGGTCCCGGTAATGATGCTGTCATAGCGATAAATTGGAGCAGCTTGCATCAGGTCGAGGGCTTTACCCTGGGGAACCCCTTCGACAACGTCAACCAGAACAACATCGCCCAGTTCCCTTGCCGCTGCCCAGTGAGCACATGTTGCGCCGACGTTACCTGCGCCAACGACGGTAATCTTTTTTCTTTTCATCATAAAATATCCCTCCCAACCTAAAATAAATAGTATTACATTTGTCTTGCCGGTGATGCTCCGGCAGAGGCGCCATAGCAGCGCCTCCGACCTTTAAGTTTTAGCCGATTATGATCAGTTGATCTCCACCGTTAACAGCCTGTCCCTTGGTTACCTTGACTTCTTTAATTGTTCCGGCTTTGTCGGCCTGGAGCTCATTTTCCATCTTCATGGCTTCCAGGATCAGTAACACATCGCCAACCTTAACAGCATCGCCCACTTTGACTCTAACATCAAGAATGGTGCCGGGCATAGGGGCGCATAAAGCGCCGCCACCGCCACCACCTGCGGCAGGTTTGGGGGCCGCGGTTGGAGCCGGGGCTGCCGCGGGAGCGGCCGGGGCCGGCGCCGCCGGGGGAGCCGCAACAGGAGCCGGCGGCGGAGCTACCGGGGCTGGCGCTGCTGCTGCGCTTCCACCAATTGCTTCAACTTCAACTTCATAAACTTCGCCATTTACCGTAATCTTAAACTTTTGCATACAGTTTCCCTCCTAAATGGTAGGCCTGTTCTAGCTGCCGTATTAATTACATATAGTCCCTGTTTAAATCACGACCTAGCATAATCTCAGTTATGCCGGCTTTTCTCCAGGGGCTCATGCCCTTGGTGACTTTCCTGACCTGATAACCTTCTTGCGCTGAGAAGCCGTAAAGGGCAATTGCCGCTGTTATAGCGGCCAGTACTTCGGGTTTGATACCGGCCTTTGTTTTAGTGGCTGCAGACATGTGTTATTCCTCCTCCTTGCCGGTACTCCAACACTACATGGGAATGTTACCGTGTTTCTTCCGGGGCCTGCTCTCACGTTTGGTTGACAGGTTATGCAGGGCTTCAATAATGTTGGCTCTGGTTTCACGCGGGTCGATAACATCCTGAATGAAGCCTCTGGCACTGGCAATATAGGGGTTGGCAAAGCGGTCACGGTAATCCTGCACCAGCTGTTTGCGCGTTTCAACCGGGTTTTCAGCCGCGGCAATTTCCTTGCGGTTAATGACGTTAACCGCCCCTTCCGGGCCCATCACGGCAATTTCAGCGCTGGGCCAGGCAAATGTGGAGTCAGCCCGCAGTGAGGCTGCGCACATGGCCAGATAAGCTCCCCCATAAGCCTTACGGGTAATAATCGTGATCTTGGGAACCGTCGCCTCAGAGTAGGCGTACAGCATCTTGGCGCCGTGCCGGATAATCCCGCCGTATTCCTGTTGCACGCCGGGGAGGAAGCCCGGGACATCCATGAAAGTAATAATGGGAATGTTGAAGCAGTCGCAGAAACGAATCTGACGCGCGATTTTGTCTGAAACGTTGATGTCTAGGCAGCCTGCCAGGACCCTCGGCTGGTTGGCTATAATTCCTACCGATTGACCGTTGATCCTGGCGAAGCCTACGACACCGTTTATTGCATAGAATTGGTGTACTTCCAGTAAAGAGCCGGCGTCCACCACGGCATTGATCAGATTGCGGACATCATAACCTTTGTTTGCGTCATCAGGAATAACGCTAAGCAAAGTCTCTTTGTCCAAGGCGGGTTCAGTTGCCGGGAATACCGGCGGGTCTTCCAGGTTGTTTAAGGGAAGGTAACTGATTAGGGATTTGATTTGGGCTAAGCATTCCTCTTCACTGTTGGCCAGGAAGTGCGCCACACCGCTAACCTGGTTGTGCGTGGAGGCTCCGCCCAAGGCCTCCTGGCTTACATCCTCACCGGTTGTTGCTTTGATCACCAGCGGGCCGGTAATAAACATCTGGCTGGTTCCGGAAACCATCATAATGAAGTCGGTCAGAGCCGGGGAGTACACAGCGCCCCCTGCGCAGGGTCCCATGATCACGGAAATCTGGGGGATTACACCGGAAGCGACGGTGTTGCGGAAGAAGATCTGGCCATACCCGTCAAGAGCGTCGACACCTTCCTGGATCCTGGCGCCGCCGGAATCACAGATGCCGATTACCGGCGCCCCTACTGTCATGGCCATATCGAGTACCTTGCAAATTTTCGCGGCGTGAACGCGTCCAAGTGAGCCCCCTACTACGGTAAAGTCCTGGGCGAAGATATAAACCCTGCGGCCGCCGATGGTCCCGTAGCCGCCGACAACACCTTCACCGGGGTTCTTCACCTTTTTGTATTCAATCTCTGTGTTGGCAAATACGTCGATTTCTTTAAAGGAGCCCGGGTCAAACAATTCATTGATCCGCTCGCGGGCGGTCTTTTTGCCCCCTTCATGCTGCTTGTCGATCCTTTTCTGGCCACCGCCAGCTTCGACGTCTGCCCTTAGTTTATTAAGCAGATCCAGTTTATCCTGCATACTCATGTGATTACCTCCAATCTAGTCGCGCTCACACAGTTCGATAAGGACACCGAAGGTGGATTTTGGGTGCAGGAACGCTATATTTGCCCCGCCCGCGCCGCGCCTCGGTTTCTGATCAATCAGCCGGACGCCTTTTTCTTTTAGTTCAGCCAATCTTTGCTCCAGGTTTTCCACCCGGAAAGCTATGTGCTGGATACCTTCACCGTTCTTTTCGATGAACTTGGCGATGGCGCCGTCGGGGGACGTTGATTCCAGTAACTCGACCTCACTGTCGCCGGTGGGTAAAAAGGCTACCTTCACCTTTTGATCTTCCACCACCTCAGTTTCGACTGATTTAAGGCCAAGCATGCCTTCGTAAAATGCTAACGTTGCTGCAAGGTCCTTAACTGCAATCCCGATATGGTCTATTTTTTTTATCATCGAGATCCCTCCAAATTTTAGTGGATTTCCTATCCCCTCTATCTCACTCCCAATTCTCCACGGGTCCGGCGGCCGGCATATCGCCGGCCGACCCGCGTTTTATTTTTGACACAAAATAGTAATCTATACGTGTTCCTGAATGTACTTAACCACGTTTTCAAGTGGTGTGCCGGGTCCAAACACTTCAGCCACACCGGCTTCTTTCAATGCCGGGATGTCGTCTTCGGGAATAATCCCGCCGCCAATAACCAGGATGTCACCAGCGCCCTTTTCTCTAAGAAGGTTTACTACCTCAGGGAACAGGGTTCCGTGCGCCCCTGAAAGAATGCTCATGCCTACAACGTTGACGTCTTCCTGCAGCGCTGCCGAGACAATCTGCTCCGGCGTCTGGCGCAATCCGGTATAAACAACTTCCATCCCGGCGTCGCGCAATGCCTGGGCGATAACCTTGGCGCCACGGTCGTGCCCGTCAAGGCCAGGCTTGGCTACCAATACACGTATGCGTTTTTCACTCATCTGCCTTCCTCCTCCCCTAGAATACGATTTGCTGCTTGTATTCGCCGAAAACGTCTCTCAGGACGCCGCAGATCTCGCCCAAAGTAACGTATTCTTTAACCGCATCGACAAAGACCGGCATCAGGTTGGCGTCGCTCTGTGCTGCTTCCCTAACCGTTTGCAAGAGGGCTGCGACCTTGGCCTGGTCTCTTTCCGCTTTCATTTTCGTAAGTTTCGCCACCTGGCGTTCTCCAACGGAAAGGTCGACTTTCAGCAAGCCCTCGACCGGTTTTTCTTCCATTTGGAACCTGTTGAGGCCGACAACGGTTTTCTTCTTGTTGTCAATAGCCAGCTGGTACTGGTATGCCGCGTTGTGGATTTCTTTCTGCATGTAATCGATGGCTTTTACAGCGCCGCCCAGGGCGTCGATCTTGCCGATATAATCCATGGCTTTTTCTTCCAGCGCATTGGTCAGGCTTTCAATATAGTATGAGCCGCCCAGTGGGTCAACTACATCGCAAACACCGATTTCGTAGCCGATGATTTGCTGGGTGCGCAGGGCGATCATAACCGACTCGTTGCTCGGAAGCGCCAGGGCTTCATCGTAGGAGTTGGTATGCAGGGACTGGGTGCCTCCCAGAACAGCTGAGAGGGCCTCATAGGCAGTCCGCATGATGTTTACCATGGGCTGCTGGGCTGTCAGGCTGACACCGGCCGTCTGCGTGTGGAAGCGCAGAGACATTGATTTCGGGCTCTTGGCGCCAAAACGCTCTTTCATAATCCTTGCCCACAAGCGGCGAGCCGCCCGGAACTTGGCCACTTCCTCCAGGAAGTTCAGGTGGGCGTTGAAGAAGAAGGAAAGGCGCGGTGCAAAATCGTCGACATTTAAGCCGGCTTTAATAGCTGCGTCGACGTAAGCGATACCGTCCGCCAGGGTGAAGGCAATCTCTTGCGCGGCGGTTGCGCCGGCTTCACGGATGTGATAGCCGCTGATACTGATCGTGTTCCAGGTCGGGACTTCCTTGGAGCAGTATTCAAAGATGTTGGAAATCAGGCGCATCGAGGGCTCCGGCGGCAGGATATAAGTGCCCCGGCAAATATATTCCTTGATGACGTCGTTTTGGATGGTACCGTTAATTTGCGCTTTGGTAAAACCTTGTTTTTCCGCGCATGCGATATACATGGCCAGCAAAACGCCTGCCGGGGCGTTGATGGTCATCGATGTGCTGACCTTGCCCAGCGGGATCTGGTCAAAGAGGGTTTCCATATCCGCTAAGGAGTCGATGGCCACCCCAACTTTGCCGATTTCGCCCCGTGCCAGCGGGTGGTCGGAGTCGTAACCGATCTGGGTAGGCAGGTCAAAGGCGCAACTCAAACCTGTCTGCCCTTGCTCCAGGAGGTAACGGAAGCGCTGGTTGGTCTCTTCAGCTGACCCGAAACCGGCATATTGGCGCATGGTCCAGAGACGGCCGCGATACATGTTGGGCTGAACGCCCCGGGTGTATGGAAATTCTCCGGGTAATCCCAGGTCGCGTTCGTAATCCATTTCAGCCAGGTTATTCGGGGTATAAACGGTATCGATTTCAAACCCCGAGTCAGTAGCAAACTTGGCTTCTCTTTCAGGCCGTTTTTTTGTGGTTGCTGCTAGTTTTGCCGCCCAGGCTTCTTTTGTTGCGGCAATTTTATCGAGTTCATCTTTTGTATACAAGATATCTCCTCCTTTCGATCAACAATTACATGCCGAGCATTTCTTTAATCAGACCAGGTACTTCAAAAGGAAGGGTCGCCACTTTGGCTCCGGCAGCTGTTAGAGCCTCCACCTTGCCCTGGAATGTTCCTTTGCCCCGCTCAATGATGGCGCCGGCATGTCCCATCCGTTTGCCGGGAGGCGCGCTCTTGCCCGCGATGTAGCCAACTACCGGTTTGCTCATCGTTTTGATATATTCAGAAGCTGTTTCCTCAGCGTTGCCGCCGATTTCACCAATCAGTACGACTGCCTTGGTTAGCGGGTCTTTTTCAAACATTTGTAAAACATCGATAAAAGTTGTGCCTACCACCCGGTCGCCGCCCATGCCTACAACGGTGGTCTGGCCAAGCCCGTTAGCGGTAAGGTTGCCTACGATCTCATAGGTCAAGGTCCCGGAGCGGGCTACTACGCCGACAGGACCTTCCACAAAGTATTTGTTGGGGGGAATACCCATTTTACATTTGCCGGAAGACACGATCCCGAAAGTATTCGGGCCTAGAACGATGGTCCCTCTGCGCTTGGCATAGGCAACCATCTCAATCTCATCATGTACCGGAACTCCTTCGGTGACAACCACAACTACGCCAATGCCGGCCTCAATGGATTCAAGAGCGGCGTCTTTTGTTCCAGCAGCGGGAACAAATATCACTGAAGCGTCAATTTTGTGGTTTGCACAGGCTTCACGGACGCTGTTGTATGCCGGTATCCCTTCAACAATAGCTCCGCCTTTCCCAGGGCTGGTGCCGGCTACAATTTTGGTGCCATAGTCAAGCATTTGCTTGGTGTGAAAGGTACCTTGCCTGCCGGTCATTCCCATGACTAGTACATTCGTATTTTCATCAATGATAATGGCCAATTTAACAATTCCTCCTTGTCAAAGCTTTTCATAAGCCTGCGATTTGCCTTTTAAGGGCAAATTTAGCTCCAGATATTTGTGCTAGCCCTGGGCGGCAAGTTCAACTGCTTTTTTAGCGGCGTCCTGCATGAAATCGAATGCCTCAACACCGACTTCAGCAAGAATTTCCCGGCCCAAATCCTGGTTGGTGCCGACCAGCCGGATCACCACTGGGCAAGGAAATCCTACTGATTCCTTAATATCTTTAAATGCGAGAGCAACTTGATCGCAACGGGTAATGCCACCGAAAATGTTGATGATCATGGACTTGGGATTCTTGGCGATAAGTAGTTTCAACGCCTCCGCTGTTGCTTCCCGTCCGGTTCCGCCGCCACAGTCAAGGAAGTTGGCGGCAGCCCCACCGTAATACTGGAGGGTATCCAGCGTGCCCATGGTAATGCCCGCGCCGTTGGCCATAACAGCGATATTGCCGTCCAGGTCGACAAAGGAAAGGCCCAGGTCTTTGGCGGCTTTTTCAGTAGCGGAGCGCTCTTCAACGTAAGGCAGATCTTTCTGACGGAAAAGGGCGTCGTCGTCGATGGTTACTTTGGAGTCGGCTGCGATTACTTTATCGTCGCTGAATACCAGCGGGTTTATTTCAACCAGTTCGGCGTCTTTCTGTTTAAATATCCTGTAAAGGGTCTGTATAATCTTGACGATTTCTTTGCCGTGAGGACCGCTTAAAGGTATGCCCATCCTTCTTACCACATCACGTGCGATAAAGGGATGCATACCGAGTTCAGGGTCAATGTGCTGCTTAATGATAAACTCCTCGTCAACTTCCTCGATATCCATGCCGCCGTGCGCAGAGGCGATAAGAACAGGCATTTTAGCTGCGCCGTCTACAGTGATGGACATATAGAGTTCTTTATCTATTTTTAATTTCTCTTCAACCAAAAGCCTTTCTACCGGCAGGCCCTGGATGGTCATCCCGAAAATTTCCTTTGCGGCTGCCACAGCCTGCTCAGGAGTGTCGGCAAACTTGATTCCCCCGGCTTTACCCCTTTTACCTGACAGAACCTGTGATTTAATAACTACTGGTTTTCCGATTTCCGCTGCAACAGCGGCTGCTTCTTCCGGGTTGGTGATCATTCTGCCGCTCGGGACTGGAAGGCCGAATTTGGCAAAAAGCTCCTTACCCATATACTCAAACATTTTCACTGGCTGAATCTCTCCCCTCTGGTCATTTATAACCGTGAATACGCGAATCTTTGTCGTTTGGGGTTATGTTGCAATAAGCATAGCTATAATCTCTATTCCCATTCAATAATCACGATAAAGATTTAAAACATAGTTCTGATATTGACAGCTGTTGATTTCCATATCTCCTTTGGACTTGTTTACAATTCTGTCGCCTTTTCACTCCTTTCCACCGCCTCAAGCAAAGAAATTATATAAATGGCTAAAAGAATAGTGATTGGGGCGGTAAGTTAATTTGTTTTACAAAGATCCTGTGGCCGGGTTATCAAGTCTGTTAATTGTTTATAGCCAGAGTTGCAGCTATAAGCTTTTTAGAAAACAACCTAGCCCAACCTGCTATTCCTTACCGGTCGGGCACTTGTCATAATCCAGGTTTCCTGCTCACAAGTCAGGTTTGCCTGGTACACTATAGCACCATTGGTGCAGTAAAAATATTTTCTAATGCTACCGGGGTAAATTATAGTTATCTTCCTTTAGCAGTTTTTGTTCTACCTACCCCTACTTGGCTGCGTAAATTTTGATGCCCTCGTCATAGAGGTCTCCACCCAGTGTATCGTTAACAACAATAACTGGGAAATCCTCCACGACCAGTTCATGGATCGCCTCAGCCCCCAGATCCGGATAAGCGATCACCTTGCAGGACTTAATGCTCCTGGAAATTAAGGCAGCTGCTCCGCCAACCGCAGCAAAATATACACTCTTATTTTGCTTCAGAGCGTTGATCACACCTTCCGACCGGCGTCCTTTGCCGATGCTTGCCTTAAGGCCTAACTCATAAAGCTTTGGAGCATAGGGATCCATCCTGTAACTGGTTGTAGGCCCTGCTGAACCGATAACAGCTCCCGGTTTCGCCGGCGTTGGCCCCACATAATAAATGACCTGCCCCTTGGGATCAAAAGGTAATTCCTTTCCCTCCGCAATCAGTTCTACCAACCTTTTATGAGCAGCGTCACGTCCGGTATAGATTGTCCCATTTAAGGAAACCCGTTGACCAATTCTCAGTTTTTCAACATCTTCATCAGTTAACGGAGTTGTTAACCTGATTTGGGTCAATCGTTTCACCTCCCCTTTTTAGTGGTAACATTATGGTGCGAAAACAAAAATATAGTTAGAAAACGGTTTCCTTATGTCGTGCTGCATGGCAGTTAAGGTTAACCGCCACAGGCAGGCTGGCTATGTGAGCGGCATAGATTTCAATATTGACGGCGAGTGCTGTTGTTTTACCACCTAAGCCCTGCGGTCCAATCCCCAGCTTGTTGATTTCTTCTAAAAGTTCTTCTTCCAGTTTAGCTATATCGGGATACTTGCTCTTCTCGCCCAGTTCTCTTAAAAGGGCTTCTTTGGCCAGTTGAGCGCACTTCTCAAATGTACCGCCTATCCCCACTCCCACAACTATTGGCGGGCAGGGGTTGGGCCCGGCCGATCTAACAGTGTCGATGACGAATTTTCTGACGCCTTCTATGCCGTCAGCCGGTTTTAACATCTTGATCTGGCTCATGTTCTCGCTGCCGCCGCCTTTAGGGGCGATAATAATCCGTAGCGTTTCACCGGGCACAATCTTGGTGTGAATTACAGCCGGGGTGTTATCTCCGGTGTTTTTACGCTCCAATGGGTGGCTTACAATGGATTTTCTGAGGTAGCCTTCGGTATAACCCCTCCTCACTCCCTCATGAATCGCCTCGTAGAAGTCGCCGCCTTCAATCCTGACATCCTGTCCGAGCTCCACAAAAATAACGGCATAGCCGGTGTCCTGGCACATCGGAACCAGCTCTTCGCGCGCTATTTTTGCGTTTTCAATCAGTTGCTGGAGTATTTCTTTCCCTGTTACGGAAATCTCCTCATCCAGCGCTTTTTGGAACCCCTCAAGAACGTCTTGCCCGAGGTAATAGTTTGCCTCCTGACTCATCCTTGCCACGGCTTCAGTTATAGCAGTGGTATTAACAGTTTTAATTTTAATTCCCCCCCCTTGCTGTATGGTAGCTACCACTTTTCCTGTTGAATAAAAAAGCAAGATCCATACCATCGCGGTAATGACCTTGTCAAGAGCGTCTTATTTGCGTTTGGTTCTTGTGTAATCCTTTAATAATACAGCATCTTGGTCATGCCGGCTTGAATTATGGCGTGTATCTTATAGATGTGACAAAATATAGAATATTCTAAATTGTAGAATCAACCGGGACTTATCCCTTGAGACAAGCGGTATTTCTTAAATCTATAATAAATTCTAATAATTGTAATTAGTCAGTTTGATTTTTTTTAATTTATTATAGAGGGTTGCCAGAGATATATTCAGAGTCTGTGAGGCTCTTCGCTTACCCTCCACCGTGTTGCCGTACTTGGCCATAGCTTTGCGGATGAGCATTTCCTCCATCTGATCAATGGGCATCAGGTCAACGTCGCGCTCCGGGAAGATACGTGCCTGATTAACATGTGGGAGTATGTTTTTCTTAACCAGAATTTCCTCATCAGCCGTTACCATTACTCTCTCGATAACGTTTTCGAGTTCACGGACATTGCCGGGCCAGTCATAACTATAGAGCGCTTCAAGAGCGTCTTTGGAAAGGCTTTTGACCTTTTTACCAAGTTTCCTGTTGAATTTAGTAATAAGGTGGATAACCAGCTCAGGAAGGTCTTCCTTGTGCACCCTGAGCGGGGGAATTGTTATTTCCACCACATTAAGACGGTAATACAGGTCTTCTCTAAAAATGCCCTGCCGGATTAACTCCCTCAGGTTGCGGTTGGTGGCCGCAATGACTCTGACGTCAACCTTGATGGTCTGGTTGCCGCCCACACGCTCAAACTCCATTTCTTGTAAAACACGCAAAAGCTTGCCCTGCAGCAGGAGATTCATATCACCGATCTCATCCAGGAAGATAGTTCCTCCGTTGGCTAATTCAAATTTTCCTATTTTTGATTTAACCGCTCCAGTAAACGCCCCCTTAGCGTAGCCAAAGAATTCACTTTCCAGTAGTGTTTCAGGTATAGCAGCGCAGTTTACCTTAACAAATGGATTCTCGCGACGCATGGAAGCTCCATGGATGGAGTGGGCAAATAATTCCTTACCTGTACCGCTTTCACCCAAAAGGAGAACTGTAGAATTACTGTGGGCTGATTTTTCAGCCAGGTTGATGCACCGGTTTATTTCCACGCTGTTACCCAGAATGTCATCAAAAGAGTATTTACTGGTGGTTACCAAACCTAATTTGTCAGTAAGGTTCTCAATGATGGTAGTGCTTTTTTTTAGCTCTTCGATCATTTTCATGATATCGGTAAAATGCTGAAATACTACAACCCCCCCCTCCATTTTACCGTCAATAATAATCGGCGCGGCGTTTGCCACAACTTCAGCTGCGCTTCCACCCACTTTAGTTTTCTGTCCGGACATAATTTTACCTGTTTTTAAAAGGTTGGCGAGTGCTCCATCTGGTGATGCCTGAAAAATGTTCTGGCCGATCCTTTCTTGTTCAGTAATACCGGTTATACGGCAAAAGGCAGGGTTTACGTATTTAATAGTGCCGTTAATATCGGCAACTTCAATAGCTTCCTGCATCGAGTTTAAAATTGTTGAGAGTTCTCCCTGGATTCTTGTCAGCTCCAATAGTTCTTCTTTTTCTCTAAGGACGGTCATCATCAGGTTGGCTGCCTGCGCTTCCATTACTGCGGTGCTGTTAGGTTTAATTTTGAGCAGGACTTCCTGCACCTCTTGGACTCCGGTCGCCTCAATAATCACGTCCAGATCAGGTATCTTGACTATCTCACGGTAATCGTCAGTGACAAAAATACCGTCCTTGGAACCAGCTGCGATGCCTGGAGCCGCAGGATTTATGTCGGCCAAACCAGTAATTTCCACTTCTTCCATCGACTTGAGCATTCTGTAAATTGCAAAACCTCCTTGGCCGGCTCCTACAATTGCCACCTTAAACTTTTGCAACAGATCTGCCCCTTTCCGATTTATTGTTGCTGAAATAAGTATTTCTACAAAAATTAACCAGCTTCCTTCTAAATATTAAAAATAATAAACAAAAATTTCCGGTCAAGCTCGAACAAGTGTTTTGCCTTAAAGGTTTTTATGTTATACTAAGATTATAGCAAACCTAATCGAAAGGCTGGTGCAACAAATGGAGGCGGATTTGACTCCAAAGCAGGCGGAGATCCTGAAGGTGATAAAAGATAATCTGCGACATAAGGGATACCCTCCTTCTGTACGGGAAATTGGCCAGGCTGTTGGTCTAAGTTCAAGTTCTACCGTCCACGGTTACCTTAGAAAGCTTGAGAAAAAGGGGTACTTGAGAAGGGATCCGACAAAGCCGAGAGCCATAGAGGTTTTGGACCCGGAAGGTGAAACGGTGAAATGTATCAATGTTCCACTGGTCGGACGCGTAGCGGCGGGGTTGCCGCTCCTTGCTGTTGAAAACAGAGAGGAATTATTTACTTTGCCTACTCATTTTACCGGCACTGGAGAATTCTTCATGCTGAGGGTTCAGGGCCAAAGTATGATCGAAGCAGGCATTCTGAACGGGGATATGGTTGTAGTCAGACGCCAGCAAGACGCGAATAACGGCGATATCGTGGTTGCCCTGCTTGAGGAAGAAGCTACGGTAAAAAGGTTTTTTAAAGAAAAAGAAAGGGTTCGTTTACAGCCGGAAAACAGAGCGATGGAACCAATATATGCGAAGGAGCTTCAAATTCTTGGTAAAGTCATCGGACTTGTACGTAAAATCTAAATATGGATTTACTGCGAATGCATTTTTTCAAGATAGTCTATCATGTCGTTTCCGATGAGATTTTTGAATTCCGAATAAACGGGCTTCAGCATAATTAACCATAGTTTCTTTTCGGCCTCCGTCTGTTGGTGGACCTGTACCAGACCTGAATCTACAATTTTTTCCAGGCTTTGTTTGTCCAATATGAAGGCTTGCTCGTGTTCCCATTCAGTGACTTCCACCAGTGTGCTTTCCAGCACCTCTCTCACTTCTTCCGGCAGTCCTGTCCAGAATTGTTGATTGGTCAGGACTACGTAACCCATGTAGCCGTGGTTCGATAAAGTCAGGTAAGGCTGTACCTTATATAGATTTTTAGAATATATATTTGACATGGTATTTTCCTGGCCGTCTACTTCATGGGAATCCAGTGCCCGGTAGAGGTCGTTAAAAGTACCTTCTACGGCACGGGCATTTAATCTTTCAAACTCTTTTTTTAAGACCTGGCTGTTTATCATTACCCTGAATGAGAGCCCTTGAAAATCAGCTGGATTGACCAGAGGCCGCTGGCTGTTGGTCATTTGTTTAAAGCCGTTGTCCCAGAAGGCCAGAGCCTGCATGTTGTTCTGTTTTAAGCTATCACACAACCGGTTTCCGATATAACCAGACATTGCTTCGTGTACGGCGTTTACATCCTCAAAGGCATAAGGAAGGTCGAGAACTTGCCATTGGGGATACAGTCCTGATAGTTTTGACGTGGCTGGAGCTATTATTTGCACCAGCCCATTCTGCAGAGCTTGTATCTCCTCACCATCTTTATATAAGGTGGAGTTCGGAAACACCTGCACCTCGACCCTGCCATGTGTGCGTTCCTTGACCAGTGTCGCAAAACGCTGTGCTGCCAATCCCTTGGGGGTATTTTCAGCAACTACGTGCGAAAACTTAATTACAATTTTTTCTTCCGGGCTTACCTGCTCCAAATCTACAACCCTTTTCCCGCATCCGGTGATGGTTAATAATGAAATGATAAGCAGGAACAGAGTTAACCGGATTTTCATTTTTACCACCACTTCCAAAACAATTGCTGTATACAGCTACAAAAGCTTATATGATTGTTGGTCCAGGGCAATGATTGGTTTTCTTGGTGATATCATTGATATGCAATATTACTCAATAGTACGATACCGGTTGACCGGACGGCCAACAGACCCATACTGGAGTTCTAATACAACACGGTTTGACTTTTCCAGAAAATCCAGATAACGCCTCGCCGTTACTCTGGCCAGACCTACTCCTTCCGCCACCTCTTCGGCTGAGAGCGCTCCCCCTTCCTTCAATAAATGAAGGTATACCTGCTTTAAGGTTATTTCGTTTAACCCTTTGGGAACACCCTCATCAAGCTGTTGCCCCCGGCTTAAGGCAAGACTGTCGATTTCGTTCTGATTCATCTGTTTGTGCCGGCGGAATTTACTGTGCAGCGTGGCGTAGGAATTCAAGGCGGTTTTTAAGCGTGCGAACTTAAATGGCTTTACAATATAGTCTATAGCGCCGTAGCGGAACACGTTTTGAATCGTTTCAGCATCATGCGCGGCAGTTACAATAATTACGTCTGTAGGCAAACCAAGTCGTCTAATCTCCTGAAGCGTTGTTACACCGTCCATATCGGGCAAATAAATATCCAGAAGAGCAAGGTCCGGCGTTATCTCTTTAATAATTTCCACAGCTTCCCGGCCGGATGACGCCACCCCCGCGACCCTGAATCCAGGCACAGCGTTGATGAATCCCCGGTTAACTTCAACTACCATGGGGTCATCCTCAACAATTACCACGTCTATTTGGAGCATTATTTTTCACCTTCTTGCTCGCTATTTGTGATATTTACGTCCTCTTTTTTGGGGATATATATATTAAACTCTACTCCACCATCGACAAGATTTTTCAGGGTTATGGAGCCTCCTGCCAGGTGAACGTAGCGCTTTACAAGGAAAAGACCCAAACCTCGGTTTGACGAACCCTTGGTGGAAAAGCCTTGCTGGAAAATGAGCTCATGTTTTTCCTCGGGGATACCGGGTCCCATGTCCCTGACTATTATCGAAAGTGAGTCGTGCTGGTCATACATCGAAAAATAGACCTTACGCCGGGCCGGTTCAACCAACCGGACGGCATCCAGGGCGTTTTCTATGAGGTTGCCGACAATAATTGCCAGGTCACCGGTCTCCAGCCGCGACGGCAACTCTCTTAACCTGGTCTTGTGGTCAATAATTAATTCAGCTCTAAGCTCCTTGGCCCGGGTGTATTTCCCCAACAGGAGGCCTGCTATGCTGTGGTCAAAGATGTTTTTCGTTAAAAGCCCCGTGATTTCCTGCTGCTCTTCAGTGAGGTCATAGATGTAGTCCAGCGCTCTTTCGTATTTTTCCAACTGGATTAGTCCGGCGATGGTATGCAGCTTGTTCATGTGCTCGTGGTTTTGCACCCGCAGAGCCTCAATGAAAGCTTTAACCCCGGTTAACTCCTCGGCCAACCGGTTAGCTTCTGTTTTATCCTGAAACGTGGCCACGGCGCCGACGATTTCCTCCTTAAAGCGGATCGGAACGCGGTTAACCAAAACGGCGGTATCATTGATATACATTTGACTGTTGATTTGGGCTTTGCCTGTCCTTAAGACCTCCGGCAGGTTTGAGTTGGGGATCAATTCCATGATGTTGCGCCCTACAATCTCTTCGTTGGTTTTATTAAGGAGATGTTGGACTTCCTTATTGGCTACGGTAATGCGGCTGTTCGTATCAATAGCGATGATGCCCTCGCTCATAGCTTGAAATATAGCCACCCTCTCTTCAAGTAATCGGGCGATTTCCTTGGGTTCCAGACTGAACATACCGCTTTTAATCTTTCTGGCCATGAAAATGGATCCCAGCAGGCCCACCAACAACCCTATGCCTAGCGAGTAGTAGAGCTCGGTTTGAATGGTCCTGAGCAGGAAACTAATAGTGGGAGTCAGAATACCCACCACCACAACACCGACCTGTCTGGTCCCTTCATTTACTTTAACCGGTACAAAGGCCCGGACTGACGGCCCCAGCACCCCTTCGGCACGTGAGATGTACTCATTATTGGCAAGGGCCGGTACCAGATCGCTTTCATTAAATCTCTTGCCGATCCGGTCCTCAACAGGGTGAGAGTAGCGAATACCATCCATATCCACCACAACAATATACTCCACTCCGGTGGCCAACCTGGTACGTTCGGCCAGCGGCTGGATGTAGGATGTTCCGTCAGGTGTCCCGATATTATTTTGGATTTCATCGGATTGAGCCAGGGTCCGGGCGATAGCCATAGCCCTTAAGCCCGTTTCATCTTCAATTGTGGAGGATATTTTCTCCACCACAATTATTCCGCCGGTGGTGATCGCCAATAAAACTGAGCAAAAAGAGAGGATCGCCATTTTTGTTCGGAGAGTATAGAATTTAGGATTTAATAGAAATAATTTTTTTAAGGAAGACAGCATGGAGGTTATTTAGACAAAATACTTTGAATATCCTGCAAGAAGAGAACTAAATCAACATTTTGTTGCGTAAAAAGCAAAAAGCATTTCCTATTTTATTAGGAAACGCTTGCATATTTCACCATTATTAATGAAATTGCAGAAAGCCTCAACAGCGAAGCCACCTATACTCTGATTTTGTTTAATCAAATAAAGGGAGCGGTTGAGATCAAGCCCCTGCACTTTGACTTCAGATATCCTTTTTAATTCCAGAGCGTCCTTTACCGCGCACCGGGAGACAATACTTACCCCCAAACCAGCCTCCACGGCCGTAATAACAGCCCTGGTACTGCCAAGCTCCATCCCATGGGGAATATTTTCCAAAGATAACCCTTTTGTCTCCAATTTTTTTTCAAGGGTCCGCCTTGTCCCTGAGCCTTGCTCGCGAAAGATCATAACTGATGTTTTAAGTTCGGAAATGTCAATAACACCTGATTTGACCCACGGGTGGCTGGGGTTGACAATAAGTACCATCTCATCCTGCATCCAGGGTGAGCATTCTATTCCATCTCCTTCCACTGGAACCCCGGTTATCCCTAAGTCTATCTCTCTCTCACGCACCCACCTTGTTACCAGCCCGCTTCCGGCAACTTTTAAAGTAACTCGAATTCCAGGGTAAGCTTCCTTAAAGCCTCCGATCAAAAGGGGTAAAATATACTCTCCCGGGATGGTGCTTGCGCCTACCACGAGGGTCCCTGTTTTCAGACCTCTCAGGTCGTCAAGACCTGCTTTAATTTTATGATAATGCCGCAGCATCTTTTTTGCCTCAGGATACAATAGACGACCGGCTTCGGTAAGGATTACCTTCTTGTCGCCACGCTGGAACAAATCAGCCTCCAGGTCTTCCTCCAGCGCCTTAATTTGAAAGCTGACGGCAGGCTGGCTCATATAGAGTTGCCGGGCAGCTTTCGTAAAGCTCTGCATTTCAGCTACCCACAAAAAGGCCTCAATTTGTTTAAAATTCATGACACCACCATGCTTTCCACGGTGTTTAATAAGGTATTATTATTGTTTCGATAAAAATATTAAAAAACCTTTCTTTATCATGAAAATATTAATTTCTAATCATTTGGGGTGTCACTACCTGTCAGGTAGGACCGTTTTCATTATTTCTCTGGCTGCCGATATGATGGCCAGCTTGACATACTCCTTGGAAAGACCGCCCTGTACATAAACGTTGTAGGGCTCCCGCAGCGGTCCGTCTGCCGACAATTCAAGAGAAGCGCCCTGAACAAAAGTTCCCGCCGCCATTACCACCGGGTCTCCGTAACCAGGCATGGGCTGCGCTTCCGGGCGTACATATGAGTCGACCGGCGAGGCTGCCTGAAGGCCGCGGCAAAAAGCTAAGACTTTTTCCTGGGAGCCAAGTTTGATCAATTGTACCAAGTCATACCGTTGTTCATTAAACATGGGAAGAACCTCATATCCCAGTTTCTCAAAAAATCTGGCTGTAAAAATACTCCCCTTGATTGCTTCGGCAACGATGTGTGGCGCCAGGTATAATCCCTGAAAAAACAGACGCTGGTTATCTGCGGAAGGCCCGACCTCCGAACCTATACCCGGCGCGCTCCACCGGTTGGCGGCCATGTTCACGTATTTTTCCCGGCCGACCACATAACCCCCGGTTGGGGCGACACCACCACCTGGATTCTTAATCAGTGAGCCGGCGGCAAGGTCTGCTCCAGCGTCGAGGGGCTCTTCCTCCTCAACAAACTCACCATAGCAGTTATCAACAAATATCACCGTTTCAGGGTTTCGCTGCCTGATATATTCAATAATTCCTTTCAGTTCCTTAATACTAAGTGGCTTACCGGCTCCGTAACCGCACGAACGTTGCAGGAGCACCATCTTGGTTTTGTCGCCCAGTGCCTGGCCGACTCTGTCATAGTCGATATCACCTTCAGGTGTAGGTTCGACCTGTTTGTACGATACCATCAAGTCTTTTAGGGAACCGCTTGCATTATCTCTGATTCCTATAATGGCTCCCAGCGTATCATAAGGCTGACCCTGCACAGCCAGGAGCTCATCTCCGGGGCGCAACACCCCATAGAGGCAAAGGGCTATGGCATGGGTGCCGGAGACGATCTGGTTTCGCACAAGCGCCTTTTCAGCATGGAATACCCTGGCGTACACTTCTTCCAGCGCCTCTCTGCCGGCGTCGCCATAGCCGTAGCCGGTGGAGCCTTTCAGGTGGTATTCACTTACTCTGGCCGCTCTGAAGGCATCAAGCACCTTGCCGTGATTAGCGAGCGCTATTTTATCAATTTGTCTGTAGAAAACTTGAACCTCCTCTTCAACTTCATCTGATAGGAGTTCAAGATCATATAGCTTATTCACCAGCCGCATTTACATCTCCTAATTATTAATATAACTTAAATATCATTTGCTTCTCCGATCAGGTCTTCCCTTTTTAGGAGCATCAAATCATCTCGTGTCATTTTATTCCCGGGCTTTAGAAGCCGTACCGCCTGCCTGCGCATGGCCCTCTCAATCAGGTTCCGGACAAGTCTGGCATTGCCGCTGTTTTCATGGCATTTTTGTTCCTTTTCAATCACAAAACGAAGTTCTTCTCTGGCTCCGCTCGATAGTTCATACTGCTTCTTCTTAAGCATCAAATCGGCAATGTCTAAAAGCTCCAGGCTGCTATAATCAGGAAAGGACAGATGTACCGGGAAACGCGAACGTAAGCCCGGATTGGATTCGACAAACCAGTCCATTTCGTCCTGGTAACCTGCCAGGATTAGAATTAAATTGTCCCTGTGGTCTTCCATTCCCTTTACCAGCGCGTCGATGGCTTCCTTTCCGAAATCCTTTTCCCCGCCCCTGGCCAGGGAATAGGCCTCGTCAATAAAGAGTATGCCTCCCAGGGCCTTTTTAATCTGTTCCCTGGTTTTCTGAGCGGTGTGCCCGATAAATTCACCTACCATATCGGCCCGTTCAACTTCAACCAGGTGGCCTTTTGGCAGGACGCCGACCTCTTTAAAAAGCTTTCCCAGAATTCTGGCCACAGTTGTCTTTCCTGTGCCGGGGTTTCCTTTGAAAATCATATGCAACGACAATGGTTCCACGGCGAGCCGCTCAATTTGTCTGCATTTTTGTATTTCCACGAAAGCATAGATTTCTTCAATAAGCTTTTTAACACCTTTGAGTCCGATTAAGGCATTGAGTTCATTGATTATTTCCTTGGCGTTACGACGCGCTGCCTGGTCGTCGGAAGGCCGGGCTGCAATATACAAGGGTTGGCTAGAATAGACAGGTTTATTGGTCCTAACAGGACCTCTGCCGGGGTTTCCTGCATACTCCTGACCATTCCAAATTTTTATTTTCACCCGGTTTTCGCCACCTCTGCTAGGGCATTAAATCATTTAATGTATACGCCAGCGGTGGACATTTACTACCAAAAAATAAGCCCCTCAGATAGAGAGGCAAAAACCAACTCTATTGATCAGGAGCTCTTGGCTTCGGAAAAAGATGTGCTGACAGGTTTAAGCGGGCTTATGGTTGATATGGCATGCTTATAAACCATAAGCTGTTTGCCGTCGCTTTCCAGGATTACTGTAAAGTTATCAAAGCCCCTCACCATTCCCTTCAACTGAAAACCATTTACCAGGAATATAGTAACGGGAATATTCTCCTTCCTTACCTGATTTAAAAAAGCGTCTTGTAGGTTAATTTGGGGTTTTGTCATTATAGGAGCTACCTCCGTTGGATATTTTTGTTATTATGTTCTACAAACCTTAAAATACTCCTTCTAAACTTTTGGTTATTTCTTTTGCAACCGCCTTTAAACTGCCGAACTCGTCTATATCAAGCCATCTAATCCTGCCGTCCCTGCGAAACCAGGTCAGCTGCCTCTTGGCAAAACGCCTGGTGTTTCGCTTTAAGAGCTCAACTGCCTGCTCCAAGGATATCTCACCAGTAAGGTAGGCGGCAATCTCCTTATAGCCAAGACTGCGCATGGCGTTTAATTCTTTGCTGTAGCCGGTCTCTAAAAGCCGGCGGACTTCTTCCACAAGCCCGGCCGCAATCATGGCGTCAACCCTTTGCTCTATGCGCCGGTAGAGGCTTGCCCGATCCATATTCAGGCCGAACATAAACAGGCGATAAAGCGGCAGGTGGTATTGGTTTCGTTTCATATAGCTTGAAGCTGGTCTCCCGGTTAGATAATACACCTCAAGGGCACGAATAACCCTCCTGGTATCCCTGGGGTGGAGCTTGGCGGCTGCCTCGGGGTCAACTTCCGCCAGACTCCTGTGGAGTTTGTCGTAACCATCTTGTTCTGCTTCAATCAAGAGACGTTCTCTTAACGCCGGCGCACTACTGGTGGCGCCAAATTCATAAGGGTCAATTACAGCTTTTATATACAACCCGGTCCCGCCAACTAAAATTGGCAAATTGCGTCTAAGCAAAATTTCGGTGATTAGATGGCGAGCCTCTTTTTGGTAGAGCGCGGCGCTGTATTCCTGATCTGGTTCCGCAATATCAATCATATGGTGTGGAATGCCGCGTCTTTCCGCCAGGGTAGGCTTGGCGGTTCCGATATCCATATGGCGGTACAACAACATGGAGTCTGCCGAGATGATTTCTCCGCCGACATGTTCAGCCACCAGGACGCCAACCTCGCTTTTCCCTGTAGCTGTAGGACCTGTTATTACTATCAGGGGTTCCATTGCATTCTCTGCTTTATCCTTCATACCATACCCTGCCGATCAATTACACCATAAACCACAGGGGCATACCTTCCGCCACGGATTTCCTTGAAGCCCAAACGCTCGAATTCTTTGCTCCACCGTCGTTCTTTCATTACAACCCTTTTATTGCAGACCTTTAAGGCCAAGGCTATTGTTTCACGATCAATAGGGTCAGGATTGGCAATAGCTCTCATGGCGTCCATGGCGGGGGATTTTTTTCTGGGTGTACGGAACATCGGGTCAAAATAGACAACGTCGTAACTTCGGGCCGGCAAGCCGGCCAGGTAATCCTTGTGATGGGAATGCGCTACCTCAACCCTCTGCATAGCCTGGCTGATGTCTTCATCCTGGTAGGTTTTCAACCCATGTCCGACAATAGCCGCAATCAAGATCGAGCTTTCTATCCCGGTGACCTTGCCGCTCGTGCCGGATACATAGCTTGCCACGATGGCGTCGGTTCCCAGGCCCAGCGTGCAGTCCAGCAAGGTGTCCCCCGCTCCAAGCGACATCGCTTGTATCATTTGGTCAGTTTTCCCATTTTTTAACTCGTTTATGCGGAGCTTGGCAAGCCCGGGATGGAAAAAAAATTCTGAAATTCCGGTAAAAAAGCTGATTCTTTGTGCAGATACAACCATCATACCGATAACCCCGGTATTAGATATCATTGTTTCAATAGATAAATCATTTCTTGGTATGAATGGTACTGAGAGCTCATCAGACAGCTTATTTGCCAGAGAAACCTGAACCGGCGACGGGCGGTGGGAGGTCGTTACGGCAAAATATTGCTGATTGTAGGTGATGCCTGAGTGACAGCCCGTCACTTAATCTACTCCTTCCTATCAGGTTTAAGCGGGATTTACCTTTTAAAGCGTGTAGCCAGGTCCCGGTAGGTGATTTTAATTACGGCAGGTCTCCCGTGCGGGCAAGTAAAGGGGTTCACCTTTCCGGAAAGGCTTCTAAGCAGCGCTTCCATAGCGGCCAAAGTAAGTTTTTCCCCTGATTTTACAGCGTTCTTGCATGCTAAGGAGGCAGCCAGCACGTGAAAAAATTCAGTACGTGAGGAATCATTTCCTTTTTCCCTGAAATAATCCAACAGGTCGAAAAATATCGTTTTCTCCTGTCCTGCCGGGAAGCGTGAGGGAACTCCCCGCAATAAAAAAGTGTTTCCTCCAAAGTGCTCTATGATAAAACCTGCTTCAGTAAACCAAAGGATCCTTTCGGTGAGAAGAGCTGCTTCCCGGTAGTCCAGTTCCAGTGTTACCGGCCCCAATAAACACTGGCTCTGGGTAGAGCTCTGCCCGGCCAAGAAATCTTCGTATAAAACTCTTTCGTGAGCGGCGTGTTGGTCAATAATGTAAAGGCCGTCCTCCCCCGCTGCAAGGATATATAAGGGGAGCAGCTGGGCTAGGGGCTGCAACTCAGGGAAAGGAACTACCTGGTTGTCGTAGCCTGCCGGTTCCTCTGCGCCGGCTAACCGGCTTTCTGTCAGTTGACCATATGGCTGTGGCGTTGTTGACGTTATGCTTGGGCTGTTATTACTCTCCGGTATGGTTTGAGCGCTGGATCGCGATTGTACCAGCTCGCTGAATCTTTCCTGCCGGACGGGCGTATCAAACTGGGGCATGACGACCAGTCCTGACTGGTACTTTCTATGGGTTGCTGAGGCTGCTGAAGGAATGAGCGCTTTGGTCCTAAGAGCTTCAAGTAAAGCCCGTTTGACCAGCACAGCCATTTTTTCCTCCTCCAGAAGGCGCACCTCCAGCTTGGCGGGGTGAACATTGACATCCAGAAGCTCCGGGGGGATGGACAGCGACAGTATGACAACCGGTTTTCGCCCTTGTGGAAGCAAGGTCTGGTAAGCTGCTTCAACAGCTGCTGTAACCGGTGTGCAGCGCACATAGCGACCGTTGATAACGAGCGTGATATGGTTGCGGGTGCTGCGGCTAATACTGGGTTTTCCTACCATGCCGGTAATCGTTATCCCCTCTTCTGTAAAATTCAGGGGTACCATTTCCCTGGCCATAGCTGCTCCGTAAACTGCTGTTGCGGCATCTGCCAGTCGACCTGAGCCAGCTGAATAAAATACATCCCTCCCCTTCACTCTCATTTCGTAGCGTATATCAGGCCTGGCCAAAGCCAGGCGGGAAACCAGTTCCCCACAGAGGGAACCTTCAGTGGCGGGGCTTTTCATGGTTTTCCGCCTGGCCGGCGTATTATAAAAAAGTTCTTTTACAGTCACGGTGGTACCAGGAGGAGCCCCGGCCGGTACCATGGCAACGAGGGCGCCTCCCTCAATCTGCGCCTGGGCGCCGGTCATCGCGTCATGAGTCCTGGTTGTAACCGTTAGCTTAGAGACTGCGGCGATGCTGGGCAAGGCTTCACCTCTAAAGCCTAGAGTATAGATACAGGCAAGATCGCCGGTTGAAGTGATTTTGCTGGTGGCGTGTCGCTGGAAGGCGAGTTCTAAATCATCTCCTTCTATACCACAGCCGTCGTCGGAGACGGTTATCATCGACAGACCGCCGTCCTCGATATCTATGGCTATACGGCGGGCTCCGGCGTCAATTGAATTTTCCACAAGTTCCTTTACCACCGAGGAAGGACGCTCCACAACTTCTCCGGCAGCGATCTGGTCCGCAGTATATTTATCAAGTACGATTATCCTGGCCAAGTTTTGCTCCTCCGTCCTATGGACGCCATTCCTTACCCGCTTTCGTGTCATAACCCAGAAGGTAATCTGAAGACTTATCCTGTAGATAAATATAGTTGTATACAACTGATTTCTTTGCGCCGGTATACAAGTCCGCAGCCTCATTACGGCATTTGGAGCAGGCGCCGAAAGGCACCGAAAGGCACAGGACTTTACCGGCCTGGCCAAAACCGTGGGACACCTCTGATTCAATGGATAAGTAACCGGTGCAGTTGCTGCAAATCCTAAGCTTTTCGGTCTGGTGTTCTTCAATATAGTCGGTATCGTAAAAAATTAATTTTTCCCTCTCGTAATATCCGTTTACTGTTTTACCCCGGCCGGTTAAAGTGGTATCACGATTCTTCCAGTGCTTTAATAGTCCGTCCACCAGCCTTTTTAACTGTTCGGTCCGCTGGGAAGTTTCCTTGAAACGGCCCGGCCAGAAGTCAGGTTCCCGTACATTGCTGTAGTCAAGGCCCGCCAGAGCCAGAATAATGGCCATGTTCACGTAAGGCAGAGCGGTTTCGATGGCATAGCCACCTTCCAGCACAGCCAGGTCCGGTCGAAGTTTTTCAGTGAGTCTGGCGTATCCCTGGGCGGTGATACGCATACTCCCGAGAGGATCGGTATAGTGGTTGTCCTGTCCTGCCGAATTTACGATAAAGTCCGGTCTAAACTCCTCCAGGACCGGCAAAATAAGGTTGTCTACGATATACAGCAGGCTGTCGTCAGTTGTGCCTGGCGGTAGCGGGATATTGATAGTGCGCGCGTAGGCGCACGGACCGCCCAGTTCGTAAATGAAACCAGTACCAGGGTACAACGTGCGGCCGTCCTGATGAAAGGAAATAAAAAGAACATCCGGATCGTGCCAGAAAATATCCTGTGTTCCGTCACCGTGGTGTACATCTGTATCGATAATGGCAACCCTTTTGAGCCCGTGACGGCTGCGCAGGTACTCGACCATAACCGCTTCATTGTTGATATTGCAGAATCCCCGGTTGCCGTGTACCACCCGCATGGCGTGATGGCCGGGCGGCCGGACCAGCGCAAAACCGTTATCAATAAGCCCTGCAACTATCTGGTCTGCCAGCGTGATGGCCGCGCCGGCCGCAATCAGGTGGGCTTCGGTAGTCTGTGATTCAACCTGCGGGACGCAGAAGTGGGTCCTGGCAATATCATGAATAGAAGCTAGTTGAGGTGTGAATTCAGCTATCTGTGGTAAGTCGATAATCCCTTCCTCAAATATTTGGTCACGGGTGTAGAGGAGCCGCTCTTCCCGTTCCGGGTGGGTGGGGGAAATGGCCCAGTCAAAAGCAGGGAAAAAAATCAGCCCGGTCTGTTTGCACCTGATCTTTCTCACCCTTCTTGCCCCCCTGCTTCAATTCTCCCCGTAATACCCCTGGGAGTTTGTACTGTTATATCTATAAGCCTGCCCTTTGTTTGCCAGTCCCTGACCATATTGAAAACTTCCTGATGGGTTACCTCAAGTTGTTCCGGTTTAACATCCAGTCCATGTCTTGCGGCCATCCGGATTAAGCGCTCTCTTAGAATATCCAGGGCTTGTTTTTCATTAAATTGCTTGCTGTCAATTTTCCCCTCGAAGCCTTCTTCCTGCAACAGGTAGCTGCCCCGCTCAGTATCAGCCCTCAGGCTGAGCTGCAGGGTGGTTTTAGCCACTGCAGCGCCGACGGCGTTGGCGACCGCAGCGTAGGGAGGTATGATCGAACGGCATCCCAACTTTTCCGCAATCCGGTCTACCAAACCGTTGGCCCCGCCCCCTACTCCTACAACAGTCGAAGGTCGCACCTTTCTCTTTTGCAGTATTTCCCATACCCGATAGGCCGGTTCCAGTTCCCACTCCTGAAACATCTTATTAATCTGGGATGAAATACCATCTACTACCAGGTTAAGAATTTTCTCAGCGATGACACGGCTCCCGTTTCTCTCTCCCAGTATCGCCATTGCCTCCGCAGCCCTGTTTTGATCACCCAGGGTTGTTAAGCCGAGTACCCTTAACGCGTCGGTTGGTGTTGGGACAGGCCCCCCCATGCAGTAGGCCGGACCCATCCTTTTGCCGTGGATAATTATTTCATTTCCCATTCGCTCGAGTACACTATCCCCGCCTATGGGAACGGATTTAACTGCCAGTGTGCGCACTTGCGTCAACTGGCCTTCAATACGGGCGCCTTTAGCTGAGAGAAGAGGTTGTCCGTTTAAGATTAGGGCCAGGTCTGTGGTTGTTCCGCCGATATCAGCGATTACCGCAGTTTCACCCGGAGAGGTTAAGGCCAGTGCCCCGAGGGTGCTGGCAGCAGGCCCTGAAAAGATAGTTTCCACCGGTATCTTATCAGAATTTTCCATGGGCAGCGTACCGCCGTCAGCTTTTAAGATCAATGCTTCGGCAGTTATTTGACGCTCGGCCAGGGACTGCCGTACCAGGTTCAAAAAGTGGTGAAAAGACTCACGCGTGGCAGCGGTCAGGTAGGTGGTTACAACCCTTCTTGGAAAGTTTAGCTGTCCACCCGCCAGATGACCGAGTTCAACCTCCCAGTCGGGGTATTTTTCTTTGACTAGCATCGCCAGGCGTTTTTCATGGGATGTATTGCGTGGTGAAAATTTGCCGATTACGCATACTTTTTTAAAGCCCTGGTCAGCTATTTCATCAAGCGCCGCTTCGACCTCCCGTTCCTTTAAGGAAACAGTTTCTCTTCCCCGGTAGTCAATTGTACCGGTTAAAATGCGAGTGAAGGTGTTAAACTGGTAATACGTATAGCTCAAGCCGGGACCGGGGATGAGGAGCAAAGCCACCGGATCATATTTTCGCTCGGCAATCAGGTTGGTAATCATGGTGGTGCTGAAAACAATCCTTTTTAAACGGCCGGGGTCCACTCCCTGCAAGACTTTATCTATAGCCTCGAGAATTGAGCTAAGCAGGTTTTTTCCGCTTGGCGCCTTGGCGCTTGCCTTTATTTGGTTTTTTTCTAATAATACCGCGTCGGTATAAGTACCTCCTACATCAACTCCTATGTACATACTATATCCCACCTTCTACCATAATGCAGCTCACTTAAAAATCTGTTTTCAGTTCCTGCTGTAAGTGGTATAGTTGGTTAAGCGCCTCCAGTGGCGTCATACTGAGGACATCCAGGCGTCTGAGTTTTTGTAAAAGAGCTTGTTCGCGTTCATTAAGCGTCACTGCCTCATTCTCACGGTGACTCTCCCTGCAGGCTGCTGTCTCTACAGCGCCTTCGCCTGTTTCAAGTCCCCGCAATACATCAGTTGCCCGTTTTACAATTTCGTCAGGCAGTCCGGCCAGTCTGGCGACATGGATACCATAACTGCGGTCTGATTTACCCGCCACTACCTTGCGTAAAAAAACAATGTTCTCTCCGTCTTCCTTTACCGCTACGTTGCAATTTATGATCCCATCGATCTGGTCAAGGTCGGTCAATTCGTGATAGTGGGTTGAAAATAGGGTTTTGGCGCCTATTCTGGTATGGATGTACTCAACCAGCGCCCGGGCGATGCTGATCCCGTCGTAAGTGCTGGTACCGCGCCCGACCTCGTCCATGATGATGAGGCTTCTTTTCGTAGCGCCTTGTACTATAGCCCGGCATTCGTTCATTTCCATCATAAAAGTACTTTGTCCTGTGGCCAGGTCGTCAGCGGCTCCTATCCTGGTGAAAATCCGGTCTACCAGCGGGATTTGGGCTGACGCTGCCGGTACAAAGCTGCCTGATTGCGCCATCATGATGATTAAGGCTACCTGTCGCATGTAGGTGCTTTTGCCGGCCATATTAGGGCCTGTAATCATGACCAGTCGGCTTTTTTGATTATCCATGATTGTGTCATTGGGGACAAACTTCTCTCTCAGTACTTGTTCCAGAACGGGGTGTCTCCCGTCCTTGATGATCAGTTTCCCATCCCCGTCAATTCCCGGGCGCACATACCTGCCCACCGCTGCAGCCTCGGCCAGTGAATAGAGCGCGTCAGCTCTGGCAACAGCTGCAGCTGTTGCTTGTAGCCGTTGGATGGCCCCGGTGAACTGATCCCGGACCTCACAGAAAATTTGATATTCCAACTGTATCAGGCGATCCTCGGCGCCCAAAACCAGATCCTCATATTCCTTGAGTTCCGGGGTGATAAAGCGCTCCGCATTGGCCAGGGTTTGCTTGCGCTGGTAATCCTGCGGGACCTGCTCCAGGTTGGACCTGGTAACCTCAATGTAATAGCCAAATACCTTATTAAAGCCAATCTTAAGGGATTTTATACCGGTGCGGGCGCGCTCCTGTTCTTCCAGGCCGGCCAGCATTGATTTTCCTTCCTGTCTGACCAGCCTCAGCCGGTCAACTTCAGCATGAAAGCCTGTTTTAATAATGCCGCCGTCCCTGAGCGATAAAGGCGGGTTATCAGTGATGGCGCCGTCCAGCAATTCACGAAGGTCTTCCATGAGGTCGATGCTATGACCTGTTTCCTGTAAAAGAGGCGCCTTGCACTTCGTTAAAAGACCCTGCAAGTCCGGGAGGCAGCCCAATGATTTTTTCAGAGAAACCATGTCGCGGGCATTGATGGTCCCGAAGGAAATCCTGCCGGCCAGCCGTTCCAGATCATAGATGCCCTTTAGCAGCTCCTTCAGGTCGTTGCGAATCATCATCTGTTGCAAAAGCTCATCAACTGCGTCCAGTCGCAGTAAGATTTCATCTTTTTCAAGAAGCGGCTGTTCGAGCCAATTTCTAATCAGACGCCCCCCCATCGCTGTTACCGTATAGTCTATAACGGCGAGCAGGGTATTGCGGCGGGAGCCGTCTGACAGGGATCTGGTCAGCTCCAGGTTGCGCCTGGTTGAAGCGTCCAAAAGCATAAATCTGCCGGGATGGTAATAGTTTATCTGCCTGATATGGGATAGATCTCTTTTTTGCGTATCACGGAGGTATTTGAGAAGGGCTCCTGCTGCTGGAATTGTCAACTCAAAGCCCGGGTCTTTGATATCTCCCGGGCAGTCCCGTCCAAACTGGTTTTCAAGTTCACGCAGGGCCTGTACACGGTCGTAAGCCTCGTCCAGGTAAGCGCTGATTGTTACTGAACCAGCCAGCGCCAGGTCTTCACTGAGGCGTTCTGCCTGGGAGAGCGGGAGAAGAACCTCAGCAGGCAACAACCGGGCCAGTTCCTCGGTGAGCCTTACCCTCCCTTTATTGCCGGTGAAGGCGCTGACCATAAAAACACCAGTGGAGATATCGGTCATGGCAAAGCTGTAGTTGATCCCATCGTTGGCAATGCTCACAAGGTAGTTGTTTTGCTTTTCTTCCAGGAGATGGCCTTCCATGACCGTACCAGGTGTGATCACCCTGGTTACTTCCCGCCTGACAATTCCTTTGGCATGAGCGGGGTCTTCCACCTGCTCGCAAATCGCTACCCGATACCTTTTGGCCAGGAGTCTGGATATATAACCGTCCGCCGCATGATAGGGAAAGCCGCACATGGGTACTCGTTCGCTTCCCCCACCATCCCTGCCGGTCAGAGCGATCTCAAGCTCACGTGAAGCCAGGCGGGCGTCGTCAAAAAACATTTCATAAAAATCGCCCAATCTAAAAAAAAGGATAGTATCCGGGTACTGCTGCTTTATTTCAAGATACTGCTTAATCATAGGTGTGAAATTCACCGGAACACCTCCTGGTGTTCATTATAACATATGGTATTCTAAACCAAAAGAAAAACCCGGTATGGGCTAAGTCAAGTCCAAACAGGGTCAAATATATACACAAAATATTAATAACACCATCATAGAAATTACATTAAAGAAAAGTTAACTGCAGCCACACCCGCAGTCGTGGCCGGGGTGACACTCGTCTTCAGAACCACATCCCCCACTAATACCGATAAAGTCGCTGATAATTTTATTAACCTGATCAAGAATTGTTTCAAATTTCTCCTGGGCCTGAAAAAAATTATTGATGTAGGAATTGTTAAACATTCTTTTCTGACAATCCCCAAATTCTATCTGCTGGGACTCTGAAAGGGGCAGTCCCTGGGCCTGCATACTCTGCAAGGCATGCTGCAAACTATAGAATTCCTGGAGGATGCTTTGGGCCTCAGGATTCTGCATCATTCTCATTTCCGCTTCCCTTACGTTTTGGAATTCCTTCGAATTGGATAGTTCAAGGCCCAGTTCCCTGGCCTTGTTCAGGATAGCTTCCGACATGTTTTCACCTCGTTTCTTAAACCTAAAATAAATATTTTCTTTCAGATTTTTCCCCTGCCGATTAAACAGGAGGCAGTGTCACAGAATTCAACTGCTTAGCCATAGGCCTGCTTACGAACCGTTTGGTCAACCTGGCGAATCTGGTTAAGTACCTGGCGTACAACCGAAAGGGGTTCCAGCCAACCACTCTAGTTGCCCTGACCTCCTCGCCCGCGTGTTGTTGCGACGCATCATCGGCTTTAACTGCTAGAAACTTTTTATCCTTTCATTGTTTTATTAATAGACCCTCCAGGTAAGCCAGGTGAGCCCTGGTAATCGTTACATGCGCAGTAGAGCCCGTTAACGTTTTGTCCCCGGCAAAAACAACAGTTTTATTGCCCCTGGACTTGCCGTACAAAAGACCTGGGCCGATGTTGCTTTCTCCTTCGACCAGAACCTCCTGCTGTGAACCCTCCTCCTCCTCATTTTTTTCCATGCTGATGGTGTTTTGCAGCTTAATTAAATCCTGAATGCGCTGCTTTTTTATTTCATCCGGTACCTGTTCTGTCATTCCGGCCGCAGGTGTGCCGGGCCTGGCATTGTATACAAAAGTATAGGAGCTGTCAAAGCGGACCTCCCTGACCAGGTCCATGGTAGCCCGGAAATCGCCATCGTCTTCACCCGGAAACCCGACCATGATATCTGTGGTTATTGTTGCTTCAGGGATATGTCGCCTGATTTTTTCAACTAGGCTCAAGTAATGCTCTCTGTTATAGCCTCTGTGCATCTTCTCCAAGATGCGGCTGCTGCCCGACTGGACCGGAAGGTGAAAGTGTTCGCATACCTTGCCTAGCCGGGCTATTGTGCGTATTAGCTCTTCGTTAAAGTCACGCGGGTGGGAGGTCATATACCTGATCCGTTCAATACCGCTCGCACCATCCAGCTTTTCCAGTAAGCCCGCAAAATCAAGGGGATTTTTTAAATCTTTACCATACGAGTTAACATTTTGGCCCAGCAAAACTACTTCTTTAAATCCGTCCCTTGCAAGACCGGCCATTTCCTTGACTATATCATCCGGCTCGCGACTCCTTTCCCTGCCTCTGACGTAGGGTACTATACAGTAGGTGCAGTAGTTGTTGCAACCATGCATGATGGTCACCCAGGCCCGCAGGCCTTCCTTTCTGGCAGCGGGAAGACCTTCTACGATTTCGTCCGGTTCAGCCAAGATTTCCAGGACGGGTTTTCTTTCAGCTAAAATCCGGTCAATAAAAATAGGCAGCTGTTGTACATTATGGGTCCCAAAAATCAGATCCACATAGGGAAAAAGCTGCCGCAACTTGGCAGCCATACCTTCCTGCTGCGGCATACAGCCGCAAACTCCGATAATCATAGCTGGATTCGAAAGCTTTTGGCTCTTTAACCGGCCTAAATAAGAAAAGACTTTATTCTCAGCTGTTGCCCGGATACAGCATGTATTCAGGAGGACCAGATCGGCTTTACCGGTATCTTCTGTTGAACGGTACCCCTTTGCCTCAAGCATACCGGCCAGAATTTCTGAATCGTGCTCGTTCATCTGGCAGCCGAAGGTTTTAATGATATAGGATTTCAAAATGCAATAAAAACCTTCCTTTTCCTAAAGATGCAAAACTATTATACAGGTAAATAATACTGAATGCAAATTAGCTTATCTAGTGATGAATGTAATTAACAATAATGTGTCCTGGTGATAAACGAGGAATTTTCCATTAATTGAAGAATACCAATTGTAGGTATTACCACACAGTGTATGACGGGAGGAGCCGGGATGTTGGAAAAATTAGCGGGAATCATAGTGATTTTAGGGCTAATTTTATCTGTAGTTGGTGAGTTTATTAACTCAAACCAAATCAGGACATATGGGATTCTACTCCTTTTGGCCACGGTCACAGTCGCAGGAATCCGGTATATCCGGTTTCACCTGCACAACCCGGCTGTTGAGTTTGAGGGAGTATGTATTGAATATAAGCGTCTTTCTACGCACTGTGTTCTCTCCATAAGGACCGGATGGTCAGATGTATATTATGGGCAAGCCAGCTTAAAAACAGGCGCCGGAATTAAAGTAGGAGATAAAATAAAGGTTAAGGTCAGGGGCAGGTATATCCTGGAGGTGAGCCATTTAAACGGAAATGATTGATGACGGGCAAGCTTAATTGTTGCCCTCGTCAAAAATAATAATTTCGCAGTACAAGTGGCAGCTGCGGCATAATAAATTATGCTGCCCCGGCTCGATCTCAACAACCAGTTCGGTGGAGCCGCATTTAGGACAGTAGTTAAGCAGTTTAGTCGCCATAATAATCACCTCAGATAGAATTTGCAAAGCAGGTATAAAAATCACCGGTTTAGGAACACTTCAGTTAGCGTTAAAAGGAGGTGTTCTTAAAATTGGTAGATACCGGTGTTAAGGCTGAAATCCAACACTGCATCAGAAACGCCCAGGACTGTATGATGGAAATGGGAAAAGTTCTGGATAAGCTTCCTGAGCAAAGCCATAGCGAAAAACCACATTTAATGGAGCTGTGTCAAAAAACAGGAGTGCTGTTACAAGAAGCCCAGCAGAGATGCGAAAAGGTATTTTAAGAGTTCCCCGGCAGCGCCGGGGAACATCTTTTACTTTATCCCCTTTTCCCTGCCATATGATCATGATATAATTTTTTTATTCAGTTCTTCAAGCGCAAAGTAACTGCTTCAACTGCCTGTGGCCGGTAAGGGAGGGAGTAAAAGTGCTGATAGAAGACCTGGAAGCGGCAAGGCAACTAATTGAAATGCAAATAAAAGATATTGCGCATGTTATCACCAAGGCGCCCTACGGGTTTGAATACACATTCTGGGAGGACTTCACCGCTAAAATTATTGATCGCATATATGGAAATGAATCCTCCCAGCGTCATGGGTTCGAACAGGCCGGCCGGGGAGGTTGTTTTTCTGTTTTCGAGTCCTATTCAGAGCACCAGAGACGTGAGGACTTTATAGAAATTCTCAACTGCAAAAAGGACTACCTGGAAAACCTGATCCGGGAACTGGAAAACCGCCAGCGTTCAAATGCCGGTAACCAGGCTGAAGAAAGCCATCCGGATGGTTCAAGGCTTTTTAATGATTTAGATGCGTTGTTAAATTCAGAGGAAGTCTCGCCCTTGGACCGCACCATAGCTGAAATTTTATCTGGCATACAAGACCCTGCCGTATTGCAGGAAGCACGCCAACACCTCCTCGAACTCCGTGAAGAACTGTTAACGGCGAGCCCTTCCTGGTCCAGGATGAAAAAGCCGATGGTCTGGTTGATTGAGTTTGGCAAAAAAGAATTTTTTGCGATCCTTCCTTTTATTGCTGTCTATATAAGGAAGATTTCGGACTAGGGGAATTACTTGACTAACGTAACCCGGCAATTGGCCTCGTGAATAACTTTATGACTCACACTGCCGATGGCTGTACCGCGGAGTTCGCTTACCCCGCGACTGCCCATGATAATATGATCATAGGCGCCCCGCTCAGCAAATGCGATAATGACTGCGGCGGGGTCACCTTTTCCGATGTAACCCTGTACATTCTGGCCCTCACTGGTGAATATCCGGACCGTATTTTCCAAAATATCCTTACCTTTGGCCTCAATAGTCCCGTCAATGGTCTCAAACATATCCTTCGTTTGATTGTTAAGACCTTCCTTTTCCGGAAGAACAACCAGGACATCAAGCTTCATATCCGGGTTGAGTTTCATCAATCGCGCAGCGTAGGCTGCAGCCTTTGCCGCAGTGATCGAACCGTCACTGGGCAGCAACACCTTGCTTTTTAGCATAAGGGCCTCCTCCTTGTGAGTCTTCTTACTTTTGCCAAACTCTTGTGATAAACGCAACGGACAAGGATATTTTACCCAGAGACTACCTGAAATACCAAACTATATTCGTTTACTCGAGCTTATTTGCCAGCAGTTCAGCCAGTTGGAGGATTCTGCGGGCACGGTTGGCGATAGGGTATTCAATCATTTTCCCGTCCACCTGTAAAATAGCCTGTCCCTTGGCTTCGGACTCGTCAAAAACAACTACAATCTTTTTGGCCCAGGCAATTTCCTCCGCCGTGGGGGCGAATACTTCGTTTAAAGGCGCGATTTGTCCAGGGTGGATGGCAAGTTTGCCTTGGAAGCCCATCTGGCGCACTAATTTGGCGTCCGCCACCAGACCTTCAATATCCTTAAAATCCGGATAAACCGTATCAATGGGAGCTTCTATGCCCGCCGCGCGGGAAGCCACGACAAGCTGTGAACGGGCGTAAAAGAGTTCTGAACCGGCCTTGGAAAAGCTGGTTCCGATATCCTGGACATAGTCGACTCCTCCCAGGAACATCCTGCTGACACGCGGGGAGGCGGCGGCAATGGCATAGGCGTTCATAATCGCGTTAGCGCTTTCGATAAAAGGTATTATTTCCAAGGCGCCTGGCGGGAGTCCTCTTTCCTTTTCAAACAATCTCATCAGCCAATCAATTTGACGGATTTCCTCGGCGGACTCGGATTTTGCCAACACAACGCCTTTTATACCTTGAACCACCGCTGCCTGGAGGTCGGCCAGGATAAAATCAGTTTGGGCGCTGTTAACCCGGATGAATACATCCCCCCGGCGGGGTAATGTAAGGGCTTCTTTAAGCGATTGCCTGGCATGGGCCTTTTCGCTGATCGCCACGGCATCCTCCAGGTCGAGCACAACCCCATCGGCGTTTAACATCAGCGCCTTGCCCGCCTTGCGCAGGTTGTCGGCGGGTACAAATAACATGGTACGGTAAAGTGACACGGCTATACCTCCTCCTAAGGATTCTTTTACTGAATATTCTACCCGATTATGCCCTTTCCTTTTTCTGCCTGAACTTTTAAGAGCCTTTTTATGGACATGGATTTAATGTGAATGATATAATTGAACTTGAAAATATTGGGAGGTGAAAAGGTTGGAAGACCAAATTAACCAGCTTATTATAAAGGGTAGTGATAGCGGTTCCGTTAAGATATCCGATGAAGTGGTCAAAATCATTGCAGGCATGGCCGCCATGGAGATCCAGGGCGTAAGCGGAATGACCGGGGGAATAGCCGGTGGACTTGCCGAGAAACTGGGACGCAAAAACCTGTCCAGGGGAGTTAAAGCAGAAGTTGGCGAGCAAGAAGCAACTATAGATATTTTTGTTATTGTTGAATACGGCGCCCCTATCAAAGATGTGGCCTGCCAGATTCAAACAAAAGTAAAAAACGCCGTGGAAAGCATGACCGGTTTAAGAGTCCTGGAAGTCAACGTAAATGTACAGGGTGTTTCCTTTGGCACAGAGAACAAGGATGAAGACGGGCGGATAAAATAGAGATGATTTTCCCAAAGATGGTTAGAATCAGGCAGACCTTGCCGAGCCTGCCGCTGGCTGATCCTGCAGCAGAAGTAAGAAAGACGCTGGTTGACGCGGGCTTTGCGTCTAAAATCAGGCCGGGCGCGCTGGTGGGTATCACTGCCGGCAGCAGGGGGATCAGAAATATTGCCTTAATCCTGCGGCAAGTTGTTGATCTGGTAAAATCTCTGGGTGGAAGGCCGATTATACTTGCCGCCATGGGCAGCCATGGCGGCGGCGTCCCGGAAGGACAATTAGCGTTGCTTAATTCACTCGGCATATCGGAAGACAGGTTGGGAGCTCCCCTGGATTGCTCAATCGATTCGCTGGTTGTCGGCAGGGCCTTTTACGGGGATGTATTCATTAAAAAAAGTGCGCTGCAATGTGACGCTATTGTTGTTGTTAACCGTATCAAGCCTCATACCTCATTTCATGGAGACCACGAAAGCGGTCTGCTGAAAATGCTGGCCGTAGGCCTGGGCGGGCCGGCGGGGGCCGCTTCCCTGCATGGCTGCGAGCCGGGACTCCTGTCCAGAGCGGTGGCAGAGGGTGGTCTGGTAGTATTGAATAATATTCCGGTGGTACTGGGACTGGCCGTGCTGGAAGACTCCTACGAACAGACGCGCAAGCTGGTTGCCCTGCAACCGGAAGATTTTTTACATGGTGAAAAGCTCCTGCTGGAGGAAGCCAGACAGTTTTTACCGGGCCTTCCGACGGCTGACCTGGATGTCCTTGTTGTTGACCAAATAGGTAAAAACATCAGCGGCACTGGAATGGATACAAATGTCATCGGCCGGTTAAGGATCCAAGGTTCAACAGAGCCGCAAATCCCAAGTTTTAAAAGAATCGTAGTCCTGGACGTAGCGAGGGAAGCGCACGGCAACGCTTATGGTATAGGACTGGCTGACTTTACGACTGAGCGCCTGGTGGCCAGGCTGGATCGCCGGGTTATAAATCTCAATGCTCTCACCAGTACCTTCGTCCAGCGGGCCATGATCCCCATGAGCCTGCCCAATGACCGGGACGCGATTGCAGCAGCGATCAGGAGCCTTGGCGGGAGGGCTGGCGCTGAGTTAAAGATAGCCCGTATCTATAACACCCTGCACCTGTCCGAGATGCTTGTTTCTGTAAAGGTCCTTCAGGAGATTGAACACCTGCCTTTCATTCAGGTTCTAGGAGCGCCGGAGGATATTACTTTTACTGAAGAAGGAAACCTGTCTCCTTTTTGTTCGTTCTTTTAGGTGACAAGCAATAGCCCCAGGATGTGTAGATTATCCGGCAATTACAAAATAGTGGGATAATGCATTAATCAGATCCTGCATCAGATCCTGCTTGCGCTGTTAAATATCTTACCACCGGGAGATCTGCTTCGGCAAAATCGAAACTTTTTAAATCCCCGATAACCACCCACCTGAAGTCATGGCAATCCTTTGCCTTTGTCTCTCCTCCCAGATAACTGCACCGGTAGCAGTATAGAATCACCTTCAATTCTTCGTACTGGTGTTCTACAATCATCAAGCGATCCCCAACCCGGATATCAAGGTCAAGCTCCTCCTTGATTTCCCTCCTCAGACATTCCTCCGGGCTTTCGCCAGGCTCAATCTTGCCGCCGGGGAATTCCCATTTGAGACCCATGTGGGAACCTTTCAAACGCTGGGAAATTAATATCTCGCGGCCACGTTCAATAATTGCAGCGGTGACGTTTACTGTCCGCATTTTAGGGTAACCGGCCCGGCGGTTACCGCTTCCCCCCTATCGTTCTCTTCAGTGACTCTTTCCAAGGACCGGTTGGAAAAGGCGATAAAAATAAGATGACTTTGGAGCATCTTAAATTATTACTTCTCTGTAATAGACATTAACCCTACCTAAAAAATAAAAATGTAAGTAGTCAAGCCTTTTCGAGCAATATTTTTGAGACAGTGAGGCAGATGACGAGATAAAAACCACAAATGCCCTCCCGCCGGGAAGGGCATTTGTGGTTTTTAAGCAATTCTTTGCATATCCAGATGCCGTGTTATGGCCTCCTGATAAAGCTGGAGGTATTCCACCCCCGAGCGGGCCCAGGAAAAGTCCAGTTCCATAGCGTTTTTAACCAGATACTGCCATTGTTCCGGTTGCTCCCGGTACAGCTGTAAGGCCTTTTTTATAGAGTGAAGCAGGGCCATACCTGCATACTCAGAGAAGCCGAAGCCGTTTCCGGAACCGGTGGCGGGATTGTAATCGTTAACCGTATCGGCCAAACCACCGGTAAAGCGTACTATTGGTATGGTTCCATAACGAAGGCTGATCAGCTGACCCAGCCCGCAAGGTTCAAACCTGGACGGCATCAGGAACATGTCCGAACCCGCGTAAATCCGCTGCGCCAGTATAGCGTTAAATCCAATATATAAGCCTATTTTCTCAGGATAGCGGCTTTTAATATTTTCAAATAGCTGTTCATAATGTGGTTCTCCGCTTCCTAAAACAACAATCTGGATATCTTCCTGCATGAGCCGGTCTATTATCTCGCTGATCAGGTCCAGTCCCTTTTGGTCAACCAGCCTCGTAATTAAGCCAATTACCGGGATATCCCTCTCCGGCAGCCCCATCTCCTTCTGGAGCGCAAACTTATTTTCTTTTTTATTAGAAACGCTGAACTGATCAAAATTGCGATGGATCCGTGGATCTGTCCGCGGATTAAACTCATGGTAGTTAATCCCGTTAACAATGCCAAACAAGTCGGCAGAGCGCTTACGGAGCAGCCCGTCCATTCTTTCACCCAGATCGGGTCGCTGAATTTCTGCCGCATAAGTGCGGCTTACGGTGTTGATGATATCCGCATACAGAATGCCGGCCTTCATATAGCTAACGCTGCCAAAGAACTCAAGGAGGTCCGGGTGAAAATATTCCTCCCCTAAGTTCAGCAGTTTTAAGGTATCTTTCGAAAAATTACCCTGGTATTGCAGATTGTGAATGGTGAAAACCGTAGCTATCCGGTTGTAGAAAGGATCCTGGCGGTAGTGGGTTTTTAAAAGAAGTGGTATCGGCCCGCTTTGCCAATCATTGCAGTGGATGATATCAGGCTGCCATTCCAACTTGGGGAGCATTTCCAGGACAGCCCGGCAGAAGAAAGCAAACCGCTCCGCCTCATCATCGAACATATACATTCTATCACGATAAAAGTAATGATAGTTTTCAACCATATACACGGGAATTGTTTTATGTGCGCCCTGGTAGTGAGATTCAATAGAACTTTCTTTAATAATGGCGGTTTCATAGCGGTTCTTAAAGTGCACGGGAAAATCAAGACGGTAGGCAGCGCCTTCAATTTGGCGGTAACGGGGCATAACGACTCTGACGTCATTGCCGGCATTGTCATTTCCAACCAAAGCAAGTGCCTTAGGCAGCGAACCGGCTACATCAGCAAGTCCGCCTGTTTTAGCGAACGGGACAACTTCTGAGGATACTAACAGGATTTTTAAGGGACGATCAAACATACCGGGCTACCTCCAATTCAGATTCTTTTTGTAAAGGATAGAATTCCTGTATTTCTCGCAAGGCCTGGGCAGCTATCTCAGGTGGGGTGGGGTTGATATAATATCCCGTACCCAGTTCAAAACCGGCTATAGTAGTCAGGCGGGGCAGTATTTCCAGATGCCAGTGATAATTTCCATGGTCATCCTGTACGTTAACGGGTGATGTGTGCAGCACTATGTTATAGGGTATGTTCTTAATCATCAAGGTCATTTTGCGAACAACAGACCTGAGCATAGCCGCCAGGTCCTGCACCTGTTGTGCTCTGATCTGCCCGAAATCGGACTGGTGTTCAGTAGGGACAATCCAGGTTTCAAAGGGAAAACGTGAAGCAAAAGGCGCAAAGCAGACAAAATGCCGGTTCTCAGCAACCAGTCTTTCCCCTTCCCTCAACTCCTGCGCGATGATATCGCACAGCGCGCATCTGCCATGGCGGTTATGGTATTCATTCATCCCGGTTATTTCCGCATTGACCTCGCTTGGTATCTGAGGTGTCGCAATCAGCTGCGAATGGGTGTGTTCCAGTGAAGCGCCGGCCGTGGGGCCGGTGTTTTTAAATATTTGAATATATTTCAACCTTTGGTCTTTGCGAAGATCCAGGGATCGATCACGCCAGCCCCAGACAACCTCCTCCACCTGTTTCACTGATTGCGTATCAAGCCCGGGCTCATGTTTGGTTGACTCAACGATAACCTCATGCGCGCCCACCCCGCGCATGAACTGGTAAACACCGCGTTCCTGCAGGTAGGGTTGGCCCTCGATGTCAACTGCGGGAAACTTGTTTGGCACTACCCGCATCCACCAGCCGGGAGTGTCCCTGCCGGTTCCCTGTTCGCGATATGCGATTATTTCCGGAGGGGTCTCTTTTTCGTGGCCTTCACATAAAGGGCATTCGTTAGAACTCTTTTCATCCCTGATCTCTTTGTAGTTGGAAGGGCGTTTGGAGCGTTCTGTGGCGATGACAACCCACCGGTCAACGATGGGGTCCTTCCTCCATTCGGACATATTAGTACCTCCCGCAAAATAAGCTTAAATTTGACACTAAACATTATAGTCAGCCACAAAATCAATTGTGAACCAGTTACTACCAGCTATGTAGCGCTATTGATCCATTTGTTTTTGCCGGGCACAAGGGACAATTAAGTGCACTTAAATTGAGATTGCCGCAAAAGTGATCTTTTTATGCAGGGTGCGATTTTTTTATTGATAATATTTCTGAATTTTAAAGGATTAAGTCAAGCAAAATCGAATTAAAACAAGGTGTTGAGAAAATTGTGGAAAGAGGCGGTTACCTTTGGGCAGTCAAATGGTTAGTTTTAAAGGAACAAGGAACGGCTTGGTAATTGTCCTTGACCCAAGCCGGGAATTTGAAGATATCAAAAATACACTGCGCTCAAAGATGGAGTCGGCCAGGGGGTTTTTTAGCGGCGCCAAGTTTTCCATAGCTGACATGCACCAAAAAATCCCCACCAGCCAAAAGGATGAGCTTGAGGATATCTGCCGGCAATACGGAATGGTCCCCAACCCTGACGGCAGTGTTGTGACACGCTCTAAAGCGGCCCGGCCGTACCAGAGCCAGAGCGCAATTCCTTCGCCGGTTGGTGATGGTGAAGCAGCGCTCATGGTCAGGCGTTCACTGCGTTCGGGACAGCGTATCGTTTATGCGGGACATGTCGTTGTACTGGGCGATATCCACCCTGGCGCAGAGGTGATGGCAGGCGGCAACGTGCTGGTGTTGGGGAACTGCCGGGGGGTAATCCATGCAGGTATTGATGGAAACAGCTCCGCCAAGGTGGTGGCCATGCGGCTGTCTCCAACGGTATTGAGCATTGCGGGCAAGAGGTTTACTCCCGACCTTACCGGACAGCATGCCGGTTACTGCCGTACTGCCCGCTTGTCCGGCAAGGAATTTGTTTTTGAATAAGATCATGCGAAGAATGATTTTTAGCTAGTTTGACCATAAAACCGGCGGAGCATTTTGCTCACAGCCGGTTTTTCATATAGCTGTCCACGGCCAGAATACCGGCCACTGACGCGGCGTCACAGATTTCACCCGACCAGATCATCTGAATTGCATTTTCCCAGGGTACCGTTAACACCTCAACAAATTCGTCGTCATCAAGGTTTTGGTTTAGAAGGGTCAAGCCTGATGCAAAGAATAGGTGCAATTCCTCATCAGAGAAACCGGGAGTACTGAAAAAGCTGCACAACCTGACTAACTCTTTAGCTTTGTAACCTGTTTCCTCTTGTAGTTCCCGCAGGGCTGCTGACTCCAATTCTTCTCCCGGTTCGATATTCCCAGCCGGTAGTTCCAGGGCGGTCCTGCCGGTAGCGGATCTGTATTGTCTTACCAGAAGCAGCTGACCATCCTGTTTTACCGGGACGATGATCACGGCCCCCGTGTGTTCCACAATCTCCCTTTTTGCCGTACGACCGTCGGGTAATTCTACTGTATCAACCCTGAGGTTTAGAATTCTACCACGGTATATTATATTCGAGCGAAGAACTTTTTCGGTAAGATCGCTTATCATAATCACTCCAGTACACAATTGTTTTGCTCCTACTTATTCGCCTCACTGGTATCATTATCCTGCCATGCCTGCCAATATACTCCGCAAAGACGTTCCTCAATATCAAAATATCTATATGGCGCCGAGCATTCATACAGGTATAAATATAAGCAATTTGCAAAATATTAATTTAAAACATTAATCCGGGGGTGAAAAAATGAGTATAGTACGTTGGGATCCTTTTGGGGAAATCAGCAATTTGCGTAACCAGATGAACAAAATTTTTGATCACAATTTTTTAAGACGGGGTCTTATGACTGGTACCGAACAGTTTGGACCGAGAGTTGACCTTTACCAGACAGATCAGGAGGTTGTTGCAACAGCTGAACTACCCGGTATTGAGTCCAAGGATGATATTGAAGTCGCGGTAACTCCTGACACACTGAGCCTAAAAGGCGAGTTGAAAAGATTTAAAGAAGTTGAGGAAGATAACATCTTCCACTCTGAGAGATACTATGGTACTTTTAGCAGGATGCTGCCCTTGCCGGCGGAGGTAAAACCCGAAGAAACCCTGGCCAACTATCACAACGGACTGTTGGAGATCCGGATGCCTAAGACTGAAAGAGGTCAAAAGAAAATGCACCGGGTTAAAATACAATAAAAAAACAAAAGGGCCGCCCGGCAGTGGCGGCCTTTTTAGTTGTCAAGGCTCATTTTTTGTTGATTTTTGCTGGAGGAATTTCCCTAGACATATAGAATTTTAAACGAAAAAGGAACGGGCATAACCCATCCCCGCAGCCAGTATAGTAATAAGAACTCAATATCAACTAAGGAGGCTGTGACCGGTGTGACTATTAAGGTTGGCATTCCGGGAGCTCTTTTATATTATCTTTACTACCCTATGTGGCGGACTTTTTTCAATGAACTCGGTGTCCAGGTAGTGACATCCGGCAGGACCACCAAAAATATTTTAGATCAAGGGACTCGTGAGGCGCTGGCTGACGCCTGTGTACCTGTTAAACTATTCTACGGTCATGTTATGGATATTAAAGACAAGGTCGATTACCTTTATATCCCAAGGGTGGTCTGCCTTAACCGGAGGACAGTTTACTGTCCCAAATTTCTTGGCCTGCCCGATATGATCCGGTATTCTATTAAGAATGTACCGCCTATTATCGACGTCCGCATGGATACAAGACAAGGCCGCTTTGCGGTTGTAAAAGCGTACCTTGAAATCGGTAAGCGCCTGGGAGCGCCAATACTATCGGTACTCCTTGCATATTTGAAAGCCGTGGGGGTTTTGCACCGCTATAACAGACTTTTGAGAAAAGGATGGAGCCCCGTTCAGGCCATGGATTTCCTGGAGAACCAGGCCGGGGGGGCGGATTTTGACGGTTCTGCCAAGTCCGGTTTGAAGTTTGCCGTACTTGGTTATCCCTATGCTATTTACGACAGTTTCATCAGCGTGAATTTGATTGATAAGTTAAGGAAGTATGGGGTTAAAGTCATCACGGCCGAAAATATTCACCCGGCCTTACTTGCCCTTCAGAAAAACTGCAGCCTGCCAAAACGTCTTTTCTGGACCTTCAGTGACAGGGCGCTCAAGGCGGCCCACTTTCTTTTTAACCAGAACAAAATTGACGGGGTCCTGCACTTAACAGCCTTCGGTTGCGGCCCTGACTCCCTGTTGAATAAATTAATCGAAATGGAAGCCAAAAAACACAGTGATATTCCTTTTATGACCCTGATGATTGATGAGCAAACCGGAGAAGCAGGCATGACCACCCGCCTGGAGGCATTCGTTGATATGGTCAGGCGCAGGAAGGAGGCGCTTGCATGCCGAAAGTAACTTTTCCAAGAATGGGTGAATCGTGGCGAACATTTAAAATGCTCCTGGAGGACCTCGGCAACGAAGTGGTGGCCCCCCCGCGTCCCAGCAAGCGCACGCTCGATCTTGGCGTGCGGTATTCACCCGAATTTGCCTGTTTTCCACTAAAAATTCTGATGGGAACCTACCTGGAATGTATTGAAATGGGCGCCGATACCATTGTCACGACAGGCGGTGTGGGCCCTTGCCGGGCAGGGGAATACGCCATGCTTCATCACAAGATCCTAAAAGACATTGGTCATGATATCAAAATGATAGTATTTGAACCACCCCGCCATTACCCTTTAAACTTCATCAGAAACGTATTGGCGCTTAACAAAGCGCGTGTTTCCATAAGGGGCATCATTTCCCATATAAAGCGGGCCTGGCGCAAACTACAGGCTTTGGACAACGTAGAAAAAATGAGCCATGTGACCAGACCGCGCGAACTAACCAGCGGCAACACCTCCAGGGTCTACCGCAAGGCGCTTGAGTGGATTGACCAGGCTTACACCACGCCGCAAATTATGGAAGCTGAAGCGGCTGCTCTGGAAGCCCTGAAAAATATCCCGCAGGACCCCCAACGTATGGTACTGAAGGTCGGTATTGTTGGGGAAATCTACGTATTACTGGAACCTGCCAGCAACCTGGAGATTGAAGAAACACTCGGCAATCTGGGGGTTGAAGTGGAAAGATCTATGTTCCTCACAGGTTGGACCAGGGACAACACCTGGAATGAAACAACTGAAGGAATGACCGTCAAAGAAGCCGCCGCCCCCTATCTCCCTGAACTGGTAGGAGGACACGGCCGGGATTCAATCGGCAACACCATTCTTTGCGCCAAGCGCGGGTTTGATGGCATGATCCAGTTGGCCCCCTTTACCTGCATCCCGGAAATTGTCGCCCGCACCATCCTGCCCAGGGTCAGCAGGGATTATGATATTCCCGTACTTACTTTTTTCCTGGACGAGCAGACCGGGAAAGCAGGCATGTCTACCCGGTTGGAGGCATTTACCGACCTGCTGAGAAGGAAAAAACTCCTGCAGGCGAGAACAAATTGTGTAACTGGTTAAACAGTGACAGGAAGGACTTGTTATGAAAGCATATTTAGGTATTGATGTCGGATCAGTCAGTATCAATATTGTTGTAATGAGCGAGGCCGGAGATGTCCTAACCGGCCTTTACCTTCGTACCATGGGCAGACCTATAGAGGTTATCCAGGAAGGTCTTAAAGAAGCGGCGGCGGCAGTGCCGCCGGACATTGAGATAGCCGGCGCAGGTACGACCGGCAGCGGTCGCTACCTGGCAGGAGTTATGGTGGGCGCCGATGTTATAAAAAATGAGATTACCGCCCATGCCGTCGCGTCTTCCATGCTTGTGCCGGATGTCAAGGCAGTACTGGAGGTAGGCGGCCAGGATTCCAAAATTATTATTATGAGGAATGGCATCGTTACTGATTTTGCCATGAACACAGTATGTGCCGCAGGAACCGGTTCCTTTCTGGATCAGCAGGCTGCCCGCCTCAACATCCCCATTACCAGTTTTGGCGAACTTGCTCTTAATTCCCAAGCCTCTGTGCGCATTGCCGGGCGCTGCACTGTTTTTGCCGAATCGGACATGATTCATAAACAGCAAATGGGTTATGGACTCCCGGACATTGTTAAAGGGCTGTGTGACGCGCTGGTTCGCAATTACCTTAACAATGTGGCCAAAGGCAAGGAAATATTACCTCCGGTGGTGTTCCAGGGCGGTGTTGCCGCCAATGTGGGGATTAGGACGGCCTTTGAAACAGCCTTGGGTTTGCCGGTGATTATACCCGAATACTTTAATATAATGGGTGCAATCGGAGCCGCGCAGTTGGCCAAGGAAAAGACAGCGGGAGGTAATAGTACCAGTTTTAAAGGATTTGCTGTAACCGGTCTTCCCTATCGCACTGGAAGCTTTGACTGTAACGGGTGCTCGAATGTATGCGAGATAGTTGAGATTTATGAGAATGAAAAAGTAATTGGCCGCTGGGGATCCCGCTGTGCAAAATGGGACGTAATTTAGCTCCGGTAAAAGGCGATGAGAATCGAGTTTTTGATACCGGTTTTTTCGCCAAATTTCAGCAGCCGCAAGATTTATCCTCGCCCTTGTTAAACTCCCCGGGCGGTATCTCAGCAATCTCGGCCAAAGAACGAATGGCAAAGTCAACTTCTTTTTCAGTGTTAAAATAGGAAAAACTGAAGCGTACCAGTCTCTGCTCCAGGGTACCCAGGGTCCTGTGCGCATCAGGCGCACAGTGCAGGCCTGCCCGGCAGGCTATTTTATATTGCTGGTCCAGCGCATACCCCACTTTCCCGGACGGTTTTCCCTCCAGGCTGAATGATACGACAGGCGCGCGGTTGTAAAGCTCTTCCGGTCCGTACAACGTGATACCTTTCAGTCCGGAAACTCCCTCCAGGAAGCGCTTGGTTAAGTCCATCTCGTGTTTTCTAATCCTGTCTATCCCTTCCATCCGTATAAATTTTAAACCTGCCGCCAATCCGGCAATACCTACCGAGTTAACCGTGCCGCTTTCATAACGCTCCGGCAATACTTCCGGTTGTCCGGGCGCCTCTGAATAACTGCCTGTGCCTCCTTCTTTCAGGGGCGTCAACTCCAGCCTCTCGTCGATATAAAGGCCACCTGTTCCGGTAGGCCCGTACAGCCCTTTATGGCCCGGAAAAGCAAGCAGGTTTATACCCATGAATGAAACATCCAGGTCAAAAACCCCGGCTGTTTGAGCGGCGTCAACAATCAGACAGAGTCCCTTTTTCTTGGTGAGTTGGCCAATCTCACCGATCGGCATTATCGTCCCGGTAACGTTTGAGGCGTGTGTGATTACTACGGCAGCGGTGTTCGGTTTAATAGCCGACTCAATATCTTTGACGCTGATCGAGCCGTCTTTAGCGCAGGGAACCTTGGTGACTTCGACACCTTTACCCTGTAACACATAGAGCGGCCTGGTTACCGAGTTATGCTCCATAGAGCTGGTGATTACATGCTGGCCTTCCTTGAGCAAGCCTTTAATGGCAAGGTTAAGCGCCTCCGTCGCGTTCATGGTAAATACAATACGATCAGGATTCTTGATATTGAACAGGGCGGCCAGAAGTTCTCTGGCTTCATCTACGAGGCGTCCCGCCTCCAGTGCCATTTGATGTCCTGACCTGCCTGGGTTGGCTCCTACGAATTTTATACAGTGCTCCATGGCTTCCCAGACTTTAGAAGGTTTCGGCCAGGAGGTGGCCGCGCTATCGAAATAAATCAAATTGTATCCCCTTTCTTGGTCCAGGCCCTGTTTTCATTCAAAAGCTGGCAGGGTTTATTCTGTTTGGTATAACTATATTTTATTCTGTATCATATGATTCGTTTCTATTTCCCTGTGGAGGCAGCAAAAAAAACAGGCACGCTCTCGCGTGCCTGAAGAATCCTGAAGAATAATGATTATAAAATTTCTAGGTTTTAATCTTAGTCAGTTGTTTAGTCGCCACTGAACAGTTGGGTGACAACTACCCCGCTGCCTGATTTGGTGACGCCTATACCAATTGAGTCGTGGAGGGGATTGAGAATGTTGGCTTTATGCCCCTCACTGCCCATAAAGAGTTCATGTGCCCGTGTCGTTGTCGCCGCCTTGGCGATGTTCTCCGCACCCATGACCCTGGCCGAATAGCCCGCTTGTCTTTCCATGTTTAGGGCTGAGCCATATGTTGGTGATGTGTGGCTGAAATAATTGTTCTGGTACATATCCTGACTTTTCATCCTGGCCAGTTCCGTCAACTTTTGATCGAGTGTGAAAGCCGGCAGTCCGGCTTTTACCCTTTCCTGGTTGACCAGATCGAACATAAGCGCCTCGTCGGCTGTTAATCCGCTGGTCCCGGAAGGGGTGGTCGGTGTCGTAGGAGTTGTTGGAGTTGTTGGAGTTGTTGGGGTCGTAGGTGTAGTTGGTGTAGTAGTGACCGGTTTCTGGTTAAATCCAGTTCCATAGTACTTGTTCCAATAAGACTGAAGCGGGTTCGTTGCGGCAGTTGTTGGTGTCGCGGCAAGTACGGCCTCATTTGTAGCGGTTGGATTGCCGTAACCATAGTAATCATTGTAGCCATAAATATCGCCCCAGTTTGAACTTACCTCACCTTGATCTGATGGCGCTGCCATAGCTGCCGGTACGGCGACCAAAATTAATAATAAACAAGGGACGAGTACGAACAGTAAACGCTTGATGCTTGTCAACAGGATTGCCCCTTTCTTAGCGCCTCCGGGGTTAGCTGGCGGGTTCGGTGAAAGATACCCTACCCATTTTGCCAAATTAGTGTGTCGTGGCGCCCCATGGCTACTCTCAACCAAAAATAACGGGCAGGCTTGTCCTCTTTCACACTAATATTACACGCATGGCGCAAATGGGATTCACCCCAAGTAATTGGTTCCCCCGTACCCAGTATAAATATTACTGGGATTCGGCATTTTTAATACTATTACTGTCAGATTATATTTTTTATGATCAATATAGACAAAATCGTTTTCAAACGATGAATGAGTCTATAGTTTAATGAGATATTTTTATCTCCATATAGATATAAGAAGTTGAAAATTAAAGTAAGATGGTAATATTTATTTGAAAAATAAAGAAAGGGCTTTTTCTAAAAGCCCAAACCTTTTTCTACCCGGCAACTACCGTGTCTAGCACTTTCCTCATCCACCTGGCGCTCTTAAACCTAAGCTGCTCATAATAGAACTGAATACACCGGGTATTGTTTTAGTGGGGTCATAGGTTATACTTACCCTGTTCAGTCCTGTTATTTCTACCTTATTAACCCCTTCTAGGCATAAAATGGTCTTTTTCATCTTATTTACTTTTTCTAAATCGCCCAGACCCGTTACAGTAAAATGCGTCTGATATAGCAACATCCTTTGCCTCCTTGCGTGCATGCCAATCCGGAAGGGAAGGGGGTTATGCCCGGCCCCTTTCTTTAGCAGAGCGGTTTGCACTGCGGCGGGAATAGAGTAGGCGGACAGACGAACGGGGGTTGGGGCGAAACCTGTTCACACATGGCCGGCGTGCAGAATCCGAAGCTTGGTATAAGCAATTTGACTATAGCCAGGGATTGGATGACCAAGCAAAGATCGAAAGTACAGCAAATCTGGTTGCCGAGAATCAGGCAGGTACATGCGGAACTGACAATTTCACAGTTGGTAAAGGTACCAACCGGTGCGCAGAGAACTACAGTTTTGGTGAAGCTGAACATCAGGTCTTCAAACTCGCAAACTATCATTCCGCCGGCATCCAGGACCTGCAGGGTATAAGTGACCGTTACAGCGAAAGTGACATTTGCCCGTCCTGTTTGATCGGGTGTGCTCCTGCCAACTTCAGAACAAACGGCAGAGTTGATGATACAGTTGACCGTGGCGCCTTCAGGCGGACAGCATTTACCTAAAGGCGTGCAGACGTTTTCACGGCGTTCTGCCTGAAAGCAGAAATCGTATACCTTCGGGACTTCAATGCAAACGGTCTCAAATGGGGGGAATGGCCTTAAGCCTTCAGTTTCCATAAATTAACCTCCTTAGGGAACTAACAATAGACCGGATTACCGTTAGTCCCGTATAATTATATTTTTAGTTCATAAATATGTCAGTATATATAAATTGGTGAAGCTTTTGGAATTTAGTTTAAACTATTTACCTCTTGGTAAACTTTTGCATACTATACTTTAGGAGGTGAGAGGCTGTGAACTGGAAACCATACTTTTATTACCGCCAGCAGTTTACTGGGGAAAGTCAGTCCAAAGAAGGCGTTATCCAGGATGAGCCTGAAAAAAAACCCAGCAAAGATGCAGCTGGTGAGGAAAATAAAGTTATTGCAGTTACAGATCGTACAGTTGAAGAAGAGAAGCAAGCTGGCCAGTCAAAGGGTGAGCCGGTTAAGGATAAGACTCTGGAGCCAGTGGCGCCGTATAAACACTCCCGTTTTCAAGAGGTAGCGCCCGGGGTTTTTCAATTCAAACACCACCGTCCGGTTGCTGCTCCCTACCTGCCGGTTCCTGAGACCTATCAGTACGGGCATGAATATTGGGGACAGCAGCTTCAACCGGTAGGAAAACCGGAGGAAGAAGGATTCGTTAGGGTTGGCGCATTCCCCGGAGCCACTAAGGACGGGCTGCCGGTATACCAGTTCACCTGAAAGAAGAAAATAATTCCGGTCGGTGGCCGGCTCGACTGAATTACCAAGGAAAACAAATAAGCAAAAGCCTGTTACATTAGCAGGCTTTTACTTATCTAGTGTGCCAAGGAAGAGTTGGGTTGCAATAACCCCATACACGCTCCTGTGTACTCCAATGCCGATTGTATCATGCAGAGGGTTCAAAATATTGTCTCTGTGCTCCCTGCTGCTCATTAACAAGGTATGAACCCGCAGGGCTGTTTTAGCCTTGGCTATATTTTCGGCGCCCATGACCCTGGCCGTTATACCACTTCTTTTTACCATGTCAAGCGCAGTACCGTAGGCTGGTGAAATATGGCTGAAATAATTTTCTTCGAACATTTCATTACTTTTTATACGGGCTAACTCAACCAATTTCTGGTTGACTGACAACAGTGGTAAACCGGACATAGCTCTTTCCTCGTTGACCTTGCTCAACAGCAATATTTCGTCAGCGTTTAATTCCAGATCATCAGGATTGCAACTGAATTGAACTATGGGGACAAAGGATATCATGCTGTCATATCGTCGCAAAAACGGCCCTCCCATACAGATGCTATGGATTTTAACATAAGCAATCCATTACTTACCAATCCATACTATGCTGTATCAGGATATTTTTGTTACTGCCAGGTATTTCCCTCTTTATTGTCATAGCAGCTTTGACATTCTCTTTCCTCTGCGCAGCGTTATGCGCCAATATTGATAGTTCTATATGGTTGTTTTAGCATGCTTCCGGTTTAAGAAAGAACATATTTTGATGACCATTCTGACCAAAGGATTTCTCAGTTGATATTCCATTTCCTGGCAGTCCTCTTTGGCTGCTGCCAATTCTTGCTGGGCCATCAGGAATGAACGCTGCTGTTCCTCTTCAACTCTGAGAGATTTTTTTAAGTCATTGCTCAGTGAGTTGATTTCTTCATGGAGCCGGCGTTCTTCTATTGCCGACATCTCGCGTATCCGCTCGATCTTTTGTTTCAATTCTACAATTTCTGTTTGAAGCTCGGCCACCCTGGTGCTGTGCTGCTCCTTCAACTCGGAGATCCTCACCTTGTTTTCCCTATCTTTTTCCTTATATTGCTGAAGCTTGGTAAAAAGACCCTCCAGACTCCCCTGGTTTTTGGCCAGGAGTTCTTTTTGCCTGGTAATTTCCTCCTGCGCCTCCCTTGCGCGTTTCACCCAAAGCCGGCACTGGTATAGAATGCTGTTGGACTTGGACTCCAGCTTATTGATATGCTCCCGGTAACGGAAAATTTCTCTTTTTCGCAGGGAAAGCAGCAAGTCCTTTTCGGCCATCTGTGTCAGGAGGTAATCATGCTGGTTGGTCAGTTCCATTTTTTCAGCCAGAGCTGCCGCCACCTCCCTGTGCCCGGCCATAACTTCCTCCAGGTTGTTTTGCAAAAGGGCCGATTTGTTTTTCCAGTTATTCCGGTCGCGATGCCATCTTTGTTTTTGCCTGTCGATCATGCTTAGGAATTTCTTGAGCAGTTCTTCATAGACAACCCTTACCGTTGGATTGTAGCTCCAGACGCCCTCCCCCACTGTTTCAAAATATGGAAACTTATTGAGGACCCCTTCAAGCGTCTTGCTGTCGGTTTCCCGCCAGGTATTCAACAACTGGTGCAATTGCTGAATAGAAAGGCCGCCGGGATGAATCTTCATAGCCTTTATAACCAAGTTTTTCAGAGAGTAGTGGCTGGTTTCAACTTCCCACTCAGTTAAACCCCAGTACCCGTTTTCCAATTGGATAAATCTTCCGTCTGAAATCAGGCCGGCTTCCTCCGAAAAAAGCTTCTTAACCTTTTTTCTTTTCACGTTTATATTTTTGGATATTTCCCGGAGGCTTTGAGGCTGGCCTTTTTTGAGCAGCAGTGAGTAAAATTGATCGTTGTCTTTATTGCCTTCAAGGTTTAAACGCCAGTATTCTTTTTCCCTGTAAAAGCATTCATTTTGTTTGAGGCAAAGTTTTACCTTTTCTTCCACCTGCTGCAGGGTGTAATCTTTGAGCATCCTCCTGTGGACGTGTGGAGCCAGCTCGCCTACTGACAGGGCTTCGAAAAAGAATAATGTTTTCTTTAAAACGTCTGTAAGGGAATTTAATTTACCGGCCATTTTTAAAAGTTCACCTTCCTTGTGCTTATTACTGTAACTGTACTTATTAATTCATCATGGAAAAGTAGTTTCCTTTTAATGTAAATAAATAATTGTAAATTATTTCCTGCATTATTCAACAATATCCGTTTGCTCCATGAAATAGGGACATGAGCGAATATTATTATTGATTAGAAAGTCCCACATGCATATAATAATTGTGAAAGGTTAAATATTTACCCTGAATGGTCGATATTCAATTTCCAATGGTAACCGGGGGTTTTCAAATGTCTTGTGGGGGGAGCCTGTATGAGCACAGCATGTTGCGCAGTCGAATCGCTAAAGACCTCCCTGGGAGAAATATTAATAGAAGGTCCTCTGGAAGCAGCAAAACTTGAAGAGCTTAGTATGAATAATAAGCTGACTGTTTTCCGCCCGCCTGCCAAACAGAAGGAAGCCCTGGCAGCTATTGCCAGGCTGCCCGAGGGCATGGTCTATATTGCCAGGTATGGTCGTGAGATCGCCGGTTATGTTACTTTCCACTACCCGGATGGTTTTAGCCGGTGGAGCAAACACCCCGCAGTTTTAGAGCTCGGCGGTATTGAGATCAGCCCTGACTGGCGGCAACGCGGAATTGGAGTTGCGCTGTTGCGGGAAGCGTTCAGCAATCCGGTTATGGAAAACCACATTATCGTTACCGTTGAGTTTTGCTGGCATTGGGACTTAAAATCGAGTGGTTTGGACCTGTTTATGTACCAAAAAATGCTGGCCAGACTTTTTGGCTCGGTAGGCTTGAGCAGGCGGGACACTGACGACCCCGATATTGTTGAACACCCGGCTAATGTTTTAATGGTTCGGGTAGGGGCAAATGTAAGCTGTGAGGATAACATGAAGTTTGACAACATGCTATTCGAGGATAGCGGATATAAAATATAAAAAGAAGCCTGCAGCGTGAAACTGCAGGCTTTTTTTTGCTTAGAGACTATAGTTTGGGGCTTCCTTGGTTATGACCACATCGTGGGGGTGGCTTTCTTTCAACCCTGCCGGAGTGCAGCGTATAAACTGTGTTTTTGTTTTCAACTCGTAGATATTCCCGCAGCCCGCGTAACCCATGCCGGCTCTTAGTCCGCCAATCAGTTGATACACCGTATCGGAGAGGGACCCTTTAAAGGGTACTCTTCCTTCAACCCCTTCAGGCACCAGCTTGTTATCGCTTTCCGTTTGCTCCTGGAAGTAGCGGTCCTTGCTGCCTTCCTTCATCGCCGCCAGTGAACCCATACCGCGGTATACCTTGTAACTGCGCCCCTGGTATATTTCAATATCCCCGGGGCTTTCTTCCGTACCGGCCAGAACGCTTCCAAGCATTACAGCATCTGCTCCCGCCGCGATGGCCTTGGTTATATCCCCGGAGTATTTAATGCCGCCATCAGCAATAATGGGAATTCCGTAAGCTGCCGCCGCCTGGGCGCAGTCATAAATAGCCGTAATCTGTGGAACGCCGATTCCGGCAACCACCCGGGTGGTACAGATGGAACCGGGTCCGATCCCAACTTTGACCGCGTCAGCGCCCGCCTCAATGAGTGCCCGGGTTCCTGAGGCGGTAGCGACGTTGCCGGCTATAATCGCGGTTTCCGGGTGTTTTTGTTTTATTTTATAAACCAAATCAATTACTCCCCGGGAGTGACCATGCGCCGTATCAACCACTATTGCGTCCGCACCGGCTTTTACCAGGCCCTCGATCCTGGCAAGGGTATCCGCCGTGACACCGACTGCCGCAGCTACCAGCAGGCGGCCACGTTTGTCTTTGGCGGAGTAAGGATACTGGCGGGACTTTTCGATATCTTTGATGGTTATTAGGCCTCTTAGGTTAAAATGTTCGTCAACTATCGGCAGCTTTTCGATTTTATACTTCTGCAGAATTTCTTTGGCCTGATTCAAGTTTGTCCCCACAGGCGCTGTTACCAGGTTGTCTTTGGTCATAACTTCACCAATTTTTTTAGTGAAATCAAGCTCAAAGCGAAGGTCGCGGTTGGTCAAAATGCCAACCAGTTTCCCATTAACCGTGACCGGAATACCGGAGATCCTGTACCTTTCCATCAGTACCAGCGCGTCGCTTACGGGGTGATCAGGAGACAGGTAGAAGGGGTCCGAGATTACCCCGTGTTCTGAGCGTTTGACCCGGTCAACCTCAAGGGCCTGTCGTTCAGAAGTCATGTTCTTGTGAATAACACCGATTCCGCCTTCCCGAGCGATAGCGATGGCCATTCTGGATTCTGTGACCGTGTCCATACCTGCGCTCATTAGAGGAATATTTAACTTGATCTCTCTCGTAAGACTGGTAACCGTGTCGACTTCCCTAGGCAGGACTTCCGAGGCTGCCGGGACAATCATAACATCATCAAAGGTTAAGCCGATTTTATCAAATTTTTCCGGCCGCATTGATTTCTACCCCCTCCACCGGCAAGGCCGGCAATTTAAAGCGATATATTCCGTCTATTATAGCACAGTCAACAAGGATCTGCATTACCTATATGGACATATGATGCTGTCAAGTTAAAGTGGGTCGTATCCGATAATTTCCAATGCAACTCAACCAGGTTATAAATTTGACACGATATAGATTGCAAAAAATTTAAAACACGGTGGCGGCGGCCTTGACTGCCACCCCCACGCATGGTCTGATAAAACATGCCGACGGGGTGGCTCCGGGAACATGTCTACAAAGATAGCGAACCCGTCGTTTCTCCCATTATACCATGCGTGTGGCCCCCGGCAGTCAAGGCTACCCTGACGGCGCCGCCCAAAAAAAGCCTCAGGGATTCACCAAAAACATGTCTAAAAAATCCAATCTAAAGTGAGACGGCTAATTAGTAATGCCAGTTCCCGGCTTTTCTGATTGGGTCCATAAGCTGCCGGCAAGGATGCCCGTACCCAATCCCCAGGATCTTTTGCAGCCAGGCCATCTGTTTGTCTTCTGGCCCAATAGCCGTCCTGAACTCGTACCGGCTCACTCTCTGGAGTAGGCGGCCCTGGCAGGCGAAGAATATCTATAAGATTACCGTTTCTTTTTGCACAACGAACATGGGCGAGATTGTCAGATCCGTTTACCGACCAGGAAGCCCCCTGATGTTTAAACCGACGGGCAATGGTATGCCCCACATTGGGTTCGATAACTCCCAATCCCCGGGCCGGGGAAGGGCAGGGACGGTTTCTTTCCCGCCAGTCGGTAATCCCTTCCCAAACGCTATTGATTAGGCTTTGGAAAGCTCTTAGTTTTTCTTTTCTGGTTTCGTTTGGTTCTTCAATGATCAACGTCCTTAAAAACATATTGAAAGCGGCCCGGCTGTTCGTGTCGTTCGTATAGAGGATTTTCTCGAGTTTTTTTCTGTGCTGGGGGTTAAACAGGCTAATAAGATCCCTTTTTAAGTGGAACCGGCAGTATTGATATTCGGCCCCTAAAAGATCGGCTCCTTCCCGGATCCAGTCGGCTCCGTCCCCGGCAATAATTTTTCTTGGGCAGCCGTCAAGATCGTAGAGCCGGCTTAAACGCCGTTCTAAGGCGCCCCAAAATTCTTCTCCTTTTCCGTGGTAAATGAAGTAAGTGGGGTTGATCAGTTTTGCTCTGCCATTCGGACCTTCTTCCCACCCTTCATAAACTACCGCTGTTTTTAACTCAAAGCGTCTCTGCTCACTTCTTTTGTGCCGGCGCTGTTGTTTGATCATCGCTCCGTCTACTTCGACAACCAATAAAGGGACAACACGGATACCGGTACCGTCTAAGCCAGTTTCCCCATCCCATTTCTTGAGGTGTTCACCGGCTACTTGGACATCCCGATGGATGGTCTCGTGGCTGATGCTCACCCCCAAAGTGGTCTTTAAGGTTTCTTTTGCCTTCCTGTAGGTTTGTTCGGCGGCAAGCATTACGGCTATTTCGCTCAACCGGGCAGAGACATGCGCTCTTGCTGGTATACCCAGCAGTTCGTCCAGCAAAAAGGTGTAAGCGTAAGCTCCGCTTAAAGTGCGCTTTTTGTAGTAGCGTCTTGGGTAGCTGAGCACCCCCAGGGTGGTTTCGAGGCTTCGCTCCCTTATTTCAACTACTTCCCAACCCTCCCGTTCGGCCGAGTAAAGTATGAGCCGATCAAGGTGTTCTAAAAATGCAGTCAGCATCTGAATCAAGTAGTCTCTGGCAATGGTAAATAGTTCTTTTTCTAAAGTATTGAAATTTGTCTTTCCGGCAAGTACACTGTTAAGTAAAGTACTCACTCTTTTCTCTTGCAGCCAGGAACTTTCTTTCAGATAGTCTTGGGCTGCTTGGATTTGGGGTGATGTATTCACTAGAAGAAACCTCCTTTGTCGGTTTGGCTTACTTGCATTGGAGGTTTTCTTCTTTTCTCCGTGGAAAAACTCCTTGTCTTTTCGCCTGGAGATTACTGGTGATCACCCACAGTTATTTTACAGCTACATGGACATATTTAATTGTTTAATCAAGAAAGAGGCAGACATATCAGCGGGAGACGAACATGTTGCAAGAAATATGCTGGTTTTCTTGCAACAGCCTGCTTTTACAATCAAGCCCGGTCAATTGCACCGGGCCGCTTCAAATCAATATTTATTTCGTGGTTAATCCTGTCCCATGATCGAATGTACGCCACGCGTGTAAAAATGGTCTCTCAGGTGGTAAATCAGCTTTTCCGGGACAGCAAGTTCACCTGCTATTTCTGAGTCGCTTTTATCTTCTTTAATCCCGTCAATTAAGCGGTCATAATCGACCCCTACCTCCTGGGCCATATCCTTGAGGCTTGGTTCAGTACTCCAGGGAACCCTGCTTTGAATAAAGGAATCATTTTGATCCATAACTATCCCCCTTTTTACAATTATTGTTCCCTGGGCTGATAAATTAATGTATCATGAGGTGTATTACAATTTAAATGCAGGTGAGAGCATGTTCGATTTTATAATTAACAACGGAACACTGGTGGGGGAAGAAAAACTCATCAACAACCGTTCCCTGGTTGTTTCAGGCGGAAAAATCGTATCCCTGGAGCAAATGGACGCTGCGGCGGCAGTGGAGAGTATTGACGCTGCGGGGCTCATTATTGCTCCAGGTTTTATTGACCTGCATGTGCATGGCGCCGATGGCGCGGACATCCTGGACTGTGACCCCGGCTCACTCCAGCGGATCGCGGGGTATCACGGGCGACACGGCACCACGGCAATGCTGGCCACCGTCGCTCCGTCAACGCTTGAGCGAATGGCCCTGGCGCTGGAGACGGCGGCCAGGCATACTACATCAGCTGCGGGAGCTTCTATTATCGGCGCTAACCTCGAGGGCCCTTTTTTGAACCGGTCGCACAGCGGCGCCCTGGGCATTCCTTTCCTGAGAGAGCCCGATAAGCATGAAATGAATGAACTGCTGGCAGCCGGTCAGGGTAAGGTAAGGATGGTTTCCCTGGCTCCGGAGCTTACGGGGGCCCTTGAGGTTATGGAGCTGCTTTCTTCCTGCGGTGTAATCCCCTCCCTTGGCCATTCGGGAGCCACCTTTACCCAAACTATAAACGCCGCGAGAGCAGGCTTAAAACACATCACCCATATCTTTAACGCCATGGCTCCCATACACCACCGGGAACCCGGTCCGGCCGGGGCAGCTTTAGTCTCACCAGAATTATCTGTTGAGGTAATAGCCGACGGCATACACGTACACCCTGCCATGCTGCAGCTCTTGTGGCATATAAAAGGCGACCGGTTGGTCCTGGTCAGCGACGCCATAGCGGCGGCAGGCCTGCCGGACGGACGTTACCGTTTTGGAGGACAGGAAATTGTAGTCAAAGGATCCAGGGCGGAAATTCCCGGCGGCAGGCTGGCAGGCAGCACCATCACCATGCTCGACGCCGTTCGGAATATGGTTAAAATCGCCGGTCTGAAACTGCCGCAGGCAGTAAGACTGGCTTCGGCAAACCCGGCCGCTGTCCTGGGGCTGCAAAAAAAAGGACGCCTTGCGCCGGGGTATGACGCCGACCTGGTCCTTCTGGATACCAACCTCGACCCGTTTCTGGTTATGGTTGAGGGAAGGACTATATTCAGGAGGGCTGAGAAAGTGTTAGAATAATTATTAAAATCCCAATTGTTATAGCTGAATTCGCCGGGTATAAACTCAACCAATTGTATTCATGTTTTGGATGGGGTTGAAGTTTCGAATTATTATCAATAAGGTAATATTTCAAGCCTGACCCTATCAGCTTCTCAGCTTCCTATCAGCTTTCCAGCCTGACCGCTATCAGCCCCGACAGCCCCCCTATCAGCTCCTATCACTTCCTCTACTCTACTTTTCTTCATACAGTCCCCAAGTTATAGCAAAACCATAGGTCCAACCATAATCTGCCTTCTCACCTGCATATTGCACTATAGCAACAAAATCACCTTTTTTATATCTCACACTTTTTCCACCATAGTCCCTACCCCAATCCGTAAGTTTTTCTTCCTTATAAAATTGCCAACCGTGCTCCTTTAGCTGTTCATCATAATAATTGATTATTTCTTCATAGCTGTTTTTAGTTGTATAGCGTTCACTGAGCACCATTGAAATACTATTATTAAGAAAATTTTTTTTACCTTTAATTACATTAGGCATCATCTGGATCAAGTTAAATTCATTCTCCAGCGCTTCTTTTATCTTTATTTTATCTGCATCTAATGAAGTTGCAGAGTTCTCACATCCGCTTAAAACAACTAAAGAAAGAAAAACTAATAACATTAATATTTTTAAATGCTTTGTCATATTAAACTTCACCATCCGGCAATTTAGAATCTGGCAGAAGCCCAAGAACTATTTATTCTGCGCGAAGATAGGACTAACTAAACTTTTTGCAGGGTGTACTTAGCTCCATATGATCATATACAAGCAAAACTAACACGAGGATTCTCCATCTCAAGAGTATCTGCTTCAGTTAACAATCACTTATGCGAATGATTTATTACTTCCAGATAACCCGATCTGTTTAGACATAGCGGTTACCTGATAATGCGAGCAACTTGTTGAGGCTTACCTGCCCAGATTGCTAATAGTTAAATATCAAGTGCCGAACTGGAAGATTATGCACAAGGTCATAAGACCACAAAAATGAGAAAATAACCTGAACATCGCCCCCGTTATCATAATGATACTTAGTGGTTCCAGAGGGTTTAACCTTTTATTCCTTAACCCTTTCGAGTCGTAGGTTATGGATATATTTCAAGCCTGACCCTACCACCCCTTAGATGAAAATATATTTTCCCATCAAATATTGTCAATAACCCCGTCCCCTCGACATTCTGGATACCAACCTCGACCCGTTTCTGGTTATGGTTGAAGGAAGGACTATATTTAGGAGGGCTGAGAAAGTATTAGAATACTGATGATAATTTTTTAGGATAAGTCCAGTGCAATAAGAGGCATAGGTCGCTTCGGTAAGTGGTAGAATTAATTACTTGATTTTATATCATCAATTACTTCTTGAATAAATTCTGATATATCATCTCCTGTTTCTCTTGACAAAGCATCCTCTAAAACATCAATAACTTCATTACACTTAATCCCGGATAATGCCAACTGTGCAATTGCTGTAATGGACGCATACCGAATATCTACATCATTTTCAAAAAGCATTTTTTTCAGAGGCTCAAACAACTCTTCACTGGGAAATGAGGATGCTATAGAAGCATTCCAATATCGAATGCTTCTATAGTGACTCTCAAGTGCTTTTAGCAAATGGGGCATTACATGATTCTTTTTAAACTTTGCAATTAATCCTTCTATTAATTGATATACCCCAAATCCGTCTCTTTCTCCAAAAGAGTTTAGAAATAGTGGAATACAATCTTCATCAGGGTTTGTTAAAAAGTATTCTCTTATCTCATTATATTTTGTTATAACATCCTTGCTTAAATTTTTATCATCAGGCATTGGCTGATGTTTTTTTAAAAAGTCAATTGCATCTTTTTTGTCCATTTATTTTATGAATCCTCCCTTAATAGACTTCTCCTAATGATTTATTCTGCTTTAATAGTTCCCAAAGCTGAGCATTAATTATGCTTCTATCGTATCCAAATTCCTTTAATAAATTCCTCATTTCTTTTATATCCGCAGCAAGGTGCTGACGTGGATTTGGAAGATTTCTACTTGAACCAAATGTTTCGGTTAACTTGTGAATATCCTGTCTGATATTAATTGTCATTCCTCGTCCGTGGGATGTTCCACTTACTGCATCTTGTACAATATGATGTGGCGTATGTGTCAAATTTAAGCCAGTTTTCTTATTCCAATATATTGATTTACTATATGTACCAACATACAAGTCTTCACCAGGTTTTGCTAAAGGTAGGTTATTAATTCTTAACCCTTGTTTAACCTCACTGACTCCCGTAATCCCAGTACCCATAAACAAATTTCCAACATATCTTCCTATACCATATCCAATGCCTCCGCCTATTCCTGACCAAGCAGCTTGTCCCCAACTGAATGAGCCCGTAGCTACATATTGTCCTGCAATACTTCCTAATCCCCATGCTCCAGCATTTATACCAACTCCTGCTGCTAGTGACAGTCCACCAGTGAATCCAGCAGCAGCTCCCCCAATTGCACCAGTTACAAATGCTCCACCGTATTCTCTTCCATGCGATTGCCAACTATTCCAATTATTCCATTGCAAATTTCCCGTCCACAAGTCTCGTCCTATAGATATAGCGGTGTTTACAATTCCACCAATTGCAGCTCCTATGGCAGCAGTGATTGCTTGGAAAAAGTGGCCGCTTGGGTCATGGTAATTTACGGGATTGTTAGCACAGTAGGTATACAGATTCAAGCTTAACGGGTCGTTGTCCTCGCCCGGATAACTGTCTGCGCTTATGAACCTGCCTGTGGCCGGGTTGTAATATCTTGCCCTGAGGTAGTACGTCCCGGTTTCTTTGTCAAAGTATTCGCCGTAGTACCTGAATGCATTAGTGTAATTTATAATAAGTAAAATATTCAGTTAAAGTATTATAAATCACATAATCGCTAAACAACACGTATAGAGTGTAAACTAAAATTTCAAAAAACCTTGTTGCGCCCATACGTTTAAAGTCATCTTAGCACTGAATCCTATCATTTCTGCGTCATGTATAGTAGCAATGTTTATCAATTCTTTTTCAGCCTTTGATATTTCGTATTTAATTCCGAGCATATGAGCGGCTGCCCAACTTTTTACAGAAATATCATTATATTCAAGTAAATCTAAAAGCAATTTCTTTTCTATAACATTTTTTTCAATCTGATCATAAATCTTTTTCAAAACTTTATACTGTTTGTTAGCGGTTTTGTAGTCTCCATTATAAGAAGATTTCCGATGTAGAATGGCTGCATTAATGTATTTTTGCCTAACATCTTCGTAATTAATTTTCACTTTATATATCACCCCAAAAGAGATTGTAATATTATGGACATATGCCATATCTTCTTAAAACATCCAAACCAAATTTGTATTGTTCTTCAAAACTTTGACCAGCCAACCAGTTTCTTATTCTCATACCATTTGTAAATGAATCAATTGAATTGTAATATCCGCTTATCTTCGCGTGAGTTGCTCTATCTACAGCTATAATATTTTCAATATTATGAATCCGTGTAGGGCTAAAGCCTGATTTAGTTATTTGTGATTGTTCTACTATATGATGCCATACTAAGTTGTCTCCTGCAGGACCAAAAGCTTTCTTAAAATTATTAAACGTGTTAAAGCCATTAATATTAGGAAAATTTCTAATTTCGTTATTTGCAAACTGTTGCAAATTTATATTATAGCTCGGCTTATATATCCAACCTGCATTAAATGTATCAGAAAGCGAATTACTCGTAATACTTGAATAACCCCTGCTTAAAGCACTGCCAAGATAATCTCCAGCATATCTTCCTATACCATATCCAATGCCTCCGCCTAAAGCAGACCAACCAGCTTGTCCCCAACTGAATGCGCCTGTAGCTACATATCCTCCTGCAATACTTCCTATTCCCCATGCTCCAGCGTTGATACCAACTCCTGCTAATAACGACAATCCACCAGTGAGTCCTGCAGCAGCTCCTCCAATCGCACCGGTAATAAATGCTCCCCCGTATTCTCTTCCGTGTGATTGCCAGCTATTCCAGTTATTCCATTGCAAATCTCCTGTCCACAAGTCACCTATTACTGAGAATGCTGTATTAAAAATTCCTCCTATAGCAGCTCCAATGCCTGCAGCTAAGGCATTGAAAACAAAATGGCCGCTTGGGTCATTGTAATTTACAGGATCGTTGGCGCAGTAAGTATACAAATTCAAGCTTAATGGATCATTGTCCTTGCCCAGATAACTGTCTGCGCTTATGAACCTGCCTATTGCCGGGTTATAGTACCTTCCCCTGAGATAATATGTCCCTGTTTCTTTATCAAAGTATTCGCCACAGTACCTGAATGCATTTGGATCATTCGGGTCAGGGTTCTTTTCGTTACCGAAGGCGTCGTAGGTATAGGTCTTGGTGACAGCGCCGCTGCTATTGGTTAATTGTACCACATCACCGTGGGCGTTATACAGATAGTAACTTGTTGTTCCTGTGCCATCCTGGACGGAAATCAGGTTTATACCTAACAAATATTTATTGGTTACAGCACCGGCGCCATTAAGTTCAAGAGCTATCTGGTTGCCATCCCAAATATGGGTGGTTACTGTACCGTTTACCGCCTTGCTGTTCCTCAACCCAGCCCCGTTGTATTCATAAGTGGAAGTCATATCTCCGGAAGTCACTTTTACTAACTGGTTAAATCCATCATACTCATTAAAACTTACACTACCGTCACCGCTTACGCCTGATACCGATACACTGATACTCTCGGCCTCTCCTGCTGTAGCCGGCTTGACGGTTTCAGACGTCTTGTAAAGCTGGTTGCCGTTATTGTCATAACCGTACCTGGTTGTCTCCGTTACATCGCCTGTGACTTTGATTTCAGTTACCAGTCTGTTATTGCTGTCATAATTATAACTGGTTGTAACACCGTCCTTTGTCATGGACGCCCTGCTGTTATAGTCATCATAGGTATAGTTTACGGCGGAGGTGACATTTCCGTTTTCTTTTTCTGTTTCTGTTTGCAGTCTACCAAGGCCGTCATAGAGATATTCTGTGGATTGATTCGTTACAGTTTCCGTTTTATCTGCTTGATTCCCGTCCAGATAGTAATTATAGGTATACTGGGACAGTATTGACGCGCCGTTTTTATTTGTCAGGGTTTTTATCTTATTTGCCAGGTTATAATGGTATTCAGTAATATTTCCGTTATTATAGGTCAGGGTCTGCCTGTTACCATTGTCATCATAAGCGTAGGTAGCCCTAACTTGTCCATTGTCTTTTACCTGATACAGTCTGTTAATTTTGTCATAGGTATAGCCGGTATTTTGAATCTGGTTGCCGCCTTTTTTTATTATTACTGATGTTCTGTTGTTGCCAGCATCATAGGTGTATGTTTTTGTTACACCGTCAGTCCGAGTTTCGGTCTTTGTCCGGCCTAAATCATCATAGGCGTAGGTGGTATTGACCTTATCGCCAGTGGTTGTCAATAAGCTGCCGGTCAGTGTGTAGGTGTTACTGTAGCTTTTATTGCCCAGGCCGTCTGGCGTGGTAACTGATTTATTTAATACTCTATTCAACCCATCATAGCTAATTGTTATTATATTTTCGTTTCTATCTGTCTGGCCAATCATATTGCCGCTCAAATCATAGCGATAGGTCTCATGCTGGCCTGCCGGGTCGGTCATGTCAGTGAGATTGCCAAACCTGTCATAGCTGTACTTGGTTATTGAATAATCTGAATCACCATTGGCGGTTACGGTGTCGAGACCGCTAATGGTCAGCGGACTGGCAAGTCCTGTGTACATTCTGATTTTATTACCTGCTGCGTCGTAGTAAAACTGCGTGTAGTTGACAGGCGTTGCCCCATTAAAGGTTGTTACCATAACAAGCCTGTTCAGGTTGTTGTATTGGTAATCTATTCTGCTGTAAGCTTCAGTTCCCCCAGGTTTATTTATGGTGGCGCTTTCTCTTGTTATATTTTTGTTCCGGTCATAGTAATGCTTCTTAATAGTATAGTATTTTGTCCCGTTTACATCCTCAAACGGTATGTTTTCTTTAATTAGCCTGCCAAGGTTGTCATATACATAAGTAGTAGAATATGGGGTGGAAGATTTATTGCCTTTAATATCGGTTACCTTTATCTTCCTGCCCAGGGAGTCATATGCGGTTGTTATATAATCTCCTTTTATATTGTATTCTTGTACAACATTGCCCGCATAGTCGTACTGATATTTTTTGGTATAAGGTTCCGTCCAGCTTTCAGCATATGCTCTAGCTGATTTTTCTTCGATTTTATGGCCTAAGTAATCGTATTTAAAGGTATCCAGATACTCTTTTCCATCGTGCATTTTGCCCTGTTTTTCAGTAAAGCCGTACTTATTTTCATAAGTAGTGGTTATTTGGGAAGGTGAATTGGTATCACCCTGGACATTTTTGGTTATTTTGTTATACTTAGCGGCTGCAAAAGCATTTTCATAGATATATGATTCGGCAGCCAATAAGGCCCCGCTATTGTCTTTTACTTCCTTTCTTAGCAGCTTGCCTTCATCGTTATAGCTATAGCTGGTTGTATTTTTGTTATTAGGACCTGTTTCTTTTGCCAGCTTAAATTTCTGATCGTATTCGAACTGCTTGAGCATTTCACCGCTTGAGGTGTCCTGCTCATAGATGAGGTTACCAAAACCGTCATAGTCACGTTTTAGGCTGTCACCTTTTTCATTGGTAAATACAACACTATTTTCGGCATCATTGTAACTCAGCGATTTAAAGGTTCCATCACAATTTGTCTCCTTAAGCAACCTGCCTACAATATCATATTGATAAGAAGTCGCATTACCCACGCCATCATGTTTTTCGAGCAAATTGCCCATTAAATCATATTTGCTTATTTCATCTATTACCCCGGCAGAGTTTCCTAGCTTGGCATCAACAAGGTTACCGTCTGCGTTCTTGACTCCTTCAACCCATTTCCTGGTAAGGTACAACCCGTTGAACTGACCGTGGCGTGCAGGGTTGTTATCATCATAACTTGATTTATCCGAGACATAGTCTGTCCAGTTATCGAGATATTTCTGCTCTTCAATAACATTACCATAAACATCATAGATATAGCGGGTTTGCTTTTTCAACAAACCATTTACATATATTTTATGCCACTCAATGGATTTTTTGTTGGAATATGGGGTCATTACCTCCTGTATGGTAGTGGCAGCATCTTTTTTGTATGTTTTTGACGTTACAAGGTGGTAGCTTGGATCATAAGTATAGGTAGTTTTGTGTTCATCGTTGGCAGGTGAGTTATCTGCATTCCGGCTATTCTGGACATCCCAGAATCCTAAAAGATCTCCGTATTTATTCGTGTCATAGGAGTAATTTTCGACTTTCTCCATATATTGCCCATTTGTATTATATACTCTACTTACACCTTTTACCGGCAGCTTATTGGCATCATATGTTACGTCGATGCTAGTTTTTAGCATTGTGCCATTCGCCTTGGACTCCGCTCTAATTTCCAGGTGTTTACTGTTAAATGTATGGCTGGTTTTTGTTAAATACGCATCTGTTACGTCTACTCGGTACGTAAAATTCGTAGGCAGGGAATTAGAGTCCGTACAGGTTGGATATCCGGTAAAGTTGTTTATATAACTGTAAGTTTGATTATTATAGGATTTGCCGTTTTCAATGTCTTCCCTGGTCTTTATTCTGTAATACTCCAGTGAGCCATGGTTTCCCAGAACGCCTCTGGCTTTTTCATAGGTATACTTGCTGTAGGCACCGGTTGGATAATGAATTTCGGTTATGTTGGCATATTTATTCACCTTCTCACCACTGTACTTATAGAAGGTAAAATTAGCCGAGTTAATATTATAATTAAATGTTGTTTCCCTGCCTAACCGGTCTATTTTTTTAACAAGTTTATATTCTCCATGACAAGCGGGTATGGATTCAAGTATAAATTGTATGGTAGAGCTGTCAGGAGCGGTAATAACAACTTTTTTGCTGGTACTTGAAATATCTTGATAGGAAATATTTACAATACGGCCTACCGTATCGGTAATTTTGTTTATTACCATCTCTCCATTAATACTGGTGTGTTCAAATTTTATGACGTTATTAAACCTGTCTTTAATACCAAGAAGCCGACCATCACTGGAAAAGTATTCTTTAATTCCGTCCTTGCGAGTGAGCACGTAACTGGAGGTTGAAACTCCATTTGAATAACTGCCACTATCATTATCGAAGATAATATCGTTAAGCGGGTATTTTTCAAGGTTTGAATCCCCAGTTGCTGAAGTAATGTTGATCTTATAAGCATCACCGTTTGAAAGGTGTAAGTATTTGTTATCCATATCAATTTCCACTGAGGGAAAGCCAAGTGACCATCCTGAGCCAAGGTTGTTATGAAGTTCATTATAGGTGTCCGAGTTGGTTACATTCACAAAACGTATATCTGGCAAACTTGTTTCAACATATGCGTTGTATTTTTTAAAACCTTCCCCTATGCGCTCGTAAGTAGTTTTTCGCAATTCGCCACGGTAATTAGCATTGTAGGTTACTGTCTGGGTGTAAGATTTTCCATCCCAAGAGTACATCTTGCCTGTATCATAGGTTTTTTGGGTATAAGATAAAGGTATTGAGCCAAAATAACCATCCTCATAAATAAACTGGGAGTTAGGAGGACTATAATAACTCGATTGGTACTCCGACCAAAAATAACCATTATAATAACCAGTATAAGTTATTTGATAAGAAGTGGTTTTATTAAAATATCTTGAACTAGTAATAAAGTCATATATATAACCCGTAGATTCCGGTAGCGTAAATTTATAACCATATGCGCATAGCGATGCTTCACTATATGAACCAAAATTACCTACACAAAAAGGTCTGGATGTTGTTTCACTACTCGTACTCCAGTCGGTATATCGGATATAACGCACTTCTTGCACATATACTTGATAACTAAATGAAACAGACGTACTATATCCTACATTATATAGATTTGCTTTTGAAGAATCATACTGACTTGTAATATTCAAATCAAGTCCGTTACGTCCTTTTAAGCTCAATTCTGTATTCTGAAGCTTCAGCGCCCCCGTGTTTAATTCTATATTTTCGCTATCTTTAATATTGCTCACATAGGGCGCATTAAAATACTTGTCATAGTTTATCTGATCATTTTCTCCTGTACCATACGGGTTGACTGTTTGTCCGGTTGCATTAATATACTGGGTAAGTATATCTTGTTCCAATTGTTCAAACAAGCTTTTAATTTGTTCAGCACTTATATTATCCTGCTGCATGTATATCAGGAGGTTTCTTTTATTGACGTCATATTCGGCGAATAGTTCGTTAAGAATATCTATTTGCACCTGGCTCAGACCCATATTCAAAGAATTGATGATAGTCTGGAGTGGATCTTCATTCTGAATCTTTAACAGATTAGCTATACTCAAGTTACTTACCAACGAAGCTACGTATGCAGAACGTATTTCATTAGAAGTGTATCCTGCCAGAAAATAACTTTTTAATTCTCCATATTTTGTGACAGGCACAACATAACGCTCAGAAAAATGTTTAAAGTTGCTTAACTCAGCCTCAGCATCAAGAATATTTCCATATTTCTGTAATACTATAATAACTTCGTTTATGGTAAATTGGTACTCGGTTGCGGCTTTTGCAATATTAATGCTATCTGTTAGCGAGTAACCTGTCTGTTCGGCTTCTATTATTTGTTGCTCGGTTATATGATAGAAGTCAAGTATTTTTTCTTTCTGGGTTGCTGTTACCTGGTTTATGCTGCTGTAGCTCGCTATAATGCTATGTACCTCATCTGGGTTTACCGCATTGTTTTTATTGTCAATATCACCAATAACATTGGTACTGGTAAGCGCTGCAGACGCATTCACTATGCCGCCTGTCGATGTAAATTGTTTAATGGTTTCATTTGGCGAGGCGCATGTTTTTAAACGGTTAACTGCTTGTCCTGCATCTAAGTCTGTTTGATAGCTTAATAACAGGGCTGCAGCGCCGCTAACAAATCCTGCGGCCATAGATGTGCCGCCCATATAACCATAATTATCCTGGGGCGTTGTGCTTATAATACTAACTCCGGGAGCAGCCAGATCAACATATGCTCCGTAATTGGAAAAACTGGCCTTTTGCCCACTCTGATTTACCGCCCCTACAGAAATTACATTAGGCAAATCAAAAGCTGCGGGATATACCGGATTAGCAGAATCATCATTGCCGGCGGCGCATACAAACACCATGTTTGATTGGGCAATGGCGTCTTTTAATGCGGTGTTATTCTCGCTGCCGCCCCAACTGCAGTTAATAATCCTGGCTCCCATACTTTCAGCATATTCTATGGCTTCTATAGCATCTGAGGTATAGCCTATACTGCCGTTAATAAACTTTATAGGCAGTATCTTTACGCCAGGCGCTACGCCACAGACACCTGAACCGTTTTCTGTCGCTGCTATAATACCGCTTATATGTGTTCCATGGAACTCGTCGGCGGTATCATAGATTGAATTATCGTGATTGGCAAAATCCCAGCCTTTCACATCATCGATATATCCATTGTAATCATTATCGATACCGTCACCTGGTATTTCAGCCTGGTTAGCAAATATATTATTAACAAGCTCTTGATGATTGATATCTATACCCGTATCAAGAACTGCGACTAGCATGCCCGGTGAACCTTTGGTCAGCTTCCATGCCGACAATACGTCGATGGCTGTGCCGGGTATACATTCCTGTCCTTCAACAACTTGACCAATTTCATACAATGATAATAAGTCTTGGTTACTATCTAAATAGACACTATCAAGAACACTGACCGTATAATTTGGTTGCGCATATTCTATATCGGGATCTTTTTGTAGCTCAGCTATTACACTATCGATACTAGAATCTTTATCTATTTCCAATAAGTCGATTTGCAACTTGACAAATTGTTTTTTTGTCGTCAACTTATTTAGATTTAAATTCTTTTTTGCATTATTTTTTAAAGCTTCTTTTGTGTTTTCATTTTTGTACTTAACTAAAATTTCATTGCTTTTGAATGAAGCTTTCTCTCTGTTTTTTATTGTTTCTCCTATATATTTTGTTGAATTGTCATTTTCTTCTGTGACTTTATTTATATTCTCATTAATATTAACCAATACATCTTTATTCGCATTAGAACTCATGTTTCCTGTTGATAGCTCTTTTTTATTTTCGCTTTCATAATTAAGCAATGTTTCTTTGCTGTTATTAGGAATTTGAGCTTCTGTTAATTGTTCTTTTCCACTTTCACTTGGGAAATTTACTAGTATTTCTTTATTGCTATCTGGAAATGTTTCTTCTATGTCTTGTGTATATGCTACCTGATATGGAATAGATGAAAATAGGATTATTAACGCTAGAAGCGTTACTATAGACTTTTTTATGCCTTCTTTTATCCATTTCCTCTTGTTTTTCAATTTCATAAGCCTCCCGCGTTTTGTTGTGCATACGAACTTTAAGATGCTTCCAACAGTAGAGTAACAGTCGCTTCATATAGTTAATCAGCTAATCTGCTCTTGTAGCACAGGTACGCTTTCTCATGTCACTTTGTAGGATATCGCTGGGTTATTCACATTTGCTTTGAATTTTAAGGTGTTCACCAAGCCTGACCATGATTTACCAGAAGAGACAGTATTGTTTATTGAAAATACAATTGTCCCAGGCTCATTTTGGACGATGGTAACATTCGTACCACTAACAAGCCCTAACTCTGTTTCTATAGTTGGGGTTTGGCCACACGGGTCAAGGAGTTGGAGCTGGGCTGGGTCATATGTTACTGTAAACGTATGGCTTGTAACGGTCATGTTTTTTGCTGAAAACGCCAGGTTGAAGGTGTCCCCTGTAATGGTATTTATTGTGTATATTCCGTTCTGCATGTTCTGCATATTTAGTTCCTGGACATAGTCTAAGTACCCATCAGAATTATGTCCGCCTATTGCATAAACCCTACCATTTAACGCCGTTGCTGCCAGAAAATTGTCTTCTATTGGCATGTCCAATTTTGTTGACCATGTATTTGTTGCAGGATCGTATTCCTCAACTTGATTTAAATAACCACTGTTATAACCGCCTATTACATAGATCTTCCCATTTACTGCTGCCGCTGCTAATCCATGTCTAGGGGTTGGCATAGCTGCTTTTACCGTCCAGGTATTTGTTGCAGGATCGTATTCCTCTACATGATTTGAATAACCGCTACTGTTATAACCGCCTATTGCATAGATCTTCCCGTTCACCGCCGCCGCTGCCAATCCATATCTAGGCGTCGGCATAGCCGCTTTTACCGTCCAGGTATTTGTAGCAGGATCATATTCTTCTAATGTATTTGAATATCCGCTACTGCTATAACCGCCTAGGGCATAAATCTTCCCATTTATTGCTGCTGTAGCTAAACGATATCTTGGTGTGGACAGACCTGCTTTTGCTGTCCAGGTATTTGTCACAGGATTGTATTCTTCTACTGTATTTGAATACCCGCTACTGCTATAACCGCCTAGGGCATAGATTTTCCCGTTTACTGCCGCCGCAGCTAAACGATATCTTGGTGTGGACAGACCTACTTTTGCCACCCAGGTATCTGTTGCAGGGTTATATTCTTCTACTGTATTTAAACACCAGTTATTGCTAAAACCGCCTATAACATAGACCTTTCCATTTTCCGCTGCCGCTGCCAATTCTCCTCTTGGTGTGGGCATGGATGCCCTAATTTGATAACAACTTCCTTTTGTCAGCGAATAAACTTTTTTGCTCCATCCACCCGTTGTAGCATTATACTTTACCCTGATCCTGTATATATGCGTAACATCGGTTACCAAGCCGCTGTGTATATAAGCGGTGCTTGCGCCATTGTCAATGACCGCGCCGTCGATCTCAATGTCGTACCCGATTGCGTCGGGCACAGGGTCCCACGATACTGTGATGGTGGAGGAATCAATTGAAGTTGCTTTAAAGTTATTTGGCACATTTGAGATTAAAAGCGTATATGGCCCTGTTCCGTCAGAATATTCCCTTGTTTTTATATAATACGTTTGGCCGGCCTGAAGACTAACTATAATCCTGAAGTTGTAATTGTCTCCACTATCATCATCATATTTAATAAAATTTTGATTGCTATCATACAATTCCCCGATTGTATCTATTGAACCTAGACTTTCAATAATATATGAACCACTCACTGCCGGAGTGAAATTGAAGCAATCAACATCATTAGCGTAGTCAATCCATCCTTGAACTGTTGAGCCAATATCAATTGCTGTTGAATCTGCAAAGTCATTGCCATAGTCGTCAGTTCCTAATACTAGTTCTTCTACTGCATTTAATATATTATAATCGTTTGCTCCTCCGATTGCATAAATCCGGTTGCCCGCAGCCGCTGCCGCCAGTAAATGTCTGGGTGTTGGCATACTTGCTGTTGTTCTCCACGTATTTGTTGCTGGGGTATACTCTTCTACCACGTTCCGGCTATTATCATCGTAGAAGTATCGTCCTCCCATTGCATAAATTTTTCCGTTTGCAGCGGCCGCCGACAGTCCGAATCTCGGCATCGGCATACCTGTTTTTGCCGTCCACGTGTTTGTTGCGGGATTATATTCTTCCACTGTATTTAAGCTGTTATAACCGGTATCATTAAAACCGCCTATAGCGTAAATCTTCCCATTGACAGCCGTCACCGCCAAATAATTTCTTGCTGTAGGCATACTTGCTTTCGCCGTCCAGGTATTTGTGGCAGGATTATATTCTTCTACTGCATTTAATAATCCGCTGTTATTTCCACCTATCGCATAGATCTTCCCATCTACCGCTGCCGCTGCTAACAAAAACCTTGATGTGGGCATACTTGCTTTTACCGCCCAGGTATTTGTTGCCGGATCATATTCCTCTACTGTATTTAACTTGCCGTTATAATTACCGCCGCCTATGGCATATATCTTCCCGTTTACTGCTGCAGCAGCTAAGCCGTCCCTTGGTGTAGGCATGCTTGCTTTTGTAGTCCAGGTATTTGTCGCAGGATCGTATTCTTCTACTGTATTTAAATAGCCGCTACTGCCTTCGCCGCCTATTGCATATATCTTCCCGTTAACCTCTGCTGCTGCCAAACGAAATCTTGGCGTAGGCATGCTCGCCTTAATATTCCAGATCTCTCCGGAGTACAGGCTGTATTCGCCAGCGGTCTGATAAATTGTATCCGAGACGGTAGGATTGCCATAAGCAAGCTCTTTATCTATGGTTTCGCCATATACTGAATCAGTTACTGAAATGTCCTCGTATACTGAATCACTGACTGATATGTCGTTATTATCTTCTCTGATTAACGTTTCACTCTTTTCCGGAATGGCAGTTGATGCCGCGCTGCCGCAGTTGATCTTGTTCCCATCGCTTACTTGATTGAGCAGACTGGGCAGTTTATCGGAGGTTTGTATTATTATCTGTTTGAGCCCCTCCGCAGCGGCATTTTTGCATGCTCCCAGTATCAGCGCGGCTTCGGCTGATACAAAGGCGGCTGACTGGGATGTCCCGCTGCTCATACCATGCCTGTCGCCGGGTGTGGCGCTGACGATATTCTCACCCTGAGCTGAGACATCTACCGATGTCTCACCATAGTTTGAATAGCCTGATAAATTTCCGTCTTTGTTGATGGAGGCGACTGTGATAATGTTATTCTCGCCGTATGACGCCGGGTAAACCGGACTGGTGTCGATATCGGCATTGCTGTTGCCTGCCGCGCATACGAAGAGCATGGTGGAATTTGCAATGGCTTCTTTTAAGGCCGGGTTGTCGAAGCTTGTCCCCCAGCTGCAGTTTGCGATTTTTGCGCCGTTTTTTTCAGCGTACTCAATGGCTTCAATGATGTCGCTGGTATAGGCCGTACCGTTTTTAAATACTTTCAACGGCAATATCTTTGCTTCAGGCGCTGCCCCGGCAATGATACCCGCGAGATGTGTCCCGTGCCATTCGTCGTATTCCCGGCCATGCCTGTGTACTTCGTTGTTATCGTCACTGAAGTTCCAGCCGTTTGTGTCGTCGATGTAGCCGTTGCCGTCGTCATCGGTCCCATTGCCGGGCGTTTCGCTTTTGTTTGTCCAAATTCTCTGCGATAACTCCTTATGGGTGATGTCTATTCCTGTATCCAATATGGCGACTATGGCTCCCTCTCCCTGGGATTTTCCCCAGGCGGCTTTTATATTGACGTCAGCCATGTTCACCGGCGTTCCGGCATTGGCTGTATTTTTCTGCGCTTCTTTTTTTGCTTGGTAGGTTGTTAGCCATTGTTCTACCATCGGGTCATTGGGCGGAAGTCCTTGCAGGAATTCCGGCAAGTTTTCTTCTCCCGGCCGGGCGCTAGCTTGTCCAGCTTGATTGTCCGGACTCTCATCCTGTTGCACTGCATCAGTTATGTCCTGCTCGTTTTGCTGTGCATCTATTTCCGCATCCAGCGATGCTGCCGTCAGCTCATAATCAGGCTGAATGTATTCAATTTCGCTTTCTGCATTTTTACTTTTTACTTTCGCTATGAAATCTTCTTTCCTCATCTTTGTTTTTGTCGTTATGACATTAAAGCTTTTAAACTTGCTGTTGTTGATATTTCTTATTTCTTTCAAATCTTGACCTAAAGAAACGGCCAGACTGCCCTTGCTTTTGCCGCTTTTGTATTTAACGATAAAGCGGTCGGTTTTATACTCGTTCAGATCTAACGGGCAAAGAGGGTCAAACTGCATTTGCGCGTAAACTTCATCGGCAACATCTTGGTCTAAATTGCCATTCTCGTCCCTGCCGGCATATACATCTTCTTGTATGCTTGGAGCGCCGGTTTCATTGCTTTTTTGGTTCTTTTCATTTATGCCGTTATAATTTGCATTGACCGATAACGGCAGAGACGTTGTTGTAAGAGTTAGAGACAGTGCCAGAAACAAAGAAAGAACCATCTTCATTACTGCTTTTTTCAACTTTTCTCCCCCTAAAAAAATATTAGTAGACCACATGCTTTTTGGGTAATAAACCCTATATCGCATTAATAAAACCTTGCTTTGGAGCCGTTAGACACCTCCGCCGGCTGTATTGCGCTTTTTCGATTTATTTTATTAAAATGATGGTTTTGGAATAAAGAATAAGCCCTTCATTGCGAAATAAATTGCAATGAAGGGCTTTATAAACCCCAACATATACTATCCTTTCCACAATGGGAGGTACGACCGTTTCCGGTACGCACCCTGCCGGTCAAGTTACCCTAGCCAACATGGCCATAGGTAAAATGACTTCGGATAATGTTTATCATTTGGGCGTTATAAAACAATCTGTCACCATTAATGGTAATAACAGGCATATTAAATTGCAAGAGCAAATAATGTTACAATTTGTCATTTAAGCCAATGGCTTACTAATAAGAACTGCCGGCATTGTTGCCGGCTAAATGGGAGCAGTCGTTGAAAAGCGTAAGAATTCCGTACTCCCAACCGGTGAAGTCAAGGATACTCAAAGACCCGTTATGAAGTCCCAGCCGCCAGTATTTACCCAAATCCATTTCCAGAACGCTGCCCACGATGCTTCTGATTGGACCCCCGTGGGACACTACCGCTATCCGGCCGTCGCTGTGCCGCGCTATAATCTCCTTGATGGCGTTAACGGACCTTTCAATCAATTCATTGTAGGTTTCACCGCCCGGGATCCTGATTGAAAACGGGTTTTCCCACCATTGTTCTATTTCACCGGCAAAAAGCTCTTTTATTTCTGCAATGGTTAACCCTTCCCAGGCTCCAAAATTCAGCTCTCTTAGTGCGGGGACAGTCACAATGGACATGCCGTGCCGGCTGGAGATAATTGTTGCTGTTTCACGCGCTCTGACCAGGTCGCTGGCATAAAACGCGTCAAGCTTCAGTGCCGCCAGCCGTTTACCCAGGCTAACCGCCTGCCGGCGGCCACGCTCCGACAACGGTATGTCGGTCACTCCCTGGAACTTCATGGTGTTATTCCACTCTGTTTCCCCATGTCTGATTAAGTACACACGGCAGCTCATTTATTCTCTCCCTGTACTATTGCTTTAAGAGCCAGCAACAGCTTCTCGTTTTCCGGGCGAGTTTTTACTGCCAGTCGCAAAAAACGACCGGCCAGCCCGTTAAAATCAGAGCATTCCCTGACCAGCACCCCCTGCCTGCCCAGCAGTTCGGTTAATTCAAATGAAGTGAACCCGCTGCCGGCAACATCTGCCAGGATAAAATTAGCGGCTGCGGGCAGTGGTTGAACACCGGGCAGTGAGGCAAGCTGTCCGAAAAGAAATTTCTTTTCACAGTTCACTATTCGGCAGGTATCCCGCATGTGTTGGTAATCCATCAAGCCGGCTACGCCGGCAACCTGGGCCAGTACATTAACATTCCAGGGGTCCCTGGCGGCGCTCATGCGGGACAGCAGTTCCCCGGGCCCGGCTATCGCCCCCAAGCGCAGACCGGGGATGCCAAAGAATTTGGTCATGGAGTAAAGGACCGCCAGGTTGGGTTGTTGTCCGGCCATTTTGATAACAGAAAAAAGCTCCCGCCTGGGGACAAAATCCATAAACGCTTCATCTATGAGGACCATAACACCGTGCAAACACGCTTTTTCAAGAATGGTCAGGATTGTTTTGCGGCCGGTTAACCGCCCGGTGGGGTTATTGGGGTTGCACAGAAAAAGGAGGTCTGCGTCAGGCAATGAGGCGATGATCTCGTCAACCGGAAGCCTGAAGCCGTTTTCTTCGGGCATGGGCAGTTCAAGCACTTCACCCCCCTGGCACAAGACCGCAAGGGCATATTCACAAAAAGTCGGTACCGGGATAAGCGCCCTCCTGCACCTCAGCACGCGGACTAGCAGGTAAACCAGTTCAGCTGCCCCGTTACCCATCAGCAGCCTTTCTTCTTTTATCCCCAGATATTTTGCCAGTTCAGACTTGAGTTCAGTGCAGTCCGGATCCGGGTAGGCGGAAATCAGGTCAAGGTTTTTCGATATGGCTGAAAGCGCCTTGCGGGAGGGTCCAAGAGGATTGATATTGGCGCTGAAATCCGTAATGTCTTTGACCGGCAGACCGTACTTACGGGCGGCTTTATTCAGGTTTCCGCCGTGTGTGTGTTCCAGAGGCAACTTGCATGACTCCTTTCAAAATGAAACAAGCGCCTGTATATTGGCAGCTAGAAAACAGAATGAAAGCCGCAGGTCCACCGGAGTATGGGGTAAGCTGCCAGGAGCAGGACCACCTCAAGCAGTTCATTGATAAACCCGTAGGTGTCACCGGTTAACCCGCCCAACTCCTTGACAATCTTTTTGCCTGCCAACCAGGCGGCAAAAGCCGCCAGCGCCACCAGCCAGGCCCCCTGCAGCCCTAGAATCAATGCGACCGCAACAGCGGTAATAATGGTTGAGCCTGCCAGCTCCCTGCTGCCTGACTGTACGGCATAAACTTTTCCGAGCCCATCCGGTCTGGCATAAGGAAAGGCTATAACAGCAATGGCCATGCCCCACCTGCTTATCGCAGGAAGGACCAGCAGGACTTTAAATAAAACACCGTCCGGAAGCTCGAGCAAGAGGTTGTATTTCAATAACAGCAGGCATATTACTCCGATAACGCCAAAAGCTCCTACCCTGCTGTCCCGCATAATCTCAAGCTTTCTTTCCCGCGGCCGCCCGCTAAAAAGGCCGTCAACACTGTCCATAAAGCCGTCCAGGTGCATGCCGCCGGTCAGGACAACCATACCAACGACAATCAGTGCAGCCTTGATCCCCGCAGGGAATAAAAATCCTGCCCCCCATGCCAGAGAGGCCAACAGGCCTCCTAAAAACAATCCCACGGCAGGGAAATAAAGGGTGGACCGGCCGCAAGCTTTTTCGTCAAAATCTACATTTGGCAGGGGCAGTCTTGTTAACTGATAAAAAGCTAAAAGGATACTTTTCAAAACGGCCTCCCGGTTTGAAGGGGTATTATTTGAAGGTACTATTCAGGGGGTAGTTGTCCAAACGGGCACCATTTATCACAAAAATATACTATAAAGGATTTCTACAGATACTGTTGCTGAATTCCCCTGGAACCAGCCATGTTTTTCAATCATCTAATACCAATGAAAATGTACACTGGGAAGTGACAATGGGGAGACATATGTCACGTCATCTGCCTCACTTGTCTCAAGAATGTTGCTCGAAAAGGCTCGACTTGCGGGCTTGGGGTTATCCGGAGCGAGCGGAGCACCTGGGTGCGTTCCTTAGCGCGTGCGTGGCTTGCATTAAATCTTGAATAGCGCGTAACTACCGGGTGGCTGTCTGTATATGCGGTCGGTATGACGCTCTTGTTTCACAAATGTAGAATTGCAAAGAGAGCGGAGGATAACCCCAAGACCACTACCCCAAAGGCTTTTCGAGATCTAGTTAACAATGATCCTTATTTAACTACCAGGAGTTCTTATATTTTTCACAGCTCTCGATCAGTCTTCTGGCCGTATCTGGACAGCCGGCAAAATGCAGATGAACGTAGGATGCCAGAATATTCGCAGTTATTACTCCGTCCTGCCAGGCAGTTTGCTCTCCCCATTTGGCCAGCCGGTAGGCTCTTTGATATTCCCGTCCAAGCTCCAACGTCGAATAGTGAAACTCATGGCCGCGCAAAGAAACGCCCCGGCTGCATATGATGTTGTCATCCAGGGCTTTAGCGGTGACGTAACCAAGACCTGCCCGCTTTTGCCCCATCCTGCAGCAGCCGTCAATAAGGCCTGCCGCGGGGTACTTGCGGTTGTTAAAGTCCACAATGGATGTGGTCAGGTACATTAAGCCGCCGCACTCAGCATATACGGGCATGCCGGAGGTGACCGCGGCTTTCAGGTCTTTCTGGAAGAGGGTGTTGCGGGACAGTTCTTCAAGAAACATTTCCGGGAAGCCTCCCCCTATATAGAGGCCATGCAGGTCGGCAGGCAGTCCTTGCCCGCTCAGTGGACTGCACGGCGCCAGTTCAGCGCCAAATGCTGTGAGCAGGTCAAGGGCGTCCTGGTAATAAAAATTAAAACCCCGATCCTGCACCAGACCCAGCCTTACCCGGCGCTCTCCAGGCATATCCGGGAAAACACGCCTGCCAGGTTTCGGCAAGTTTACTGTTTCCCCCGCCAGGGCGATTAGATGTGCAAAATCGATCCCTTCCTCCACAGCTTGCTGCATTGCTGTCAAGTGTTCCGGCAATCTTGATTTTTCCGTGGTTGGCAAAAGCCCCAGGTGTCTTTCCGGGAGCTGAATATCCGGTTGACGGTAAACATAGCCGACAACAGGGATCCGACAGTTAGACTCGATTGCTTCTTTTAATATCCGGTAGTGCCTCAGGCTGGATACGCGGTTAAGGATGACGCCACGGATGTTGACAGCGGGGTCCATCTGTTGATAGCCCAAAACAACCGCGGCGGCGCTGCGCGCCATGGAACGGGCGTCAAGGACCAAAATTACCGGGGTCTCAAGGATTTTGGCCACATGGGCGGAACTGCTGTTAGCAGTCGCGCCGATCCCGTCATATAGTCCCATCACTCCCTCGATAATGGATATATCGGCGTCTGCCGCTGAGCGAATGAAAAGTTCCCGCAACGTTTCTTCACCCAGCATCCACCAGTCCAGGTTGCGGCACACACGGCCGGTGACAGCGTTATGATATCCAGGGTCAATATAGTCGGGACCCACTTTAAAGGGTTGTACGTTTAAACCACGCTTATTTAGCGAGGCCATGATAGCTGTGGATAAGGTGGTTTTCCCTACCCCGCTATGGGTGCCGGCAATCAGCAGCCTGGGTATGCTTGACATGAGGTCGCTCCTATGTCAGCAGGTACCAGCCCGCAAGGCCCAGACCTGCTGTTAAAGTTGCTGTTACGTACATAATCTTGACGGTTTGCAGAATATGAAACGGTTTGAGAGGAGCCAAATCCTCCCCCATGTAGGCCCTGAAAGAAGGGCTGCCCTGGTAGTAATTCAGTCCGCCCAATCTTATCTCCAGTGAGCCGGCAACGGCAGCCTCGGGGATACCGCTGTTGGGGCTGGGGTGACTGGAAGAGTCTCTGAGCATCGACGAAATTGCTCCTTTGGTGTTCATCCCGAGCAGCCAGGAAGCTGCCAGGATCAGAAAGCCGGTGATTCTTGCCGGGATATAATTGGCTATATCGTCAAGGCGGGCGGAGGCTTTGCCAAAATTTATATAACGTTCGTTTTTATAGCCCAGCATCGAGTCCAGGGTATTGATCGCCCGGTAAGCCATAGCCAGTGGAGCGCCGCCCAGCAGGGCATAAAAAACGGGTGAAACAATTCCGTCAACAATATTCTCGGCGACGGTTTCAACCGTGGCCCTGGTGACGTCAGCGGCATCCATTTGCTCTGTGTCCCGTCCGACAATCCATCCCACCTTGCGGCGGGCTTCGGCCAAATTGCCCTTTTGTAAAGAGTTGTAAACATCACAGGCTGCCGCGGCCAGACTTTTGGCTGCGATTGTGGTGTAAATAATCCAAACGGTAAGGACAGAGCCAAACCAGTAGTTTATTGCATAGGACCACCTGACCAGGCAGGCGGTTACCAGCCAGCTGCCCCCGGCAACTATGACCGCCACCAGAGCGCCGCATACCAGCAGAGCCGTGGGACTCCTGAAAAAACGCCGCACCCCAGCTTCCAGGCTGGAGATGACCTTGCCGATTAAAACCACCGGGTGGGGCCAACCATGCGGGTCTCCCAAAACCAGGTCCAACAGGTAGGCGGCAAATATAAAAAGTCCGGCGTTTATAGGCATTTCAATTTACCCATGGCAGATAGGTCCCTCCATGCCAAGCAGGCCATAGATCTTTTCCATAGCCAGACTGCTCCGGACAACAGCTGCCAGCTTGTCAAAATCTCTCTCCCTCTGTTCGTGGACCAAAAGGGTATCGGAGGCCTGCAGGGGTTCAAGCCCTTTTCTCCTGCGCAGAGTGTTAATCAGGCGCCTGCGGAAGGAATCACTGTCAAAGATACCGTGGATATAAGTGCCGAAAACAAGGCCGTCCGGGCTTACGGCTCCGTCTGGAAAGAAAACCTTTTCTCCTGAGCGTACCAGTATGGTAAAGGCGGGCCTCACGTCCGGAGCCAGTTCGGTTCTGCCCATATGGATCTCGTAACCGTTAATCCTGTTGTCTGAGGTTTCGCAAAGAAAAAGCCCGGAACCGGCAACTTCAGCCTCCACCTGGGTGGTGATTTTTTCCGGAGCAAAAGTAGTTGAAGTGTCCAGGAGCCCAAGCCCGTCTAGGCGTGGAATTTCAGACTCGGTATGCAGAGGGTCATTTAGTTCCCTGCCCAGCATCTGAAACCCCCCGCAGATGCCGATGACAGGGGTTCCCCTACGGTAAAACTCAACGATCTGCGCCGCTAATCCGGAACGGTTCAGGAATGCCAGGTCGCCGATGGTATTCTTGCTGCCCGGCAGGATGATTAAATCCGGTTCATCCAGGTTGCTTCCCTTGCTTACGTACCGGAGCCTGACGTCAGGCTCGTCCTCCAGCGGGTCAAAGTCCGTGAAATTGGAGATGTGCGGTAGATTAACAACCGCTATATCAACCCAGCCCTGTTCTTCGACCAGTTCGGCACGGCTTCTATCCTCAGGTATGGTATCCTCCTCCTGGACCCTGAACCCCTGAAAATAAGGGACCACCCCGATTACCGGTTTACCGGTTTTCTCTTCCAAAAATTTCACCGCGGGTTGAAAGAGGCTGATATCACCGCGGAATTTGTTGATAATAATTCCGCGTACACGCGCGCGGTCGTCGGGAGCTATCAGTTCCAGGGTGCCTACTACTGAGGCCAGGGCTCCCCCTTTATCAATATCGGCTACGAGCAAAACCGGGGCTTGCGCCATCCTGGCGATACGCATGTTGACAATTTCGTGCTCCTGAAGATTGACTTCAGCCGGGCTTCCGGCGCCTTCGATCACCACCATGTCATTTGCCGCAAGCAGCCGGTTCAGAGCTCCTTCGATTATTGCCAGGGCTTTAGGCGCGTAATCCGTATGGTAACCCATGGCGGACAGGTTGCCCACCGGCTTGCCCAGGACCACCACCTGGGACGATGCGTGTCCGGTAGGTTTGAGCAGAATCGGGTTCATGTCAACAGAAGGCTCCAGACCCGCAGCTTCGGCCTGCACCACCTGAGCCCGCCCCATTTCACCGCCGTCTCTGGTGACAAAGGAATTCAGGGCCATGTTCTGTGACTTAAAAGGGGCGACACGGTAACCGTCCTGTTTAAAAATGCGGCAAAGCGCAGCAACCAGAACGCTCTTGCCTACGTGTGAAGCTGTTCCCTGAATCATGATCGTTTTGGCCGACATAATCAATCACTCCATTTTTGCTCTGCCAGCGACTTTATCTCCAGAGGAAGCCCGGCTATTGTTAAGTAGACCTGGTCCGCCTTTGAGGCCAGAAGCTGATTGACCTTTCCTGCCAGATCCCGGAACGTCCTGCTTAAGGGATAGTCCGGAACCAGGCCCAACCCGACTTCGCTTGAAACGATAATCAGGTGGTGGCCCTGGTGAATCGTTTCGGCTGCGGCTTGAGCCTGCCCAAGGATATATTCCTGCTTTTCAGCAGTCGCAGCTCCGCAGCGTGGCAGGTTTTCTGCCAAAAGAAGATTGGTAAGCCAAAGGGTGGCGCAGTCCAGAAGAAACACATCGCCCTGCTTTCCATCTTTTAAAACCCCAAGGATATTTGTCGGTTCTTCGAACGTGAGCCAGGACGCAGGCCTTCGTCCCTGGTGCAGTTTGACCCTTTCAGCCATTTCCGGGTCTTGTATTGTGGCAGTGGCAATATATTTAACAGCCCCCCCAAGCCGTGAAGCTATGTTCTCAGCCAGCTCGCTTTTACCGCTGCGGGCTCCTCCCAATACCAGGATAAGTTTACCTTTCATAATCCACCAGCCGATCAATACTTTAAATGGGCTTACCATAGTAAAACCCCGCCTCCTTAAAGGAACGGGGTTTGTGTAAAGCAATTTTACCCGCCGTCCCCTTTACCTCGAAGGAAGTTCGGTCGTTACCCGCAGGCAGGTATCCTGGCTTCCGTTTACCCGCATTTACTCCCCTTTAATAAGCCTGGCCGGGCATTAAAGCGCTGTGCGCGTAACCGGTTACAGTGGCGGGACCGCTCAGGTATCGCACCTGATTCCCCAATTACACCCAAAAGGGCGACTGCGGCAATTTAATTTTTCATATTCCACATCATCTACCATTATCCTGCAGAGCAAGAACTATTTATCATGTAATAATATCCTTTACCTTTTTAACCAATTCTTCGATCAGGTGCGGTAACGGCTCAGCCTTTAAGCCGACAATATCAATGCCGGAGCGGCTAAGCGGCAGGAGCACCTTGCGGGCGGGACTGGAAGCAATGGCTTCCGCCATTTTGGGAGTCAACTCACCCAGCATGGCATTTGGAAAAAGAATGCTGATTGGCCCGACAATGATGTCAACCCGTAAGGAATTGTAGAGCACGGCATTTTCGCCGGTTGCTCCTTCGTTGGCGCCTGCCCGCAACATCACGGAAGTGGCCAGAGCATTGGTTCCGAGGGCCAAAAACTCAATATTTTCAGGTAATTCCCGGCGCAGTCTTTCAGTAAGGTGTTTGCCTATACCTCCGCCCTGCCCGTCAATCACGGCTATTCGCACCAAAACCGCCGCCATTCATAATATTTGTAATATATAGCATTATACCATATATGACCAAAAAAAAGACCCCCCCGGGTCTATTGCTTGTCGATTAAACCTTAATCAAGGCGTATTATGCTAATACTAACAATTATTGCCATCCTGTGTATATATCTGTGGATAGATTATTTATTTGCGAAAATTTTGAGAGGCGCCATCCTGAAGTTTTGACTCCAACTCCACTATCTGCCTGTTTTTATGTAATAACCGTTGGGCATAGCGATAATTGTTATGTTGAAGTTTACGATTTTCCCTTTCCAGGCGGGATAAAAATCCAGCTTTATCCTTTTCAATTTTTTCAATCAAGTTCATGAGTACTCTCCGGCTTAACCTGAGCTGTTCAACTTTTTCCTCAAGCTCAAGGACCCTATCCCTTAAGAAATCAACATCCATCCTTTCTTCCACGGCGGCATCTCCTCACCAGGTGTTTCGATCCTAGTATATGCCGGCTTGAAGGCTAATAGACATTTGAGCAGGTTCCCTCACTAAGTGATTGCTAAAGGAAATTAAAATTTTGACCAATCCTCTGTACTGCCTCAGCCAGCACGATTTCGTCTTTGACCAGGGCAATCCTGACGTAACCCTCTCCCATCTCACCGAAAGCGATACCGGGAATAACAATTATGCCGGCTCTTTCCAGCAGGTCGGCGGCAAAATGGCTGGAGGAAGTATACCCGCGTGGAATTGGCGCCCATAAAAACATGGACGCGTTGGGCTTGGGAATCTGCCAACCCAACTTGGCCAGTCCGTCAACAAGCACATCGCGGCGCCTCTGATAGGTACGCGCATTCTCTTTGACGCATTCCTGTGGACCGGTCAGGGCTGCTACAGCAGCTTCCTGGACCGCAAAAAACACTCCGTAATCAATGTTGGATTTGACCAGGGCCAGATTGGATATGGCCTTTTCATTGCCTACGGCAAAGCCGACCCTGCAGCCAGCCATATTGTAGGTCTTGGAAAGTGAGTAGAACTCAACCCCCACTTCCTTTGCGCCGGGGACTTCCAAAAAGCTCATCGGTTTAAACCCGTCGTAAGCCAGTTCGGCGTAGGCCACGTCATGGCAGACGAGGATGTCATATTTGCGCGCAAACTCTACCACTTGTCCAAAAAATTCCCAATCAGCTGAAACGGCAACCGGGTTATTGGGGTAATTAAGCCACATCATTTTGGCCTTGGCGGCAATTTCCTCCGGAATTTGGGAAAGATCAGGCAGGAACCGGTTTTTTGCCAGGAGGGGAAGAGGATAAATGTTTCCCTCTGCCATCTGAATGCTGAAGCTGTAAATTGGGTATCCAGGGTCGGGTACCAGGGCCAGATCTCCCGGGTTAACATAAGCCATGGCCAAATGAGCGAGGCCATCCTGGGAACCCATCAGCACCAGGATCTCGCGGTCAGGGTCAAGGTCTACATGAAAACGTTTTTTATACCAACCAGATAAGGCCTTATGCAGGCGGGGTGTCCCACCCAGAGAATAAGAATAATTTTTCGGGTCGCTGACTGCCTTGCGGAGAGCCTCAACGATGTGGGGCGCAGGGGGTTGGTCGGGACTACCCACTCCAAGGTTGATAACCTCTACGCCTCTGGCCTCAACAGTTTTTTTGCGTATTTCCATCTCGTTAAAAACACCTGAAGACAGGCTTTGCATTCTCCTTGCTATGTCCATAATTACCTCCTGAAATTAAGAAGCGCACGCTCTTTTTGCTTTTAAAGCCTCAATTACTCCGTAAGGCACAGCAACCAAACCCAGTCTGCTTTCGGCATAGCGCTCCGGACCGTGGTAGTCCGAACCGCCCGTGGCAATTAAGCCTTTTCTGAGGGCCAGTCGCTCATAATAACCGGCCAGCTCCCTGTCGTGCGCCGGATGATGGGCCTCCAGACCGGCGATTCCTGCTTTTATCAGCTGATCTATCAACTCTTCTAGCGGCGCTTGATCGCTGAGCAGGCCGGGGTGAGCCAGGACAGCAACCCCTCCGCAAGCGCGGATCAGATGGATCGCCTCTGCCGGAGTGAGTCTGGCGCGGGGTACGTAAGCCGGTCGCCCGTGCCCTATATAAAGTTCAAAAGCCTCGGACATAGTCTTTACCCTACCTGTTTCCACCATGGCTGCGGCAAGGTGGGGACGGCCCAACGAACCAATGCCTGCGATAGCCCGGACCCGGTCCAGGTTAATCGGAAAGCCTAAATCCTGCAGTTTTTTCACCATGTTTTCCATGCGCAGCTCCCGGTCACTACGGATTGACGAAAGCCTTGCCAGTAACTCCCGGTCTTGCGCATCGACCAGGTATCCTAATATATGAACGTCCTGACCTTGATACTGCGAGCCAAGCTCAATACCAGGGATAATTTCAAGGTTATGCTGTCTCCCGGCTATTATAGCAGGCTCAATTCCTTCCAGCGTGTCATGGTCTGTAATGGCTATTGCGCCCAGGCCCATTGCTTTTGCTTTTGCTGTGACTTCATCCGGACTCTCCGTGCCGTCTGAATAATTGGTATGGACATGCAGGTCAACCTCCATTAACATCACCGCCCTTTGAAACTTCGACATTATTTATTTTAAAACCTGCCCGATTACTCTTAAAAAATTGTCACCAATTATTTTTTTAACATCTCCGTCACAGTATCCTCTATCGATTAGGCCGGCGGTTAAAGCAGGCCAGCAGGAACAATCCTCCAGTCCTACCGCCGGGGTACCTGTACCGTCAAAGTCAGAACCAAGCCCCACACAGTCTATACCTCCGACAGCTGCAGCGTGGTCAATATGGTCAAGTACCTCTTTTAGGGAAGGCTTACTTCCACCTAAAAAGTCCGGTACCAAGGTTATCCCCATCACCCCGCCATTTTCAGCAAGCAATCTGATTTGTTCATCACTCAGGTTGCGGGGGTGGTTGCAGAGAGCTTTGCAATTGGAGTGTGACGCGATAACCGGATGAATGGAATATCGCAGAACGTCCCGGTACCCTTCTTCCGACAGGTGGGAAACATCTATCAGGGCTCCCAGGCGGTTTAGCTCTTCTACCACGTTGAAGCCAAAAGCGGTTAAGCCTGCGGTTTCCATTGCGTTGACCCCGTTACCCAGTTCATTGCGGTTGTTCCAGGTCAAGGTAAGGCCTCGTACACCCAAAAGATATAATTGCCGCAGGACCCCGGCGCTGCCCTGCAGGCATTCACCGCCCTCCACGGTGAGCAGGGCGGCGACTTTACCGGAATTGCAGGCCTGGTATATTTCATCCAGATTTTTTACATGCTGGACATCTTTTGTGTTTTCAGCCATTTCTTCCAGAAAAATATCAACCAGTTCCAGAGCCCGCTTCAGCGGCTCTTGTTTATATTCCGGAGAGATAAAAGCGGCAAAGAACTGCAATTTTACGCCGCCCATCTTTAAGCGAGGCAGGTCTAGATGACCGCGGCCGGTTGACTGGCCAAGACGTCTATTTTGCTGCGGCAGCGCGGTCAAGGTGTCGCAGTGAGCGTCTACCACCACACTCTGCCTGTGCAGTTCTGCCGCTCTTCTATTAACCTGATAGACCAAGAGTCAATTCCCCCGCAAATATAATAAAACCTGTTTATCCTTTTGAATAAACAGGTCCTGGTTAGCTGGCGGATAAAAACATACGCTTACCTGGGCTCCACGATCAGCTTGATTGCTGTTCTTTCTTCCCCGTCAATGATGATATCGGTGAATGCCGGAATGCAGATCAGGTCAACACCACTTGGCGCCACAAAGCCTCTTGCAATTGCTACAGCTTTTACTGCCTGGTTGAGTGCGCCCGCTCCAATGGCTTGCATTTCGGCGCAACCACGTTCCCGGAGTACACCTGCCAAGGCGCCAGCGACAGAGTTTGGGTTGGATTTTGCTGAAACCTTTAATACATCCACTCAAGCAACCTCCTTCATGACTGTGATAGATTTGTTGTCCCGAACTCCCTGTAAGAAATTATATTCGCTAATGGCTGGAAAATTCCTTTTGAGAAGACTTAAATAAAAACTCGTGCTTAATTATTGAAATATTTTATTCGTAATTTTGGATCCGTATGATAGAAGAAGCCTCACCATTATATTCGTCAATTTCCAGTAAAGCCGCGTTAAACTGATAAGGTCCGTTTGCTACTTCAAAGCGTTGAGGCATTTGGGAAATGAATTTGTCAATAACAGTTTCCTTTTTTACACCAATCACTGAATCTCGCGGGCCGGTCATGCCTAAATCGGTAAGGTAGGCTGTGCCGCCGGGTAAAATGCGTTCATCGGCGGTCTGAATGTGGGTATGCGTTCCCACGACAGCAGATACCCTGCCCGCCAGGTACCATCCCATGGCTACCTTCTCCGAAGTGGCCTCGGCATGGAAATCAACCACAACAATGTCAGTGGTTTTCTTTATTCTGGTTAAGGCTTCATCCGCCTTGCGGAAAGGGCAGTCAAGAGACTGAAGGAAAACCCGCCCGGCCAGGTTGATTACACCAACTTTAACCTTCCGGCGGGTTTCAAATATATTGGATCCGGCGCCCGGTGTACCGGGCGGGTAGTTTGCCGGCCTGATGATTCTTTTCTCATGCTCAATGTAATTAATGGCATCTTTGACATTCCAGACATGGTTACCCATGGTTAGAACATCAACCCCGGATGCAAACAATTCCTGCGCAGTTTCCCTGGTAATACCGGCGCCGCCGGCGGCATTTTCCCCGTTAGCTATAACCAAATCGAGGTTAAATTCCCTTTTTAAGTCTTCCAGGTTAACCTTAACGGCCCGGCGCCCCGCACGCCCGACCACATCTCCTATCATCAGCAGGCGCAAAAGCCCAAAACCCCCAATCATTTATTAAAAACAAGCACCCTTCCTTCCTCACGAAAGGCAAAAAGAGATTTTTCCTGTTTCGAGCACTTGATATTCTCAAGCATGTGTTCAATTAATTCATCCTGGGCAATTAGATCTTCTTCGACTAATTGTTCATTATCTTCCGTCACCAGGTTGTTATGGAGGTACTGATGAAAGAGATTCACGATGAGAGTGATCTCTTCCTGAACCAGGGTATCTACGTCCCTCTGTATTTCGATCATGGTCAAGTTGCTGCAAACCTGGTGGTTTAAAGAGACAAATTTAGGCTCCTTGCCTTCCAGTAAATTATATACTTCAATACTGTCCATGAGCTTATCGTGCAGGTTGTCCAATTCATTTTTACCAAGCGACTGAGAGTATATAAAGGTAAATTTAAGCAAATGGTTTTCAGGATCGAAATTAATGGTAGCTACTTCAGGATATCTGACTAAAATTGAAATCAACAGGCCAACGCTGTCTGTAACATTACCCCTGTTGCCTTTGTACCGGAATGCCAAAACTGTCACCTTCCTTATGACCTGCGCAATATGTAGAGATTCTGTTTTGAATAGAGTTTTCCTGCTTTTTTTTCTTATCACGAGCTTAAAATATCTAGGAATGTTGGATAAATAAGCACACATTTGAATCATTCCCGGGCTTGCGTTAAAAAAGTTGTCAACAAGCCCGTCCCCTTGTCAACCCACTTGTCAACCTATTTTCTAAGATTTGCTTTTCTGATAATAAAAAAACCGGCCAATTAGGCCGATAGTTACAAGCTCAATAATACTTCATAAATTACAGGCGCCTGTTTGCTTAAAGTTATTTGGCGTATTCTACCACCCTGGTTTCCCTGATGATGACAACTTTAATCTGCCCGGGGTAGTCTAACTCACCTTCTATTTTTTTGGTAATATCACGGACCAATCGGACGGCTCCCAGGTCATCCACTTTATCCGGCTTGACCATTATGCGTACTTCACGGCCGGCCTGAATGGCAAAGGATTTTTCAACACCATCAAAGGAGTTGGCAATTTCCTCAAGTTTAGTTAAACGCTTGATGTATGCTTCCAAAGTTTCACGGCGCGCGCCTGGCCGGGCCGCGGAAATTGCGTCAGCCGCCTGGACCAGCACCGCGACAATGGTCTGAGGTTCTTCATCGCCGTGGTGAGCTGCAATGGCATGAATAACATCATGCCCCTCACGATATTTTTTAGCCAAATCTACACCTATGGTTACATGTGGTCCCTCCACCTCATGGTCCACAGCCTTACCAATGTCGTGCAAAAGGCCTGCTCTCTTGGCCAGTTGTACATCAACGCCCAATTCGGCCGCCATCAGACCGGACAGATGGGCTACCTCAATGGAGTGTTTTAGAACATTCTGACCATAGCTGGTGCGGAATTTCAGCCTGCCCAGGAGGGTAATAAGCTCAGGGTGAATGCCGTGCACGCCAGTCTCAAAGGTGGACTGTTCACCAGCCTCCCTGATTTGGTTGTTAACCTCCTTTTGAGCCTTTTCCACCATCTCTTCAATGCGAGCCGGGTGAATCCTCCCATCCACAATCAGCTTTTCCAAAGCAATCCGGGCTACCTCCCGGCGAATCGGATCAAAACCGGACAGAATTACAGCTTCCGGAGTATCGTCAATAATCAAGTCAATCCCGGTTAAGGTTTCAAAAGCGCGGATATTCCTACCCTCGCGCCCGATAATGCGCCCTTTCATTTCATCACCCGGCAGTGGAATCACTGCCACCGTCGCTTCAGCGACGTGATCTGCGGCGCACCTCTGAATAGCCAGGGATATAATCTCCCGGGCACGCTTATCCCCTTCCTCTTTGGCCTTGCCTTCAATTTCTTTAATCATTATAGCCGCATCATGCTGGATTTCTTTTTCAATATCCGAAAGAAGAATCTGTTTTGCTTCCTCGGAAGTCAAGCCGGAGATACGTTCAAGCTCACTTACCTGGCGGTTGTAGAGCGTTGTAAGCTGACCTTTGACAGCTTCTATTTCCGACTCTTTCCGGGTCAGATTTTCTTCCTTTTTTTCTAACGCATCGACCTTGCGGTCCAGGGTCTCTTCTTTTTGAACCAGTCGTCGCTCCAATCGCTGGAGTTCATTCCTGCGATCTCTGTTTTCCCTTTCAATATCGTTACGTAATTTTAAGACTTCTTCCTTGGCCTCCAGAATAGCTTCCCTTTTCCTGGCCTCGGCTTCTTTCTCGGCTTCTTCCAGTATTTTTTTTGCTTCAGACTCTGCTGAAGCGATTTTTGCTTCAGCCAGGTATTTCCTGAGTAAATAACCCACAACAAAAGCCGCGATTGCGGCTCCTACAATAATTAGAACCGTATTCATGTCCATTAAATTCACCTCCTTTTAATATAAATGACTGCAACCATAAAAAAAACCGAGCTAGAAACTCGGCAGAAAACACAAGACACTACTTTTATACTTGTCCAGATAAAGGTAAGTAAATAGCCCCAATAACGGACACTATCTTAATAGCCGAAAATAAACTCCCGGCTATATCTCCTACCCCCGAAACTATAGGATTTTATCTATTATAAAACCCGTACAAGTAGTATCTAATTCTATTTTCTACCAGCCTATATTGTACAGGTTTTTTAAAAAACTGTCAAGGTTTAGCCCCGCTATCAGTAGTGATGGTGCGACCGACTCTGCTGATTGACTCGTAAGAATATCCCCTGTTTTGCAGAAACCGGGCCAACCGTGGGTAAGAACAGGCGCCGCCGTTTTGAGTTGCTTTCTTTAAGGCCAATAGGAACGCTGCTTTGAATTCCGCCTCCGGGCCTGCTTCCGCAATGGTTTCATCAATAATGCAGGTGTCAACACCTTTTTGCAGCAGCTCACGCTTGAGTCCGGGAAAACCTCTTTTATAGAGTCTTTGTTCTATCCAGAGACGGGCGTAAGCCTTGTCGTCAATGTAACCGTATCGCGACATGGTGTCAATCACGCTGCGGTTGACTTCAGCAGCAAAGCCTTGCTTTTCAAGTTTTTCGGTCAGTTCGCGGGCGGTTCGCCGGCGATAGGCCAGAACCCGGCAGGCAAAGGATATTGCTTTATCGACTTCAGAATTCACTATTACGCGCCGCTTTCCCCGGGAGCGGCTGCATGGGCATCTTTAGCTCCGCCAACGTTCAAAGCTTGCCTGACTTTAAGCTCGACCTCTTTGGTTACCTCAGGGTGCTCCTTCAGATACTCCTTCACATTTTCTCTACCCTGGCCCAACCTTTCATCTCCATAGGAATACCAGGCTCCGCTCTTGTTGATGATGTTCATTTCGGCGGCGATATCCAGGATGCTGCCTTCCTTCGATATACCGGTTCCGTACATAATATCGAAATCAGCCTGCTTAAAAGGCGGCGCTACCTTGTTTTTGACAACCTTGACCCTGGTCCGGCTCCCGATGATATCCGTACCTTGTTTAATATTTTCCTGTTTGCGCACCTCCAGCCGGACCGAAGCATAAAATTTCAGAGCCCTTCCGCCAGTGGTTGTTTCCGGTGAACCGTATACAATACCCACTTTTTCACGGATCTGGTTAATGAAAACCACAGTGGTCCTTGACTTGCTGATAGCTCCGGTCAGCTTGCGCAGGGCCTGAGACATGAGGCGCGCCTGCAGGCCCACGTGGGAGTCTCCCATTTCACCTTCGATTTCCGCGCGTGGTACCAGCGCCGCCACACTATCTATCACTATTACGTCAACAGCGCCGCTGCGCACCAGCGCTTCAGCGATCTCAAGGGCCTGTTCACCGGTATCCGGCTGAGAGACCAGCAGGTTTTCAATATCTACACCCAAGTTTCTGGCATAAAGAGGGTCAAGCGCGTGCTCCGCATCCACAAAAGCGGCCGCCCCACCTGATTTCTGCGCTTCGGCGATAACGTGAAGGGCTACCGTTGTTTTGCCGGAAGACTCCGGCCCAAATATTTCAACTACCCTGCCGCGCGGCAGGCCTCCTACACCCAGGGCAATATCCAGCGCCAAAGCGCCGGAAGGGATCACTTCAATGTTTAATTTTGCTGATGCCTCGCCAAGCTTCATAATTGAACCTTTGCCGAACTGCCTCTCAATTTGCATCAGGGCCAGTTCCAGGGCTTTCTGCTTATCCGACAATAATATCCCCCCTTTAAATTAAAGCAAAACATACGTTCGCTTACTTGTGTTAATTATACTGGTGAATATTGGCTGGTGTCAACAGCAATCTAAAAATATCCCTAATAAAATAAACACAGGGCGCTTCAACAAATGCGGTGCGAATTCTCTCGCACAAATGCGACATTGGCTGCCATAGTCGAACTACTCAACAATAAAAATGATATATTGTATCTTCCAGCTGAAGCATCAGCCCAAGACCATTTACCCTGGCTTAACTTCTGCCGCGGGCGGGCTCGATACTTATTCTCCTGCCTCTGATGGTCTGACGGTGCAGGCAGCTGATGACGTAGTTAGCCCATTCTTCCGACACTTCAACAAATGAAAATTTTTCGTATATATTGATATTCCCGACACTGCTCTCGGGCATGCCGGTCTCTTCCGCCAAGATCCGGACAAGGTCTGCCCGTGAAATATTATCTAACCTGCCGATGGTCATAAATAATCTCACCATCCCCGGTCGCGCCCCGGTATTGCCAAAAGACTCAGCCGTCATATCCTCGGCATCATCTAAGGCCAGGGACATTTTAAGGGCTGCGGCGGCAATATCTATGGGATCATATTCATCAACCAGGGAGTCGACAATATTCCTGTAGTAAGCCAGTTTGCCTTCACTCAAAAGGTAGTTGAGCCTATCTATGATGCCTTCTTTTTTTCGCTCGTGGATGTCCGCCTGAGAAGGCAGTTTTTCACGGCGGATGCGAGTTTTGGTGAGATTTTCAATAAGTCTTAGCTGCTTGTATTCCCTTGGGGTAACCAGGGTGATGGCTATCCCGCTTTTGCCGGCGCGGCCCGTCCTGCCGATACGGTGCACATAGAATTCGGGATCCTGGGGGACGTCATAGTTGATGACGTGAGAGACGTTTTCAATATCCAACCCCCGGGCCGCCACATCTGTCGCGACCAGGTAATCAATCTGTCCGGTCCGGAATTGTCTCATCACATGGTTGCGCTGATATTGACTTAGATCGCCGTGCAAAGCGGCAGCCTGGTAACCACGCGCCTGAAGCCCGGCGACAAGTTCATCCACACCCCTTTTGGTCCTGCAAAATATAATCGATAGAGTAATGCTGCTGGAGTCTAAAATGTTGCAGAGGCTTTCCAGTTTTTTAGGCTCGCGGGTTTCGTAAACTATCTGCTCAATCTGCGGCACGGTCAGGTTTTGCTTGCTGACCGTGATAAATTCCGGACTTTGCAGGTATTTTCTGGAGAGGCGCTTTATTTCATCGGGCATGGTCGCGGAGAAAAGCATCGTCTGGCGCTGTGCAGGCGTCGCTTGCAGGATGGACTCAATATCCTCGATAAAACCCATATCCAGCATTTCATCCGCTTCATCCAGGACAACCATTTTAACATTTTCAAGACGCAGGGTTCCTCTGTTTAAATGGTCCAGCAGTCGGCCAGGAGTGCCGATTACGACTTGTACCCCTTGCTTTAGCCCCCTGATTTGGCGTTCTATTGACTGACCTCCGTAAATAGGCAGGGTTCTCACCCGCCGGTATTTCCCAATCTTTGATATTTCTTCGGCGACCTGGATGGCTAATTCCCTGGTTGGTGTAATAATCAGGGCCTGCACGCCGCCATAACGGTTATTTACCATCTCAACTATCGGTATGCCAAAGGCAGCCGTTTTACCGGTGCCGGTTTGCGCCTGCCCAACAACGTCCCTGCCATCATAAAGCAGCGGGATCGCCATTTGCTGGATCGGGGTCGGTTCTTCAAAGCCCATATCAGTTAAGGCCTGGGCTACACGCTTGTTGATTTCGATATTGCCAAAGCTTACTACGTCCTTTAGATCAATGGTCATTAAATCATACTCCCATAATTAAAATGTTTAAGCGGATAATTTGAAACTATACTGGCATAAAACTTAAAACCCTGGGTTCCAACAAGAATACTCCTTCACGCTTTGGACAGAAAGCGCCTGACTGTGTTCAGCGCCGCATTAACGGTTCCCTGCCTTACTCCTGCGCGGTTGCCGGGAAAAACATACCGGCCGCATAGATCGCCGCTTGCAGCGGACAGGCCTATATAAACCAAACCAAGCGGCTTGTCCGGGGCGCCGCCGTCTGGCCCGGCAATACCGGTAACGGACAGGCCTATATCGGAAGACGCTCTGTTGCGGATCCCCCCGGCCATAGCTAAGGCGGTCTCTCTACTGACAGCGCTATGTTTTTCCAGGACCTCCGGAGGCACGCCTAGAAAGCTTTGCTTTAATTCATTGCTGTAGGCTACTACGCCGCCTTTGAAATATACGGAACTCCCCGGCAGGTCGGTCAGCCTGGCCGAAATAAGTCCACCTGTACATGATTCCGCGAGGGCGATAGTTAATCCTCTTTGTCTTAGCAGCGCACCCACCAAATCTTCGATAACTTCACCGTCACAGCTAAAAATATATTCTTCCAAGCGGGCTTGCACTTTGGCCGCAATAGCCTCCAGCTTGCTGTCAAGGCTGGCGCTGTCATTTTGTACCGTAATTTTGACTTGTATTTCGCCGGGAACGGTCAGGTAGCCGATACTGGCGCTATCCTCAACAGCCAGGTCTTTAATCAGCTCCCGAACAGCCGTTTCGGAAATCCCGGCTAATTTGAACACTCTGGATCTTGTTGCCGCATCCTTAAGAAAATCGTCTTTCATTTCTCTATCGTTCCTTTCTTCATAGAAAAATATTTCTACTACGAAATTCCTGCATCATCGACCCGTGATTAGATGGTTTCCCATCCCAGCCGAAAGGGATCTCTACAGACGTAAATTGCCGGAGAACTTCAGGTACTCACATTATAAGCAATGATTCTTGCATATTTCTTCAGGCTGACAGCAGCATTAACGTCACGGTCGTGATGCGCTCCGCAAGCAAGGACAGTCCCATTCACGAATAGACAGGGGCATGCTATCCATTACAGAACCGCAAGATGAGCATGTCTTGCTGCTGGGATAAAAACGGGAGCGACTATCAGTAAAAGCAATATAAGTTTGGAACCCCAATTTAATATTATAACACATTTTGGAACTGAAGTCATAAGATTATCACCGTTATAAAATAAACCGCGCCGGGGTTGGGTAACCCTTGGCGCGGCTAAGATAACTTCATCTTAATGGACCAGCGAACGAAACTGCTCTCCGGTAATTTTCTCTTTTTCCAACAGGACTTCCAAAATTTTGTCAAATACATGTTTTGAACCTTTAATGTATTCTCTGACTCGATCTTCCTGCTCTTTCACAAGGCCGGCTATTGTTTTATGTTTCATTTCTTGAGGCAGGCTGTCCAGGCAGACCACACCTAACTCTGACATGCCGGAACGCAGCATTTGTTCAGCTGTCCGCACGGCCTGGTCAAAATCACCTGCTGAACCGGTGCTGCGATTGCCCAAAACAATTTCCTCAGCCACCGCTCCGGCCATCATCACCGCAATTTGGTTCTCCAGTTGATCCTTGGTGTAGAGGTAGGTGTCGTCTTCCGGGGTCTGGCGCATATACCCCAGGGCGTCCCCCCGCGGGGTAACGGTCAGTGTGGAAACCGAACCATTTCTCACCATTTCACTAATTAACGCGTGTCCGATTTCATGAATAGCTACCCTTTTCATTTCTAATTTCGAGGGACGCTTGTCAAGTTTGCCCCCCATCATTACCTTGTCAATTGACTCGTTAAAGTGGTGCTGGCAAATTTCCTTGGAGCCTTCCCGCATAGCCAGGATGGCTGCCTCATTCGAGAGGCTTTCTAAGTGGGCGCCGGAAAAGCCGAAGGTCTCTCTGGCGATTACATCCAATTTGACATCCTCACCAAGAGGCTTGTTCCTGGTATGAAGGTTTAGGATTACCTTCCGCCCCTCCTTGTCCGGCAAATCCACCTTGACCCTGCGGTCGAAACGTCCCGGCCTTAAGAGGGCGGGGTCAAGCATATCGGCCCGGTTTGTAGCGGCCACCAACAAGACTCTCACACTGTCTTCCATTCGCAAGCCATCCATTTCCACAAGCAACTGGTTTAAAGTCTGATCGTATTCCAGGTGACTGGTGGTCTGTCCCCTTTTACCGCCCAGGATTTCAATCTCATCAATAAAAATGATGGCGTTGGTTTTATGCTGCCGCTCGGCATCTTCCCGGGCAGTCTGGAACAATTTCCTGACCCGCTGGGCTCCGACACCGGCATACATTTCGATAAACTCACTTCCGGATGCCGCTACAAAAACTGCTTCAGTGTAGCTTGCAGCCGCCTTGGCCATCAATGTTTTCCCGGTACCCGGGGGGCCTGTGAGCAGAATTCCTTTTAAGGGGCGGATGCCCAGACGCTTGAGGGTTTGATGGTTTTTAATGAAATCCAGCGCTTCCCTCAGTTCCTGGATCGCCGAGTCCTGTCCGCCGATATCCCTGAATGAGACTTGATATCGTCCGGCGCCATCTGTACTTTTAAAACTCTTGGCGCTAAAAAGTCCTCTTGTTTTGGCCAGGAAAAATACCCCGGCGCCGGCCGCGGCAAGGAACAAAATTGGTGTAATATCGTATCCCAGCACCAGCAGGGAAATTATTGCGGCAAGCCCCAGTCCGATGCTAATTTCCTTGATCATTATTCCCACCTCCGGTGGCAGGCGCCTGGCCATTACCGTAATTCTTATTTACACTGAGAGCAATTACCTGATCAAGGGTATGCCCTTCGTGTTTCAGTCTCAAATAGATATTTTCCTGATCAACGTTAATGATCGCATCTACTCCGGAGGCACGGGCTTCCTCATTAACCGCAGCAGCCATGTCCTGGAAATTGCCTTGAAAGGACGCCTCGTAAACGGCATACTGGGAGTTGAACCAAACCTGTCTTAACACATCATTGCGATTGTCACCCAAGATCAGTTGGAAGTCCTTTTTGCCCATGGCATCGGTAAGTTCTTTACGGAGCTCTTTGTAAGACAGCATCATGTCCGCGTCATATTTCAGAGTTACATTTACCTGAAGTACGCTTCCTTTATTGCTTATGCTAAATGATTCAATTGACTGGTTGCTGTTCAAGGCATAATTGAGCGGATCATTAAAAATGTATTTTTGATACAACCATTGGCCTGCAAAAAATAAAGCCATACCGGCCAGCAAAGAAACAATAATAATAGGGATTTTTAAGCCCTGCCACTTCATACCGACCTTCCTCTCTAAAAAGGCGTTGTCGTCTAATAATTATAGCATAACGGGCTTTATCATTCCCTAGTAAATATCTGGGTAAAAAACGGTCCTGACGTCTGTGCAATCTATTCACGAACCAGTTTACCGGTCAGGTCATATGGCTGTGCTGCAGTAATTAGTACCTTTACGAAATCACCAGGTTGTAAATGGGTCTCGGATGTGAATTTTACCTTGCCATCAATACCGGGAGCGTCACCTTCGCTTCTTCCGGTATAAGTCTTCCCGGTATTTTTCTTTTCTACCAGAACTGACAACTGGGCGCCAATTTTCCCGCGATTTTTTTCGTGAGATATCTTTTGCTGGAGAGACATCGCTTTATCCCGTCTGGCCATTTTAATTTCTTCGGGAACCTGGTCCGGCATGGAAGCTGCCGGAGTATCCTCTTCCCTGGAATAGGTAAACACACCAACCCGGTCAAACTGCATCGAGGTCATAAAACTTAAGAGTTCCTCAAAATCCTCTTCGGTTTCGCCCGGAAAACCTACTATAAAAGTGCTCCGTAGAATTATCCCGGGGATTTCGGCCCGCAGCTTTTTTATTAGCCGCTGTATTTCTGCATTGCCGCCCTGCCGCTTCATCCGCTGTAAGACTGAGTTTGATGCGTGCTGCAGGGGTATGTCCAGATAGTTGCAAATCTTTTTTTCCCGGGCTATAAGACGGATAAGTTGATCGTTAATGAGAGATGGGTAAGTGTAGAGCAGTCTTATCCAGATAAGTCCCTCCAAACCGGCCAGGCGTTCGAGCAGGCTGTCCAGATACGGCCGGCCATATAGATCCAGGCCGTAACGGGTGGTATCCTGAGCTACCAGGACCAGCTCTTTGGTCCCTTGTTTAACCATACCGGCAGCCTCGTTGATAATATCCTCCGCCTCCCTGCTTCTGAACGGGCCTCTTACGAGAGGAATTGTACAATAAGAGCACCTGTTGTCACAGCCTTCTGCAATTTTTAAATAACTTGTGTAGGATGGCGTTGCCTGCATTCTGGGCTGCAACGAGGTGTGGAGGTAACCAGGACTTTCTACCAAAAAAGCTTTTTCTCCAGCCAGAGCCCGTCGTACCAGAACAGGAACCTCATGTATTGCGCCTGTTCCGATAAGACCGTCAACTTCCGGCATTTCCTCTGTCAGCTCACGATGGTAGCGCTGGGCCAGACACCCCGCCACCAGTAGCGCGCGGCAATTTCCTTCCTCCTTGAGCCGCGCCAGTTCAAAAATTGTTTTGATGGACTCTTCTTTGGCGTCGTTGATAAACGAACACGTATTAACAATGATGACATCCGCTTCCTTTTCACGGTTGGTAATAATAAAGCCGGACTCCTTCAGGAGTCCCAGCATGATTTCAGAATCAACCAGGTTTTTCGGGCAGCCCAGACTGACCAGTCCGACTTTTATAGTCATCAGGATGTCCTTTCTTAAGCAGTTTTATATAGTATAACCCAGTACGGCGCCACATCAAAAGATATGGCAATATAAGCCGGATGCGGGGAATGCGCTAGAATGTCCGGTAATTAATAAACTGCAGCGGGATATTAAATTCATGGCCTTTGATAATCTTCATGATTTCCTGGAGGTCGTCACGGTTTTTACCACTTATTCTAACCTGGTCGTTTTGAATCGCAGCCTGTACTTTAAGCTTGCTTTCCTTAACAAGCTTGGTTATTACTTTGGCAAGTTCTTTGTCCACCCCCTGGACAAGGTTAACCCGCTGGCGGACGGTGTCCCTGGCGGAGGGTTCAATCTTACCGTACCTTAAGGCTTTTAAATTAATACCCCTTTTTACCATCTTTGCTTCCAAAATGTCAACCACATTCTTTAGTTTAAACTCGTCATCTCCGACAAGAGTAATCTGTTCGCCGTCATAGGTTATTCCGCTTTTGCTGCCTTTAAAATCAAACCTGGTTTGAAGTTCCTTAAGCGCCTGGTTGACGGCGTTGTTGACCTCCTGGAGATCAACCTGTGAAACGATATCGAATGTATTTTCTTTTGCCAAAAGTTTTACACCTGCCTAGCTGCTATTTTTTTAAATGTTACAACCTAAACAGAGAAATGTCAAAGGTTACCTGAAATGAATATCTTTATTACAGCAAGTCCAATCTGCTATGATAACGGATAGATCAATATCGGGAGGTTGAAGAATGGACGACCTGAGGCAAGAACAAGAAATAATAGGCAACGACCAGGATGCTGACAACAACCTTGATGAGCTTTACCTTGTCCCTATTTATTTCTACTAGGCAGTCATCTCACTAACACGGCGCGTTAGCGCCGGACTTTTGTGGTTAATGTAACTTTTGTGCGAATGAATTCACACCTACATTTTCAGTGTAGACACAAGGCTTTTTTCTGTATCTTTCAATAAAAGCCTCAATTTTCTCCCTTACCGTAGCCTGCAAAGGAAAAGCAGTGAAAACGTCGAAATAAATATAAAAAAGATTCACGAGGGGAAATCCTGTGGGAGTATATTCATTCGACGGCGACGATTTAAAATTGATGTTTCGGGGAGCAGTAGACCTGCTGGAACAGTCAAAGGGAGGTATTGACGCTCTCAATGTTTTTCCGGTTCCCGACGGTGATACCGGGACTAATATGTACCATACCCTGGCTTCGGCTGTGAAAGAAGCCGTCGCCACAAATTCCAATCATATCGGTTTGGTGGCGGAGGCTGCCGCCAGGGGCGGTCTTATTGGCGCAAGGGGTAATTCCGGTGTAATTCTTTCTCAGGTTCTGCAAGGGTTCGCCAGATCGCTGAGGGTTAAGGAAAGAGCAACTGCTGTAGATATCATAGAGGCTTTTGAAGATGGCGCCAGTATGGCTTACCAGGCGGTATTGAGTCCGGTGGAAGGTACTATTTTAACCGTAGTAAGAAAAACTGCTGAAGAAGCTGCGGCTCAACGCAGCAACAATCTGCTCCGCATGATGGTCGCGGTTTTTAAAAAAGCCTTTACGGCCCTGAAGGAGACGCCCAATCAGCTTCCGGCTCTTAAAGAGGCCGGCGTTGTTGACGCAGGCGGGAAAGGTTTTGTTGTTATCCTGGAAGGATGTTTGAGCGCCCTAAAAAGCGCCTCACCGGCCGCCAAGGCCATATTGCAGCCAGTCGCCGGCCGGGAGGCCGAGACAGGTGTAAAATTGGGAAACACAAGGGCAGTAGAAACCATAGGTTTTTGTTACTGTACCGAGTTTTTGCTCACTGGAAACGGCCTGCCACTGGAAAAAATAAAACAGGAATTATCAACTTACGGTGATAGTCTTATGGTGGTTGGCTCAGGGGATCTGACCAAAATCCATATACACTCCAACCACCCTGGACTTGTCATTGAATACTGCTTGAAATACGGCGCCTTGAACGATTTAAAGATAACAAATATGCGCGAACAAAATAAGGCCATGCGTTCAAAAGGCGCTCAGACAGACCCGGATAATATTTTTAGTATTATCTCTGTGGGCTTTGGTATGGGTATTATCGAGATCATGAAAAACCTCGGGGCGGATATGGTTATTGCCGGGGGGCAGACTTTGAATCCCAGCGCCGGTGAAATTTTGAGGGCTATTGAGGAGCTGAAAGCTGAACAGGTCGTCATCCTGCCCAACAACAAAAATGTGGTTATGACGGCGGAGCTGGCAGGCAGTTTATCACTTAAGGATACTATTGTAGTTCCTACTAAAAGCATACCCCAGGGGTTAAGCGCTCTTTTGACCCTTAATCCGGGAGACGATATTGCCGTTGCGACACAAAAAATGAACCTGTCCCTGTCATCGGTCCGGACGGGGGAGATTACCAGGGCGGTTCGTGATACCAACTACGCGGGGATGGAAATTACCAAGGACAGCATTATTGGCCTGGCTGATGGGGACCTCAAAACCAGCGGGAAAGATCTGTCTGGAGTAATGGAATACTTGCTGGCGGCCATGCTTCATGGTGAAGGACGGTTGGTGACCCTTTACTTTGGAGAGGGAGTGTCTTCAGAGCAGGCTGAAAGGCTGGCTGATCAGATGATGCAGAAATTCAGCGGGCACGAGTTTGAAGTGCAAAACGGCGGTCAGCCGGTATATGACTTTATAATTTCCGTAGAATAAGCAGGTGTTATATCACATGAACAAAATCGCCATAGTAACCGACAGTACCGCCGACCTCCCAAATGAGCTGGTCTCCCAATATGGTATTACAGTGGTGCCGCTTAAGGTGATTTTTAACGGTAATGATACGTTTTTTGATGGCGTGGACATGCAAACAGAAGAATTTTACCAGCGCTTAACGGAAAAGGGGCAAACAGCAACCACATCCCAGCCTTCCCCTGCTGAGTTTGCCGATTGTTACGGGCACCTACTGCCTCAATATAGCATCATTTCTATTCATATCAGCTCAGTTATGAGCGGCACTGCGCAGTCAGCGCGAGTGGCCAGGGATATGTTTCCGGGAAGTGATATCGAAGTCGTTGATTCCAAGTCGTGTAGTATGGGGCTCGGCCTGTTGGTCCTGGAGGCAGCCCGGGCTGCCATGATGGGCAAAAGCAAGGCTGATATCATGGATATCATACATAAGACAATTCCCAAAATCAGGTTGTTTTTTAGCGTCGACAGTCTAAAATACCTTAAAGAAGGCGGCAGAATCGGGAAAGCTCAGGCTTTGTTGGGCGCCATCCTCAGTATAAAACCAATTCTATACTTAAATGAGGGTGTTGTTGAGCCATATGAAAAGGTTCGGGGCAAAGCCAGAGCGATTGAACGATTGGCGCAAATTATTGCGGAGAAAGCAGGCGGTAAAAGGATCAAATGCTGTGTTTTACATGGTGACGCTCCGGAAGGCGCAGAGCTGGTCCTGAAATTATTAACGCCAATTGTGAACTGCGATAAGCCGATTATTTCTAAAGTCGGACCGGTTGTAGGGACACACGTTGGGCCAGGCGTGGTGGGAGCAGTCTTTATAACTGAGTAAACCGCGCAGCTTCAGCGGTACGGCACTACCCTGAAAACAAGAGTCCGGCATACGAAGCGATACCCCAAAAATGTAGGTGCGAATTCATTCGCACAAATGTTTGCTCTTTCTCTGTAGGATCAGCGATACGGCTAACCCTTTTGCATAATATAGCCCATTGTGCTCAATAACTGCCGGTTACCGGCAGTTTTCCTTTAGCCCGTCGGGGAAGATGTGAACTCCCGGTCGATAACCGCTCCTTCCTCACCAAGAAAACCGAGGTCCTGCCCATTTAGCTGTACCTGAACCACACCGGCGTTGCCCAGTCTAAAAGAAATTTTCTCTGTGCCCGTAAACTCTTGGGTCTGACCGGCCGACACCTCACCCTGAAAGGCGGGCGCGCCATCCACAATTACCCGCATCCAGCATGTATTCTTGGTCACGCTGAAAGTCAGCCGAACCCCCTCCTGCTTGTTGATTGGCTCCTCTGCCGGGGGCTGCTGACCGACGGATGGATTGGGAGGAGCCTGGTTCTGTTCTTCGGTCTTGAACTCCCCTCTGGCGGGATGGTTGAACCCTATGCTACGTACTGTGTAATAGACAGATACAGTAAGCCCCATCACAATCACCACCGTCGCCAGGTAAAGCCAATAGCGGGGTTTTTGGCCGCGTTTTAATTCGGGTTCAGTCCGGCTGATATTGTTACTGTCCTGAGGTTGAGGCGCCTCTTCGGCAGGGGAGTGGTTAAAGGCGGCCATAACTTCTTCAACATTGAGGTTTAAAAACCGGGCATAATTTTTCAAAAAGGCCTTGGCATAAACCTGACCGGGCAGGACCTCATACTGCTCGTTTTCCAAAGCCTGCAGGTACTTGCGGCGGATCTTGGTTTCTTCTTCAACTTCCTCCAGGGACAACTTGCGAGCTTCCCTGGCTTCCTTTAAGCTGTTGCCGATTTCCATATGATCTCCTCCCACGCCGGCTTAACTAGTACAAAGTAACATCCAACTCGCCGTGAAACTGCCTTCAGAGCCCTTTGGCAAATTCCACAATATCATCTACAGCCTTCTTCATATCAGTGGTATCCACACAGAGGTCGTAATTATCGTCCGGTACTTCCGGGTACTTATAGAGGGGGTCGTAATAATACTTCAAAAGATAGGTGAAAACCGGTTCGAAATTGCCTTCGGCCAGCATGCTGTTTAACGTTTCCACCCTATTGCGGCCTATCTTCTTTTCGAGAGAGGCGGTTGCCCTTTGCAGTTCCTTGATATTATTGTCAGGACCACAGGTATAGACGTCGCGGATCCTTTTTACCCTCTGGTCAATCGGCGCGTACAGAAGAACGCGAATTCCATTTTTAATAGAGGACATCAATGGGGACGGTACCAGGAGGTTGCCTATCCGCCTGCTTTCACACTCGACGAAAAAAATGCTGTTATCTCCGAGGGTGGTTAAAAATTTTACAATAGAACTTTCAAACGCCTTTTGGGAGGGTGAGGGCGGCAGGCCGATCTTACCGTAAACCGAGCCGCGGTGTTCGGCAAGGCCCTCAAGGTCAAGCGCCGGCAGTCCTCTTTCCTCCAGCGCAACCAGCGCCTCGGTTTTTCCAACACCGGTTAGGCCATGCAGCACAACTGCTTTCTGGGTAAGCTCCTCCCGGCCCAAGTAGATGTTGACATATTGGCGGTAAGCCTTATAGCCGCCAATTACCCGGTAAACGGGATAGCCCATGATATCTAACAGGCCGGCCATGAACTGGCTGCGTTGTCCACCCCGCCAGCAAAATATTGCCAGGCTTTTATCCCCTGCCAGCTGGTCAACGGCTGTCAGTTTTTGCGGAAGCTTTGGGGCAACCAACTTAAGGCCCAGCCTTCGCGCGTGATCAGGCCCTGCCTGATGATACAAGGTTCCAATAGCTGCTCTCTCTTCATTTTCAAAAACAGGGATATTTACAGCGCCCGGAATGGTCGCTTCTGCAAACTCACCTTCCGAACGGACATCAATGAATAAAGCGTTTTTTAAATTTAGGGCTTCTTCAATAGTTATTTCTTCAACCATCGAGCGCACCTGCCGGTCCAGCTAAACCATACAATCTTAGGGTCTCCTTTTTTAAGTAAATATATTACGCCAGTCCTGTCAAGTTAAAGGTAGAACATATCACCTCTTCTTAAAAACTTGCTGGTACTGCTCCAGTGACATTAGTATTGCCCTCGGTTTGCTCCCCTCATAACCCCCCACGATACCCCTCTTTTCCATAATGTCAATAAGGCGCGCGGCCCTGGCATAGCCTATGTGCAGTCTCCGTTGCAGCATTGAAATAGAGGCGTGCCCGCTCTCGATAAGAATTAAAACCGCCTGAGCCAGCAGTTCATCCTCAATCTCCGGGGCGGGCTCCTCTGCAGGGGTTTCAACAAGGATCTTATCATCATATACGGGCTCGGCCTGCTTTTTAAGGTAGTTGACCAGGTCGTCCACCTCGCGATCGGAAAGAAAGGCGCCCTGAACCCGGACCGGCTTAGATGCTCCCACCGGGAAGAACAGCATGTCCCCCTTACCGAGGAGTTTTTCAGCCCCTCCCATATCCAGAATGGTGCGCGAGTCTATTTGGGAAGATACCGCAAATGAAACTCTGGAAGGAATATTGGCCTTGATCAGGCCGGTAATTACGTCCACGGAAGGGCGCTGGGTCGCCACCACCAGGTGGATGCCGGCAGCCCTGGCCATCTGAGCCAACCTGCATATTGCGTCCTCAACGTCGGCAGGGGCGACTATCATCAGGTCGGCCAGCTCGTCTATAATTACCACCATGAAGGGAAGCGGCTGGGCGCCGCCCGGATCTTTTGTTCTAATTACGGTATTGTAGCGGGTGATATCACGAACGCCAACAGACGCAAAAAGCGTGTAGCGGCGTTCCATCTCCCGGGCCGCCCAACGCAGAGACGTTGCCGCTTTTCTTGGGTCTGTAACCACCGGGGACGCCAGGTGGGGAATACCGTTATAGGTAGCCAGTTCGACCATCTTCGGATCTATCATTAAAAACTTTACTTCATCGGGCGTGGCTTTGAATAGTATACTTGCGATCAGGGTATTGAGGCAGACGCTCTTACCTGAACCTGTTGCTCCAGCAATCAGCAAGTGGGGCATTTTAGCCAAATCGCTAACAATAGGGTTTCCGGCAATATCCTTACCGAAAACTACGGTCAGCTTTGATTTGGCCTGCCCGAACTCCTGAGTTTCCAGCAAGTCTCTAATGTGGACCATGGATATCTCCTTGTTCGGGACCTCGATACCCACCGCAGCCTTCCCGGGGATAGGAGCTTCGATCCGCACATCCGGCGCTGCCATGGACAGGGCAATATCATCGGCCAGGCTTACAATTCTGCTGACCTTAACCCCTGCCGGAGGTTGGATTTCATAGCGGGTAATGGCGGGTCCCCGGGAAACCTGCATTACCTTTGCCTTCACGCCGAAACTCTCCAGGGTTTCCTCAAGGATACGAATATTTTCATTGATATCTTTACTCAAACGAATATTTTTAGCCTTCAAGGGACGTGATAGTATGGTCAGGGGTGGCAGTTTGTAAGCGCCCAGATCCCCTGAGAAGTCCTTGTTAAACAGGGCATCCAATTCTTCATCTTCTTTTGCTTCTTCACCAGGTCCAGCTTCCGGCCTGTCCGGGTTGACAACCTCTTTTTTGCTGTCATAGTCAGAAATCATGGGGATATTCTGCTCATTACCGGCCCGTTCTTTCAGCCCTGCGGGCGGCGCCCCGGTTGGGAATGGTTCCTCCGTATTATCTATAATGACAGGAGCATTGGCTGGAGCCTCCTTGTCTTCTTCTACCTTGGTGAAGAAAAAGTTGTCCAATCCCTGCAAGCTGCTTTTAACCCCGGACCACAAACCGGATGCAAATCCCTTGGTCAAGGTTGCCAGGGAAAGGTTGGTTAAAAGCAGGAGCGCGATAATCCCGGCGGCGGCAAGAATTATATAGGTGCCGACAATTCCGAAGGATTTTCTTAAAATATAGCTGAATACAGCTCCCAAAAGGCCTCCGCCGTCACCGTTCCAACCCGCCTTGAAGGAGTCGTCCACAGGTATAATCAGGTGGCAAAAGGTCAAGATCAATAGGAACAAGAGCAGCGCTCCATACATTCTTTCGGACACCGTGGTGGTACTGCGCCGCTTTAGCACCAGCCTGGCGCCTCCCATGGCAAGAAGCAATGGAAAAAGGTAGCGCCCTTCTCCCGCAATACTTTTGAAGACCCTGTCTATACATACACTGACCAGCCCGGAGGAAGGGACCAGAATGCTGAGTAGACCAAGCACCCCTAAGGCTATGAGGGCGATCCCGATAATTTCATATTTGAGCTCTTCCTTCATTTGACCTAAAATTCCCATGAATTTCCCTCCCCCCAGAAATAATATACCATAGTTATCGGCAAAAATCCTAGAAAACTAAATACTATTAACCCTCCGGGGCCACCGGAGGGCAGCATGAAAAATTAATTTGGCATATCAAAAGTACGCGTCCAATATGAGATTACCTGGCCAGCGCCAGGATAATTACGGCAGAACCAACAACGAAGCGGTACCAGGCAAACACCGCGAAACTGCGTTGTGACAGGTATCTGATCAGAAAGCCTATGGCAATAAAGCCGACCACCGCGGAAGAGACTACCCCCGTCAAAAAAGCTGCGTCCAGGTCCCCGGGCGACAGGTCTTTCATTTTATAAAGCCCTGCTCCAACAACAATCGGGGTTGAAAGTAAAAAAGAGAACCTGGCGGCGGATGCACGGGTAAAACCCAGGGCCCGGCCGGCGGTCATAGTAATCCCGGAACGGGACACGCCGGGAATAATAGCCAATGCCTGGGAGAGACCTATCAGCAGGCTGTCAAGGAGAGAGACAGAATCTATGCTCTTTACGCTGGCAGCTCTACGGTCGACCCAGTAAAGAATAATCCCCATCACAATCAGCATAACGCCGATCAATAAAGGTGTGCGCAATACTGTTTCGGCCTGTTCTTCAAAAAGATAGCCGATAGCGCCCCCCGGTATTGTCCCCAACACCAGGTACCAGAATAGCGCAGCTTCTTTGCTCCCTTTTCTGGTAACAGCAGAGCTGAGCAGTGTAAGCCAGTCCTTCCAAAAAAAAGCTACCACTGATATAAGAGTTCCTATATGCAGTGCGACATCAAAGGTAAGCCCGGCATATTGCCACCCCAAGGCCCATGGAACCAGGACCAGATGAGCCGAACTGGAAATAGGAAGAAACTCTCCCAGGCCTTGTATTATACCCAGCACCAGCGCTTCTGTCAGGGTCAAACGAATACCTCCTTTTGTAGATTTTCAACACAATACTTTTTATTATATCACGAGGTTGACCGGACTGTGAAAATCCTTCCAAAAAAAATTCCTGGTTAGACCAGGAATGGTGTTTAACAATTTATGATACTGCCCGGCGCAAGTTCCGGCTTCAGGTAGTCGAAAGGATTCGTACTTAACAGCTTGACAATCTTCTGACGTCCGAACCCTGCCGATTCCACCACCATCGCTACTCCCTGATATTCGATGTCCCGGTACGCAGGGTACCTGGTAGTGTCGAAGCCTTCCAATACCAATTCCAACTGCATCGGAGTATAAAGAATCACTGGAGTACCGCCTCTTTTCTTCTTTGCTTCCAATCATCAACCATGGTGTTGATTTTATTGACAGCGTCGCCAATCCCTCCAACCGCGTCAATCAGACCAACCTCAACGGCTTCCTTACCAATAAGAACAGTCCCAATATCTCTTGCCAGGTCTCCGGTCCGGAACATCAACTCGCGAAATTTTTTTTCAGTAATGTTTGAATGCATTGTAGTAAAACGGACTACCCTGTCCTGCATCTTGTCAAGGTATTCATAGGTCTGTGGAACGCCGATGACCAGGCCGTTGAGGCGAATGGGATGAATAGTCATGCTGGCGGTGTCGGATATAAAGGAATACTTGGCCGCAACCGCAATCGGAACTCCGATAGAATGACCCCCTCCCAGGACAACCGAAACGGTCGGCTTGGACATACTGGCTATCATTTCGGCAATGGCCAGGCCGGCTTCAACATCCCCGCCAACGGTATTAAGGATGATTAATACACCCTCAACCTCGGCTGCCTGCTCCAGAGCTACCAACTGCGGAATCATGTGCTCATACTTGGTGGTCTTGTTCTGCGGCGGAAGGACCAGGTGCCCTTCGATTTGCCCGATGATGGTCAGGCAGTGAATATTGGACTTGACTTCAGGAATGGGGGCCGAACCCATTTCCTTCATGGATTCCATGGCTCCTTTGGATTTACCGGCAACTCTTTTACCGTGCTGCGGGTCCCGTCCGGGATCCGCTTCTTTATCAGGTTCTTCCCGCCTTTCCGGTTCAGGAGCAATCCCCGGCTCCGGACAAGGCGCCGGGGTAAAGGGGAAAACTCCCGGCTGAGGTTCAACATGCATTGACGACACGAATTTCACTCCTGACTTGTACTTGGATATACGCGGACCATTCTATGACTTCTCTATTATGTTTCAAATCAAATAAAAAATACACCCATGTGCCTGGTAGCCCCTAATAAAAAGAAAGAGCGCCAAAAGCCGCAAGTAACGGCATCACAGCTGTAGGTCTGTCTGGCCGTTGGCGGTGAAGGTGGCCAGCTGGGGATAGTTGACGACCTTGGGCATCCCGTCGCCGTAGTATTCGTAGCTGTAGCTCTTGCCGTCGGCGCTGAAGGTGGTCAATCTGTTCAGGTTGTTGTAAGCTCTTAACTGTCAAACTTGAGTTTGGTCAGCCTGTTCAGGGATTCGTAATAATAGGATTGTTGTGGGAGAAGGGACCTGTCCCCTTTTTAGATGAGCTGTCCGGCGACGGCCGGCAGCACGGCAGTCAAAAAAAGAAAGACTGCCGCAAGTGCGAACAATCTCTTGAACACCAAAATCACTCTCCTGATATTATTTTAATTACGTCCCTATTTTAGGCGTTTTATTATGCCTACTTCTTCTTCCTGAGTGGAAAGCCGGCTGTCGATCTTCTTAATGTCAGCCCAAATATACTTAAGCTCATTTTTAATTTCTACCTGGCCTTGTTCAAGCACCTTCTGACCTTGTTCAAGTGCTTTTACGCTTTGTCCGAGTTCCTTCTGGCCCTCCGTAAGCATTTTCAGTTGGTCAAGCACAAGCCTTTGGAATTGTTCATTATCCATATCTACCAACTCCCAACAATCACCTTAATAAGTATTTCCACGAGAACCTCGTTTTTCCTGCATTATGATTTATACCATACCGTGCTCTGCACTCCATGTTAAAAATTTTTTCATCGGAATACACCCTGCGGGGGAAAAACAACCATTGCGAATAAGGCTAAAAAAAGGCTCCTAACTTGTTGAGCTCAGAGCCTTTAAAATAACTTCGAAGCCTTGGTATTCCTGGCTTTTTCTATAGGGTAGTGACAAGGACTCAATCGGGACGCCGATAGAGTGGCCACCTCCCAGGACAACCGAAATAGTCGGCTTGGACATACTGGCTATCATTTCGGCAATGGCCAGACCCGGCTTCAACATTCCCGCCGACAGTCCCCTAATAAAAGAAAAGAGCGCCAAAAGCCGCGAATAACGGCATCGGCGCTCTTTATTAAAACATTAAGCTATAACCTTTCCTCAAACTTCCATGATAATTGGCAGTATCATCGGCCTTCTCCTGGTTTTTTCGAATAAATACTTTCCTAAAACGTCTCTTACCTGAGACTTCATTGAGGACCACTCGGAGATTCCCTTGCAAGTGCATTTTTCTAATGATGCTTTTACTCTCATCCTTGCTTCCTCGAGCAGTTCTTCGGATTCCCGGACATAGACAAATCCCCTTGAGACAATATCGGGACCTGCCATGATTAACCCTGTTTCACGGTTTATTGTGACCACTACGATCAGGATACCGTCCTGAGACAGCATTCTACGATCCTTGAGGACAATATTCCCTACATCTCCAACACCGAGCCCGTCGACAAGCACCTTTCCGGCAGCGACTCTGCCGGCGACTCTGCCCGAGCGACGAGTGAATTCCAATATTTGGCCGTTTTCCCCCACAAAAATGTGCTCCGGTGAAACCCCTACGTCCCTGGCGAGTTCGGCATGCCTGATCATCATTCTGTATTCGCCGTGGATAGGGACAAAGAACTTCGGCCGGGTCAGGTTAATCATGAGCTTCAATTCCTCCTGACTCGGGTGGCCGGAGACATGAATGCCGGACATTGACTCGTAAATTACCTTGGCGCCAAGCTTGAACAACTGGTCGATAATGCGCGCAACCAGCTTTTCGTTGCCGGGTATCGGTGTAGCCGAAATAATAACGGTGTCGCCAGGTAAAATTTCTACCTGACGGTGGTCTGAAAGGGCCATCCTGGTCAAAGCCGACATTGGTTCACCCTGGCTTCCGGTGGTAAGGATCGCAACCCTGTTTTTGGGCAGGCGGTTAGCCTCCTCAAGTTCGATCATGATACCGTCGGGGATGTCCAGATATCCCAGTTCGGTGGCGACGCTGACCACATTGACCATGCTCCGCCCCACCACAGCAACCTTGCGGTTGTGCTTGTATGCTGCCTGAATGGCCTGCTGAAGCCTGTGCACGTTGGTGGCAAAAGTGGCAATGATAATCCTGTCTTCGGCTGCCAGGCGAAAAGTTTCATCAAAAGTGTTTCCGACAAAACGTTCGGACATGGTATAACCGGGCCTTTCCGCATTGGTGCTGTCGGAAAGTAAGACCAACACGCCTTTTTCACCCAGCTGAGCCAAGCGCTGAAAATCAGTTACCTGACCGTCCACCGGCGTCTGGTCAATTTTAAAATCGCCGGTATGAAAAACCACGCCAATCGGTGTATGCACAGCAATCGCCACTGCGTCTGGAATGCTGTGTGATACTTTGATGAACTCGATTTTAAAAGGACCAACCTGTACCACATCTCTCGGTTTTACCGTGTGCAGAATGGTTTCACTGATCATATTTTGCTCTTTCAGTTTACCATGCAGCAGCCCCAAAGTGAGTTTGGTCCCGTAAACCGGTACATTTAGCTGGCGCAGCACATACGGCAGGGCGCCGATATGGTCCTCGTGACCGTGGGTAAGCACAATTCCGAGGACGGAATCCCTGTTTTCCAAAAGATAGGTAATATCCGGAATAACGATGTCAATCCCCAACATACCTTCTTCAGGGAACATTAAACCGCAGTCAATAACTAAAATTTTCTCCCCAAATCTCACCGCCATCATGTTTTTGCCGATTTCCCCTAACCCGCCAAGGGGTATCAGGGACAATTTAGGTTCTTTTGACAAATCCACACCTCCTAACCATTTCCAAAAAAAAATCCTTTTCACGTTTGCAACAGGTGAGATAATTCAGGAGAAGGTGGGGAAATATATAATTAGACCGCTCCCGGGAAATCCGCACAGTTAAAAAACACTCAAATATAATTGTACTATATTTTATTACCAATAACAACAAAATTTAAAACATAATGTTAACAGCCAAGAGCCTGATATTGCAGCAAATAATCTCTCAAAATAGGCCAGAGCATAATTTCCCCCAAAAAACCGCATATCATACATAAAAAGGAGCTGCGTTTTAATAAGCAACTCCTCTTCTATCCCCTTAGTTGGCACACTCGATTATCAACGATGGTTGGCGCTTAAAAAAGGTTGATATTTTCCAGAAGTTCTTTGATAGCTGATTTTTCTGTCGAGGTTGCTTCCACTAAAGGCAGGCGTGTTGCTCCAACCTGCCACCCCTTCAAATTCAAGGCGGTTTTTACTGGAACCGGGTTGGTGGCGATAAATAAACCTTTAAAGAGGGGGAACAGTTCGAGGTGAATTTCGTTGGCCAGGGTGGTGTTTCCGGATGTAAACGCATTAACCAGTTCCTGCAAACGGGGTCCCACCAGGTGCGATGCCACACTGATAACACCTTTCCCGCCCAGCGCCAGCATTGGCAGGGTCAAAGAATCATCGCCGCAGTAAATCGCAAAACTGTCCGGCAAAAGCCTGCGTAATTCACTGACCTGATCCATACTGCCACTGGCTTCCTTAATCGCGACAATATTGTCAATTTCAGCGAGCCTGGCCACGGTTGCAGGCAGCAGATTTACAGCTGTTCTGCCCGGTATGTTATAGATCATTACAGGAAGGTCGGTACTCTCTGCCAGAGTCTTAAAGTGTTGGTAAATCCCTTCCTGAGATGGCTTATTATAATACGGGACTACCAGCATTACCCCGTCAACACCAACTTTTTCGGCTGCCCGGGTTAACACAATGCTATCCGCGGTTGAATTGCCGCCTGTTCCAGCCAAAACAACGGCCTTTCCTCCTACCTCTTCCACCACGGCCCGGAAGAGTTCTACCTTCTCGTCCTTAGTAAGTGTCGGCGACTCCCCTGTTGTTCCGGCTATGACCAGCCCGTCCGAACCGGAAGCAGCCAGGTGGCGCGCTAACTTCCTGGCCTGGCTCAGGTTGACGCTCAAGTCCTTATGGAAAGGCGTGACCATGGCGGTCAAGATCCGCCCAAAATCCACATTCAATTCTGTTCACCTTCCTTGTTTTACTCATTGTTGCCGGAACTCACGGTGAAGAGCGCGAATGCCCTTCTCCATGTCTTCCTTTTTAACCAGCACCCAAATAGTAGTATAAGAATCAGCGGACTGCAGGATCGTGATTTGTTCCCGGGCGAGCGCCTCAACGATTTTTGCCATCACACCAGGTACGCCGGTCATTGCCGCGCCTACGGTTGCAATTTTGGCACAGTCAGGCAGCACCTGCGGGGAGATACCAATATTGTCCAGAACCTGTACGGCTTTCGAAACGTCTGTGTTTTTAACAGTAAACAATATTACATCGGGATGCACGTTAATAAAATCCACACTAATCCCGGCCAGTGCCAGACTCTTGAATATTTTTTTTTGGAAATCAATTTTATCCGTAATAGTATCGGCTATTATTTTTATCTGGGTAATATCTGAAATATAGGTAATGCCGGTCACTGTCCGGTCCCTGGTAATATCAATGGAGCCATTTTGCATTTCACCCTGTGAGGTTACCAGCGTACCCGGCCCGCCGCTGAAGGTTGATTTAATCCGCAAAGGGATTCCTTTCTGCATAACAATCTCAACTGCCCTGGGGTGGATTACCTTGGCCCCTTCATGAGCCAGCTGGCAGATTTCGTTATAAGTAACATTTTCCAGCGGCAAGGCGTCTTCTACAATTCTTGGGTCCGCCGTCATTATTCCCTCGACATCGGTATAAATATCAACCCAGGCAGCATCAAGAGCCACACCCAGCGCAGCCGCCGTAGTGTCACTCCCCCCCCGGCCAAGGGTCGTAATCTCCCCTTGCTGCGTAACACCCTGAAATCCCGCCACAACCACAATCTTCCCAGCAGAAGCATGTTTCATTATATACTCGGGTTCAACCCTTAATATTCTTGCTTCATTGTATTCACAGTCGGTAATAATACCCGCTTGTGAGCCGGTAAGAAATACAGCAGGGCAACCCGTTTTTTGGATGGTTGCCGCCATAATTACACCCGAAATAATTTCACCGCATGACATTAGTAGATCGCTCTCACGGGGAGCAAGCTCTGTATTGCCGCTGCACGCAAAGGAGAGCAAGGTATCGGTGGCATAAGGATCCCCCGCGCGTCCAATGGCAGACACCACCACAACCGGGGCATAGCCTTCCTGTTTAGCCTGGATCACCCTGGATACAGCAATATCCCGTTTATCCTGACTCACCAGGGAGGTGCCGCCAAACTTCTGGACAATAAATCTCATTAAACAATCTCCTTTTCAGCCTTCAACCTCGACACCGGTCGATTGGCGCCATGACGCTGCTGCGGGCTTCAGTAGAGAATGACAGTTTGAGGCATTAATTATTCATCAAACATCCGTATTCGACAAGCAACTCCGCAATCTGGACAGCATTTGTAGCGGCCCCTTTGCGGATTTGATCCGCTACCACCCAAATGTTTAAGCCGTTGGGGATTGAATTATCCTCCCGGATGCGACCGATAAAAACTTCGTCGCGGTTGGAAGCAAACAAAGGCATGGGGTAAAGCTTGGCGCCGGGGTCGTCAATAACTACAATACCCGGAAAACTTTCAAATAAACGCTTTGCTTCCTGAGCAGTTATTTTTCGGTGCGTCTCAATATTAACAGCTTCCGAATGGCTGCGGTAGACCGGTACCCGTACAGTGGTGGCCGTTACGGCAATAGCGTCATCGTGCAGGATTTTTTGGGTTTCCTTGACCATTTTCCATTCTTCTTTGGTGTAATCCAAATCCATAAAGACGTCTATATGAGGAATTAAATTAAAGGCTATAGGGTAAGGGAAAATTTTTGGGGTTATTTCACCCTGATCAAGCACAGCCCTGGTCTGCCCCGTAAGTTCCTCAATACCCTCGCGTCCCGCTCCAGACACCGCCTGGTATGTTGCTACCACCACCCTCTTAATTTTGGCAGCGTCATGTATTGGTTTTAATGCAACCACCAGCTGTATGGTTGAACAATTTGGGTTAGCGATAATACCCTGATGCCATTTTACATCTTCGGGGTTAACTTCCGGTACCACCAGCGGAACTGCCGGATCCATTCTGTAATTACTGCTGTTGTCGATAACGACTGCGCCACGCTCAACGGCGGCAGATCCAAATTCCTTGCTTGCAATGCCCCCTGCGAACAGAGCTATATCCATTCCGTTGAAAGAGTCAGGTGTAGTGATTTCCACCTGATACGGTTGGTCTTTGAAAAGCATAACTTTACCTGCGGAGCGTGAGGTTGCGCAAAGTCTTAATTCGCCGACCGGGAAATTTCTTTCATCAAGTATTTTGAGCAATTCCTGGCCCACCGCTCCGGACGCCCCAACGATAACTACATTGAACTTCTTCAAATATACCCCTCCAAATACAGTTTAAATGCATATGTTTTATAAGAACGTGCCGGGTTGCGGTCAGGTATCATACCGGTTTTTTGAACCTATGGATGATATCCTAACAATAACGGTTGGTACTGCTTGCCTCTCATAGCCTCGAGGAGCGTCTCAGTAATCAGATCCCACTTGGCCATAAGTGAATTTGGTTTGCTGGTTGGGTTGTCTTGCCCAAATGGTACCATATAGAGGTTCTTTACGTTAAGCAAGAGTCCGATGTTCTTCGCGTTCATACTGAGGCCATCGTTAGTGGATATGCCCAGAACAACCGCCCTCTGGTTTCTCAATTGGGCTTTGATAGAAAACAAGACCGGCCCATCAGTGATTCCATTTGCCAGTTTGGCCAGAGTATTGCCTGTACAGGGAGCTACAAGCAAAATATCGAGAAGTTTTTGTGACCCGATCGGCTCAATGTCCACCATGCTCGTAATAGCATCCCTGCCGGTTATATCTTTTATTTCTTCCTTCCATGTGTTACTGGCGCCGAATTTGGTATCGGTAGTATCAACCGTTTGGCTGATAATCGGTAATATTTCAGCGCCCTCACTAACCAGAATACGCAACTGCGGTATTACATCAGCAAGACAGCAGTGAGAACCCGTAAGGGCAAATCCCACTTTAACCCCTTTTAAACGCATCATAAGCACCTCCGAAACCGAAACCAATTACCTGCCGGCCATCTCCTCCGCCAGAAACCCGAGTATGGTCCTGGCCAGTATACGGCCTGCCGTCTTGGGCGCGACACGACCGGGCAACCCCGGCGCCAGGACTGCTTTAATCCCGAGTTTGTTAGCCGCCTGGAAATCTGTACCTCCTGGAGCCGATGCAAGATCTATGATTACGGCCTCAGGTGATACATTTTCCAGTATTTCACCCGTCAGGACCATAGACGGGACAGTATTGAAAATGGCATCCGCTTCTCTCAGGGATTTTGACATTTGGTCAAACGGTATTGGGGTAAGGTTCATCTCAGCAATACGTGCCAGGGGTTCTTTCCTTCTTGCCGCTACCCGTGTTTTTGCCCCCATGGCGCCGAGCAGGCGCGCCAGCGTGGCGCCGGTTCTGCCAAAGCCAAGGACGTAAGCTGTGCAGCCGTGAATAGTAATGGGCAGCATCTCCATAGCCATTTGTATGGCTCCCTCAGCGGAAGGTATGGAATTGTAAATTGCGACCTCATCAATTTTCATTAGTTCTATAAGACGCAATTCCTTTTGTTCCATTAACCTTACCAGCTTCTGTCCGGCCACCCCGACAAAGACCGGGATGTTGGAGGGCATAATTGAAATCAGTTGCTCGGTCAGGGTCAGTGGCTGATCCGCCAACGGGGCGTATATAAGCCCGTCCTCATTGATACCGGGTACCGGTAAAACCAGGGCGTTAATCCCATGCAAACACTCTTCCTGCTCCTGGAAGGCGGCAACCCCCGGCTTCACCTTGGCCGGCAGGCCGGTAACATTGACCAGCGCTCCGGAAGCAGCCAGTTCTTCCACAATAACCAGGTCTCTAGCATCACCGCCCATAACGGCAACCTTCAACCCCTTAAGGTTTGGCCGCATAGTTTTGCCCCCCTAAACACGTTTACCCCAAAATACAGTACAGTATATGTTTTCCGTTAAACGGAGGTGCTTGTCCTGCATTTACCTCGTATTTAGATGTCTTTATTCAAAGAGCAACCGGTCTAATCCATAAACCACCCTTTCAAGACGCATTACCTTGCGAATACCCAACAATACACCGGGCATAAAAGATTCCCGGGTTATTGAATCATGCCTGATGGTCAGAGTCTGGCCGAGTCCTCCGAAGATCACTTCCTGGTGCGCCACCAACCCTGGAAGCCTTACGCTGTGAATGCGTATACCCCCGGCAAATTCTCCGCCTCTCGCTCCGGCCAATCTTTCAACCTCCATTGCCGAACCCTGCTGGATTTCCGTACCCCTCTGTTCAATAATAGCTTCGGCCGTTTTAATAGCCGTGCCCGAAGGCGCATCCAGTTTCTGATCGTGGTGCAGTTCGATAATTTCAACATGGGGGAAATGACGGGATGCTTCTGCCGCAAACTTCATCATCAACAGAGCTCCGATAGCAACGTTGGGCGCTATTAATCCACCTACTCCCAGATTCTCCGAATATGCGACAATATCATTGATTTGCTCCGGACTTAAGCCGGTCGTTCCAATGACCGGGCGGACCCGGTGCTTGAGGTAGATCATCGTGTTATTGTAAACAGAATGTGGACCGGTAAAGTCCACTGCTGCGTCAGGACGTACCCGCGTCAGCACTTCTTCAAGATCCTTTTCAATAATTATCCCTGTACTGCCTGCTTCGGCCAGTGAACCTACATCTGTACCCTCACCAACACTGTCGACTGCTCCGACAAGTTCTATATCTTCGGTTCGCAGGACCGATTTCACCACCTCACGGCCCATCTTTCCATAAGCCCCGGTGACGATAACTTTAATCATAGTATGCCTCCTTTAAGCAGCTAATCCCGAAAGAAGAAACCCCTTTGACTTTTAAAATTAATTTTCTTATATATAATTGTTTATGTCAATATTAATTCAGGACTTGAAAACAAAATAGCCCTGTATAGAAACAGTCAGGACGGTGTTGTGTTTTATGAAATTAGACAAGCATGCACTATTTTTTAGGTATTACAAAGCTGGTTTGCTTTAGTGAAGGGATATTGGAAAAATCGAAATCAGCCAGCGGGTAACCAGACCCGCCTGTCAAAAGATAATACTTTGTGGTATCTGTATAATAATTAAAATGCAATTTCTTGTTATCAAAGGCTGTCCGGCTTTCTTCCATGCATATTCATCTCCCATTATGATATTGTTTTCCACCCCTGTTTAAGTATGCTTACGTTTACCTGGCTGGCCTCGGGAAAATCACGCTTTTCGACCACACCCGAAAAAACAAAAGCGTCTGCGCCCTGCATCGATTCAACGTATCCGCTAACCACCTCAAATTCAGTCTTGGCCCCTATAAGCTTTTCAGACGGATTAAATGGCTCAGACAAGGCCAACTCTTCGGCGTAGTCCTGGTATAATGACCACATCAACGGTTCAAAGCTTGTGTCCGGTATTGATACAGCCAGGTTAATCTCGTCCATAGCTTCCCGACGGGAAATCATATGGTTATGCGCATATAGTTTTTCAGTGAGATTGTCCACAATGTGTTCAATGCGTCCTTCTTTCAGAGGCAAGTGGTGCAACGCAAGCATTTTTTTAGCCAGTGACCTGATCAACAGATAATTTCGGTGCACATTTCCCAAAGCCAGCGGGTGAATACGTTCTGCCAGCAGGGTAAAAGCCTTAACCTGCTGGTCGGTGCTGCATACACCGGCTTTTTCACCGGCCAGGGCAAGGTACGAATAGACATCTTCAATATTCACAGGAATCTTAGCAGCAGGGTTATTGGGATCCTGTGGATTAAAAGCATTCACAACGCTGGGGTCAATTGGCCCAAGTTCACTCATTTTACCCATCACTATTTCATCCGCTCCCAGACACAAGAGAGTTCCGGCGCTGTAGCAACGAAATGGCACCAGAACAGCAAAACGATTGGTATATTCTCTAATCAGATGAGCCAGACGCCACGGCGTTAGGACGTCCCCCCCCCTTGTATACAGAAACAGGTCAATTTGCTTGCATTCACCAAACATTTCCAGATGCCTGTAGAAGACCGGCGTAACATCCGGGGCAATCCTGGTGTTGACGTTCTCACGGTCGCCGGTGATATAGCAAAGCAGTTTAGAACCTCTAAGCTCAGATATTTTTTTGATTAACGCAACCCTTTGTTCACGGGCCATGTTACGCCTCCGGTTATTTTGTCAACACGTTTATTATGCCATTTCAGCCTGGATTAATAACAATCAAAATAATTTAAGTTTGACCTTAACTACGCACACAAAAACTCCATGACCAGCATGGAGGATTAGTTAATGCATATTAGAAATGCTTTCAAAAAGACCCGACTTGCGGGCAGGGGGTTATCCGCAGCGAACGGAGCACTTGGATGCGTTCCTTAGCGCGTGCATAGCTTGCAGAAAAGCTTAAATAGCGCGTAGGTACCGCATGGCTGTCTGTAGATGCGGTCGATGTAATGTTGTCTTACTGAAATGTAGAATTGCGCAGAGAGCGGAGGATAACCCCCTGCCCCCTACCCCAGATGTTTTTAAAAGTTCGAGCTGTATCGCTGGTAACTTGGACTTGTCTGATCTAAATCGACAATAATAACCTCCGCGCCAACCTTTCTGATCGCTTCCCAGGGTATAACCAGGTGCTGTCTATCGATCCAGATATTAATCAGGTTGTTTTTCTTGGGCAGGATAATTGAACGGATTTCCCCCGATTCTGTGTCCAGGATCAGGTCGGATTCTCCCACCACGCCAAGACGCGACCCGTTATATAAATTTACAATTTCCTTACCGGCAAGTTCACCCATCCGCACTAGAAGGTCCTCCTTATTATCTTAATTATATTCTTCTCCAAGCATTAATAATTCTTTGCATGTATGGTTGGGCGACAGCCATTAAAATGGACACAAAAGCCAATGGTTCCATGCTGAGCCCTCCCAGGTAAATACGCTCAGGCAGCTGAACTTCCATAAAAGTGGCTATAACCACCAGGGAAATATAAATGCCGCCGGCAACCCCGACCAGGTTTGCCAGAGCTTGCGATAGAGGACTTGACTTTGCTTCACCAATAGAGCTCCAATCCTTTTCCCGGTACTTGTACAGCAGGATACGCTCCCGGACTGATATACTCACCAGAAATAAGATTACGATAATGAGAATTATCCCGCTTAACATTCGCCTCACCCCATAGCTATCTTATTTGGGACAGGCAGGAAATATGAATAAAAAAACAACAGGTTGCCTGTTGTTATAAAAATAGTTAAAATACCAAAAGCAGCCGATATTTAAAGCTGGCCCGTGGAACCAAAGCCACCGGTTCCCCTGACGGTGTCGTCCAAAGTATCAGTTTCCTCAAGCTTTACCTTGAAAACGGGCATAAAAACAATCTGCGCTACCCTCTCACCCGGGTTGATTAAGTATTCCTTGTCTCCCTGGTTAATCAGTGCGATAAGTATTTCACCTTTATAGTCGCTGTCAATAACACCAACAGCATTGGCAAGGGAGATGCCGTGCCTGGCGGCAAGACCGCTTCTGGGGAATACCAGTCCGACAATATACCTGGAAGGTATCTGGATCGCCAGTCCCGTAGGTATCACTACTCTGGAACCGGGCTCTATAACCACCGGGGAGTCCAGGCAGGCCGGCAGGTCCAGACCGGCGGCGCCGTCAGTGGCGTAACGGGGAAAAGGAATATCCCTGCCAACTTTCTCCGAAAGCTTTTTAACCTGAATATTTGCGATAAGTTCCATTGCTCTTGTCCCCCATCCGACTAGTTTGAATTAAAGGTTTGTTCGTAAAAAAATCCTCTTTTTGGAGAGGATTTTCATGTCATCAGACCCACAATCCGGTGAGGATTTTTTTCAGGTTGCCACAATCTTCCCATGGCCCAATAGCAGCCAGTGAGAAATTTTCAGGCTTCAACATTTGTCTGGAAAGCTCCTGTATTTCATCGGCTGTCACCTTGTTTACCAGGGCCACAATTTCTTCAGGTGGAATAACCTTGCCCAGATATAATTGTGATTTACCCAAACGGCTCATTCTGGTATTGACGTTTTCGAGGCTTAACAGCAGGTTCCCTTTTAGCTGGTCTTTAGCTCTCTGTAGTTCCTGTTGATTTACTCCGTTGACTTGAATGTCCCTAACCTGTTTTAAGGTCAGTTCCATGACCTCATCAATGTTTTCTTTACTTAATCCGGCGTAAACGCAGAACAAGCCGGCATCGTGGTAGGAGGTATGGTAGGAATAAACCGTGTACACCAATCCCCGCTGTTCCCTGATTTCCTGAAAGAGCCTTGAACTTAAGCCGCCGCCCAAAATTGTGTTGGTAACCTGGAAGACATAAATATTGTCGTCGTTCAGTTTCAAGCCCGGAGTACCGATGCACAGGTGGACCTGTTCAGTTTCCTTGCTGCGGCATATTACCTCGCGGTGCGGGGCAGGTGTGATCATCCTCCTCACGGTGGGGTTGCCTTGTTTTGGCTCAAGGATTGGGCGGAGCTTGCTGATAACACGCTCATGATCAATATTCCCTGCTACTGCCACGGTAAGTTTGGCAGGATTATAATACTTATGGTAGTAATCCATAATCTTGTCTCTGGATATGCCGGCTATTACATCGGCTGTTCCGATAATCGGCCGGCCCAGAGCATGGCTCTTCCACATTGAACCGGCAAAAATATCGTGGACAAGTTCATCAGGAGCATCCTCGTACATTTTAATTTCCTCCAGGATAACATTCCGTTCCTTGTCTATATCCCGGAGCTCAAATTTTGAGTCAAAGAACATATCGCTTAAAAGGTCTACAGCCAGGTCAAAATATTCGTCAAGAACCCGCGCGTAGTAACAGGTGAATTCTTTAGTCGTGAACGCATTTAACTGGCCTCCAACCGCATCCAGGGTTTCGGCTATATCTTTGGCTGTACGCCGTTTGGTGCCTTTAAACATAAGGTGCTCGATAAAATGGGAAACACCGCTGACTTCGTTGTCTTCGTCGCGAGAGCCGACATCTACAAAGAAACCCACGGCTACAGACCGGACGTGGGGGATATCCTCAGTTAGAATATGCACGTTGTTATCTAATGTTACCTTCTGGAACATATGGTGGAAACCTCCTCAAAGTACAATCCTACAACTATTCGTTAAATTTATTATAATTCCTTTTTATATCGGCAAAAAATTCCTCTTTACCCAAAACAAACGGTAATTCGGCATTCTGTCGACATCACGGTCGGAAACCAGCTCAACGCTTCCAACGACTTCCCCGTTAATCTTGGCTGTAATTCTGCCGATTGGCTGACCCTTAACTACCGGAGCAGTTATTTGCCTTTCAATTGAAACCACTTTTTCCAAAGCGACTTCCTCGTCTCTGGGAACGACCACGTCAAGCTCGTCAGAGGCCACTGCCATAACCTCGTCAGTTATACCCTCCTCGACCATGGCGCTTCCAACCACAGCGCCCTGGTCAATTACCCGCAAGCTTTCAAACCGTTCGAAACCGTAATCAAGCAATTTTATGGAATCTGTCCAGCGATCATCACTGTTAAGCACCACGCTGATTAATTTTCTTCCATCCCTGGCAGCCGACGCCACCAGGCAGCAACCAGCCTCCACTGTGGTGCCGGTTTTAACGCCGTCTGCCCCATAGTAACTCCACAGCAGGCGGTTGGTATTACTTAAATGACGAGTACCCATACTGCTCTCAATTATTATATTGCGGGTACCGATAATTTGTTTGAAAACCTGATTGTGAAAAGCATAGCGTGTGATCGTTGCTAAATCATTTGCCGTGGTGTAATGATCTGCCGCTGGAAGGCCGTTGGTATTTTTGAAACTGGTAGAGTCCGCTCCAATTAGTTTTGCTTTTTGATTCATTAATAGCACAAAATTTCCTTCTGTGCCGCCAATGTGTTCGGCCAAGGCGACACAAGCGTCATTGCCGGACTCAAGCAGGGCGCCATATAAAAGGGCTTGCAGGGTAAGCATTTCACCGGCTGTAAGCTCCAGGCTGGCTTCACCTACTGAGGCGGCATGGGGGCTTACTGTTACAGTTTCCTGTAAATCCCCGCCCTCCAGAGCCAGCAGGGCTGTCATAATCTTGGTGGTGCTGGCAGGGGGTTTTTTTAGGCCGGCATTTTTCTCAAAGAGGACCTGGCCTGTTCCGGCATCCATCAGGATAGCGGCGTCAGCAGTAATTGATGGTATGGGTTCAGACGGGTAGGCCGGCCGGCAGCAAGAAATAATTATGGTTATAATTAAGACCGGATACAGTAATGGAAATGCCCGGTTTCTCAGGCGCATTTTTTTGACCACCTTTTTCACGCGATCAGGTTTCCCATTTTTGTGGCGGATTATTAGTTTTAAGTTGGTCGATTCGCTTTCATTCTGTCTTCAAGCCTTCAAGGAGTATTGAAACCTTGACCATTTCGTACCCTTCTTTCTTTAGTTCCCCGATTATTTCAGGAAGGGCATGGACAGTCGGGGCAGTGGGATGCATCAGGACGATGGCGCCGTTGTGTGCTTTTTCAACAACCCGTTTTACAATTACAGAGGGCTCAGGTCGCTGCCAGTCAATGGTGTCGACACTCCAAAGTATAGTTTGATATCCCGCATCTTCAGCTGCCTTTAATACTGCGTCACCCCGCTCGCCGTATGGCGGCGCGAACAATTTAGTCTTGATGCCGCAAGAATTATCGATCGCAGTTTCAGTTTTTTTAATTTCATCTAAGTTCGCGGAGCGGGAAATTCCATCCGGATGAGGGTGTGAGTAGCCGTGGTTGCCGACTTCGTGCCCGTCCTGGACAATTTGCCTGGTTAAGGCGGGAAAATCTTCCGCCCATTGTCCACCGATAAAAAAGGTAGCCGGCACATTATTTTTCTTTAGCGCCTCAAGGATCTGGGGAACATATTCCTCCCCCCAAACTACATTAAAGGTCAGGGCGACATTTTTTTCTTTGCCGCTGCCCTGGTAAACCGGCGCTCCGGTTGTGGTGGCCGGTTGTTTCCAGGCACTGATTAAATACCCTGCCATACCTATGAGGACCAGCAGAGCAAAAAAGCTCGACCTTGTCTTTTTGCTACCGGAAGACAGTATTAATAACCTCAATTTTTTCAAACCCCCATTCCATTCTTGAAAAAACCTATGCTGAAACAGGTAAGATTATTTTTCAAAAATGAAAAAACCTCTTAAGTGAGGTTTTCTAATATCATAAGGGTTTTTGAGACGGCATTGGGATGTTATTCTCTGCGTCTGGACGACCGGTTCTGCCGATCGTTTTTCTCCTCGCCCCCCTCGGGCGCCGGCATGGCATCTTTTTTGGAGAGCTTCAGGCGGCCCTGGTTGTCGTAGCCGATAACCTTGACCAGGATCATATCTCCTTCTTTAACAACGTCCTCCACTTTGTTAACCCTATGGTGAGCAAGTTGAGAAATATGAACGAGGCCTTCTTTGCCGGTCAGTCCCAATACACCGGGTATGACTTCTACAAAGCAGCCGAAGTCCATTATTTTGACTACCCTGCCGTTGTATATTTCCCCGGCCTGCACTTCCTTGGTCAGGCTTTCAATAATCTCCAGCGCCCTCTTGCCTTTTTCCTGATCCACAGCGGCAATAAATACTCTGCCGTCATCCTCTATATCTATATCAGCTCCGGTTTCCTCGATGATCTTCTTGATTATCTTACCGCCTGGACCAATCACATCCCTTATTTTTTCCGGGTCAATAGTAGTGTGGATAATACGTGGAGCGTGGGGAGACAACTCAGGTCTGGAGGCGGGGAGTACATCCAGCATTTTCTGCAATATATGCATGCGGCCCTCATGAGCCTGGGCCAGCGCTTGTTCAAATACCTCCTGGCTGATCCCGGCAATTTTAATATCCATCTGCAGCGCGGTAATTCCTTTTACTGTTCCGGCTACTTTAAAATCCATATCACCCAGGTGATCTTCAAAGCCCTGAATATCAGTCAGGACTGTAAGCTGGTCGTCTTCCTTAATTAAACCCATGGCGACACCTGAAACCGGGGCGCTAATCGGAACACCGGCGTCCATCAGGGCCAGACAGCTGCCGCACACACTCCCCATGGAAGTTGAGCCATTTGATTCAAGCGCTTCAGAAACAAGCCTGATCGTATAGGGGAAAGCGCCCTCATCAGGGATCACTGCCGACAACGCCCGTTCCGCCAAAGCCCCGTGTCCTATCTCCCGGCGTCCCGGTGACCGCATCGGCCTGGTTTCACCTACGCTAAAAGGTGGGAAGTTGTAGTGGTGGATAAACCTTTTTGACTCTTCAACACCCAGGCCGTCAAGAATCTGTTCCTCCGATATTGTCCCCAGGGTCGCCGATGAAAGGATCTGGGTTTGTCCCCTCGTAAAAAGGCCTGATCCATGCGCCCGCGGAAGTATGCCTACCTCAACCGTTATGGGCCGTACCTCGTTGAGGGCCCGCCCGTCGATCCTTATTCCCTTGGTTACGATCATCCTGCGCACCAATTGTTTTTCTATTGATTCCAGCAATTCTTTTATATCGTTTTCCTGCTCCGGAAATTGTTCCAGAAACTGCTCCACCAATTCAGCTTTAATTTCGTCCAGGAAATTATCCCTGGTAAGCTTGGAGAGTTTTTCGCTGCTGCAGCGAATGAGCGCTCCCTCAATTTTGGGAGTGGCCGACCGGGTAACAATATCCACCAATTCTGGCGCCGGCTCGGTGATTTCCGGTAATATTTTTGCTTTGGCCAGTCCTTTTGCTAATGCTGCCTCGCGGTAACTTTCAATAAAATCAACGATATCCCTGACAGCGCTATGGCCGTAAGCGATAGCATCGAGCATAATCTTTTCGGGTATTTCTTTAGCTCCGGCTTCCACCATCATGACCGCGTCTTTTGTTCCCGCTACGACGAGGTGCAGGTCGCTCTGCTCGGCTTGCGCAAGGACAGGATTAATTACCAGCTCCCCGTTGACCCGGCCGACAATAACACCACCGATTGGGTATTTCAAGGGTATTTCAGAAATATGCAGGGCCGCTGAAGCGCCGATCATGGCTGCTATCTCCGGAGCGTGGTCCTGATCGACCGACATGACCGTGGCAATCACCTGCACCTCGTTTCTGAGTTGTTTTGGGAAAAGCGGCCGAATCGGCCTGTCAATCAACCTGCCTGAAAGTATGGCCTTCTCGCTGGGGCGGGCTTCCCTCTTAATAAAGCCTCCGGGGATTTTGCCTACAGCGTAAAATCTTTCCTCATAGTCGACCGTCAAGGGGAAAAAGTCTATACCGGTCCTGATATTACGCGCCATCGTCGCTGTAACAAGGACGGCAGTTTCACCATACCGGACAAAAACAGCCCCGCCTGCTTGCTTCGCCAGCTTTCCTGTCTCCAGGGTCATAGGTCGTCCACCTATGTTTAATTCCATTGTTAAAACCGGGTAATCTGACATTAATGGGATATACCTCCTGTGCAATAAGAAAATATTTACAAAATAATGCTATTCGACATTTTTAATATTATTTCCTTCTCTTAGGATAAAAATAACACCTGGTCCTGAAATCAGAAGAAGCGGGTGGACCCGCTTCCTTAACAACATCTATTTCCTTAAACCGAGCTTCTCAATTAATGAACGATACCGGTCAAAGTGACGGTCTTTCAAATAATTGAGCAGAGCCCTTCTTTGACCAACCATTTTCAATAGTCCCCGCCTGGAGTGGTGGTCGCCCTTGTGGATTTTAAGGTGTTCTGTAAGGACGTTGATCTTCTCAGTCAAAACCGCCACCTGCACCTCTGGGGAACCTGTATCATTCTCGTGTAACTTGTATTTGGTGATCACACTTTGCTTATGGTCGCTAGTCAAGGCCATGCCGTTCACCTCCTTTTTCTCTTCAATCGCTGTTGGCCAAGTTAACCGCCGGAGAACGAGTTCCCTAGCCAACAGTTCAATTTTAATGGGTTTTATTTCCCAATAATTGTTATTACAAGTCGTCCTCCCGGAATGTCCTTGGCAACTATATCGAAAACACGGCCCGACTTGGCAAAGAAACCCCGAAAGCGGGTGGCTGTCGGTATGCGTCCAGGTAATCCACCGGCCGCGTTCACGATATCGGCAACCGTAATCTTGTCCTGTCTGATGTCTCTTAATCGCTTCCGGGCGTGTTCGGTAATGATTACCTTCATCTGGATCAATAGACATGAGACTGATAAGACTGTTCATCTTCTTCCTGGGCCAGGAAGGCATAAAGAGCATCCTGAAAGGCCGTTAACCGAACATTCTCTACATTCGACTGGTTGTAGATAGTTTCCAATTCCAGTTTGAGAGATTGAAACTCTTCGCTCAAACAAATCATGGCGATATGACTGAGCAATTTTTTTATTTCTTCTTCTGGAGGGTCGAACTTAGGAATCCCCACGGTTAACGTCTCCTTTTGTTATGATCCGGGACGTTTAACGCGTTAATTGTAGCACAATCTGGTGTGCATGTAAACGCCGCCCTCTCAAAATTATATTTAGACCACACACCTTTTATTCTTTGATTTTCAAGCTTTCCGCTCTGGCTTCTAATATGTCTATTTCAATTTGTTTTACCAGTTCTGAGGGTGATGCAAATTTTTTTTCTTTTCTTAATCTCCTGGTAAAACTTACTTTTATGTGAATGCCATAAAGATCTTTATAAAAATCCAGTAAGTGTACCTCGATATTCCTGTTATTAGTATTAAAAGTAGGTTTAACACCAATATTTGCAACTCCGAAATAAGATTCTCCGTCAATATGTACCTTTGTTAAATAGACACCATTTGCTGGAACCAACAAGGTCTGATCTATATTCAGATTTGCCGTAGGAAAGCCAAGGATGTTCCGGCCACGCTGCTCACCGGTTACTACTTCTCCTTCTACAAAAGGATAGTATCCCAGGTATTTTGCAGCTTCGGTCACTTCACCTCTGACCAGCAGACCTCTGATCAGGGTGCTGCTGACAGGTTGCCCTTCAATCGCAATGGGAGGTATCACTCTGAGCTCAAACCCGTAGACAGCCGACAATTCTTCCAGTAATGCCGGCGTTCCTCGACCGTAACGGCCAAAGGTGTAATTATATCCGATTACAACGCCACAGGCGCCCATTTCTTCATGAAGGACATTTTTCACAAAGTCTTCCGGCGACATACTTGCAAAATCCCGATCAAAAGGTATCTGAAGAAGTACTTCGACTCCAAGTTTGGCAAAGAAATTTTGCTTGGCTTTCTGGGATAACAGGAGGAGTGGACTTTTTTCAGGCTTTAGTATGGCCAGAGGATGAGGATGAAAAGTGAATACGGCAGGTGTTCCTCCAACCTTCCTGGCCAAAGCCACCAGATCGGCAATCAATTTCTGGTGGCCAATATGTAAACCGTCAAAGTTACCCAGGCCGACTACGATTTTGTTATGCTTTTCCTTAATTCCTTGCCAGTGATGATATAGTTGCAATTTAATTCCCCCCTGCTTGGGCTTGCAAGACGCAGACTGGTTTAAAAACCAGCCTGTCCTGATATTCAGGGTCCAAGATGGTTTCAGCCACCGCCAAAAGTCCCTCCGGTCCTACCAGCTGTACCAAATCCCCTTCAGACAAATTTTCCGGCATTTGGTAAACTCCCGGCTGATATAACTTTGAACCTGATGCGACCGCAGTAGCGGCTCCGTTTTTTACTGTTACTACGGGTAAGCCAAAAAGCGCCTTTTCCATAGGTATGACTTTGTCCATAAGTTTGCACTCAATTGCCGCAGCCTTAATTTCTTCCAGTGTCGCTGAATCGGATATATTAAAAATTCCGGCCCTGGTACGCACCAGAAATGACATGTGAGCTCCACAACCCAAGTAGCTGCCCAGGTCCTCACATAAAGTCCGGACATAGGTCCCCTTTGAGCAGCGCAGGTGCAGCAAAGCTCTTGGGCGCGTGCTGCCCCACCCGGTTCCCCATATATACTCCAGTGAATAAATAGTAACCTTGCGGGCCGGGCGGTCTACCACAATTCCATCCCTGGCTAATTGGTAAAGCTTTTTCCCCTGTTGCTTAATGGCGGAAGTCATTGGCGGGATCTGGCTGATCTCTCCGGTAAAAACAGTTAAAGAGTCGCGGACGGTCTTCTCGGTAAGTCCTGCCGCGTTACCTTGCGCGGTTACCTGGCCAAAAGAATCGCCGGTTGACGTAGCAAGCCCAAAGGTTATTTCAGCACGGTATTCCTTAGTATCATCTATCAGAAACTGTGACAGGCGGGTGGCCTGCCCCATACAAACAACCAGGACTCCAGCCGCGCCAGGGTCCAGCGTTCCAGTATGCCCCACTTTTTTTATACCAGTTGTACGTCGCACAAAATTAATCACATCGTGGGAAGTCATGCCAGGTGGTTTGAGAAAGTTTATAATACCGTTCATTAGGCTGTTCCCCCGGTTGCTAATACAGCTTCCCTCGTTACCTTATCCTGAACCTCCCTAAGGGCGCCCTGTAAAATACATCCGGCCGCTTTTGCGTGACCGCCACCTCCGAATTGAACAGCCAGCATGTTTACATCCACAATATTTTTGGAGCGCAAGCTAACTTTATACGTACCCTCCAAAATTTCTCGGAAAAGAAGTCCAACCTCAACCCCTCTGATCGACCTGCAGTAGTTAACCAGTCCTTCCGTATGTTCATCCAGGGCGCCGGTATTTTTTAGCATTTCCAATGTAACCGTCATCCAGCATACTTTTCCGCAGGGGGACATTGTCAGTGTATGTAATGCTTCCCTCAATAAAACCAGGGCAGCCTTTGGCTTTTCTTCATGTAATAGTATATTAATTTGGGCTCCTGGAGCGCCGAATTCGAGCAGTTCCGCTATGCGGCGGTGGGTACCGGGAGTAACGTTATCGTATTGAAAGGAACCTGTATCCGTTACAATTGCAGTATAAAGGTTTATGGCTGTTTCAACAGGAATACTTACCTGCATAAGCTTTAGCAGGTCAAAAATTATTTCCCCGACGGCTGCAGCCGCCGTGTCAATGTAGCAATACGTCCCCAAGATACCAGGACCGGCATGGTGGTCAATATTTATAATGACCTTTTTGCTTGTTAAAAGATCCTGGTAGTCCCTGCCAAGCCGCTCGGGTACCGAGCAGTCCAGAATGATGAATGTATCATAAACGCCATCCGGCGTCGCGCCTGTCTTAAAACGTTCAACACCTGGCAAAAATTCATATATAGCCGGGATGGGGTCTGGTCCGGCCATGACCACTTTCTTGCCCATAGCCTCCAGGCTCAAGCCGAGCGCTAAAACTGAACCCAGGCAGTCCCCATCCGGCATAATATGGCCGCAAATCAATATACTCTCGGAACGCCTAATGGCAGCAGCTATATCGTACAGATTAGTCATATTGCCCAGCGTCCTTGTCCTTGACTTCATTCATCAGCGCTATCAGCCTTGAGCCTCTCTCTATAGATTCATCAAGTTTAAAGGTAATCTCCGGCATATAGCGCAGGCGGATTCTTTTAGCCAATTCCCCCCGTATAAAACCATGGGCTTTTTGAAGCGCTTCAAGAGAAGCTTTCCGCTTAGCCGTCTCGCCAAAAACACTGATGTAAATATTTGCATAACGAAGGTCTTTGGATACTTCGACTGAGGTGATGGAAACAAAGCCAATCCTTGGATCTTTTAACTCTTCTGTTAACAGTTCAGATACTTCTTTTTTTATAGCCTCTGCCAACCGCTCAGGACGAAAGGACATAACCGCAAACACCACCTTCAGTTTGATGCGGAAGTGGAATATATGAACCTCAAGAAATCCCGTTGCTAAATATATATTTCCCCAAGACTAATTTAAAAAAGCATTATTTCTTTCCAATTTCCAGCATGGGCTAGGAAAGCTCACGCTTAATTGCTTCAATGGAAAATGCCTCGATAATGTCCCCTTCTTTAATTTCATTGAATTTCTCCAAAGCCAGGCCACACTCATAGCCCTGGACGACTTCCTTAACGTCGTCCTTAAAACGTTTCAGAGAATCAAGCTTTCCTTCATGCACTACGATCCCGTCACGAACTACCCTTACCCCGGCGTCTCTTTCAAGTTTGCCTTCAAGGACATAGCACCCGGCAATAGTACCTATTTTGGAGGCCCTGAAAATCTTGCGTATCTCGGCCCTTCCAAGCATTACCTCCTTGTATTCCGGATCAAGCAATCCGCTCATTGCCGCCTTTACGTCTTCAATAGCGTCATAAATAACCCGGTAGAGACGCACATCTACCTTTTCGCTTTCGGCAGCCTTTCTGGCGTTGACATCGGGACGGACGTTAAAACCTATTATGATGGCATTAGAGGCTGAGGCAAACATGATGTCAGTCTCACTAATAGCTCCCACGCCGCCATGAATGATATTTACCTTTACCTCTCCGGTGTTGAGGCGTTCCAAGGCCTGGCGCAGCGCCTCAACCGATCCCTGCACATCGGCTTTGACAATAATCCCCAGTTCTTTGATCTGTCCTTCCTGGATATGCTTGAACAGGTCTTCCAGAGATACACGGGTGGTTGTTTTGAGTTCTTCCTCCCGCTTCTTAGTTTGCCTGCGAGCGACAATAGTCCTGGCCAGCTTTTCATCCTCAACCGCCATGAATATGTCTCCTGCCAGCGGAACATCTGAAAAGCCAATGACTTCTACCGGAGTAGACGGCCCGGCTTTTTTAATGCGGCGGCCTTTATCGTCCATCATCGCCCGGACCCGGCCCAAAGCAGCTCCGGCAATAATCGTATCACCAATGTTCAAGGAACCGTTTTGGACCAGTACGTTGGCAACTGGTCCGCGCGCCTTGTCCAGTTCCGCCTCAATAACCGTACCTCTGGCAGGTCGGTTCTGGTTGGCCTTGAGTTCGCTGACTTCAGCCACCAGCAGGATCATTTCGAGAAGATCTGTTAAGCCTTCCCTTTTAATTGCCGAAACATTGACGCAGATGGTATCCCCGCCCCATTCCTCTGCCACCAGGCCGTGCTCGGTTAGTTCCTGCTTGACCCGATCAGGGTTGGCGCCGGGTTTGTCAATTTTATTGATAGCAACAATAATAGGGACTTTGGCATCTTTAGAATGGTTGATTGCCTCAATGGTTTGCGGCATGACGCCGTCATCCGCTGCCACAACAAGTATGGCAATGTCGGTGACCTGCGCTCCCCGCGCGCGCATTGCGGTAAAGGCTTCGTGACCCGGGGTGTCCACAAAAGTAATCTTTTTACCATTGTGTTCTACCTGGTAAGCCCCGATGTGCTGGGTAATTCCACCTGCCTCGGTGGCGGTCACATTCGTCTCCCGGATCGCGTCCAGTAAAGAGGTTTTGCCATGGTCCACATGGCCCATCACCGTTACCACACAAGGCCTGGTCTGTAGAAGAGCGCTGTCTTCTTCAGGTTCTTGCATCAGCTGCGCTTCAAGGTCAACCGGTAGTTTTATCTCTACCTCATAACCATATTCCTCAGCCAAAATCAAAGCAGTATCGGTGTCGATTTCCTGGTTAATGGTAACCATTACACCCATACTGAGCAACTTCTTAATCAATTCAGCCGGCCCTTTATGCATTTTCAAGGACAGTTCCTGTACCGTGGTAGATTCGCCAAGTATAACCGGCTTTTTCTCCACCGGCTGAAGCGGCTTTATTTCGTGTGATTTGGCCGGTCCTTTCTTACGCGGGCCCGTTCTGTGACGTAGTTTTCCTTCAGCATGTTCCGCGATGGCGCTGCGTTTTTCATAGCGGCCCTTTGCTGTCTTCTGGGCGCCGGGTTTGGATACCGGCTTCTGTTTATCGGGAGTTTTTGTTTGCAGCAAGGCCGGCCTGCCTTTATCGTCCGGTCTAGCCATCGGCCTGATTGCCTGCTGGTCCGTCCTTGGTTTCGCAGCTGTACCTGGCCCGCGATCAAACACCCTTCTATCAGATGGCCCCATCGGGGCTGCTCCACGTTCGCCAACTCTCGCACCGGTTACTGCCGGACCACCTCCCGGTCTGAATCCTCCGGCCGATCTCTGATCCTGGGGTCTACCTGGACCTCCCTGCCGCGGGTAGCGCGGAGTTGGCCCCTGTTGTGGCGCCGTGCCCGGTGTTCTTCCTTGGGGTTGAGGCTTGGTCTGTCCCTGGCCTCTTTCATGGAAAGGACGATCCGGTCTAGCATGTTCACCTTGCGGCCTGGTTTGGCCGGTACGTCCCTGCGTTGGTTTGGGCATGGCCGGTTGTTCCGCAAGTGGCCGCTCTAACTGCCTTTTTTCCTGCAAGGGGCGATCCTGTTGAGGTTTATCAAATTTCGGGCGCTCCGGCGGGCTTTCAACCATTTTAGGTTTAGTCTGCTGCTCAACTTTAGGGGCCCCCCAGGGTCGTGCTTGTTTTTCAGGCGGTTTTTCCTGAAAGCGCCGGTCCGGTGGGCGTGAAGGGACGCGGTCTACCAGCCCGGGTCCTCTATTATAATCAGTCCTGTGTCTGGAGCCGGACTGTGTACCCCGGTTCTTATCGGTTTTTTTAGCATCCAAAGCATTCTTTTCTTTATCTCTTCTGAGATCACCCTTGGATTCCCTGGCGGTTGGCGCTGCCGCGTTTGGCGCGCCTCTGGTTTCAGAGACTTTTGAAGTCCTTTCGGAAACCTTCTTTTCATCGGCCTGGCCAGCCTTGCGGTATTGTCGCAGGATTTCACCAACATCCTTGTCCTCAATGGTACTCATATGGGACTTGACTTCAATACCCATTTGGCTAAGTTTCTTAATAATCTCTTTACTTTCTATGTTAAGTTCCTTGGCAAGTTCGTGTACGCGTTTTTTTACCATATAATCACCTCCAGGTTTTTTGCTCTGTTCGGTTGGCCTCTCCCCTTTCGAAAGCTTCAAGAATCCCTTTGGCCATATGCTCATCTGTAATAGCCAGCGCTGTACGCGGCGACTTACCGATTAGTCTGCCAAGATCATCCTTCGAGCCATAATATAGTACAGGAACACCTCTTGCAGCCGCCAACCCGCTCAACTCTTGAAACGACTGTGTCGCCGTATCATTCGCTATCAATAACAGCCTTGCCTTTCCTCTGTTAAGATTGCTTTTTACCGCAAAAGCTCCCGAAGCAAGTTTTCCAGCCCGCTGCCCCAAACTGATTAACCTTTCTACCGTCATTATTTTACCAACCCCTGCTTCAGTACTTCCAAAATATCCTGTGTTATTGTGCGCTGCAGGGCTTTATCCAGACGTTTACCCTTGATAGCTTTTTGCAGACATTCAATTTGCGGGCAGATATAGGCGCCGCGGCCGGAAAGTTTTCCGGTCGGGTCGATCTCAATTTTATCGTCGGGCGTCCGCACTACACGGATTAGTTCTTTTTTGGCCCTCATCTCATGGCACCCGACACACATGCGCTGGGGAATCTTTTTCACCCTGGGCACCTGGCCAACCCCCTATTCATCTTCCTCTTCAAACAGTTCTCCATATTCATCAGGGTAAATTTCCCGCATCTGCGTCTCACTCTTGATATCTATTTTCCAACCGGTAAGCTTAGCTGCCAGACGTGCGTTTTGTCCCTCTTTACCAATGGCCAGGGAAAGCTGGTAGTCGGGCACAATCACTCTCGCAATTTTCTCTTCCTCCCATATCTCTACAGCAACAACCTTGGCCGGGCTTAGTGAACTCGCTACAAATTTGGACGGGTCGGGATTCCATTTGATGATATCAATTTTTTCTCCGTTAAGTTCGTTGACAATGTTTTGGACCCTCATTCCTTTTGGTCCGACGCAGGAACCAACCGGATCGATATTTTCATCTTTGGAGTAAACCGCTATTTTTGAACGGGCGCCTGCTTCACGGGCGATGCCTTTAAGTTCCACGACACCCTCATGCAGTTCAGGAACCTCCAGTTCAAAAAGCCTTTTTAAAAGACCGGGGTGAGTCCGGGAAACAAGAATTTGGGGACCCTTGGTGGTCTTTCTGACTTCAATAATATAGGTCTTCAGCCTTTCCCCATGCCGATACTCCTCTCCAGGCATCTGTTCTGAAGGCGCCAGGATTGCCTCGGTTTTCCCCAGTTCGATAAATACATTCTTTTGTTCCATCCTTTGGACGATCCCTGTTACAATGTCACCCTCGCGGTTGGCAAATTCTTCGAAGATAATATTGCGTTCGGCTTCCCGGATTCTCTGTACAACCACTTGTTTGGCTGTTTGGGCGGCAATCCGTCCGAAGTTTCTGGGGGTAACCTCTGTTTCAACAATATCTCCCTGGTCGTAATTGGGGTTTATTTGTTGAGCCTCTTCGAGCGTTATTTCCTGCCGCGGGTCTTCAACGTGCTCGGTGACCATACGTTGGGTATACACTTTAAAGTCGCCTGTTTCGCGGTCAATGTGCACACGGGCATTTTGCAGGGAACCAAAATTACGCTTGTAAGCTGAAAGCAACGCTGCCTCAATGGCCTCCAGCAAAATATCAACCGAAATGCCCTTTTCTTTCTCAAGTTCTTTAAGGGCTTCTAAAAATTCGGTGTTCATAATTCTTCCTCCCTGAACTGTTTAAAATTCCACTTCAAGGTGCGCTCCTGCAACCTGTTCAAACGGAATTATTATTTCCGAACCGTTAACAGCCAGCACCACGTCACTGCCGCGAAGACCTATAAGGCGTCCACGAAAATTCTTTTTGCCTTCAAGCGGCGCATATGTAGTGATATTAGCCAGACTACCACTGAAACGGTCGTAGTCAGCAGGCTTTTTTAAAGGTCTTTCGATCCCCGGCGAGGATACTTCCAGTATATAGGACTGGGGTATCGGATCCGTTTCGTCCAGTATTAGTTCTATTTCCCTGGAGACGTTCTGGCAGTCCTCGATATCTACTCCGCCGGGTTTATCTATAAAAATACGCAGGTACCAGCCGTTGCGTTCTTTTGTAAAGGTCACATCTACCAGTTCCAACTCAACATCCTCAAATACCGGCTGGATCAATGCCGCGACTGTAGCTGCTGTTTTCTGCTTAGCCAAAAGGAGCCCTCCTATTATATTTTACTGCAAGCAATTCTGGTTACTTATTTAAACTTATATTCAATATCCATGTAAGACGAAAGAGTGGGTATTACCCACTCCTTGAAAAATCACAAATCTCCCCTTGCCCCAAACCAGAGTTATTATAACACAAAAGACAATTGTTGACAAGAGCATGATAGACATAACTACCGACAAGGAAGGAAAGAGCTGCGGAAAATAACTTTCTCCAAACAACTTGACTACAAATTTTAAGAAAGCTAAATAACTTTTAGATCACGAACTACATGCGACATATAATCAACCAGGTCGTAGGCTGCTCCAGGTTTCCCCAAGCCAAGAGCCGCGCTGGCCATACTGGCGATATCGCTTTGTTTGTGCAAATAGTTGGTAATGACTGCAGCCAGGTCTTTTTCTTCAACCTTAACGCCTGCCTGCATTGAACAAATAAATTCGGTATTCCTTTCCTCTTGTCCCGGCAGGGGATCAACAATGAACATTGGCAATCCCAGCGCCAGGGCTTCAGCGCATGTTAAGCCGCCTGCCTTCCCAACCATTAAATCCGATGCGGCCATCAATTGGTGAATATTATCTACAAAGCCGTAAAGACGAATTGCACACGACAAACTGGGGATAGTTCTTGCTAAACGTTCATAAAGGACCTTGTTGGCGCCGCTGACCACGATCAGCTGAAGCCGGTTATTGCCGCTGCCGAGTGATTTTACGGCAGACAAGAGTGGTCCCATACCTAAACCGCCACCCACAAGCAGGATGGTTGTAAGGTCGGGGTCAAGATTGAGTTCTAATCTCAAGCGATATTTATCGTAAGGCTTGCTGAAGGCAGGGTCAATTGGTATGCCCGTTGCCCTAATCCGTTTTTTTTCTATGCCGTACTGCTCGCACTGGGGTATTAGAGCTTCTGAACCTACGATATAGGTATCAACATGCGGAAAAATCCAGAATGAGTGAATGGTAAAATCGGTAATAGTGGCAACCGCCAGCCCGTTGAACTTTCCCCTTTTCTTCATATACGAGATAATACCAAGTGGAAAAGGATGGGTGCAAACAATAATTTGCGGTTCGAAATCCCTGATATATGCCATCAGCCTGGGCGCGCTCAGGAGGCTTAAGATCCTGTTGAATTCCTCTTTCCCACGGCCTGATAAAGGCTGTCCCCGCTCCGACCGGCGGTAGAGATAACCATATAATACGGGTGTCATCTTAAGCATTTCCATATAAGTGCCGAGGACAACCTTTTCGAGCAAGGGATTGGCATAGCGGAACGTATCCAAAATAACAACTTCAGCTTCCGGAGCAAGAGAGCCGCATGCTTTTTTAATGGCCTCGGCTGTTCGCATGTGACCGGCGCCAACCGATACCGATAAAATAAGTACTTTCCTGAGCTTGCCGATAGTGCCCACCCATTTTCAAAGAATCTTTATACTATATTATAGTTCTGCGAGCATTTTCAGTACGGTTTTTTCCAGGTCCCGGGTTGCCGTCAGGGTGACCTCGCCCGTTTTGCGTGGCCGTATTTCAACACGGTTTTCAGAAACAGCTTTGGCCCCTATGGTTATGCGCAACGGGTAACCAATCAGGTCCGCATCCTTGAACTTGACACCCGCACGCTCGGGCCGGTCATCTATTACAGTTTCAACACCGGCTTCTAATAACCGGTGATACAGTTCCTCGGCTAACGCGACCTGGGTTTCGTCCTTGGCGCTGACTGGAATGACGACCACCTGGAAAGGCGCGATGGCTACCGGCCAAATAATGCCGTTCTGATCGTGGTTCTGTTCAATTGCAGCAGCCATGGTACGGGAAACTCCTATCCCGTAGCATCCCATGATAATCGGCAGGCTCTTGCCGCCTTCATCCAGGTAGGTTGCGCCTAAAACCTTGCTGTACTTGTCCCCCAGCTTGAAAATCTGCCCTACTTCAATGCCCTTTGCTTCCAGTAGTTTAGAACCGCAATGGGGACATGGCTCACCGGCCTGGACCATACGGATATCTTTTATCATATTAACTTCAAAATCGCGTCCTGGATTAACGTTAAGGCAGTGTATGTCATTTGTATTGCTACCTGTTACAGCGTTGACCATAGCCATCACCTCGGGGTCGGCCACAATGGTACAGCCCTTCAACCCCACCGGACCGGCAAAGCCTACCGCCGCGCCGGTCACCTGCTGGACAGTTTTTGGTCCCGCCAGTTCCAACCGCAGGCAGCCCAGAGCATTCGAAAGTTTTATTTCATTAATTTCGCGGTCACCCCGCACAAGCGCGGCCGCGACTTCTCTTTCAGTCTCGTAAAGAATCGTCTTGATTATTTGTTGAGGAGAAATACGTAAAAACTGTGCAACTTCTTCGACGGTACGGCAGCCGGGAGTTTCAGCCCTGTTTAGCGGGTAGAGTGTCTCATCAGGTGTTATCTCACCAACCGGCACGGAAGCCTTTTCATTGTTGGCGGCGTAACCGCAAACTGGATTTTCACAGTAAAGTATAATTGCTTCTCCTGAATCGGCCAGGACCATAAACTCATGGGTATCACTGCCTCCAATAGCCCCCGAGTCTGCCTCCACCGGCCTGAAACGTAAACCGCAGCGTTTAAAAACACGGGTATACGCCACGTGCATTTTTCTGTAGCTGACCTCCAGTCCGTCCGCGTCCCGGTCGAAGGAATAAAGATCTTTCATGATAAACTCCCGGCCTCGCAGCAGGCCAAAGCGTGGTCGCCGTTCATCACGGTACTTATTTTGAATCTGGTATAACAAGATCGGCATCTGCTTGTATGAATTCACTTCTCCACGCACCAGCGCGGTAATGATTTCTTCATGCGTTGGCCCAAGGGCAAAATCGCGTTCATGCCTGTCCTTAAGCCGGAAAAGCTCAGGGCCATAGACGTCCCACCGGCCGGATTCCTGCCAAAGTTCGGCAGGCTGGATTATGGGCATCATAATCTCCTGACCACCCTGGCGGTCCATCTCTTCCCGAACAATTTGTTCGATTTTTTTAAGGACGCGCATACCCAGCGGCAGGTAGGTGTATACACCCGTTGCCGTCCGCCTGATATAACCTGCTCGCAGGAGGAGCTGGTGGCTTACCACCTCGGCTTCGGCCGGGACTTCCCGTAAAGTAGGCGCATATAACTCTGTAGCTCGCATGATAAAAACCTCCGGTATGAATATAAATTATTGCTATAACTTATCAACAAGAAGCGGTTACGATAGGTCGTAAGGCGTAGGGCATAAGGCGTATATTGTGAAAGTATTTCTTTGGGTCCTTTACAACTTCATAGGGTTTCGATTTCTTTCATGAGTTCTTCCAGCAGCTTCTCTTCCGGGACCTTCCTGACAACCACGCCTTTTTTAAAGATGAGTCCTTCCCCTTTGCCGCAGGCTATACCCACATCTGCTTCTCTTGCTTCACCGGGACCGTTGACCACACAGCCCATAACGGCAACCCTGATGGGCTTGTCCAGTACTTTGAGCCTTGCTTCAGTCTCCTCTGCCAGTTTAATAAGGTCAACCTGGGTGCGCCCGCAGGTGGGACAAGAGATCAAATCCACACCCCGGCGGCGCAGCCCCAGGGCTTTCAGAATATCATAGGCCACTCTGACTTCATGCAGCGGGTGTCCGGTAAGCGAGACCCTTACGGTGTCACCAATTCCTTCGCTTAATAGGATGCCAATTCCTACCGCTGATTTAACAGTCCCGGTGGCCAGCGTACCCGCCTCAGTCACCCCGATATGAAAAGGGTAGTCGACTTTCCCGGCCAGGCTGCGGTAGGCTTCAACCATCAGCGGGATGCTGGAGGCCTTTAAGGATACCTTGATATCCGTATAGTTCAATTCCTCCAGGATATGTATGTGCCCCATGGCGCTTTCAACCATGGCGGCAGGTGTGACTCCGCCATATTTGGTTAACAGACTTTTTTCCAAAGAGCCTGCATTTACTCCAATCCTGATCGGGACTCCCCGCTCCCTCGCGGCTGCCGCGACTTCTGCGACTTTGGACCGGCCCCCGATGTTGCCCGGGTTAATCCTTAAGCCCTGCGCTCCGGCTTCAAGAGCCATCAAAGCCAGCCGGTAGTCAAAATGGATGTCGGCTATAAGAGGGATGTCAATGCCGCGGATAATTAAGGGTAGAGCAGCGGCCGCCCAGTGGTCGGGAACCGCCACGCGAATGATTTCGCAGCCCTCCAGGGCGAGCCTGTTAATTTGGGCGGTGGTGGCGGCGGCATCCCTGGTGTCGGTATTGGTCATGGATTGAACGGACACCGGAGCGCCACCGCCAACCATTACTCCGCCAACCATAAGCGGCCGGCTTTTTCTTCTGTTCATCGCTTACCCACCTTACCCATCCTAAAACAACACCACGTTTGCCTTTAAAATCTGGGTGTGATACGCATTTGTATGAGCATGTTCGTCCGTGACGAGCTAATTTTGCCCTGGAACGTTATTAACCACAAAAATACTAAGGATATCATTATAGGTGATTACCACCATCAATAAGAGCAACAGGCCAAATCCAACCAGGTGAATAAAATTTTCTTTCATCGGGTCGACCGGCCGCCCTCTTAGTTTTTCCCAGAACAAAAACAGGATCCGGCTGCCGTCAAGGGCCGGGATGGGAAACAGGTTAAAAAGGCCCAGGTTGATACTTAGAAAAGCAGCCAGCTGCAGCAGGAAAAAGAACCCAACCTCGGCGGCCTTACCTATTTCAGAGACAACCCTCACCGGTCCCCCAAAATCGGCAGGAGCCTGACCAAAAATCATTTTAGAAACAAAATCAAGGATCATAAAGGTACCACGGCCAGTCCACGCCAATCCCTGGCCAATCGACTGGATTAGGCCAAGCTTACGTGTCCCCGGTCCCACAATGAAACCAATCTTGCCGGCGCCGTTTTCATCAGCAGTCGTACGGATATTCAATTGCTGTTCCACATTGTTTCTCAGTACCGTAATTTCGATATTCTGGTTGGGTCGGGCGCTAATCAGCCCAATCAGTTCATCCTGGTTCTCAATATGCTCACCATTTATCGCCAAAATCTTATCACCCGGCATTATCCCGCCTTGCATGGCAGGGGAATCGGGCAAGGTTTCTACAGTTACAACCCCGTCAGGAATGCCCTGAAAAGCAAAAATCATTGCTAACAGCATCGCTGCCAAGAGAAAATTCATAAAGGGTCCGGCAAATATAACGGCAATTCGCTGACCTATGGTTTTCTTATTAAACCCCCTCAGCTCATCGCCTTCTTCGATTTCCTCGTTAGGTTCCATGCCGGCCATGCGGACAAAGCCACCCAGGGGCAGCAACCGCACGTTATACTGGGTTTCTCCCCAGGTTGCCCCGGCTATTTTGGGACCAAACCCCAGGCTGAATTCAATCACCTTGATGCCAACCATTTTAGCGACAAAAAAATGTCCAAGCTCATGAAAAAAAACCAATAGCCCAAAAACAAAAACTGAAGCTACAAATGTCAACATTTTAACCACCCCGGATTTCTCTTAAATCAGAATCTAAGGAATTCCCCAGCCGTTGCTCTCGCCCAAAGGTCTGCTTCCATTATTTCACCCAGATCAGGATTGTTTATACTGGCGTGTTTTTCCATTACCTTTTCCACCACCGTGGGGATACCCAAAAAGGTTATCCTTTTTTGCAGAAAGGCATAAACTGCCGTTTCATTCGCTGCGTTTAATACGGCAGGCATGGTGCCCCCTGTCTTCCCTGCTTCATACGCCAGGAGCAGGGAGGGGAATTTTGATGTGTCCGGAGCTTCAAAGGTAAGTTTAGGTAACTTTGTCCAGTCAAGCCTGGGCGCCGGTCCTGGTACGCGTTGCGGAAAGGTCAGGGCGTACTGGATTGGCAGACGCATATCCGGCAGCCCCATCTGGGCGATCACTGAACCGTCCTTGAATTCAACCGCTGAGTGGATAATGCTCTGCGGGTGAACAACTACATCAATTTGGGCGTAATCCACCCCAAATAACCACTTCGCTTCAATTACCTCAAGGCCCTTATTCATCAAAGTAGCTGAATCTATGGTGATTTTACTTCCCATGTTCCAGTTGGGATGTTTCAAAGCCATCTCAACCGTTACTTTTTCAAGGTCTACACTGTTTGCGCTACGGAAGGGACCCCCTGAAGCTGTGAGAATTATCTTTTCAAGTTGATCAAAAGAATATCCGTAGAGGCACTGCCACACGGCGGAATGCTCGCTGTCAACCGGAAGAAGAGCCTTACTTTTCCTGGTCGCCAAATCCATCACCAGCTGCCCCGCAGCCACCAGTGTCTCCTTGTTGGCCAGGGCTACATTCTTGCCGGCGCTCAGCGCGGTGAAGGTAGGATGAATTCCTGCCACCCCGGTAACGGCAATAACAACCAGATCTGCTTCAGGCATCGCGGCAAGGTTTTTCATCCCTTCTATGCCCCAGTCCAGATCAAGTTTATCTTGTGGCGACAGTTCTCTTTTTAAACGCGACAAATCTTCTTGCTCCGCTAAAGCAGCGGCGCGGGGCTGGAATTCGTTTATTTGTTCAGCTAAAAGGCGTGAGTTTCTTCCTGCTCCGAGCCCAACCACTTCAAATTCACCCGGCAGATTCCTGATTACATCCAGGGTCTGTGTGCCTATTGAACCGGTACTGCCGAGGACGACGACTCTTTTCAATATACTTTGCTCCTATTATAGTTATAAGTACGAAAATTATCTTTGGGGTGATCTTACCGCCTTCATAACTGCCTTACCGCCAATCAAGATAATAGGACCCAATATAAGGCCGGCCAGGCCAATCGTTTTAAGTCCCGCATACATGGCGAGCAGTGTTTCCAGGGGGTGCAGGCCGAGGTTGGCTGAGACAATTTTAGCTTCCAAAACCTGCCTTACCACCAGCACTAACCCGTACAATATGGTCAATTTGACGCCAAAGGCGGTAGCGCCTGTGACAAACGACCAGATTATCCAGGGAACATAAATCGTGGCCGGCCCCAGGACCGGTATCATATCAAAAACGCCGATCAAAAGCCCCATGGTGAGAGCATAGTCTGCTCCAATAAGGTAGAGTCCGGTAACGCTGAGCACGATCGTAATCAGTACCAGCACCGCCTGCGCCCTCAGGTATCCAATGAAGGCTGCGGTTATCTCCTGCAGAATGGCAACCGTTTTTTCGCCCCAGGGCGCAGGAATATACCGGAGCAAGAGCCCAATAATCAATTGCCGGTCGCGGGCCAGGAAATAGGTGGCCAATAAGCTGACGAGCATGATGGTGAAGGTGCCGGGTACAATTGAGAGAAAGTCAATAATTGAGTTTGCCGACTTGGTAATCAGACTCTGTAAGTTGGCAGTCAGAATGGAAATATTCTGTTCCAGGGACGAAGTAACCCCCGGTGGAAGTGTGATGTAAAAGGCAGTTACTCTATCAATAAAAAACTGGTAATAGAGACTTATTTCCGCCGCCACGCCAGGCAGAGAAACAGAGAGCTGAATTAATTCAGCGACCAGCTTGAGAATTATTGCTGAAAAAACTACGCCGATGCCGCCAAATACAACAAACATAGTAAGCAGTACCGCAAAACCGCGGGGCATACGCGACCTGCGCTGGATTAACCGTATCAACGGCTCCATCAGCGCGGTAAAAAAAAGGGCGATGATAAAAGGCACAAAAATTGGAAGCACGTAAACATAGGCCGCCATAAACACCAATATCACAATGGCGGCATAAACAATCAGCAAGATTGGCTTTGGCAACTTTTACCACCCCCATTCAATTTATAATAAACAACAGTACGAAATAATATACCAGCGGAGCTGTAAACAACCAACTGTCGATGCGGTCCAATATTCCCCCATGGCCGGGTATCAGCATGCTAGAATCTTTTATCCCCGCCTGCCTTTTAAACGCTGATTCAAGCAGGTCGCCGACTTCAGAAGCCAGTCCCACCAGGAGACCCAGCAGCAGCATCTTAGGAACAGATAAGAATGGATATATGTATGCAAACAAGCAGCTTGTTAGTACACTTCCGGCCAGCCCGCCGATGGCGCCTTCCAGTGACTTCTTGGGGCTTAAAACCGGAGCGATTTTCCTCTTGCCAAAGGCCGTACCCACAAAATATGCTGCGGTATCGCAGGCCCAGGTGCAGGCGAGCATAAATATCAGCCATATCCAACCATCCGGCAGAGACCGCAGCAGGTACAGGTAAGTTAAAAGACCCACGTACAATGTACTCATCAGGGTACCGGCGCCGTCAAGCAGCGAGTAACGAGGGTAAAAGGTGACCGTCGCAATCAGGTGCAGGAATAGAATGATGGTAATGGTAGGCCCCGGATAGCCGTCACTGTACAGGTAAACTCCGCTGATCAGGATTAGACCGCCTGCTACTGCCAGCCATAACAACGGGTTCAAGCCAAGCTTGGCCAGAATTTGCATCATTTCCTTTATTCCAAGCATGCTCAGGACGCCAATTAAAAATAATAGCGGGATTCCACCATGCCAAACCGCAAGTACAACCAGCGGGATGCCCAACAGGGCACTCATTATTCTTTGCCAGAGCACATTTTCACCGACCCGTCGGGGTTATCCCCATTGTTACTTTAAGCCTCCAAAACGGCGTTCCCGCCGCTGAAATTCTAAAATCGCGTTAATCAGGTCAATCCTGCGAAAATCAGGCCACATAACAGGAGAAATCCAAAACTCTGTGTAGGCAAGCTGCCATAGTAAAAAGTTGCTAATCCTAAAATCCCCGGCCGGGCGAATCAGCAAATCCGGATCTGGCTGCCCGGCCGTATAAAGCCGTTCGGAAATAGCCCGCTCTTCAATATCGGCCGCGCTTAATTTGCCGCTTAAGACATCAGCGACTACCGCTCTGACTGTATCTACTATCTCCTGCCGTCCCCCGTAGTTAAAGGCCACGTTCAAAATCAATCCGTCATTGCCACGCGTCCGCTCAGCTCCCATTTTAAGCGCCTCAAGTGTTGCGGGCGGTAGTTCATGCAACCTGCCGATGGGGTTTACCCTTACCCTGTTTTTATTAAGCTCCTCAATTTCCCGGTTAAAATACTCCACCAGGAGGTCCATTAAAATGTCAACTTCTTCACGGGGTCTCTTCCAGTTCTCTGTTGAAAATGCGTAAACCGTTAATATTTTCACTTTTAATTCGGAGCAGACTTTAACTATGTCCCTGAGTGACTCTACGCCAGCACGGTGGCCGTAGGATCGAGACATACCACGCCGTAAAGCCCACCGGCCGTTGCCGTCCATAATAATGGCAATATGCCTGGGCAGTTTTTTTCTGTCAACCTCGTTTATCAGTCTCTCGACCTCGGCCTCTTTAATTTTACCGGTGTTTTTTTTGCGCCAGAAATCGAAATACTGCTTGAACATTAAAATATTGTCCAACTTCGGGACCACCCTTACAAAACATCATATATAAACGACCCCCTCGCTTGTGAGGGGGTCCGTCCTCTACTCTTCAACAATCGCGCCTGTCGGACAGGCATCAGCACAAGCTCCACAGCTTTCACATTTATCTGGGTCAATCTTATAGATATCACCTTCGCTAATAGCTTCAACCGGGCAGGAATCCATGCAGGCGCCGCAAGCAAGGCATTCATCTGTAATTTTGTATGCCACTTCTTTATCCACCTCCTTTCATCCCTTCCTCTAGAACGACAGTAATCACCCCTGTATATATCGAGACCTTTTGAAAGCGTACCACCCTTGGTTTTCCCTCCGGCGACAGCTTATCAGGCCGGGTGAACACAACACTTACCTGATACCCGTTATCCTTGCATATCTGGAGCGCTTCATCCAGATAAAAACCTGTTATATCAGGAATGCTATCCATTATACCTGCATAATTTCCTGCTCTTTAATGGTCAACAGCCCGTCAATTTCCTTAATCAAACGGTCCGTCATTTTCTGTACATCGTCCTGGCTGCGCTTCAACTCGTCTTCGGAAATTTTTCCTTCTTTTTGGTAGGCTTTCAAGTGTTCATTGACGTCCCGGCGGATATTTCTGATCGCCACCCGGCCCTCTTCAGCCTTTTTCTTTACTACCTTCATTAAATCTACCCGTCTTTCCTGGGTCAGCTGCGGTATGGCCAACCTGATCACCACACCGTCGCTGGCTGGAGTGATGCCCAGGTCGGATTTCATGATAGCCCGCTCAATTTCATGTAGAGAACTTTTATCCCAAGGCTGGATGACTAATAACCTGGCTTCGGGAACAGAGATATTGGCAAGTTGGTTAACAGGTGTCGGAGTTCCATAATAGTTTACCATAATTTTGTCCAGCAAAGCCGGAGTCGCCCGCCCGGCACGAAGCGAAGCAAATTCTTTCTTAACCACCTCAATGGTTTTTTTCATATTGCCTTCTGCTTCTTTAACTATCTCCTTGACCATCAAACTCACCCCCGATGTAAGTTCCGATTTTTTCGCCAAAAACAACCTTCTTGATGTTGCCATGCTGGTTTAAATCAAAAACGATAACCGGGATTTTATTATCCATGCACAGGGATGCGGCAGTTGCGTCCATAACACCCAATCCCCGGTTAATCATCTCAATAAAGGAAAGCTCTTCGAACTTTATGGCCCCGGGATGTATTAAGGGGTCGCAGTCATACACCCCGTCGACCCGTTTGGCCATTAAAATTACTTGAGCCTCGATTTCAGCAGCCCTGAGAGCCGCAGTGGTATCAGTAGAAAAGTAAGGGTTGCCGGTACCGGCTGCAAAGATTACCACCCGGCCCTTTTCCATATGCCGGATTGCCCGCCGCATGATGTATGGTTCGGCTATCTCTTTCATTTCTATGGCCGTTTGCGTGCGGGTATCAACACCGTGGGTTTGCAATGCATCCTGCAGGGCTAACGCATTCATGACAGTGGCCAGCATACCCATATAGTCCGCCGTGGCACGATCCATACCCTTGGCGCTGCCTGCCACGCCACGCCAGATATTGCCTCCCCCGACCACAACAGCCAACTGAACACCGTGCTCCACTACTTCTTTAATCTGCCTGGCAATAGCGTTAACCACATCCGGATCAATGCCATAGCCAAAAGAGCCGGCTAATGCCTCACCGCTTAATTTCAGAACAACACGCCAGTATTTCGGAGCAACCATATTAGATACGAGCCCTCCACTCTTACCAGAGTTATTCTACAATATCAGCTTAAAATCCTTTTATAAAATTTTACTTGCAGACATTTCGTGTGGCCTCTGCCACCTCTGCCGCCAGGTCTGACTGCTTCTTCTCGATACCCTCACCCAGTTCATAGCGTGTGAAACGCCTGATGCTGATATTTTCGCCAATTTTAGAAATCTTTTCCGTTAGGAGCTGTTTAATGGACATATCCGGTTCCTTGATGAAGGGCTGTTCCAGCAGGCAGACTTCTTTGAAGTACTTTTCCACACGTCCTTCAACCATTTTTTCAACGATATTGGCAGGCTTGCCCTCGTTCAGGGCCTGTGCCCGCAGTATGGCCTTCTCATGTTCCAGAGCTTCCGCAGGGACTTCTTCCCTTTTCACAAACTCAGGTTTGGCAGCCGCGATCTGCATAGCTATATCTTTAACCAAAGCCTTAAACTCATCAGTTTTGGCTACAAAATCAGTTTCACAATTTACCTCTACCAGAACCCCAATACGGCCCCCGCCGTGTATGTAAGATTCAACGAGGCCTTCGGCGGCTATCCTGCCGGCTTTTTTAGCTGCAGCCGCTAGCCCTTTTTCCCTTAAATAGTCGGCGGCTTTATCAATATCGCCACCGCTTTCGGCAAGGGCTTTTTTACAATCCATCATACCCGCTCCGGTGCGCTCACGAAGTTCTTTCACAAAACTTGCTGGTACAGACATAATAACCCCTCCTTAAATTAGTCTAATTGAGTGTAAATTATTGTAATTTTAAGTATGTCCATGATTAACCTTGTTTATCCATATATTACTAAAACCCCAGGACAGAAAAAAAGGCAGGGGTAACCTCTTAAGACTAACCCCCACCTCGCTACACACTTTTATTCTGCAAGCTGTTCGCCCTGTTTTCCTTCCAGAACAGCCTCCGCCATTTTACCGGTAAGCAGCCGGACTGCTCTGATGGCGTCGTCATTGCCGGGTATGACGTAGTCTACTTCGTCCGGATCGCAGTTGGTATCCACAATCGCTACAATAGGAATACCCAACTTGCGCGCCTCGGCTACAGCAATGCGCTCTTTACGCGGGTCAATAATAAAAAGCGCTGCGGGCAGGCGCCTCATGTCTTTGATGCCGCCTAAGAATTTCTGCAGTTTTTCCTTTTCATGCATCAACTCGGCGACCTCTTTTTTAGGCAAAACCTCAAGAGTGCCGTTAGCCTCCATTTTTTCCAGCTCGTGCAACCTGTCAATGCGCTTCCGGATGGTCTGGAAATTGGTTAACATGCCGCCCAGCCAACGCTGGTTCACATAAAACATGCCGCAGCGCTCCGCTTCTTCACGTACCGCTTCCTGCGCCTGCTTCTTGGTACCGACGAACAGGATGTTGTCACCCTCGGCGGAAAGCTGCTTTACAAAGTTATAAGCTTCCTCAACCTTTCTGACTGTCTTCTGCAAGTCAATAATATAGATGCCGTTGCGGTCTGTAAATATATAGGAGGCCATTTTGGGATTCCAGCGACGGGTCTGATGGCCGAAATGAACCCCTGCTTCCAATAGTTGCTTCATAGATATTACAGCCATTAATCACACCTCCTTCCCATGGTTGCATCCTCCGCTGTCTTCATCTTTAAGCAGATCCGCAAAGGGCACCTCTGCAAAAATCCAACAACGTGCGTAATTTACACCAGGTTGTATTTTACCATAGTTGTATTTCTGGCGCAAGCTTCTTTCTTTTGAAAAAAGAGTAGATCCCTTTGTGGATCTACTCTTTAAGAATGTTTTTGTTGTAAGATCCAAAATCATGCTATTGGATCGACGCTACCTAATGCTGTCTGATTTTACTCAACTCCTCCAGGAGCCTTTCGTTCAGGACGCGTATATAGGTGCCCTTCATACCCAGTGATTTTGATTCAATGACCCCGGCGCTTTCAAATTTGCGCAACGCATTGACAATCACCGAGCGAGTGATGCCCACCCTGTCAGCAATCTTACTGGCAACGAGGAGGCCCTCCTCCCCTTCCAACTGCTCAAAAATATGCTGTACGGCATCCATTTCGGAATACGATAGAGTGCCAAGGGCAATTTGGACTGCTGCTCTTTTGCGAGCCTCTTCTTCCATTCTTTCGGTTCTGGCCCGCAACATCTCCATTCCGACAACAGTAGCGCCGTATTCAGCCAAAATAATGTCCTCATCCGTAAAATGCTTGTCAAACTTTGCCAGTATTAATGTACCCAGCCTGGATCCGGCGCCTATGATGGGCACCGTGGTAGTAATTTTATTATTGAAGAGACAACGTTTTTCTGCAAAGACACAGGCGTTTGCGGTCTGGCAATAGTTGGCGTAAGTTTCATTGATTCTCATCAAGTATTCGTTATAGTCTTCCGGAAAACCACCCTTGCCTTCAACGATGTCTTTCATAATATCGCAGGTCAAGCCCTTAAGATAGGCATAACCAACGACTTTACCGTTTCGATCCAAAATGTAGATGCTGGATTCAATGTTGTCGCTCAAAACACTTGCCACTTCGTTAAAATCAGTATTTCCAGCTGATTTTTGTAGAAGCTTATTGATTGCCCTTGTTCTTTCAAGTAGCGCTCTCATTCTGTCCCTCTTTCTACGTCACAAAATATAACGACTTAAATCCTGATTTTTTACCAGATCACCCAGTTTTTCGACAATATCTTTAGGTTCAAGGTTAATATCCTTCCCGGAAAGCTCCGGGGCCTCAAACGAAATATCTTCTAAAAGCTTCTCCATTATGGTGTAAAGCCGCCTTGCTCCTATGTTTTCTGTTTGTTCATTAACAGTATAAGCTATATCAGCTATTTCTACAAGAGAATCTTGCGAAAATTTAACCATAACCCCCTCAGTGGCTAATAACTCCGTGTATTGCTTGATTATTGCATTTCTTGGCTCTGTCAAAATTTGTTGAAAATCGGGACGAGTAAGGCTCTCTAATTCGACACGTATCGGGAAACGCCCCTGCAGTTCCGGAATCAGGTCGGAGGGCTTGGTGGTGTGGAAGGCGCCTGCCGCGATAAATAGAATATGGTCAGTTTTGACCGGGCCGTATTTTGTGACAACAGTGCAACCTTCGACAATAGGAAGGATATCACGCTGCACCCCGCCTCTGGAAACATCAGGTCCATAACCTTCACGGCCGGCAATTTTATCGATCTCATCAAGGAAGATGATGCCGTCTTCTTCTGCGCGTTTGATTGCCTTTGTAGTAACTTCGTCCATATCAATTAGTTTCTGGGCCTCCAATTGAGTCAAAATAACGCGGGCTTCCCGTACAGTTACTTTGCGAGTGCGTTTTTTCTTGGGAATCAACCCGCCCAGCATATCCTGCAGGTTAACGCCCATCTCTTCCATGCCGGACCCTGTAAATACCTCCAGCATGGGAGGTTTATTGTCCTCAACCTCGATCTCAAGAGTTTCGTTTTCCAGTTCCCCTTTTTCCAGCTTCTCTTTTAATATTTCCCGTTCGAATTCGATCCTCTTTATTCGGGACTCCTGTGCTTTATCTATTTGCTCAACCGGTTTGGGGGCTCCAAAAATCATTTCCAGTGGATTGCGTGACGTTGTTTCCCGGACCGGGTAAGGAGCCAGCAGTTCAATAATCTTTTCATCCGCCTGTTTTTTAGCCCTCTCCTCGACGGTTGATAATTTCTCCTGTTTGACCATGCGAATGGAGGTCTCAACCAGATCACGGACCATACTCTCGACGTCCCTGCCTACATACCCCACTTCTGTAAATTTGGTAGCCTCAACCTTAACAAATGGAGCTTTGACAAGTTTGGCCAGGCGCCGGGCTATCTCTGTCTTGCCTACACCAGTTGGTCCAATCATCAGGATATTTTTCGGGATCACTTCATCCCTGAAATCAGCTGCCAGTTTTTTGCGGCGAAACCGGTTGCGCAGAGCAATGGCTACCGCCTTCTTGGCGTTTTTCTGGCCAACGATATACTTATCAAGTTCTTCAACAATACGCCGTGGTGTTAATTCTTCCATGTACTAATCCTCCAAGATGAAAAATTTAGGACATCTTTTTAGGCCTCTTCCACAATTATATTGTCATTGGTGTAAACACAGATTTCAGCAGCAATCGACAGGGCTTGCCTGGCCACCTCACCGGCCGGCATAGCAGTGTGCCTGTTCAAGGCACGGGCCGCCGCCAGGGCGTAAGGGCCGCCGGAGCCGATAGCCGCCACCCCGTCATCAGGTTCGATGACTTCACCGCCTCCGGATATCATCAGGAGGTCTTCACTGGAGGCCACAATCAGAAGAGCTTCAAGCTTGCGCAGCACTTTATCCGTCCGCCACTCCTTGGCCAATTCAACCGCAGCCCGCGGCAGGTTGCCATGGAACTCTTCAAGTTTCCCTTCGAATTTTTCGAAAAGAGTAAATGCGTCAGCCACTGAGCCGGCAAATCCGGCTATAACCTTATCCTTATAGAGTCGCCTGATTTTTTTGGCTCCTTTTTTGATAATTGTGTTTTCTCCAAAGGTAACCTGACCGTCGCCGGCGACAGCAGTTTTACCATCTTTTTTAACTGCGACTATAGTGGTGGCATGAAACATATGGTTTCTCCTTTTCATCTTTCAGCTTTATTAGCAGCATGTATGCTCTATACTTACTCTTTTGCCCTGGGGTGGGCGCTCTGGTATACTTTTTTCAATCTTTCGCCCGTAACATGGGTATAGACCTGGGTGCTGGAAAGGCATGTATGTCCGAGCAGTTCCTGTACAGCGCGAAGGTCAGCCCCCGCGTTAAGCAGGTGTGTGGCAAAAGAGTGTCTCAGTGTGTGCGGGCTGACCTTTCTTTCCAGGCTGACCTCTTCCACATATTTGTTCAGGATTTTCCGCACGCCCCGCTCCGTGAGCCTCTCCCCCCACCGGTTAAGAAATACCGCGCCGCTGATTTTTTGCGGCCCGGGCATTACCGCGCTGGCTGACGCAGGGTTGGCTTGGCTCTTATTTTTGGCGGGTTTAGCGTTTGCCAAAAGCCTCTGGCGTGAACCGGCCAGGTACCTGCGCAAAGCTGTAACGGCCTCTATGCCGATGGGCGACAGCCTCTCTTTTGCTCTTTTTCCCATTACCCGCACATAGCCGGAGCCAAGATCAAGGTCGGCCAAGTCAAGGGATACCAGTTCATGAATCCTTAGACCGGCGGCATAAAGCGTTTCCAGCAGCGCCCGGTCCCTGACACCAAGCGGGTGGGTTAAATCAGGCGCCTCGATCAGTTGGGCAATCTCATTCTCGTATAAGAAAGAAGGCAACCCTTTCTTAAGTCTGGGGCTGGCGACCCTGGCTGCGGGATTGTCGTCAACGATATTCTCCCGCTTCAGATAACGGTACAGGGAACGCCATGCCGCAAGGCGCCTGGCCATGGTGGTCCTGGCCAGCCCTTGTTCCTGCATCTGGCCCAGGTAGAGTCTGAAAATACTGTGGTCGAGGTCCTTTGGTTCAACAGCATGGTCTTTTTTCTTCAAGTAAGAAGCAAAAAAATCCAACCCCTGGAAGAAGTCCTTCTGGTAGCTTTCTATAGTCCTTGGGGACGCGTTCTTTTCCACTTTCAGATAAACTAAAAAGTTATCAAAATGACTGTACATACTCGAAAACCTACTCCCGGCAGGATTGACGCGTTCGCTATCCTGAAAATGCAGGTGTGGATTCATTCGCACAATGCTGCATTGGCCACACAAGTCCGGCGCTGCCGCGCCGTATGCGATTGAAATCGCACCGAAACCGTTTCGTCTCGTTCTTTCCTGGCGCCACGATAGCGGGGGACAACCCTGTTGTTACAATGATATGTAAATGTTATTAATAAATGCTGAAAGTGATTCAAGTGATCTTTGGGCGATTAACCTGTATCGCTCCTTTTTATCCCGGATTTTATGATCCAGGGGTGGAAAAAGGCCAAAAGAAATATTCATCGGCTGAAAATGAGCCGGATCGGCGGAAGTTATGTAATGGGCAAGAGAACCGTGACCGGTATCTCCCGGAAAGGCCAGCGTCTCTTTACCTGCGGCCCTCCGCGCAGCATTAATCCCGGCGACCAACCCGGCGGCCGATGATTCCACGTACCCCTCAACTCCGGTAAGCTGCCCGGCAAAGAAGAGCCCGGGCCTTTTTTTACTCTCATAAGTAGGATTTAAAAGCGCCGGTGAATTGATATAGGTATTTCTGTGCATCACTCCAAGCCGCAGAAACTCAGCCTTTTCCAGTCCTGGTATGAGGCGGAATACCCGCGTTTGCTCGCTCCATTTTAAACCGGTCTGAAATCCAACCAGGTTGTACATGGTAGCGTCCGCGTTCTCCTGCCGCAACTGGACCACGGCAAAAGGCCGCTTGCCCGTTTTGGGGTCAATGAGGCCCACCGGCTTTAAGGGTCCGTAAAGAAGAGTATCTTTTCCACGGGCGGCGAGTACCTCAACAGGCAGACATCCTTCAAAGTGCGTTGATTGCTCAAACTCTTTGCGGGGAGCCTTTTCCGCCTTGACCAGCGCATCCCAAAAAGTTTGGTATTGCTCCTCGTCCATCGGACAGTTTAAATAGGCGGCCTCACCTTTCCCGTACCTGGAGGAACGAAATACTTGATCCATATTTATTGAATCACCGCTTACAATTGGGGCGACTGCGTCATAGAAATAAAGGTATTCCTCTCCGCTGAACTGCCTGATGTTCTCAGCCATGGCTTCCGAGGTCAGCGGCCCTGTGGCCAGGATTACCGTATCGTCCTCAGGTATGGCGGTTACCTCGGTACGGCAAATTTCGATCAGGGGGTGTTGGTAAAGGGTCTCGGTGACACAGCTGGAAAACAGCTCCCTGTCAACGGCGAGGGCGCCCCCCGCCGGCACCCTGAATTTGTCGGCGCAACGCATAATCAGGGAACCCATTCGTCTCATCTCTTCTTTTAAGAGGCCGACAGCATTCTCCAGGCTGGATGCCCTTAGCGAATTGCTGCAGACCAATTCCGCAAATAAACTGCCCCGGTGGGCCGGTGTCTGTTTGTCCGGCCGCATTTCGTAGAGTTTGACTTTAATCCCCTTCCGGGCTACCTGCCAGGCCGCCTCCGAACCTGCCAAGCCGGCCCCGATGATGGTGACAGTTCTATCTTGCATACGTGCTCCTGACTATAGTAGATTGATAGTTAAAATTTACTGTGATCATATTGTTAATATCACTGTTCGGTAACGACATTTGTGGCGCCCAGCTGTTCCGGCCCAGCTGTTGTTTTTTTCCGGGCCTTTGTTTCTTTTGAAGTCTTGCGCACTTTTGGCGCCTTCACATCCTTCGAAGTCCTGGTTTCTTTCGAAGCCTTGCTCTCCTTCGAAACTTTGACCTCCTTGGTAGCCTTGACTTCTTTTTGCTCCAGTCCTTGACTGCAGTTTTCATTTATACACTTCAGTGTTATATTCTTGCCGGCGGCTCTTTTCTCCACCATCAGGTCACCGCAATAGGGACACTTAGTCTTTGAAGGCTGATCCCAGGTGACAAAATCACATTTCGGATACTGGTCGCAACCGAAAAACTTCCTGCCTTTTTTGGAACGACGGATTACCAATTCTCCTCCACAGCGGGGACATTCCACGCCGGTGGGTTCCAACAAAGGCTTGGTATTGCGGCATTCGGGAAAACCGGGGCAGGCCAAAAATTTGCCAAAACGCCCGAATTTCTTAACCATGTTCCGCCCGCACAGCTCGCATATCTCTTCCGTTACTTCATCGGTTACCTGTACATGGCCTATTTCTTTTTCGGCCTTTTCCATGGTATCCATAAAAGGCTCGTAAAAAGCTGCTAAAACTTTAACCCATTCCAGGTCCCCTTCTTCAATACTGTCCAGGTTTTTTTCCATGCCGGCAGTGAATTCAACATCAATAATATCCCGGAAGTGCTTTTTTAAAAGGTCGATAACGATTGAACCCAGTTCAGTCGGGTATAATTGTTTGTTTTCTCTTACTATGTAACCCCTTTTAATTATTGTTTCTACTATGGGAGCATAGGTGCTGGGCCTGCCTATCCCTTTTTCTTCCAGGGTTTTTACCAGGGTGGCGTCGGTGTAACGTGGCGGTGGTTGGGTAAAATGCTGTTTTTGTTGTAGCGACCTGGCTTCAACTTCTTCGCCTTCCGCCAGTTCCGGGAGAAGTTTTTCTTCGTCACTTTCCCCGTCATCCCTGCTCTCAATATAGACCTTCATAAACCCGGCGAATTTGATGATTGAACCGGAAGCACGGAAAACATATTCCCCGGCTGCAATATCCACACCGGTGGTGTCAAAGACGGCAGGGCTCATAAGGCTCGCCAGATAACGTGACCAGATTAACTTGTAAAGCTTATACTGGTCAGTGGTCAGGTATGCTTTTATTTGTTCCGGTTCATGGTGAATCGAGGTAGGCCGGATAGCTTCGTGCGCATCCTGGATTTTGCCTTTGGCCGCTGACTTGAGGGTTTCTTTGCCAATATACTGGACCCCAAAACGCTCCTTGATATAGCCGTGGGCTTCCTCCCTGGCTACCTCAGATACACGCACCGAATCAGTCCGGATATAGGTAATCAGGCCGGTCGTCCCCTCTTTGCCGAGGTCAAGCCCTTCATAAAGCTGTTGGGCTATAATCATGGTTTTACGTGCGGTGTAATTTAACTTCCGGTAGGCCTCTTGCTGCAGGGTACTGGTAATAAAAGGCGGGGCCGGCCTGCGTAATTTTTCTTTGCGGGTAATTTTGCTCACAATGTAGTGAGCGCCTTTTAGCCTGTCCAAGACCTCCTGCATTTCGGCGCTGGATTTGATCTCTATTTTTTTGTCCTGGTATTTAAAGAGCTTTCCCTCAAAGGGGCTGTAGCCGGTTTTGGCAAAAAGACCTGTGAGCGTCCAGTATTCTTCAGGCTCGAAAGCAGCGATTTCCTCTTCACGGTCGCAAATCAGGCGTACCGCCACCGATTGAACGCGGCCGGCGCTCAAGCCTTTCTTTACCTTACGCCACAGTAACGGACTCAGGTTATAACCGACCAGGCGGTCAAGAATACGCCGTGCCTGCTGGGCGTTAACCCGGTTATAATCAATCAGCCGGGGCTGGTTCACAGCTTTTTGTACGGCCGGCTTGGTTATCTCGTTAAACTCAATCCGGCACGGCTCCCCTTCGCCCATTTCCAAAAGTTTTTGTATATGCCAGGCGATAGCCTCGCCTTCCCGGTCAGGGTCTGAAGCAATCAGCACCTGGTCGGCTTTTTTTACAGCTGTTTTCAAATCTTTAATTGTTTCGCCTTTGCCTCTGATAGTGATATATTTTGGGCTGAACCCGTTTTTAACATCAACTCCGAACTGGCTCTTCGGCAAGTCTCGGACATGGCCCATAGAAGCTTTGACAAAATATTTTTTGCCCAGAAACTTGCTAATGGTTTTCGCTTTGGCCGGAGATTCCACAATCACGAGTATTTTAGACAAAAGTGCACACCTCGTTTATTGCACGGTTATTATTGCCATTAATTATTTCGATATTTTTTATAATTTATCCCCTCAAAAAACAGTTTAGAACAAATCACGGCCTGTCCGGATATAAAACTTACCTGGAAGCTGCCGGGTCAAACCCTTGATTTCCAGGTACATTAACGCGGCCATCACCTTTTGCGGCAGAAGCCCGGCCCTTATAATAAGTTCATCCAGAGAGACCGGATCCAAAGACAGCAGGCCGTACAGTGTTTCTTCCTCATAGCTCATTTTCATTTTACGATCTGCGCCACTTGCTTGAGCGGGGAAAAGTTTTTCCATACCCAGTTCATCCAGCACATCACCGGCTCCTTCTATAAGTCTGGCGCCTTGTTTAATCAGCCGGTGCGGACCCCTGCTTAACGGGTTTACTACATTGCCGGGTACAGCCATAACATCGCGTCCCTGTTCGAGGGCAAAGTCTGCAGTAATCAATGCGCCGCTCCTCTCTGCCGCTTCGACCACCAGGGTTGCCTGTGACAGGCCGCTGATAATGCGATTGCGCACCGGAAAGCGCCAGGCTTCGGGTTGGGTCCCGGGTGGAAACTCACTGACAACAGCTCCATTATTCATAATCTCGTCCATAAGCTCTTTGTTTTCCCTGGGATAGACCACATCCGGGCCGCAACCCAGTACAGCTATGGTCCTGCCGCAACTTGCCAGAGCCCCGCGGTGCGCTGCAGAGTCAATGCCCCTGGCCATCCCGCTTATGATCGTAAGCCCCAAGGCAGTCAGGTCTTTGGCCAGCTTCTCTGCCACCACCAGACCGTAAGGTGAGGGCTTTCTAGTGCCAACGATTGCTACAGAGAGTGTATCCGCGGCTTGAAGCCGGCCTTTGTAGAATAGTACTGGAGGAGGGTCATATATTGCCGACAGATTTTCTGGATAATCAGGGTCGCTGTGGCATACATAGCTTATACCCATGGAGTCTAGTTTTTCTGCCTCTTCTTGAGGGTTAAGCTTTGACCTGCGTTCGGCCAGTCCGTTTGCCCGATCTTCTCCCAAACCCGGAATGGCGGATAGTTCTTTAATGCCTGCCTCCCAAGCCGCCCGGGGTGAACCAAAGCGCTCGACCAGCGACCACAATCTTTTCCCGGCGCCGGGCATCAAATACTGCCACCCTAACCAGTATAATCTATCATCCAAAAAAGTGTCTCCCCTTAAGACTGTTCTCTTAATCCAATTCTTTTCGGGGTTAGAGTGATATGTTCCTGCCTCTGGGAAAATTTTCTGCCTGCTAGCCTGCATTTATCTTTGTGAGTACCCTGTCAGGATACACTTTTTCTAAAAGCTCTGCAACAAAATTCTTTTTTTCGTTACCAGCTGCTATGTTTAACCGTTTTTAGACGATCATGGTTTATATTAACTTCAGTAATGCATCAAGGGTTTGCTTATTTGTTAGTACCCCGTGGTAAATATCCCCTATCTCTTTGATTCTTGAAAAAATATTATGTATTGAAAAAGCGCCCGGCTCAATGTTCAATGCTCCAATTTCATCCCAATATAGGGGGGTAGAAACCGGGGCGCCGGGTAATGGCCGCAGGCTATACTGGAAAGCCATAGTTTTGCCGCGGCCGTTTTGTAAATAATCCAGGTAGACTTTTCCCTGCCTTTGAGCAACTTTTCGTTCCACAGTCGCCATTCCGGGATTAATTTTGACAATAAGCTCAGCCACGTACTGCATAGCTTTAGTGACAGTTTTATACGAGTATACCGGTTTTATAGGAACAAAAATATGCAGGCCGGTAGCCCCGGAGGTTTTGGGGTAAGATTGCAAGTTAAACTGAGCCAGGGCTTCTTTAACCAATAGGGCAATTGTTAAAACATCCCTAAAGGTGCTTCCTGCCGCCGGGTCAAGATCTATAACAGCAATATCCGGACATTCAACATTTTCTATGCGGGAAAGCCAGGGATGCATTTCTATAGCGCCTTGATTGGCTAACCAGACCAAAGTCGCCATATTGTTGCAGATTATGTAGTTCACAACCTTTTCGGAATGTTCGACCGGGTGTCTTATGATCCAGTCAGGCGCATAGCTGGGACACTCCTTTTGATAAAAAGGCTCATCCCCCAGACCATGCGGGTACCGTTTCATGACTAGCGGCCGGTTGTAAAGATGTGGCAGGATATATGGGGCGATTTCCCGGTAATATTTGACCAGATGGGCCTTGGTCAACCCTTCCGGCCAGATCAGCTTATTAAGGTTGGTGAGTTTGACCTGGTAACCGTCAACTGTCGCATAGGATTCTTGCACAAGACACACCTCATTATTATTTTTTGACCTGAAAATACGTAGAGCGCTTCTCCAAAAAGTATGGGTGCGAATCACTGAAAATAGTGTTGCAGCCAATATAAATTTGATTGTATCGGAATAGTAGGTCATTGTTAACTGGTTCTCGAAAAGCCGCATGCGTAGTGGTCAGGGGGTTGTCCTCCACTCTCTTCGCAATTCTACATTTGTGCAACTAGGGCATCCTATCCACCGCATCTACAGACTGCCACCCGTTAGCTACGCGCTATTTGAGCTTTTCTGCATGCAACGCACGCGCTAAGGAACGCATCCAGGTGCTCCTGAACGCTTTCGGACAACCCCCTGCCCGCAAGTCAAGCCTTTTCGAGCAATATTTTTGTCTCCTCATTGTCAATCCCCAGTGCGCATTTTCATTGGTTAATGCTCTGCATGCAGGAAGGGGCTATTCAGTCGCAACTCCACATTCATTTGGTGTCTTATCTGAGCGGAGCCCTTTATAAACAGGATGGCGAAGGTAGCCTTCGGCAGTCAAGGTAAGATACCCGACGGCGCACACCAGGACTGGCTTTACCCACCTGGCTTGTTTAATTTCTTTGGGCGGGACAACCAAAATGTTTTGATCAACTTCCAGCTTCTCCAGCTTTTCCAGAAGAAGAACAGCCTCCTGTTCGCTAAACCCCGTACCGACTTTGCCCTGGTAAACCAGCCGTCCATCCCGGTAGCCTCCCAGGAGCAGCGAGCCCAGCAGTCTGCCTCCAGTGCCCTTCTGATAGCCGCTTATGACCAGATCTGCTTCCCTGGTATTCTTGAATTTCTGCCAACTATTAGAGCGACGACCCGGCAGATATACGCTATCCAACCTTTTAGCGATAACACCCTCCAAACCTTCTCCAACACAAGCATTATAATAAGCCAGACCTTCGGCATGAATAAAGCGTGATAAAACCAGTTCATCCGACTGCTCTACCATGTCTTGGAGGATGTCCTTTCTCTCTTCCAGGCTTTTTTCCATCACACTGCCGCCACCTGTGTACAGGACGTCGAAAGCTATAAAAACAGCCGGGGTTAATAGAGTGGCCCGGCCCGCCTTTTTATTACCGTCCATCCTGCCCCTGGCCTGCAAACCGGCAAAAGATGGTCTTCCAGCTTCAAATATTACTATTTCACCGTCAATGATCGCGGGCAGTCTTTTTACACGCTGGTGCAGTCTGCTCAATTCCGGGAATTTCGCAGTCAAATCGACCAGGTTTCGCGAGCGTATTATGGTTCGGTCATCGAGGTAAGCCAGGCTGCGATAACCATCCCACTTAATTTCAAAAAGGTGCTTATCGCTGTCAAAGGGTGGGGAACTTACAGCCAGCATTGGACGGACGAGAGGCAGTGTTTTTCCATCCCTGATGGCTCCCCTCATGATGTTTTACGCCGGGAGGTTTCCTTTTTTACCTTTGATTCTTTCATACTTTTTGACTTTTTGGCCTGCCTGTCCGCGACCCGCTCTTCTTTAGCCAGGTCAATACTCGCTTTGAGCGCCTCCATCAGATCGACTACTTTTCCTGTTTCACGCCGGGCAGGAGTCGTAATTTCTTCCCCGGCAATTTTAGCCTGTATGATCTCCATTAATCCCTCTCTGTAAGTGTCATTGTATTTTTCCGGCTGGAATTCGGCAGAGAGGCTGTTAATGAGACTGACCGCCATTTTTACTTCATTCTCGTGCAGGTTTACCTGGTAATTCAGTTCGGGGAGGGCGGCAGCCTGCCTAACCTCATCAGGATAATGCATCGTACTCATTACCAGGGTATTGCCGCTTACCCGCAGGGCTGCCAGCGACTCTCTGTTGCGGATAACAACCCTGGCCACCGCTACCTTGCCGGTTTCACTCATCGCCCTTTTCAGCAGTTCATATACCTTCGCCCCGCCCTCCCCGGGAGCTAAATAGTAAGCCTTTTCGAAGTAGATGGGATCGATATCGGCAAGGTTGACAAAGTCCATGATATTGATATTCCTGCCCCCGTCACCTCCGGTAACCTCAAAATCTTCATCCGCCATGATCACATAGCTGCCTTTTTCATATTCATACCCGCGCACGATTTCCTCCATGGGCACTTCCGTCTGGCAGTGAGGGCAGTAGCGCCGGTACTGTATGGGCGTCTTGCACTTTTGGTGCAGGTAATTGAAACGGATGTCCTTGTGCTCTGTTGCCGCATAGAGCTTGACCGGCACATAAACCAGGCCGAAGCTCACGGCTCCTTTCCATAACGGCCGCATTGTTTAGCCACCTCGCCTTATTTTGGATTATTATCTCCGGCTAGCCTTTATCAATTCCATGTAAGTAGAAAACGATGTTGTATAGTGCCCGGGTAAAAAAAGCCCAAGCCCCTTTCATGAAGGATCTTGGACCTTTGCTGACCTTGGCAGCTCATCATTATAATGTTTTTGGAAAATCTTAAGAGATAGGAGAAGCAGGCGTCGATGTCTTGTAAGTGACTTGAGTTTGCGGCTGCATTTCTCCGCGCTTAAAAATGTTTTGGATCTGGTCAATAACTTGTGGAGCGATATCAATTAACCTGTCTGCCACAGTGTTGCCGTCTACCGGCAGCATCCGCACATGCCCGTTGCCGACGACCAGGAAGCCAATCGGCTTCACCGAAACCCCGCCGCCGCTGCCTCCCCCAAAACCGGGAGTTGGGGTACCGCCTCCCCCGTCCTTATTCTCACCCCCGACTTCAAATTCACCTCCACCGGCAGCAAAACCGCAGGCAACCCTTGAGACGGGTATAATAACAGAGCCGTCAGGGGTTTCGACCGGGTCACCGACCACGGTGTTGACATCGACCATTTCCTTGATGCTCTCCATTGCCGTTTTCATCAAACCCTCAATAGGATGTTCGGGCATCTTTGGTCACTCCTTAAGACAGTCATTTTGTGATAGAGTTTCCCGGGACCTGTATTTATATACGAATGGAGCCTTTTTGCACGGCCCCCGGGCAAGGTATTTTGATACGCACAAAGCTTGTTTGTTATTGTCAAATTAACATACCCATAATATAATATTAACAAAATCTTAATATAAATTTAACAATTAACAAAAAGGGGGTGTTCCTGGTGGTAACAAGCCGGGTCGACATTAATAGAATTAAGGACGGTAAAGGCCTCTTGTACCTGGATGAATGGTATTGCCCCCTGGAAGCCGCCAGGACGGGCATGGAAAACCTGCCAGGAAAACCCAACCGGGACGTTGCTATACCCCAGTTCACACCAACCTTAATGCGCAAGAATCCACATATCAAGAAACACTTGATGGCCGGCTTCTAACCGGCCATTTCTTATCATTTAGACTCCTATGCCTAATCCAAGATTTTTCAACCCTTCAACTTCATAAAGACAAACTTGAGGCCGGTCAAAAAGATGTGGCCGACTTTGATATCAAGTTCGCAGTCAATCCTGGTAGTAAAGCAGGGCTTCTCAAATCTCGGTGTAATAACCACTGCAGGTCTGGCGGCCCCGGAATGTATAACGCGGTAAAGCTTGGCTAAGAGCAGTCCTTTCACCCCCCCGGCCAGCCCTGCCAGGAACCCGGTCACGTGGGGTTCCTCCATGCCAAATTCCGTACTCCATTGAAAACGCCGCAAGTATACTTTCCCAAGCAAGTACCGGATTGCCGGCATGTAGTTCTCAAAAAAAATTTTACTCTTTTGCATCATGAAAAGGATGCGCTTCAGGCCGAGCACTTCTTCCGCCTCTATTTTCCCCACTGGATCCGGGTCGTTTTTCCCCGTCACCTTCGCCTCTATTTTGAAGGCCGGCCTTAACGTCCGTGGCCACAATGGACGGCGCCATGGCCGGAAACCAGGCTTCAGTTCTGTTTTCACCACAGGTATCTCCATTTTGTAGGAGATTAACCCGCGCCAAAGAGATAGCTTTAAAGCAAAATGGTCGTCCCTCCCCTGCCTCCGGTAGTGCAGCCTCATTTTTAGACTGGTCAGGGACAGGATCAGCGCAAACGTGCCAACCAGGATCATTACCAACTGGGTCCTGCCCACTTACTCCCACCCCCTGCATTATTTTCCCTTATGAGAGCAGTAATATACCAAATACTGTTTATCTAGCAGCCAAAGCCGCCTCTTAATTGAGGGCGGCCGGGTGGGGTAGTTTATATATCAAATTAACTAGCGCCATATAGCATGGACGTCTTCTATTTATACCAGTAGTCCAGGCCAACGTTGTGCCGCGCCCGATCCAGGTAGACAGCTGCAGCCTGCCTGGCCTTGCGGGCGCCCTCGCGCATGATGTCGATGACATACTGCCTGTCCCGCTCCAGTCTTTGGCGCTCGTTGCGGTAGGGCGTGAAATATTCCCAGATGACGCCTACGAGCTCTTTCTTTAAATCACCGTAACGCAAACCGGGGTTCAGAAAGCGTTCTTTGAGAGCAGCCCTGTCTCTCTCATCCAGAAAGAGGCTGTACAAATCATAAAGTATATTGTCCTTCAACGGCTTGGGCTGGTCGACCGGGGTCGAATCCGTTTTAATGCGCATGATTTTTTCCCGGATGCTTTTTTCATCGGCAAATATTTCTATGGCGTTTCCGTAGGATTTAGACATTTTCTGCCCGTCAACTCCCGGTACCGTGGCAAAGTCTTCTTCAATATCCGGTTCCGGAACCACAAAAGTATCTCCGTAAGTATTATTAAAACGAATGGCGATATCTCTGGCAATCTCCAGGTGCTGCTTCTGGTCTTTGCCGACCGGGACTTTATCCGCGCCGTAGAGTAAAATATCGGCCGCCATGAGCACAGGATAGGCGAACAGACCGTGGCTGGCGGGAATCCCTTTAGCGGTCTTATCTTTATAGGAGTGACTTCTCTCCAAAATCCCCATGCCCGTTACGTTGGACAATAACCAGGTCAACTCGGTTACTTCCGGGACGTCGCCCTGTACCCAGAACACCGACTTCTCCGGGTCAAGCCCCAGAGCAAGGAAGTCACAAACTGCTCCATAAGTTTGCCGGCGTAAAAAATCACTGTCAAAGACTGAGGTCAGAGCATGATAATTAACAATGAAGCAAAACAACTCGCTATGCTCCTGGTAATCCACCATTCTTTTCATCATGCCGAAATAGTTCCCCAGGTGCAGTGAACCCGAGGGCTGGATTCCTGATAGAATTCGCAAAAAAAAGCCTCCTTTTGAAAATAGTTATTGCCTACCTTACCAGCTGCGCAACAATGTTGGCCAGCAAAATAAGGATATTTACGACGGGGTTTATTAAAACGGATATAAAGCGAAACCCGAAGAAAACCAGGACTATAAGCAAAATTGGTCCGTAAGATTCAAGCTGGTCCAGCCATTCCTGGCGACCCGGCAAGAGACCGGCCAAGATTTTAGAGCCGTCCAGGGGGGGGATGGGAATAAGGTTGAATATCGCCAGGACCACGTTAATCACGATCATGTACTGCATGATGATATTAAAATAGGGGATCTGCATGCTCCCAAACAATCCTAAAAGCACAGCTGAAACCACGGCCAGGAGAAAGTTCGTGGCTGGTCCGGCCAGAGATACCAGCAGCATCCCCCGTTTAATATCGCCCCTGAGATTGTATGGGTTGACCGGTACCGGTTTGGCCCAGCCGAATCCGGCCAGTATGAGCAAAATGAAACCAACCGGGTCAAGGTGCGCCACCGGGTTAATTGTAAGGCGGCCATGCGCCTCGGCTGTCCTGTCTCCAAGCTGTTTAGCCACCCAACCATGGGCATACTCGTGGAAGGTAAGTCCTATAATTATGGCGGGCAACGTCAAGGCAATTGTATTTAGGCTGGGAAAATTAAACACTATTAATTACTCCTTCGTAAGCCGCCAGGTATTCTCTGGCATAGCTCAATTCTTCCTGCCTGGTCCGTACCAGGCCGTCCAATCGGGCTTGCCACACGGCATCCAGCGCCAGCTTGAAAGCCGGCCCCGGCGTGAAGCCCATGCCGCTGAGGTCCTTTCCGGTGATGGAAGGCTGGTCGTAGTTGATAGCGCTGAGGACCTGACGCAATTGTGCCCTCGCGGCGTTTCCGGTAAGGCGGGTCAAGATTAGCGGGCAAACTTCCTCTGGCAGCGGCATCAACCGCCTGGCCAGATCACTCATCTGGATCTGCTGAGCGCGCTGTAAAGAATCGGCGACATCCTGCCACCCGGACAGACCTGCATGCACCCTGTCGGTCCAGCGTTGGCCGAGATGATAGCGGCGGCATATAGCGCCTGCCGTGTCGGCATCCGAGCGGCTCAGCAGCGCCAGGAGGTACGCAAGCCAGGGTTCCAGCTGTTCTGCCAGATCCCAGGTATGTATTACTCTTAATGAGCGTGGCAGCTCATCCAGTACCTGCCGGACTTGCTTATAGTCGACGCCCGGGAAGAGGTAGTCCCATAACCCAATTTCTTGCAACCGGTAGAGGGCCAGCCCCGGCCGCGGCTCTGAAAGGATGTGCTTTAATTCTTCCCACACCCGCTCCATAGCCACCCTTTCCAGCATCTTGCTGCGTACAGCTTCCTTGGCCAAAGCAAAAGTCTGAGGTTCCAGGTTCATGGCATAGCGCTTTTCAAACCTTACCCCCCGCAACAGCCTGGTTGGGTCCTCTACAAAGCTGAGGTTGTGCAGTACCCGTACCAGGCCGCGTTCAAGGTCCTCCCTGCCGCCGAAGTAATCAATGATATCACCAAAATCATTCTGGTTTAAGGAAACCGCCATGGCATTGATGGTAAAGTCGCGCCTGTAAAGGTCCTGGTGCAGAGACGAAGTTTCAATTTGAGGCATGGCCGCGGGATGTTGGTAAAATTCCACCCTGGCTGTTGCCACATCCACCTGCCGGCCATCCGGAAAGAGGACCGTCGCGGTGCGGAATTTGGGATGGACACGTACTCTGGCGTCGTAGCGCCGGCCAAGCGCGCGGGCCATTTCCACCCCATCTCCTTCCACCACCAGGTCGAGATCAAGGCTCTCTACGCCCAGCAGCAGATCGCGGACAATGCCTCCAGCGGCGAAGACCCGGCACCCCAATTCATTAGCTATTGTTCCAACTTGTTCCAATATTGTTATATATGCTTCCGGGAGACTGCGATAGATCAGCTCGCGTATGTTTTTATAGTGGTATTTGAAGCTTTTTTCACTATATACCTTATAATGCTTTGACTGTACATCACCATGCAGCGTCCGCAGCACATCAGTCCGCGATACTATGCCGACCAGTTTTCCTTCTTGCAGTACCGGAAGCCGGCCGATGTCGTGCTCAATCATCAACTCTCTAACCGCGGCAACCGTAGCTTCCGGGCCGACGCTCACCAGGCTGCCGGTCATGAATCCTTTAACGGGAGCATGCCCAAGACCGTGGTGGACTGCTTTTTCCACATCACGCCGGGAAATAACTCCCACAACTTGCTCATCTTTTATTACAGGCAACCCGGTATGACCGTAGCGCAGCATAATTCGCCCCGCTTCTTCAATCACGGTTTCCGGCGCCACTGTCTTTACCGGGCTGGACATAATGTCTGCCACGCTAACGGGTGGTTTTACCTTCTGCCTGATCGCAGCCAGGAGAAGTTTTACCACATCCGCCACCTGCGAATTTTTGATGACAGCCGACGCCGCCGCGGGGTGTCCCCCGCCGCCCAGCATACCAAGGATATCTTTAACGCTTACTTCGGGCACGCTGCTGCGGGCGACAACGTGGACACAGCCGTCCATCTTGACCACCGTGAAAACAGCTTCAAGGTTGGCAAAATCGACCAGCTTGTGAGTCAGCAGGTCCAGGCCTCCCACAAATTGGTCCAGGTCTGCCTCTGCAATTAGGAACTTGATACCGTTGATATTATACCTCTCAGCCGAAACCAGCAGAGCTTTCAACAGTTCCCTTTGTTCCTCCGTTAAAGGGCGCCACAGGAAATTTGCGACCACGGCAAGATTGGCCCCGTTGGCCAGGGTATAAGCCACCGCTTCCGCATCCCTGGGGGTGGTATTGGAAAAGACAAGAGACCCGGTATCTTCATAAATGCCCAGGGCCAGGACAGTTGCCTCCACCGGTGTTATCTGAAGGCGCTTTTCCCTGATTTTTTCTACCAGCAGGGTTGTGGTCGCCCCAACCATCTCAACGACCTCAAACCTGCCCGTGGCGTCCCCCTCACTGCGGGGGTGGTGGTCGTAAATATGCACCTCGACACCGGGTCTATCCAGGAGGTAAGCTAGTTTGCCAAGGCGGGAGGGTGTTTTGGTGTCAACAAGGATGAGCTTTTCCACCAGTTCAGGCGCGATATCCCGGATGGTCCTGACATAGATGGTATCCTTATGCAGGGCCATAAACTCCTCAACGTTTTTCAGGAGCGCCCCGGGAAAGACCATAATGGAGCCGGGATACAGTTTTTGTGCCGCCACCATCGAAGCCAGGGCATCGAGATCGGCATTGGTATGAGTCGTAATTATATCCACTGCCGGGAGGCCTCCGCTAAACAACCTTTTCCAAAATAATACGTTTTTATATTATATCATACTGCCGGATGTATTTAAAAGCGCCCTTATGGGCGCTCAGGTTCTGCTGACCTGGTTGTCTCATTGCTGTGGCAAGGGCGAATGAATTCTCGCCAACATTTAATGGCGAATTGCTCCGTATGCGAAAAAAAGAGGGTTGGCGCCGGGAAAGCTGACAACCCTCTTTTTCGTTTTAAATTTTTGGCAGCTTTTCCAGCGCCTTTTTAAGATTTTCCTCCGGAAGCGGGTAATCTACCAGGTTCCCTTCCATATATGCGTCATATGAGGGCAGGTCCAGCAGGCCATGACCGCTCAAGTTGAATAGAATAGTCCTGGACTCTCCAGCCTCCCTGGCGGCTAATGCCTCTTCTACCGCGGCATGGATGGCGTGTGATGATTCCGGAGCCGGCACTATACCCTCGCACCTGGCAAAAAGGACCCCCGAATCAAATACCGCTGTTTGCCCGTAAGCCACGGCCTCGGCAATACCGTCATGCACCAGCTGGCTTACCAGTGGCGATTCGCCGTGGTAGCGCAGGCCTCCGGCGTGAATACCGGGCGGCATGAACTCTGTGCCTAAAGTATACATGGACAGAAGCGGGGTGAAACCGGCCACATCACCGTAATCATAGCCAAAGCGCCCCCTGGTAAGAGTCGGACAGGCGCTTGGTTCCACTGCCAGCAACTTTACTTTGGCGCCTTTAACAATTTTATCATAGGCAAAGGGGAAAGTCGCCCCACCGAAATTGCTGCCGCCACCGCAACAGGCAATGACAACGTCCGGGTAGTTATCCACCTTGGACAACTGTTCTCTGGCCTCCAGGCCGATGACGGTTTGATGTAAAAGAACGTGGTTTAAAACACTGCCCAGCGCGTAGTTGGTATCATCGCGCCCGGCCGCGTCCTCAACCGCTTCACTGATGGCTATACCCAGGCTGCCCAATGATTCGGGATCCTTTTTTAAAATTTCCCTGCCTGAATTGGTGCGGTCGCTGGGGCTGGCAATTACCTCCGAGCCGAAGACATGCATCAGTGAACGCCGGTAGGGCTTCTGGTGATAGCTGACTTTTACCATATACACGGTGCATTCCATGCCAAAGAAGTTGCAGGCCTGAGATAAAGCGACTCCCCACTGCCCGGCGCCGGTTTCAGTAGCCAGCCGCTTAATCCCCTCTTTTTTATTATAATAGGCCTGGGGAACGGCCGTGTTGAGTTTGTGGCTTCCCGCCGGGCTTGCTCCCTCATATTTGTAATAGATTTTGGCAGGGGTATCCAGGGCTTTTTCCAGGCGACGCGCGCGACAGAGAGGTGAAGGCCTCCAGAGCTTGTAGATCTCCATCACTTCATCGGGGATCTCAATCCAGCGCTCCTCGCTTGCTTCCTGCTTGATCAGTTCAAGCGGAAAGATAGGTGTTAAATCCTGAGGAACCATTGGCTCTTTTGTGGCCGGGTTCAACGGCGGTTTGGGCTTATTTGGCATATCCGCCAGAATATTGTACCAGGCTCTGGGCATCTCTTTCTCGGTTAACAGCACTTTGGTTTCACTCATCTCTTCTTGCTCTCCTCTCATCTCTTGAAATATTTATGGCGACAGCCAAAACCATTTTATCGTATTGGGCTGTACCGGCGCAAGGGTATGTTACCATGAAAATACATTTTCATTTCTGCCGGCGCATAATTAACATGGTTGTTCTAGCTAATTTTTTCCTCCCGGCCGGCCGTACTGCTCCACTTACCACAGCGGTCGCCCCAGCGCGCTAAAATATTATTGTTTTCCGATATCTCCACCACTTCGCACAAGTTGGCGCAACCGGAGCACTCAAAACTACCGGCGCGAAAACTGGTATCAGCCACCCCAAAGCCTTTAAAAAGGCTGGTACCTTTCCTGGCTACAGCTTCCCTGGCAAGTATGGCGGCGCCAACCGCGCCCATAACGTTAAAATAAGGCGGCACCTGGACTGAAAGGTCCAGGGCTTTCTCAAAAGCCCTTACCATCCCGACATTGGCGGCTACCCCTCCCTGGAATACTACCGGCGCCAGGATTTCTTTGCCTTTTCCCAGGTTGTTGAGGTAGTTTCTGACCAGAGCCTCGCAGAGACCGGCTAAAATATCCGGCAAGCTGCAGCCCATCTGCTGTTTGTGAATCATGTCGGACTCGGCAAACACCGCGCACCTGCCGGCGATACGCACAGGAGCCCTGGCCAGCAAGGCGTACTCCCCAAACTTCTCAATCGGTATGTTCAGACGCGCCGCCTGCTGGTCGAGAAAAGAACCGGTACCGGCGGCACATACAGTATTCATGGCAAAGTCATTGACGACTCCATTGCGCAGGATAATAATTTTGGAGTCCTGTCCGCCGATTTCCAGTATGGTCTGAACGCCAGGCGTCAGTGAGGAGGCTGCCACAGCGTGGGCGGTGATTTCGTTCTTTACGGCGTCGGCGCCTACGATAAGGCCTGCCAGATGCCTTCCACTGCCGGTTGTGCCAACCCCCCTGACAATTGTACCGGAGGGAAGCCGGGCGCCAAGTTTTTTTAAACCTGCCTGAACGGTGGCGATAGGCTGCCCCTGGGTTCTTAGATAGATATCCTCGACAACCATGCCTCCCTCGTCTAAAAAGACAATATTGGTACTAACCGAGCCGACGTCTATACCCAAAAAACCCTTCATAACTTACGCCCTCCCGAATATCTTTTTCCTTTTACATAGAGATTGCTCCGGCTTTCCTCCAGCGCAACATGTCCATAAATGCTTCCAGCCTGGTTAAGAGACCGGCTTCTCCGGTATGTTCATCCAGAGTAATATTTAAAAAAGGAACACCATTTGAGCGAGCGCTCCGTTCAATTAATTCTCCCGTCATAGAATCGGGGCCGCAACCGAACGCCGCTATATGCACAAGCCCTGCCACATCCGGACGTTTCATGTAATTAAAGGCCGCTCCCGCCATGCGCTGGCCCAGCGTCCAGAACAGTTTTTTGGGCAGACAGCGGGAAGCGCAGTTAACGGCGTGGTCCGGCAGAAACTCCGCTGTTACGATGCTTGCCCCCATTTCTTTCAGTCTCTTGATAATGTTCATGTTGATGTAGGTGTCATAGATATTGTAGGGGTGACCGATTAAAGCTACTTTAAAGGAATCCTCCGGTTCAGGAAGGGGTAAATTTTCAACCCGGTCTTCCAGAATAGCCATGGCCTCGGTTGGCATTAACCCCATTTGCAGCAGCTTAAAGTACTGATTATGTACCTTGACCGACCGTAAGAAAGCCATCCATATTTTGTAGCTGCTGCCGCTGAATAATTTCCCCACCTCATGTGCCGCCCGATAGATTTCCATACTGCTTTTATAAAGATTGATATTGGTGTCAATCAATTTTGGAAGTCCCTTGATCCGCCTGATCATATCCGGGAACCCCAGGAATTTCGGGCAAATGTACTCACGCCTCCCGATGCTGACCATCCGGGGCAAAAAAAGGAGGTCCGACTTACCTGCGAGGTCCAGGACATGACCGTAGGCCAGTTTAACCGGCAGGCATACTTCATCAACGGCGTTTTTCAGCCCGTTTGCCAGGAGCCCCTTGTTGGAAGGTTGTGAGAGCACTACCTCGGCCCCCAGTTCTTGAAAAAAGACCCGCCACATCGGGTAGTAGTAATAATAAAGAAGAGCCCTTGGAATACCAACCTTTAAAGGCACGGTATATTCCTCCGTCCAGTGTGTTTTGGGCAAAAAAAATAACCAGCCTGGTGTGAAGTATCCCCATTTGCAGGGATTTTATTACAAGGCGCCGTCCGGTTGTAGTACAGCAAGGTCTTGTGCAAAACCGCTTTTCTCGATTATAGTTTGAAAAGCCCTTGTTGTTAGCGGCGCGCCCTTTCCTGCCTCATCAGCGCCGTCCATTTTGCCTATATCGCCGATGCCGATCACCAGGGGCAGGTTAAGCTTATCGATTATTTCCACAGTATCACCTTCCTGCGGATCATGTTTAGGTTTCCCACTTTTATCGACTGCGCCTTCAATAACCTTTCCGGAGTTGGTTATAGAAGCGTCTACCGTACAGCCGGATACGTTTTCCGTGTTGGAGGCGACCGCCAACACCCCAAGCACCTGTATCTCAGGATGAGCAGTGATAAAAGCCAGTGCCTCCTCGCCACGCCCCGCGCCGTTGAACCCGCGGTCATCAAGCATAACCACGACCGGGTCATTGGGGGCCTGTTTAATCATTTCCACCAGTTCCTTTCCGGACCGCCTGGTCGGATTCCCGGCTGAGGCTGAAATGCAGCGGGCGCCGATGTTTTTAGCCGCCACTTCCACCGCCCTCTTGGCGATGCGGTCTCCATCGGTAACAAGGATGACTTTTCTCTTGCACTCAGAAAGATTGTCCATATGTCCTCTCGGTCTTAAAAAGTCAGCGCCGGATAGCCGAATACCTCTTTTTAATGGCAACAACATGGCCAATGTCGCTGGTGATTTTTCCTAATATATGACCTTTCGTTATACTTCCCTGCAGGTTAAACCTTATGCAGACAACAGAACTCAGGGACACAGGGACAGGTACCTTGTCCCTCCATAATAAGCCTCCTTTAGTTGGTCATTGAGAACAGACTGGGGAGGCCTGATTGATAATTTAAGAAGAGTTCGGGGATATACCCGAACCCTTCTTTGTCAATACATCTCACTCACACGTAAAACCCTTGCGCTGTTTTAATCTGGTTCGATTTCATTCGAATTTGCATTGCGTAACAATTTAAGTTAATGGCAGCATTCCACACCCGCGTCAAGATGTGTTTCATATTAGTTCTTCAATAATGTACCTATTCGGTATGCGCTATTTTTACATTGGCTTTGTATTCAACAAGACGGCCGTTCTCAACATTGGCGGTGAAGTTCACGATTTCAACAGCTACGATATTCTTCACTGTACGTGACGCTTCGCTGATAGCAGACTGGACGGCGCCTTTCCAACTATCGGGGGATTCCCCCACCAACTCTGAAACTATAACATGCATGGTTTATTCCTCCTTAAGTTTTTTCTATAGCGGTAATATTATGTGTAGCAACCGGATATCTATACAATTTTTAGGAGCAAAATAAAAAGGCCCTTTACGGAGCCTCAGAATATCTACAAACCTTTCCTTGGAACTGTTCCCGTCCTTGGCGCTTGTGAGAGACTATTCACCACTGTCATCCATCAGGTCCTTAATTTTTTTCAAGGCCTGTCTTTCCAGCCTTGAGACCTGGACCTGTGAAAGACTCAGCCGCCTGGCAATGTCAGACTGGGTTTTATCCTCAAAAAAACGCCAGGTTATGATCTGCCTGTCTCTTTCCGGCAGTTTATCTAAAAGCTCGCTTACCGAAAGGCTCTCAAGCCAGGGTGTTTCCCCGTCTTCACTGTCCTTCAACTGGTCAAGCAGGTAGATCGGGTCACCGTCATCCTGATGCAGGGTCTCATAAATGGAAGCGGGTGTCTGCGCAGCTTCCAGGGCATTGACAATTTCTTCTCTGGAAAGACTCAGTTCACCTGCGATCTCGCCAATTGTTGGTTCCCTGCCCAGCCTGGCCGTAAGCAGTTCCCTTGTTTGCTGTATTTTATAAGCTGTTTCTTTGACCGAGCGGCTAACCTTGACCGGGTTGTCATCTCTTAAGAATCGCCTGATTTCTCCAACTATCATAGGTACCGCATAAGTTGAGAATTTAACGTCATACCCCAGGTCAAATTTATCAATAGCCTTCATCAGCCCGATGCAACCGATTTGAAAAAGGTCTTCCAGTTCATAGCCCCTGTTCTGAAATCGTTTGACCAGGTTAAATACCAATTTGAGGTTACAGTTGACCAGCTTGTCGCGGGCATAACTGTCACCATTTTTGGCTTTCTGGAGTAATTCTTTCATTTCCTTGTCTTTCAACAGAGGAAAGCGTGGCAGGTTCATTTCCACCAACCTGCTGCTCATTATTTGTTCAACTCCTGCTTAGTGTTCCCGGCTGTTTTGGACAGCCCCGGCGCCAACTCTTCTACTCATGCGGACCATGGTTCCACGCCCTGGCAGTGAATCGACCTGTAAGTTCTCCATGAAAGACTGCATAAAAACAAACCCGAGGCCCAGTCGTTCAGGGTCTGTGGTAAACGCCGGCTGCAGGGCCCTGTCAATGTCTTCTATTCCCCTGCCATCGTCCTCTATGCTTAGTTCAAGCGTGTTTTCCGTCAGTCCGGCATAGATCTTTATAAAACGGTCCGGGGCATTCCTGTAGCCGTGGATGATAGAATTGCTTACCGCTTCTGATACGGCAACCTTAACTTCCTCAAGGTCGCTCAAGGTAAATTCAAGCTGGGAGGCAAAAGCGGCAACAGTTGCCCTGGCAAAGGATATATTCGCCGGTATGCTAAGAAATTCCAGTTTCATCTGGTTATTTAACGGCATGGTTTCAATCCTCCTCTAACCTAGTTTCCGCAGGGCCTCGGCTTCACTGTCAGACTCGCCCATAATCCTGAAGAGACCGGACAATTCAAGGATTCTACGAACCTGAGGCTGAGGTGAAACAATGATAACTCTACCCCCGTTTTTTGAAACCCGCTTGTAACGGCCCAGAAATACTCCCAGTACCGAACTGTCCACAAATGATACTTTCGATAGATTCAAAACTATATTTCTGGCGGGTTCCCGGTCGAGAGACTCTTCAAGGTTATTTCGGAGAAAGTCAGCTACGCTAAGGTCAAGTTCCCCACCCGGGCGGACAAGCAGGGTATCCTGTTTAAACTCAATATCCAAGAGCACGGGCGCCAATCCTTTCTCAATAGTTAATTGCATATACCCTTCTGCTAAATCTTACCAAATGTATCACCAAAAGGCAAGCTGTGATTCATGATAAGAAAAATGAGCAGGCTTTTTCCCGCTCATTTAACACATCACCTGTGGATTATGATGTTCTATATCCGCTGCTTTTAATAAACGCTGTCGATTACTCTTTTCATTTGAAGGAATATTGAGGCTTTGGGGACATCATCTTTGGCTATGAGTTTAACCCGCAAGACTTCCTGGCCTTTCTTGGTAACGACATACGACCCCACTTCCTGGCCCTTCAAGACCGGAGCGCTAATATATCCGGGCAGTTCAACCTTTGACTCAAACCCCTTTTCTTCACCCTTTGGCACTACTACGCCGGCCCTTTCCGAGGTCAGGACATCCACACTGGCGGACTGCCCCTTACTTACCTTGACAGTGCCCACGCTGGTTCCCTTTTCGGCCATATTAACCGCTTTATAACGGGCAAATCCATAGTCCAGAATTTTGGTTGATTCATTGAAATGACTTTTTGGTTCAGCCGTTCCTAGGACAACGCAGATCAGCCTGAGGCCGTCTCTTTCCGCCGAGGAAGCCAGACAGTATTTTGCCGCCTCAGTCCAACCGGTCTTGCCGGCGTCGGCTCCATCGTACCACCAGAGCATCTTGTTGGTGTTCCACAATTTAAAGGCGCCGCCGCGCAGTTCATGTTCCTTCATCGCGGTTATTTTTTTAAAAAGCGGGTTTTCCAGCCCTGCTTTTAAGATCACGGCCAGGTCATGAGCGCTGGTATAGTGGTCATCCGCGGTAAGGCCGTGGCAGTTGACGAAATGGGTGTTTTCCAGTCCGAGGGACTTGGCCTTATCGTTCATGGCCTCTACGAAAGCGTCTTCGCTCCCTGCAATGTGTTCAGCGACAGCCACGCTGGCGTCGTTAGCCGATTGCAGCCCTACTGCTGTGAGCAGGTCCCACAGGCTCATTTCCTCACCAGGTTCGAGATAAATCTGCGACCCGCCCATTTCCCAGGCGTTTTCACTGGCCACAACCTGGTCGGTCAACTTAAACTCACCCGCTTCCACTGCTTCCGTCGCCAGCAGCAGGGTCATCAACTTTGTGACGCTGGCCATGGGCAGCCGCTTGTCCGGCTCCTTTTCATAGATAATTTTATTGGAATAGGGCTCAAGCAGCACGGCCGCTTCGGCTGTTGTTTCCAGGGTTCCTTTAGCGGGTTCATTGGCTTTTGCTGCCAGTTCGGCGGCAAAAGCAAACTGACAACCAGTAAAAACGGCAAGAAGCAATGCAAACAGCAGGATTAACTTGGTTTTTTGCCAGGACATAAAAGCTTACCCCCAATCGATATTTCAGTTTCTCCAAATTCTTCCAGGTGGTTCTATGGAAACGCTATCATCTTCGCTTGTACCGGGGTTGTTTGTATTATGTTTCCTTGTTTTAAAGTTATGCGTGGTAACTCATCAACAAATAAAAAAACACCCCGCGCATATGCGAGGCGACTCGTTCTAGACAGGCAATTTTATTGCACCACATCATATACAAAATGAATCGGGCTTGGCTGACTATCACTGAATGAATATGCGTTCATTACCATAGCTTCGGCTTCTTCATGCTCATCAAGGTTAGAGTGCAATATACAGATTGTATCACCGGCTCTGACATACTCACCTATTTTTTTAACCATGGTCAATCCGGCGGAGTAATCAATGCGGTCATCCTTTTTTTTCCGGCCTGCTCCAAGGAGCATCGCCGCAACTCCTATGGCTTCAGCGTTGATTGCCGCCACATAACCTGATTTTAAAGCTTTCACTTCGATATGCTTCTTCGCTTTGGGAAGACTAGCAGGGTTATCTATAAATCCGGGATTGCCCCCTTGGATTTCAACAAACTGTTTGAACTTTTCAATAGCCTTACCGGACATAATATATCGTTCCAGCTCATTATAAGCATGTTCAAAATCAGGAAAAGCGCCACCCAACACAGTCATGTGAGCGGCTATGGTAAGCGCTACAGCGGTTAAATCCTTTGCGCCTTTACCCGCCAGCGCTTCTATAGCTTCCTTAACTTCACTGGCGTTACCGACCTCATTGCCTAAAGGCTGGCTCATATCCGTAATAACAGCTATTGTTTTTCTGTTAAGCGATTTGCCTATTTCAACCATAGTCAGGGCGAGTTCCTTAGCTTCATCGATTGACTTCATAAAAGCTCCGGACCCGACCTTAACGTCCAGGACAATGGCGTCGGCGCCGGATGCTATCTTCTTACTCATTACCGAACTCGCGATCAAAGGAATACTGTCCACTGTCGCGGTAACGTCCCGCAAGGCATATATCTTCTTGTCAGCAGGAGTCAAGTTGGCGCTTTGACCGGCAATAGCCATTTTGTAGGCATTCACATTTGAAATGAATTTGTCGCCCGGCAGGTTGGTGTTAAATCCGGCAATTGCCTCCAGCTTGTCAATAGTCCCCCCTGTGTGACCCAAACCCCTGCCGGACATTTTTGCAACCGGTATTCCCGCGGCTGCGACCAGGGGGATAATGACCAGGCTGACCTTGTCGCCAACGCCGCCGGTCGAATGTTTATCAACTTTTATTCCTTTGATTGCCGTCAAATCAAGCTTATCTCCCGAATCAACATAAGCAAGGGTCAGGTTGGCGATTTCTTCTTTATCCATACCCTTGAAGTATATCGCCATGAGTAAGGCTGACATCTGATAGTCAGGCACTTCTCCGGAAGTGTAGCCGGAAATGATGAAGTTAATTTCATCCCTGGTTAATTTTCCACCCTGCTTCTTTTTTTGGATCAGGTCAACCATCCTCATCGCATTACCCCCATATTACTGCTCTCCTTTGACGGCCAGCTTTTTCAAGGCGCGCTTATTTGCGGCCAAAAGCTTGTGCCGGCAGAATATTTCAGGCCAAAGCTGTCGGCTATGGTGGCCGCCACATCCGCGAAGGTTTCCCTTACCCCGAGATCTATCCCGCCGCGCAGCGTTTTGCCGTAAACGAGGAGGGGTACGTACTCCCTGGAATGATCCGTGGACGGGGTGGTTGGGTCACAACCGTGGTCCGCTGTAATAATCAGCACATCCTCTTCCCGCAGCAGCTTGAGCAGTTCCGGTAAACGCAGGTCCAGTTCTTCCAGTGCCTCAGCGTAGCCCCGCGGGTTATTGCGATGGCCGTAAAGCATATCAAAGTCAACCAGGTTGGCAAAAATCAGCCCACCAGTAACCGATTTAAGCATATTTATGATCTGCTCCATGCCATCCGTGTTTCCTTTGGTCGGAATGGAATCGGTAATCCCCTCTCCATCGAAAATGTCACGGATTTTACCGATAGCAATGACGGGGATGCCGTTATTTTTAAGCAGGTTCAGCACTGTTTGGCCCGGTGGTTTTAATGAAAAGTCATGCCGGTTCATCGTCCTTTTAAAATTCCCCGGTCCACCGGTGAAAGGCCTGGCGATCACCCTGCCCACGGCATGCTCCCCGGTTAGCAGCTCCCGCGCAATACGGCAAATCCGGTACAATTCTTCCAGCGGTATGATCTCCTCGTGTGCGGCTATCTGGAATACGCTGTCGGCTGAGGTATAGACGATGGGTAAACCTGTCGCCATGTGCTGTTCACCAAGTTCTTCGATGATCGCTGTGCCGGAGGCAACCTTGTTGCCAAGGACTTTGCGTCCTATGCGTTCCTCGTAAGCTCTAATCAGCTCAGGGGGAAAACCGTCAGGGTAAACAGGAAATGGCCGCTCCAGGATTAAACCGGATAGTTCCCAGTGGCCTGTCGTGGTATCTTTGCCCGGTGACAACTCGGCCATCCGGCCGAAAGACGCTGCCGGTTTTTTTGCCGGAGGAACCCCCGCTATATGAATAATATTTCCCAGGCCCAGGCCGGCCAGATTGGGCAGGCGCAATCCTCCCACAGACCTGGCGATATTGCATAGCGTGTTGCTGCCGGTATCTCCATATTTGCCGGCATCCGGCAGTTCCCCTACCCCAACGCTGTCCAATACAACTAAGGCGACTCTTTTCAATTCGGGTGACAACCCCCTTTAATGTGTATTACTCCCACCTGTTCAGGCCCTGGGGTGACTGCGGTTGTAAATCTCCCTGACCCTTTTTTTGGTGAGGTGAGTATAAATCTGAGTGGTGCTGATATCAGTATGCCCCAGCATTTCCTGGACCGAACGGATATCGGCGCCATTTTCCAACAGGTGTGTGGCGAAGGAATGCCTCAGTGTGTGCGGGGTTATGACAGTATTAATTTTGGCCTTGAGGGCGTACTTTTTAATAATTTTCCAAAATCCCTGCCTGGTCAACCTCTGGCCGCGGTGGTTGACAAAAAGCGCGGAGACCTTTCCGGATTTCTCTAGTTTGCGCCTGCCGCGCCCCAGGTATTCCCTGAGGAAGCGGGCTGCGACATCACCCAGCGGGATTACCCGCTCTTTGGACCCCTTGCCGAAACAACGGATAAAGCCGTTTTCAAGGTTGAGGTTGGTGAGGTCGAGTGAAACCAGTTCAGATACCCGCAGCCCGGTGGCGTAAAGGAGCTCCAGCATGGCCTTGTCCCGCAAACCCGCAGGCTCCCCGATATTGGGCTGGCTCAGTAAAAGGTCCACTTCTTCTATGGTCAGGACCCTGGGCAGCCTCTGGGGCGGCTTTGGTGATTCCAGCTCCTGAGAGGGATCCTTGCTGACGACCCCCTCATTTAATGCAAAACGGTAGTATGATTTAATAGCCGCCAAATGACGGGATATGGTAGCCGGCGAGCGCCCGTCCAATTGCAGTTGGAAGAGGTATGACATAATCGCGTCTTTCCCGGCCTGCTCCATGGTAACCAAACTATACTTGCGGCAAAAGGCGATATAAGCTTTTAAATCGGTCCGGTAAGATACCAGCGTATTTGCTGCAAGCCCCCGTTCCACTGATAGATGATAGATAAATTCTTCGAGAAATTTTTCCATTTAAATACCCCAAAAAAATAAAGTCTTTTGCAAGACTCTATTTCCACATCCAGCCATATAATCCTTTTATAAATACGAACAAACCGCTACAGCAGGTAGGCGGCGGTGAGTTTGACCAGGAGCGGCGTCAGGTATACTTCTACCAGGCCGGCCCCGGCCGAAACAGCCAGAACAAGGCACATCAATCCGCTGTAAATAACAAAACTTGGCCATATTACTGTTTTTGAGTTATAAAAACGCTTGACGAGCAACAGGGCAAAGCATAGTGAAGCAACGCCGCCCATTAGCAGCGCCGGAACCAGGATAATATTCTGGGGCAGGATAGCCGCGCAAGTCAGCGCCATCCCCTGCAGGCTTTTTGAGTTGGTTAAGAAAGCAACACAATATCCCAGAACAAAGCCGCGGGTAAAGATAATTCCCAGCATAACCGGAATGCCGATAACGGTCAAACCCAGGAGATATACTTCCAAAATGAGAACCAGGTCATTGTACATTACATCCCTTAGAGCACCGGTGTTATCCACTTCCATCATCCCAGCCTGCTGCAGGAACTGTTCAAGGTAAGTTGTTAGTTCCTGAGCCTGTTCAAACGGGATTCCTTTAACACCCATGGCGCCTGTGATGATCCCAAAAGCAAATACCCCCACCACAATTAAATAAGCAGGCCAGCTGTAACGTAGCGAGTTGCCCCAAAAGCCCCGCAGCGATTTAAGCACCTTCCAGCCCCCTCGTCCTGTTCCTGATTATTTTTATGGCCGGGACATCCCCTTTATGAATAGCCTGAGAGCAATTTTGCTCAGGCGTCCTTTTTATAACCTGCCTGACAAAACGAAAAGCTCATAACTTCTTGCTGTCTTTCATATGTTTAAAGGACAAGTTAGGAAGGGAGCCAAAATCCATGGCAATGCGCGCAGGTACAAATAATGTTTGCGAACACATTGGGACTGGGGAGTCTTTCAGGGTAAAACTTTACGTTCAAAAGGGAGGAGTTTTTCTTTGCGGCAAGCCAAAAGAAATCCGGCGCCTGCTTCAGACCTATGCCAGCAGGTACCGGACTGTTAAGGAACTAATAACTCATAATCTTAATTGAGACACATTTAGATGCAGAACATATCAATGATTTTCGGGATAGTTTAACATGCCGCTGTCGCAGCGCCACGTATCATAAAAATATACTTAGCGATGTAGGCGCGATTTCAAGCGCACACGGCGTGTCAGCGCTGAACTTGGGATCTAATGCAACTTTGTGCGAATGAATTCGCACCTGCATTTTTCGGGGACGTGCTCCGTATGTTGTTTTCAGGGTAGAGCCTGGGTTGCGCGTACAATTTCTAAAAGGTAACGGGCATTGCCGCTGAGGTCGGCCAGGCTGATAAATTCCTCTGTTGTATGGACTTTACTCATCCCGATACCCAGCACAACCGCTGGAATACCTTTACTGTTATAACTATTGGCGTCGCTGCCCCCGCCGGTATTTTTCAGGCTGGCGGTTAATCCCAAGTTTTTAGCTGCGCTTGAGGCCAGGCGGACAGGAAGAGATTGCTCATCCAGTCTAAATCCATCATATTGCCTATCTACCACAATTTTGGCTTTGGCGCCAAATTTACCAGCAGCTTTTTGTAGAGTTTCACACATATGTGAAGTCTGCGCTGTTAACTTGGCGTGGACCAAGCTGCGCGCCTCACCCTGGATGGTTACACTGTCGGGGACAATATTGGTTGCTTTACCACCTGAAATAATACCGATATTGCTGGTGGTCTCTTCGTCAATGCGACCAACCTTCATCCCGGCAATGGCCTGGGAGGCTACCATAATCGCATTAATCCCTTGCTCGGGGTTAATCCCGGCGTGGGCCGACCTGCCTGTGATGGTCGCTCCTATATGGTCCTGCCATGGAGCCCTGGTAACGATCGTACCAGGCGGCCCGTCGCTGTCAAGCACAAAACCGGCTGTTGCCGCCAGTTGGCTGTAATCCAGGTTCTTGGAACCAAAAAGCCCGCCTTCTTCCCAGATGGTAAAAACAACCTCCAGGCCGCCATGTTCAATGTTTTGCTCCCTGACCAACCGCAAAACCTCAAGAATGGCGGCGATGCCGGCCTTGTCGTCGGCCCCAAGTACAGTATCACCGGAAGATCGGACCAACTCCCCGTCAATCAGGGGCTTGACCCCACTGCCGGGTTCTACCGTATCCATGTGGGCAGACAGCAGCAACACAGGAGCTCCGCTCTTTCCAGGCAGCTTGCCGATAATGTTGCCGGTATCCGACCCAACTTCCCGGCCGGCGTTGTCTTCACTTACCTCCAGGCCAATTTCTGAAAGTTTTCTTTTGAGCAGATCAGCCATGTCCCGCTCTTTGCCGGATACGCTGTCGACCTGGACGAGTTCTAAAAATTCATTTAGAATACGTTCAGATTTAACCATAATCACCCACCCTGAATATAGGATTCCGGATTGACCTTGATTTTAAGGGATTATTGCATTGCTTTTAGGTCATGTGCGAATGAATTCGCACCTGCATTTTGGTTATATAGGGCATTTTTCATATTAATTAGCAGCTTCGCCAGGAGGTGTTATCATAAATCTTTTTAATATATTAATCCGTCCGGGAAAATTTATGCGTCCTGACCAGTTCGGCCCCTCTTTCGAGCGCCTTGACGTTGGCCGGGATCATGTGGTGGTGCCGCTTTGGAAAGACTTCCTTTAAGGATTGTTCCACTCCTTTTATGGACGCTACCCCGGTTAACTCAAGCAAAGCCCCCAGGATGACGTTGTTAGCCACCTTGACGTTCCCCAGCGCTTCCGCTTCCTCATTGGCCCGGATGCTTACAACCTTAACGTCGCTCCGGGTAACCGGCGACTCTACCAGGGAACTGTTAATAATAATCATACCGCCCGGGACCACCGACTCCTGATATCTCGCCAGTGAGGAATTGTTCATCACGACCAGGACTGTCGGCTCGGTAACAATGGGCGAACTGATTTCACGGTCCGAGATGGTGACACCGCAGTTGGCCACCCCACCCCTTTTTTCCACCCCGTAGACCGGGACGTAGGAAACACACTTTCCTTCCAATAACCCCGCCTGAGCGAGCAACTGACCGGTTGACAAAGCTCCTTGCCCGCCAAAACCGGCAATATAAATTTCCTCCAGCATCAGGCCACCCCCTCCGGCTTTTTGAACTCACCAAGTGGATAGTAAGGGATCATATTGTCCTCAAGCCATTTTACGGCTTCCAGAGGAGATAGACCCCAGTTGGTCGGACAGGTGGAAAGCACCTCCACCAGGGAAAAACCCAGCCCTGCCATTTGGACCTCGAAAGACTTTTTAATGACCTTTTTGGCCTGGATAATTGACTTGGGACTGTGCACGGCTACCCTGGCCAGGTAAGCTGAACCTTCCAATGGCGCAAGCATTTCACAGACCTTGACCGGAAAGCCGTTAATCTCCTTTTTGCGTCCAAAGGGAGTGGTTTTAGTCACCTGCCCCATTAGGGTGGTGGGCGCCATCTGGCCGCCGGTCATACCATAAACAGCGTTATTGATAAAAATAACGGTAATATTTTCGCCGCGCGCGGCAGCGTGCACAAATTCCCCTGTGCCTATTGCCGCCAGGTCTCCATCACCCTGGTAGGTAAAAATGACCCGGTCCGGCAGGACCCTCTTTATTCCTGTAGCAACTGCGGGGGCTCTCCCGTGTGAGGCCTGGACCATATCCATATCAAAATAGTCCATGGTGAAAACGGAACATCCTACTGAGGCCAAGCCAATCGTGGTGTTCTGGATGCCCAGTTCGTCAATCGCTTCAGCTATCAGGCGGTGGGCTATGCCGTGGGTACAACCGGGGCAGTAGTGATAGGATACGTCTTTTAATGTTTTTGGCCTGGCAAAAACCTTTTTCATCGGTCAGCACCCCCGCTGTACAGCTTTATAACTTCCTCCAGGATATCCCTGGCCACCGGAACCATCCCGCCCAGACGGCCGTAATGGTAGACGGGAATCCGGCCTTTGACCGCCAGTTGGACATCCTCCTGCATTTGTCCCATGTTCATCTCCACTGCAAGCATACACTTAAACTTTCCAGCGATTTCTCCGATAAAATCATATGGAAACGGCCACAGGGTAATAGGCCTGATCAGACCGGCGGGAATACCCCGCTGCCTGGCTTTGTCCACAACCGAGCGGCAGAGCCTGGAAGCTGTGCCAAAGGCCACCAGGACGATTTCCGCGTCTTCCAGGAGGTAACCGTCACAGAGCTGCTCGCTTTGGCGCATCTTTTGGTATTTCTTTTCCAGCCTTAAATTTACAACTTCCATTTCTTCCGGAATGACAAAGCAGGAGTTAATCACGTTTCTCCCCTCGTGATAAGCCGTCCCGGTAGCCGCCCAGGGTTTGGCCGGCAACTGAATTTGATTATCTTCCTCCAGATCAACCGGCTCCATCATCTGCGCCATAATCCCGTCCGCCATCACCATCACCGGGTTGCGGTACTGGTCGGCAAGGTCAAAGGCCCTCCTGGTGTGATCCATTATTTCCTGTACAGAATTAGGCGCCAGAACGATCATGTGGTAATCTCCGTGGCCGCCTCCCTTGGTAGCCTGAGCATAATCCGCCTGGGAAGGCCCTATATTGCCCAAACCAGGACCACCCCGCATCAGGTTGACAACCACACAGGGGAGTTCCGCGCCGGCCATAAAGGATAAACCCTCCTGCATCAGGCTGATGCCTGGTCCCGAGGAAGCGGTCATCACCCTTGCGCCTGCGCCGGCGGCGCCGTAAACCATATTGATCGAGGCTACCTCGCTTTCTGCCTGCAAATACAGGCCCCCTACTTCCGGCAGGCGTCTGGCCAGGTAGTGGGTCAGCTCGCTTTGGGGCGTTATAGGATAACCAAAGAAGTAGCGGCAGCCTGCCCGCACCGCTGCTTCACCGATAGCTTCGTTTCCTTTCATCAAAAGCCTGGTCAAGCGCTCCTCTCCTCCCTCTCCACTTCGATCACCATGTCGGGACACACCAGCGCGCACAAAGCGCAACCGGTGCACTTGTCCTGCTCTTCCACCCCGGCAGGGTGATAGCCCATGCTGTTGATCTGCGCGGACATACTGATAATACCCTTGGGGCAGACCGGCAGACACAGCTGGCAGCCTTTGCAGCGTTCCTCTCTAAAGGTTACTCTTGCCAAAACTAGACTCTCCTTCCCAAACTCAACAAATATGTGTAGATATCCTCAAGGGACTCTACATATCAAATTTATTGGTTACAGCATTCACATCAGGTATCGTCAAAAACTACCCGAAAATGCAAACAAAGGCTAAAATTTAAGGTGCTCATTCATTCACACGATATATTAAAACTAAATAGAATCTTCCCAAGGCGACTTCATAAAAATATCAATTGGGAGGACCGGCGCTCCAAGGCGGCCAAGCTGGTCAGCCAGCTCCCTGCGGGCCGCTATAAAAGCAACAGGTAAGCCTAATTGTCCGGCCGCTCCGGCAATAACTTTGTAGCCTTGCAAAATGATTTTCGCATCTGTCCGGCGACCCAGGTTGGTATTGCAAATCAAGGCGTTTACCTGTAAACGGGAAGTCCTTTCAACGCCCCTCATCATCTTGATAATGCCGCTTTGATCTCTTGTATTGAGGCGGCAGGTATTAACAACAAAAAATATATTACAGGGGACTGCGTTAAGTTGCTCCTTAAAACGGCCTAAGGCCGTGGCGCCGATATCGTCGCCGCCGACATCTATAACTGCGTGCCCCTCGCCTTCAAAAATACCATAAATTGCCGCAGGCAGGGCCGGTACATCGGCGCCTGAAAGTTTGCCGCTCGGGCTGATAACCTTTATCCCTTTGCTTTCAAGGTTTTCCCTGACCGCTCTGACCCTGAAATACGGATTAATCAGGTCAAGGTCAACTACAGTTACCGCTTCACCACGGCCACGTAAAGATAAGGCATAGTTAAGGGCAGTTTCAGTTTTGCCGCTGCCAAAGCCTCCTGTAAATACGCTGATACGGTTTTTACTGGTCAGCTAGGAGACCTCCTTCCTGTCAAAAAAGATTTTATTCGACACTTTTTATTGAAAATCCTTTAACATAGTTTCGTTATTAGAATAGTGAAAACCCGATATAAATCGCCGCTGCCCACATGATCAAAGCGGAGATTTTGTTGATAATTACCATAAACCGCCCCGATTTATCTAACTCTCCAGTCATTCGTCCTACCGCGGCCAGGCCTATGAACCAGAGCCAGGAAACAACAATACAAGCTATTGTAAAAGCCCCCTTTTCCGCCCCATTGTAGTTGAGTGAACTGGTTCCGATCACTCCAATCGTGTCCATGATCGCATGAGGGTTCAAGAGCGACACTGATGCTGCAAACACAATTTGCTTCAAGGGGGTAAAAGTCTCTGCCGTATTATTTTCGCTCTTATGATTTCCAGGGGTACTCTTCCATGTGCTCCATCCCATATACAGCAAAAATACAATCCCTGTACTCAAGAATATCGTCTTAATCCAAAAGGAGCCCAGGACCACCAAAGAAACCCCTAGAACAGCAAGACTGATTAAAAGCGTATCGCAGAGTGAGGCCGTCAGCACAACCGGGAGCGCATTGATGAAACGTTTCTGCAGGGCCCCCTGATTAAAAACAAAAATGTTTTGGACACCGAGCGGAAGAATGAGTCCAAATGCCAGAATGAATCCGTGCATAAAGGCTGCTGCCATCCGAGTCCCTCCATTGCATCATGTATAAATACAATGATACTCAGACTGCGGCCGCTGTCTCCAACCAATTGGATGGATTTTGACCCAACCAAACAGTATAATGGGTTTAAAGTAAATTAGCGGAGATAACTCATTTATGTTTAACCTAGATTGGAAACCGGATAAATCATCTCCAGTACCTCTTTATTTACAGATCAAGGAGTACATCAAAGACAAAATAGAAACCGGGGAATGGCCTGTAAACAGCAAAATTCCTTCGCAGCGCGCCCTGGCGGAAATCTGGAAAATCAACCGCAGTACGATCGTTACGGCTGTGGATGAATTGATATCAGAGGGATTGCTAAAAGGCAGAAGCGGAAGCGGAACGAGGATTATCAATAATACATGGTCCTTGATGACCTCCACCCCGCCCCCTGACTGGAACTCCTATGTCCAAGCGGGAATTCATCAACCCAATTTTTCTACGATACAGGAAATAAATAAAGCAGAGTTCTATCCCAATATCATTCGAATGGGTACGGGAGAGCCTTCCCCCGATTTATTCCCTCGTGAAATGATGAAAAACGTGTTTAACCGTTTGACGGATCACATAGGTTCACTTGGCTATGAAGAACCAAAGGGGTTACTTTATTTGAGAGACCAAGTCAGTAAGCATCTAAAAACGTTCGGTATCGATGCTTCCCCCTCTTCCATTTTGATTGTTTCAGGCGCCTTGCAGGCATTGCAGTTGATTTCAATCGGCCTGTTACACCGGGGATCTACTATCTTTCTGGAAAAGCCTTCGTATCTGTATTCCCTGAATGTATTTCAATCTGCCGGGATGAGATTATTTGGATTGCCTTTAGATGAAAACGGGATTCAAACTAAAACGATCACGGAACAAAAAAGGAGGCAAAATGCTTCGTTGCTCTATACGATCCCGTCCTTCCATAACCCAACGGGAGTCTTGATGCCGGAAACAAGACGAGGAGAACTGATGGATGTATGCGAACAGGAACAACTTCCGATCATTGAAGATGAAGTATACCGGGAACTTTGGCTGGATTCCCCGCCGCCTCCCCCTTTGAAAGCCATCGATAAAAATGGTCTCGTATTGCATCTTGGCAGCATGTCCAAAACATTGAGCCCAGGATTACGAATTGGTTGGGTAGTTGGGCCGGAACCGGTCATTGAACGATTGGCAGATATCAAAATGCAAACGGATTACGGTTCCAGTTCCCTTTCTCAATGGACCGCAGCAGAATGGCTTTCAAGCGGGCTCTATCACCAACATCTTGAAAAGGTCCGGGAAGAACTGAAGGTTCGAAGAGAGGTCATGATTGAGGCGCTGCAAAAACATTTTTCGGACATTGCGACTTGGAGTGTTCCCAAAGGCGGTTTTTATGTCTGGCTGCGATTATTGCCTGCACTTTCCATCCGGAAACTTTTTGAAACGTCATTAGAGAAGGGGATACTATTGAACCCTGGTCATGTATATGACCAACATGCCAGCCAGTATCTCAGATTGTCCTATTCTTACGCTTCCATGTCTGAATTGAAACAGTGTCTACCTCAACTGTCCTTGATTATCAGGCAGCTGCTCAAATAGGTGAGTGTGCTTAGCTTGCCTATTCTAGCCTTTAGTTCAATGATTATATTTATATCTACTTTTCAAGAAATTGGCTGAAATTTGTTGTTGCAGGCGGTATTAAAAAATGTTACATTGTTACAAACGGGATGAAGCTCCCCTTTGGAAAAATCCGAACCGCTGATAACAGCTGATGGCTTCTACGAGAAAAAGGTAGAGACTATCAGCTTTTTTATGCTCAAAATAAAATATCCGGGCTGATAACTCCCATTATGCGGGCATTCGCAGCGGTAGAGTTGATATTGTGCGTCCGAGCCATAGCCAGGAGGTGTTTTTTCATGGCTTTCCACAGCATATTATTTGAAAGAACTGAAGACAGCATAAAAAAAGAAACCCTGGAAGCGCCCGACTTTTTTGTTGATTTAAATCTTGATCAGATTGTAGACGCCATCACGTCCGGTTGGCAGGAATATAATCTAAAACCTTTTTTTTACACTTCCTTCAAAGATATTGACTCGATCAAGTATCGTCAGGAAATAATGATGGATCTTGAAAATAAAACTTTTTTTGAGCATATAAAGGCCTTTGCGCAAAAAATGCGTGTAATGCGCGAACATCTAGCCCAAGCAGGCAAGCTTTACTATAAATACCAGAAGGAAAGATGGTTTTTAGACGCGGTAGAAATTTATTGCGAAGCCGTTAATTGCCTGCTAAATGATTTAACCCTGGCAGATTTAAAATCGCGCGGCTTCTTGGCCTTTCGTGAATATATAACGAACTATGCCAAATCCTTCCTTTTCACATCGCTTCTGGCGGAAACGAAAAAACTTACAACCGATTTGTCCGCCGTTAAATATTGCCTGCTCATTAAGGATAATTGGATCAAAGTCAGCAAGTATGCATCTGAAATTGATTACAGCGCCGAAGTGGTGGAAACATTCGAGAAATTTAAACAAGGAGCGGTGAAGGATTACCGAGTTAAATTTTCCACCTGGGTGGATATGAACCATGTTGAAGCTGGAGTGCTGGATTTGGTAGCCCAATGGTATCCCGACATTTTTTTAATTCTTGATGAGTTTTACGCTAAAAACAGCAATTATTTAGATGAAACGATCGGCGTTTTTGACCGGGAAATACATTTCTACGTAGCCTATTTGGAGTATATAGCAATATTCAAGCAAGCGGGACTGAAATTTTGTTACCCGCAGCTTTCAGATGAATACAAGGAAGTTTATGATTTTGAGGGATTTGATTTAGCCCTGGCCAATAAACTAATTGCCGAAAATTTGTCCGTCGTGTGCAATGATTTTCACCTGAAAGACAAGGAGCGCATATTTGTAGTATCCGGTCCGAACCAGGGCGGTAAAACAACCTTCGCCCGTACTTTCGGACAACTGCATTACCTGGCCGGCATAGGCTGTCCCGTCCCGGGCAGACAAGCGCGACTCTATCTGTTCGACAGGCTCTTTACCCATTTTGAGAAAGAAGAAAACATCAAGAATCTCCGCGGCAAACTGCAGGACGACCTGATCAGGATTCACGATATCCTAAACCAGGCCACATCAAACAGTATTATCATCATGAATGAGATTTTCACTTCCACAACCTTAAAAGACGCCATTTTTTTAGGTAAAAAGGTAATGGAAAGAATAATACAATTGGATTTGCTGTGCGTTTGTGTAACTTTCATAGATGAATTGGCTTCTTTAAGCGAGAAAACCGTAAGCCTGGTCAGCACGGTAGTGCCAAATAACCCAGCATTGCGAACCTATAAAATTTTAAGAAGGCCTAATAACGGACCCATATACGCGATATCAATTGCCGAAAAGTACAGACTTACCTACGATTGCATAAAGGAGCGCATTAAATCATGAAAGCTTTTCTCATGTATAAAGATCTTGATTTTGATCTGCAGGCGAAATTACCTGTGAATGGACAAGCGCTGACACAAGATCTGGAATTGGACACGCTGTTTAACGCCATGGCGCTCGGCGACAGGTTTCTTTTTGAAGTGGTAAGAAAAGCCTTTCTGTCCGGTTTAAATGATCTGGACACAATACTGTATCGCCAAGATATTCTTAAAGATTGCCTGAAAAATGCTGCCATAGTCAGGGATATCTACGATATCGCGGTAGAATCAATTGAAAGCGAGAAAAAAAATTATTTTGGTTTTTACAGCAAATATCCCTCCGCGATACTGCATAGAGCTATAAATGTGTTGAAGATGTTTTTGGGCATGCTTAAAAAACTAAAGAATATAGCCGGTGAACATGCTGATAAATTTGAATCGGAAGGCTTTACAGCGTTTTTCACGATGATTAACAAAGAACTTGATGAGGAATATTTTGCCGTCATCCAAAACCATTTAAGGGAACTGGAATTCCGCGACGGAGTTTTGATCAGCGCTGAATTGGGAAAAGGCAATAAAGGTATCAATTACATACTTCGTAAACCACATGACAAAAAACAAAGCTGGATTGCCCGGATCTTTGCGAAAAAACAGCAAGCTCACACCTTATATATCAGTGATCGCGATGAAAACGGCGCCAGGGCGCTGTCGGAATTAAACGACAGGGGGATCAACCTTGTCGCCAACGCGCTCGCCCAGTCCACCGATCATATTCTCAGTTTCTTTAACGTATTGCGGATCGAATTGGCTTTTTACGTAGGCTGTTTGAATTTACACGGGCAGCTTTCCCAAAAGGGGGAGCCTATGTCCTTTCCTGTCCCAGTGGCGCCTAATGAACGCAGGCACTCTTTTAGCGGATTATACGATGTCTGTCTGGCTTTAAACTTGGAACAAAGCGTTGTGGGCAACGATGTGAATGCTGATAATAAAGACCTGGTGATCATCACAGGCGCCAACCAGGGCGGCAAATCGACTTTTTTGCGAAGCATAGGTTTGTGCCAATTGATGATGCAATGCGGTATGTTTGTGGCGGCGGAGTCTTTCTGTGCCAATATCTGCGACGGCCTTTTCACACATTACAAGCGGGAAGAAGACGCTGCCATGAACAGCGGGAAACTTGATGAAGAACTCAGCAGGATGAGCGATATCGTAGACAATATAAGGGCAGATTCCCTGCTGCTGTTCAATGAATCCTTTGCCGCGACAAACGAAAGAGAAGGCTCGGAGATCGCAAGGCAGATAATTTGCGCATTATTGGAAAAACGCATCAAGGTTTTCTTCGTTACGCATTTATATGATTTTGCGCATGGTTTTTATGATAAACAAACGGACAACGCCATTTTCCTGCGGGCTGAAAGACAAACGGGCGGAGAAAGGACTTTTAAAATAATTGAAGGTGAACCACTGCAAACTAGTTTTGGTAAAGATTTATATGACAGGATTTTCGAAACAAACGGCTAAATTCAATTCACGTTGGATTACATAGTACAGGAACCTTATCAGTCCCCTCAGATATAATAAAAACGGTCTGGCCGGTTACTATCACAGCCTCAACCGGCAGACCGGTATCTTCGATCTCCTCGTGATTGAAAATAGTGGGCCAGTAATGAAAGCAAGCCGGCTGTACTCCACAGCGAGTATATCGACGTTGATATGTCAGCCGGCTTCTCTTCAGATATATGACTGGGACACGCAGCGGTAAGCCGAAACTTATTGTGTTAAGGCATCTCATGAAATAGAACTTAGGGTTTTTCTAACGAGAGGCAATAACTTGCTGAACCATATCTTTCATCTGTCTCAGCTCATCATATTCCTTACGCCAACTTTCCAATCTTTCGGCACGCTCCTTCTCACCCAGGTCCCTTTCCAACCTGGCTGTATGAATAGCTGCGAGCAGTCCTTTGGACACTGAGTTGGCTCGCAGCCTTAGATCGCCAGCCACATCCCTGGCGCTTTCCTTCAAGCCTTCTGCCAGGTCGAAACGGACACGGCCGCAGTTGCGGTCAAAAAGTTCTACAAGTTTGTTTTTAGCATTTTTCAGCAAACGGCCGCCTACCAGTGTTTTTGGGAGCACACCCAACACTGTTAAAGTCTCCAATGAGGGAATGAAGGATGGGTGTTCCTCAAAGTAAAAGTAAAACCTTTTTGAACCCAGGATGTATTCCTTGGATGCCGACTTATCCACGGATATGTTGAAAATTTCCGCCGAAATCTCCATCATCCGGTCAACTATTTCTTCAATCCTGCCAAAAAAGCGAAGCGCCACCTTTTCAAATTGCTCCCTTATGATCAGGCGCTGTTCGTTGCGTTTTTCATCCAGGACGCTCAGGATAAGTTCCCTGCTGTATTGGTTTAAAATAACAGCCAACTCTTTAGCCGACTTACCGGGCGACTCTTTATGATAGTACTCTTCCAACAACTTTACCAGCTCATCTGCCTTAACCGAAAAGAAATCATTGAGGTTTTCCCCTACCGATGTTCCCAGGCGTTCCACCTCTCGGTAGAGAAGATAAATTGAGTCCTCCCGGTCTTGCTCCAAAGACTCCATCTGAGCTGTAAAGGCATCAATTTTTTGGTCGAGTTCTTCCAATGAACCTTCCATTGCCCGTTGCCAAAGCTGAAGCTCCACTTCCAGTTCCCCGATTGTCCGGAGCGCTCTGGCGGCGGATGCCTCCAGGATTAACTGGCCCTTGTTGTTGTGGATAAAATTCCCCAGTTTTTTTTCGAACGTCAATATACCGCTGGCCTCCAACGATATTGCACTGTCGCCGCCGGTCCGGCTCTGCAAGGCCTGTCTGGCTGACATCGGTAACAGTTCATAGTTCCCCTCGCCCAGGTGCGACTTTAAGGTTTCCACAGCAAAAGCGCCGGCTTCAGTTACATCTTCCGCTGTGGCTATATCAACCTTGTTCAGGATATAAAACAGCTTGTTAACGTATTTCGAGATATCTTTCAGGTAATCAAGTTCAATTTTACTAAGCGGCGCGTCGATGGAAATGATAAAAGCAGCAGCGTCTGAGTATGGCAGATAGGCATAGGCCGCTTCTGTGTTGTGCTGGTAAACCGAACCCACCCCTGGCGTGTCGACCAGGATTATACCCTGTTCAAGAAATTCCGAGGGGTAGCGGATCTGGACCTCACGGATCTTTTTGGTGTTTTTGGGGTTACCCTTTTCCGTAACGTAACCGGATATTTGATCCAGTGAAATTTCTTCAATGACACCGCTCATGTGGACTGCGTAAACAACAAGACTCTCCCCGTAACGAATCACAGTCGGGATGGCTGTTAACGGTACGATCGCGGTTGGGAGGAGTTGGGCGCCCAAAAGCGCGTTGATAAAAGTGGACTTGCCCCGCTTGAATTCACCCAAAATAACAAGAGTGAATGTTTCCTGGATTAGCCTTTCCCTGCTCTCAAGCAGGAGCGATGCGGCCAGGGAGTTCTCCTTTTGCCTGGCGAAAGCGACTGCCTGGTCCAATACCTGGATCATAGTATTTTTTCTTAAAACAAACTGGTCCAACATCTGTAATCCCCCGTCAATAGTTGTTACAACCTCCTTGAGAATACAAAAGCTCCTGTAAAGTATACTTTACAGGAGCCATCAGCCATTCGGGCACAAGGCGAGCTCCATCGCCTGTTGTTTAATTGTAATCACTATATAAGAATAAAGCTAACTGGAGCAAAAGTCAAATAGATTGCTTTATTTGACGCTTACGTAGTATTGACTAACCCGCCAATTGACCCTTTGTTAAGAATAACTTGGTGTCAGACACCAAGTTATTCCAAGTTATTATGGCCGTGATTGACGGCTTAGTTACTGGGTAGTGCCGGAATCGTTACACTGGCAGTTGCACTGCCTTCACTTAATTTTGTGCTCGTTTCAGCCTTCCCTACTTCTACCGCTAAAACCTGTTCTGCACTGGTCTGAGCTACCGCGTCAAAGGTGATCTTCCCGTCTGCATAGGCCGGGTTCTCCAGAGTGTATGCTACCCCGTCTAAAGTTGCTCCATATTCAAAGTCGGCCAATGCTAACCCCGCCGGAGTTGCTCCGCTTAAGGTTATTGTGATTTCTCCGTTCGTTATGCTGATGGCCGTGATTGACGGCTTAGTTACTGGTAGTGCCGGAATCGTTACACTGTCAGTAGCACTGCCCTCACTTAGCAAGGTGCTCGTTTCAGCCTTCCCTACTTCTACCGCTAAAACCTGTTCTGCACTGGTCTGGGCTACCGCGTCAAAGGTAATCTTCCCGTCTGCATAGGCCACATTCTTGAGTGTGTATGCTTCCCCGTCTAAAGTTGCTCCATATTCAAAGTCGGCCAATGCTAACCCCGCCGGAGCTGCTCCGCTTAAGGTTATTGTGATTTCTCCGTTCGTTACGCTGATGGCCGTGATTGACGGCTTAGTTACGGTTAACGCCGGAATCGTCACACTGGCAGCTGCACCGCCCTCACTTAGCAGGGTGCTCGCTTCAGACTTTCCTATTGATACCGCTAAAACCTGTTCCGCGCTGGTCTGGGTTACCGCGTCAAAGGTGATCTTCCCCTCTGCATAGGCCGGGTTCTCCAGAGTGTATGCTTCCCCGTCTAAAGTTGCCCCGTATTCAAAGTCGGCCAATGCCAACCCCGCCGGAGCTGCTCCGCTAAAGGTTATTGTGATTTCTCCGTTCGCTACGCTGATGGCCGTGATTGATGGCTCAGTTACCGGCAATACAACTGTTTGCTGGGTACTGATTCCAGCAAACTTATCCGTAGCTGCCTTTGTCCTGACTTGAACCTTACTAATCCCGTCTTTAAGCTTCAAATTAGCGGGCATGCCTAAATTCGCTGTTGTTCCAACTACTGTTAAGTTAGACCATCCGGTCCATACATCGTTACCAAGTACATCAACTCTGAACTGAAAGTTTGCAGCGTTCTCCGGTAAGCCTTCCAAAACAGCTGTCAGTCCATCCACGCTCATCCTTACCCCAGTAAAGGAAGCTGCCGCAGGTCTTACAGGTACTACTAATTCATAAGGTTGACTAGCAAAAGAACTGTTTGTAGCCCTATACCTGAAATATAATGTTTCGCCGGGAGTGAGTTTTAATCTTAACCCCATTCCTGGTTGGCTGGTTTCGAAGTTTTCACTGGCGGACCGCTCCATAGCTGAGGTAATTGCTTGTATGGTTGCCTCTGCCGTATAGTCTATACCAATAACCGGTGCTTCCGCTCGTGCTGTAACCAGTGCGGTAATACCAGCAGCCGTAAAAGGAGGAGCCTGCTTATAGCGAATCTTTATAAGACTATCGGCTAAATCAACATCTACAGCTCCATCAACATCGTGCCACTCTAGCTCTAAATCTACCTTATACTCCGCATCATACATATCTTCGGAAACAGAAATCGTTCCATTCTGATAATTAATATCAAGCTCAGGGGCGGGGAGGGTATATACAACATTATTCCCTGTTACCGTACCTGTGCCGCTATAGAATACTTCACCGCCCTGCTGGTTATTTACTTCTAAATCACTTTGTGTTTGAATTTGGAGACCTGCTCCCTGAACAACTACCTGTCCGGTTACAATTACTTCTTCGGCAATCTCCATGACAACATCGTTAGCTTCAATTGTTACTGATCCGCTAACATTTTCGAACACGGCTACTTCAGCGGGCACAGTGATGACCAGGTTGTTGACAGGGGCCTGAATAGCAACGGACTGTCCTGTAGCATTTCCACCCACTGTTACATCACTATTCTGTAAACCGGTACCGGTTAATGTTGCTCCGGTATTTACTTGAACAGCCGCCTGAATTGGAGAATTAGCCGCAAATGTCATACCTTGGGCATTAATTGTAATATTAACGCTGGCTGAAACCGGGGCATTAATTGTAACTGTTTGATTTGCCGCACCAGCTCCAACAACAATATCACCACTGAACACATTTTCTGAAGGAGCAGTCAATGTGGCTCCTGCGTTAAGGGTTAATGTACCGCAAATGGAAGCACCTTCCTCTGCATTGATATGCAATCCTTCTGCATTTGCGTATACAGCACCAAGTACAGTCTCACCGTTTAAATGAGCTGAGTGCTCACCACCACCGTCAAAATAAGAGGCTCCGGTTACTTCAACATTATCAAGAGTAACATCGCCATCACCAATTCCTATCCCAGCAGTAAAATCACCGTCAATTGTCATATTCTTGAGAGTTACCTCAGTCTTCTCCACATTGACATTGCCTGTAATTTTTCTTGTCTTATCTGCCGTATTACCTTGGATAGTTAAATCCTCTCTATCAATTACCAGAGTTTCCTGCAAATCAATATCGGCAGCCAATATAATCGTCTCAACATTCTCATCAACTAAGGCGGCTGCAAGTTCATCAATATTATTTACAGTTTCTTCATTTACATCTTTATCATCATCATCATCGTGGCCGCCACCGCCACCACCACCGCCGCCTGTGCTAGTGGATTTGGATACATCTTTACCATTAATTGTAAGTGTGGCTGTTCCTGAAATCGTGATATTAGTTATACTCTGTTCAATTTTTGAACCATTTGCATCTTCATTGGCAACCAGCTTGCTAATGGTACCCTTACCGGTTACTGTTACCTTAGCCTTTAATGTTAAAGTATTGACAGATGCGCCGGTAGCTACTTGAATCTCCGCCCCTTCACCATCTTCATTAACAGTTAATTTAGCTACTTTGGAAGTTCCGGTTATTTGAACATCAGCATTAGTTTCCACAGAAACATTTTCAAAATCGCCTTCAAGTTCTATCTCTTCGCCTGGCTTAATTACTAAGATTCCTACATCTTTAAAGCCTGTTCCAGTCAAAGAATCTTCCTCGAGCTTAGCAGCAGATTCCAGCCGAACAGAATCAATAGAGGTTGTTCCTTTCGCCACAACTCTCACTTTACCATTTACACGATAGACAATTAATTCGCCAGATAAGGAAGAATTATTAATAACAACGCTGTTTTCGCCGCCACCACTTACCAAGGTGGTTCCTTTCACTGTAACATTATCAAGTTCCACATCGCCGTTGCCAATACCGGCTACCAAAATCAAGTCACCAGAAATAATGGTGTTCTTAATAGTTACGTCGGCAACGTTAACTGTAACATTACCTGTAATTGTTTTGGTTCCTTGGTCAGATCCAAAAATTCCGGCAGAATTAAATAAAGTACCGACTGCCCTATCTAGAGTAGTAACAGTTTCGGCTCTGGTAATGGACTTAGCAGGCTGAAGAGTTCCATCCGGATAACCGCCCATATATCCTTTAGCAGCCACCGCTCCGATAAAGTTCTTACTCCATTGAGGAATATTAGCCTTGTCGCTAAACTTACTTACATCACTTTGAGAACCATCCAACTTAAGGAGCCTAGCCAACATTGCCGCAGCTTCCTGTCGGCTGATTTTCTTATTCGGCCCAAACGTTCCATCATCATACCCGTTTACATATCCTGCAGCTTGGGCTTTTTGAATTTCAGCAGCAAACCAATCACCAGACTTTACATCAGTGAAACTAATTTCTGCCTTCTCACTAAAACCATAAGCCCTGTTGACTAAGACGACAAACTCTGCACGGGTTATATCACTTCCCGGACGGAAGGTGTTATCAGGGTAACCGGTGACTAAACCATCGGATACCCATTTTGCGATTTGTTTCTCAGCCCAATGGTTATTGATGTCAGTTAACTGTGAAGCGGATACTACCCCTGCCAATGTAATCATTAATACGATTACTACGAACAGGGTAAGCAGCTTCCCTTTTACTCCCATAAACGACTCCTCCTTGTTTTTTGCTGATTTACTCTTCCCCCAAAACCAAAACTTTCTTGTCCAAAGCCTCCTTTTCAGTAATCTTTTATCTTTAATATCTTTTTAGATAACTCTACTTTCACTTCGCCTTCGGTAATGCAATATTGCCATGGTCCTGATCAGCAGTATACTCATAGTGGCAAGAACTGGGTGCCCGAGTAAATATACTATTTTATTATTTAGATAATCTGCACATCCACTAATCTTCTAATATCCAGTGTACTTGTTATATACCCTGTACAAAAATACGGTGGCTTCCGCCCTTGTGGTATTGCCTAGGGGATTGATCTTATCGCCGCTGCCCACGATCAAACCTTCCTTTATAACAGAGGCGACGCTGTTTACGGCATAGGCCGCAACCAGGGATTTGTCGGTAAACCTGACAAGGTCCGAGGCCGAACCCTGCGCTTCAAGTTTTTTCAGCATTCTTAAGGCTCTTTCGGTCAGTACCATCATATCCTGCCTTGTAATGCATGCATCCGGGCTGAATTTGTTGTCTCCGGTACCGCCGGTGATCCCAAGCTTTTTGGCTATGACTATCTCTTTGTTGTAATAAGCATCACTGCTTATATCATCGAAGTTTCCGTTAACCTCGGCATCAACTCCCAGGGTACGTACAAGGAAGAACAGGAAGTCTGCCCTCGTGATGTTTTCCTGAGGGGAGTACTCTGTTTCCGATATGCCCTCCAATATACCTTTGGACGCAAGCACCTCAATGGATTCCTTTGCCCAGGCGACACTTTCCAGATCGTCAAAGGTTTTGTGTACATAGGCTATAGCATAATAGCTGAAATGGGTGGTGGTAAAGGTCACGGCGCCGGTTGCAGGGTCATACCTCCCGTTGGGTACCGATACCGCATTTCCGGCTCCGTTGATGTACCATACGACGATATGCTCGGGGGCAGCTAGCTCGGCCGCCGTCGGAGTGTAAGGGATAGATACAGTAACCGGAGCGTCAGGGTTGTTCCAGTTGGTTTGCTTACCATCGATGGACAGTGTGAGCTGTACCAGCGGCCTGTCTCCGACGGCGTCCTTGACATCCTCCGACAGGTTGGATTTGTCTCCCTGACCGATGGTGATCTGTGCCCTGTTTCCGTCTGCGTCCGCAACGCCCGTCAGCATATTGGACGGAACTGTGATGCTGACTGCGTCGGTATTGAAACTCAGCGTACCCTGAACATCAGTCGTTGACAGATCCGGAACCGGTATGCCGAGTGAATAGGTGTCGATGTCGGGTATAGACGGTATCGTGATGACAGTTCCGCCCTGGGCGAGGCTCTGAGAATCCGCGTCTATGGAGGCGGTTCCGGCATCCTTGTCAACAGTGACGGGAAGAGTCGTCTCAGAGCCGTTTCCAGCTTTAACGTCCGCTTTATAAGTCGGGGTTGACGGAGTAGTGCTCCCGCCGCCTCCGCTGTTGCCTCCACCGGAGCCATTGTGGGTAAAGCCGGCTGTGATTGTGACAGCGCCCGCCGGCATGGTAAAGGTAGTGCTGGCACTGGTCGTGCTGCCGAAAGTCCCGCCGCCGACGGATGACCATTTACTGAAGCTGTATCCGGAAGAAGGTGCCGCGGCAATACTGATGACTGTGCCTGCCGCATAATTGCCACTGCTGCCGGTCGTAATGCTGCCGCCTGTCCCCGCCGTAATGGTCAGGGCATAGGTCTGTGGCGGCGCTGCGTTGGCGGTCAAAGTCACCGTATAGGTGTCAGTGGAATCCGCTGTTCCATCGTTGGCTTTGAATACTAATATGGTATCGCCTGCCGATGTCGGTGTGTAGACATAGTTTGCCGCTGCCGCAACCGGATTGGCGCCATCTATTGATACCGTATAGGTCAGCGGATCGCTGTCGGCATCCTCAAAGATCGTTGAGAGGTCGAGGGTGTAAGCAGTATTTACCGTCACGCTGGCCGATGTCGTCGCCGGTACGCCGGTCTTGCGGTTTGGGGCGTTGTTCGATGCGGCTTCCAGCGTGAAATTCACTGTATAGGTTTGTGTTGTCATGGTATCCTCGGCAGTCACCACAATTGTGGCACTGCCGGGAAGGGACGCCGCCTGGGTTATGGCTACGCCGGCTTTCGGGTCGTTCGGTGTAGCGCTGACGGTAGCTGCCAGACTGCCGGGTAAAGTGCCGTAAGGTAACTGTATGCTGTAATCGTAATTGTCGTACACAAAGCCCGCAACGGTCACGCCGCCTACCTTCAGGTCACTCAGGGTGGCGTCGGTGCCGGGAATATAACCATTAACGATGTTGACCGTCAGGGAGGCGCTGTCCCCGACATCAAAGGAGATTTCAAATCCCACGGTATCGCCTGCGGAAAGGTTAAGACCCTCAAGATAACCTGCCGTGATGATCAGCGTGTTTCCACTTACATTGTAATCCGCGGGCGTTGTCAAAGACGTTGTGCCGTAGACTACGGCAGTGACGGTTGTCGCGCTGCCCCAGGAAATGGTCGTACTTACGTTGTCAGGGTTTTCGAGGTCAAAGGTGCATAAAGCCGGACTGATGTCAGCTCCTATGGGCATTTCGGCTGTTGCTGTGGTAAAGCCGATCACTGCCACGTTTGAAATATTTTCTTCCGCATCTTCTACGATGACATATGCCTTATATGCTGTCGACGCTGTTAAGCCGGTTACCTGGGCAGCATTTGCCGCTGCCGCTGCTGTACCTGTTCCTTTTGCCGCAGCTTCTCCCTGGGCTTTGATTGTGGCTGCGTCCGGAGCGTCGTCCCCTGCGCTATAAACCAGGAAGTAGTAATTCCCCGCTTTGTCGGAGGTGAAGTTTAATGTTGCAGTTGTTTGGGTTACGGCACTGACGCCGACTGCACTTAATACAGGTGGCTCGTTGGTTTGTCCCCCATCGTATCCCTGCCATCTTAGGAATGGGTATCCATTATTGTCGCTGCCATTAATCTCCCAAATCGTATCAAAGTCCCAGTCTGTAAAAGTTGCCTGCTGCTTCATCTCGGCTGTGGCCTTGCCTGTGCCACCATCTGAAGACCTTTGAAGTGATGTTTCGGTATCCCAGTAACTGTCCATAATATTACCTAAATTTAATCCTGCCAGGCCGCCGATATAACTATACCCATTTACAGTCCCGGTCGCATAAGAATTGGTAACAGAGCCAGAGCCCGAGTTATACCCGACCAGGCCGCCGATGTCTTCCTGTCCAGATACGGCTCCTCTGGCATAAGATTCACTGATCGGACCGGCGTTGATTCCTACTAAACCGCCTACATAGGTATAATAAATACCCGTTTCGGTACCTGTCACGGCGCCGGTGGCGTAAGACCTATCGATATTTCCACCACTGTTGTATCCTACCAAACCTCCGACTTCACTTTTGCCTTCCACCTCACCCACAGCGTACGACTCGCTGATACCGCCGTCATTCTCACCTACCAGACCGCCTACCATACTTTCATTACTCTTTACAGTTACTTCGGCATGGCAGTTGGTGATTGTACCATTATTATGTCCCACCAAACCACCGAAAGTGCCGCTCCAGACGTCCGTCACAGTACCTATGGCGTAGGAATCGGTGATCGAGCCTTCATTTTGCCCCACCAAACCACCACCATCACTTCTAGCTGTCACATCACCAGTGGCATATGAGTTGGTAACCTGACCGTAATTCCTTCCTACCAGGCCCCCGACATAGACACTGCCGGTTACGTTTACGTCCGCCAGCCTAAGGTCCCGGATTTCCGCTTCTGCTCCGGTACAACCGAACAAACCTACATAGGCGGTAGTAATCCGGTCGATAACGAGGCCGCTTATGGTATACCCTTCCTCACCACCGTCAAAGGTGCCGGTGAAAGGGTCAATGTTATCACCGATAGGCTCCCAGCCGTCGCCGGTACTGTAACCGCTCAGGTCTATATCTTCGATTAGTTTAAAGTGTTTATCAAGGTGATTGCGGACATTATAGAGCTGAGCGGCATGGGCAACAAGGTAAGGATCTTCCTCACTGCTGCCGCTGCCGCCGGCAAACTCTGCTACTAATACAGCACCCAGGGATTCGTCGACGTAGATTCGGTAGCCGTCTATCATGTCAGGATCCAGATAGCCATCTTCAAAATCGAATGTATCTATCCCGATCCGTATATACTCCGGCGCGTCTATTACTCCGTCAATAGTAATTTCCGAGAAATCAGCAGTCCCTTCCGCCCATATCCATACACCGGTACCGTTGGACCGGACATTCCCGTTGATATCGATATCGCAGTTATCTGTGGCTCTTATGCCGTAACCGGATTCATCAGAGGATTGGACATCTCCGGTTATTTCAATGCCCGAATCTTCGGCGTCCACGCCACCCTTGTCGCCCGTGACATTTCCCCCGACGGTAACGTATGAATCTATGGCCAATACGCCAACGCTGTCACCACCGCTTGCGGTGACGTCTCCCTCAACGATAACCTCTGCCTCATCGCATACGACATCGTAGGCTTTTATGCCTATGCCTTCGATACCGTTTGCAGTGACGTCCCCCTTTACATTGACCTCTCCGCCGGATTCTACTCCCACACCGATGCTATTAGTGTTGGTAGCTATAACATTGCCTTCTACGATAATACTTGCATACTCAGTGGCTTTTACTCCACAGCTGGATTCGCCGCTTGCGGTGACATTGTTGACCCAGACCACAGAGCCATAATCAGCCCACACCCCATACTCCGTGCCGGTGACGTTGAAAGAACCCGTTGTTCCCTCGTCAATAAATTCTACAGTGCCGCCGCCGATCACCTTTAAACCCGGACCGGTGCTATTGTCCACATTGAGCGTAAACCCATCCAGATCAAAAGTGATGCCTTCTCGGTCAATAACAATGCCACCGTCGTAATTAATATTCTCCAGCAGCCGGATGGTCCCCCCGCCCGTGGGATGGACCGCGTCCAGAGCATCATCCAATGTTGCATATGTTGTCCCGTTAACTTCACAGATGTCTCCTTCCGCCGCCAGGACGGAAAAAGGCATGAGCGCCGTCCAAAGGCATAACACCAGCAGCATGGACAATATTTTCCTCAGTACACTTCTCATAAAACATCCTCACCTTCTTTTATTTTTTTGTTATTTACGCAGCAGCCGGCAGCCCGTGTTTACTTGTCCTGTCCTATGTGCTTTACTCATGGCATAAACACAATCACGCCGTGGGTGATTTTAGCATCATCGGCCGGAACAGGAAAAATGACGGCCTTATTGAAACGGTCAGGCTGCGGCGCGCTTTGTCGTGTGATTCCTGAAAACATGGTAAACGGGTTCTTTAAGTCCTCTAAAAAGAAGGTATCTCCGGCAAAGACCCGCGTGACGGCGGCAGCCAGTTGCGTATCATCAATCTTGTATTGAAGAATGCGGACGGTTCCTTTTCCCAGGTTCATAAACCGCGTTTTTGTTTCCGCTGCAAAAGCCTTGTTCACCATAGCCAGTGTATACTGCGGCGTAAATATGGCGATGGGATAAGGGAAAAAATCGATGATTTGAGAAAACAGCCCCTCATTGGCGATAAGCATCTGAAATTTTCTTATCATTTGGCCTTGAGTCTCTGTTCTTTCCTCCAACATTTTCTGTACCTCTGACAGTTCCTCAAGCAGTTGTTCTTTCGTTTTATCCCCCATAAGAATGCTCCTTTTCATCCAAATTGCCATATTTTTCATAAATGCTATTAATATTTTATTAACTGGGCTGATTGCGAGGATAGGTTGAATATGCTTATAATTAGTACGAAAAATGTTATCTTGAAAATAAGAGGAAGCCGGGCTTTCGTACTAAACCAAAGCCCGGCTTCCTCTTATTACTTTTATAGGACAATTCATTTTACTCCGACATTTTCCGATATACAGACGGGGAAACGCCAACCTTCTCTCTGAATAATCTGGCGGAATGGCCGTTATAATCCATGTTGCAGGCGGCAAAGGCCTGGGCGATGGAAAGGTTGGTATCCAGCAGCTTCTCCTTCAATTTGCCGATTTTATAATCAATATAATACTCATGAGGTGTTATGCCGGTATGCTTCTTAAACAGCTTTGTGAAATGTGCCTTGCTGAGGCACGCCGCCTTTGCCGTTTCGTTGGCGTCAAAAGGCTCCTGCCAATGCGTTTCTATGGAAAAACAGGTAATGTCTGAGCTTATGGTCTGTATATCCCTGTCTTCCACATTAAAATACCGGATCATGTCCTGATAAGGCGCATTGAAATCGGTAAGATATACGGTTTTACCTGTCAATACCTGCCTGACCTGGTCCATAACGCCAAGCCCACGTACGATGGGGTCCTCAAAAACATTGTATTTGCCCACATGGGATTCCACGCTTTTTATGCCTATCATCTCCAGCGCCGCTTTGTTAATCATCCTCGCCGTCCCGTCAAGGGAGAAAATCTGAATCGGATAGGGGAAGAACTCGATTACTTTCGCAAGCAGTTCCTGTTCTTCCAAAAGCGATTGGAATGATTTTGCTAAGCTCCTTTGGGCATCCTCAACCTGATCTTTCATGGATTGGCCCTCGTTTCTTTTTAACCTGACATTGTACGATAAGCGGAAGGAGAAAGGCCGGTTTTATCTTTAAATAATCTGGCGGAATGGCCGTTATAATCCATATTGCAGGTGGCAAAAGCCTGGGCGATGGAAAGGTTGGCATCCAGCAGTTTCTCCTTCAATTTACTGATTTTATAATTGGTATAATACTCATGGGGGGTTACGCCGGTATGCTTCTTAAACAGCTTTGTGAAATGGGCTTTGCTGAGGCACGCCGCCTTTGCCGTTTCGCCCAAGTCAAACCTTTCCAGCCAGTGGTTTTCTATGTATTCTTTCGCCTTTTCAATTTCATCCTTGCCGCGATAAACCCTCCTGTTGATCAAAAATGCCGCAACATATATCACCCGTTTCAGGTCATCCAGAATAGGGAAAACCGTAATGTCCTGATATACGGCCTCCACATCGAAGTCCTGTATGCCGTATCGTTCCGCAATTTCTTCCAAAGGCACTCTAACATCCGGGAAAAAGACGGTCTCTCCCTGAAAAGCCCGCTTTAACACATGGAGCTGGCCCGTTGCGATAACGGCAGGATCTTTTAATACATTGTATTTCCCGACAACCATGTCCGGGCTGATAGCATGATATTCAGCCAGCATAGCCTTATTCACCAGCACCGATGTTCCGTCCGGAGCGTAAATCTGAATCGGATAGGGGAAGCACTCAATCACTTTGGCAAGCAGTTCTTGTTCCTCAAAAAGCGACTGGAATGATTTAGCTAAGCTCCTTTGTGCATCCTCAACCTGATCTTTCATGAATTGACCCTCCTTTCCTTCGAAATCCAAATTATTTCTGCTCATTATTATTTTTTCTGCGCCTGTCCGGAGGCTGCGGCGCATCCTTTGGAATAACCCATACGCTGCTTATTTTCACCGCGCCCTTAATCCGTCCGTTGGCGCAATAGTAGTTGACCATCCGGCTGGTAAGACCCCATTTGTCGGCGGCTTCTTTAACACTGATGTAATCCATCTCACACCTCGGATAAGTGTTTGCTACGCCTATTATATTTCAGTTTAAGGAAATTTTCAAGTATGCGAAATATATTAATAGCTATCCACGCAGGATTATGGTATGATGTGTGGCTAAAGGGAGATGACACGCATGGAAAATATACTCAAAGCGTTGCCTGATCATTTCTATTGTCAGCCGGAATTGATGACGCAGGAAGCGAAAATCAAGGCAAACCACCAGCTGTTACGCCAACGGCTGAGCAAACGAAACCGCAAGATGGTACTGCGGATTATACTCATTTTGTTCGTTTTTGCAATACTATGCTTGAAATTAACCATATTGCACAAATGAATGCCATTATGACAGATGACAAGATAAATCCTTTATCAAAAACCGATCTTATCCCATAAAAGGGCGTCAAAAAGATCGCCACCAAAGGAATTGCAATGGGAATAGTCCAATCATAAACATTGATTACCAGAGTAAGTAGAGCTATTATCAAAGTTATTCCACTAATCGCCGAGGAATAGATTAGTAGACCTTTATTCTTTCGTGCCAAAGCTAAAAATGCAATCCAAAAAAACAAGTAACAAATGGTTACAATAACATTGAGCAAACTGGCAGGCAACCCCATGAGCATTTCATTAAAATTCAGAACAATTGCCAGTCCCATTATTATGATTGAACAGGCAAACAATATTTTGCTTCTCATTATCTTTCCCGTCCTGTTATATAAATAAAGCGTCTTAGCACCTAATGAGCCCAATATGAAAAATGTGAAGTTGTAATTATAATTCATGCTCCAATATCCCTGAACTATTGAAGTTAACAATACCGTTAGAATATATTTACAATATGGCAACTCTTTTTTCGTTTTTTTCATTATTTTCTAACTTTTTCAATAGACACTTGTGTACTATTCGCCTGAATTGCCAATTATTGATAAATCCACTTAGTTGGCAACAAGTATGTCCATGGGATTGTGACTATTGCAATGGTAAGTGCCACTTTTAATCTTAGTTTTCTTTCCAATATCAGATTTCGCAAAGTAATTCTATAGTTAAATAAAAATATAAAGAATGATGATACCAGCATGGCAAATATTGTTATAATAACTGCCCCTGTATGATTGAATGGATCATAACTTATTGCTGAAATCAATGTATGCGATAACCCAAAATAGTCACCTAGAATTCCTGTCGCAAACAATATTGCAGCACCTATTATATCTGCTAAAAAACCAAATATCCAAACTTTAAATATACTTTTCATGTAAAATGTTTTCAGATTAATTTGACTATCAGCTAACTTGAACACATAAAAGCATACTAATATTACTAGTGAATCAATAATAAAGTTACCAGCAAGAGTTACAAATATTACTGGTGGAAGAAACATCAAAAACCAAATGGGGAAAATTACATTATATAACTTTATTTCTTTCACATCTTTTGCTCCTTAAGTATTATATATGAACATCAATTGCAGTCTACAGTTAATTCATATCCACTTGTAATGATGTTTAACTATCTATAGAATTGTTTTTTATGTTAAAATGTGACACAGTCAAGTTTTACTTTTAATAAGATCTGCCGGAAGTGGCTTGTCTTCTCTAATGTAATCAAACATTAACTTCCACTGCCCATCAACGCCATTATACGGGCAATTACTCCATTCAGGCTCACAGCCGTGGTTCCCATAATAGTGAGCCCACCTAATTAATACTTTGTATTGGTCGGCACTAATTGGTTTAATCTTATTAAACCATTCTCCATTAAAATACTCTGCTTTGGGATCATATTTACCAGGAAGAATCAGATAATTTACGGCATAAGGTGTTGAGAGAAATATAAATAAAATAATTGCTGTAATAATAAATATTCTCAATTTTGAGTTTATGTATTCCACTTCGAAACCTTCTTCCGATTAATCACATATATAAAATTCCAGGTTTATTATAGAATTTTAGCTATTTTTCTAACTAAAAAGTTGATCATTATAGAGTATTAATTGTATTATATCTAACAAAACCTCTAAATTAGAACATGAATTAATTTGAAAAGTATAACGCAGTGCATAACAAAAGATATTGTTTTTATTGCGACCTTCTCATCCAACAACTTAAGCCATTACTTGGCACTTCGGTGTTGCAGTTAATTGTCAGTGTGATATTCTATGATGCTTTCATTACCCTCTGGGTGGGCTATACCGATATTCTTGCACTTCCTTGTGCCAGTGGATAATGATAACTAAGTTGTATACTTCTGCCTTTTGCCTCAAATTTCCTGCCCGTTAAAAAACACGGTGCAGGTAGTTTAGAAAAAGATCAGCCGTCATTTTGGTATATTATAGTAACTTTGAAAGCGACAAAAGAGACCAACCGTAAACCATATTGACAACACACATCGATCCGCCAACTGGGTTATAGCGTTTTAATCCTGATGCTGTGTCACATTTTATTTGTAAAGAACCGGTCGTTATCTACAGCCAGTGACGGTGACAGTAGAAGCAAAACCGGTATCGAAGTGGCTTGACAGCGTCCGCAGATGGGCACTAATAAGAGAGGTGCTGGAGGTATGGAGTGGAAGTAACCAGCATATTTAAGAAAGGACCGGTTTAACCTGGCGCAGACCACGACGGGTGATAACCAAAGCCGTCACATATTTAAATGCTTAAATATTTTTGGAATTAGCCACAACACACCCGGTTACCTCCAGCCTTCTTAGCCTGATAAAGAGCCTTATCGGCAGCCTCAATAAGGGTTTCCGGCAATTCCTTGTCGTTGGGTTTTATGCAGGCCAAACCGATACTAATGGTTAAGCGGCCATTCGAAGAGAAAGGGTGATTAATATCCAACCTTTCTACTGCTTGAAGCATTTGTTCTGCAATCCTGCGGGCCCCAATTAAGTCTGTCTTTGGCAGAATAGCTGCAAATTCCTCTCCTCCGTACCGGGCAAATAAATCACCGGGGCGCTTAACAGTCCTGCTTAAAGTCGTGGCTATATTGACCAGGATATCGTCTCCATTTTGGTGACCAAAGGTGTCATTCAACTGTTTAAACTGGTCAATATCTACCATAATCAAGCTTAGCTGTAACCCATGCTCACGGACGGCCAGTCTCCATTCTCTATGTAAAAATTCATCAAGAAATCGTCTATTGGGGATGTTAGTCAGAGCATCCAGATAAGAAAGTTTTTCTAGCAAGTCATTAGATGCGGCTAATTCCTCTTTCTGCAATTCGATTGTTTGTAGGTTTAAAAATTCCTTAACCCGATTGACATATATAATCTGTGACATTACTAAAGCAAGAATAGTTACAACACTACCATTAATAATGGCGGAAAAAGCTAAAATCCAGTCAGGTTGAAAGCGCCAGACCATAACGCTGAATACTATCCAGGAAAAGCCATAAATCAGTATGCTTTTAGACCATTTTAAATAAAGAAACGTGGCTGAAACGAGGACTGCCATTAGGTAAGAAGAGGCTATACCAGGCCCAACAGAATGGATCAGGCTATATAAGATTGCATAAGTAATCAGGTTAAGTATTATATACCCGCTCTCGTAAAAATGATGGAATCGTTTAATAGCATCTGGAAACGGAAGCCTGGTTACGAATAAAAAAGCTACAGAGCTTACTAGAAGAACCATCCTTAGGGTCATGATATACGGAGCTATTTCAAGAATGCGGGGTTGATCGATTTTGCCGATATATGCTAATTGGATAAAGATAAGGGTCAAATTGATTAATATTAACAGCCACGAGATAATACGTAAGCGTTGTATATTGCAATAAGTTAAAATACTTTCTAGAATATTTTTATCGGCCTCGGGCACAACGGGAAACCAGTTGCCAAATCTGTTTTGGAGTTGAATTCTAAATTGGTTTGGAATCAATATGTTTCATCCCTTTCCCTTAGCTTTTTGATATCACTTAACTAATTTGATGCAGCGCCCCCTGCTTTTTCTTTGCTCTATCTATTCAAATAGTATATCAAAAAAACAACACCCCCTGATTATTGGTGATAACCCAATAAAAAAAGTGGTGTTTGTTGAGCAAAATTCTATATTACTATCTACAAATTTGTTTAACTAACCTTGGTTTCAATTCTTAACTTATCCGCAACCATGGCGATAAATTCACTATTGGTGGGCTTGCCGCGTTCAAGGTTGATGGTATAGCCGAAAAATTTGGTCATCATATCCACATTGCCGCGGTCCCAGGCCAGTTCAATGGCGTGCCGTATGGCGCGTTCAACCCTGCTGGGTGTTGTCTGATACTTCTGGGCTATCATGGGATACAACTCCTTGGTAACCGCCCCGAGCAGGTTGATCTCACTGATAACCATTAAAATAGCATCCCGCAGATAGTGGTAACCTTTAATATGAGCCGGAACACCCATTTCATGGATAATATTGGTTACAGCTATGTCCAAATTTTTGGGTTTAACCGGAGCAATATACTGCGATACATTTACCCCGTCCGCCAGCTGCCGGATGCGGGTGGCCAGTACATTAAAGTCAAATGGTTTTAAAATGTAGTAGTCGGCGCCCAGTTCAACCGCCCTTTGGGTTACACTCTCCTGTCCAAAGGCAGTCAGCATGATAATTTTTGGCCTGCTGCCCGTATTGCCGGTAACCAATTTTTCCAGGACCCCGATCCCGTCCAGGTGCGGCATAATGATATCCAGCACGACGACATCAGGATTGTTTTCCTGGATCATTTGAATGGCTTCCAGGCCATTATAAGCAATACCGGTTAGATTGAAATCTTCCTGCTCCGTTATGAATTCCTTTAGCAGCTCGCAGAAATCTCTGTTATCATCTGCGATTAAAAGCCTGATTGCTTTCTTTGGCATAAACGCTCCCGCCTCCTAAATATTTCTATTTTTATATTTTAGTATGTTTACCCAAATGATTCGACGACCACAAAGAATGTCCTTCCAGATAAAAAGGAAAATTTTTGTATATTTCATTAAAGTCATCGGGAAAACCTATTTAAAAAGGAATTAACCCTGGAAAAACAGCCTTTCCCAGGGTTAATAGAAAAGCAAAAAATTATTTATATTTATGCGGCAGGTTCTTTTATAACTTGTCCTGAATCATCCAGCAATCCGGATTCCTCCAACATCCATTCAGCCGACACCCCATAACCTCTGGTTGGGTCATTCACAAAAACGTGGGTAACCGCGCCAACCAACCTCTCCTCCTGAATAATTGGACTGCCGCTCATACCCTGGATAATGCCGCCGGTCTGATCAAGCAGCCTTTCATCAGTTATTTTTAATACAAGCGCCTTGCCATCCTGCCTGACCTGTGGATTAATTTTTAAAATTTCCACAGAAAATTTTTCCACCTTATCGCCGCTTAGGACAGTTAGTATTTCTGCCGGCCCTTCATGAATTTGACTGGTCATGGCGACTGGTATTGGTTCTGTAAAAACAGGGTTTTCGAGCGGTTTCTGAAGATTGCCGAATATACCCAGCCTGGTGTTTCTGTTGATGGTACCGGACAATAACTTGTCACCCTGAAGTATGCCGATTTTTTCTCCCGGCTGGCCGCGTTTGCCTTTGGCAATACCCTGGACGCTGGCGCCGACGATTTTCCCGTCCTGCAGGTCAACCGGATGCTTGGTGTTTACATCGGTAATGATGTGGCCAAGAGCGCCATAAGACTTGCTGCCTGGTTCATAAAATGTTATGGTGCCTACTCCGGCTGCGCTATCCCTGATCATAAGACCTACCCGGTAATCAGAAGTTTCCTTGCATAAAACCGGGTTTAAAGTAGTGCTGAAGGTTTCCTTCCCCCGTTTTACCTCTACCGCCATGGATTTGCCTGCCGCTCCGGTCCTGGCCACGATATCTCTAAACTGACTGTCGCTGCCCACCTCTAACCCGTCAATTTTTAGGATTACATCTCCTTTTTGAATGCCTGCCTGCGAGGCAGGATTGATTCTTTGGTTATCCTGAGTAACCACATCGTATGTGCCGGCTACAATAATTCCCCTCGCATGGATTAAAACCCCGATTGATTGTCCGCCTGGAACAACTCTTATTTCCGGCGCCACACTTACCAGCATATCACGTACGGGAACCACACCGTACAAGCTGAGCCTGAGTTTTAACCGACCGGGATTCAATGCCACCGGGTTTGACCCGGATATAAAATCTCCTTCGATAACACTTTCTTGAAGGGCGTTGCTTTCGCTATTGACTATCTCCATTTTTAAACCTTTTTCTAATGGAGCGGGAAATTTAAAATTCAGCGGCTGGCCAACTGATACTAAATGCTTTTCAGGAGGAAGCAACGTGCCTTGAACCTGATAAGTTAGCATAATTGATAAAAATATTAAAATGCCACAAATATAACCGCATGTTTTCCCCTTCAAACATCACCCCTCCAATATTATTGCCATCCACCTCCAAATATTGATAACATTATTTAGACAACCCGATACGTATATCTTTGTTTTCAAAAACAAATTGCAAATTTATAATAACCTCAACAAATATCTAATATTCAACCTAAAAATGTTTCAAAATCCCAAATACAGAGTCTATTTCAGTTTATTTCGATATGTAATTTATTGTTTTGTTACCTGTAAAAAAAATAGAAAAAACCGCACATATTTTAAAATGTGCGGTATAATTTAAAATAATTTCAAATTTTAACGGAATTTTTAAGCATCTGGCTCGCGTGCAGGCGCGTGATATCAGTAACATTTTTACCGCCCAGCATCCTTGCCAGCTCTTCCACTTGCTGCTCCCGGTCAAGCAGTTCAACCCTGGTTACCGTACGCTCACCGTCAAACTCTTTGAGGATCCTGTGGTGCGCCCTGGCATGGGCGGCTACCTGCGCCGAGTGAGTAACACAAATAACCTGGCGCTGCTGACCCAACTGGGATAACTTCTCTGCCACTGCCTGCAGCGCACGGCCGCCAATACCGGCGTCGACCTCGTCAAACACCAGCACAGGCTTGTCATCGGCCTGTGCCAGCAAGGTCTTAAGCGCCAGCATGATCCTGGACAATTCACCGCCCGATGCAATTTTAGTCAGAGGCTTTAGAGGCTCGCCCCGGTTTGGGGAGATCAAAAATTCAATCTGCTCCAGACCTGCGGGGGAAGGCTCTTCGATGGGAGTAAATTCTAATGATAATACCACTCTCCCCATCTCCAGTGAGTCCAGTTCAACGGCCACCCTTTCCTCCAGCAGCCGGGCCGCGGACTTGCGGGCGCTGCTGAGCTCCTTTGCCGCCCGGTAATAGGCTGCCGCGGCAGCGCTTAATTCTCTGCCGGAAGATGTCAATTCTTCATCAAGGTTTAGCAGGTTTTGCAGTTCGGAGCCGGCACTATCCAGAAACTGCAGAATCGCGGGTATGCCGTCTCCGTATTTTTTCTTTAGTATTTTAATCTGGTTAAGTCTTTCCTCGACTGCTTCCAGCCTCTGTGGACTGTACTCTACCGTGTCACGGTAGGCAGCAAGATCACGGGCCGCGTCCTCCGCCTGATAAAGAGAGCTTTCTAATGCGACTAATATATTTTTCGCCCTGCTGTCATAGAAAACCAGGGATTTCAAATTTTCGGCCGCCCGGGCCAGGAGATCCATGGCAGAGGCCTGACCTTCGTTTCCATCATAAAGATGTCTATAAGCTTCTCCAGCCAGCAAACTGATTTTTTCTGAGTTCACAAGTACTTTTTTTTCTCTGACTAATTCCTCTTCCTCTCCGGGGGTAAGCTTTGCATGCCGGATCTCTTCAATCTGGTAGCGCAAGGTATCGGCACGCCTGGTCCTATCCCCCGCGTCCCGTTGAAGCTTTTCCAGGCGGGAGCGGGCTTCACTCCAGCTTTGATAGGCCGACTTAACCTGGCCGAGCAGTTCCAGGAGCTTGGTTCCCCCAAAATGGTCCAAAAGCTCACGGTGTTTTTCCTGGTTCAGAAGCGAATTTTGTTCATGCTGGACATGCAGGTCCGCCATGCTCTTCCCGATTATCTTATAAAAAGCCAGTGGTACCGCCTGACCGTTAACCCGGCAGATATTTTTCCCGGAACGGGTGATTTCCCTGGATAGCACCAGGCAATCCTCCTCGCTCAGGTCAATTCCCTGATTACCAAGTAGTTGCTCCAGGAACTTGTTCCTGGCCGGGTCAAAGGCGGCTTCTACCAGAGCTTTTTCCGCCCCGCTGCGAATTTGTTCGGTATGTGCCCTGCCGCCGAGAGCTATCTCCAAAGCGTCAATAATGATCGTCTTCCCTGTTCCGGTTTCACCGGTAAGGATATTTAAGCCCTCCTGGAAATCTATTTTAACTTGTTCCATTAAACCGAAATTTTTTATGGAGATGTTCAAAAGCATTCGCTCACCCCTTTTTGAGGTTGAGTTCCTCAAACCTGTTCAGAACATCCGCGGTAGCCCGCTTCGGCTTGACTATTACGAGAATAGTATCGTCTCCCCCGACCGTACCGATAATTTCCTGCCAACCGGCCTGGTCTATGGCGGATGCTACGGCCTGCGCCCCACCGGGGTGAGTTTTGATAATAATCAGGTTTTCACTTGAATCCATACTTACCACTGAATCACGGAAAAGTCGCTTCAAATGGCCTTCAATACGGGAAACCGGCCTCTCAATTCCCAGGGAGTAATAAGAGGCGTTGTTTTCAGCCGGTATTTTGATCAATCCCAGTTCCTTAATATCCCGCGAGATAGTAGCCTGCGTTACCTTGAATCCTGACTTTTTGAGAGCTGAAGCGAGGTCTTCCTGTGTTTCTACTGCTTGCTTCGAGATAATCTCAAGGATTTTGCGCTGCCGGCTGGTTTTCATCGCCAACACCTGCCTTCTCGATTGCAATTACCACCGGAGCCTGGTCGGAACGGTTGATAAAGTTTGAGCGCACCACACGGTACAGGCTGCCGTCAAGAGAGGAGACGACCTCCTCCACCGCAGCTAATTCCTCTCGTCCTCCCGGGTGGCCGGTGTATATAACCAGCCCTATTCTCCCCTCCGGTTTCAGCATTTTCAAGGCCGCTCTCAGCGCTCTCGCGGTTGTTTCACAGGTTGTAACAAGGTTGTGGTCACCGCCGGGCAAATAGCCCAAGTTGAATAATACCGCATCGACCGGGGCAGGCGCCAGTCGCTCCATCTCCTCATGACTGCTGTGTAAGAGGATTACCCGGTCGAGAACCCCGGCCCTTTGCAGCAACAATGCCGCCTTTTGCAGAGCTTCTGCCTGGATATCTATAGCGTACACTTTCCCCTGAGGCCCGACCTGGCGGGCCAGAAAAAGTGTGTCATAACCGTTTCCGGCAGTCGCATCTATCGCAGTGGCGCCAGGACCCACTGCTTCGGATATTAGAAGATGAGCGAGATGGACAGCGCTGCCAAGTCCTTTAAGCACCGTTGCGGTCACCCTCTTGATGAAATTTCTTTCTTAAGACCTCAAAAAATCCCCTTCCCCTCAACCTGACCAGTCTGGCTTTTTGCGGGGAACGGCTTACTAAAACCTGGTCGTACTGGTACAAGTTGAAACCATGCTGCCCGTCCATGGTCAACATAACCTCCTCCTGGCTGGAAAGGATGATGATTTTGACAATGCTTTCCGGCGCTATTATCAGTGGCCTGGCCCAGAGAGCATGGGGACATATCGGTGTCAGCAGCATCAGTTCCAAATTGGGGGTAACCAATGGACCTCCCGCCGATAAGGAATAGGCTGTTGAGCCGGTGGGGCTTGCAATAATCAACCCATCTGTGGGATAGGTATTGATGTACTCATTATTGACATGGGCTTCCAGTTGAATGAGCCTGGCAAAGGCGCCTTTGGCAATCACAGCGTCGTTTAAGCCTACCAATTGTTCCACCAGCTTGTCCTGCCGGTACACATTGGCCTGCAGCATCATCCGTTCTTCGATATCATATTCGCCATCCAGCAGCTTTTCCAGAGCCGGTAGTGCCTCCGGTAAATCTATCTCTGTTAAAAAACCCATATGGCCCATGTTTAGGCCTATAATGGGTGTTCCTGTTCCGGCAACCTTCCTCGCAGTACCCAGCAGGGTCCCGTCCCCGCCGAAAACGATCATGCATTCAGCCAGCTCGTACAGCCGGTTCTTGGGTACGCCAAAGCCAGGCAACTCTAATTGGGCCGCGATATCCTCTTCAATTAGAACGGTACATCCCCTGCCGGTAAGCCAGCCGGTAATTTGCCTTACCAGTTTGCGGACTCCCTTTTTATTTAAATTAACCACCAGCCCGAAGCTGTTCAAGTACTGGACTCCCCCCCCTCCTACTTCAGCAATTTTTATGAATTATTATGTTAGTTCCGCATGAGCCCGTTTCACTATATCAGGCAGGTTGGCGTGGTTTTCTTGCAGGCCGCTCTTGTCGAAGTATACCAAAAATTCTATGTTGCCTTCAGGACCGGTTACCGGTGAATAATCCACTCCCTTGACCGACCAGCCCTGATCTTCAATAAAGCTGGTTATACTTTGGAGCACCGCCAACTGTACCTCCGGATCCCGGACCACTCCTTTTTTGCCGATTTTATCCCTGCCGGCTTCGAACTGCGGCTTCACCAGCGCCACGCCGGCAGCCGCGGGAGTGGTCAATTCACCTATTTTGGGCAGGACCTTGGTCAATGAGATAAATGAAACGTCAATGGTTATGAAATCAGGGGTTACCGGCAGCAGTTCTTTATTTAAATAACGAATATTGGTCCGCTCCAGAACCACCACCCGGGGATCGTTGCGAAGCTTCCAGTCTAACTGGCCGTAGCCCACATCAACCGCATATACCTGACTGGCCCCGTACTTTAAAGCGCAGTCCGTAAAGCCCCCGGTGGAAGCCCCTACATCAAGCACCACCCGCCCGCTAAGGTCTATTTCAAATACTTTGACCGCCTTCTCAAGTTTTAGCCCACCCCGGCTCACGTAAGGTATCGGGCTGCCCTTTACTTCAAGAACAGCGTCCAGGGATACCGTTACCCCCGGTTTATCAACTCTTAAACCATCAACAAAAACCAGGCCGGCCATAATCGCCGCCCGGGCCTTTTCCCTGCTGGGACAATATCCTTCTGCAGTTAACCTGACATCCAGACGCTGCTTATTTTTTTGCAAAATTGGTACCCTTCCTGGGGTTAATTGGGCGCAAGCCTCAGTTTTCCGGAATAATTTTTTTTGGCCAGCTTTTCCCCGACCACCCTAACCACCTGCTCAACGGTAAGTCCATACCTGGCCAGAAGCAGCTCCGGTGATCCGTGTTCAACAAAAGTATCCGGAATACCAAACTGATGAGTCAGAAGGCCTCCCCGCCCCCGTGCTGAGAGCAGTTCTAATACAGCGCTGCCGAAACCTCCCTGGAGGACATTTTCCTCCAGGGTAAACAGCTTTCCGCTCATTTCAGCATAGTAAAGTATGCACTTTTCATCCAGTGGTTTTACAAACCTGGCGTTGATTACAGCCGCCTTAACACCTCTGGCCGCTAAAATTTTAGCGGCTTCCTCGGCTACGTGGACCATACTTCCTATAGCCAGCAGGGTAGCGTCCGTACCCTCCCTGATTACCTCGGCTTTCCCGATTGGGAGTATTTTTTGTTCTTTATCCATCAGGCAGCCGGTTCCGCTGCCCCTCGGGTAACGTAAAGCCAAAGGCCCTTGATGATACACGGCTGTTGCCAGCATATGCTGGAGCTCGTTCTCGTCTTTGGGGGCCATAATCACCATGTTCGGTATCGGCCTTAGAAAAGACAAGTCAAAAATACCCTGGTGACTGGCTCCGTCATTACCGACAATACCGGCACGGTCAATAGCAAAGGTCACCGGCAGGTTTTGCAGGCAGACATCGTGTAGTACCTGATCATAGGCCCGCTGCAGGAAAGTTGAATATATCGCCACTACCGGGTGATAACCCCCTGCGGCTAAGCCGGCGGCCAGAGTTACAGCATGTTGCTCCGCTATGCCGACATCAAAAAAACGTCCTGGAAAAGCCCGGGAAAACTTGGTAAGCCCGGTACCGCTAGGCATAGCCGCGGTAATAGCCAGTATCTTTTCATCCTGGTGCGCCAGCTTCATCAGGGTGGCGCCAAATATTTCAGTGTAGGTGGGGGTATCGCTTTTCTCAAGCACTTCCCCGGTGGCCACATAAAATGCCCCGACTCCGTGAAATTTATCGGGATTCTTTTCCGCAGGCCGGTAGCCCTTGCCTTTTTTGGTGAGCACATGGACCAGGACCGGGCCCTTTTTGGATTTGGCTTGCTGGAGTATGGTGGTCATAGCTTTGATGTCATGTCCATCAACCGGCCCCAGATAAATGAAACCCAGTTCTTCAAAGAGCATACCTGGAACCACAAGGTATTTTAAGCTGTCTTTCAAACGTTCGCCAAGGCGCAGGAGAGCCGACCCGATAGGTATTTTGCGTAAAAGTTGTTCCAGGTCTTCCTTGCCCCTGGTATACATCGGGTCGGTCCGGAGCCTGGCCAGGTAGCCGGACATCGCGCCGACATTATGATCAATGGACATTTCGTTGTCATTCAGAATAACGACCATGTTCTTTTTGAGATGTCCGGCATGGTTTAAGGCCTCAAAGGCCATCCCTCCGGTCATCGCTCCGTCCCCGATAACCGCTACCACCGCATTGCTTTCGCCCTTCAAATCCCTGGCCGCGGCCAAACCAAGGGCGGCCGAGATAGAAGTGCTGCTGTGCCCTGCGCCAAACGCGTCATGGGCGCTTTCAGCGGGCTTGGGAAAGCCGCTGATGCCTCCAAATTGCCTTAGAGTCCTGAAATCGTCTCTCCTGCCGGTGATCATTTTATGTACATAGCTCTGGTGCCCCACATCCCAAACAATACGGTCAACCGGGGAGTTGAAAACCTTGTGGATGGCCAGCGTCAGTTCCACCACACCCAGATTGGGCGCCAGGTGACCACCGTTACGGGAAACTACCGATATTATTTCCCTTCTGATTTCCCCGGCAAGCTCCTGAAGTTGGCTGTAAGTCATAGTGCGAATGTCCCGCACTGAATTTAACTGCTTTAAGAAGCTGCTCATGGTGAGCTATCCACCCTTCTTATTTCTCGGGACGCGACGCTTTTGCATAGAACTGCGGCCGGTAATATCTTCTATGCCTGCCAGAAGCTTTCCTGCCACAAAGATTACATCGTCAGGGTGGCTCAGCGCTATTTTTTTACCAATAGCTTTGGTTGAGACAATTATCGATGCAATAAGAGCGGTAATCAGCACGTTCAGCCAAAACTGGCTGAACCCGGGCCCAAGATTCATAATTTGAATAACTATGGATATTCCCAGAGCGCCGCTAATAGTAGTGGTGATATCCCCCACAACATCATTGGCAATATTTGCTACCTTGTCCGCATTACGGATAAGCCGTAAGCCCTGTGGCGCGCCTTTTACCTTTTTTGAACTTTTGGCGTTAAAAGGTGTGTGTGAAGCAGCTGTAACGGACGTTCCTAAAAGATCTGCAAGCGCGTTAATAATTATTATCACGATCAGGAATACTGTGGATAATATTATGCTGTTCAACCTTGATGTGATTGTTTCAGATAGAAATGTAAAAACAACAGCTAAAAAAAACGAGCCGACGCCCACAAAAAAGATATATCTACCGGTAACAGTAGATTTATTATTGCCCAAAAAAAATCACCTCATGCGATGGTTGGCGCGTCCTTCTGCAGGGTATAGTATTGTTAAGCTATATATTTGATAAGTGACAGCAGACCGGGTAAATATTGTGGCTTAGGTCCAGCAGGTTTTCCCAGACAAGCTGCCGGCTGTCGCCATACCGGCGGTTTCCCTTTCAAGCTGTCTCCGGCCGCTGACGACCGGGACTGGATTACCACTTAGTCCACACTGCAATCCCCGGCCTGCCCTGGTAAGCCCGGACAGCCTAGGAGTTTTCCTCGACAGAGTACACCTTTTCTAGTCTCTATTGCAGTAAGGGTTTCAATCAATAACCTGACTGAACACGGGCCCGTATTCAGCTTGGCTTAAAAACTGAAATCCACCGTTACCACTCAAGGCAGGCTACACTGCACGCAGCTTGAACCACATGCAGGTTTAATCCCAAGCCATAGTTGACCACCCAATTTTGGTATGGCTGCCCACATACTTGGGTCTCCACGGGGGCGGGGTTCGGGTCCCACATGCCATTGCAGGCCGCCCCACCCCCTTAACTCCCAGTACCAGCCCCCGACTGGGCGTCGATAGCCAGCACCAGGAACTTCATCGATGTGCCCTTGACGGATTTTTAGGCCCGCCTTCAAAAAGGTTCGTCCGACTAGGATACTGTGTCACTTATCTTAAAAAGCTTTGACTAATTTGTTATTATAACATAATCAGTTTTTAGTTTACAAATTCAGCCTGCTCTTTAATCAGCCCTTGAAGGCCGGTATTGCTTGCTCAAGAGAAACTGATTCCCCAACAATCTCCCGCTCTTCTTTAAAGTCTAAAAATCCCGTTCAATCACAAAATTAACCATTGATCTCAAAAAATCAGCTTCGGCGCCAAAGGGCCGCAGCGCCGCCAGCGCCTGTTGGGCTGCCTGGCGGGCTTTGGCGCGCGACTTATGCAGGCCGAAGAGCGCAGGATAGGTAGCTTTGTTATTTTTGGTATCACTGCCCACCGGTTTGCCGATTTTCTGTTCATCTCCCTCAATATCAAGGAGATCATCCTTGATCTGAAAGGCCAGGCCAAGATTTTCGGCGTATCCGGTTAAAGCTGCCAGTTGATCATCCCGTGCCCCGGCCAGAATAGCGCCCGCCCTTACCGATATCTTGTAAAGAGCCCCGGTCTTATGACGGTGAATGTATTCAAGGGTGTTTTCATCTAACTCAACACCTTCAGATAATGTATCAACCACCTGCCCCCCGATTAGCCCGAAAGTACCGGCCCCAACCGCCGCTTCACGGATTACCCGCAGGACGTTCTCCGGAGCTCCTTTGCTTTCCGCCAGGAGCTGGAAGGCCATGGTCAGGAGGGCGTCCCCGGTTAAAACTGCGGCTGCTTCACCATAGACCTTGTGACTGGTCAATTTACCGCGGCGGTAGTCGTCATTATCCATGGCGGGGAGGTCATCGTGCACCAGTGAGTAGGTATGAATCAGTTCAAAAGCGCAGGCGGCAGTCAGGGCATCGTCAGCCTTACCCCCTACAGCTTCAGCTCCGGCCATAACCAGGACAGGCCTTAGTCGCTTTCCTCCGCCCATAACGCTATACCGCATGGCCTGGTGGATCAGGGGTGGGTAAGCATTGGTTCCGGGCAGTAAAATTTCAAGTGACTCTTCAACCAAAGCGGCTCTCTTTTTTAATTCCTCTTTAAAATCAATCATTTCGGGCGCCTCCCGGGGAAGGTAAAGAATCCAGCTGCTTTTGGATAATTCCGCCTTTTTCGTCCACGGTCAGAATGGTAATGCGCTGCTCGGCAGCAGCCAGTCGCCCTTCACATATTCTGGTAAGCCTGATGCCTTCTTCAAACAATTCCAGCGATTTTTCCAATGGCAGACGCCCGTCCTCCAATTCCTTCACCACTTCTTCCAAACGCGCCAGCGCCTGCTCAAAATTAATCTCTTTTTCTTCTAAAGACATAGCAAGTATCCCTCCCAATCCCATGGATACATTAATTATAGCTTTTTATGAAAGAAATCCACACACAACAGATAGGTCGTAAGGCGTAGGGCGTAGGTCGCAGGGCATAGGGCGTAAAAAATGGACGTGGGACGTGAGACGTGGGAATGCATGATATTCTCAAGAGTAATATTAAGACCCTATAACAAAGCAGGATAAGCTACGCCCTACGCCTTACGCCTTACGACTAAAATGGAGCGTTTTCAAAATCTGTTACCATTTATACTTATGTCACACTCTTTTTTTTCCACAACAACTTCGAGCCTGCCTTGATGCAGCAGCAATGACAGTTGTTCTCCTATTTCTACGGAAGCGGTGTCGCTGATAACACGGTTTCTGTCCAGGGTTGCGCATATACAGTAACCCCTGGACAGGGTGGCCAGCGGGCTTAACGTGTTCAACCGGCCTGCCAGCACCGCGAAATGGCTGCCGGCTCGCTCCAGGGTCCCATACATTGCCTGGCGCAAGCGGCTCTCCAACTGATCCAGCGACTGTTGACCCACGCCGCAGATGGCATTCAGAGGGCTGGTAAATACACGGTTAAGCAGGCAGGACTCAATACGGCGCTTGGAAGCCGCCAACTTTTCATCAACCGCCCGTGCCAGCCGGGTCTTTAGAGTACGGATGTAGCGGGCCATATCCTTCCTGTCCGGCACAGCTATTTCAGCCGCTGCAGAAGGCGTGGCAGCCCTGACATCAGCTACAAAATCGGCGATGGTGGTATCTGTTTCGTGGCCTACCGCGGATATGACAGGAATCTTGGAGTGAAAAATGCTGCGGGCTACGATCTCGGTGTTGAAGGTCCAAAGCTCCTCCAGCGCTCCCCCGCCCCGGCCGGTTATAATCAGGTCTACACCGCCAACCTGATTCAGGAGCTTAATACCTCCGGCCACAGCCTGAGGCGCTGCTTCGCCCTGGACCGGAACCGGTACCAGCATAATTTCACGGCCCGGCCAGCGGCGTCCGATAATTTGGAGCATATCCCTGATTGCCGCTCCGGTGGGCGAGGTAACGATGCCGATGCGACGCGGCAGCAGGGGTAGTGATTTCTTATGGCGCCGGTCAAAAAGCCCCTCCTGCTCCAGCCTTTTTTTCAGTTGCTCAAACGCCAGGTAAAGAGCCCCCGTGCCGTCCGGCTCAAGTCCTTCGGCATAAAGCTGGTAGGTACCGTCCCGTTCAAATACTGAAACGTAACCCCTCACTGTTACCGCCATGCCGTTTTTCGGTTGAAAAGGGACCAGCCTGCTTTTGGAACGGAACATTACAACTTTCACACAACTGAGATCGTCCTTCAGGGTAAAATACAAATGGCCTGAGGAATGGGCTTTAAAGTTTGATATTTCCCCTTTGACCCATACATTTACCAGCAGGTGATCTTTTTCCACAAGTGTTTTGATATGTTTGGTCAACTCGTGGACCGTTAAAATTCTCATTTATATTATATCTCCCCAAAAAAAGACTAAATACAATAGCACCCCTGGCGTGAAGGGTGCTGTTCTGTCTTAGTGTGTGTAGTAATTGGCCTGTACAGATGCCCCTACCCTCCAAATAACATTGCGGACGGACCTTACATGTAGGTGCGAATTCATTCGCACAAAAGTTACATTAGCTGTCCAAGTGCGGCTCTAACGCACCGTGTGCGATTGAAATCGCACCTGCATCGTCAAGATGGTCTAACTTGCAAAAGACAAGCTAAGGTAGAAGTCCCGGCATCGTTGGTGTGTTGCCCTGGTCAGGTTGCCAATCATACGCCGGCGTGTCTCACAATTCAGGTTTGTACTCTTCCGGGTTCGCCAGCACCTTGCCGAGAATGCCGTTAATAAAGCGCGCAGACTCTTCCCCACCGTACACTTTGCCCAGTTCTACAGCCTCGTTGACGGACACATTGTTCGGTATATCACTGCAGAACAATATTTCGTAAAAAGCCAGCCTGATGATATTTCTGTCCACGCTGGCCATTCTTTCTATGTTCCAATCCTGACTGATGCTCGAAATGTTTCTATCAATACACGCTAAATTAGTGAGGGTTCCCATTACAATCTTTTCGACAAATTCTACGTTATTGTATACAGGTCCAAAGCTCTCATCCATATTTTTCATGGCTTCCTTTGGATCGTTGCCGCCCATATCTACCTGAAACAGGATTTGCAGCGCCCTTTCCCTGGCCTTTCTCCTGCCCATGTTGTTACGTATCCCCCTCGTTATTTAACCGCTGTATGTGAACAATACAGTTATCGTTCCCGGAAAAGCCTTAAGAACAATTCTCTGAAGTCAACCTTCTCATCCAGCCGTTTGCCGATATAATAACCGAGTGCGGCGCAAATCAACACAAAAAGGGCCTTAAAAAAACCGTACTTAATTGCCAGCAAACCGTAAATCAGGCCCAGAATAACGCCTACCGCTTTTCCCAGATGCTTATTTAGAATTTCCTGAAATACTTCCATATGCCGCTCCTTTCCGGGGCTGAAATGTGCTATTCAACCCTTGGCTTGTGAACGGAAATATTCTCAACCATGATTTTTATAGTATTGACGGTAATCCCTGTTACTTCCATCACCCTGGACTTGACCCTGTTTTGAATTTCTTCAGAAAGCTGAGGGAGGTTGACATCCGGGGTTACCGCAACCCGAACTTTAATACCTATACCTTGCGGGACTTGTATAATGTTGGGTTTAACTTCTCTAACCCCGCTGAACTGTGAAACTATTTTCTCTACCAGGCTTTCTATCGCCTGCAGCGAAACATTGACTTGTCCCAGCGAACTTTCCGTCAGGACCACATGCCTGCCTCTTGACTTGCCAAAGAGACTCACCCAGAGCAGTCTCAAGCCGGCCAGTATGACCAAAGCCATGAAAGGCCAGAAAATCTCCGGTTGTCCGGGATAAAACATTTCTTTCAGCAAAAACAAGGGAGCCGTCCAACCCAACATTACAGCTGAAAACAGTACAAAGACAACCGTAATGAAGAATGCGTATACCCCCAGTAAGAAGCGGTCGAAAGGACCCAAACAGGTACACCTCCCTAAAAGCTAACCCCCTGTCAAGGGGGTCGGTTAAGCTATCTAACCTTATGTTCTTCTTCCCTGCCCTCGGAGGTAAAGGCAACACCTTGAACATTTACATTGACTTCGACAACTTCCAAGCCGGTCATCCGTTCAATGGCGCTCTTTACGCTTTCCTGGATTTGAGCGGCTACATCAGGTATTCTAATCCCGTATTCAATGATCACAAAAACGTCGACGGCGGCTTCTTTTTCTCCCACCTCTACCTTGATTCCTTTGGAAAGGTTTTTGCGGCCAAGCATTTCAGCTATACCGCCAACCAGTCCCCCGCTCATCCCGGCTACCCCTTTAATCTCAGTGGCAGCAAGGCCGGCTATTATTTTAACAACCTCATCCGAAATCCTGATTGAACCCAGTCCGGTTTGCTCTTCCTTGACAAAATCACTCTCGTTCATCTTTTTCACCTCCGCTATAATACACTATACCCAAAAAATGATGATCCATGTCTCATATGCGTATATTATAGCAAAGTTGGTAAATTAACGCAAACACTATGATTTTAGTGTTTTATAGTTGCTCATCCCCCAAAATACGACGCTGAATAAAGTTGGTATAGATTTCCCCACGGCGGAAAAAAGCGTTCCTGAACACCCTCTGATGAAAAGGGATCGTGGTGTTGATACCCATAATCACAAACTCCTGAAGCGCCCGCTGCATCCTGGCGATGGCTTCCTCCCTGTCCTTGCCCCACACAATCAATTTGCCAATCATGGAATCATAATAGGGGGGAATCATGTAACCGGTGTACACTGCGCTGTCAACCCGCACTCCGGGCCCCCCGGGCGTCAGGTAGCTTGTAATCCTGCCGGAGTTGGGGATAAAATTTTTACCCGGGTCCTCGGCATTAATCCTGCATTCGATTGCATGCCCTTTTATGGAAACCTGGTCCTGTGATATTTCCAGCTTCTCGCCGGCGGCAATACGGATTTGCTCTTTTATTAAATCAATCCCGTTTACCATCTCCGTGACCGGATGCTCGACCTGGATCCGCGTGTTCATCTCCATAAAGTAGTAATTTAAATTTTTATCCAAAAGGAATTCAACCGTTCCCGCGCTGTAATAACCCACCGCCCTGGCGGCACGCACAGCCATATGTCCCATTTCCTCCCGCAGTTCGGGGCTAAGCGCAACGGAAGGCGACTCCTCAATCATCTTTTGATTGCGCCTCTGGATAGAGCAGTCCCTTTCGCCCAGGTGGATCAGGTTGCCGTGTTTATCTCCCAGGACCTGAAACTCGATGTGCCGTGGCTCTTCAACATACTTTTCCAGGTAAACCTCGTCGTTGCCGAAAGCGGCAAGAGCTTCCGTTTTAGCCATGCTGACGGCTTCCTCCAGCTCCTCACCGCACTGGACCACCCTCATCCCCCGGCCACCGCCTCCGGCGCTGGCTTTGATGATTACGGGGTAGCCAATCCTTTCTGCCAGTCGCCAGGCCTGCTCGTTGTCTTTTACCGCTCCCTCCGAGCCCGGAATTACCGGAACACCTGCCTGAACCATGGTATCCCTGGCCAGAGCCTTGGAACCAAGCTGCTGGATAGCCCTGGACGAGGGACCAATAAAATTAATCCCGCAACTGGCGCATGCCTCTGCAAAATCAGGGTTTTCCGATAAAAAACCGTATCCCGGGTGGATCGCGTCGGCTCCGGAAACCAGCGCCGCGCTGATAAGGTTGGTTATATTTAAATAGCTTTTAGCAGAAGCAGCAGGTCCAATGCAGTATGATTCGTCAGCTCGTAAAACATGCAGGCTTTCACGATCAGCCTCCGAAAAAACCGCGACCGTGCTTATATTCATCTCGTGACAGGCCCGGAGAATGCGGAGGGCTATTTCACCACGGTTAGCTATCAGGATTTTCTTAAACATCTTACCTTTTCCTCTCCCCGCGTAAATACATCTGCCTCTTATTTTTCTTTGATCAGGAAGATGGTCTGCCCATACTCAACAGGCTCACCATTCTTCACCGCGATCTCAACAATTTCACCGTCGATTTCTGAATCTATTTTATTCATCAGTTTCATTGCTTCAATGATACACAGGGTCTGTCCTTTTTTCACCTGGTCCCCGACATTAACGTAAGGCGGCGCTTCAGGCGCGGGCGCAGCATAAAACATACCAACCATGGGAGATACCACCGGAATGAGCTCCGTCTTTTTCTCCTCAGTTTTTACCGTTGGGGGATTTTCTGTCTCATCCTTAACCTTGCAGGCGACCGGCGGAGCCGATACCGCAGGCGTCTGGCTGACAGGGTTTAACTCGCGGTCGACGCCTTTCTTAATAGATATCTTCATTCCTTCACTTTCCAGTTTCACTTCATTAACAGCAGTTTCATTTATTAACTTAATTAGCTCTTTAATATCCTGCAGGTTCAATTCATTTACCTCCCTGGCGGTTTCGCCACCGCAGTCATCGTTTAAAGCAGGCGTCTTGGCGGGCGCTTCCGCAGCCTTGTCTTTTGCCGGATTTTCTTTTCTGCCGGGAGCTGGGTCCGGCGCCAATTGTCCACCTTTATTCCTTGTCTCCAGAAAACGTTTGGCCACCTGGGTAAATAAGGCGTAGGAGATGACATCCTCTTCACAGGTTGCCAGATCTTTAGCTTCTTTCCTTATTTTATCCATTTTTGGTTCCAGTAAATCAGCAGGCCTGCATACAATAGGCTGCCGGTCCCCCAGCACCTTGCGGGCTATCTCCTGGTTAATCGGCGCCGGAGGTTTGCCGTAATGGCCCTGAATATAATCACGGACCTCGCCGGGGACCAGTTTATAGCGTTCCCCGCTAAGCACGTTCAAGACGGCCTGGGTCCCGACAATCTGGCTGGTCGGGGTAACCAGGGGGGGGTACCCCAAGTCCTCGCGCACCCTGGGGATCTCCTCCAGGATCTCGCCCAGGCGGTGCAGCGCTTTTTGTTCCTCCAACTGAGTAACCAGGTTGGAAATCATGCCGCCCGGCACCTGGTGATCAAAAACACGCATGTCGTTGATCCGGGTGAAGCCCCGTTCAAAGCCTCTTGCTTTCCTCAAGTTTTCAAAGTATCCGGCGATCTCGAAAAGTTCGTGGATATCCAGTTTGGTATCATAAGCAGAGCCCCGCAGGGCGCGAACGACAGTCTCGACAGGCGGCTGGGAAGCTCCAAAGGCCAGCGGCACTGAGGCGGTGTCAATTATATCCACACCCGCTTCAGCCGCTTTTAAGTAAGCGCCCACAGCCAATCCCCCAATGTAGTGGCTGTGCAATTGAAGAGGCAGGCTTAAGTTTTCCTTGAGCAATTTTACCAGGTCATACGCCTGGTAGGGCGCCAGAAGACCGGCCATGTCCTTGATACAAATGGAGTCCGCCCCCATTTCGACCAACTGCAACGCCAGGTCAATATAATGACGCTTGTTGGTGTGCACCGGGCTCACTGTGTAGACAATTGCCGCCTGGACGTGCGCGCCCGCCTTTTTGGCAGAACGCATGGGGGTTTCCAGGTTGCGAATATCATTCAGAGCGTCAAAAATCCTTATTATATTGATGCCGTTCTCAACCGCCCTGGTGATAAAAGACTCAACCACATCGTCCGGGTAAGGCCGGTACCCTACCAGTGATTGTCCACGCAACAACATTTGCAGAGGGGTTTTTCGAATATGTTTTTTTAATTGACGAAGCCTTTCCCAGGGGTCTTCGTTAAGATACCTCAAACAGACGTCAAACGTTGCCCCACCCCAGACTTCAAGGGAATGGTACCCGATATTGTCCAGTTTCTCTGCAATCGGCAGCATGTCTGCCGTGCGCATGCGGGTAGCCCAAAGACTCTGGTGAGCATCTCTTAAAGTCGTGTCAGTAACCTGTACGCGGCGTTCCACTGCCTTTCACTCCCCATCATCAACAATATAAAAAACCAGGCTGCCATTAACGTTAACAACCTGATTCAGCAGGTAATGATCACAAATGAACATTACCATCATTATAGTAAAAAACGGGGCATTTGGGAACCTCTTTACAGCAAGTATACAATATCATTTAGTTTTTGCTGATGACCGCGATTTTTTGCTGCTCCATGCCGGTGCTTCTGGATACCAGCTCTGTTATGGCCGCCACTTCACCGCTGCTGAGGCTGCCGGCGGCAACTATGGCTGTGGCCGTACTCTCGTCCACCATTACTGCGGCGTCGGCAAAACCCTTTGCTCTAATTAAATTTTCCAACTCGGACTCTTTTTCCATGCTGCGGCTGATGGCCATAAGGTGTTCCTGAGCTTTTTGCCTGGTTTCATCTGCTGTGCCGGCGTTATTAATAACCTCTCTCAGCCACTCTACCTGTTGCCCGCGGGTGCGGTCCCGCTCCAGGCGATAATCAATAAAAAAGTCCTGGCTTTGAGACGCTCCAATTTTTGACCCCAGATCATCAAGCTGCATATCGGACGCGGGCGTCTTCACGCTTCCTTCAATGATGACATTACCGGTATTTGGTGTATTGACCTGGACGCCAGGCAAGGGCGGCGCTTCTATACCCAGCCCCCCGCGCAGGCCCATAAACAGGAGAGTAAGTCCGGCCAGGCCCAAGATTACCAGCAAAAAAAGCCGTTTCTTAACAATTACCGCTACCATCATTATCTCCTTTCCATGGGGAGGACCATGATTTTTTGAGGTTCAATACCCAGGGCTACCCTGGTGGCTTCAAAGAGTTTGGCTTTCACCCTCGCCTCGCCGGCCCCTTCGGCCACCACCAGCACACCAGCTACTTGCGGCGCTGTTTCACGCTCCACTACAGGCTGCTCACCACCGGATCCGCTCCGGTTCATCACCAGCTGGCTGCTGAAGGTGTCTTCCGTTGTTAGACGTGTACCACCGGCCTGTTCCCGCTCCTGGGTTGTTTTCTTGCCGGTTGTTGTATTTACGGCATACTCCTCCCTGGTAGAACCGGACAGCCGCACTGACGCCTCCACCCGGCCGGCTCCTTCCACCTGACGGAGCATTTCGCATAGTTTTTTACTGATTTTTTCTTCTTCAGCCGACATGCCGTTTCCGGCTTGTTCAGATGTGGTCGCGACAGGCAGTTCGGACCGATCTGCGGTTTTCTCTGCCGGTTTTTCCCGGCCGGTTCCCGAGAACAGCAACATTACAATACCCAGAGCTGCCAGTCCGGCCAGCCACAGGTTGCGCCTGAACAGGTCCTTGGCCGGGAAACCATTGTTTCCCTGTCCCCCCAGTCCCAAAAAATCAAAGAATCTTTTCATGCTCTCACCTCCTCACATCATGGGCGCAAATTAATTTAAAAAACAGCTAAATTTATCTTGATGCAGGTGCGAATTCATTCGCACAAGACCCTGAAGAAATACAGTATAAATCCCTTAAACTGCTTCGCAGTGCAAGTGCGATTGAAAATCGCACCCACATGAAAACCCGCTTTGATCATAACAATGTGGACGCATATTTTCATCTCTGCTGGCGCCGTAACAGCAGCATGGGTGTCTCATTGATACTTTACTTTGACCTGTTCCGGTGAAAGGTTATAAAAATTGGCCAGTGTCGCAACCAGGCCTGCGACAGCCTCCTCCGGCGGCCGTTCTCCTGCCCTCTCCCATCCATCCGGCGCTGCAGGGTCTAGCTTTACCGATACCGGCTCAACCTCCTTGATGACCGATCCTTTCGCTTGGAGGTCTGCGCTTTCCGTTTTTGGACCCACGGTCAAAACCATTTCACTTAACTGTCCGTACCCTGGTTTGTTCTGTTCGGTCTGGACTTTAACCTCTACACCCAGAAGAGAGACCTTATTATTGGCGCGGGCCAGAGCCATTGCCTGGCGGGCTATACCGTTTTTGTACTCCTCCAGCGCTTTTTGCTGCTGGTCTTCGGTAAGCCTCTTCCCGTTCTCCATAATTTCCGTAAACTTACCCTGGTCGCCCTGCGTCGTCAGAGCAGGGAAATCACCGGCATAATCCCAGTGAATCAAGTTACCCACAGCCTGTACCACCGCAACGATAATCAGCAAGCCCATGACCATCTTGACATATTTCCTCATCTCACCGGCAGGTAGAAACATATCCAGTAAGACTGCCAGGATGATTATTACGATGAGGTTTTGGACCAAGCTGCGTATAATTTCCACGGCGCCACCCCTTACCTCAACATCACGGTAATATTACCGACCCCGACAACTATTGTTATGGTGAAAAAGAACAAGAGGCCCACCGTGGCCACCGCGGCAAAAACCAGAAAGAGGTTGTTGCCCAGTCCATTCAAACAGTCCACCATTTGACCATCGTTAATGGGCTGAATGAGCGCGCCGGCCAGCTTGTAGATAAAAGCCAACGTGACGATCTTCAAAAGAGGAACCACCAGCATCGTCAATATCACCGCCACACCGGCTATCCCCACCGCGTTTTTTATCAATAAAGAAGAACTGACCACCGCCTCCAGGGCATCGGAGAGCATCCCGCCCACCACAGGAACAAAGGCGTCAACGCTGTATTTGGCAGTCCTGAAGGTAACCGAGTCCCCCACCGCACCGGCCACACCCTGAATGGCCAGCACACCGAGAAAAATAGTTGAGAAAACCCCGGTTAAACCCATGGCAATACTTTTTAGCAGGTCGGCCAGGCTGGAAACTTTTAAGCGGTCCGACAGGTTGCCGACCAAGCCCAATACGGCCACGAAAAAGAGCAGCGGCAGGATCACGTTTTTGATCAATGTTCCAAATATATCCAGCGTGACCAGGATTACCGGACTGAAGACAGCTGCTGAGGCTATCCCTCCCACTGCTACCAGCAAGGTCAGTAAAACCGGGGTCAAGGCCTGCATAAAAATAACCATCGTGTTAACCACTTCCCTGCCTGCGTTGACCGCCAGTGAAAATGACCCTATGGCGATGGTTATCAGCACCAGGTAAGATACGGAGTTGGCCAACTGCGCGGCGCTGCTTTTTTCGAAAGAAGACATCAAATTCTGCAGTACGGCGCAGATAACCGCCAGCATCACCAGTTTCCCAAGCAGATCGAGGTTGGCGACCACTTCTTTAAAAAGCTGTCGGAGCAAATTTGCCAGGATTTCTGCCGGCTTCCAATGGATCTCCCCCTTAGCCAGCTTGGTGACCATTTCCCCGAAATTCAACTCGGGAACGGAGCCCTTGACCTCCTTGTCCAACTGGTCAATATACTGCTGCACGGAGAAAAGGTCCAGGGGTGATTCCTGCTGATTTGAGTCAGCTGGATTGACCTGGCTTGCCAGGGCTGAGGCCGGGAAAAACATAAGCAAAAAAACTGCCAGTGCAAGATATGTTTTGGTCACCTGCCACACCGCCCTCACCATAGGAGTTTTAGCAGTGATTGTAGAACGGCCACCACAATCGGGACTGCCAGCACCATAATCAGAACCTTGGCGGCAAATTCAATCTTGGAGGCCACCGCCCCTTCACCTGCATCGCGGCAGATTTGCGAACCGAATTCAGCAATGTAGGCAATCCCGACTATTTTCAGGATGGTACCCAGGTAAACCATGCTGATGCCGGCGCGTTCCGACAATTCCTTGACGACCTCAATGATCGAGCCGATTTTTCCCAGTACCAGGAGAAAAATGATCGCGCCCGCAGCGACACTCAACAGTACCGCCAAATCCGGCCGCTGGCTTTTAACTACAACAATGAGCACGGTGGCCGTCAAACCCAGAGCCACAATCTGAAGCACATCCATCGCATATAGACCTCATCGAAGTTTAATTTAAAAGAGCCTGAACACCGATTTCACCTGGTCAAATAAATTGGCAAGAAGCTGTATCACCCAAATGAAGACAATAGCCAGCCCGGCCAGGGTAACGATCTGGCCTTGCTCTTCCTTACCTGCATGCTTGAGTATGGTGTTTAAAACGGAAACCAGAATGCCCACTCCGGCTATTTTAAAAATCAAATCAATACTGCTGCCCATATTTACCCCCTCTTTACAATCAGTAAGCCACTAAAACAAAAACCAGCCCGCCCAAAAAACCGAGATAACTCCACATTTTAACGTTTCGTGAAGCATCTTCTTCCGCATTGGCCGCTTCCTGCGCGACCTGCTCCATAGCCAGGCGCAGGTGTTTAACCTGGTCTGCGCAGTCGGACCTGCCGAGTGACCTGCCCAAACCGATCAAAATTGAATGATCACTGGGCTTTAAAGCAGAAGCCGGATAATATTTTGCCAGGGCTTTTTCCCAGGCTTCCGCGGCGCTGACTCCGGACATGGCCGCAAGCTCCACTCCGGCCTGCTTGAAGAGCGGCCCCACCAACTGGTCACAGCGGGACGCCACAGTATCAAGAGCTTCCGGCAAACGGGTGGCCCCATACATGATCTCGGTCTCCAGCATTTGCAGCGCAGAGCGCAGGGCGCGCAGTTCTCTGGGACGCCTGGCATAGCTGCCGGCCACGGCCAGACCACTCAAGCCGCTGGCCGCTATAACCATGGCAGCCCCAAAAAATTTCAACATTTTCTCACCCCCAGCGAGCGCATGCTCCTGCCGTCGATAATATCTTCTATAGTACCCACCCCCCGCGAGCGTCCCAGGATAACAAACCGTTCGATCATTTTGGCGTGAATGAGCCTGGTCATAACGGGTCTCTCGGCCAGGTCGGCAGGCGAGACGCCGTGAGCCGTAATAAGGATTTTCACACCGGCGTTTAAGACCTCTTCCAAAGCATCCACATCCTCCCTGCGGCCAATTTCATCAGCCGCGATAACACCCGGCGACATCGAGCGAAGCAGCATCATCATGCCTTCCGCTTTGGGACAGCCGTCCAAAACATCGGTCCTGATCCCAACATCCTTTTGGGGGACACCTTTGTAACAGCCGGCAATTTCCGAGCGCTCGTCCACCAGTCCAACATTTAGCCCCGTAAACCTCATTGCAGGAATACCATTGCTGATCTGTCTGACCAGGTCTCTCAAGATGGTTGTTTTACCACAGCCGGGCGGTGACATCAGAAGAGTGTGATAGATGCTGCGCCTGTTTCGATCTATAATGTGGGGAAGCACATGCTCGCCGGCGCCGTGAATTTCCCGTGAAATACGGATATTGCAGCCGGTCAGGTACTTCAAAGTCCTGATTTTCCCGCCATCCAGGACCGCCTTACCGGTTATACCCACGCGATGGCCGCCAGGCAGAGTGATAAAGCCGTTTCTTAGTTCCTCGTCCAGAGCATAAAGGGACGAGCCGCTTAAAAGCTGAATGACCCGGTCCATGTCGGCCGGCGTTGCCCGGTAAGCCTCCGACGCCCGGCCGGTCAAGCCTCCGTCTGCTTTTATAAATGTGTCGGTGGAGGATATTCCTAATACCAGCGGCCTTCCCTGCCTGATACGGATTTCCTCAACCTGTTCTTTAACCTGAGCCGGCACGGCCGCCACCATGTCGCGTATGTTGGCCGGCAGGACCGGCAGTATTGCGTTAACCGGATTATCTTTAACGCATTCCAACACATTAAGCGGAAGCCCGGCTGCTTTCATGGTTTGTCCCCCTTGCCTATCCTGAAAATGCAGGTGCGAACTCATTCGCACAAATGTTACATTAGACCCAACAAGTCCGGCGTTAACGCGCCGTGCGCACCTGCATATTTTCATGCTGCGTGGCGACGCGATAGCAGCGTGGGTAACTACTCTATAAATATTGTACAAGCCGGTAAGATATTCCATGAGATTGCCTTGTCCGTATGATAATGTATCTTTTGCCATTTGCCTTTGGCGCACACCAAAGAAACTTCTAGGGTATACCATAATATAGGATATACAAACGTTTAGGACTGGCCGGCGCATAGTTGACGAAATAGCCTGTGTTGATAATTTCGCAGGATGAATTCGTCGTAGAGCGTAGGACATTGGTCGTAATTTAAAGTAAGTGGCGATGTTTGCCCGTGCGGTGAGAGAAAGCATTATTATCAGAGATTGAGGTGAGTTTATTATGGCAGCCAGTTATAATAAAATGGCTGATATAAAGGGCCCATATGAAAAATGGTTAAGTTTTCTCCGGAGGCCGGAAGGCCGTATGAAGCAGGAGAACACACGTGTTGTTGTGCCTATCCAGACTAACTGCAAGGGACCCCAACCGGTTACCCATCGTTATAATGCGCGCAAGAGTTCCCTGATGAATCCTTATATCTTGTTTTTGGTTTTAATCCTGCTGTTATTGGCGTTCAATAAAGACACAGATCGCAGAGGTCATCTGGGGGTTGTCAAAAAGTAAACTTTAACCAAATAAAAAGGTTGAGGAACCGCTGTTAATGTGGTCCCTCAACCTTTTTATAATTGTTGTTATTCTAACCCGCTATATGTCCTCTTCCACCGAGGGCTTGCCGTCCCCTGACACGCGCCCTATGAACATCTCCGGTTGATTCTGCGGATGGCTGGTGTCGCCGTCGTCGTCATTTACAAAAACAACCTCGTCGCAGTTGGGGCAGGTCACTTCCACAATATCGTCGTCCTCAAGTATATCTGAGTCAAAGCACACTGTCTCGCCGCACTTGGGGCAATCGACTTCCAAGTATTCACCCTCATTGCAGGTGTTATCCTCGTAATAGTCGTCTTCCAGGTGATAGAGGTCCTCGTCAATGCTTTCAATATAATCTTCCAGCTGCTCCTGGCCTTGCTCCAGACCTCCCACGGTCTCCGCGAACTCATCAAGGACTTCAATGATCCCCTTCAGCAGTTTGCCTTCTTTACTATTCTGGCTCAAGTCAAGGCCGGCTGACATGCCCTGCAGGTATGCCACTTTGGCTTTAAGCTCGCCCATGGAGTATACCCCCTTTGGTATAATTGTTGTGGCTAATTTTGGCTTTCTTAGTATGTCTCGTTTCAGGGGGTTTTAAACATAGTTGAAGCTTTAGGCGCGCTTAATATAATTGCCGGTCCTCGTATCTATCTGCAGCTTGTCCCCGACGTTGATAAAGAAAGGCACCTGGACAATCGTACCCGTTTCCAGTGTGGCCGGCTTGGAGCCGCCGGACGCGGTATCCCCTTTAATGCCCGGGGCGGTGTCAACGACCTCCAACTCCACGAAGTTGGGAAGCTCAACACCGATTGATTTTCCCTGAAAGGTCAGGACCTGAATGATCATGTTCTCTTTGAGATACTTGACGGCGTCCCCCAGCTGTTCGGAAGTCATAGCTGTCTGATCGTAGGATTCCATGTCCATAAAATTATAGTCCTTGCCGTCGTTGTATAAATACTGGACTTCGCGTTTTTCAATCCTGGCTTTGGGTAGTTTTTCACCGGCGTTGAAGGTCTTCTCTATGACGGCGCCGGTCCTGACGTTGCGCAGTTTTGAGCGGACAAAGGCAGCCCCTTTACCGGGCTTGACGTGCTGAAATTCAATAATCTGAAAAACGTCGCCCTCCATCTCTATAGTTTGCCCGGTTCTAAAATCGTTTGTTGAAATCATCCCTTAGCCTCCAATATGTATATTTTTGATTATAATGACAACAATCTATCTTTAGGTGATCTGGTGAGAACCCGGCGCCCGCCATTTTCAACCAGGACGGTATCCTCTATCCTTATCCCCCCCCAGCCCGGCAGGTAAATGCCCGGTTCAACGGTCACTGCCATCCCCGCCTGCAATACGGTGTCGTCTTTGGCAGACAGCCTGGGACCTTCGTGGATATTCAGTCCCAAACCATGCCCCGTACCGTGCCCGAAATAATCACCGTAACCGTTTTTCTTAATAATATCACGTGCCGCCCGGTCAACTTCCGATGTCCGGACACCGGCCTTAACAGCAGCTATGGCGCTCATTTGCGCCTCCAGGACAATGTTATAAATATCCTCCTGCCGGGGCGTGCCCTGTCCCACTGCCACCGTCCTGGTGATATCGGAATGATAGCCCCGGTACACCGCTCCAAAATCAAGCGTAACCAGGTCTCCTGCTTCAATTATTTTAGCTGACGCCACACCGTGCGGCAGCGCCGAGCGGGTGCCCGAAGCCACAATTGTGGCGAACCCAATCCCGTCAGCGCCCAAGCGTCTGATTAAGAACTCCAGTTCCAGGGCTATCTCAACCTCGGAAACCCCGGGCCTGATGATGGCGGTTATCCGGGCAAAAGCCCGGTCGGCAATACGGACCGCCTCCTCAATACAGCGCAACTCGTAGGCATCCTTATGCAGCCTGAGCCCTTCAACCACGCCGCTAACGGGCTTTAACTCAACGCTCGTCAGAACTTGCCGCAGGGCTTGAAACTGGGCATAGGTCAGGTTGTCGCCCTCGCAGCCCAATTGCGAGACATGGTCTTTCCGGCAAAGCCCGGCGAGCGCCTCAATACCGTTTCCCGGCGCTTCAATGATTTCGAAACCGGGACATTCCTGGGAGGCCTGGCTGGTATAGCGGAAGTCGGTAATCAAATAGGAGTTGTTCCGGCACAACAGCAGGGCGCCGCTGGTCCCGGAAAAACCGCTTAGATAGTACCGGTTTTCCGGAGCGGTCACATAAAATGCATCCACCCCGTTAACGTCAAATAACCCCTGCAGCCTCTTAACACGTTCCTGCAAGGTCTTCACCCCCCATGCCTGCCAACGCGACCGCCGCCCTCAGCGCCGCGAGATAGCCGGCAACGCCCAGCCCGCTTATTTGTCCGGCGGCAACCGGGGCAATAACTGAGTGCCTGCGAAAATCTTCACGGGCGTGGATATTGGAAAGGTGAACTTCAATAACAGGTATCCCGATGGCGGCCACGGCATCCCGCAGGGCAATGCTGTAATGGGTGTAGGCGCCGGGGTTAAAAACAACCGCTTGCGAATCCACGGCAGCCTGGTGCAGCAGGTCGACCAATTCCCCTTCGTGGTTAGACTGGCGGCAGGTGATTGTTACCCCCAGCCCGGCTGCCAGGTCCGCCAATTTTTCATTAATTTGTTCCAGACTTAGTACGCCATAGACGGAAGGCTCGCGCCGGCCCAGTAAATTCATGTTGGGACCGTGCAGGATTAATATATGCAAATTAAACACCTCAAGACCGACTGTTGACATTTTACCATAATTAGCTTGTTGATTCCAACCACTTCATTGCCCGCTTATTGTAATCTCCGCAACCCTCAACGTTGGTGAACCCCTGCCGCCGAAAAACTTCAGGTCGCTGCCGACACCGTCCACATTGGCCAAAAAATCAATTATGTTGCCTCCTATGGCCATACCCCGCACCGGTCTGGTCAATTCACCGTTTTCGATTAATAGCCCGGCTACTCCCACTGAAAAATCCCCCGATATGGGGTTGGCCGTATGCATGCCCATCACTTCAGTCACGTAAATGCCGCTCTTGATTTCCGAGAGCAGCTTTTCAACCGGCTCTGTTCCGGCCTCGAAAAAGAAATTGGTGATCCCCACCTCAGGAGTTCCCTTGAATGAATTGCGCACCCCGTTGCCGGTTGACTGCACACCGTCCTTGGCAGCCGTATAGGTATTGTATAGGTACCCCTTTAGAACACCTTTTTCAATCAGTACCGTCCTTGATGTAGCCACTCCTTCCCCGTCAAAGGGAGCGGATGCGATCCCCCCGGGCAGCGCTCCATCGTCTATAGTCGTGATTTTGCTTGAAGCCACCCGTTCGCCCAGCTTCCCGGCAAAAAGAGAACGGCCTTTCTGGACAGCCTCACCGGTCAGGGCCGGCGCAATTAACCCGAGAAAACCGGTGGCGACATAAGGATCCAGGACAACCGCCGCACGGCGCGTGGTAACCGGCGCGGCCCCGAGCATCCTGACCGCCCGCCGGGCCGCCTCACGGCCCACTTCTTCCGGTTTTAAACGGTCAAACCTCAGCGTGTAATCCAGGGCAAACCCGGTCTGGCTGTCGTCCCCCTCAACGGCGGCCAGTGCCAGGTATACGCCGCAGAAAGCGCCACGGTAACTGAGCTCCGTACCATGACTGTTGACGATGGTGACCAGGGCCTCGCCATCCTGGTAGGTCGAGCTTTCAATAACCTTGACTCGCCGGTCGAAAGTTCGGGCCGCATCCTCCATTGACCGGGCCAGATCTATTTTTTGCTCAACTGAGGCTTTTTTGATGCCGGGATCGTAAATATCCATTTTTTCATAGGCTTTCCCCGGTTTGGGCAGGCGCTGGAATGGATCTTCGGAAAGATTCATGCAGTTCACTAGAGCCTGGCCGGCCGCTTCATCCACCCCTGCCGGACTGAGATCTGAGGTAAAGGAAAATCCGGTTTTTCCCTCACGAATTACCCGTACACCCAGACCGCTGTCCTCGGCCAGCTTCATTGTCTCGACACGTCCACCCCTGACCTCTATATTAAGCTCTTTGGCTTTACAAATATAAGCTTCAGCCGCCTCGGCGCCCTGTTGTTCGGCTTTGGCCACTGCTGCCCGTGCTGTACTGATAAAAGCGACCGCTTCCCTTTCCACGTTTGACAGCTCCTTTTGTTAAAATACTGCTGCTCAAGAAATATGCATAGTATTATATAGTGTGTTCGTAAAAATCGTTTACCATGCTGCACCTAAGTTTAATTCAATATTAGTTAAAATATTCCTGTTGTGAGCCACTAAAAAACTGCCTTTGAGGCAGTCTTTTAGTGTACAAACATTGGTGTTGTAAGGGCGAAAAGGTTTCTTGCCGATATCGGCGCCAGGTCCTGTACGGAAGCTTCTATTATCAGATTCGGATCAAGGAGCGCCAGTATTGCCACTCTCTCCCCGCTAGCCTGGTTTGTATAGAAGCCGATGATACAAAACTGCATGTCCTCTCCGTATATTTTCCTGGTAACGATGTCCCCGATTTTCATCTCTATACCCCCTGTGAAACCGGCGCAAGCAGTGGTCTATCCTGGTGAGAACTATTTTTCCTTATAACATATGCCCTTTTTAAAAGAGTTGTGTATGAAAACCAACGGTTAGAATACCAATACATGGGAATTTTAGGCATTAAAAAAAGCTGCCCTTTTCAGGCAGCTTCAATGCTTGACGTCACGTTCCGCCAGTTTGGCAATCATTTTAGCCAGGGATCTTTTTTCATCCTCTCCACCCGCTTCCCAGAGCTCTTTTAAAAGCCGCTGCTCCCGGTTGGCGGGGTCGAAGTTGTTTGCGAAGAAGTTCCCCAGGCGGTAAGCTATCTTGTTAATCGTTTGGTCCGACATACCTACAAATTCGGCGGTATTCACCGCCTGGCCCAGGGTCTTCTTCCAGTCATGCCAGGACGTTTCGATTTCCACGAGAATCACCTCATTGATATTGTTGCCCTGGTCAAACCGTTATATGCAAAACCTTTTACTAGGCATCCTGGGCCGCTACAATGTTGCTCAAATGTAGGTGCGAATTTATTCGCACAAAAGTTACTTGAGATGCCCAAGTCCGGCGCTGACGCGCCGTTGTGCAATTGAAATCGCACCTACATCCTGATTATAATTCTCTGCTGATGCCGCCGGCGGCATAGACAACTACCCTTTAAATTCTCCTGATTTTACCGTTTGCCGACCCGGTGGCAGTGCCGCCGACAATCAGTTGCTTAATGGCAATGGTGGGCTGGGCGTCACTGACGGGCACGCCCTGGCCGTCCTTGCCGCAGGTGCCGATGGTGAAGCCCAGGTCGCTCCCAACCATTTCAACTATGCGCAGTACCTCCGGCCCGTTTCCGGTCAGGGTCGCGCCGCGCACCATGGGACCCGTCTCACCGTCTTTAATGAGATAACCCTCCGCCACATCAAAAACAAAATCCCCGGTGGTGGTGTTGACCTGACCTCCCCCCATCTTCTTGACCAGCAAGCCGGTCCCCGTCTCCCTGATGATCTTTGCCGGGTCGGTTTTGCCGGGCGCGATAAAGGTATTGCCCATGCGGGGAATGGGTTTATGCTGGTAGGACTCGCGGCGGCCGTGCCCGTTCGACCTGACGCCGTCCTTGGCAGCTGTAAGGCGGTCGTACATATAGTCGCTAAGCACGCCATTTTCAATCAAGTTGACCTTACGGGAGGGGACCCCCTCGTCGTCAAACCGGTAGGAACCGTAACGTACGTCCAGGGTCGGGTCCTCGACCACACTCACCTCTTCGGCTGCCACAGCCTGCCCCTTCTTATTGGCGTATACAGAAAGGCCTTTCTGCACCAGATCGGCTTCAAGGCCATGGCCGCAGGCCTCGTGGACCATGGTGCCGCCGGCTTCCCCGGCTATAACCACAGGCATCCGTCCTGCCGGAGCCGGTTGCGCCTCCAGCATGTTAACCGCCTGCCTGGCGGCGGCCTCACCTACCAGCGCCGGTTGTTCACTTGCGAAAAGCTCAAAACCAGACAGGCTCCCCACAGCTTCGTAACCCGTCTGCATGGCTGCTCCTGACGCCGCTATCGCCTGGACCACCAGGCGGGTACGGATGCGCTCGTCTTCAACATAATCCCCTTCGCTGTTGGCGATGGTAACCTGCTGGACCACGTCACCGTAGCCGACAATAACCTGTTTAATGCGCGCCGGATCCACAGCCCGGGCGGCCTGGTCGGCAGCTTCCACCACCGCCGCCTTCCGTTCCGTGCTAACGTCCCCGGGGCGCTCTTTAAAGTTAAATTCAACTAAAGGCTGGACTTCGGTGAAATCAAGATTAACGTTATTCTTGCCGCCGGCAGCGGCATGGCTCACGATCCCGGCCACATTCAGCAAGCCCTCGCGGGAAAGGTCATTGGTGTAGGCATAAGCAGTAGCTTCCCCGGATATTACCCTGACCCCGGCGCCTATATCAACACCGGTTTGAATCTTCTCAATCCTGCCGGCTTCACAGCGGATAGCAGTGGTCTTTTTGTGTTCAAAAAAAATGTCTCCAAAATCTCCACCTTTTTGCAGCGCCTGCTCAAGTACTTCCTTCAGCAACTGTTTATCAACCAGGTCCATCACCCTCTTTTTATCTTCTGCCTGCATATATTTTACCAATTACAATGTAATTTTATAGTATGTTATTCAAATAAAAAAGGGACGAATGGTTAGAAGATTTTCTTCTAAGCGGTTGTAAGGCGTAATACATGATTCTTCCACGGCGTCATAACTTAGTATTTAAACAGGTAATTGGAAAGAAAACAGGTTGTTATCGAACTTCGATGGAGTTGGCTTTCACGTTCAGGTGGGCCTTGACGTCCATAATCTGGGTAAGCAGTTCCCGCGTTACTAATGTCCTGTCGTTGACTATTTTAGGCGGAGATGTTAATACAATCGGGGTTCCGTTTTTGAAGCCGGAGTAATTGTCGACCCATAATTTCACTTCCAGTCCGGGCTTGCTGATAATCAACTCCCGCTCGCTGTCAACATACTGCACCGAGGCCCCGGTCGCTTCCGCGACGGCCCGCAAGGGGACCAGGACTTTTGATCCTTCAACAACAGGCGAAACGTCGGTATAGACCTGCGTTCCGTTGACCACCAGTGAGTAATTCGAAGTCACGGCTACAGCAGGCGCCGCCAAAAGCAAGCACAGCGCCACAGTGACCCAAAGCGACTTAAACAAAACAACAACCCCCTGTTTCGTTATGATATATTTTCAATTTACCTCCTGGCTGCACGCCACGCTCAAGAAGAGGATAAAATCAGCGCAATGCGGGCGATTTAAACACGCTGTGGAGCAGTTTAAGAGGTTTATACGAATCTTCCTTACATATACTGCATTTTCATCTACGTATGAATTCCAAAACAATATTTTGGGGTTACGCGCTCCGTATATATATAGTTCCACACACCGCTATCGCGGCGCCGCGTATCATGAAAAAATCAGGCGATGCAGGTGCCATTTCAATCGCACACGGCGCGCCGGCGCCGGGCTTGTGCGGCAAATGGATCTTCTCTGCGAATGAGTTCGCGCCTGCATTTTTGGGATTCGCTCTGTGGGCTGAACATCTGTACAGTTATTTTCTAGGAAAGGAAGCAAAAGAACCGTCCCCCTGCTTCCGTAGGTGTCCATGCCGCCGGCGGCAGCACTGACATTAGTTCTCTTCGCCTTCGGGCGGGGTCTCAAGTTCCACGGTCCCGCTGCTGCCGGGCAGGGCGTTATTGCTGTTGGTGATGCCCTGGTTCAGCAACTGCTGCACAAAAGTCTTGAGGAAATCCTCCCCGCTGGTCATAGGGGCTTCAGACGCCTTAGCAGGCGCTTCAATGTCCGGGGAAGGTGATGCGCCGCCCGGCGTCTGGAAGGCATTTTGCCGTCCCGTGAGCCATCCGGCCTCCTGTTCCAGCCGGAGCCGCTCTTCCGGCGCCGTGCTGGAATATATAACCAGGTCGAACGCCGCAGTGACCCTGCCGTTCTGGTCTGAGCCCGGCGTGGCCGGTAATTGTTCCTTGACAAAGTTTTGCACGGCAGACGCTGTCGACGTCGTCTCTTTTTCCGGTTGTATTTTCAGCGATCTCAGGTCCGACAGGTTGGGCAGGCCTTCCATTTTCTGAATAAAGCTGACTACATTGGGATAGTCTCCGCTGACCTCAAACTTGACCGGCAGTTCCAGATGGGCGCCTTTGTTAATGATATCAGAGGGTATGAAAGAATTGATCCGGACATTGGTTCTCATGGCTTCCAGACCGATATGCGCCACTGCCAAACCGTCGGTCATCTGGTTATTGAATAATGGTTTGACCTCGTTGAGCTTTTCGGTTGCTTTGGCGGCCAATTCCGACTCGGCCTTCTCGGAAGACAAAATGTTTTCGGCAACCTTGGCCTTAGTTTCTAATTCAGTCAATCGGTCCCTGTTTTCAGAAAAGGCATCATATTGAGGAATCAATATAAAGTTAAATAAAAGAAAAATGACAATACAGGCTCCCAGGGTGGCTAGAAGAATTTTTTCACGGGGTTGAAGCTTCTGCCACACTAGCGTCCACCCTCCTTCAGTTCCGCAGTCAGCTTGAATTTGAAACACTCTTCTTTTTCATCCCATTGCAACTCGTTGAGAAAGACATTTGAAAAGTAAGGCATGCGGTAAAGGTTATTCATAAAGAAGCCGATGGATGGGACGGAGCGTGCATAGCCCACAATGATCAGTGTATTGGGCAGCGGGAGTGAATCAACTCCATTTTTCTCGGTGGCAGACTGGGTTGCCGTGACCGGTTGTCCCTGCGCGTAGCCGCTTGATTCGTTACCGGACGGCTGGCCGGGTTGCCCATCCTTGCCGGCGTTCTTTGGCGCCACATAAGATATATCTACATTCCCCAGCCACAGGTCGACCGGCATATTGTAGCTAATATCTTCCAGCAGCGGAAACCGGGACTGCCTGGCGTTGAGCAGTTCCTTAAATACTCTCGTGCTCTCCTCGTTCTTGATCCCCTCGACCTTTTTTACAGTAGCCGAGATCTGGCTGAGGTATCTTTCCGTATCGCTTATTTCCTTTTGGGTCAGGTAACCCATGAATAGAAAGGCGCCGTAGCCAAATAGAAGCAGTATCACCATGATGGTAACGGTAACCCGCCTGACCAGTCCTTTAACATCGATACTTAAATCTCTCTGCAGTTCAGCGGGTAGAAGGTTGATCTTGTACATTACTCAACCACCTCTCGCAGCGCAGAACCCAGCGCTACCGCGTAAGCCTGGTCGAAAGCCTCCGGCGAGGTCTCGTCAACCGGCTGGCCGGATAGTCCGGGATCCCCGAATTCTACCGGAACCTCCATCGCATCGGCCATAAATTCGCGGAAACCGGCCAATTTAACGGCGCCGCCGCTGAGCACGAACCTTTCAATTGGCGCGGCGCCCTCCTGAGAGGCGTAGAAGTCGATGGAGCGCCGGATTTCGCGTACCAGTTCCGACAGCCCGTCCCGCAGGGAAAAGTCCATCTGCATAGCTTCCTCCGAGGTCGCGGCGGCTTCCTCGGAGCTGAGCAGCCTGCCCCTTTCCTCTTTCATCTGCGAGGCCTGTCCGAGCTCGTAACCGTAGTATTCCGCCAGGGATTGCGTGAGCAAATTACCGCCTACCGGAAGTGTCCTGGTGAATTCAAGCAAGCCGTCACGCACCACCAGGAATTGGGTGGACGACGCGCCGATGTCCATGACGCCCAAGGTACCCTTGCTACCGGAGCCTGGTTTTAGCCCGCAGAATACTCTCCACAAGCTGAGGACCTGGAGGTCGATGGCCGCCACGGTCAGGTCGGCCCTGGCAAAAACTCTGTAAAAATCATATATGTAGGAGGTTGGTACGGCAGCTGCCAGGAGGTGCAAGGTTTTCTGCCCGTTTACCCCCGTCACGCCCAGCTTAAGATGCCTGATTGTAAGCTCATCAGCAGGGACAGGGATCAATTTCTCGACCTCAAAGCGTACGGCGGTTTCCAGTTCCTTGTCAGGCATTACCGGCAACTTGATATGCCTGGTCACAACCTTGTCTCCGCTGATGGTGGTTATGACTTCTCTCAACTGCAAGCCTGATGTCAGGACCAGCTCGTTCAGGGCGTTGACGAGCACCTCCTCGTCAGCCAGGTCGTCCAGAGTATCCGGAGGGGTGGGTAATTTCCCGAAAGCCGTAACTACAGGGCTACCGTCAGCGGTGCTGATTTCCACCAACTTGATTTCGCTGGCGCCGATATCAACAGCGGCAAACTGGTTTTTTTTCGGGGCATATTTTCGTAGAAGGCCCTTCAGGCTCGACTTGCTTTTTCCTTTACTGCCTGTGGTCTTCGCGGAGGTCCCTCCGTCTTTAGCCCCTTTATTTTTTATGCCGTTCATACCGAACACCCTTCAAGAATGTAGATTAAAACACCGGGTTGGCTTCCTTCCAGGATTTCACTTTCACAGCAGCTGCCAGCCCGTCCGGTTGGTTCCGATACAGATCGTTATCGTATCTCACCACCGTCTTGTTTCCAAGCTTAACACTATCGCAGATAATACTTCCGTAGAAAAGCTCTGTATTGAGATCAATCAGGTAGGGAGAAAAAAGATGCGCGTAGGTCGTTTTATTATTTGAACTTATGCCCACCCCATCAACCTGGCCCAGCGCAATAATGACCAGGCATGAATCTTCGTTCGCCCGGATCAGGTCGCCGCTAATGGTCACCTTGCCTTGTACCACGATCACCCCTCTCCCGGAGTAATTGCCGGATATATCGAGATCCCCGGGCGCGTAAGTAATACCATTGATGTCATAGGTACCGGAGAGAATACCTGATTCAATAGTCTGATTAGGGTTTTCAGAATACATATTTTTGTCTATTACCGGAAGAGAAGGAATATTCACCTCAAACGGCACTGCCTCACCTTTGTGAAGCGTCCCGGTAGAAGGTTTCTTATCATTCATGTAAAGTTCGCCGTTCTGGTATACGTCTCCGGTAATATCCACTGTGTTTTCGAGAATGATGTCCCCTATAGCGCTGACTTGTCCACCTACAAAGCCTTTATCGATCCTAATATTCCCGCCTGCTTTTATTTGCGATATTACTTCAAGATTGCTCTCAATTATTACGTCTTGGCCTGAGATAATGCTGTAGGCGGTTATACCCTTTTTCACGTCGACAGTCCCTTCGGCGATTATGTTTCCACCGACAATATCGTTATTTTTGAAAGTCAACGTGCTTTTGCCAATAATATCACAGTAACACTCCACCTTATTCCCGAATTCCGTGGCCGAATTAACCCAAATCCCTTTGGCGAAAGTAATCCCGTCGCGCGCCTCTCCCGTGACCTTGATGGTACGAGTGGCTCCCTGGTAATCACCCCTGGACTCCAGGCAAAATGTCGTTGGGTCGTTCCCGGTCGATGTCCTGGTAACCTTAACACTGGTAATCCGCCCCCCGGCGTAGTCGAGGAATGTCTCGCCATTTTCCGCAAATACATAGTTGGTGGCCTTATTAGGTTCCAGGGCCTTCAACCATTCAAAGTCATTTTTTATATGGGCCAGGACTTTCTCAACACCAGCTTCAGCAATGTAAGAGGACTGCACCATTTTCTTTTGTTCAAACGAGCGTATATGGCTGCTGCTGGTACGGGTCAAGGCTGCCGCGCCAATCAGCATCAGCACCATGAGCACCATCATTACCAGGAACAAAGCCTGGCCCGATTCATTTTTCAACCTTTCCATCACAATGACCTCAGGCTTATTTTTCGAACCAATACAACAGGATTAACATTGCTGCCATATTTTTTTGCCGTCAGCGTTATTTTGACTTGCCTGACAGTTCCCGGAAAACCTGATGAAGTAGGGGTTATGGGTGCCCCGGCTCCATTGTAGTAAGTAAAACTGATGTCCTGAATGTCACTGGCCAGCGGCTGAGGGATATTGTACTCTTTTCGCATAAGCTGATAACCATCACGATAATAACGGATGGTTTTACCCTCCGCATTAATAAAGTAAAGATTGCGGCTGTCGCTTGGCGACACTACCCCACCTGTTGTTCCGTCCGGTTTTCGGGCATACATCAGTTCCCGCCCCATCATGTCAAGGGAGAAACGCAGGCTGTCGTACATGTCGACCTTGTACTCCGCCTGACGCCAAAAGGTATAACCGTTCGCAAAAATCCCCCATACGCCAAGAAAAAGGATGCTCATCAGTACCAGCGCAAGCATCAACTCAATAAAAGTAAACCCCCGCTCGTCCTGCAGGCTGACCGGTATCTTCACCGCCTTGCGACCTCCGTCGTCAGGTCCAACTGTTTGGCTGCCCCCTCGTCATCGTAATAAACAGTAACAGTAATCGTTTTCGAATTTAATATGGAGGTGTCGTTTACCGTAATATAGTTTGGCGCAACAGTTACCTTGTAGCTAAGTCCCTGAAATTGGGCATAGTCGCTTTCAGTCGCAAAATCAGTGATAGCTACGCTGGTCACGTCATTAAAATTCTTTTTTTTAATTTCCTCAATTTTGCTCTGGGCCAGTGAGAGGGCTTCGTTGTAGCGGTAAGTGTCGCTGTTCTGGCGGCTGGCCAGGACAAAACTGTTCAGCATGGTGACAAGCACCATTGACAGGAGCAGAAGGGCCACCAACACTTCAAGCAGGGTCAGACCCTGTTCATTGTTAATAAATTTATACTTTTTTTCCCGGGATAGGGGCCCTTCAAAATTAATAATTCGTATCACTGACCCTCACCCGCCCAAGTGTATCTATGAAAACGTACTTATTTTTCCCGGTATTATTGTCCACAAGTCTTACAGTCCCGCCAAAACCATTAGCAGGTCTGCCGCTTGCAGCAAAAAGCATTTCAGGGATATTATTATTATTCTGGTTTACAGGAGATTGGAACAAATCTACGCCGGATGGGAGTTTTATAGTTTTGTAGGCTATTACACCGTCACTAAGCAAGTAAGTTTCAGTTTCTATGTTCCATATCACTTTATAATTAGTATTCTGAGTCTTTACTATTTTCTGTTGCAGGTCGCGAATATCTGAAGCCATTTCCCTGGCAGAGATGTCGAGTTGATAAGCACCAATAATTTTCTTGAAATTGGGCACAGTGAAAGCAACAGCAATGCTGATGATTAGCATTGCTACAACCATCTCAATGATGGTAAAGCCAAGATTATTTTGAACCATAGGTGTTTGCTTTTCAATAGGGGACATACTCATCTCTTAAATAAGTTGTTATTAACATGATTCTCTTAATTGTCAGGACTTATAATCCTATATGAATTCAATAAAATTATTTGTAAGGTATTATACTTAACCCTGCCTTAATTTGCATCCTAATCAAAATAAATAATAGAACTTTAATCCATAGTTATTCGATAGAACTTCCTACGGTTGTAGGTGGCGCAACACCCTCCTCAGGATTTGCATCATTTTTAACAGTAATATTGTCACTATCGGAGCCTGAAGCATCATCCTTGTCAGAACCACAGGAATACAAAAGATAACCACTAGTACCAACTTTTAAATATTTGTAAGGAGTACCCCAAGCATCATTAAAAGTTGTAAAACCATTGTCAGTCAGCACTGTTTTGGCTTCAGCGGCATCTGCTGGAGATGTTCCATCTTCGTTCACTATTGGGTCACTAATGTAAATGTCTAATATTGTTTTCATGCTCTTTAATTCAGCAACTGCCCTCTTGTTTTTGGCCTTATCGCTTTGCTTGCTCATTACGGGAATAGCGATGGCTGCCAGGATACCGATGATAATCAGCACCACCATCAGTTCAATCAGGGTAAAACCTCGTTCGTTTCTTGCTATTTTCATTTACTTCACTTCCTTTTAATATAATTGTTATGTAGTCCCTAGTTGCAACTGCTTTCTTAACCTTGCAGACCGTTTACTTGGATTCTAGCGATAGTCGCCATTATGCCGGCAATAATCAAAACTCTTTTCATCCGCATTGGGCGAAGCGACGTTCGTCTTTGTTTCATTAACCACCTCCAAATCATGAATTCTCATGATTTCCATTGATGACCAGGCCAGCCACGCCGGCCGAAAACTATTTCACACTGTCCATTACAGTAAACATCGGCACCATAATCGAGATCAAAATGAACCCGACCACCACACCCATCCCCAACAGCAAAATCGGCTCGATCATGGAGGACAGGCGGGAGACCATAGCGTCCACTTCTTTTTCGTAAAAGTCGGCTACCTTTTCCAGCAGGGTGTCGACCGACCCTGTTTCCTCCCCAATCGATATCATCGTGCTGACCATCGGAGGAAATACCCGGCTCTTCATGAGCGGCTCGGCAAAACTCTGGCCCTCTTTGATGCTTCTTTCAGCCTCCTTGAGGCCCATATTCACCGAGTGGTTGTCCACGATGTTTTTGACCACTTCCAGCGACTGCAGGACCGGCACGCCGCTTTTCAACAGGGTGCTCAACGAGCGGCAAAAACGGGAGATAATGATTCTTTGGACCATGGGGCCCATTACCGGAAGTTTCAGGACAACCGCGTCTTTCATTTTCTTGCCCCGCCCGGTCTTAACACCGGTCTTGTAGCCGAAAGCCAAAGCAACCACCAAAGTCAGAGCAATGAACCAGTAGTTTTTTAGAAAACCGCTGACACCCATAATTATTTTAGTAGTAACGGGCAGGGGCGCCTTCATGTCTATCAGCATTTTGGTCATGCTGGGCAACACGAAGATCAAAAGGGCCACTACCGACAGCACCGCCACTACCAGCACCACTGTCGGGTAGGTCATGGCCGACTTGACCTTCTCCCTGATGTCGTGCTCTTTTTCAAAGTTTACAGCCAGCCTCTCCAGCACGTGTTCCAGGTCGCCGCCGACTTCCCCGGCCTCGACCATGCTGGTAAAGATACCGGGGAACACCCGGGGATAGGGTTTCATCGACTCGGTCAGAGACATGCCGCCTGCCAGGTTGCCGCCGACCTTTTTCATCGTGTCCTGCAGCGTCTTGTTATCGCACTGCTGGCTGATAATGCTTATTGTCTGCAGGAGAGGGACTCCCGCCTGCACCATGGTGGCAAACTGCCGGCACATTACAGCCAGGTCCCTGCTGCCGACTTTTTTCTGAAAGAGCTTGTCCAGCTTAATGCTGGTCCCGGCGAGAGGGGCTTCTTTAAGCTCCACAACAAAAAACCTGCGGTCCCTGAGCTGGGTGATGGCTTTGCTGCGGTTTTCGGCCTCGATCTTACCGGTGACCAGTTTGCCGGCCGGGTTGCGGGCTTTGTAGGCAAAGTTTTGTGTCATTTACTCCACCATTTTCTTATAATTTCCAGTTGATTGACTGATGAGCAAACGTTAACCGGCCGTATAAATAAGGATCCCCCTTCTGGCACAAGGCCCAAAAAGGGCCTTTACTCACCGAAGGAGCACCCGCTTTTAACAGTCCTTCTCTACTTCAGCAACCTGACAGTCGTAGCCTAGCGGCCTCAGACCCATGGTTTTGCGTCCCCGCCTTTCGACAGGTTTGCTGTTTTCGGTGGAAGGTTTATATATATTTTGGAATATTATACTATTTTGTTGTGATATGTCTATAATACAATTTTAAAGTAAAGAATGCAATATATCTTCTCACCAAATAAAAAATATTCCTTTCAGTTAAGCGCTTTAAGAGCGCCTCGGGATCGGCCGCCCGGGTCAACGCCTCCTCCCTGCTGATTAAGTGGCAGACACCCGGTATGGAGTAGGAAAAGTCCAACTCCCCCACCTGCTGGAATTTTTGGTACTGCTCCGGCGTCATAATCTCGCGGGCCATCCTGTCCGTATCTTCTGGAGACAGCGGGCCGGCAGGCGCACTTCCAAAGTCTAATTTCCCCTGCCATTCCGGCGCGGCCAACGGCAAAAGCGCCCCTGCAGACGCAGGGCCGGAGGCGCTTTAGTACGTCCGAGGCGCCCACCTTGAAGGCACAGGAAAGGATTTCATCACAGGTCATTTGAATAACCCCCTAATCTGAAAAAATGCAGCTACGAATTTATTCCCCATATGCAACATTAGGTACCAACCAAGTTAGTACTAATGTGCCATATGCGATCAAAATCGCACATTGCTGGTTTTCATCTTCTACTGCACCGAGTTAGCAATATGATTGTCTTAATTGTTTTCTGAATATGCGACCCTCATCACTTCCTCGATGGTGGTCAGCCCCCGTAGAGCTTTTTGGATACCGTCCATCCTCAGGGTAACCATGCCCTCGGCCTGGGCTTTTTGCTTGACTTCATCGGCAGAGGCTTTATTTAAAATGAGCGTGCGCAACCCGGTGGTCATAGGCAGGATCTCTACGATGGCCATGCGCCCCCGGTAACCGCTGTTCCGGCATTCATTGCAGCCTGCGCCCCGGTAAAGAGTCAGCGGCTGGTCGGGCCCGGCGCCTATAAACAGCCGTTCCGGGGAATCCGGTTCCGGTACATAGCTCTGGCGGCACCTCGGGCAAATTAGCCTGACCAGCCGCTGGGCAACCGCGCCCAGCACCGATGAGGCCACCAGGAACGGTTCTATATCCATGTCCACCAGTCGGGTGAAAGCGCCCGCGGCGTCGTTGGTATGCAGGGTGGAAAGGACCAGGTGTCCGGTGGTGGCTGCCTTGACGGCAATTTCCGCAGTTTCGCCGTCGCGGATTTCCCCGACCAGGATCACGTCCGGGTCCTGCCGCAGGATGGCCCGCAAACCGGTGGCGAAGGTCATCCTCGCCCTGGGATTGACCTGGGTCTGGTTGATCCCTTCCAGCATATACTCGACGGGATCTTCCACGGTAATGATATTCTTCTCGACGGTGTTTATTTCATTGAGCGCTGCGTAAAGAGTGGTTGTTTTCCCACTGCCCGTGGGTCCGGTAATCAGGAGCATCCCGTAAGAGCTTTTCAACGCGTTTCTGAATATACTGAGGCTTTTGGAGTCAAACCCGACGTTTTCCAGCTTATAGCTCTTCATGCTGCCTTTGCCCAAAAGTCTGGTGACTATTTTTTCCCCGTAGACGGTGGGAAGCGAGGATACTCTAAGGTCAAATTCCTGGCTGCCCAGCTTGAGCATGATCCTGCCGTCCTGCGGCGCCCGCTTTTCAGCGATGTCCATGCTGGCCATGATCTTGACCCTGGAGATCACAGCCGAACGAATTTTTTTGGGCAAAGTCATGATTTCCTGCAGCATCCCGTCAATCCTGTACCTTACCCGGACATGCTTCTCCGCCGGCTCAATGTGGATGTCACTGGCCTTCTGTTCAATGGCCTGGATGAAAATAGAGTTGATCAGGCGCACCACGGGCGCTTCGTCAAAAACCTCTTCCTCCAGGACGATCGCTTCAGACTCATGCTGTTCTGTGGTTAGTTCAAACTCGTCAAAGATCCTGTCAACTTCGGGGACACTGAAATGTTTGCGTATGGCCTCTTCAATGACATGCTGCTCCAGTCTTACAGGCTCGATTTTGCAGCCGGTCACAAGGCGCAGGTCATCGATAGCCAGGACATTGGCGGAGTCCGCCATAACCACGGTAAGAAGATTGCCTCCTTTGTTATAGGGCAGCAGCTTGTACTTACGGATCATGTGCTCGGGTACTAATTTAAAAAGTTCGGGGTCCAGGTTATCCAGATTGATTCTCTTGACCCCCAAAATCTCATTGATCGTATCTTTTGAAACCATGCCGAGCTTGCTTAAAATCTCACCCAGGAACTCACCAGTGCGGGACTGTACCCGCAGCGCTTCCCATAATTGCGCGTTGTTAATAAAACCCCTCTCAATCAGAAGCTCGCCAAGGGTTTTTTTTGCTTTTTTTGGGGCGTCTATCACAAGTAAGTCACCTCATGCTGATACGGACATTTTTGACAGTATTTCTAGAAAGATATCGTTTTTCCTCTTAAATGTTAATATGTTAATACTCCTCCGTGAATCTGGCAATCAACTGCCGCCATTGATATAAAAACCCAATCAATCACAATTGAGTTGGGTGAATGAATTCGCACCCACATTTTAGAGAAAGCCCGGAACGTTATTTTCAGTTATCTGCCGGGGCAGCTGTATCTAATCCTAAAACAGCTGAAGATACCAGTACAGCAGCCGGTCCCCGGCCAGCGCCGCAACAACGGAGCCCAGGGCCAGGTAAGGGCCGAAAGGCAAGCCTTCTTTCATCCTCTTTATCTTTAAAAGCACTAACAGGATCCCCACTAACGCCCCTGCGGCGAAAGCAAGAAAAAGGGCCAGCAGCAGGTATTTCCAGCCAAGGAGCAGCCCCATCACCGCGGCCAGTTTGATATCTCCGCCGCCCATGCCGCCCCGTGAAACAAGAGCGACCAGGTACAGGAGGCCTCCCCCGGCCAGAAACCCGATGGCGTTTGCGGTAAGGACCTCACGGGACTCAAAGAGCAGGACCGCTCCCAGGACAAACCCTGCCAGGTTCAGCCTGTCCGGTATAATCCGGTATCGCCAATCGATCACGGCGGCCGCCGTAACCAACGTAAAAAGCACGGCCGCCCGCAGGGATGCCAGGGTCAGACCATGCTTGAGATAAGTCAGGAGAAACAGTATACCTATGGTCAACTCTACAATTGGATACTGCGCCGATATTTTACCGCCGCAGTAGCGACACCTGCCCTGTAAAAACAGGTAGCTGAGTACAGGAATGAGATCGACCGCTCGAAGCCGGCTCCCGCACGAGGGGCAGTTGGAAGGCGGATAAGCGATTGAGCCTCCCTCCGGCAGCCTGCAGATACACACGTTCAGGAAGCTGCCTGCGCAGAGCCCGGCCAGAAATGCAAACAACGGTATGAAGAGTTCCATAGGTTTCAACTCTCTCGTTTTAATCAAAATAAGAAGTTATGGGGTCAATTGCGGACAAATTCATACAGCTATATAATCTGTCAATTGAATTCGCACCCATATTTTGGGTAATCAATAAGTGATATAGTTCCTTTCCAACAGGCAACGGGTAATTTGCTCGACTATCTCCACTATGCTGCTGTTGCCTGTATCAACAGTGATTTCTGCTGCTTTATAGGCGTTCTCCCGCTCCTGCAAGAGCTCCCTGATCTTTTCCATCATATCGCCGTGCATCAGCAGGGGCCGGTTCTTGTTACCTCTGACACGGTCGTAGATGATCTCGGGCGAGGCGGTCAGGGCTACCAGGATCCCGTTTTCTTTGAGCAACAGGAGGTTTTCTGTGTTTAAAACCATGCCCCCTCCGGTCGCGATGACCAGGTCTTCCCGCTTGGCAAGCTTTTTCACCAGCAGTTCTTCCTCGGAACGGAAGCGGACGACCCCGTCCCTGGCAAATATCTGGGCCACCGTCTTACCCATGAGCTTTTCAATTTCAGCGTCGGTATCTATAAACTCGCGCTTGAGCCGGCGGGCCAGCCGTCGTCCTACCACCGTCTTGCCGGTACCCATAAAGCCGATTAATACAATATTTTTCATCTTATTTCACACCTGCCGCAGGTAGGACAGGTACCTTTCCCAATTGTTTTTCAGCTCGTCCAGGCTGTCCCCTCCAAATTTTTCCATACAGGCGCAAGCCAATTCCCAGGCCACCACCGCCTCGCCAATTACACAAGCAGCCGGAACTGCGCAGGTGTCTGAGCGCTCAATAGAAGCCGGCGCCGGCTCTTTTGTGGCCAGGTCGACACTGCTAAGCGGCTGGTTAAGTGTCGGTATAGGTTTCATGGCTGCCCTGACCACCAGCGTCTCACCATTGGTTACCCCGCCTTCAATGCCTCCGGCATGGTTGGTCCTGCGATAAAAACCTCTTCCTTTTTTATAAAAGATCTCGTCCAGTGCCTGCGAACCAAACCGGGCAGCAGCGGCAAAGCCCTGCCCCACCTCAACACCCTTTACCGCCTGAATACTCATCAGTGCGGCGGCGAGTCTTCCATCAAGCCTGCGATCCCATTGGACATAACTGCCCAGGCCTGCCGGCGCGCCGAAAACTCTAATCTCAAATATACCGCCCAGCGTATCCCCGTTAGTCCTGGCCCGGTCGATCAGCTTGACCATTAGCTGTTCCGCCTCAGAGTCGGCGCAGAGGAGCCTTGAGCCTCTCAACCTTTCCTCCAGTTGTGCAGGGCTAAACTCCCCGACACTGGCCTGCTGATCCCCGATTTGCAGCACCTGTCCCATAATTGTGATACCCAGTTCCTCTAAAAACCGCCGCGCCAGACTGCCCGCGGCCACCCTGGCGGCGGTCTCGCGCGCGCTGGAGCGTTCCAGCACGTTGCGGATATCTCCGTGCCGGTATTTCAGGGCGCCCGCCAGGTCCGCGTGCCCGGGCCGCGGACGGCTCACTGCCTTTTCAGCCATCTTGGCCCCGGCGGCCGGGGACATGATTTCCGACCAGTTGGCCCAGTCCTTGTTTTCAATAAGCATGCTCACCGGGCTGCCCAGGGTCACACCGCCCCGCACCCCTGAAAGCAGGCGTACGGTGTCGTTCTCTATCTTCATCCTGCCACCGCGCCCGTAACCACCCTGGCGGCGGGCCAATTGAGTATTTATATAATCCGCTGTCAAGGGTAAACCGGCCGGCAAGCCTTCCACGATCGCGGTCAGCGCCGGACCATGGGACTCCCCGGCCGTCAGATACCTGAGCATTTTGTTACCTCCATTTATTTTCGTTCTGTGCAATTCTTGTTCCCATCATTCTATATATGGAACGTTCTATATATGGAACGTTTTTATGTGCTACCGGGCATTGCAGGTGCGAATTCAATCCCAATGCAATGCGAAGCAGTTTAAGGGACTCTGCTGCTCCATTTCTTTGGGGTCTGTGCAAATGAATTCGCACCCGCATTTTTTGGGGATGCGCCCTGTGTGCATTTTCAGGTTAGCCGTTGATCATTATGAATTGGCGGTTTGCATTATTCGTTAACTGTGTGTGGAAAGAGCTTTCATTAAGGCGTCTCTCATCACCTCAACCGGAGCAGTTATTCCTGTCCACAGCTCAAAGGCCAGCGCCCCCTGGTATAGAAGCATACCCAGGCCGTTGACGGTAACAGCTCCGAAATGCGCAGCCTTATTCAGAAAGTTCGTCCGGGCAGGGTTGTAAACCAGGTCACATACGACCACACCCTGTTTTAGGCGCTCAAATGGGAAAAAAACTGTTTCTGCGGTATAGGGATACATACCCACAGGGGTAGCCTGCACCACCAGGTCGGCGTTTGCAATCATACGGCTGTCACTGTGTTGCAACCCCTGAGCCGGCCATTCTGCAACCGCCACTGCAGCCCCCGTTTTTTCTGCGATCAGCTTGGCCAGCCCCTCAGCTCTCGGCCTGGAGCGATTGGCCAGCACCAGCTTTGCCGGCCCTGAAAGGGCCAATTGTACCGCCACTGCCCTGGCCGCGCCACCGGCCCCCAGTACCAGCGCAGTTTTCCCCTTGGGATTAAAACCAACCTGCTCTGACAGCGCTTTAATAAAACCCCGCCCGTCTGTGTTCTCGCCGCGAAGATGCCCTTGGCGGTTAACCACTGTGTTCACTGCCCCGATGAAACCAGCCTCCATGCTTATTTCATCCAGGTGCGGCAGAACAGTCTCCTTATGCGGAATGGTGATGTTGACACCGGCCAGGTTCAGAGCCCGTAAGGCTTTTATTGCATCTGGAAGGTTAGCCTTTTCAACTTGAAATGGAACATATATGTAGTCAAGCCCTGTCGCGGCGAAGGCGGCGTTGTGCATCGCTGGTGATAAGGAATGCTGCACCGGGTCGCCGAAAATGCCGCAGACCTTTGTAAGGCCGTTAATCCCACCGGCCATGTAATACCTCCGGGTACCGTTTTAATCGCGCCAGTACGATTTTTTCCAGGGGACGGCTGAAAAGCCTCGTCCCCCAAAATTCTTTGCCTTTTAGGGGGACGACCAAAATGGTATACAACCCGCACAGGTTACCCCCAAAGATATCGGTAAAAATCTGGTCCCCGATTAAGGCAGTTTCCGCAGGCTTTGTCCCGAGCATGTTCATAGCCCGCCGGAAAGGGCTAACCAGGGGCTTGACTGCGCGGTGCACAGCCGGAAGATCGAGAAGGCGGGCCACAGCGCCAACCCTTTGGCGGGAGTTGTTGGATACTATCCCCAGCCTGAACCCACGGGCGCGTAGTTCACGCAGCCATTCTCCCACTTCCTCGGAATACCTGTTTGAATCCCTGCGTACTATGGTGTTGTCAAGGTCTAACAGGATCCCTTTCAAGCCCAGTTTTTCCAGGAGTTCCGGCTCAATTTCCACCAGTGACGACGCATACAGTTTAGGATACAGTATTTTCAGCAATTTTTTTCTCCCGCTTTTTTTCTGTTATTCCCGCCATAACCCTGGCCTGGTGCAAATCTTTAGGTGTGTTGACGTTAAAAAAAGCCCTTCCGGTATCAGCCAACTCACCTAAAAGCTTATCATTAACATAATTTACCCTGACCTGGGGATAAAAATCAACCACTTTATACCTGCCTGCCCGCAAAGCCTGTTCTATAACCTTAATACAGCTCTTATCATAAACTGCGAAAAGCGGTTGGAAATAGACGCCATCGGTGGGAACAGCCACCTCATAACCCTGTGCCAGACCGACCATAAGCGCGGCCAATTCTGCCTTGAGAAAAGGCATATCACATGGAACCACCAGACACTTGTCATGAGCAGAAGCTGTCAGGGCGGCATGGATACCGCTGAGCGGCCCGCCCCCGGGGATCAGGTCGGCTACCACTGTAAGACCAAGACGCCTGCCCGTCTCCTCACTTCCCCCGGCGATCAGGATTTCTTCAAAAACTTTTTGAAGCTCAGCCGCGACAATCTGGATCATGCCGGCCCGCCCTACTTCCATAAAGGTTTTATCACTACCCATGCGCCGGCTTTTGCCGCCTGCGAGGATCACCCCGGTAGCCTCGTTTCCAGCCAATCATTTCCCCTGCTTTCTATTATTACTCACCAGGTTCCGTGGTGGCTTATGCTATTCAACTTGTGTTAAGGTTAAATTTTCTTTCCTTAATTATTTTTCTCCGGTAACCTGAAAAATCCTTTTATGAAACATTTTTTGACAGGACGTGCACCAAAAGCGCCTCCCATTTCATAAAATTAATAGCACGCAAATTTTATGGGGGGGATGCTTTGATGCTGCCAGGTCTCTGGACTCTGACGGTGGTATCGCTGGTAAACGGTCTCATGTTGCTCGTCTCTTACATAGCCAACAATACCTTCCCTCAGCCGCTCTCGGAGCAAGAAGAGGCAAAATACCTCAAGCTTCTAAATCAGGGGGATGAAGGCGCGCGCAACGTCTTGACCGAACGGAACCTGCGCCTGGTCGCTCACATTGTCAAGAAGTTCGACAGCACGGGAGAAGATTCGGACGATCTGATATCCATCGGCACCATAGGCCTGATTAAGGCAATCAACACCTTCAACCCGGGCAAAGGAACCCGCCTGGCTACTTATGCGGCCAGGTGCATCGAAAACGAAATCCTGATGCACCTGCGCTACACCAAGAAAATGAGAGCAGAGGTCTCTCTTTACGACCCAATTGGCGTAGACAAGGAAGGCAATGAAATAACTCTGATTGACATTTTAGGAACCCATTCTGAAGTTGTGGCTGAAACTGTGGAGAATAAATTCGAACAAAAACGTCTCCGTGAGAAAGTCCAACATCTGACGCGGCGTGAAAAGAAAGTCCTTGAACTGCGATTCGGGCTTGAGGACGGGGCGAGGAAAACACAGCGCGAAATAGCCCGGAGCCTGGGTATCTCCAGGTCATATGTCTCGCGGATAGAAAAAAGGGCCTTAAGCAAACTTACTAAAGAATTCATCCTTGAGCGCTGCCAATAGTGGGCGGCCTTTTTATTCAGGCAGTTGCACCAAGGGAATGAAAACTCAGTGAGAGAAAACCGTTCCCTGTCTCACTCCCTGGACAAGTTCTCCTGTTTTTAATTATTTCACCACAACATGAATCTGTTTTCCAGACAAAAATACTATGTCCATTTATCCTGAATCCACCTTCGGTCGCCTGAAGTAAAATTTAACACAAAATTAATGTTTCTATAATGCACAGTTAATCGAGAGTAATAGTCTTTTAACCCAACTTGTATAAAGTATTGGTTGAGGTGGTGACGGATATGTCGTTAGTCCTGGTTGTCGACGATGAAACCAACATTATCGAGCTTTTGAAGTTTAACCTGGGCAAAGACGGCTACCAGGTAGTTGGCCTGACCAATGGCCGGGATGCCGTAAATTTTACGGAAGAAGCCAAGCCTGACCTCATCATACTTGACATCATGCTGCCGCAAATGGACGGCTACGAGGTCTTGCGCACCCTCAGAGCCAAACCGGAAACCAGCGCCATCCCCGTGATTATGTTGAGCGCCAAAGGAGAGCTGGTCGACAAGATCCTTGGTCTGGAACTCGGCGCGGATGATTACATTACCAAACCTTTCTCACCCCGGGAAGTGCTGGCCAGGGTAAAGGCACGCCTGCGCCGGAAGGTCTCATTGAGTATAGCACAGCAGGAGATTAAGCCAAGTGAGATTATTATTAACCACCTTATAATCCGTCCGGAGAAGTATGAAGCTGTCATGGAGGGAAATAAAATCGACCTGACCCCCAAGGAATTCGAGTTGTTGCACCTGCTGGCGCTTAATCCCGGCCGTGTTTTCACGCGGGATATTTTGCTGGAGAGAATCTGGGGCTACGATTATGCCAGAGAGACACGAACAGTTGATGTTCACATCAGGTACCTGCGCCAAAAGCTTGAACGGGACCCTGCAGTCCCTGAATATATTGAGACGGTGCGGGGAGTGGGCTACCGTTTCCGTGCGACAAGCTAAATATGTTGCTTTAAGGCCACTTAATATCGACCGGCAACCTTACCAGCCAAAGCCGGCGCGTATCCATTCGACCTTTTTTCATAATAGCCAAAATACGTATTACACGCCCGAATAATATAAGACCTAAAAAAAAGAGGCTAATGCCTCAAGATAATAAATACTAAACATTCAAATTTGACCGCAGTCCTGTGACCATATATATAACCGATTCTCCAATATTGGTGGCATGGTCGGCAATCCTTTCCAGGTATACTCCTGCCAGCAACAGCTGTATGGCTGTTGCCGCTGTGCCTGGATCTTCCCTGATGATGCCGGTCAGCGACTGGAAACTCTCCTTATAGAGCTTATCAATGGCGTCTTCAAGAGTGGCTGCTCTCCTGGCCAGTTCTATATCGGCAAGGTCGTAGGATGTTATGAAATTATGCGCCATCTCCCGTACCAGCTCCACCATCTGCGGCATATAATGAAGCTTGTGAATGGTTTTCTCGCCATGCAGCCGTAATGCGGCCTTGGCTATGCTTTCAGAGTAGTCCCCCATCCTCTCAAGGTCCATGGCTATCTGTAAATCAGTCTTAATGGTCCTCAAATCGCCTGCCATAGGCTGGCGCAGCGCCAAAAGCCTGACGCACTGATCCTGCACCTCCGTGTTCAGGCTGTCGATACTATCGTCGGCGGCAATAACCCGTTCAGCCAGATCAGCATGGCCTTCCAGCAAGGCCCTGGTAGCATCGTACAGGGCTTTCTCCACCAGCGCGCCCATGCGCAACACATTATTTTGCAGGTCCTCCAGTTCTTCCTCTAATATTCTTTTCTCCATAACTGTGCCTCCGTATTACTGCTGATTATATAATTTTGATTCTGATATCGCTGACGGCCGGCGCCATCAGAACATGAAAATACCCCGCTACGTGGGTACGATTTCAGCTGTTATTTATATTTAAGCAAACCCATGTTAAAACATTCTTAAGCTGCTTTTAAGAATCAATTAAGTTCTGTGCCCAGAAGAAGAGCGGCTGCAACTTAATTAATTGTTAACATGCAAATAACAATATCCTAACGGAATAATGTTAAACTACAATTCATACCTAGTATTCATCTTATGTTTTTCCTTGAACGGGAGGTCTTGTTGGATGCCGGAAAGCAAGATATCAGTTAACAAACTCAATCTTTTTTATAAGGATTTTCAAGCTCTTAAGGATGTGGGCATTGAAATAAAACAAAACCATATTACCGCGCTAATCGGTCCCTCAGGCTGTGGCAAGTCGACCTTTCTGCGTTCACTAAACCGGATGAACGATCTCATAGAAGGCGTCCGGGTTGAAGGGACCATCCTCTTGGACGGCCGTGATATTTACATGCCCGATATAGACATGGTCACCCTGAGAAAAAGAGTGGGCATGGTTTTCCAGCGGCCGAATCCCTTTCCCATGTCAGTTTATGATAATGTGGCCTACGGACCAAGAATTCACGGTGAAAAAAACAAGCGCAAGCTGGATGAAATCGTAGAAACCAGCCTGCGCGGCGCGGCTCTTTGGGATGAGGTCCGCGACCGTCTTCACAAATCGGCGCTTGGACTTTCCGGCGGTCAGCAGCAAAGGGTCTGCATCGCCCGCCTGCTGGCAGTCCAGCCGGACGTCCTGCTGATGGATGAACCCTCTTCCGCGCTGGATCCCAAGTCCACTATGAAAATTGAAGAACTGATCCGTGACTTGAAAGAACGCTATACCATTATTATTGTAACCCACAACATGCAGCAGGCTGCCAGGATATCCGATACCACAGCCTTTTTTTTGAACGGCTCCCTGGTGGAATGCGGTGAAACCGAAATGATATTCACAAAACCGGTTGACCAGCGTACCGAAGACTATATCACCGGCCGTTTTGGATAGTATTTAGTTCAAACCAAAATAGATCAAGATGCTAAAGGCTGCCCACTTCGGGCAGTCAATTTTTGTTGCGAATGAACTGTTTAAGTGGGCCCTGCCAATAACCTGGCTCTTCTTTCAGATATACGTAAACCAAACTCAACCTGGGAAAAGGCTGAATTGGTTTTCACACTTTTTTGCACCCTGAATAAAATATTATAAACAAACAATGCCCTACCGTCAGGGGATAGAAGAAAGGAGGGATAGCAAATGACCAGGCGGGAGATTTTCTTTATTGTTTCGTTGATTTGCTTAGGTATATTTTTGTTGATAGGCGCCTGTCTATGGAGACAGAGTATCTCGCCAATAAAGGCCGCGGACAACTATCAGGATAGCCAGCGCAGGCAATCCGAGATTGTACAAACGGATAATAACGCCAGTCAAACATCCAAAACCACCAGTGCGCAAACAAACTCCGGCGGCGCCAAAGATAAAACAACAGCAACCACCTCACCGGCAACCTCTCCTAAAACAAATCCGCCAGTTCAGTCAACAAACCCTGCGACGGCAACAAATTCTGCACCAGCACCGTCAAGCGCGGCTCAGGCTACAGCTTTAATCAATAATGTTATTATTCCACAGGAATATCAGGTTGGTGAGTTTGTTAAACTTGGTGGCTTGGAAATGATTGTTACCAAGTCAACTACCAGGCATAAGATCATAGATATAACTCTTACGGGAAATGATACTACGCCTAAAATTATCCTTAATGAAAAAAACCATATTATTTACGAAGTACCTGCTGATACATCTGTCAACATGGATATATCAGAAAAAGTTGTTGTGGAAAAATCTCCTCTTTTCAATACCCCTTAGTATTTTATGAAATTTGTTAATAAATAGGTTTGACAATACATCACAAGGAAGGCATCTGAAAAACCTTATCCGGGTTTTATCAGATGCCTTTTTTCGAACATTAGTTAATCACTTTAGTACTTGTTGTATATATGTCAACATGATACCAATTCAATTGCCTGTTGCAGCACATCAACAACGTAATCCATTTGTTGTTCCGTGATATCGTTGAAAAACGGCAGAGCCAGCGTTGAGGAAGAAATCCGCTCTGTGTTGGGATAATCTCCTTCACTATAACCAAATGATTTTCTGTAAAACGGCTGCAGATGCAATGGTTGGAAATAAGGTCTGCAGCCGATTCCATTCTTTTGCAAATGATTCATAACGCTGTTTCGGTCAATTCCGTGGGCCAGACTAACTACATACACAAACCAGCTAATTCTTACCCCCGGCGTCTCGTTTGGTGTCATGACACCCTTTATTTTCTTCAGCTTGACGCTATAGGCCCTGGCCGCCGACTCTCTTTTAGCCAGAATTTCATCAATACGCTCTATCTGTGCTACACCAAGCGCCGCGCTTAATTCATCCAGCCGGTAATTGTAGCCCAGACGGCAGTGATTCAGCCAGCCCCCGTCTTCCTCGCTTCTTCCCTGATTGCGCATACTGCGGCACAGGCTGGCCACATCACTGTTATTAGTTGTAATAATTCCGCCCTCACCGGTTGTAATCTGCTTGTTGGGATAAAAGGCGAAAACTCCCGCGTCACACTCAGTGCCAACCTTCTTTCCGTGGTAACTGGCGCCGATGGCCTCACAGGCATCTTCAATTACGAAAATACCTTTTTTTGTAGCGATCTTGAAGATGGTATCCATGTCTGCCGGTCTTCCGAAAACATGTACGGGGAGAATGGCCCTGGTTTTTGGTGTTATTCTGGATTCAATCTGTTCCGGATCAATATTGAAAGTGACCGGGTCGATGTCTGCGAATACCGGGCGCGCTTTTTCAAAGATAAGGCAGTTGCTGGATGATATGAAGCTAAAGGGAGTTGTGATCACCTCATCTCCCTCACCTATTCCCAACGCCCGTACCGCCAGATGAAGACCGCTTGTTCCGCTGTTTACCGCTACAGCTTCTTTTACCTGCAGATATTCCGCTACCAGACGCTCAAACAAAGCTATTTTGGGCCCGATGCTCAGCACATTACTATTCAGTACTTCATTTATCAAATCACGCTCTCTATTACCAATGTCCGGACAGGAAAGGGGCACTATCATAAAACCGATACCTTCCTTTTTAAAAATTAATACTTATTACAAATACGGATCACCTGAATGGACGTGTCTGCATCAACTGGTTAGATACCCAGTGTCTCCAGTATCGCATGGTTAACCTTATGAACATCATATTTTTCTTCAGCAAGCTTACGGCTCGCCCAACCCATGGTCGCAACCTTTTCAGGGTGCAGGATAAAATATTCCATAGCCTCCGCCAAAGCATTACTATCTTTAACCGGCACAAGAAAACCGTTTTCTCCATGCCGGACTGTTTCGCGACAGCCGGGCGCATCGGTGGTTATAATAGGTCTCCCCATGGACATGGCTTCAAGAACAGAACGAGGCGTCCCTTCACGGTAAGACGGCAATACATAGACACTGCTGTCGGCAATGAAAGGACGTACATCATCGGTTTCACCCAGGTAATTTACCGTCCCGTCAGCTGTCCAGAGCTCTAAATCCTGCCGAGGAATTGCGGCGTGGCTGCAATCAAAAGGCCCAAGTATATTAAAAGTCACATCAGGGTAAACCGGCTTGAGTATACGGGCCGCTTCAACAAATTCAGCTATGCCCTTATCCTTGAGCAGTCTTGCAATTATTAAAAAAGAACTCTTGTTTTTTTCATACTTCACGTAATCATAATATTCCAAATCGACACCAGAACCATTTATTACAACCGCCTGCTCTTTGTTATGCAGTAAATCAAGAGATTTAAACAGATTCAAATCATCCTGGTTTTGAAAAAAAACTGTTTCATTTTTTTTCAAAGCGGCTTTATATAGAAGTTTTATTAAACTCAACAATATTCGTTGTTTCACTGTATTTCCCGTGAATACATAACCAAGGCCGGTAATCATTGAATAAACCCGGTCAACATTAGCCATACGGGCTGCCAGTGAGCCATAGATTACGGGTTTTATCGTATATGTAAATATAATATCGGGCTTGAGCTTCCTGTAGACCCTAACCAAATATAGGAGAGAAATGATATCTTTGAACGGGTTTAGCTCAGTTCTTCGCAGCGGAAGTTTCAAATATTGAGCGCCCAGTTCATTTAGATCTTTCTCATAATCCGTTTCGGGCGCCAGGGCAATCACCTGATGACCACGTCCAACTAACTCTTCTATTAACTTGCCCCTAAAACGTATCAGTGATTTTGCATAACTTGCGATCAACAGAATCTTAGCCAAAATAATTTTCTCCCAATAAAAAAAGTTTTTGGACATTAAGCCTTTACTCAAACCTCGCCTTCCATAATTCATGATATTAATACTTTGTTTAATATGTTCAGAGTTGCCAACATACTTTTAACTGCCATTTTTTAAATAATATTGCTGCTGATCACCGTCTTTTTGCTTTTCAACCGGCATTTCTTGACAGGATTAAAGCTAGTCGCCGGCCAAGCGCTTCCATGGAATGTACCTGTTCAACATATTTAAGAGCCTTTTTGCCCATTACGGCACAACGCTCCGGGCTGGCGGCAAGCTCGATTATGACTTGGGCCAGCGTTTCAGCTTCACCGGGTGGTAAAACCATCCCTCCACCGCTTATATCAACAGGATTATCACGCGTATAACTACACAAAAGAAGCACTGGCAAACCGGCAGCCATGTAATCAAATACTTTGTTTGGACTAACTCCCCACTTGAATACCGGTAAATCCTGAAAACCATGAATTCCAATATTGGCCCTTCTTAAAAGCATGGGTACATAATCTTTGGGCACCGGGTCAATAAAAGTAACGTTGGCAAGATCTTCATCAACAACCCGCTGCTGCAACCGTTTTTTTTGGGCGCCGTTGCCCACAAAAAGAAAATGCGCCTGCTTATCCCCCCGCAGTTGAAGAAGCCCGGCGGCGTCGAGAAGCGTATCCAAGCCGTTAACAGGACCAAGTGAACCGGCATATATTGCAATAAACTTTCCTGCCAGTGAATCCAGTGTATTGGATAATTGCGGGTTGAAAGGAAAGGTACTTTCTTGGTACCTGGATAGATATACTCCGTTAGGAATATAAAAAATCTTTTCTTTTGGGATGCCAAAACGTTCGATATATTCATTTGCTCTTGGCAATAATACAATTATTTTTTCAGCCTTCCGATACAGAAAGACTTCAAGACGGCGCAATAACCATATGGCCGGATTATATTCAGAAATCTTAAATATCTCAATAAAGGCTTGGGGCCAGAGATCACGCACTTCAAAAATAAAACGGCACCGGTGGCGTCTTGCAAGAATATACGCGGCAAAGGCTGCAAAAAGATGCACGGAAGAGCCTATGATTATCTCCGGACGTTCCCGTCCCCAGGCGTTGCGTAAAACGCTTATTGTATAAACCAGCATATTCCAGATTCTGCGTGGGCCGTTAGCATAATATACTGGAGTTCGCAACCAAAAAAAGCTTACTCCATCATGAACTTCCTTTTTTATTTTCTCTCCAGGCTGAAGATGTGTTTCCCGTCGCATTATATGATTAACAGAGGCCGCAAAGATTGAAACATCCCAACCCATCTTTACCAACTCTCTCGCCAAATCGAAATGCCTGGTCCCGCCACTCTCCCCCGGCCCAACCGCATAATGATTTAAAATCCAAAGTTTGGGCATAACTGCCTGCCTTCCCCCTGTATTTGGAATCTTGCATTAAGTACAGCTTTACAAAGTGGCAATCAATGAATGTAAGCTTCTAATACGTTGCAAATATAATTCATTTGCGTCCTGGTAAGTTCCGCATCCATGGGCAGGCTGAGAATTTCATGGCTTAAACCTTCGGTGACAGGTAAATCTCCTGATTTATAGCCAAGATACCTATAAGCCGGTTGGAGGTGCAGTGGTGGAAAATAGTGTATGCCGGTTGATATTCCGGCCTTCCGGAGATGATTTCGCAGTTCATTTCTGTTCTTGACTCTTATTACGTAAAGATGAAAAACATGTCTAACCTTTTCAGATACTGATGGGATGCTGATGGAAGGCTGCTTCACCAGCCTTTCCGAATAATATTTCGCGTTTTCAATTCGCTTTTCCGTCCATTCTTCAAGATACCTGAGCTTTACCCGCAACACCGCGGCCTGAAGGGTATCAAGACGACAATTGTAACCCTCTACAAGGTGTATATATTTCCCGTCCCGGCCATGGTTTGCCAACCTCGCTATGACTCTTGCCGCTTCCGGGTCGTTTGTTGTCACCGCTCCGGCATCTCCGCAGGCGCCTAAATTTTTACCCGGATAAAAGCTAAAACAGGCCGCCGCTCCAAAACCCCCTACCTTCCGCCCCTCGTATTCAGCTCCATGAGCTTGAGCGGCATCCTCGATCACTTTTAGTTCGTACTTTCCAGCAATCGTATTGATGGCGTTCATGTCACACGGTTGACCGTAAAGATGAACAGCGATTACTGCCTTTAAAAGATCACCTTTTGCTCTTAATTCCTTTACTTTGGCTTCTAATTGCTCCGGGTCGATGAGATATGTTTTCGGGTTTACATCAACAAAAACAGGTTTTCCACCCGCTCGAGTGATAGCCTCAGTGGTTGCAATAAAGGTATTCGGAACAGTGATTACCAGGTTTCCCTGTCCTACCCCTATTGCCTTTAAAGCTAAGAAAAGGGCGTCAGTTCCGCTGCTAACACCGCAACAGTATTTCACATCGCAAAAATCCGCAAATTCTCGTTCAAAGGAAGCAACTTCAGACCCTAAAATAAAATTTGCTGATTCCAAAACATTATTTATTGCGGCCTGAATTTCCGTTTTTATTTTTGTATATTGTGAGGTTAGATTTATTAACGGTATCTTTCGCATACAATTACCTTTACATTTTTTATCAGTACGGGAGGTTATTTATTTCGTTAATAATCCCGGCAGGATTACCGGCAACCACTGTTCCTGCGTGTACGTCTTTTGTAACCACTGAGCCTGCTCCGATAAGACAATTTTCACCGAGGACAATCCCGGGTAACAAGGTGCTGTTCGCTCCCACTTTCGCATTTTTCTTAATACAGGCTCCTTTCAGGTTGTCTTTGGCTCCTGGTGAAAATGGATATAGAGCGTTTGTGATAACTACATTAGGACCAATCCAGGCTCCCTCTTCTAAAATACTGAATTCAGGAATGAAAGCTTGTGAGTGAACGCGAACATAATTCTCCAAAATCACGTGATGTTCAACTATAGTTCCGGTACCTATGCTTACGTTATTACCTATTATGTTTTCCTCACGTACCATCACATGATGTCCGGCATGAAAATTATCACCTATCAGGTTGCCGGCATAGATTACCGTATGAGAACGGATAACGGCATTATCGCCGATTATTGTCTCAACTTCACCCCCTTTTTTCCCTGCGGGCGGAAGGCCCAGGATCACATAATCACCGATATATACATTTTTACCTAGCCTAACGTTGGGAAATATAGTATAATTCATTTTTTATTCCAAACTTTCTTTACGGCCTATTTCAGGCTTCGTGATATTACTGCCACTATATATTTTAAGAACCAGCTCAAGGGCCGGTTTACCGTCTAAGTTCTTAATCGTACCTTCTTTTCCATCAATGATTGCTAAACTGACAGCTTCAATTGCTTTATAATGTCCATACCACTTTGGAATATTGAGTTTATTAATTGAATTTAAAGCGCTTTGTATTGTAGCGCCAGCCATATGCCATAAACGAAAATTATTCAAATCGCTGCCGCCCAATATAATACTTCCTTTTTCACCTATAATAGTCAATGTTTCTTCCATATTTTTGGGATAGGAGCAGGTTGAAGCATTAATTGTACCAAGCGCATTGTCTTCAAATTCAAGTATTGCCACCGCCGTATCTTCAGCTTCAATGTTGTGCCCCAAGGTAGCGCGATAAGCATGTACCTTCTTAACATTTCCCATGTACCAAAGTAAAAGGTCTATATGATGTATGGCCTGATTCATTAAAACACCGCCATCCATAGATATTGTTCCACGCCATCCGCTTTCATCATAATATTCTTGAGGACGATACCAATATAAACTGACACTTCCAGATAATAACCGCCCCAGGACACCTTGCTCGACAATTCGTTTTAACAAAACACACGCGGGCAAATAGCGTTTATTTAACATTGTGCTCAAAATAAGATTTGCACGCTTTGCCGCCTCAATCATAGCATCAGCCTGCTCCAACGTCATTGCCATTGGTTTTTCCACAACAACGTGCTTTCCTGCATGAAGGGCTTCAATAGCTATTTGAGCATGTAGTCCGCTCGGTGTTGCAATGATAATTACATCAATATTTTTATTTTCTAAAAGGTGTCTATAATCCGCAAAAGCTTGACACTTTATTTTTTTTGACCACGCAGCTGTTTTATTAAAATCAATATCTGCTACAGCAATTACCTTAGCTAATTTCAAGTTTTCAAAAACATCCATGTAACGCTGTGCAATTGCGCCACAGCCAATAATACCAAATTTTACTAATTCTATTGACTTATCTATCGGCAATTCTTTCCTCCTATACCACCTATACCCTTATAGATAAACATTGGTTTTCTTATGTAGAAATATAGTTATTAATTTACGTTACGCTAAACCTAATGGAATTGTTACTGATCATGTAAAACATATATTTCCAACCGGTCTGCATCCAACAATCTAAAACGCCCTATGTAAGACTAAACTTATATCCCATGTATCAGGAACAACTTTTCCTGAATATGATGTTTATGTATATTAATTGAAGCTTACCGGTGGAGAATTAGAATGAAGAAAAAAGTCCTTCATGTTATTCCGTCTCTTTCCACAGGAGGGGCAAGTTGCTTAGTTACCGACTTACTATGTTCATTAGATTCAACTTGTTTTGAGATCGGTTTATGCTCTCTGTATGAAGATACAAACAATAATTTAAGCAAAAGACTTAGAGACTCAAATATTGAGCTGTTTTTCCTAAATAAGAAACAAGGCCTTGATGTTCCAATAATCTATCGTTTGTGGAAGATTTTCAAAACCTATAGGCCTGACATAATCCATGTCCATCAAAGGGCAATTCTATATACTCTATTACCAGCAATATTTAGCAAAGTACCTCGCAGGTTAGAAACAATACACAGCATGGCTGAATGGGAAGGCGGCCGGGATACCCGGCTTGTTCGCCGTTTTGCATATAAATATTGTGGTTTCGTGCCTGTAGCAGTAGCAAAAAATGTTGCCGCAAGCATTAAGCGCGTTTATAAAATAAAAGAAGTTTTAGTAATACAAAATGGGATTACTACCAGGAAATACCAGGCAGTCAAAGTAACCGAACCTATTGATAAGCCAATATCTCTCATCCACGTTGCCAGATTCAGTCCTGAAAAGAATCATGCTCTTTTTATTCAAGCTTTAAAAAAGGTTGTTGAGGCAAGACCGGGCAGGATAAAAGCATTCTTAGTTGGTACCGGCCCTCAACTCCAATCAATTAGGCTCATGGTCCAAACATACTGCCTCGAAAAAGTCGTTGAATTTATGGGAGAAAGACAAGATATAGCAGAGCTTCTGGGATATAGTGACGGCCTTGTATTAACTTCAAACATAGAGGGATTGCCGCTTGTTGTTCTCGAAGCAATGGCAGCGGGCAAACCAGTGATTGCCACAAACGTTGGCGGTATTCCGGAAGTAATAGATAACGGAAAAACCGGTATTCTCATTCCTCCATATGATATCGATACACTTACAGAGTCGATTATTGATTTAATAGATCATAGAGAATACTTTACGGCCATGGGGTTAAAAGGCGCGGCCGTTGTTCGGGAGAGGTTTGATCTTACCCGTGTTGTTGATGAGTATAAAAACCTGTATAACATTGATGGCGCTCAGTGTGTATTTTAAGAGCAATTACACACGCCTCTAGGTATCGCATCATAAAAAAAAACCCAAGTGATACAGGCGCGATTTTAATCACACACGACGCGCCGGCGCCAGACTAGTGGCAGCCAATGTTGCTGAATTCGCACCTTTTGGGGATTCACTCTGCGAGCTGAACAGCTATACGGCTATTTTCAGGGAAGCAAAAGAACCGTCCCCTTGCTTCATTGGTATGAATTGCCAACAGGACTTCCTTGTATGATGTCGAAAATTGTCACAAACGACAAATTCAAGGAGGACAGCGTAAGTGAAGAAAAGTAAGTTTGTTTTCAGCATGCTCTCGTTAGTTTTCTTGTTTTCGCTTATATTTGTTGGATATGCGCAAGCTGCAACCCCCAGCGCGGCAACTTTGCGGGCAAAGTTTGATCAGGTGGACCAATATAATAAAAGTACCTGGGAAAGTTATAAAACCCAAGTGGATAATAATTATCCCACCTGGGAAGAAAGTTACGTCACAAGAGCTTATTTAATAATGTACAAAGCTACTAAAGATGAAAGCTACCTGAATTTGTTTACCGGACATATAGATAGCCAGTTAAATCGCCGTGATAATATACGGAAAGTAACCGATTACCGCGGCTTGAGTTTACCCGCCTGGCGCAATGGTTCTTTTACCAATTATCAGAGTTATTGGCTTTATGCGGTACAAACGGGAGTAACCGTCCAGCCCATGGCTGAATTTGCCGCCATGGTGTACAATGACCCGGCTCTGTCAAAGTATAAAGCCAAGGCGGATGTATATTTGCAGGCTGCCAAGGATGCCGTCAAGGTCCATGACATGAGGGATCAGCCCAAATACCTGGATACCAATTCAAAGTGGATTGAAGATAGCGCTACGATGCATTTAAACTTGCCTATTAACATGAATTTGGCCCAAGGCAGCGTCATGTTTGCTATTTATGAAGCCACAGGGGACAAGACCTACCTCGATAAAGCCACTAAAATAACAAATTACTTCAAAAAATATCTCATCTTAAACACTGCCTTGAATGCCTACACCTGGAAATACTTCCCTGACAGCGCTGATTACGGCAGCGTTTATGAAGACACAGGCCATGTCGTTCCCGAACTGGAATTTATCAATTATGCATACAAACATGGCCTTTTTAGCGACACCGACATGCAAAGGTTCGCCAATACAGCCACAAAAATAATGGTAAAAAGCAATGGATCAATCGCTCACCGCCTTGATGGCAGCGGCACGTCACCTTTACCGGGCACTATCGCACAATGGCTATGGTTTGCGCCCTGGGCGCCATCTCTAATCGACACGTCCTGGAGTATCCTTGCAAACCAAACATCGGTACACGATATGGTTTTTGCCGGTTTGGCCCTGTTGAACTACACAGTTGCGCAAGGCGGCCAAAATTCTGATCCGACGCCAATACCCGGACAGACTGACAATCTCATCACCAACGGCGATTTCAGCTCGGGCCTGCAAGGCTGGGCCAATGAAACAAGCACAGCGGTAATCAACACTGAATCGAACGGCAATAAGTATGTTTCCAACAATTGCAGCTGGGGTTTTTACCAGAAACTGAATTTGCAACCGGGCGACTACAAGCTGAATATGAAAGCAAAAAAAGGCACGGCAAATATGAGCGCCAGGGTCGTAGTTCAGTTCTTCAAACAGGACGGCACATATACGGTCCCTTACGCCTTCAAGTTTAATAACAACGGCAGCGGGTGGGAAGCCATGCCTGAAATGACCATTACCGTACCGTCCACAACCGCCTACGTAAGGATTTATCCCTCCGTTGACGCCGGCAGCACCGGCACCTATTACTTTGACGACATTTCTCTGGTCCCGGCCGGTTCTACGCCCGCACCGGCGCCTGATACAGAATCTCCCCAGGTGACTGTAACCGCGCCGGCTGCCGGTGTCACATTAAAGGATACCGCGGTTTTAACAGCCTCAGCCGGTGACAACCAGGGAGTTGAGTCAGTAACCTTTGCTTATGCCGCTGATGTAAACGGCAGTTGGACAAGCATTGGGGCGGCCGCCCTGCAGGACGGCACGAAAACGTCCGGCGCCTGGCAGCTTGCCTGGGACGTTTCCAATATAAATAACGGTACCTATTATGTGCGGGCTACCGCTAAAGACGCAGCCGGCAATTCATCCGCATCAACTGCCGTTTCCTGTATTGTAAGCAATACTGTAAACAACCAGGCTAATCTCATCACCAACGGCGATTTCAGTTCGGGCCTGCAAGGCTGGGCCAATGAAACAAACACAGCGTTAATCAACACTGAAGCAAACGGCAACAAGTATGTTTCCAACAGTTACAGCTGGGGTTTTTACCAGAAACTGATTTTACAGCCGGACACCTATAAGCTGAATATGAAAGCGAAAAAAGGCACGGCAAATATGAGCACCAGAATAGTAGTCCAGTTCTTCAAACAGGACGGCACCTATACGGTCCCTTACGCCTTCAAGTTCAATAACACAGGCGGCGGTTGGGAAGCCATGCCTGAAATGACCATAACCGTGCCGGACGCAACCGCCTACGTAAGGATTTATCCTTCCGTCGACGCCGGCAGCAACGGCACCTATTACTTTGACGACGTTTCTCTGGTCCCGGCCGGCGTTACACCAGCACCGGCGCCTGATACAGAATCTCCCCAGGTGACCGTAACCGCGCCGGCTGCCGGTATCACATTAAAGGATAAAGCGATTTTAACAGCCTCAGCCGGTGACAACCAGGGAGTTGAGTCCGTAACCTTTGCTTATACTGCTGATGTAAACGGCACTTGGACAAGCATTGGGGCGGCCGCCCTGCAGGACGGCACGAAAACATCCGGCGCCTGGCAGCTTGCCTGGGACGTTTCCAATATTAATAACGGGACCTATTATGTGCGGGCTACCGCTAAAGACGCAGCCGGCAATTCATCCACATCGGCTGCCGTTTCCTGTGTTGTAAACAATACTGTAAACAACCAGGCCAATCTCATCACAAACGGCGATTTCAGTTCGGGCCTGCAGGGCTGGGCCAATGAAACAAACACAGCGGCAATCAACACTGAAGCAAACGGCAACAAGTATGTTTCCAACAATTACAGCTGGGGTTTTTACCAGAAGCTGAATTTACAACCGGGTACCTACAAGCTTAACATGAAAGCTAAAAAAGGCACGGCAAATATGAGCGCCAGAGTCGTAGTCCAGTTCTTCAAACAGGACGGCACCTATACGGTCCCTTACGCCTTTAAGTTCAATAATACCGGCAGCGGGTGGGAGGCCATGCCCGAAATGACCATAACCGTACCGGCCGCTACCGCCTACGTAAGGATTTATCCCTCCGTTGACGCCGGCAGCACCGGCACCTATTACTTTGACGACATTACGTTGATTCAGGTTAAATAATTAATGACCATTTTAATAAGGGGCGTCTGTCCGGCGTCCCTTATTTTCTACTATTTGCTCATATAAATCTGCTACCTGTTCAGCCCACGTTTCCACTCCATATCGCTCAATAATTAGTGATTGACCGGCTGCAGTTCGGGCAGCAAGCTTTTCCGGCGCCCATTTCATAATTTTTATGATCCCCTGCGCCAAACCTGCGCTGTCTTCGCTTGGAAAAAAAACCACACCTGGCGCTTCCCTCGCCCATTCCAGGCCTCGAATGTCACTGCATATTACAGGCAAGCCGATAGCCATTGCCTCTGCAACAGCATAAGAAAAACCTTCCGTCCGGCTGGCGGACACAAAAATATCGGCGGCTTTTAGGTAATTGGTTACTTCATTTTCAGGCTCGATGATCCTCACCCAATCAGGAATCCTGTCTTTAAATCTCTTACGGACGAAATGAAACAATACATCTTGCCCAACCAGGCAGAGTTTTACCTGTAATCCATAACGCATTAAATATTCCATGGCGCTTAATGTTATATCTACACCTTTTATATACGGTTCCCAAGCATATTGAAGACATAAAACCTCTTCAGCTGTAACATGAAAAGAATTACGCATTTCTTGCCGTGTTTTTGTACACTTGGTCAATCTTCCCAGATCAATACCATTTGGAACAACAAAAGCCTGCCGTTCCAACAACCCCCTCTCTCTCATTGAAATAAACCCGCCGCTTGAAACCACAATCGCATGTACGCTTCTACCAATAATTTTATATTTCACCAGATCTCGCAGCTGTCGCATAAAAGTCTTTTTTACACGGGCCGGAGAATGAATATGCCATAGAACCTCAATGTTATTATTATTATTTATCTTATCATGCAATTTAGAAAGCCAGGCAACTACATCGTAATTTGTAAAATGTGTGTGTATAATTTTGATTCCTTCGTGGTTAACGATCTGGTCAACTGCTTTTATTTGACTAAATATTGACTTCCTCTTGGGAATAATGTAAATACACTTATTTTCTCTTTGTACTCGCTGAAACCAGTTGAATTCTTTTGCCCCTTCTGGAAAGGCCAATATTTGCCGCCAACCACGCTCTTGTAGCCTTCTTTCCAAAGCTATTAAGGAAGGGATGAAATTACCTTCATACGGACCATTATAATTGGCCAACTGTAAAACTTTCACTATATCTCTTCCTTTGTAAAGGCAAATTTACAACCATTATTAAAAATTCGTTGGCGTATATTCGCCCAAAAGTTGAACACAACTACTTCGATTTCATTAACCCAAGCAAGTCCTTAACCACCGTCTCAATACTATACTCTTCAAAAACACGCCGGCGACCCCGCTCGGCAATGGTCTGTAAATACTCTGCGTCTCTCATTAACGTCTCCATAGACTCCATCAAAACCTGTGCGCTTCTCTCCGGTACCAGAACACCGGCTTCTTCCCGCAAAAGCTCACTAATTCCGCCTGTGGGAGTGGAAATCACGGGAACTCCCCAGGCCATGGCCTCGATCAAAGATACGGGAATTCCTTCTTTGTCGCCCGATTCAGTCTCAATACTAGGTAACACAACAGTATCTATTGCCCCATTCTGATATAGTCCGAGCAAGGCATCATGAGGTAAACGCCCTTTGAATTCAACTACGCCTTCCAAGCCCAAGGACTTAACTTGCTTGCGCAATTCGCCCTCAAGCGGTCCATCCCCAAATAACCAACAATAAAAAGGTTTTCCTCGTTTTTTTAATAGACTGCAGGCCTCAATCAGATAACTGTGTCCCTTTTTTAAAACCATATAGGCCGGACAGGAAAAAACAAATTTATCTAATTTACCTTCAATCAAGGCCTGATTTTCCGCGTTTAAGCTCTGCCTTACATCAACTCCCATATGAATCACTTCACACTTGTCAGCCAGAGACTTACCTACAGCTTGCTGTATCTCGGCTCGCCCCTGGCGGTTTATGGCACGAACAAACTTTGCGCTTCTAACTTTTTCTTGCAACATGTTATTTTCACTTATATCCCACCGGTGAGCGGTTAAACTCCAGGGTATATTACAAACCTTAGCCGCTATATAGGCAGCTGTGGACGGAGTGGAAGCCCAGTGGGCGTGAATATGGTCTGGCTTTATCTTTTTAACCAGGCGGGCGACGGCTAAACCTTTGGGGAAAACAGCAAGGTTTTTGAGCAGCTTGAGAGGCTTCCTCCAAGTTCGCAATAGATGCCATAAAGTAATCATTACACACAGTGGATGGAGTATCGTCACTGCCAGGGCCATACCCAGGACCTTAAACCCTATTAATGGCAGATGGATACTAATTTCAGCTACCCGCATTGCCTCTTGGCCGGCAATAACGGCTTTGCCCGGCCGCAGTGGAATTACTGTTATTTGATGGCCTTGTCGCCTGATTTCCTGTATTTCGGGTAAAATAAATGTCTCCTTCGGACTCCATGGCGTTTTAGCAGTTATATAAACAATTTTCATAAATATTCATACCCGGCTCCCCTTTTTCTTGTGATAACCTGTTCATCGGCCAGCTTATTAGCCTTGACCACAAACAACATGTTAACAACCAATAGCCCTACCCAGAAATATTTGTTCATGTATTCAGTTCCGGTAAGGGAGGCAAAAAAAAGGTATACCAGCATGCAAACACCCATCGTTTTTTCGGGATCACCGGATAATCCACTAACTGATTTCCATGCAACCAGCCAGAACATACAAAATAAAAGCAAGCCCAACAATCCCAGTTCCGCCAATATACAGAGAAAAGAATTGTGAGCGTCCCTCATTACACCCCGATCTCTGATCTCGTCGCTTGTTTTGAGTAGGTAATCGTTGTAAGCCGTGATAAAACTGTTGATACCGACTCCGGCCGGCCAATTCTTCTTGACCATCTCCACGCCGACCATCCAGATATCAAGCCGTCCGCTGCCGCGGTCGGCGAGTTCTGTCATAGAAACGACTCTTTCAGTGATTAGCGGCGGCATCGTTTTTAAGGCCACACTGTTAAAGAGCAGGATAACCATCATCAAGGAGGTAATAAGCGCTATTTTCAGGATTTTGCTTTTGGTATACACAAAAGCGGCAGCGACTGAAGCCAGTACGGCCAGCCAAGCGCCTCTGGAACCGGACAACAACACTCCCCCGGCCAGAAGAAAACTGCTGATAAAATACAGGTAACGCTGATAACTCCGGTATTTGCAGGTCAGGTATACTGTCAAAATCAGAGCAACACATAAAGCACGCGCGAAGTGGTTGGGGTCTTGCAGATCTGAAACGGAAGCCCTCGTGACAAAACCGGCCTCATATACCCCCAAGGTGGCAATTATGGCGGCAGCAACGGCGCCAACAACATAACTGACTAAAACAACACGAAGTTTATCATCAGAATTGATTAAATTTCTGCTCATCAAGTACAGAAGGACCAGTTGGGATATGGTTAATACTGCAACTATTCCTTGATCCCAGTTAATCACCCATAAAAGAGAACAGCAAGACCATGCCAGGAAAAGCAGCGCCACCCCCAAGAAGCGGTCTGTCTTTATTTTTTCCCTTTTTAATATTACTTGGAAAAACCAGCATATAAATGTGACAGCCCCTACCACCCTCACCAAAGTAAAGGAGAAACCCAAAGTGGTCAATTCTTCAAACGGCACCATAAACATCATGCCGATCAGTCCAAGAAAAGGTTTCCAGAGTATTAGCGGAATACTTAAGGCTGTTATGACTGTTATTAACAAATTGCCGGTAAGGGAGGCCAGGCATCCCAATGCTGCGCCGCAGGCAACAGCCAAAAGCAGGGACGGTAGTGATTGTTCACTGGTTTGGCCTTTTAGCTTCGCTGCTCCAATAATTCTCACTTCTTTCATTTCAGCGCTCCCTGTTTATCCAGACTGCTTCATATCACTAACAGCAAACCTACGGGGTCATGGAAGCCCGCTTCAACCCTGATCTGCTTTTAACAATTTCTCTTCCAAGCAGAACGAAATGATGATGGCGACAATCAATCCCGCCAAAAAAGCTCCGGCAATATTCACCAGAAAGTCGGGTTGATCAGGTTTTACCGGGATATCCGCATAGCTGACCACTTTTATGTTATCTTTTTCATACAGCTGCGTGGTTTTCTTCCTTAAAACATCAACTATTTTATTGGCGATAAAGGAGGCTATTTCCGGATTTTCGTCTCTGACAGAGATTCTTAACAGCTCTAAATCCTTGACGGGAGTAACGGTGATTTTATCTGCCAGTTCAATGGCTGTTATGCCGTTAAGCTGCGTGGTTACTTCCTGTAAAATAACCTGTTCTGTCGCCAATTCCCCGTATGTTTTAACAAGCTGACGGTTTAAATTTAAGAAATTATAATCTGAAACAGGATTTTCTTCACCGGTCGTGTTTACTACCATGATGGTAGTAGTCGCGAGGTAAACCGGCGCCATTAATAAACTGATGATAGCCGCGGTAAATATAGATGCTATTGGGATAATCATTAAAAGAGACAGCCTTTTTTTTAGAATTTCGATCAAAAAATACCCCCCCCTTAACAAAAGCAGAGCACACACAACAAAATTCCCGGACATTCACCACCTGGACTACGATTCAATAGTTAACCACAGTTATGACAAATAATTCACAACTTTTCCTCCTCCCCAAAGCGTATGCACATATCGGGTGAAAAGAAAAACGCCCCTTTTGAGTGTGCCAAATGCACCGAAAAAAGCACCAGAGGCGTCTGCTACTAATTGTTATTTACATTGTAGTTAATGCTATACTTTCAATATATAAAAGCGTCGAATTATGACTTTATATAAATACCATCAATATCCACCCGGCATCCACTTGCCAGAGAATTCTTTTTACCATCTACCTCGATTCTCACTAAATGTGATTTGCCATCAAGAGCAACTGTGAAAACCCTTTGTCTGTATTCGTACTCTTTATCATAAAGATCAATCTTGGCCTGCGCGATATCATCAAGATAAACCACAGCAATCCCACGGTCCGGCCCTGTGGTAGATATCCAGGAGAACTCCTTGCCCGTTATGAGTATAGACGCGGATGCTCCTGGAACATCGGAATAATGCAGGGTATTTAGGAATGAATGCTCTGAACTTACTGAACTCCATGAGCCTTCATATTTTATTAATGGATTCTGGTCATCGATTGGAACCACGGCACATTTACTATCTGACCAGTTTCCCCAATTACCAAGGTCATCTTTAGCCCTGACCCTCAGGTAATAGGTACGACCGGCGCTCCCTGAAAATTCTCCTTCATATTCTGAAGTTTCCAATAGCCAGTTTTGCCAGGCTCCTCCCTCTCCCTCTTTATACTGAATGTGGAATTTTGTTACATTGCCTTTTTCAATAAAAATAGAACCTGCCCATTTGACTTTGAACGTTTGTGACTCCGAATCATCACTGGAACAACTGGGACAGAAAATGATATCGGCTGTGGGCGGGATAAGTGTTCCTTCTGCGGATTCGTAGGGCCCAATATCAATACCCCATCCCTGCGGGCGAATACCGCCGTTTATGTCTGTGCCTGGAGACCCATCTTTAGCGCCCCGGTCGATGGCGGGGCTGTTTTTGGCCAGCCTGAAATCGTTGGACATGTAATCAACAAAAAGAGGGTCACGGCTAAAGCTGCGCTCTCCCCGGCCGGTCTCTTGAAACCAAACCCGTTCATTTATGTCCTCACGGGAATACCTCCGGTTGTTAACAGATATTTCTGAATCTATACGGCTCCAAAAAATATTATGATTTTCTCTCTCCAAAACAGCAGAACAACCAAAATGGACCCCGCCGTAGTTATAAGCAAAAATATTATTAATTAACGCTACTCTGGCAATTGAAGTATCGGCCTCAGTACCCGCAATCAATCCATAATCACCAAGAGAACCACAATTGATCGCCAGGTTGTTGTATAATTCATAAGATCCTCCACCCAGCAAGGCAATACCTGCCATTCCATTGCTATCAACAATACAGTTGACCAGTTTATTGTCTTCTCCAACGCACCTGATGCCATAACGTCCATTGTGTCTGACCACGCAGGAGGAAATGACCATACTTGAAGTAATGCACCCAAAACCGTTTCCGGCATTATACTCTGCAAAACACTTTTCAAATAAAATATCCTCACCGCTGTCCAGTTTAAAGCCGTCAGGTAATTCCGGGCTTTCATTAAAGGAGGATCTTGTATGTACAATCCGGGCTTTATTTACCGGCCCGGGAGACACAACAAGACCAGGCCCGTTGTTATTATGCAAGTTGCAGTCTTTAACCAACAGATCTGTGGCTGATATAATATGAAGACCGGTACCACAACCTTGAATTTCCAAATTTCTTAATTGGATGTACCTGTTCTCTCCCCACAGAGTAACCCCGTGTTCTTTAGTATTTTTTATTTTCAACCCTGTTAAAGTTACATAAGAAACGCCAAACTGGAAGTTAAGGCCGTATTTCCAGACGAGCCCCGCGCCGTCCAATATCGCCTCCTCATCCTGAAACACAGCTATTTCAATAGGATTATCAACGGAGCCTGATTTATTTATTGAAACATATTCTTTATAAACGCCTCCCCGGAGCAAGAGCTTTTCCCCTGGTCCCAATTGGCTGACAGCGTAGGTTATGGTCCCCCAGGGACTTGTTAAAGAACCACTGTTATTATCGTCGCCAAAAGGAGCTACAAAATATGCTTCATATTCTTTGGAATTTTTTTTTGATAAATCTATAAAATACTTTTTACCCTCTGTCTTGCTGAAATATTTTAAATAAATATATAACCAGGCCAGGACAAGCAATATCCCAACTGCAAAATAGATTGCAATCATATAATCTCCTCAAATCCCTATCTATTTTGAAATGGATTCGCTCACTAAATAATTATCATTGTTAAAGATATATTCCGTCTATTTAGATTTTAATATAGTAAAATAACACATTTGTAATAATAATTTGTTTGCAAAACTGACACATGACTAGCTTATAAGGATTCAAAACCAGCAGGCATTCAGTAAGATAAAAGTTGGAAATACCTTTGGTTTTCTTTAAGCCACCGGTAGGTTTCGGCTAACCCATCAGTAATATTAGTAGCAGGTTGGAAGCCCAGTATCTTTTTCGCTTTCAAGCTATCGACGATAAGTTTGCGGCCTGCTGCAGGGCTGTCCTGATGAATAACGGGACTGCTGCTTCCAGTTACTTTCTTAACCTCACAGGCCAGTTGGCGCATGGAAACACATTCATCGCCTCCGACATTAAAAATCCCGCCGATAGCTTCAGGCAGGATCATACTTAAAACTACCGCTTCAGAAAAATCTGAGACATACGTATAAGTCCGGCTGTCTGAGCCGTCTCCGTAAACAGTAATTGGTTCATTCCGGATAGCCTGGAGCAAAAACTTAATCGGCACGCTGATCCTGGTATTTCTTGGCCCATAAATATCTGAAGGTCTCAGTATTACAGCCGCAAGACCGTCACTTAAGGCAAGTGTCCGGCACAAGAATTCTTCAGCAAGTTTAACTGCGCCGTGTACCTGTACAGGTTCCAGCGGGTGGTTTTCATCTATGGGAACGTATTTTTGGTTACCGTATACTGCGATAGAAGAGATATAAATAAGCAGCACGTTACGTTCCAGCGCGGCCTTTATTAAATTCATAAAGCCGGCTAAAGCTTCGGTTACGACTGCTGTTTCAATTGAGCGAAGGCGCAAAACCATGGGAAACGCCAGATGAACAATTGTATCAATATCCCTGGTTGCGCTCATAACCGAGTCTTCACAAGCTATGTCGCTGTTTACCAGTTCGACTTGTTTTTTAAGCGGGTGTAGATTATCTTCCCTGCCGGTGGTTAATTTGTCCAGAACCCTTACCCGGGCGCCTTCCAACAGCAGCTTTTCACAAAGATGAGAGCCAAGAAAACCGGCCCCACCTGTAACCAAGACATGACGTCCTTTTAGTCTCATCCGGCCCTCCTGTTTTTTTCTATAATTTCATAAAGGGGTCTACATCTTTACGATCTTCCCTGGCCGTTTCCCCACGGCGGTAAAGGACTACGGTAATTGTCTTCATTAATATTCTTATGTCCGTCCAAAGCGAATTATTTTCAACGTACCAGAGATCCAACTCAATCCTTTCGGGCCAGTAAAGAGCCAGACGTCCATTAACCTGTGCCCATCCGGTAATGCCCGGCTTTACGCTTAACCTCTTTTTTTGCCTTTTATCGTATTTTTTAAGATGGTGCAAAGGGGCTGGCCGGGGACCTATCAGACTCATATCTCCACGAAGCACGTTGAATAATTGCGGCAGTTCGTCAATGTCAGTTTTTCTGAGGATTCTACCAATACGGGTTATGCGGGGGTCATCCTTCTCCACAAACATCCCCGAACCAATATTCACAGCATTAGAAACCATACTCCTGAATTTATACATCCAAAAAACCTTCCCATGTAAACCCAGACGCTGCTGTTTGAAGAAGATTTCACCCGGTGATGATAATTTTATTGCTAAAGCCACTGCCAATAACAGCGGACTTAGAATCAAAAGGAGCAATATTGTCAAGAAAATATCAAACACTCTTTTAACAATCCAATATATTCTTTTTTCAAACATCTTAGTACCTCCGGTAAACGGGGAAATAACCTTCACCTTCTCGGGGGATTTTTGACTCCATCATCTTTTCAAGCATTCTGACGGCTTCGTGGTTATGCACCTTTTTCCCAATATAAAAATCCAGGTGTCCGTCCGGAGCAAAGGAACGCTTAAACCGGTAAATACCGTCTCCCTCCCGGTAACCACCGCCAAGTAAAAAATATTTGATTCCTCTCGTTTTTGCCCACTTGATCACTTCATGTTTTAAAATATTGTTGGGACGGTACTGATAATATTGTTCCAGAGTCCCTCCAAGAAAGGAATGCATGTAGAAGTTATTGTACAGCAGCAGCTCAGTTGATACTACCTGATTGTCCTTTATGGTATGAGCATATATAAAATTACCTTTCAACTCTTGATGAATATGGTCATAAAGTTCACCGTTGAAGAAGTAAAACTGACCGGCCCCGTTCCTTGCCAGGGTGTGGTGATAAATGGAAATAAAATCAGTAAAATGGGCCGGGGTATCTTCCATGATTACCTTCAGACCTGCCTGATAAGCCTTTTTTATGTTTTTACGGTTGTTTCGTCCATATCCCAGCCATATCTCTTCTTCTGATTTTCCGAGGTCAACACAGATTACAGACGATACTCTTTCGATCTCAACCTGTTTCTCCAGCAGGCGGTGGTTGCCCAGTAAAGGGTGAAACCGTATGAACTCCGTAATCACGTTGTTTCTTTCACAGTAGGCGGCAAAACACCGGTAAAAGTTATCCAGTACTTTTTCGCCGGCCATATGACTTGCCAGCGGCCCCCCGTAACCATACGGACTGGTAATATCATAAAGCTGCTGCTTGAGCTTACCCTTCAGTCCGGGGATCAGATCGATCTTCCTGAACAAAAAAGGGTAGATAACCATGTCGTTTCCTTCCCGGTAAACAAAGGCCCTCGCTTCTCCCCAATCTTTAAACAGCCCGTGGTATTCAGGCCGGTAGTACAGATCCGGACATACCTCTTTTACGTTTTCCAACTCCTCCAGCCACTGCTGCCGGTCCTGCAAACCCAGCACTTCATAATGTCCCATGCTACAGCAGCCCCCCCCCGGAACCCTTACCTTACTACCAATACCTCAGCCAGTAATAGAGCAATTTAACGTACTCTTTTCGTACCAACCGCCTGTCGTTTTCGCTAATACACCTGCCGTCCACGTTAAATCCCGAGTCATTGGTTGAGCAATAAAGCAATTTCACGCCTGTTTTTTTGAACACCCTGTCAAATACCAGCTTGGCACGCCTCATATGGTAGGGCGAGGTGACCACGATAGCGGATTGATATTGTTTTTGGATAATAATGTTTCTTGAAAAAATTGCATTTTCGTACGTGCTTTCAGCTTTTTCTTCTAAAATAATATCCTCCGTCCGGACGCCGGCTTGGATGGCTTTCTTTGCCATCTGCCGGGCCGACGAGCCGCAGCCGGACATTATGATCTTATGAGCAAAGCCAAGCCGGTAAAGCTCTGCCGCATAAAGCTCTCTTTCCGAATCTCCTCCGAGTGTTATCAAAACATCAACTTTTTCTGGCCGGTCGTTAACGTCCAGCAGCCTCGCCATAAGCGACCAGGGAGGAAAAGCAACGATACCAGCTATAACGAGAAGAAAGCCCAGACTCACGATGATCCACCAACCCCTTTGGCTAATCGGTATCACCCTCCCATTCTTTGTCTAACCAACTAGCCGATAATCTTCCATAGGGGTGAATGGCATTTTATCTCATGATTCATGACTCTTCCAGCCAAAATGATACTCCAGTTGTCAGATTTACCGGCTCATCAGTTGCAGGCCTTGTTTCACTGTGACTACCTGCATGTTCCTCTTTGCTATTTCGTCAAACAGGAATTGCAATGTATCTTGATTGATGCTTTTATCATCTGGAGTCTGGTTGCCTTTGTAAACATTGTGTGTATAGAAAATGGTCCAACCTCCCTCTGCCACGGTTTTGTCCAGAACCTCTTTAATTTCTTCCTCACCCGGCTTTTGCAAGTAATACCTGCTTAGCTTATATGAATTAAAAGGTTTTACATTAATCTGCTTGTCATAGGAGGTCGCGCCGGAGTTGTAATACTCCCGCACCAGCGGGTTAGGGGCGGCAGCAAACCTGAAAGGATAAGCAAAGTTTTCCCCTGTCAGGCTGTACTGCTTCAACCACTGTTTTGATCTCTCCAGCTGATCGCGTATACCTTTTTCGTCCAAATCTTTAAAGTGCAGATGATTGGCGCTGTGTGAAGCTGTTTCCCAGCCTGCGTCTTCCATTTCTTTTAATTGCTTTACCGTCATGGCCCCCTCTGAGCCCACAGACGAAGTACAGACGTAGTTTACTCCCGGATAACCGTAAGCCTTGTGGAGAGGAAAGGCGTTTTCAAATACTGATGAAAACTGATGGTCATAGCTGATGGTGACCAACCCTTTGCCCTTGCCCTGCTCATACATGTAACGTACTAGAATAGTACTGGCTTCTGCCCTTGAGATAGGATTCCACGGCCTGAAAGTCCCGTCGGGATAACCGGCAATCAAGCCGCGCTCTTTAACCGCTCTGATATATCCCCTGAACTCAACAGGAATTTGGTTACCGTCGTCAAATCCGGTAAAGCCGGATCCCTCTGCCAGGCCAAGTGACCGGGACAGAAATATAGCGGCTTCCACCCTGGTTATTGGTTCGTCAGGAATAAAGGCTGTTTGCACATATTCATCGGGGACAATAATTCCGGCAGCTATAGCCGATTCAACGTAGGGGTAACACCAATGATAAGCTCCGACATTTGTGAATGTGGGATTTACCGTAGGTTTTAAAGGAAGGCCGCGGCTTAGCACCAGCGCTTTGGTGAATTCAGCCCTGGTAATATTGCCTTCCGGTTTGAAAGTGCCGTCTGGATAGCCTCTGATAACATTGGCATCAGATAGTTGGCTGATATAGCCTTTCGCCCAGTGGTCCTGAATATCATTAAAGGTCTGGGCAAAGACATTCTGCCCGGGACAAAAACATGCCAGGGTAAACAACAGAACCAATAAATATTTTTTCATCCTGACCTCCTTTGCAAATTAAATTGAAACTTCTTCCCCCGGGCCACTTCTGCCTCATAAAAGTGACGGTACACCCGCACAGCTGTCCTGCTTTCCTATCCGGAGGAGCAATTCAGGTCCGGCAACAGCTCTGCGCAACACTTTGTTTAGGACTTCACTATCGACCTCCTCTCCCCCACCTCCTGCATGATATTCAATTACTTATAAACCGCTTTCCTTAGTGAACCATTCGACCGTCAGCCTTAGGCCCTCTTTAATGTCAGTTTTGGGACAGTAGCCGAGCACGCCGGCCGCCTTTTCCACGCCGGCCAGCGAGTGCTTTACGTCGCCCGGACGGGCAGCTGTATAGACAACGTCCACCCGGGTACCGGTAATGTCCATTAAGATTTCTAATAATCCATTTAAAGTGATTCTCTTGCCGCAGGCAATATTAAACACTTCCCCGGCTGCTGCGCAAGTCTGCATGGACAAAAGATTCGCCTGAACAACGTTGTCAATGAACGTAAAATCCCTGGATTGATTTCCATCGCCGTATATCACCGGCGATGCTTTATTAAGTAAAGCCTTGATGAAACGGGGAATAGCCGCGGCATACTCTGACTTTGGATTTTGCCGCGGCCCGAAAACATTAAAATATCTCAGCCCGACGGTTTCCAGACTGTACAGCTCATAAAAGATTTTTCCGTAAACCTCCCCGGCCAGCTTGGTTGCCGCATAAGGTGACATCGGACACAAAGACATATTTTCCACCTTCGGAAGAACCTCATTGCTGCCGTACACGGAAGAAGAGGACGCATATACCACTCTCCTGACCCCGGCATCCCGTGAAGCCAATAAAACGTTCAAGGTTCCCTCAATATTTACCGCATTGGTAGTCAGGGGGTCGGCGATTGACCTGGGCACCGACGGCAAGGCGCCCTGATGAAAAACAACCTCTGCGCCTGCAACGGCCCGCCGGACATCATCCAGACAGCGCAGATCTCCTTTATATAACTCAATTTCCTTTAATACCGGCTGTAAATTATCAATGCTCCCGGTAGAAAAATTGTCCAGCACCTTAACCTTATGGCCTAACTTCACCAGGGCAACGGTCAAATTGGAACCAATAAAACCTCCCCCGCCGGTAACCAAAATGGTACCCATGCAACAACCTCCATCTTACTTAGCTTGCTTTTTCCCTTCTGTCTTACGGGGTTTTTCGGTTTTTTTCTTTTTCTGTCGAGGAACTGCGGCCGCATTAGCATAATAAGCATGATAATCATCTTTAAGCGCATCCATTCTGGCGCAGTTTAAAGCCACACCCAGAATACTTGCTTTAGCGTTGGTTAAGAGTTCCCTGGTGTTTGTCACCGAATTTTGCGATGCAACCCTGGATCTTACCACTATAAGAACACCGTCCACGGATTTGGACAAAACTGCTGCGTCGGCAAACACCGTTAACGGGGAACCGTCCAGCAAGATCACATCAGCCTTTTCTTTCAGGGCTGCCACAAGCCGGCTCATTTCCTGGCTGCCCAATAATTCCGCGGGGTTGGTAGGCAGCAAACCAGCCGTTAGTATCCTGACCCCGGCTATAGGAACATCCTTTATGACCTGATCAAGATCTTTAAATCCAGATAAAACACTGGTTAAACCTAACTGGTTATCCAGGTTGAATATCAAATGCTGCCGCGGTTTGCGCAGGTCACAGTCTACGATAATCACCCGCTGACCCGCTTGCGCCAAAACAATTCCAAGGTTTGCAGTTATAAAAGACGCTCCTTCACCAAATCCGCTGCCGGCTATAAGGATGGTCTTTAACGTATCACCAACCCCTAAAAACTGCAGGTTCGTCCGCAAAGTTCGAAAAGATTCCGTTATAAAAGATTGGGGCCGGCTGTAAGCAACCAGTTCGTAGCTATTCAATCTTTGCTCTCCCTTCTCCACCGGTTTCATAAACAGCCACAGGTATTAAGCCAATTACTGGGAGCTTTATATTGTTCTCAATTTCGTCGGCGTCCCTGATGGTGTCATCCAGGTATTCCCTGGCAAATACAATTGCCACTGTTAGAACCAGACCAAAAATACCGGCTAGTATAATATTTAGAATCACGTTGGGGCTAACCGGCGAAACAGGCGGTAAGGCCGGGTCAAGTACTTGAATATTTTTCACGTTCAGGACTTTGTAAACCTTGCTGGTAAGCGTCTGGGCCACTCCGTTAGCCATTAAAGCGGCAACCGTCGGACTGGAGTCGCTTGCCGTAATTTTCAACACCTCGGTATCACCGGCCAGTTCCACCTGAATTCTTTTGCTAAATTCCTCCGGGGTAATATCTAAATTGTTGTTCTTAATAACTTCTTCTGCGACTGTCCGGCTTTTGGCCAACTCACTGTAGGTTTTAACAAGCCTTTGATTTAATGACAGGGTATTAATATTTATTTCAGAAGCAGGGTTCATTTCGTCTCTTAACACAATAAGATTTGTAGTTGATTTATAGACTGGCATCAATACGAATAAGTTAACTATCGCACTTGTAAACATAGCTATAACCGGTATTAAAACCAGCACCAGTTTAAGTTCGCCCAGAATTCTTCCGAACTCCTTAAGTCTCATTGCCTATCCTCCCTGGTTTACTGTAAAGGCAGCAAATATTTTTTCATAACCCATCCTGTCTGCCCGGAATCAAATTTTATATTAAGCCATTCACTTGTCTCGGATTGACCAATAATTTCTACGATATCACCGGAATTGAGAGTACCTATAATCGGACCCTCCAGGCTCTCTTTAGCTCTGACGTTAAGGCTCGACGCCTGAACCCTGGCTTTCACCGCCTGCAGGTTTTCTGTTTGATTGCTCTCTCCGGGCTGTTGACCGGTCTGCCCATCCTGATCGGGATTTTCTTTTTGCTGTTCTTCCTCAATTTCTGATTCTTCCGATTTTAGTTCTTCCGCAGCCACCCCCGCGTTTATCAATTTCTGTTTTTCTTCGGCCTGACGCTTTGCGGCCATAATCTCTTCAAGCACAGGATCCACGCCTTCAACTACAACTTTATCCTGTGCGCCCTGTTCCTGAACCGGCTGGGTCTCTATAATTTTTTCCTGCGGTTGCTCAGCGCCAAGAGGGCTTTCCACAGAGCTTGCAGAATTGGTAACGGTTTCTTTTTTCAGCGTATCCTCCGGTTTACTTGTGTTTTCCTGGACAGGTTGAATATTAGGTATATAATCAACTTGTTTAATATCCGTCTTGGGTTTTATTATGATTAAACCCGCCAGTATGGCCAGAACACAACAGGACAACGCCAGCGATTTCTTAAACTTTACCCTTGCCCCCGCTTCTAATTGAGCCAATGTTATGACAATAAAAATAGCAGTCAAAACGGCGCTTGCAACGAGCATCCATGACCACATCAAATTTGCCTCTCCCCCTAAAACACGCCTTAGCATCTTCTCTACCCATTCCTTGTTATTTTATGTCTGTTAAATCGGGCATGTGACACCTAAATATTGCTACTTTTTTTGCTTTCCCGGAATGTAACTTTCCCTTCAGGAACTTCATATGATATTCGGAGATTCCGGGCAATTGGCTGATGGATGGAGAAAGATGGGGAACTCTTTCTAAAATAGTTTGGCAAGTCAATAACATTGAATTTACTAAAAATGGAGTGATGTAACTGTAAAAAGATTTACTTTTGCGTTGGGTTTAATAATTTCATTAACAACTGTATTCTTGGGAATTGGGTTGGTTGGCGGCTGCAGTCAAAAGCAAACAACAATTATCCAGCCTGAAGCGATTGAGGAAGTAAAGAAAAATTTGGAACGCCAGGACATTGCAGAAAAAATAGCAGGCTATGCGCACCCGGAAGCTCTCATCAGCGCTTATGCATTAAACGAAATAATTTCCGCTCCCGATACACTTATTATTGATACACGCGGCAGTACATATAGAATTTATCAAAATACCTACCCCAAAGGGCACATACCTGGGGCGACAGCAATTTTACACAGCCTATACTGCCATCCCAACTACCCTGGCCGTATTGCGCCGCCGCTTCAGCTCCAAAACACACTTGGGGAAAGCGGGGCCGGCAGCAACACCAAAATCATTCTTTACGGTGACCAGGGTCTGCAAACCCGGTTGTACTGGGCAATCAAAATGTATGGTTATGACAATGTAAGAATTTTAGACGGCGGTCTGGATAACTGGCAGGGGTCCGGCTACGAAATATCCACCACTGTTTCCAGGCCTAAACGCGCCGTATTCGAGTTTGACTTAACAAAATTAAAGGCTGATCTGATGTATGCAACCATGCGTGACGTAGCGGCTGCGGCCGGCAACAACAATTGCGTCGTTATAGACGCCCGGACCAGCGACGAGTACGCCAAAGGGCACATACCCGGCAGCGTGAATATTCCCTGGTCTTCGGTTTTCAATAAAGACATGACCTTTAAGCCTGCTCCCAGTCTAACAAGTCTGTTTGCAAGCAAAAATGTTACGCAGGATAAGAAAATTATTGTTTACTGCAACAACGGTGTGCAATGCACCATGATTTGGTTTACCCTTTCAGAACTTTTGGGGTATCCGGATGTAAAAAGTTATGACGGTTCTTTTAATGAGTGGCAACAAAACGGCAAGCCCGTGGCGCAACAGTCCGCAAGTTCGCCCCAAATATAATGAAGAAAGTATATAAGCTTTGAAAGAAAGGGCAGGGTGAGAACATGAACAGAAAAAAAAAGATATTCCTATTCAGCCTGTTAATATTTATGATGGCCGGCTTCCTTTGTATACTGGCAGGTTGCAAACGCTCCTCAACCGGTATCAAAACAGTACAGTTAAGTCCGGCTGAACAGGCCGCCCAAAAGATATCGGGCTACAGCAACCCGGACGCTGTGATCAGCGTTTATGAACTCAACGACATGATCAATGATCCCAACCTGGTAATCCTGGACGCGCGCGGCGGTACTTCCAGGACACTGAAAGCAATCCTGGCGGAGGGGTACTTGCCGGGAGCGATTCAAATCATAGCTTCTCATTATCAGGATCCGGCTCGCTGGAACAGCATCGCCCCCGCGAAATATATTGAAAGGTACCTGCGAGAACTAGGCCTTGACAATTACAGTAAAATTGTCATCTATGGAAACGACAACTGCCTGCAGGGCCGGGTTTACTGGATGCTGAAAATGTACGGCTGTGATAACGAAGTCAAGATTTTAGATGGTGGTTTTGAAAAGTGGCAAGAGGCCGGTCTTCAGGAAAACATAGCAAAGCCGACAAAACTCCCCCGCAGCAACTTTGGGTTCAATCCGGTTAAAGAAGACTTGAGCTTTAAAACAGATTTAAAAGAAATGGGGGCTGTTGTAGGCAGCAACGACCCAAACAACATTATTGTTGACGCCCGTCCAAACAATGACTACTTAAGCGGACATATCCCCTCCAGCGTTAATATCAGTATCAACGATATCTTAAACGATGACAAAACCTTTAAAACAGCGCAGGAACTAGCCGACATCTTCACCAGCCGTGGCGTTACCCAGAACAAAAACGTATACGTTTATTCAACTCAGGGCGAAGAATCTTCCCTGGTCTGGTATGTGCTTCATGAATTGATGGGTTATCCCAGCGTGAAGAATTACTACGGCGGATTTAGAGAATGGAATTACAGGGAACGTCCCCTTGAAAAAGGCGGAGCAAGCGCTTAAAACCAACCGGCTCCAAAATAGTTTGAAGCAAGGAGCAATGGCTCCGCTACTTTCTTATAGATTAGTTGATGAGAAGTGATATTAATTAGTGACATGGAAAAAAGGTTTTAAAATAAAGTTGCTCCACCTCATCACGGACCTGCACGTCGGGGGCGCCGAGATGATGCTTTACAAGCTCCTCTCAAATATTGACCGGGAAGTGTTTGAGGTTGAGGTGGTTTCTTTGACGGATACCGGGCCAGTCGGTATAAAAATCAGGGAACTGGGGGTGCCGGTGCGAGCTTTGGAAATCCGCAAAAAAGCGCCGAATCCTTTAAAGTTGCTGCAATTTGCCCGTCAGATCCGTCAATCTCCCCCTCACTGCATCCAAACCTGGATGTACCACGCAGATCTCGCAGGCGGTCTGGCCTCCGTACTAGCCGGCCGTATCCCTGTGATCTGGGGGATACGGCACAGCAGACTTGATCCGCAAAGCACCAAACGAACAACCCTTTGGATTGCCGGGATCTGTGCCCGGCTATCCCGAAAGCTGCCGGCAAAAATTGTTTGTTGTTCAGAAGCCTCCCGCCAGGTACACGCTGAATTAGGCTACGAAACGGGGAAAATGGTGGTCATCCCCAACGGCTTTGACCTTTCGGCTTACAAACCGGATCCTTCTTCACGCATATACGTTCGCAGGGAACTGGGCATCCCCGAAGAGGCGTTGTTAATAGGAATGGTGGCACGCTACGCTCCCGACAAGGATCACCGCAACTTTATTTATGCCGCGGCCCGGCTGAACACCTGCCGGCCGGATGTTCACTTCCTGCTTTGTGGGGATGGGGTAACCTGGGAAAACCCTGAGTTGGTTGCGTGGACCAAAGCGGCAGGAATCCTTGACAGGTGCCATCTTTTGGGCCGGCGGGACGATATCGCCCGTCTCACCGCGTCCCTGGACATCGCCACTTCTTCTTCATATAGTGAGGGATTTTCCAACGTTATCGGTGAAGCTATGGCCTGCGGCGTACCCTGCGTTGCAACGGACGTGGGGGATTCCGCACTGGTTGTGGGCCAAACGGGCAAAGCTGTTCCTCCTAAAGACCACCGGACATTGGCGCAGGCATGGAGCGAACTTATCGAGCTTGGTCCGGTGGGCAGAAGCCGGTTGGGTCAAGCGGCCAGGCTCCGGATCAAGGAGCATTTTAGCCTGCCGCTAATCGTCAACCGGTATGAAGAATTATATAAAGAAGTCATATGTAATGACGTGAGTGAATATGCAGCCGATCAGTGACAGGAAAAGCTCAACGGCGCAAATACTGAAGGCCTCCGCCATCATTGGCGGAAGTTCAACATTCACCATCGTTTCCGGTATTGTCAAGAGCAAAGTAATGGCGGTACTGCTGGGGCCGGAAGGCATCGGACTCCTGGGGCTGTTGCAGTCTGTTCTGAATACTGCAGGCACAGTGTCCGGGATGGGCCTGGCTGCAAGCGGCGTGCGTCAGATTGCTGAGGCGAAGGCCTCCGGCGATACGGATTATCTTGCCCATACCCATATAGCATTATGGTGGTCCGCAGTAATAACAGGATTATTGGGCGCCCTGCTGTTAATAATCCTTCGCCAACCGGTTACCCGTCTGGTCATAGGCGCCGACGGATATGCCGGGGCGATAACCTGGCTGGCCGCCGGTGTCTGGGCGACTACCGTCTCCGGCGCTCAAACCGCTATACTAAACGGCTTACGCTATCTGGGCGATCTTGCCAGGGTATATATTCTCAGCGCACTGGGTGGCATGCTCATAGCTGTGCTGGCGGTATGGCAATGGAGAGAAGCAGGTATAGCCGTCGCAGTAGTAAGCACGCCCCTAGTCCTTCTGGTAGTTTCCTGGCATTATACGCGCAGGATCGTCAAGATTCGCATTCACGCAACCTGGCAAGCCGTCTCAAAACCTTTACGCGGGCTATTCAGCCTGGGTTTTACTTTTATGATCACAAACCTGATCAGGACAGCCAGTCAATTTGCTGTAAGGGTTCTTATTACAGGAACATTAGGTGTGACTGCCACCGGTCATTTCCAGGCGGCATGGAGTATTTCCGCACTTTACCTGGGTTTTATCCTGGAATCCATGGGTAAGGACTTTTATCCCCGGCTGACTGCAGTTGCCGATGACCGTAAAACCGCCAACACCCTGGTTAACGATCAGGCCGAATTGGCTTTGCTCCTGGGCGCCCCGGTTATCCTGGGCATGCTTACCCTGACCTCACAAGTGGTTAGTATCCTATACTCTGGAGTATTTGGAGAAACAGTTGGTATTCTGCGCTGGCAGTTCCTCGGAGACCTGTTTAAGGTCGCCAGCTGGACTATGGGTTTCCTTCTGCTGGCCCAGGGACGCAGCCGTTTATTTTTTACCACCGAACTTTCCTGGAATCTCATGTATTTGGGATTGGTTTGGGGAGGTTTACCAATCTGGAATCTCAAGGCGACAGGAATCGCTTACTTCTTGACCCATACATTTTACTTTTTTCTGCTGTGGATAATCATTTTTCGAGTGAACCGTTTTTACTGGAGAAAAACAAATCTTATCCTACTGATTGTCTTAATGAGTTGTGCAGCGATCATTTCATGGGCCAGACTTTTCCCGGGTATTGTTCCCTTGGTATTGGGTTTAACACTAACCCTGGCAATGGGTAGTTATTCGTGCTTAAGGATATATCGATTATTGGGGGGCTGGCCATGGATATATTTCAAAAAACGTTCGTAAATACTATTATTCCTCTTCAATCATGAACGCTTCATAGTTTAGTAAATGAAAGCTTTCAAAAAGGCTTAGCCCCCAAAAGATCCTTTGCCGCGCTTTTCCATCCATAGGAAAAACGGTGATAGCGAAAAGTGCATAATTCTTTTATCACTGTTTGCAATCGCCGCAGTTTTTGCCCGGGCATATTGCCGCGTACTTTTAAATGCTCTATCTTCGCTTCAAGTAATGAAATTGCGTCTCTGTTGTAATGGCCGGTGTTGCCGGACATTAGCCGTTCATGAGCAGCTGTGAAATTATTTAGCTGGTGAACATAACTGCTTGAGTCCGTCCCGCGTGACACAGACAGCCGCTCCACAAAGCTGTTTTTTCTTGCCCCTAATTGTTGTCTATCATGTTGGCGGTATTTTATCAGTGACTGACAGATAAACGCTAAATCCGCATTGGCGGCTACAATCAAAGCAATCCACGCGTCATGCACCCAGCCTTCCGGAATAGGCAGGATGAGCCCCCTGAACTTTTCTCTGAAAGCCATAGTCGCGCCTGTTACCACATTACGTTTAAGCAGTACTTCAACAGCTTTTCCATGGGTGACTTTTTTTTGCGCAGAAGAGCTGAAGTCCTTGGACTGCCAGAGCCGGTAACCCAACGGACACAAGCGTGCATCGACGACTTCAGCGTCCGTAAAAACAGCGCCTGTATTGGGTGAATTTAACAATACAGCCTCAATAAACCTTAACTTTTCTGGCTGCCAAACATCATCCTGATCAGATAAGGCGATCATGCCACCTGTACACAAACTGATAGCTTTTTCAAAATTTTTTGTCGACCCCAGGTTTTTTTCATTAATACTTAAACGCACCGGAAAACCTGCCCTGGCAGCAAAATCTTTTACTATCTCCACCGTGTAATCCGTAGAGCAGTCATCACAAACAATCAGTTCATCCGGCAGGCGTGTCTGTGAAGCAATACTGTCAAGTTGTTCCCTTATATATTGAGAGCCGTTGAATGTACACATTGCAATACTTAGTCCTGCCACTATTTCTCCACCACCATGGCAATTTCTTCACCGCAGCCCGGTTTCAATTTTAATAACGCCCATTCCACAAATTGCATGCCGCGTGACCAAAGACGAAGGGTGAATGGTATGCGGCTGCCCCATAAGTATTTACCGGTACGCTGAATTATTTTACTGGCTGCGAAAAGTCCGTTCGCCTCTCTGATTGTAGTTGATATTTTATATTTTTCAAAACCCGATTTTCTCGCGAGCAGTTGCAGCGACGCGAGAGAAAAAATATGCAAATGCCTTGGAGGGTCCAGAGCAAGCCAACTGTTTTTAAACAGCTTATGCCCCCAACTTTCACTATTCGGTGTAATCACCACCAGGCGCCCGCCAGGTTTAAGAATACGGCGGCATTCACATAAAAGTCCGAGGGGATCATAAACGTGCTCAATAAGGTGGCTCATGGTTATGACATCAAAACAATGGTCCGGATAATTCTGGGACTGAAGGTCACCAAGGCGCACTTTCAGTCCTTTAGCTCTTGCGTTATCAACTGCCACGGGATCCAAATCCAGACCTTCTGTATCCCAGCCCAGGTCTTGCAAAAACTTTAGCTTATGTCCACTGCCGCATCCAATGTCAAGCAATAGCCTATTGGGCTGTGACTGCTGATACATAACACTGAAATCCATGTTTTCCCGCCGGCCCGGATGAAAGTAAAGCAACAGCCCCAGCAGCTTCTTATAAATATTGACCGACTCTCTGTAATAACCGTATCTCCGAGCCAAGTAACCTTCTTTTGCCGATTTATATAAGCGCCGTGGCAAAGTATCAGAATTACAACTGTTGTCCTGGTGGGTATAGTAGTTTTTATAAGCCTTACCCACTTCTTCCATCAATGGCTCCGGATCCAGCCACACCAGGCCGCATTCAGGGTTTGAACACTTTTTGAGATTCCATTCTCCTGGCGCGCAAAAGAGACGGTCTATTAACCCATGGTACAAGTTATGGCCTTGATGGCCGCAAATGTAACAACATGGACAATTTTTAGTGTGGATTTTATTATCACTTTGCGGAGATAACACAGGATTTTCTTCATATTCGGTGAACGGCACTTCCATCCTCCTATCTTTCTAACCTCTTAGAACCTCTAAAAAATCAGGTAAAACAGCCTGTATTGAATACTTACGTTCAACCGTTTCCCTACCCCGCCTGCCCAGTTCCATCCGGAGTTGGGTTGATTGGAGCAGACTGCTGATTTTTACTACCCATTCCTCAATAGAACAGGCCAGACAACCGTTTAACCAGTCTTTAATAATATCCTTATTTACTCCGACAGGCGAGGCCACGGCGGGAATTCCCGCGGCCATGTATTGAAGCAGCTTTAACCCGCATTTTCCCTGATCATATTCATCTCCGGGCAGCGGCATTACCCCGATGTCAAAGGTTAGAATATGGCTTACTTCATCCTGTAACGACCAGGGCAGTTGTTCTACATGAACACCGGGGCATTGATAACTTAGTCCTCCGATAATACGGATTAAGATATTATGCTTTTGGGCAAGTTCTTGAAAAACGGGCTTTAATATGTTCAAGTAAGGCAGTGAACTGGGCGTGCCTATCCAGCCGATAATATATGGGGCGCCCGCATTTTTGTCTTCATATTTCTTAGCCGGATACCTGTTCATATCAATTGTTGTTGGTATTATAACTACATTAGCGTTATAAGCCCCGGCGTAAGACGCCAGATATGCATTGCCGGCAATAACAGTATCACACCGCGCCAGTACCCTGGCTAACCTGTTGGCGTCACTAAACCGTTCTGCCGGCGTTTTGTCACGGTGGGCATAAGTTGTAAAAATAGCGTCGTCAAAATCAAATATAATCCGTTTGCCAATCATTTTCCCAACCATACAGATCAGTATTTCAGGAAACGGGTACACGTGCGGTAAAACCAGGCGCTGGATAATTATCACATCATAACGCCAGATAATAAAGACAGCTAAAATACGGTTTAATGCTCTTAGTCCAAAAAAAATGGCCTTATGAAATAAACCTTTATAGGGAGCGAACATGGTATACATAAAATCAGATATACCCGCCCTGTAATCAGCAACCATCCCGGTGCGGCGCAAATAATCCAGGTACTGGTAAACCCTGTACCGGCTGGCCGGGTCATTCATTGACGCTGTCGGCAAAAAAAGCGCTTTCAATTTTAACCCCTCTGATTCACAAATTACCTGGTTTTCCATACTATGGACTCTAGCTGGTCAGACTTTTTTTAGACGCTGCGTTCCAACTCTCAAACCAACTGCTGTGGCTGAGATACCACTCTATGGTATCATGCAGCGCCGCGGTAAAATCATATGCCGGCCTCCAGCCAAGTTCGCGGCAAATTTTACCGTTGTCTATCGCGTACCGCCGGTCATGCCCCGGGCGGTCTTTTACAAATTGAATGAGACTATGCGGCTTTTCTAAATACGTCAATATCTCCTTGGCCAGTTCAAGATTGTTGAGTTCCCTGCCGCTGCCGATATTATAAACTTCTCCAATCCTGCCAGCCAAAATTACTTCCCTCAGGGCACGGCAATAGTCCATTACATAAATCCATTCGCGGACGTTCAGTCCGTCGCCGTAAATTGGAACCGGCTTATCATTCATAGCGTTATTGATAATTACCGGAATGAGTTTTTCGGGGTACTGAGCCGGGCCATAATTGTTTACGCAACGGGTCACAATTACCGGCAGTTGGTATGTTTTGAAATAAGCCCGGCAGAGAAGATCGGCTGCCGCCTTGCTGGCCGAGTAGGGGCTGTTAGGAGCAAGAGGCGAATTTTCGTCAAAACTACCGGTTAAACCAAGTGAACCGTATACTTCATCTGTAGAAACCTGAATAAACTTTTTAACCCCGTTATGCCGCACAGCTTCCAGGAGAACCTGAACTCCTTTAATATTACTTTCGATAAAAGGGTCTGCGTTATCAATACTCCGGTCAACATGTGATTCGGCAGCGAAATTTACAATTATATCCACACCTTCGCTGACAAGCCTTTTCACCAACTCGGGGTCGGCAATGTCACCCCTGACAAAATGACAGCGTTTTTGCTCCAGTCCTTCCAAGTTCCTCAGGTTGCCTGCGTAGGTTAGCTTATCTAGGATTATGATCTGCCAATCACGGTGTTCACCGAGAATATAGTGAATAAAATTTGAGCCAATAAAGCCTGCTCCACCGGTTACGAGAAGCTTCACGGACAATTACCCCCAATTATATTAATACTCCCTGTTTCTTGATCATCTCTAGATATCTTGCAAGGGCTTTTTCCCAGGAGGGGAGCAGGTAGCCAATGGTTTCCTCCAAAGGGAAAGGATCCAATATAGAGTAAGCAGGACGCCTGGCCGGGCGGGCCAGCGCTGCGCTATCACATGAAGATAAGTTTACTGCCAGGCCGCACATGTCATATATTTCCTTCGCAAAATCATACCAGGTGGTACTCCCCTGATTGGTAATATGGTAAGTACCGTAGCAACCGCTGCCGCTTAAATCAGCTATAGCCCGGGCCAGGTCAACAGTAAAAGTGGGGCTTCCCGACTGGTCGTTAACGACACTTGCTTTTCCCTTCGCCTTACCCAGCTTGATCATGTTTGCAACAAAATTATTGCCGCCAGGTCCAAAAAGCCAGCTGGTACGGACGATATAACAGGGACATGCAATCTCCTTTAGCGCCCTTTCGCCCCAGAGTTTGCTGCTTCCATATATATTCAGGGGGTGTGGAACATCATAAATACCGTAAGGGTCCTTCTTACTCCCGTCAAAAATATAATCAGTGCTGATATGAACCAGTACTGCTCCCAGCGCCCTGCACGAGGCCGCCAGATTGCGCGGTCCCAGGCCGTTCGTGAGGAAAGCCCGGCGCCGCTCACTTTCCGCGCCGTCCACATTTGTATAGGCGGCACAGTTAACAACAATATCAGGCTCCCGGGCTCTGATAACATCCCTTACCCTGTCAAATTCAGTAATATCCAGTTCATCCCGTCTCAAAGCAATTACTTCCATACCACGGCTGATATATTCAGCCGTAACGGCCTTTCCCAGCATGCCCGCAGCGCCTGTAACCATTACTCTCACCTATTGATATCCTCCCACGAATACGGAATTGAAGGATCATTATACGGCAGGCGATACTCGTCAGGTTGGTTGTAATTATACAACTCTGTTGGAAAATTCACGATAAGCGAGGTTTCGTTCCCCTCCGCTGCAAAACCATGGTAAATAAAAGGGGGGATTTTCAATAATACCGGATTGAGAGAACCTAAATGGAACACATTCACCAACCCTTTGGTTGGGCTTCCGTCACGCAGGTCACAGAGGACCGTTCTTGCCATGCCGGATATGCAGACGAAGTGGTCCCACTGCAATTTATGATAATGCCAGGCCTTAACTACCCCCGGATAGCAGGCGGTTATATAAGCCTGGGAGAATTTCATAAATTCAGGCCAATCACAGCGCAGCATCTCCATCAGAAAGCCTCTTTCGTCGGGTACTACCTTTAGGCTCCTTACCTCTACGCCTTCAATAAATTTGATGGTGTACACCTCCAGTCTCAAATCAATACTTCCGAATCATCACCAAGGAATATACGGACGGCCTTGCGCTGGTCCATAACCCGGCTAACCCTGGTGTTGTTGCCGATAAGGCTGTCCTCAATTCTCTCTACATCTTTTAAAAAACAGTTGTTAAGGACAACCGAATGCTCAATGCTTACATTTTCAAGCACGCTCTTATTGCCTAAAGCAGTATATGGTCCAATAAAGGAATCTTCTATCATCACATTTTCACCGATCACTGCCGGCCCGCGAATGACACTATTTACAACCTTGCTCCCGCTGCCGATCGCAACCCTACCCACAACCCTGCTGTTCTGGTCCACCTGCCCGTTGCATACGGGGCGGGTATATTCGTCCAGAACCACACGGTTTGCTTCCAGGATGTCGTCCTTTTTACCCGTATCCAGCCACCATCCTTCCAAAATTTTGGCCTCAACAGGATTGCCTGATTCAATCATCGCTTGTATGGCGTCCGTTATTTCCAGCTCCCCGCGCCAGGATGGTTTAATCCTGTCTATAGCGCTGTGGATAGCCGGTCGAAAAAGATATATGCCCACCATGGCCAGATTGCTGGGCGGTTCTGCCGGCTTTTCTATAAGCCTTACAACCTGCTTATTGTCGCCAAGTACGGCAACTCCGAACTGGCACGGATTGGCGACCTCCTTTAAGTGGATCATGGCTTCATTTGACGAGTTATTAAAATCCTTTACTGATTGACTGACTCCACCCTGAATCAAATTGTCACCTAAGAACATAAGAAACGGGTAGTCCTCCAGGAAAAGCCTTGCCGATTTTACCGCATGGGCGAGTCCCCCAGGCTCGTTTTGTAGAATATAATTAATGGTGGCATCCCAGCGCGCGCCGTTTCCTATAGCCTTTCGCACCTGCTCCCCGGTTTCGGGGGAGATAACAATCCCTATATCACTAATACCCGCGTCCCGGACCTGTTCAATTACAATTTGTATGATGGGTTTATTCGCTACCGGAATAAGCTGTTTTGCCATGGTATGGGTCAGCGGCCGCAGACGTGTTCCCTTTCCACCGCATAAAATAAGAGCCTTCAAACGAAACACTCCCGATTATTTACGTGATAGGCTATAAACATGTTAGCTCATAAGATAATTTTTCTTGGTAAACCGGCCAAATATCTTATTTAAGGCCCAACTTTTTTGCATACCTTCACTGATAAAAAGTAAAGCCACCATTATTACCTGCAGCCGGACACGGTAAATACCGCCTATATTGGCGGAGCCCAGGCTGTAAATCAAACCAAAAGTTAAAATAAAAAGCAATAGAAACAAACATGCTCCTCGTTGCGTCCTCCAAAGTTGTTTAAAACCTGCGATAAAATAACTGTATAAAAAGTACAAAAAGATCATTTCAGGTACTGCCAGGATACGTATGGCGCCAATTGATTGCCAGGGAAAGGGGGCAAATAAAAAATAGACTACACCAACGGGCAAATATTTTAATGCGTCAAAAAACGAATCAAATTGAACGTCTTCGGCAAAAGCCCCTTCTCCATAAGCGGCATTTTGATGCTGTTCACCTATGGTTTCAAAGCTCTGGCTTAAAATATACTCTGTGCCCATAAAACCGTATCCCATTTGCTGCAAGACAAATCCGGCTATGATCACGATGGCAAACGAATACGCTATTCTTTGCAGCCAGGGAAATTTCGAAGCTGCAAAAATATAAGAAAGCGCGATACAGACTGCAATTAAAATACCGGCGTAAAATCTCATTGTAACTAGCGCCATTAATAACAACGATATAAATAGTACCCTTCCCAGTTTATACTCCTCAATTAATTCAAGAGTATGCTTTACAATCAACGTAATTAAAAAAATAACCAAACTATCCTTCAAGTTTAAAGACGACCAAAGGATTGCGGACGGAAAATAAATAGCAAGCGTATAGCTGATTTTTGCCGCTTTAGAGCCGCTAAGTTTCAAGGCAATAAAATATAAATTTAAGCCGGTGCAAACAGAGGCGATACTGTTAATAATAATTATCAAGTCAGGCTTAAACCCGGCAAAGTAATAAATAATTCCATTCCAGTATTGATAGCCAAAATTATTTTTATTTATGTCCAGATGAGTGCCGTTATGCCAGGCTTCGGCGATTAACCTGCCTATTTGCTCGTAATAAATCGCATCCGAGGTTTTAACATATTGAATAAAGGAAGTTTCAAAGCAATGGGTTGATACGATAAGGATTAACCTGATCAATAAGGCGCCAAGCGCCAGAAGAAACAAAAATTTTCTGTCTGATACGGGTACATGGTGGATTCCGGCAAGCAATAAAATTGCCGCGCTAATTACCAACAATAATGGTATCATAAGCAAATTTTCGTTTGTTAAAGCGCCTGCTATGATGCCGGCCGGGACTAAAATATACAGCAATAATTTAATGTAATCACCCCCTTATTGATTTAGATTTTTGTGATTTTTTCTTTGCCTCTTTGTACTAATTTTGTTGCATTTCGCGCGTCCAGAATAATCCTGGCGTTGTCGACAACCCATTGATAATCGAGACAGGTGTGGTCGGTTAAAATCAGAACACAATCCGCTCTGTTTATTTCTTCCACCGACAGATCCATATTCTCAAGGTATATCCCATTCTTGCCAGGCATTTTGAATTTCGGTACATAAGGGTCGTGATAAACCACATCAGCATGATTTTTCTGGAGCGAACTTATAATTTTGATAGCAGGCGATTCCCTGATATCATCAATGTCCTTTTTATAAGCTACACCCAGAACCAGAATTCTTGAATCATTCAGGCACTTTTTGTGCTGATTGAGTAATCTGACCAATTTGTTAATTACATAATCCGTGGCTTGATTATTTACTTCCTCGGCGAGGTCGATAAAACGAAGCCTAAAATCATAATCCAGGGCCTTCCAGGCAAGGTACAACGGATCAACTGGAATACAATGCCCTCCCACACCGGGTCCGGGATAAAATGATTGGATACCAAAAGGCTTGGTGGCCGCAGCGTCTACAACCTCCCACATATCAAGCCCCATCCTGTCGCATAAGATCATAAACTCGTTAACCAGGGCAATATTAACCGCCCTATATGTGTTTTCAAAAATTTTTGTCATTTCAGCAACCTCAGTTGATGTAACCGGTACAACATGTTTAATTATTTGGTTGTAAAAAACACACGCCACCTCATGACATAGAGCAGTTACTCCACCAACGACTTTTGATATATCCTCCGGTTTGAAATTTTTATTGCCGGGATCCACTCTTTCAGGGGAAAACGCCAAAAAGAAATCTATTCCTGCTTTTAGGCCGGTAGACTCCAGGATCGGCAGGACCACCTCCTGGGTTGTTCCCGGAAAAGTGGTGCTTTCCAGACATATCAATTGCCCGGGTTTTAAATGGCCGGCTATTTCTCTGGTAACAGTAAGGACATAAGACAGGTCCGGTTGTTTCATCATTTTTAGAGGAGTTGGAACGCAAATAATGATAATATCCACTGCATGAAGCAGATTGTATGAATGGCTCGCCCTTAGGCATCCATTTTCCACAAGGTTTTTGAGAACATCATCTGGAACATCGGGGTTATAACTTTTTCCATTGTTGATTTTTTCGACTTTACTGATATCTTTATCAATTCCTGTTACGAAAAAGCCTGCTTTTGCTTGTTCCACAGCCATCGGCAAACCAACATAACCCAGACCGACTACAGCGACACTAGTCTCACGCTTTATAATTTTTTCTTTGATAATTCTTGCTAATTGCTCTCCACGGTCTTCTAAACCTTTCATTCAGCAGACACCATCCCCAAAAAACTACTTGCTTTTCTAAAGCCAGGTAATACTTCTTGCAATAAATCAATTACTTTTTCTTCTTGAAATGAAAACTCCGGGTTTGTTATGGTATTCATAAAAGCATCAACTTTGGCGGAGTCCTGCTTGCAACCACTAACAGCAAAAATACGTTGATGACTGGTGGGTATGGGCTTTTCATTTTCTGCAAGCAGCTGTTCTACCAGTTTTTCTCCCGGGGAGATTCCAGTAAAAAGTAACTTGATATCTTTTTCAGGCTCGTAGCCCGATAACCTTATAAGTTTTTTAGCTAAATCGAGAATCTTAACAGGCTGGCCCATATCTAAAACAAAGATTTCTCCGCCTTTTGCCATTACACCGGCCTGGATAACAAGTTGCGCTGCCTCCAGCGTAGTCATAAAATAACGCACCATATCCGGATGTGTTATTGTTAACGGGCCACCCCTTGCAATTTGTCTTTTAAACAAAGGGATAACACTCCCCCTGCTTCCCAAAACATTGCCAAAACGGACAGCGACATAACGAGTTCCACCCCTGGCATTCATCCCCTGAATAACCATTTCCGCCACACGCTTCGTTGCGCCCATGATACTGGTAGGATTTACTGCTTTGTCTGTGGAAAGCATGACAAATATATCAGTTCCAGCCAGATAAGCTGCTTCAGCTACAATTTGAGTTCCAATAATATTATTCTTTACCGCTTCGCCAGGAAATTTCTCCATAAAACGGACATGTTTGTGAGCAGCAGCGTGATATGCTACTTTTGGGCGGTATTTATCAAATATTTTTTTCATGCGAACACTGTCTTTAATATCAGCAATTTCTGTTTTAAAACATAAACCTGGAAACTTTTCTTTTAATTTTGACTCGATTTCATATATGCTGTTTTCTCCACGCCCCAGTAAAATAAGCTCTCCAGGTGAAAATTTAGCGACTTGAAGGCACAATTCAGAACCTATGGAACCACCCGCTCCAGTAATCAGCACATTCTGACCTGTTAAATACTGTGCAATTTTTCCTATATCCAGGGACACCGGCTCCCGCAAAAGAAGGTCATTCATCTCGATGTCCCGAATATGACCTATTCCTATCCTTCCAGTTATGAAGTCATAAAAACCAGGTAATATCTTTAGCCGCGCTTTGCTCGTCTGACTGATTTCAACAATCTGGCTGATTACCCGCCCCGCTGCGGAGGGTATAGCAATAATAATCTCGCTGATGTTATATCGGTTAACAAGGGTGGGGATGTCTTTGCGGCATCCTAAGACAGGTAAACCATGTATGCTTTGCCTTTGCTTACTTATGTCGTCGTCCACGAAGCCAACAGGCTTATAATCGCTGTTTTGTCTTTTGGTCAGGATTTCTGCCACTACTCCACCCGCCACACCAGCCCCAACGATTAAAACCGGCTTATTTACCCTAGCTGCTTCTGCCCTCTCTTCAACCATTATTAAACTCCTTCTATTCCTTCTGCATACATTTATTTCATGATATGGGGGATCAAGATATATGGTTACAGCCAAAAACGGGGTATAACATCAAACACCAACTCCCGTCGTTCCGTTAGTCTTCTTTGCAAGGGAAGTATCGGCCCTGAAGATCTGAAACAGGGGGTATATCCTGGAACAGTGTATACTTCTTTGACCATTGCTAATACTAAAAAAAAACAACTGGAGGATAACAATGGAAAATAATGTTACTGTTTATACCACTCCTACCTGACCTCATTGCAGCCACGTGAAAGAGTTTCTTTCACAAAGAGGAGTAAAATACACGGAATTAAATGTTGCCGCAGACGAAAAGGCCAGGGATGAAATGATTAAAAAAACTGGCCGTATGGCCGTTCCTACTATCTTAGTGGGAAGCCAGGCTGTGGTAGGATTTGATAAGAACAAATTAGATAAGCTCATCACATAAAAAAAGCCCCATGAGGGCTTTTTCGAGTTAGAGTATTAGATAACTTATGACAAGGTCAACGTATTTTACAATTAAAAAGTATCAGGCAGCGCCAATATTTGCTCCATGATCTCCTTGAATACGGGAGCCGCCGATTTACTGCCGCTCTCGCCATCCTCAACGAGAACAGTTATGATATAGCGGGATTGTGTAAGCGGAGCGTAACCTGTAAACCAGGCGTTTACCAGCCCTTCATTGTTCGCAATCTGAGCCGAACCCGTCTTGCCGGCGCTGCCGTTTACAGGAACCATAGCTTCCTGGCCGGAACCCTTGGCGGTAACTTCCTCCAGAAGCGAGCGCATCACCCCGGCTGTCGACGGGGACATTGCTCTAACTTTCTCCGGCGGGGCCACCTGTTCACCTTTTCCTGTGCCGTTACGAATCTCCTTTACCAGGCGAGGCTCCTGGTACATTCCATCCGTAAGAATAGCATTGGTCATGGCAGCTATCTGGATCGGGGTGACCAGGACAGGACCCTGGCCCACACTGCAACCCGCCAGGTTATAGGGAGCCGCTATAAGGTTTAAATCCTGACGGGGGTCGGCTGGCGCCGGGTAACCACCTATGGACTGGTTATCTAATCCCAGGCGCCTGGCATACTCAATTACTTTGCCTGCCCCTAATTCCAAGCCAACCCTGGCAAAAACCGGGTTGCAGGACTCGGCAAAAGCCTGCCTGAAATCAAGTTCCCCATGACCTTCCTTCTTCCAGCAGGGCACCAACTGGTCCTTTTCCCCTGTACACTCAAAACGGCTGGCGGGGGTAAAAATTCCTTCCTCAAGGGCGGCGGTGGCAACCACAATCTTAAATATGGAACCGGGTTGATATAGAGCAGTACAGTGGTCAAAATAATTGCCGCCGGCTAAAGCGCCATTGTCCTCAAGATGCTCCGGATTAAATCCGGGGCGGCTGGCCAAAGCCAGGATATCACCTGAACCGGCTTCCATCACCACTACCGCGCCTTTACCAACCTTCCTGTCCATAACGTCCTCTACAATCTCTTGGATCCGGGCATCCAAAGTAAGCACCAGATCCTGCCGGCCGCTGTCCCCAGCCCTTTCATCAACTAAAAAACCCGGCCCGCCCAAAAGGTTGCCCCGGGCGTCTGCAAATACCCGGACAGCTTTCTGCGGCCAGGAGCCTTTTAAGGCTCCTTCATAATATTTTTCCAGGCCGGCTTTCCCGACCATGTCACCGAAATGGTACAACTTTCTGCTCTGTTTCGAAAGGTCCACAAATTCCTGCCAGGAAGAAATCTTCCCCACATGGCCGATGACTTGTGCGGCCAGCTGGCGGTCCCCATAACGAAACTTCACCGGAAAGACCATCACGCCTGTCCAGCCCCTGTTTTGAATGGAAGAGGCCTGCACAGGCGTAGGAAGAAAGGGTAGAGTACAGGGCTCTCCCTGCAGATAACCCGAGACAAGAGCAGTGTCAATCCCCAGGATTTCGGCCAGACCGCGGGAGACCTCTGCTTTGTCGCCCACAGCGTCGGGGAAAATAATAATTCTGTTTTCTTCTTTTGTTCCGGTTAAGGGTATTAAATTCCGGTCCAAAATTTCGCCCCTGGCTGTTTCCTCCAAGGGGACCCAGCGACTCACCTGTTCCAGGGCCAGACCGGAATACAGGGCGCCCTGCCTTACCTGGACATACCATAGCCGCCCCGCTAACGCTAAAAAACAAACTATTAACAGGATAAAAAGATTTACCAGCCTCTTCTGCCTTAAAAGATCCACAATCTGCAGTCCCTTCTCACTTCAGGGCATTTGGCATTAGCATGGCCGGTTATGGCTAATTTTATACAATTCTTCTGATTATGGCATAGGGCGGCACAGGCCGGTCAAAAGGAATCCGCACCAGCTGCCTGGGATGAGGGGCAGCCTCAACCAGCCGGCCTTCATCGTCTATTATCTCTGCTGCTTTTTGCACAAAGTCATTATCCCTTGGAACCATTACCTCCAACAGGTCCCCCACGGCAAACCGGTTCCGCTGTTCCACCAGAGCCAAACCCGTGCGAGGTTCGTATTCCCTGACCAGTCCCGCGAATATATGGCTCCGCCGGTAGACGCCTGCCCCGTAATGCTGACCGGAAGCGCCGGGGTTCCCAAACATAAAGCCGGTAGTGTAATTGCGGTGGCTGACCTTGCTGATATCCTCCAGCCAGGCTGGATCAAAACGGTAGCTGTGCGGGTCCTTTTGGTAGGCGTCCAGCGCCGCACGGTAGGCCTTCACAACACCTGCCACGTAGTTGGCGCTTTTCATCCGGCCTTCTATTTTAAAACTCTTGACTCCGGCCCCGATGAGTTCTGGAATATGCTCAATCAGGCAGAGGTCTCGTGAGCTTAAGATGTAGGTTCCCCTGGTATCCTCCTCAACAGGGATAAATTCGCCAGGCCTTTTTTCCTCCAGCAGCGCGTACTGCCAGCGGCAGGATTGGGCACAATCACCACGGTTGGCGTCCCTGCCGGTAAGATAATTACTGAGCAGGCAACGGCCGGAATAAGCCATGCACATGGCGCCATGGACAAATACCTCCAGGTCGACCGGCACTCGTTCAATGATTTCTTTAATTTCATCCAGGGACAGCTCACGGGCCAGAACAATGCGGGATACTCCCATCCTCTGCCAAAACCTGGCGGCAGCCCAGTTGGTAGTGTTGGCCTGGGTGCTGAGGTGGACCGGCAGGTCCGGATACAAAGTCCTGGACAGCTCCACCAGACCCGGGTCGGACATAATTACCCCGTCCACCCCTGCTTCCACGATTGACCCCAGGTAACCGGGAATAAGCTCCAGGTCCTGGTTATGGGCAAATATGTTTACGGTCACGTAAACTTTTGCGCCATGCGCATGCGCAAAGCGTACTCCTTCGACCAGCTCATCGTGCTCAAAATTGCCTGCGCCAGCCCTCAAGCCAAAATGCCGCCCACCGAGGTAGACGGCATCGGCGCCATAGAGAATGGCAATTTTCAACTTTTCCAAATCACCCGCCGGGGCTAAAAGTTCAATCACCGCTGGTACATCTCCTTATTGACATTATGCTGCGCCAGTGTGGTGGCAAAAGCGTGATAGCCATCGGGTTTGGCGACATAATAAAGATAATCCGTGTCTGCCGGGTTAACGGCGGCCAGGAGCGAGGGCCTGCCGGGCATGGCGATGGGGCCCGGTGGGAGCCCATAATTTTTGTAGGTGTTGTACGGTGAATCAACTTCCAGATCCTTATAATATATTTCAGGCTTGTTCTCACCCAGCGCATACTGGATGGTGGCGTCTATCTGAAGCGGCATCGAAATTTTAAGCCGGTTATAAATAACCCCAGCGATTAATGGCCTTTCTTCATCAGCCATTGCTTCCCTTTCCACCAGGGAAGCAATGGTGACAGCCTGATGCAGGGATATCCCGTTTCTTTCAGCCAAAGCCGCAAATCCTAGTTCCTCCATCTCCCGTTGAAAGCGCTTTAACATGGTTTCAACTATTGCGCTTTCACTGTCGCCGATGTTGAAGTTATAGGTATCGGGGAAAAGATAGCCTTCCAGACGCTTATCTCCTTGAGGCGCCCCGCTAAGAAAGCTATAAGGAAATTCCTGGTTGGCAACTACGGAAATAAACTTCTCCCGGTTGACCAGCCCTTTCGCAGCAAGCAAATCTGCCACCTGAGCAGTGTTAAGCCCTTCAGGTATGGTAATGGACTGGACGGCTAAACGTCCATCCACCAGTTCCATAATTATTTGGGGCGTGGATAGTGCACTGCTCAACCGGTATTGACCTGCCTTAATGCCGCTGTCCATACTCTTCCACCTGGTATATAGCCTGAACGCTAAAGAACTGCGCACCAGTCCCTCTTTTTTCAGTATTTCTCCGACCATTCCGGCGGTTGCCTGTTGGGGTATGGCCACCACTACTTCCTTTGACTCATCCTTGGATGACACCGGGGACAGCATGGCGAGAACAAAAAAAAAGGCAAGACAAAATGTACCTGCCAGGCTTAGGACCGCATAACGGTAAAGGGCTACCACTTTGTTTGCTTTTGATTTATTTTTAGGCTTGCTGCGAGAAAATCTCATGATCGCTCCGGTTTAACATGCCGGCATGGCCAATTATAATATAATAAACAGCTCATTGTGCTTAGTTAATTCGCATCTCAAATTTTAAGGCCAGTCAGCAAGTTTATTCTCAGTGTAGTTGCCCACGCCGCTATCGCGGCGCCACGTATCATGAAAATATCAGCCGATGTAGGCGCGATTTTAATCGCACACGGCGCGCCAGCGCCGAACTTGTGGCAGCCAATGTTGCATTTGTGGGAATGAATTCGCATCTGCATTTAAGCAACATTAGCGGCCGAAATGCTCTCAGGTTAGTTTTTATATTCCTGTTGTTCCCGGAGTAACGGTATCAGCGGAAGCCGGCCCGCCGGCCGTGATGCCGCGCCCGGTAGCGGACGTGGGAATGGCCGGATTCGCAGTACTGTTTCTGTTGCTCCCGCCATTATTGTTGATTGGAACAGCGTCTTGTCCTCCCTTTGGAGGGCCGGACGGTGACGGAGTAGAAGGGGCTATCTGAGGTACAGACTGCACTGCCGTCCCAACAGCAATAATCTTGTTAACCGGGTTGTAGTCACTGGACGGAAGTCTTTCTCTTTTTTCCACCACGCCCTTGAGCCTTACAACTCGTTCAGCAGCAGCTATGAACCCCTTGGAACCTTCCTGCTTGACGACTTCCTCGCCTTTCGGCAGGCTGGCGTCAGTTTCATAAATTACCTGGGGTTCAATCTCCCGGATAATCCATGAGTTAACTGTGACATCTCTTTTAAACTTGGTGTTGCCATAAATTTTAATGGTAAGCAGACCGCCTGACACATAGGACTTTATATACAGGTAGCTGTCTGTATTGTTCCTGAATTTCATGTCAATGGCGTCATAAACCACCGTGGCGTCACGCCCGATAGGTACATATGAAACAGGCAGAGAGTGACTGGATCGTTCTATGATGTCCAGGTTGGCCAGGAGGATGCAGTTATAAAGCGTTGTAGAAACCTGGCACACACCACCGCCGGGCCCATCAACAAATTCATTGTTGACGATCACCGGAGCATTCTTATAGCCCGCCTCCGTACTGCGCGGCCCGACCACTTTATTAAAGGATACCTCATGCCCCGGCATAATCAATAGCTCGTCAAAGGCCTGAGCTGCAACGCTGACATTATAACTCCGACTTGTTTTAGAGGGGTCAAATGCTGTGGTATAACTGGCCAGAAGCCCATCAACCTTCATAGACTCGACAAAATCGGTTGAACGGGAGGGGGCTACCGGAATCAGCGTGAGGTTAACCTCTTGCTTCAAGCCTGCCCCCAGAAAATTATTAATATCTTTTTCCAGGCGGTCCAGATCCACCCCAATACCGTCTTTGGCGGGCACTATAGAAACCGTATCATTGCTGTTTACCCTAAAAGTGGCGTCAACCGGTTCGACAATGATCTCATCGGCCAGTTCCCCGACTTGGGAGGACAGCTTTTCCCGGTCATATTCAAAAACAGGCGAAAGCGCCAGACCCGTTTTTTGAAACTGCTTCCTTTCCTGCCAGCGCTTATATAGCGACCCGGTTCTGCCGGCCTGCAGCGCGGCATCCATCACCGCTTCTTCGTTGAGATTGAAACCAACCTCATTCAGCAATAAGTTCCATGTCCGGTCCTGATAGCGCAGAACCACCCTGGAAGCCCGCAGAGTTTTCTCTACTTCACCCAGCCTGGTTACTCCTTCAGCCTTCGTCAGTCCTCCCAGTTGAACACCCAATACTTCAACCCCCGGTAGAACCCTTTCCGTGGCAGAGCGAAAAAAGCCCGAGCCAAATAAAACCAGGGGCAGTATAAACACAGCAGCTATGATGAGGCCATATAGTATCCGGTCACTTTTAGCGGACACAACGAATCACCCTTCATCCATAAAAAAAGCCGGACTGTGGGTTAACCCGCAACCAGCACATTGGATTTGAGAATTACTCCACTTCTTCCTCAGCCAGCATCTCTTCCCAGGCGTCTGCTACTTTTTCCCATTCCTCGTCATCCTCAATATCTACCAGGAGTTCATTACCTTCATCATCATGGGTAAACTTGAGAATGATTGCTTCGTCATTTTCTTCCTCAACCGGCAGCAGGATAGCATATTCAGATCCGTCAACATTTATGATATCAACGACTGTAAAGTCATGTTCCGCCCCTTCTTCATCGACCAGGGTGATAACCTCTTCTTGTTCGGTCACTATATCCACCTCTTCTAAAGTTTATAGCTCATTTTATATTAAATCAGTCTACCTGTCAAGAATTCCCGTTTTAGCTCAGTTCGGTATTTATTTTGTTTTATTTGGCCGCTTTTAAGTCAAGATAGCTTTGTAAAATTAACACCGCGGCCATCTTGTCAATTACCTGCCTGCGCCTGGTCCTGCTCAAGTCGGCCTCTATCAAAAGCTTCTCGGCAGCTACCGTGGTCAAACGCTCATCGGTCATTTCAACTGCTACCTTCAATTTCTTGCCCATCCGGGCTGCAAAAGACCTTGCTTTCTCGGCGCGCGGGCCGGAGCTGCCGTCCATGTTCAAGGGCAGACCAACAATTACCTTTTCGACCTCATAGCGCTCCACGTATTCCTTGATTTTAGCGATGTCGGCCTCAATAGATCCTTTGCTGTTTATAACCTCAAGCCCCTGGGCAGTCCACCCCATAGGATCGCTCAAAGCCAGTCCAATCTTCTTATCACCCAAATCAATCCCTAAAATACGCATTATATCACCTTTATACAGAAATCTGGACACACCGGGCTGCAATAACCACAGCGAGTGCAAAGCTGGTGGTCCACAACCGCCTTACCCTCGTTTAACCGCAAAGCCCCGGAGGAGCATTTGGCCAAACACTCTCCACACCCGCAGCAATACTCCTCAATGTGCAGCCGCCTGGGTTGGCGCCTGACCTTTGCTTTGACTTCTTCCGGCACCGCCTTCCCGCTGAAAAGACAAGTGTTATAGGCCACTTCCTCCTCAGTGCTCATGCCCACCGCGACCGAAGCAAATTCCGGGATGGACAGGATAAAAGCAAAGGCTTCCTCAGGCCTTTCCAATAGGTTTCCACCGCCCAGCGCTTTCATCCCATACAACCCTTTACCTGCTTCTGCCGCATTGTGTATGGCCGCCAGCATGTCCTGGATGTTTCCTCCCTTGATACCAATACCGGATAAGTTAACGAGGGGTTGGATTATTTCTATCTCGGGAACTGAGGCCGCTCCCAATACCCCCTCCACATGATGGGTGGAGATACCGATGGCCCGGACCAAACCCTTTTTTTTGGCCTGCGAAAGGTACTCAATAGCCTCCCAATGCCCCCGGATGGTCAAAATTGACTCCTGTTCATGGAGCATGAAAATATCGATGTAGTCCCTTTTAAGCTCCCTTAGCGCAAGTTCCAGGCTGTCTTGCATCCCCTGCGAGGTGTAGGCGTAACATTTCGACGCAATGATGACTTCTCCCTGGTAACCCCGGATTGCTTCACGAATATAACTATAAGTGCGGTAAAGTTCAGCCGTATCAATAAAATTCACCCCTGCTTCCAGAGCCGTACGGATAATGCGGGCTCCTTCAACCAGGGGTAGGTTGGCCTGGAGCGGACCGATAGTCAGCGCCCCAAAACAAAGCCGGGATACTCGCATACCGGTCCTTGCCAGATATCTATATTGCAACTCCCGACATCTCCCCTAAACGCCTTACTTTTTTTCCAGGTAGCTTTTGACAAGTTCCTCAAGGATTTCATCGCGCTCAAGCCGCCGGATCAAGCTGCGGGCGTTGCCATGGCTGGTTATATACGCCGGATCCCCTGATAAAAGATACCCCACAAGCTGGTTGATCGGATTATATCCCTTCTCTTTTAACGCTTCATGGACCTGTTGAAGGATATCCCTGGCCTGGTTAACTTCTTCGGCCTGGACCTTAAACATCATGGTTTCTTCTGATACATCCCAGGACATAGGTAGACCACCTTCCAAAACTTTATTAATACTAAAACAAGACGACCGGATAATGGCATTTATTTACTTTTACAACAGCAGTGACTTCACTGGTTGATAACTAGTTTTATCATAGACCAAAATTACCGTTTTGGCAAAAGTAATCAATTATTATTAATATTCTCCAGCATTATTTCTTTTCCTTCATTCTTAAAATCTACTTTAAAAGATGATTGTACGTCCTGTTTAAAGTAATATATAATAGTGATCGTATTAATTATGAAGGGTGAAATACTGCTGATGGAATTTGTTAAAGCCAAAATTACCGATGTTGAGCCAATCCATGCTTTGATCAACTATTATGCAGAAAAGGGCCTGATGCTGGCCAGACCCCGAACCATGTTATATGAAAGCCTGCGGGAGTTCACCGTAGCCAGGGACCGCGGAAAGGTCGTGGCGGCAGGTTCTCTACACATTATTTGGGAGGACATAGCAGAAGTCAGAGCCCTGGCCGTGGCGCCTGAATACGCTAAAAAAGGTGTGGGACGCAAGCTTGTCGATATGTTCATCGAAGAAGCCGGAGAACTGGGGCTTCCTCGTCTCTTTGCCCTCACTTACCAGCAGGTCTTTTTTGAAAAATGCGGTTTTCATGTAGTCCCCAAGGAATCCCTGCCCCAAAAAGTCTGGAAGGAATGTGTCAATTGTCCCAAGTTCCCCAACTGTGAGGAAATTGCCATGATTTTAGATGTTCAAATACAAGGCTAATTATTACTTAGTATTGCCAGACACTAACTTTTATTTACATCTGTAAATAATGAACCCCCCCCCGGCCTAAGGGCACGGTTTAATAGGGAAAGTTATTGAACCATACCCCAAACCGATACGGAAAAGCGAAAAGAGAGGCAATGCCACAAAGGTATTGCTTCTCTTTTTAAGTTTCACAAAGATAATATGGCTTTAAGGGAACACTGGTCTGGCTTACATCTGCAAATATATCCGCCGGATATCATGGCAACTGTGCAGTATTTTATAGTCGCCTTTTTCCTAAATTTTTGTGAGCGTATCGTTGTAATACGAGTGCATATCAGTGAGTATGTCCACTTCATCCCTAACAAAAATCGAAAGCTCATGGTTCAGCCGAAATCCTCCAGAAGTGAAATTTGCTGAGCCCAGCATCCCAGCAGCTTTATCGATTAGATATAGTTTGGTATGCAACCCTTGAAGTGCATAAATCGTAACACAGCCTCATTCAAGGCTTTTAGTGCGTATAAACTGCTTGCGCCGTTAACAAAATCCTCACGGGAGAAGAGAGTGATAATCTCACAACATATTGCTGGATTTATTTCGAGGATTGCAGCCAATCTCTTTGATATATCAAGTCCTATGAACGGACTTATGATGCACAGCTTTGCCTCAGTACCTTCAAGTATCTCTTGAAGGCGAGCCTCGTGATCGGCTGACACGAGTTGAACAGACATTATCAATCACCACCTTTTTGATGTTATATATCGGTTTTATGCATTTTTCTTTGCCTGTACACGTTTATCCAGATAAGAGAAAAGCCTGTACACTTCATTCAAATACAGAAAACGTTTCAACGAATTTACTTCGGTCTCAGCCTCAATAACATGGCCATGAGCTATTTTATGCCTTGAATCATTTGATGCCCCATCCGGATTAGCACAATCAAAATGCTCTACAAATGCGGACAAAATACGTTCAAGAACCTCCGAATATATCTGCCAATCTGAGAAAGATAGGCTGCCCATCGGCTGTATATTTAAATATTCTGTAATATCATTTAGTGCTTCTTGCGCGCGGAATTTCGGCGTCTGTAGACCTATTCTCATGAAATCAGTTATAACACCCTCGGTATGTATGCTCAACAGCGTTGTGGATGCATTATAACAGCGCCGTGAATGACTTACCAATGCTTGATGTAAAACGAGTTTTCTTGGTTTGAAATAGGGGGAGTCATCCCATTTATTTACGACTTTTTTTAATCTTTCGCATCTGTTTTTTCTGAAATCCTGAACTACTAATCGGTCTACTTCATCTTGGGTAATCGTATCTTTCTTATCATAAATCTCATCAATCACTTCCGTTGATAGCTCATTAAGATAAAACCATCCGAATTTGACCAACAAATCATGCTTTTCGCTCCACTGATAGTGGTATGTCAGCATAGAAAAATCTATCGATGACATAAAGTCCGTAATGTCTGAAAATACTGGCTGCATCCAGCTTAATAAATCTGTTTGGAGCTGAGCTAATTGCAGGGTAACGGGCTTAATAATTTCTGCAATGTTAAAATTTATCTTAGAAACGCTCTCCAATATTGGTTTTATTTCAGGATAATCAAATTTAGGGATAGCGTTCAAATAGCTTAAATCTAATCCCCGGAAGTGCTCTGTGTAACGGAAAGCCTCAGTTATACGGGAAAGGTTCTCTGCCTTATTATAAATCGCAGAAAGCTCTTGCATTTTTTTGATATAAGGGAAATCTATTGACCGCGTAATGGCGTTATACTCCTCAAGCATTTTTTTAATTGCTGACGAGTTCGAAAGATTGATTGCTTTTGGATTTTGGCTCAAGGTTTTTGCAATAGGAGATATGGCACTCTTTATGAGATTATCGTTTGCTTTATAAAAGCGCTCAAATACATTATCGGCCTGTGTTTGCTCATAGACATCTTTGAGACGCTCATCGGTTTCGAGTATGCTGACTAATAGCGTCTCCAACTCCTCGTCGGATGCAGCTGTGAAATCATTTTCTTCTAAGTTTATTTCCGAGTCGCCACCATCTGTTTCCTGGTACATATAAAAGGCAATCTTAGAGAAGGCAAGTCTATAATCGCCGCTCTGTTCGTAATAATCGCTCAATTCTTTCAGACAATTCATGCTGAAAAACACATCAATCACTGCCGATTTACCAGAAAAGGTGAGCGTTTTGTGCGACCTTGGTTTTTTCATGAACATATCATTTAATGATTCACTCATGAGCTTCACCCCCTGTTTCCACCAGCTTTTTATATCTCTCCATCAATTGCGCCACGCAAACAGCTTCCGTTGTCCCTTTTATAGGGAATCCGTAGGCAGCCATAACAGCACGGTCAAGAGCATAATGTGCGTTTTGCAGGCCGGTGGTCGTTATAAGTATGGGGTCGTAGAGATCTGCAAGGCTCATATTAGGATACTTCGCGCGTTCATCTAAAACTTTTTGTGCCGCTGCTTCGATGGCCTTAATTTGTTCTTCGGTCGCATCTGGCCACGGGAATGTATTGTATACCAATTCCTTTGAATAACGATAATCGCTTTTCAGGCGGCCGCAGACTGCTCTCATCCATGCCATATGAACATTAGATGTGAGGACACCGAAATGATAAAGGGTAGCGTCTGGTACAATTTGAACAGCGTTCGAGGCAATACTGTCGGCATCAAGAAACCCTATCGGAACATAACGGCGATTCTCCGACGATACGCTGGGGACTATAAGGTAATTCCCATCTGGCTGGGCTATTTGTGCGAATCTAGAGGGCACCTTGGCATATCCGTTTGTTGTCTTTGCTTTGCTTGAAAGCCTGAATTCTTGTACCGCCGCAATCCGGTCACGAAGAATCTTGCTATTTTTGATGATTTCGATTGGTGCATTCAGGAGCCAGATGCAATAACGCTCTTTATTGTTGATAAATTCTTCGGCGCCAACATACGGCTTAATAACAGCATCAAGCAATGGCTCTAGCGCAAGTATCTGCTCACGTTCTTCTGGAGATAATACAAAATATCCGCCATCACGTGGCTGACTGCCAAACTTCATTTCCGGTACGTCGCAAAGCGGCTTTTTCTGAGGCTGAATGATAATACTTGGAGCATCGACGAGGTATGGAGAAATATTAGCAACCTCCACTATATTTTCTCCATCAACAATAATCTTCTTCCCCCGCTTGGTACCAGCTACACTAAATCCAACGATCACACAATGTACAGCAGCTTTACCCTTTGCAGCATTGCTCCACTTGAATGTGCGATAGGCATAATTGATTTCCATTCCATAATCATGAATCAGCGTATCCCATAGCGGAGCAACCTGTTCGCCCTGACAAATACTATTTGTCGAAACAAACCCGACAGGAATTCGTGTACCGATAATATAGCGCGCCGCTTTAAAATACCAAGCGGTTACATAATCCAAATTGTCAGCCATATTTTCATAGCGAAGCGGTGTAGTTGCCTCAGCTTCAACTACCTGTGTAATTTCTTTCTTCTGTGTTTCATTCATCATCCTTGCGCCGACAAACGGTGGATTGCCGAGAATATAACTCAGCTCGTGCTTAGGCACGACACTCGGCCAGTCAATCGTCAAGGCATTTCCATGGATAATCGTAGCCGATTGAGTCAACGGCAGACGTGCATAATACATGCCAAACTGTTCAGCGGCACGAATGTTCATCTGGTGATCCATCAGCCACATGCCTACCTGAGCTATCTGGCAGGGGAAATCTTCATACTCAATGCCATAAAACTGCTCCACGTTTACCTTCAGAAGTGCAGACATATCAAGCATAAGCTGATTGGTGTTGACCTTCATCTTCAACAGTTCCAGCTCCAATATGCGAAGTTCACGGTATGTAATGATAAGGAAGTTGCCGCAGCCGCAAGCAGGATCGAGAAACTTCATGCGACTGATTTTTTCATGAAAGAGATCAAGTTGTTTGGGAGCTGTTTTTATGCGGTCATATTCCTGCCAGAGATCGTCCATAAACAGAGGGTCTATCAGCTTCAGTATGTTCTCTTCACTGGTATAGTGCGCCCCAAGCTCACGACGCTGATCCTTGTCCATGACGCCTTGAAACATAGCACCAAAGATAGCGGGAGAAATTTTATTCCAGTCGAAATTACAGCAGTCCAGAAGTATACCGCGCATTTTTGCGTCGAACTCAGCTGTAGGTAAAAGAGAGGCAAAAAGGCCGCCATTGATATAGCGGAACTGCTTGAGATCCGCTGACAACAAGGTGCGCTTCGCCCTTACCTCGTTCGGCATATTAAGGACTTCAAACAATTTGCCAATACGATCCGAAAGGTCGCTGCCGTCCTCCTTAGAATTGGCAATGTAATTAATAAAGCTATCCTCTGGGAAGATGCCTGTATCATCAGCAAAAAGACAAAACAGAATCCTTACGAGATATACCTCAAGGTCATGTCCTTCATACCCATGCTCTTTCAGAGCATCATGCAGCTTTGCCATTTTCTCGGCAGCTTTAACGTTGACCTCTACTTGATTATCAAATTCACGGGTTGTTTCATATCCGGAAATATTGGCGAATCGCTTTATGTTTTTGTGTAAATCCTTTGTTTTGAATGCAAATTTTTCACCAGTGCTACGGCGATGCAGAACAATGTTTTCAAAATCGCAGACCATCAAGAGGTCAGGAATATCTTCCGCAGGAAGGTGTACGACATATTCTTTGAGCTGTTCATATGCGCGTGACAACTCCTTGCCGCGCGATTTCATCTCAACAGCAATCTGTTTTTTCCATAGATAATCTATGTAGCCCGTGCGTCCGTCGTCCAGCGGTACCTTGTATTCAAAGTCACCGGACTGCTCAGGATCGTCAATACCGAACACACGGAAGAAATCCATTTCAAAGGCTTGCGCTTGAGCTTCCTCGTTGTGCGCATCCTTCCATCGTTTTGAGAATGCAACTGCGTTGCCTTTTATGTCATCCCATGTAAGTTTTATAACGTCCACCCCCAGAAATCGTAATTAATTGAAATAATTATGTTTATGTACGCTCAATCAAACAGCATTCCCGTTCATCGATAGGGCTCATGCTGTATTTTTCATATTTCTCTGAATCAAGTCGCTCACGTCTGATTCTTAAATTGGGGCTTTGACCTTTGCTAAAGCCTTCTGTATATTCCTCCCCAAGCCATTCCATAGCCTCTGCGTCAGCGCCTGAAAAGTTTTTTACTCTGTAATAAGGATCAAAAAAATATAAAAATTCGGCATCGGCGCTCAATGCTAAAGCATAGTGGAATTCTGAACCTGTTCTGCCGTTGCACAGCCTGACAAGCGCCACACCGCCTCGGTTTAAGCAGGAGACAATGTTGTTGTTTTGCTTAAGATGAACGTCTATGCCTTGCAAATAACGATAATCCACCGAGAAGTTTTTGAAATCTTTTGGCTTGTACGATTCAACCCACTGTAATATTAACTGGCAGGCAAGGCCGGTCGTGCCTCGTCCTAATTCTCCACGCTTGTTTATACTGTCAAGAGAGTATTGCATAACCTTATGAATTACTTCGGGAGGCAAATCTTCACGCTCAAACAAGTATTGCAAAGCATTTATAAAAGTTGTCGGAACACAGTCATAATTGGTCGCCTGATATCGGAAAGGTATCTTCATAATTGTTCTCCCGTTTCTATAAAATCCTCGTTTTTCAACGCATCGCAAATGCGCATGTATATATCCTCATACTGAGGCGCCTTATTTTCCTTTGTGTCCTCCATACGTTGCTTTATTTCGGTCAATATATCAGCAGCAGTTTCAAATTGCATATAGCCAGGTTGAGAATCAAGCAAGCTGAAGCAATCAATGAATGCCCGCATGTTTTTCAAAATCAATGATAACTTTTGCATTGCGACTTTTTTATTGTCAACAGAAACAGCATCAATAGCTTCATGGGCAATTGTGTTTATGTCTGCTCCCCATATAGCAAACCGAGAATATGTAGCCTTTGCCTCCGAATCGCAAGCATTGGATAAGGCTCGTCCTAACCGTTGCATTGGCATTGACTCATCGCCCCGCCCTTGAAAATGCCGAGTATGGGCTGTTTCTATACCGGAGGGTACATTTTGATAGTAATCCATTACAGCACTCAGAATACCGTAGCGGATTACTCCAGAACCTTCACTCATCTTTACACCTCAATTCCATAAGACATAAGCCTCTCCACCCTCGAATAAGCTATGCTTACCACATTTAGGACGACACGGATATTTTTCAAGGCTTATTCTTTTATCTTCACAAACATCGTCATCAAAAGCATCATACTCAATCGGTTTTAGTGCAACCTTGCATTTGGGGCATTTATATTCCACCTCAAAACTGCCGCCGTCATAATAATCCAATTGAATGAAAAAACGCCCATAAAATTCGCCGCATTTGGGGCAGCGATATATCTCGTGGCTATAGCTGTCAGCAATCACCGCATCCTTATTCGCCAATAATGCTTTTATAAAGTCAACCGACCTTTCTGAACGGATCAGCGAGGGCAGTAAAGGATTATCAGCTTCAAAGTCCGTAAGGTTGTGTGGAGCGTACATCATTCCAATGCCTGTTATAAAGCTCTTTTTATAATCACAACTCTTACAGCTGATTGCGTAACTGCTGCCCATAGCGCACCTCCTTAAAAAAGCATCGGGTCAATTTTGTATTTTATTAGCCCCGTTATTTTATCAGCTAATCTCTCACCAAAGGGTGCTGGCGGTGAAAAGCCCTTCATCTTGATGTTTTCGCCATTTGTGTATATTGTGATTTGCCAGCTGCCGCCGTCAGGAAAGGGGATATCATTTTCTGCTGGCTTCAATTCAAGCAGGTCGAATTCTTCAAATAATGAAGCTGCTATGTTTTCTTGAAGCTTATATTCATAGCTCTCTTTAACCGGCAGCATATGCTCTACTCCGAAGTCAAAGGAATCGCTATACCTCATATTTCTTTCAAAGGTTGTTCTGATGACACCATTTCTGGAAATGAAGGTCTTGCAAGCCCGAAATTCGTCAGCTCCCATTAGGGCTCCTGAGCTATATGCTATTTCTATTGCAGTGGCTTTCACTGGTTCCATGCTATTCACCGTCTTTCGGTTCATCCGGAATTATTTCCATAATCAATCTTCAGTTGTCACGCTGATTTTTGAAATCCAGCCAATAAATATCATTGAGCCTATTCTGAGTGTCAAGTATCGGCTGCACGGCTTCTAATATACGCATCGTTTCAGTAGCCATATCAATCTTTGATGAAAACTCCAGCACCCACTTATTCTGATCCCATATATTTTGTATTTGTGAAATCTGGCTAATCGGAGAGTTTGCCTCATTGATTGTTCTTAACCATTCAGGCTCTTTAAAACGCTCGGTCATTTCCTTTACTGACCTCAACCAACGAGGTTCCTCAAGAAACCGATTTATCCCAGTAAAATTGTTCATTTTCATCCCCCAGATAAATGAATCACTTTATGTCTCGTCATCATCTGTCCTTTTTGTTATTTGCTGTTCAAGAAGCTTAAGCTGTTTATCATAATCTGACTCAAACAGCTTGTCCTGTATGATCCTGTATTTTTCGAATTCGCTTTCAGCATGTTCCTTGGCAATTTGAGCAGATATTTTCCCTGCGTCTGTTAAAATCTCGCGGTCATCCGCTTGTAGGAATATATCAAGCCGCTTAGCCCAATCCTCCATAGTCATTGGGATATGACGTCGGGCTCTGTCCTCTGCCAAGTCGAGATAGGCGGACACAATACGTTCCAAGGAAAATAGCTCGTCACGCGACAGATAATTTTTCGCAACAGAAACATCGTAACGCTGGATTTTTCCATCCGGCGCATCATCCCAAGTGGTCAGCCCCATATGTTCTTTTTTTGCATCGGCTCGGTTATAAATCACTTCCGCAGCCGTCTGACCATGAACGGCAAAGTGCATTTTGTTCTGCACTTTAGCGAAGAACTCATGTGTTGTCTTTGCGTTCTTATCATAATCGAGAGCAGTAGCGTAAATATCTGTGACCTTTTGATAAAACCTGCGCTCAGAAAGCCGTATCTCACGGATTTTTTCAAGCAACTTATCATAATACTTTTCGTTCAAAACCGAACCACCGTTTTTCAGACGGTCATCATCCATAACCCAGCCTTGAATCGTGTAGTCCTTTGCAATTTTATTGACCCATTTGCGGAACTGCACGGCGCGATCTGAGTTGATTTTAAAACCGACAGCAATAATCATTTGCAGGTTGTAGTGCTTAACTTCACGAGCGACCTGTCGTGAACCTTCAGTTTGAACTATCCGGAAATTCCGGATAGTTGATTCAGATTCAAGTTCATGGTCAGAATATATTTTTTGTATATGTTCGTTTATTGTCCGTACATCCACATCATAAAGCGTAGCGAGCATTTTCTGCGTGAGCCAAATATTCTCGTCTTCATAACGCATTTCAACGCTTTGAGGATTATCGCCTGTAGCAGCGATGTATGTCAGATATTCAGCGGCGGAGGATCGAATGCTTTTTTCCTCAGGTACTTTCTTTTTACTCATTACCATCACCGCCTTTCGGTTCGTCTGGAATTATTTCCATGATATCTCCGATATCGCATTTTAACGCATTGCATATTTTCACCAGCACTGCTGTAGTTATGTTTTCATTTCGGCCAAGCTTAGCGATGGCGCCGGAACTGATATCTGCCGTAGCTTGGAGATCTTTCTTTTTCATATCTCTGTCGATTAATAATTTCCATAGCTTTTTGTAGCTAACAGCCATGTTCTTCACCTCATTAGCAATGGTGGAATATCTATGCCAAAATCATACTTTATTTCTGCACCAAACTCAATATAATTACATGATAATAAAGAAGAACAGCATTAACGTGTAGATATATCGCAAATAGTATAGCTATCTCCAACAGTCTGTGGTAGTATATGTCGCTGAAGGGAGGTAGTTCAAATGAAAAAGTAAAAGATCATCACTGGAACAACGCCTCCACAGAATCCATAGGATATCAAACGAGCGCATAAAGCCTTTACAGGCCGAATGCGCTCTTACTCTCTGCTGTTTGCCTTCGCACGGTCTTGAAGCTATCAGCTACATTCCATTTCTTATCTGTTCATCTTCGATGGATATAGTACGCCATGATTGTGGCCGGGAAAAAGTTCGCCGTCAACTCGGTGTTCCCCAAAGACGCTGTTTCGACGCCGACTACAACGGCGAACAGAACAGCCTGAAGGAGCGAATCCCTCAGGCCGTTGAACGGGTCGAAAAGCTGCAGGCTTCCATCGCCAATGTATCTACCAACGAGATACGCAGAAGTGCATTAATAATATTAAGGTGAACAATTATTTTATTTGTTGTTCCGCTACCTTATAGGCTTTTTCCAGCGCTTCGGCGAGCCTGGCGGGTTCCTTGCCGCCGGCCTGGGCCATATCGGGACGTCCCCCTCCGCTGCCGCCTACGACTGCGGCTATTTCTTTGATCAGCTTGCCGGCATGCAGGCCGCTACTTTGCAGGTCTTTTGTGACCGCTGCTACCAGGCTGACTTTATCCCCCATGACGCTGCCCAGGACAATCACACCGGAACCCAGCTTGTCCCTCAAAAGATCGACCATACCCCTTAAGCTGTCCATATCGGGCGCTGCCGCCTGTCCCGCCAGCACCGTGACACCCTTGATCTCTCTTTTGCAGTCGAGCAGGTCCTGGACCTGATATTTGGCCAGTTTGGCTTGCAGGGCATCGCTCTCGTTTTCCAGCTGCTTGATAGTCTGCACCAGGTTTTCGACCCGCTGGAACAGTTCATTGGGAGCGGCCTTTACCAGCCCGGCCACAGCCTCCAACTGCTCTTCCTTGGCGTTGATATAGCGCAGGGCGCCTTCACCGGTAACAGCCTCAATACGCCGCAGTCCTGCGCCGACACTGCTCTCGCCCACCAGTTTTAAAAGTCCCACCTCGGCGGTCGAATGCAGGTGGGTCCCGCCGCACAGCTCCATGCTGAAGTCGCCCATCTTGACAACTCTGACCCGGTCCCCGTACTTTTCGCCAAAAAGGGCGGTTGCTCCCATATCCCGGGCTTCATCCAGTGTTGATACCTGGGTATCGACAGGCAGGTTGGAAAGAACAGCCTGGTTGACCATCTCCTCAACCTTACGCAATTCCTCAGGCGCTACAGCGGTATAGTGAGTAAAGTCAAACCTCAGCCGGTCAGGTTCCACCAGAGAACCGGCCTGGTTGACATGGGCGCCCAGGACTTCCTTGAGGGCCTTGTGCAGGAGGTGGGTGGCGGAGTGGTTGCGGCAGGTCGCCATTCTCCTTTTTAAGTCAACAGCTACGTCAACCTGCTGGTTTTCCTTTATGATCCCGTCAATAACCCTGCCGCGGTGGACAAAGAGATTTTCAACAGGCTTTACTACCTCGATGATTTCAACTTCCAAACCCGATCCGGTCAAACGTCCCCGGTCGCTGACCTGGCCGCCGGATTCCGCATAACACGGCGTTACGTCCAGGATAAATTCTATTTCCTCACCGGCGTTCGCTTCCTTGGCCCTTTTGCCGTCCTTAAATATCGCCAGCACACTGGCCCGATCCGACAGGGATTCATAGCCGGTAAAGTTGGTTTCTCCCAGCTCTTCACGCACTTTCCTGAATTCGGCATCCCGCTCGGATATATACTCAGTTTCCTGCCGGGCGCTACGGGCGCGGCGACGCTGCTGTTCCATAGCTTCGGTGAAACCGTCCGTAGCAACAGTTAAGCCCTGCTCCGCAGTCATTTCCTGAGTCAGTTCCAGAGGAAAACCATAAGTATCGTAAAGTTTAAAAGCATCCTCACCGGAAATAACCGAGCCACCGGCTGATTTTGCTTCCTCGATCAGCCGATTCAGTATTTCAGTGCCCTGGACCAGAGTTTCCCCAAAACGATCTTCCTCGGTCCGGATCACTCTCAGGACGTGCTTTTCCCGATCGGACAATTCAGGGTAGGCGTTGCTCATTTGCCGGATCACTGCTTCTGCCGCCTTGTGCAGGAAGGGCTCATGAATGCCGAGAAGACGGCCGAAGCGGACCGCCCGCCGCAGCAGGCGGCGGATTACATAGCCGCGGCCTTCGTTGGAAGGCAACGCCCCATCTGAAATGGCAAAGGTAATCGCCCTGGAGTGGTCGGCTATAACCTTCAAAGCCAAATCAACCTTTTCATCCTTGCCGTAATCCATGCCGAAAAGCTCAGCGGTAAAATCCATGATCTCGCGCAAAAGGTCCGTATCGAAATTGGAGGGGACACCCTGCAGGACGGAAGCCACCCTCTCCAAACCAAAACCGGTGTCTATACCTTTGTTGGCCAGGGGCGTGTAATTGCCCTCCTCATCCTTGAAATACTGGATAAAAACCAGGTTCCATATCTCCAGGTAACGGTCACAGTCACAGCCGACACCACATTCCGGAGATCCACATCCTCTCTCAGGTCCCAAGTCCACGTAAATCTCTGAGCATGGACCGCAGGGGCCGACCCCGATCTCCCAAAAGTTGGTATCCTTGCCAAGCCTGACGATACGTTCGCTTGGCACACCCACGCTCTTATGCCAGATATCATAAGCTTCGTCATCGTCCAGGTAAATAGTTACCCAGAGCTTGTCAGCCGGCAGACCCAGATTTTCGGTCACGTATTCCCAAGCCCAAGGAATGGCAGACTCCTTAAAGTAGTCTCCGAAAGAGAAATTGCCCAGCATTTCAAAAAAGGTATGGTGTCTGGCAGTCCTGCCGACAGCTTCAATATCGGGAGTCCGGAGACACTTCTGGCAGGTGGTTACCCTGTTGAATTCAGGTTTGGCGGCGCCGGTAAAAAAGGGTTTAAAAGGAACCATGCCGGCAGCAGTCCATAGTATACTGGGATCATTGACGGGTATCAGGGAGGCGCTCGGTAAAATCTTATGTCCCTTGCTTTCAAAGAATTTCAAAAAGCTCTCCCTCAGTTCATTACCAGTCATCAAGATGAAAACCCTCCCGCTTTTATATCGGCATCATTTTACAAGATGGCCGTCTTTGATGCCATTTCCAATCGTTCGCAGGCCGCAATCTACAGGGTACAAGCATCAAACCGTGCTCCTCAATAAAAAGAACCTTCCCCCTAAAGAATATCCCTACGGGACAGAAGGTTCTCCAAGGCGCCACCCCGATTAGTACGGATTTTATCAACCAGCAAACGTTTTGGAAAACAACTCATACTTTTGCGCTATAATTATACAAAATATACCTGTAAGGTGTCAAGAATTCTAATATTTCAAAACAAATCGCTAATATTCATTTTAATTGAGGTTTTTTATTTTTGCATAGGCAAAACTCACGATTACCTTTAAAACAGCCGCACAGGGTATCGCCAGGAGCATTCCCATGAGCCCATACAGTTCTCCGCCGGCCAGTAAACTAAAAATCACAAGCAGCGGGTGCAAACCAACCTTGTCACTCATTATCTTGGGTGAGATGATGTTGCCTTCCAATTGGTGAATGATAATAAATACCACCGCCACTTTGAGCGCCAGCCATTTTGATTTTAAGAGCGCTACGCCTATGGCAGGTACGGCGCCGATTACAGGTCCGAAATAAGGGATTAACTCGGTCACTCCCGCAATAAATCCAAGCATAAGCGCAAAATCTACGCCCAGTAAAGCCATGGAAACAGCTGTCAGCACACCGACAATCGCTGCCACCAAAAAATACCCTCTGATAAAACTCGCCAGGACCTGGTTGATCTGCCTAAAGAGCCCGGTAATTTCATCTTTAAGATTTACCGGCAGCCAGGCTGCCGCTTTTTTTGATATTGAATCGAGGTCTTTTAATAGATAAAATGCCAGTACGGGAGCAAGCAGGAGCTTAAAAACATAGCCCACCAGACCGATTAGCACTGTCACCGCAGTTCTTACCCATTGAAGAACGTATTCTTCCAGCATAACTACCCTTTGGTCAATAATCTCCCTGACCCCGTCGGGAATGTTCAGGACACTGTAATGATTCTGGATGGATTGAATAACCTGCTGGGTTTGAGCTATGTAAAGTGGAATGGTTTCCTCCATGACGTAGAGTTGCTTTAAGACCCGCGGTATGATGTAGAGAAAGATGCCCGCGACCACGAAGGAAAGGGCCAGATAAGCCAGCAGTATGGCATAGCTGCGGGGTGTACCCCTTCTTTCGATTGCGTTTACGACCGGGTTCAGGAGATAAGTTAAAAGGGCGGCCAGGATAAAAGATACCATCAGCCCCTTTAGCAGGTAAAAAAAATATACTAACATCGCTGCGGCAAAAATAAAAAAAATCAGCCGCGGCAACCCTTTTTCTATGTGATAGTTCAAATATCCTCACCACCAACTTAAAAAAGTGAGGAGTTTTTATCTCCCCACTTTTTTTAAGTATCTATTTAATAAGGTCGTTTACTGTCTTCGAAACACCCCGGAACATCCTGCGGGCTCTCGAACCTGCCCGCCCGGTCCTATACCCCAGCAAACCCTTTTTCTGGCTGACCCTATTACTTCCGGCCATCATACTAATGGCTGCTCCGATTATGCTCCCGGCAATTATGCCCCTCCAAAACCCTGAACGCATATTAGGACACCCCTCTTTCCGTCACTAAAGTAAGAATTCGTTTTGCGGGTCAAAAGCAACCAGGCTCCCGTCCTCAGCCACCTCGTAAATCTGCACGCCTTCTTTATTGATCCGGTATTCAACACAGCAATCCCAGCAGTAATACTGATCCATTCCCACTTTACCAGTGGCTTTACCGCCACAAGACGGGCAATTCAAAGTTTGTCGCCCCCCGTACAAAAATCAACCATTTCTTAATGGCTATTATGTCCATGTTATTGATAAAAAATGCAGCAAAAAAGAATAAAGCTTATTCGGAGCCGGCGCGCTCTATGGTAGCCCCGCCCACCAGGTAATCTCCCTGGTAGAACACAACAGCCTGTCCAGGGGTAATAGAGCGCTGCGGGTTATGGAAGTGAACATGCAGCCGGCCACCTTCCAGAAGTTTGAGGGTGGCTGGTGACGGGCTGCCGTTATACCTTACCTGAGCCTCAACTTCTAACGTTTTGGTGATCGTATCGTATAAGACCATGTTAACATCTTCGGCGATTAAGTCAGTATCAAGGATGGCTTCTTCCGGACCCACGGTGATGGTATTATGCTCCCGGTCTATATTTACCACGTAAAGACGCTGCCCTCCCGCCAGACCCAGGCCACGCCGCTGGCCAATCGTATAAAAAGGGATGCCCTGGTGTGTACCAATAACCTCCCCCTTCATGTTCAGGAAGGGTCCCGGCTGGATATCCGTTGATTTCCCACGCAGGAAATTGCGGTAGTTGTCATCTGCCACAAAGCATATCTCTTGACTTTCTGCTTTGGCGGCAACGGACAGACCCAAATCACCTGCTATTTTGCGCACCTGGTCCTTATTGTACTCACCCAAAGGCATCAAGGTGCGGGCTATCTGCCGCTGGGTCAGGCTATATAAAACGTAGGTCTGGTCCTTTTTTTGATCGTGCGCGCGCCGGACCGTATAGCGCCCGTACGTTGGACTGTACCCCAACCTGGCGTAATGGCCGGTGGCGATATAATCGGCGCCCAGCGCCATCGCCTTATCCAAAAGAGCTTCGAACTTGACATAACGGTTACAGGCTATGCACGGGTTGGGTGTACGGCCGCGCATATACTCGCCAGTGAAGTATTTAATTACCCTCTCCTCAAAAATGTTACGAAAATTCATCACATAGTAGGGAATGCCAAGTTGTGAAGCCACCCGCCTGGCATCCTCAACAGCAGTAAGGGAGCAGCATCCTACGTGCTCCCCCTCAACTTCTGTGATACCGGAATCCCAAATCTGCATGGTTACACCAATTATTTCATACCCCTGTTCCAACAAAAGCGCGGCGGCAACTGAACTGTCAACCCCGCCGCTCATTGCTACAACAACCTTTTTTTTAGCCGTCACAGGATCACCTTTATATAAATGACTTTTACGCTGCTCTGACAATACATTTTCATCATGCGTGGCGCCGTTGGCGGCATGGGAATACCCTGCCAAACTTATACCGCCTGCTTTTTCTTGTAATCCTCAATAGCCTTCTTTAAGGCGTCCGCAGCCAGGTTGGAGCAGTGCATTTTTTGGGGAGGAAGACCGTCCAGCATCTCGGCCACTGCTTTGTTGCTAATTTGCTCAGCCTCATCCAGGGTTTTACCTTTTGCCATTTCCGTAACCATACTGCTGGTGGCAATAGCGGCGCCACAGCCAAAAGTCTTAAATTTTATGTCCTTAATAATATTGTCTTCAACCTTTAAGAATATTTTCATGATATCCCCACAAGTTGGGTTGCCAACCTCTCCCACTCCGCTTGGATCTGTTATTTCACCGACATTCCTGGGATTTGTAAAATGCTCCATGACTTTATCGGTATACATAATTTTCAGGACTCCTTTATTATAGTTTTTGGAAAGCCCTAATTATATACTTTGGGGCGGGATACACTGTACAAACAAATTCATATGGGCTTAATTTTTTGTAAAAAAATTCTTGGCCCTTAAGTTTTGTCTCCGCAAATAAGCTTTTTGAGATAAGTGAAACATTAGCATTCTTGGCCTCACTTTGTCTCATAAATACGGGCGCCATACATTAGTATACATATTGGGATGCATGACTATTTTCATAATAATTTGCACCCACACTTATCATGGGATGCAATTTTTAGTATCTATTCGCCCTTTGGAGCCTCCTTGCAGCACATCCCGGCTTCCTCAGCCTCGCTGCATAAGTCCGCCAAGCTGATTCCGTCCAGCACTGCGGCAATACCGTCCCGCACCCTGGCCCATACCGTCCTGGTGATACAGTAGTCCGCCTCGTCGCAGCATCCCTGGTCCTCTTCGCTAACGCAGTAGACCGGCGCTATTGGCCCCTCCAATACCCGGACTATATCTCCCACCTTAATCAAACCGGGCTCCCTGGCCAGGATATATCCTCCCTGAGCGCCCCGCACACTTTTAACCAGGCCGGCTTTGCGCAGCATGGCCATGAGCTGTTCCAGATAGTTTTCTGAAAGATGCTGGCGCTCTGCCACACTCTTTAAAGAAATTGGCTTAGCGCCGTAATGCTGCGCCAGGTCAAACACAGCTTTTAAACCATAGTGTCCCCTGGTGGAAAGCCGCAATTCATGCACCTCCTGAAAATAACGGAGCATCCCGGGTTTCATAGCGCATTAACAGGATATGATCATCCAACTATAAGCTTCGCTCAAGATACACTCAAGATACATCACCTGAAGCAAATTAGCCGACCCGCCAGCCGGACAAAGTTATCTGCACCATGTTTTATCACAGGTTTCGCAATCATCCGATACCTTGTGGTAAAGCGGCGACATTGCTCTAAGACGATCAATGATGGCAGGCAGCACTTCCAAAAAATAGCTGACATCCTCCTCGTTGTTGTCTTTACCCAGTGTAATGCGGAGTGAGCCATGGGCAATTTCAGGGGGTATCCCCATAGCCAGGAGGACGTGGGAAGGTTCTAAAGAACCGGATGTGCAGGCGGACCCACTGGAGGCCGCCACTCCCTGTAAATCAAGGCTCAGGAGCAACGCTTCCCCTTCAATAAATTCAAATGCAAAATTAACATGGTTGGGAAGGCGCTTGGTTGGGTGTCCGTTGAGACGGACATTGGAGTAGTTTTCCATGACCTCCTTGATAATTCTGTCACGCAGCAAGGTGAGCCGCGCCGCCTCATCCGCCATGGTTTCCATAGCAATTTCGGCCGCCTTGCCAAGGGCGGCTATACCCGGAACATTCTCAGTACCAGGGCGGCGCTTCCTTTCTTGCCCGCCCCCGAGGCTGATCGGCAACCAGCGGACGCCCTTCCTTATGTAGAGAGCGCCAATTCCCTTGGGCCCATAGATTTTATGCCCGCTTATAGAAACAAAATCAACCAGCAGTTCATCTACGTTTACAGGAATCTTGCCAAAGCTCTGGACAGCGTCGGTGTGAAAAAGAATGCCTTTTTCCCTTGCCAACCGGCCTATTTCGTGTATGGGTTGAATGGTGCCGACCTCATTATTGGCATGCATTATGGTAATCAATATGGTCTTATCGGTAATTGCCGCGGCAACGCTGTCAGGGCTGACCATACCATCCGCGTCTACCGGCAATACTGTTACCGCGAAACCTTCTTTTTCGAGGGCTTTACAGTTATCAAGGACCGCGTGGTGCTCCACCGAACTTGTGATAATGTGGTTTCCTTTGTTGCAGTTGGCATAGGCCACACCCTTAATGGCCATAAGATCCGACTCGGTGCCGCCGCTGGTAAAGATTACCTCTTCCGGCCTGGACCCGATCGCCCTGGCCACCTTTTCCCTGGCTTCCTCCACTGCCTTCCTGGCCTCACGGCCAAAAAAGTGCACGCTGGATGGATTGCCGAAGGTTTTATTTACGTAGCGGTACATTTCCTCAGCTACAGCCGGATGCACCGGGGTAGTCGCACTGTGGTCAAAATATACCCTTCGCATAAAATTTCCTCCCTTTTAATGATTGGCCCGCTGTCAATTCCTTGATGGATTATTCTTGAATATTTTATTCCTACGAAAACCGTCGGGTATAATGGTAATATTAGCACAACACACTCCGGTTGTCAATTTTCCCGGCACATTTCTTGTAAACACTAAAAAGCCCTGCCTGACCCATCCGAAAAGGGCTTGTCAAACAAGGGCCTTGGAATGCATTTATAATTATTTATTGTTTTGTTTTTCCATTCTGCTCTTAATTTCCCGCTCCAAACCATTACCGGAAGGCTTGTAAAAATTTGACCCTATTAGGCTGCCGGGCAAATATTCCTGCTTGACGTAATTACCCTGATAATCATGAGGATATTTATAGCCTCTGCCGCTGCCCAACATTGCCGCCCCCCGGTAACCGGTCCCCCTTAAATGGGCGGGTACCGGCTCAACCCGTTCTTTTTCAACTGCCTGCAGGGCACCGTTTATACCTGCCACTACAGCATTGCTTTTGGGGGCGGTTGCAATATACAGGGCAGCCTCGGCCAGCACAATCCTGGCTTCAGGCATCCCAATCCTTTCAACCGCTTGTGCTGCCGCCGACGCAACTACCAGGGCTTGCGGATCAGCCAATCCTACGTCCTCGGCGGCATGAATCATAATACGGCGGCAAATGAATTCCGGATCTTCACCCGCATAGAGCATCCTGGCCAACCAGTACAGGGTGGCATCGGGGTCAGAGCCCCTCATACTCTTGATAAAGGCAGATATCACGTCGTAGTGTTCATCTTCCCGGTCATACTTCAAGACTCTTTTTTGGATGGACTCCTCCGCCACCTCCAGGGTTACCCGCCTTACCCCGTCATCACCGGGCATAGTGGTCATAACCGCTAGTTCTATGGCATTCAGAGCTACCCGCGCGTCACCGTTGGCTATACCGGCCAGGTGGTCCAGCGCTTCAGGACTTACCTCGGCATGATATGAGCCCAATCCTCTCTCTTGGTCCTGAAGCGCTCTTAGCAGAATACGCCGGACTGACGCTGTTGACAGAAGCTCAAAACGGTACAACTGGGAACGGGAAAGCAGCGGGCGGTTGACTGCAAACATAGGGTTCTCTGTGGTTGAACCGATCATAATCACCAGGCCATTTTCCACAAATGGGAGCAGCGCATCCTGCTGGGCTTTATTAAAACGGTGAATTTCATCAATAAACATAATTGTTTTTTTATTGTAAAGAGAACGTCTCTCCCTGGCCTCCTCAATCACCCTTCTGATATCGGCTACTCCTGCCATTACTGCGTTGAGAGTTTCAAAATGAGCCCTGGTCATACCGGCGATTATAGTAGCCAGGGTGGTCTTGCCTGTGCCTGGCGGGCCAAAAAAAATTACTGAGGCCAGGCGGTCAGCTTCGATGGAGCGCCTCAGCGGAGTCCCTTTACCCACGATCCCGCTCTGTTCTTCAAACTCATCCAACGTCCTGGGCCGCATGCGCAGGGCCAGGGGGGCATTTTGTGTTATTTTTTTGTCCATAGCATGAACAAATAGATTCAAACCGGTAATCACCCTACCTTTAGTATATAAATAAAAAAGCACGTACAAACGTGCTTTTTATTCCTACAGGTGTTTGTTGATGATGCGGCTCAGTTCATCTTTGGTCTTATAGCCGATGGAACGTTCTAATTCATTGCCGCCCTTAAATAAGATCAAGGTGGGGATGCTGATCACCTTCAGGCTCGCAGCCACATCCTGATTCTCATCCACATCCAGCTTGGCCACCCGTACTTTACCTTCAAATTCTTCTGCAACTTCTTCCACCACTGGAGCAATCATTTTGCATGGACCGCACCATTCAGCCCAAAAATCAACCAGAACGGGGGCTGCTGATTCACCGATAAACTCTTTGAAATTCTCTTCTTGTAAAACGACAATTTTATCGCCTGCCAAAGCTGCTCGACTCCCTTCCCCATTTTCATTTCTTCAATACAACCAATCAACCCATTTTAAACTACGAAAAAGACGATAATTCGAATAATTTATATATATTATACCGACGAACTCCTGGCTAAATTATAATACCCATTAAATCCCTTTGTCAATCACCCTACATTTAATCTGTTATGCGTCATTTTTAATATAGAGCAACCTAACCTTAAATATGTGTTAGATGGTAGCCAAATATTTAGAAAATTCGAGTTGTGCCCCTGGTAAAAAGGTCATGTTACACATCTCAAAGTTCATATTGTTGCTTTATACCTTATCTAATATGACCACATACTACTCGTTTAATAGGCGATCGATCACAAAGTGCCCATATCACTTTGATATTATAAATGCCCAGTTTCCCTTAAATCAAGAAGGGTTTTCAGAGCTACCCCTTGAGGGGCGCATTGAAAACCCATCGTTGTAACTCGTAGAAACCCCACCGATGCCGTGACGCCCAAAAGTTTGAACCTGCTGTAACAGGTGGGTGTCCTCCTGGATGATTTTTGTTTCCTCAACGAAGGAGGCATACAAGCTACAACCAGAGAACCGGACTCCCTTTGTAAATGTGTTGGAAAAAACTTCAAGGTTTTCACGTACATAGTAGGGCTTTACATCTTCATCATTATGTTAACATAACGTTTCGTCATTTTCAAGTGCCGTACACAATGATACTATTCATTGTTTTTTGGGCTCTTTTTTATATCCGTCTTTAAGCTAAGTTCCTTTAATTGGCCGGGCGACACATAACCCGGCGCCTGTGTCATCAGATCACTGGCACTCTGCGTCTTCGGAAACGCGATGACCTCCCGGATGCTCTTCTTGCCCGCCAGGAGCATGACCAGCCGGTCGAAGCCAAAGGCAATCCCTCCATGCGGAGGAGTACCGTATTCAAAGGCTTCCAGCATAAAACCAAATTTATCCACCGCTTCCTGTTCTCCGATACCAATGGCGGCAAACATTCTTTCCTGGATATCTCTACGGTGAATGCGGATGCTGCCCCCACCGACTTCAACTCCATTGAGTACCAGATCGTAGGCTTTGGCCCTTACCTGACCGGGGCTGCTTTCCAGAAGCCGCAGATCGTCTTCGCGCGGAGAGGTAAAGGGGTGATGCATAGCCACATAACGGCCTTCTTCTTCGTCATAATCAAGCAGCGGGAAGTCGTATACCCACACAAAATTATAGTGATCCAGCGGGACCATGCCCAGTTTTTCAGCCAGGCTCACACGCAACGCTCCCAGAGCATCCGCCACAACCTTGGATTTATCGGCCACAAACAGCAACAGGTCGCCCGGTTTTCCCTCCATCCGGCTAACGATATCCTTCATTTCGCTCTCAGTAAAGAATTTGGCGATAGCTGATTTGACCCCGTCTTCGGTAACTACTATGTAGGCCAGTCCCTTGGCCTTGTAAATGGCGGCAAATGCCGTAAGGTCGTCGATTTCCTTGCGGCTGAACAAACCACATCCAGAGGCGTTGATTCCTTTGACCTGCCCCCCGCCGGCAACCGCGGAGGCAAATACTTTAAAACCACAGCCGGCGGCAATATCGGAAATATCCTTTAGCTCCACGCCAAAACGGGTATCTGGTTTGTCCGAACCAAAGCGGTCGATTGCTTCTTGATAGGAAAGCCTGGGAAACGGTTGGACAACATCCAGGTTAATCGTATCACGGCAGAGCTTAACGACCAGCTTTTCCATAAGTTCCAGTATTTCCGGCACGTCGATAAAAGACATTTCGATGTCAACCTGGGTAAACTCCGGCTGCCGGTCGGCCCGCAGGTCTTCGTCCCGGAAACAGCGTACAATCTGGTAATACCTGTCAAAACCTGCCACCATCAACATCTGTTTAAACTGTTGAGGCGATTGCGGCAGGGCGTAAAACTTGCCGGGATTCAGCCGGCTGGGCACCAAATAGTCCCTCGCGCCCTCCGGTGTGCTCCTGTTAAGCACGGGTGTTTCTATTTCCAAAAAACCATTTTCCTCTAAAAAGTCCCGCACCGATTTGGCGGCGCGGTGGCGTAAGATCAGGGCCTGTTGCATCTCCGGCCGGCGCAGGTCAAGGTACCGGTAGCGTAAACGAAGGTTTTCGTCCACCTCAATGCCGTCCTCTATATAAAAGGGAGGTGTTTTGGCGCGGTTTAATATCTTCAGCCGGTGAGCCAGCACCTCAATTTCCCCGGTGGACAGGTTGGGATTTGCAGTCCCTTCAGGACGCTGGCGGACAGTCCCCTCCAGCGCCAGGACGTACTCGCTGCGCGCCGATTCTGCCTTTTCGAAAGCTTCACGATATATTTCAGGACTGAATACTACCTGGACTAAGCCGGTCCGGTCCCGCAAATCAATAAATATCAGGCCGCCATGATCTCGCCGGCGCTGTACCCAGCCCATCAGGACAACCTGCTCGCCGGCATGCCCTTCCCTGAGGCTGCCACAGTAATGACTTCTTTTTAAACCATTCAAAAAATCAATCCGGCTTGCATCAATAGTATTTGTACTCTGCTCTCCAGGCATGCTGCAACTACCTCCAATATCTATTTTTGCTTCAATATTATTAAACCGTTTTACACTGCCTTGAAATTACTTTCCCAGCCCTTGTTCTTTTAGAAAGCTAATCACTTCACCCAGCGGCACACTTTCTTGCCGCCCCAAACCCATATTCCGGACCAGCGCGGTACCTTGCTTCATTTCGTCCTCACCGATAATAACCGCATATCCAACACCGGTTTTTCCGGCATATTTCATCTGGGCTTTAAGACTGCGGTCCATATAGTCCTTATCGGCTGAAATCCCTGCGGAACGGATTTTAAAGAGCAGCTTGACAGCTTCCCCGGCGGCTGCCTGGTTGGCTGTTACTATGAAAACCTCTGTTCCGCCCGCTTCTCCAAAGGTTAAACCCTGCTGTTGCATAGCAAGGATAATTCTTTCCATACCCAGGGCAAAACCAATGCCGGGTATGGACGGACCGCCACAAATCTCCACCAGACCGTTATAGCGACCGCCCCCGCCAACAGAACTCTGCGCGCCTATATCTGGAGCGACGATCTCAAAAGCAGTATGAGTATAATAGTCGAGGCCGCGCACCAGCCGCCTGTCCTCATGGTAAGCGATATCCATTAACTCCAGGTTTTTTTTAACCTCCGCAAAATGGCTCGAGCAACCCGTGCATAAGCAATCAACGGTGGTTGGGGCATCTACCCCAATGTCGCCACAGCGGGTCTCTTTGCAGTCCAGGATGCGCAAGGGGTTCTTCTCGAAACGGTCCCGGCAGTTTTTACACAAGTCATTCAGATGAGGCCGGAAATATTCCTGCAGTTTTTTGATTAAACCAGGCCGGCATTGGGGGCACCCGACACTGTTAACATGCAATTCCAGGTTAGAAAGACCCAGCCTGCGGTAAAAATCCATGGACATAGCCATAACCTCAGCGTCAACTGCCGGGTCATGCGAACCGAATACCTCCACCCCAAACTGGTGAAACTGGCGGAATCGCCCGGCCTGAGGCCGGTCATACCGGAACATGGGACCTATGTAAAACAGCTTCACCGGTTGCGGCAATGCATACAGTTTGTCTTCCAGGTAGGCCCTGACCACCGACGCCGTATTTTCCGGGCGCAACGTTATACTACGGTTCCCCCGGTCGATAAAGGTGTACATCTCTTTTTCAACAATATCCGTGGTGTCCCCTACGCCACGTAGAAATAGTTCGGTGTGCTCAAAAATGGGTGTCCTGATCTCAGAGTAGCCGTATTCACGGCAAATACGGCGCATATGGTCTTCCAGGTAACGCCACTTTTCAACCTCACCCGGTAAAATATCGTTAGTGCCGCGTGGCCGCGTGGTCAACATAAATTTAACCCTCCTTCAAAAATAAAAACCGTCCCTGGCCATGCGCAAGCATTGCGAGGGACGGATTGTTTAGCCCGTGGTGCCACCCTTGCTCGGAAAACTTTAAGTTTATCCCTTTCATACCGGTAACGGTGGTCTCCGTGCCCGCCTAATCATAAGCCAGTCACTTTCGGGGGCCGCTCCCGGGTGTTTTTCACCGCCTGTCTTCGTAGGAAGACTTTCAGTCGTGGCCTCCCCTCCCTGCCCGCAGACATATGCGTTTACTTTTCCCGGTCATCGCTTTGACACTATACCTGACAAACATTTTATGCAAAATCAGCCTTATTGTCAATTTGAAAGCTGTCATGAGCAAGGTCAACTTAAATAGCTCTGGATAAAAAAACCTGAGCAATGATATAATACTGACGGGTGATTTCAATGATAACAAAAGAGCTTATCCAACGGATTAATGAACTGGCCCGCAAACAGAGAGCCGAAGGCCTTACTCCGGAGGAAAAAAAAGAACAGCAAGAGCTCCGCAATTTATACTTAAAGAGCATCCGCTCCCAGGTAGTTGATACTTTGCAATCATCCGGGTTTAAACCCGGGAAAAAGCATAACGGCGCCTGTGAATGTGAACACTGCGCCTCTGACAAAGATCAGCGTGAAGGCAAAAATGGTTCAGTCAAAGAGCCAGGTCCGTACAGGTTATTGCATTAATGGACGGGCGCCAAACCCATTGTCGTTTAAAGGTAGTTGTCCTACCGCTAACGTGGCACAAGCTATTTCAATCGCATACGGCGGGCTAGTCCCTGCCTCACCTGGCTCAAGAGTATTGCTCGAAAAGGCTTGACTTGCGGGTTTGGGGTTATCCGGAGCGAACGGAGCACCTGGGTGCGTTCCTTAGCGCGTGCGTTGCATGCAGAAAAGCTTAAATAGCGCGTAGCTGCCGGATGGCTGTCTGTAGATGCGGTCGGCATAAGGCTCTAGTAGCACAAATGGAGAATTGCGAAGAGAGCGGAGGATAACCCCAAGCCCACTACCCTAAAGGCTTTTCGAGAACCAGTTATGACCTTTACCATTGCGATACACTAATTCGCGCCCACATCTGTCAGGCAATAAAATTACAATAAGAGGGCTTCTAACAACCTTACATACATCAGGTTTCTAGAAGCCCTCTTTCTATTTTTGTTAACAGGTCCTTTTATCAAGGCAGTTCAAACAGCCTAAAAGGCTCCCGTAAGGAACGGGTTGTAGCGCATTTCCGCCCCTATGGTTGAAGCCGGCCCGTGACCGGGATAAACCTTTGTATCCGGCGGGAATTTCAGAAGCTTGCTCTTAATTGAGGCGATAAGCTGGGAATGACTGCCGCCGGGGAAGTCGGACCGCCCGACCGAGCCGGCAAAAAGAGTATCTCCTGTTATTACGATGTCCCGCGCGCATTTAAGGCAAATACCGCCTGGAGTGTGGCCCGGTGTGTGTATTACCTCCAGAGTGATATTACCGACCTGGATCGTGTCCCCGTCTTTCAGAAGGACGTCAGCCTCTTTCAGCTCCACGCTTTTGCCCATGTAGAACGAGAGGTTGCGGCGGGCGTCTACCAGCATTTCTGCATCATCGCCATGAATTAAAACCTTGGCTCCGGTGGCCTGCTGCACCTCAGCCAGGGCGCTCAAGTGGTCCGGGTGACCGTGGGTGAGGATGATCTTATTTATTTGCAACCCCAATTTTTTCACCCTGTTCAAAATCTTTTTGGCATCCGCGCCGGGGTCAACCACAGCGCCTTCTTTAGTTACCCCGCAGCCAATGATGTAGCAGTTTGATTCCCAAGCGCCAACCGAAAATCCGTCAAAAATCAATGCCATTTTGTACCTCCATTAACTTAAAATTTCCTGTCGCTATCAACCAGAAGGGTGACCGGGCCGTCATTAATAATCTCAACCACCATATGCTCCCCAAAGCACCCGGTGGCTACCTTCAACCCCGCTTTCTCCAACTCCTTAACAAATTTATGATACAGTGCTAACGCCTCTTCAGGCGCGGCCGCATCAGAAAAGCCGGGCCGTCTGCCTTTCCGGCAGTCCCCGTAGAGGGTAAATTGGGATATTGCCAGCACAGAGCCCGCAGTATCCAGCACGGAGAGGTTCATCTTCCCCTGATCGTCTTCAAAAATCCTTAGATTTGCAATTTTTTCGGCTAGATAACAAGCATCGGATGCGTCGTCACCGTATCCCACACCCAACAGGACTACCAGGCCCGGACCTATTTCCCTCGCCATTGTCTGTCCTTCAACCGTTACGGAGCCACGGACAACTCTTTGCACCACCGCCCTCAAGACAACCTTCCTCCCCGGTCAGTTCAACGTGCCAAGTGTCTGGCCGCTGAAACTTACCCGCCTCATATCATAGACATCTTTTACCCGGCTTATTTTGGTCATGATATAATCCAGTTGTTCGATCCCTTTCATCGTCAGGACGAGTTCAATTACAGCGGCGCCGTCCTTCCTGCCCCGTGCGGTTACCCAGTTGGCGCTGATTTTCATTTCCACCAGGACCGCCATAACATCACTTAAGAAACCCGCCCGGTCCAGTCCGTTGATTTCAAGTTTAACCTGAAAAGGTTCCGTAAACTCCTGATCCCAGGCAACTTCTACCAGCCGCTCGCCCTCTTGCCGCTGATAATTGATTAAATTCATACAGTCGTTACGATGGATGGATATGCCGCGCCCTCTGGTAATATACCCGGTAATAGGGTCGCCCGGCACCGGGTTGCAGCAGTGTGAAAGCCTGATTAGGATGTTGTCAATACCTTTAACCCGGATTCCCTGCATCGGTTTGCCCCACCCGGCAGCAGGCTTGACATCATTTTTAATATTCTGGACTTCTTCGGCCAGCAGGCCTTTTTTCTCCAGCTTTGCTTCTTCCGCCCTGATTTTGGACAGAACGCTGTTGACTGTAATCGCACCGTCCCCGATAGCGGCGTATATATCATCGAGAGTAAAGAGGGAAAATTTTTTGCCGGCTTCTATAATTTTTTCCGGTTTTGGCAAATCCGCCTCGATACCCTGCTTTTTCACCTCACGCTCAAGAATTTCCTTTCCTTTTAGAATGTTCTCTTCCCGCTGCTCCTTCTTGAACCACTGCCTGATTTTGGTCTTGGACTGCGAGGTCTTGGCAATATTAAGCCAGTCCCTCTTGGGAAAACTGTTTTTTGAAGTCAGGATTTCTACGATATCTCCGTTTTTCAGCACGTAGTCCAGGGGCACGATGCGTCCGTTTATTTTTGCGCCCACGCAGCGGTGGCCCACATCGGTATGAATACGGTAGGCAAAGTCCAGAGGGACTGACCCGGCCGGCAACTCAACCACGTCACCCTTGGGTGAAAAAACAAAAACCGTATCTGAGAAAAGGTCAATTTTAAGGTTTTCCATAAACTCCCTGGCATCCCTCAAATCGTGCTGCCATTCCAGGAGTTGACGCAACCAGGCCAGTTTTTTGTCGAACTCACGGTCTCCCCGGCTGCCTTCTTTATAGCGCCAGTGGGCGGCAATACCATATTCGGCAGTCCTGTGCATCTCCCTGGTCCTGATTTGGATTTCCAGGGGCTCACCCTGCGGGCCGACGACGGTTGTATGCAGCGATTGGTACATATTGGATTTGGGCATGGCAATAAAATCCTTGAAGCGTCCCGGGATGGGCGTCCACATCGTGTGCACAATGCCCAGGGTCGCGTAACAATCACGCACGGTTTCCACCAGGCACCGGACAGCCAGCACGTCGAAAATCTCGTTTAGGCCCACCTTCTGTTTAGCCATTTTGACACTGATGCTGTAAAGGTGTTTGGGGCGTCCTTCTATATCGACCTCTAAGCCCATCCCGGAAAGCTTGTCCTTGAGGACGGATATTGCTGAACTGATATATTCCTCGCGTTTTTTGCGAGTTTGGGCAATTCTTTCAACCAGGTCAAAATATTTTTCAGGTTCATTAAAGCGGAAAGCCAGGTCTTCAAGTTCCCACTTGATCCTGTAAATCCCCAACCGGTGCGCTAAAGGCGCAAATATTTCCAGTGTTTCTTTAGCGATTTCCACCTGCTTGGGGGTCGGATGGTATTTTAAGGTGCGCAGGTTGTGCAGCCTGTCGGCCAGCTTAATCAAAATAACCCTGATGTCCTTGGCCATCGCTAAAAACATCTTACGCAAGTTTTCCGCCTGTTGTTCTTCTTTTGATTTAAACTCGATCCGGCTGAGCTTGGTAACACCGTCTACCAATAGAGCTGTTTCACTGCCGAAGCGCTCACTGATACTGGTGAGGGTTTCCCCGGTATCCTCCACCACATCATGCAAAAGCCCTGCTACGATTGTTTCCAAATCAAGCTCGAGTTCCGCCAAAATCTTTGCTACTTCCAGAGGATGTACTATATAAGGCTCACCGGAAATACGTTTTTGTCCCCGGTGGGCGCTCGCGGCATAGTCATAGGCGTCCTTCACAACCGACAGATCGGCTTTGGCGTTATATCCCCTGATGATCTGCAACAGTTCCTCCAGGGACTTGCCGGTATCCAGGTTTTGAGTTGTATTCGGCGTCTCCTTCCGGCTGGGCTGTGGCTGTCCTGAAGCGAGACAAGCGTTAATTTCCATATTAAACCCTTTTTCTTTATATTTATACTGGACTAATAAAATTGTATCATAATCCCCTTGAATCATACAATCAGGCCGGCTAGCCTATGACACTAAAAGCCCGGTTACTTAAGGGGAAAGTCATCCATATCGCTATGTAAACGCTCATCAACTAACTTTTCCATCCAGGAAAGAGCCTTATCTTTTAGCTGGTGCAAATATTGATAGGTCTTCGCTTCCATAAGATCCCTCTTGCGGCGGGGCGGTGGATAAAGCTCCAAACGTCCCTCATGTCCAACTCCTTTAACTGTCAGAAGCTCCAGTTCCTCCAGAATGCCCAGGCAGACCCGCACCATATCGTGGTGGACCCATTGATGACCGGCGGCCCGCATGCGCCCGGTAATAAATTCAGCAGTACAGTTCCCCAGGTTTCCCTTGTTGTGTTCCCGGAGGAGTATTCTATATAGGGATGCCAGGAACTCCCTGTCCGGAGCCAGGTTTCCCAGCGCTTCTCTATTTTCTTGCAAATCATCCGGACTAAAAAGCAGATAAAGGCTCCCGCCCGGACGAACCGTATTTACCCCACAACAAAAAGCTTCATGCTCATAGGGCAGGTCATATATTATGGTCTGGACGGCATGTTGTGCCAATTCTCCGGCCGTAACGGGTGTTGTCACGATAGTGCTTATAGTCCCGTCTCTAAAACACTGAACAATCCTATCCTTTTCAGCTTCCTGTGACGAGGTGTGGCAAAAAGCGACCCTCCCGGCCAGGGATGGGACGGCGAGTTGCAGAAAATGTGCTAACTCTATGGTCCTGTAACCGCATGAGGTGAGCACCACAGTTGGCTCCCCACGTGAAGCTATTCCCGCCAGGGCTCCCGGACGGTCATCCAACCCCCGCCAATCTTCAAGCTTAAGCGGCGCCCTTGTTATTTTGTTAACCCGCCCGTGCATTTCTGAGTGCTGCAGCGCATAGCGAAGTTTCAGCAGAACAAATTCCGGAATGAACAGCTCGGTGGGTACATAGCCCACCCTCCTCAGGAAGCCTGTCTGTTTCGCCTCTACTGTGTCCAGAACCGCAGGCATACCTAATTCCTTAACTTCCAGCTGTATTGAAGACCTGCCGTTATACTCGTTAATACCGGGCACAAAGGCAAGGTCCACTTCTTCGGCGGTGGCCAGTACCTCGGCGTAAGCCCCAAGGTTGAAGCCAATTCCGTCAAATGTTGAATTTTGACTTTGCAGCAGCATTTTCAAATGGGCGGCTCCGCGACCCACACCCCGGCATTTGAGCACGGTCGCCTGGCGGCAACCCAGCAGCGGGCCGGGGTTATGATGCCCTATGGGCCTTAGCAGGTCAAGCTCATTGACCAGTTTTTCTGAAACCTGCTCCATACTGATAATCCCGTCGAGCTCCACAAGTGCGGTTGTACCTTCATCATGGAGTGTTTCCCCGGCATAAAGATTCAACTCTCTGCGAAAATCCTCGATCCTGCCTTTTTCAATGGAAAAACCCGCGGCTGAGGCGTGTCCTCCATAACTAAGAAGAAGCGCCTGACAATGGGAAAGCGCCTGGTGCATATTGAAACCGGGTACACTCCTGGCAGAGCCTTTACCCTCCCCATCCTGCAGCGCTATTAAAAGCACCGGACGAGTATAAATATTTACCAAACGGGAGGCTACAATTCCAATTACGCCAACATGCCAGCCCGGCGAGGCCAGTACCAGTACCCGGTCTTCAGCCATTTCGGGACGCTCGTCAAGCATTTTTTTAATTTCTTCAAATACCTCGGACTCAATCTTCTGCCTTTCTTGATTAAGCCGGTTTAGCTCGGCGGCCAACTCCCAGGCCTCTGCCGTGTTGTCTGACAGCAATAGCTTTAACGCCGGATCGGGGCTCTTCATCCTGCCCGCCGCGTTGAGACGCGGGGCGAGGCCGAAGCCAACCTGACGCGCTCCCAATTCCTCTTTCACCAACTCGCTCACCGCAATCAGCGCCTGCAAACCGGCATTTTCCGTCCTGGCCAGCCTGGTCAGACCATGTTTAACGATAATGCGGTTCTCTCCCTGTAACGGCACAATATCCGCTATTGTACCAAGGCAGGCCAAATCCAGGTATTCTTGCCATGCCAGGCTGCCCATACCGGCTTCCTCCAGCAGCGCCTGGGCCAGTTTCAGCGCCACACCGACACCGGCAAGGTCTTTATAGGGGTATTTGCAGTCAGGTCTTTTGGGGTTAACTACAGCAAAAGCTCGCGGCAACTCCGCGCCAGGCTCGTGGTGATCGGTAATAATTAAATCAAGACCGTTATCGTGCGCCCAGAGAGCTTCCTCAATAGAACTAATGCCGCAATCCAGGGTAATTACCAGGTTAATTCCCTCGCTCGCAGCTTGCTTTAAAACATCGAGGCGCAGTCCGTAACCCTCTGTCAAACGGTTGGGGATATGATATTTCACGTCGACACCCAAACGCTGAAAAACTCGTATGAGTAACGCTGTGGCAGTAACCCCGTCTACATCATAATCTCCGTATACCATAATTTTATCTCTAAACCGGATGGCCTTTAAAATCCGTGCCACAGCTTTTGGCATGTCACGCATAAGACCGGGACGGTGCAAGCTTTCAAGTTCACAGCCCAAGTAGTCACGGGCATGCTCCACCGTGTAAATGCCGCGGTTGACCAACAGCTGTGCCATAAGCGGGGATATACCAAGTTTTCGCGATAATATCTGGCTGAGTGCCGGAGCGGATGCTTTAACCCGCCATATTTTCTGGTTGTTTCTGGTAATATTATTCATAGATATAAAGATTATAATCTAAGGCCGGGTGGTTTGGCAAAAAAAAAATGCCGATTATTAACCGGCATTACTGATACTTATAAAATCATACCCCAGCCTGGTGAGGCTGCATATTTTGCTTTTGCCCTCCGTGGCGACTTCTACCAGACCCAGAGCATAGAGCTGCATCACCACATGGTCCAGCACAGCTCTTTTAACGTTTGATGTTAAGGATAAGTCTTCCTTATTCATCGAACCCTGGTTGTCCAGCGCCCTTAGCACCCTTTCCGCCTCACCGGGCAAACGGTGCTGGACTCCGCTAAAGTATTCTGCAAGCGTTGATGTCACTTTTTACTAACCTCCTACCAGTTTTTATTGATAGTATGGTCATCTATCTAGTTAAAAATAAGCTAAAAATAAAAATTTGAAAAAAAATTTTTTCCGGCTGCCAACGTAGCGTACTGATAGAGCCCATAATGAATAAACCAGGGCTGTACCTGCTACCACAACATATGCACACAAAAACAAGGTTTGACATTTAAGAGCACTTGCTTTTAGAATACAGGTATAGAATTCCTTTTCTTTGAAAAATCAAAAGCTGCTTGACGCTATAAGAAGGTGAATAAGCATGATTCCCGTCAAGGTGAGAGAAATAGCATATGATATTAATATGAACCCGGTGCTCCTGCTGATAGATGAACATGAACTCAAAGCGCTGCCCATATGGATAGGTCCTGTTGAAGCGCACGCTATCGCTTTGGCCCTGCAGGGTTTTAACCTTGACAATCCCCAGACTACCGACCTTTTAAAAGACATACTGGATCGTCTTGAATCAAGGCTCAGCATGGTCGTTATCAACGATGTAAGAGACGGGACCTATTATGCCGAGCTGCACATATGGCATCACGGTCAGGAACTGGTCATTGATTCCCGGCCCAGCGACGCTATTGCAATGGCTATCCGCACCGAAGCCCCGATTTACCTTACCGAAAAAGTCGCTCAGGACTCCATGGCCATCAAGGACCTGCTTAGCGAGGAACAGCAGGAAGATTTAAAGCAAATGCTTGAAAACAACCACCCCGGCGACATAAAAAAATCACTGCATTAAAAACCGGCCATAGCCGGTTTTTATGTGTGTTCAACGCCTACATCAATTTTCTCCGCGGGAGAGCTCTCATCATCCACGCCACGGAAATCCTTGTAGAAAACGCCATCGTCGCCCACTTCATAGGGAATATTGTCAACCTCCTCAACGGCTCCCCTGTCCTCCACGATATCGTATTCGGAATAGCCGTAATATGAACCCCCTCTGGACCATTCATCGGTGGTTTCACTATACCTGGCCACTTCCTGCCAGGCGTCTTCACCGTCGTATTCGATGTTGCCGGAAGCATCCGTGAAGCTTCTGGCAAAAGGTTTGGCCAGGACGTCCTCTTCTGCCGGCCGCTCGTCACGGCGAGGAATTTTCTCTTCAGCCTCTTTGCAGTCCCGGCATATGGTGGTGGAAGGCAGCGCCTCCAACCTCTCCAGCGCAATTTCCTTCCCGCAGACGTCACAGACGCCGTAGGTCCCTTCATTAATCCTGTTAAGGGCATCGTCAACGGCAGCCACGCTAATCATGGCGCTTTCCCGTAGAGCAAAGTCCTTGCTCCTTTCAAAGACTTCCGTACCGATGTCGGCAGGGTGGTTGTCATAGGTTGAAAGTTCGCTGATAGAATCTTCCAAGGCTTCACCCAGCCCTCGTTCATCAATAAAATTGATCCGACCCAGCAGGTTTTTTCTTTCTTCCAATAAACGCTTTTTGAAGCCCATCAGCATAGCCTTGTCCACGGCGACTAAAACCTCCTTGATTATCACGTTCATATTTTCAACTGGACCATCCGTACTATTTCCGCGATAATTCCGCCAATCCACGGTAGATTCAGCACAACCAGCTTCCTTAAGAAATATAAAAGGACTGCGCCCAGAATGGTAAACCCCACAGCGATACCGACCCCTCTGGCCAAGCCGGCTATAAAGTTGACATACATAAGCCGCCAGGGATTATCAAGAAGCTTTACGTATTCTGCAAGTTTCATCTTTTCCATACTGGTGACCAGCCAGGCAATCCTCTCTTCAAGGACTTTTAGAAGGCGGCTCTCTTCCACCATAACTACATCCCCTTATCTGGAAAAGGAACATCTCCTCAATTAATGTTTCCTGAAAGAACATAAAAAAAACGTCAAAAAGGCGTGTCGTCTCCCACACGCCTTTCGTGACGGAATTTTCGTTCAGCATCTGTGCGAATGAATTCTCACCTGCATTTTTTTGGTTTCGCTCTGTGGGCTGAACAGCTGTACATTTGTTTTCAGGGTAGGAAGCAAAAGAACCGTCCCCCTGCTTCCCGTCCCCCTGCTTCCTTTTGCTTTATGCCCGTGCTGCACCCGGTTTGGCGCGGCGCTCCTGTTTTTTCAGGTCAAACCATAACGGGCTGGCGAAACAGACTGAGGAGTAGGCTCCGACAGTTATACCAACCAGCAGGGCCAGGACCATACCGCGGATGGTCGTTCCACCCAGTAAGAAAAGAGAAACAAGGATTATTTCCACCATCAACACCGTATTGATGGAACGGGCTATGGTCTGCCAGAGGCTGGAGTTAATGACGTCCTCCAGAGCCTCGCCCTTTTTCTTGTTAAGCAGGTTCTCCCTGATCCGGTCAAAAATGATAATCGTATCGTTTATAGAATAACCAATAATGGTTAATATCGCAGCTATAAAAGCACTGTCGATCTCAATCTGAAATATTGAGAAAACACCCAGCACCACCAGCGAATCATGCAAAAGCGCGAGAATCGCCGCGACACCCTGTTTAAATTCAAAACGCCAGGAAATATAAATGACCATCAAGACTGAAGCGGCCAGCAGGGCATATATAGCCTTTGCGATTAATTCGCGGCCGATGACCGGGCCGACACGTTCACTCCGCTGCAGGGTTACGCCTCCCAGTTGGCTGTCAATAGCCGTAACAATACTTTCATTTTCCTCCTCCGACAGTTCCCTGGTCCTGATAATAAAATCAGTTTCATTACTGCTCTGGATCGAGGCATCAGCGAGATCAAATCCTTGCAGCACATTCCTGACCTGCTCAACAGAAGTTGCCTGGTTGAATTTTAAATCCAAAAGGCTGCCGCCGCTGAAATCAATACCCAAGTTCAGGCCCTGTGTAAACAAGGAGATTAGCCCGGGTATGATAATCAGGATGGATAAAGCATACCATATTTTCCTCAGTTTAATAAAATGGAAAGGCATTCTTTCCCTTAACATCAAATTAATCGCCCCCTATGCCCCGTACAATTTGAGGTTCCGTACCAGATTGCTGCCCGCCACGAGGTGCAACAGCCATCTGGTCATGGTGATGGCCGTAAACATGCTGGCCAGGATACCAATTGTAAGCGTTACGGCAAACCCTTTGATTGGGCCTGTCCCGAAATAGTAAAGAACTGCGCCGGCAATAAGGGTGGTCACGTTGGAGTCCAGGATGGCCACGAAGGCCCGTTTGAACCCGGCGTCAATAGCAGACCGCAGTGTCTTGCCGGACCAGAGTTCTTCCCGCAATCTCTCGAAGATAATCACGTTGGCATCCACCGCCATGCCCAGGGTCAGCAGGAAACCTGCTATACCCGGCAGGGTCATGGTCACATGCAAGGCCGCAAAAATCATGAGTACTATAAGAGCATAGATAATGAGAGACAGGTTGGCCACCAGGCCGGGAATCCGGTAGTATAACAACATAAAAATTACAATCCCAATCAGCCCGGCTATACCGGCCTTCACTGATTTATCCAGGGAGTCGGCACCCAGGGTCGGCCCGACGGTTCTTTTTTCCATCACTTCCAGCTTGACCGGCAGCGAACCGGAGCGCAGCAGGATGGCAATATTATGAGCCTCCGGCAGGGATTCGTAGGGCGCAATCCGGGCCTTTCCGTTGGGGATCGGCTCATCGATTGACGGCGCCTGAAGCACATTGCCGTCCAGTACGATTGCTAAACGCTTGCCCACATTGGCCGCGGTAATTTCAGCAAATGCTTTGGCGCCGTCCGGCTCAAACTCCAAATTGACTTCATACTGTCCAGTCTGGGGATTTTTACTATCCGTGGCGTTTTTCAACTGGCGGCCCGTGAGCACGGTTGTTCCGTCTTCCGTTTTAAACTCCAGGTAAGCGGTTTTAATCAGGGTGCCGACCGCTTCGTCAGGGTCCTGCACACCGGCCAGTTCAATGATAATCCGCCTCGGCCCCTGTTGTTGAATAATCGGTTCTGCAACACCAAAGGCGTTAACCCTGTTTTCAAGGATGGCCATAGCCTGCTTAACCCGGTCGTCGGTTACCGGCGCTTCCGGCGTATCCTGCGCCTCAAGCACCACGTGGACGCCACCCTTGAGGTCGAGGCCCTGTCTGATTAAATTTGCAAAAGGAAGCCATTTAACTCCCGGGAACAGCGGTACAACCGACAGGACAGCAACTGCCGCCACAACCAGGATGACCCCTGCTAATTTCAGGATCTTGTCCCACTTCATTTGCTTGTACTCCCCCTCATACCTCGTAAAAATACTACAACAGTTTAGCTCCGTTCACTACCAGCTCAAATTTGCACTTCAGAAAGGTTGCCGCCCTCCGGCACATAATCATCCTGCTCAGGAAAATCTCAAAATACTCCATTACCGGACAGATATCGGTATCAATGGTAAGCTCCATAGTAATGGTATGCTTGTTGTCATCAACCCATAAAAAAGAATGTTCAACCGCATAGTTGACCCGGTCGTGAATATCAAAGGTGGCAAAGTCCGTATTGCGTACTCTGGAACGGTGCACATCGGACTTGTCCGCCACGATCAGGGCTGCCGCCACGCTGTTGACAGCATGCCCGTACTGTTCCTCATGGTTGGCAATGGCCGAAATAATCGTGGCGATCTCCTCGGGATGCATTCCCGTTTGCATCAAGATCGGATAAGCTATAACCGCTCCGGAAATACCATGTTCGTTGCGGCTGACCACATTTCCCAGATCATGCATATACCCGGCGATGGCAGCCAACTCAACCTGCCTTTGCGGGTAACCCAACCGTTCCAGTATGTTTTTGGCAATACTGGAGACAAGGCTTACATGGCGATAGCTGTGCTCGGTAAAACCCAGCACACCGAGGTACTTGTTTCCTTTACGGATAAACGCGTCAACCACAGGGTCTTTCTTTATGTCCTCAAGGGTGATCATGTACTGCATAACCCCCTGTTATGAGCAAGTACGCATTCGATAAAAAGAGTAGACACAGGTCTACCCTCATCTACTTATTCCTTGCCTTCTCCTTCATCCATACTGATTACCTTGGAGATGGCGGATTGCAGGACCTCTATCCGGACATTATCGGCTACCTTTAAGATTAAGGAGTTATCCTTCATTTTAACGATTGTGCCATATATCCCACCGATAGTAATAACGCGGTCATCCGGCTTGAGATTTTTAATCATCTCCTGGTGTTTTTTCTGCCTCTGCTGTTGGGGCCGGATCATTAAAAAATACAGGATGGCAAATAGCCCGACTATATACAGCAGGGAGATCATTTGGGAGTTACTACCCAATATCAGCCCTCCTTTCTTGTTTTTTGTATTCGTGTTTAAAACTTAAAATCCTCTTTTTTAATAGTTTTTATATGGCTTTTAGGCTTGCAGGTAATTTTTTAAAAAATTATCCCTGTATTCCAAGATATTCCCTTGTCTAATAGCATCCCTGATTTCCTGCATAAGCCTTTGTATAAAACGCAGGTTGTGGATTGTGGTCAGGCGGATACCCAATACTTCACCCGCTTTAATCAAATGCCTGATATATGCTCTGGAATAATTCCGGCAGGCGTAGCAATCACAGGTCGGGTCAAGAGGGTCGAAATCCCGCGCGTATTCAGCATTGCGCACCACCAGCTTACCGTGATGGGTTAACACCGTTCCGTTGCGGGCTATCCTGGTAGGCAGCACACAGTCAAACATGTCAATCCCCCTGACGACCCCTTCCACCAGACAATCAGGAGAGCCGACCCCCATCAGGTAGCGGGGTTTTTCCGGCGGCAGGAACCCCACAGTCACGTCAAGCATTTCATACATTACCGCCTTGGGCTCGCCAACGCTTAAACCACCAATAGCGTAGCCGGGAAGATCGAGCCCCACCAGGTCCAGCGCACTTTGCCGGCGAAGATCCGCAAAGACGCCTCCCTGCACAATGCCGAACAAGGCCTGGTCCTCCCGTCTGTGGGCGTCTGCGCACCGCCTGGCCCAACGGGTTGTGCGTTTCAATGCTTCCAGCGCATATTCGTGCGTACACGGGTAGGGAGCGCACTCGTCGAAGACCATGGCTATATCAGAACCTAGCGCCTCCTGGACCTCAACAGCCTTTTCAGGGCTGAAGAAGTGCTCTGAACCGTCAATGTGGGACCTGAACGTGACCCCTTCCTCTGAAATTTTTCTAAGCGGCCCCAGGCTGAAAACCTGGAACCCCCCACTGTCGGTCAGGATAGGCCCGTCCCAATTCATAAAACGGTGCAGCCCCCCGGCCTCCCGAATCAATTCTTGACCGGGCCGCAGGTACAGGTGGTAAGTGTTGCCCAGGATTAACCTGCCGCCCACTTCTTTTACTTCCTCCGGAGTCATGGTCTTGACTGCCGCCTGTGTCCCTACCGGCATAAAGATCGGAGTCTCCACCGTTCCATGAGTAGTATGAAGTAGACCCAGGCGCGCCCCGCATGATTTATCTTGTTGGATTACCGAGTAATTCAATACCATTAAATACCTCTTTTAAGTCAACTATTTCCCATTTTAACTCTTTTCATGCGAATTGTACAGTCTAGACGATTAACATGGCGTCTCCAAAGCTGAAAAACCTGTACTTTTGCCGTACGGCCTCCTCATAGGCTGACAGTATTCTATCCCGGCCGGCGAGGGCGGAGACCATCATGAGCAGGGTTGACTTGGGCAGGTGAAAGTTGGTAACCAGGCCGTCAATAACCTGAAAACGGTAGCCGGGGTAAATAAAGATCTCAGTCCACCCTGAACACGGACGTATTTGCCCGTACTCTTGCGCCACACTCTCCAGACACCTTGTGGTGGTGGTGCCCACGGCAATAACCCTGCCGCCTTGCTGTTTGGTTAGATTAATGGCAGCCGCTGATTCCCCGGATATCTCATAATTTTCGGCGTGCATGTGATGCAAACTGATATCCTGCACCTCCACCGGGCGAAAAGTACCAAGGCCGACATGTAAAAGCACCGGGGTAATGGTCACTCCCATAGCCCTGATGCTGCTGAGCAGTTCCGGTGAAAAGTGAAGCCCGGCAGTAGGGGCCGCCGCCGACCCAGCCTCCCGGGCATAAACAGTCTGGTAACGATGCCGGTCCGATAAGGGCTTTTTAATATATGGTGGAACCGGCATTAAGCCCACCCGATCGAGAACCTCATCAAAAGAACCGTTGTAATAAAACTCCACGATCCTGCCGCCGTAAGCGGTGTCTTCCAGAATGCGGCCTTCCAGGAGCCCGTGGTTAAAGGTGATCTCGGTACCGGCTGGCGCTCTTTTGCCCGGCCTGACCAACGCCTCCCACCGGTCTTTCTCCAGTTTTTTTAGCAGAAGGACCTCCATCTTTGCTCCGGTAACTTTTTTTTCACCCAGCAAGCGGGCCGGGATTACTTTGGTATCGTTCACCACGAGGTTGTCACCAGGCCTGAGATATTTTAGAAGATCCCTGAAACATCTATGTTCAAACTCGTCCCTATCCAACGGGACTACCATCAACCGCGATCTGTCTCTTAACCCACAAGGGTCCTGCGCAATTAATTCCTCCGGCAGGTCATAATCAAAATCCGAAAGGTTCACCTGATAATACTCAACTCCTAATCTACGCTTGTACAGTTCTTACCTGAAAATAAGTGTTCGGTATACGAAAGCGATATCCAACAAATGCGGGAGCTAATTAATGTTAAATATTTTTATATCATATATAAATGCGAGTGTATCGCAAGTAAACGTTATTGTTAACTTGTTCTCGAAAAGCCTCTGGGGTAGTGGGCTTGGGGTTATCCTCCGCTCGCTTCGCAATTCTCCATTTGTACTACAAGAGCCTTATGCCTACCGCATCTACAGACTGCCATCCGGTAGCTACGCGCTATTTAAGCTTTACTGCATGCAATGCACGCGCTACAGAACGCACCCAGGTGCTCCGCTCTCTCCGGATAACCCCAAGCCCGCAAGTCAAGCCTTTTCGAGAACATTCTTGGTGTCCCTTAAACTGCTCCGCAGTACAAGAGCAATTGAATTCGCACCCACATTGCTGATTTTAATTTCTGCTGGCGCCGCATCAGCGGCATAGTGTCTTCTACTTGCTAATTTTCGCTAACGCAGGGAAGATGACCTGCCGTATTGACTGGTGAGGGTTACTCCGGAATAATAGTATTTCAAGATATCCTGGTAATTATAACCTTGACTGGCCATACCGTAGGCCCCGTACTGTGACATACCCAGCCCGTGGCCATATCCCCTGCCTGTTATCTTCACACTGGCCAGGCTTTTGTCCTTGTTATAGTTTTTATCCAGGACAAACAGGGAGCTTTTCAAACCTAAAGCTATCCTTACTTTATCCGCGTTGCAAAGCTCTATCTTCTCAGACTTCCCTGTGGCGCCCACACCGGTAACCGTTAAATCTTTAACTCTGGCGTCAGATGAGGTCCTTTCCTCGATCTCTATATCGGTCACTTCTTTAATAGGATAACCAGCCTGCGTCATTAACGCTGCCAGCTGTTCGTTTGAATAAGTGACCTGCCAGTTATAGTACTTGTCGTTTTTATCATAGGGATCTGTCTTAGATTTGATGTAGGGCAATGGGTTTAGCCAGACGTCTTCACTGTTTTCAGTAAACCCTCCGCTGGAACAATGGAAAAAGGCTGTAACCAGGCTGCCCTGGCTCATCATCACGATACCACTGGTATCTTTAACTGCTTTGTTTGTGGCTTCAGTTTCAGCGTCATAACCACCGTAGACCTGGTCGTATTGATTGGAGCCAAGGTTGGCCCTATCCCCCCGTGATGTTTCTACCTTTTGCAGGGCGTAGTTGCGGGCAGCTACAGCTTGTGCCTTAAGGGCTTCCCCCGGCCAGGAGGGAATTGCCTCGGAAGGCACCACCCCGCACAGGTAGTCTTCAATGTTTAATTCATTTATTGCAGTCAGCTTACCGCCATCGACCCGGAACTCAAGATCGCCCCGGTACCTGGTCGTACCCGCATTGCTGGTCAAGGATAAAAGGTTTAAGCTGCCGCCTTCACTCAGGTTAACAATTCCTTTTGAACCCTTAAACGTTATTCCCGCCTGAGCTTGCTCCAGGGGAAGCACTCGTCCGTCACTATTAATGACAGATAGCTCACCGGCGTAGCTATTATCTACTAAATCGCCATTGCCCGACAGTATGGAGGCTTGAAATGTTTGCGCCTGCACGCTTACCGGCCCTTTATAAATACCGTTTTTGCCCCTCTGTCCGGCCAGAGCGATACGTCCGTTCTGCAGTGTAACCAGCCATTTTTCGCCTGGTTCAAGTTTCATTATCAATTTACCTGTAGATTGATCAACCAATTGGTAATTGCCAATGACGGTAAAGCCGAGAGAATCAACCTGATTAGCCAGCTCTACCCGCACCAAGCCCGGCGTGGTAGTTTGCGCCGCCACAGCTGAGGGAACCATCATAAGAAACGAAACAACAATTGACAACAACAGATAACAAAGGTTCTTAGAGCTCACTTTTAACTTAACCCCCAATTTTATACATATGGGGATATCAATTCGACAAGTACCGCTGAAATCCTTCCAAAAAAAACCGGTAGTCCTTGCTTACCGGCGAAACAAGTTTAGAATAATGGTCAGCAAAATACTCAAGATAATGCTGGTGACAATTGGAAAATACAAAGTAAAATTACCCCGTTGAATAAATATATCTCCCGGCAGCCGGCCCAAACCAAACAACCGGCCGCCCAGCATTATCAGCGCCCCGCTTACAACCAGAATGCCTCCAAACAGTAATAATAATTTCCCTATATTATCCAGCACTTCAGGTCTTTGCCCCTTCCTTTTTAGATTGCCGGAAGTAGCGATCTTTTTCACTGTAAATACAGCCACAGTATTGCTGGCGATACATACCGAGTTCCCGCGAACGCGCCGTCGCTTTCCGGTAACCGGGCCTGTAATCAGCATAATAAAAGGGAACGCCATATTTCTGACCATATTCAAGCCCTATTTCACGGATAAGTTCGTGCTTCTGATAGGGACTGACCAGGAGAGTGGTTGTGAAACTGTCGAAACCGCCTTCTTTGGCCGCCCTCGCCGTCTCCTCGAGGCGCATGGCATAGCACTCCCGGCAACGGTCGGTTTCCCGGTGGACTACCTTACGGATGAACTCCTCCAACCTGTAATCATCATCCCAAATGATGGGGATATCCACACTCGCTGCAAATTTTTGCAGCGTGTCCATGCGCTTAACGTATTCTGTATAGGGATGGATATTAGGGTTATAGAAATAACCTTGTATTTCCATGCCCTGTTCTTTCAAATATTCCACAGGGTATATTGAGCAAGGACCGCAGCAGGTATGCAGCAGCATTTTCATTAAAAGAGACCCCCTTCTCTTTGATCTTTCAGGCCAAGGTGCTGGAAGGCCCTTGGAGTGACAATCCGTCCGCGAGGGGTACGGATCAGCATGCCAAGCTGGATCAGGTAGGGCTCATAGACATCTTCCACCGTTTCTGATTCCTCACTGGTAGCTGCGGCCAAGGTGTCCAATCCCACCGGTCCGCCGCCGAATTTCTGAATGATCGTCTTAAGCAGAGTCCGGTCCGAATGGTCCAGGCCAAGCGGGTCGACTTCCAGGAAGCTCAGGGCAGCCATGGCGACTTCCAGGTTGATAAGGCCATCCGCCCGCACCTGGGCGTAGTCCCTCACCCTTTTCAATAAACGGTTGGCCACCCTGGGCGTGCCGCGGGAGCGTCCGGCGATTTCCAAAGCCCCTTCCCGGGTGATCTCAACCCCCAGAATTTGGGCAGATCTTTTCACAATTAAAACCAGTTCCTCCGGCTGGTAAAAATCAAGCCTGCTCATTACACCAAAGCGATCCCTCAAAGGGGAGGTCAGCAGTCCGGCTCTGGTTGTCGCTCCGACCAGGGTGAACCTGGGCAGTTCCAGTCTTAGCGACCTCGCGCCAGGTCCTTTTCCAATAACTATGTCAAGCGCGAAGTCCTCCATAGCCGGGTAAAGGACTTCCTCAACAGCCCTGCTCAGGCGGTGGACCTCATCGATAAAAAGAACATCTCCAGCAGTCAGGTTGGTAAGTATGGCGGCCAGGTCACCGGGTCGCTCTATGGCAGGACCGGATGTGGTACGAATATTCACACCCATCTCGTTGGCGATAATATTGGCGAGGGTTGTTTTACCCAAACCCGGCGGGCCGAACAACAGCACGTGGTCCAGCGCCTCACCCCGGCCGATGGCGGCCTGAATAAAGATGGAAATTGTTTCTTTGACCTTCTCCTGCCCGATGTAGTCTTCCAGCCTGCTGGGCCGAAGACTGTTTTCCGTATCAAAATCCTCCGGTTTGGATGCAGCCGAAATAATTCTATCTCCCATGTGGGTACTCCTCAACCGTCTTAAGATTTAACCAGCATTCGCAAGGCTTTCTTGATCAGTTCCGCTACCGGAGGTTCCTCATTAAATCCGGCCAGAGCTTCCTTCACTCCCTTATGGGCCTCCGCAGTAGAGTAGCCCAGCGCCTCCAGCGCTGCTACCGCGTCAGCTTTCAATCCGGCCTGTTTACGGCCGGGCGCGTCTTGAATCGCAGTCAGTGGTATTTTGTCTTTTAACTCAAGGATAATCCGCCCGGCCGTCTTCTTCCCGATTCCCGGTACTCTGGTTAAGGCGGGCAGGTCTTCATTGACGATGGCCTGGCCGAGTTCCCCCGGCTCAAACAAGGTAAGTACAGCCAGCGCTCCTTTGGGACCGACTCCGGATACGTTTAATAGCTTTAAAAAATACTCGAGTTCCCCACGCTCCCTAAAGCCGTACAAGCTGATATCATCCTCCCGAACCGCGAGGTGAGTATGCAGCATGATCTGGCCGCCGGGTTCCGGCAGACTGTGTATAAGAGACAAGGGCACCTGGACATGATACCCTATTCCACCCACGTCAATTACTACCGCGCCTGCCTGAATATCAGCCAGCCTGCCATTAAGAAAAGCTATCATTTAAACTTCCTCTCCCATTCATATAGGTGGGCATGGCATATCGCAACCGCCAGCGCGTCCGCAACATCATCAGGACCCGGAACGGATGGTAAACACAGTATTGTTTTGACCATATACTGCACCTGCGCTTTGGCGGCGCGCCCAAAACCGGCCACGGCCTGTTTAACCTGCAGGGGAGTATATTCAAACACAGGAACCCCTGCTTCCGCAGCCGCGAGCAAAATAACACCCCTGGCGTGACCTACCGCCAGGGCAGTACGAACATTGTTGTTGAAAAAAAGTTCTTCCACGGCAACATGTGCAGGGTTGTACTGCTTGATAGTATCCAAAAGTCCCCGGTAAAGTGTTTGCAACCTTTCAGCAAGAGGAAGGCCTGCTTGGGTACGGATGCAACCGCATTCCACCATTGAAAAACTGTTGCCCCGGTAATCTACCACACCGAAACCGGTAATAGCAGTACCGGGATCAATTCCAAGTATTAGCATATAATTAACGTGTTTCCCTATATCTAAATTTTTTCAGCCAATATCTTGTTGACCTTGTCATCTTATGTTACCATATTATTTCGGAACTGATGTTCGTGTCAACAATTTATATAGCTTATTTACGATTCCTGTGAAAATCTTTGATACATCTCGCACTCATATTTGAGGGGGGATACTCTCTATGCTCAGCATTTTCATTGCTGGGTTCTATCGCTGTCTGCTCAGTAACTAGTTAGCCTGCTATTATATAAAACAGGTAAACAAAATTTTTTAGGCTGACAGGTCCTACGTATGGGTACTATCTAATGCAGATCTTAACCGTGTTCGTCGATATTTTCAAGGGCCGCATTGAGGGCTTCTTCAGTTTCAAACTCCAACTCACCCCGCAACTTATCTGCGGCGGCGCCGGCCTGTTTTTGAAAATCCATAGCCTGCTGCAGTTTTACCTGAAGTTCACCGGGGAGATCTGCAGCAGTAATTGACTCGACCCTGATAATCTTTTCGTTATAGCCGAGAGGCCCTTCGTATATTGCCAGCCAGCCCTGAAAAAGGCCCAGGTGACGGTAACTTTTGTGTTTGGAACACAACTGATCAGAACGTCCCGTTAAAATCAAGGATTTCGGGTCATTAAAGGTTACCTCCCACCCTTCGGGGGAAAATTTTTCGACCAGCTCCTTCCGGCTGAGTCCCCTTAATTCTTCAGGAGCCGGCTCTTGTTCATTGACTTCAACGTCCTCACATGCAAAAAGTCTTTCCCTGGTCAGGATTGTATCGGAAGTAACTCTGGGCTTTAAGAAATCAACCTGGTTTTGGAATACAGCAAAATAATGCGCCCCAGGCTGGCCGGCCAAACGGCTGCCGCAATATATACCTGCCGCTGTTATAAGTATTGCAGCCGGTATTAGAAATACTGCCGCCAATATTTTATTATTGCTCAAAATCATCTGCTTACCATATCCTTTTTAATATTAACATGATGATTATATTATTACCATATTTAGGTATTCTATAACAAGCCATTCAAAAAGAAAAAGCCCCAAACTCGTTTGAGCTGGGGCTTGATCTTGAGACCATATAACTAATAAGTCCAACCGTCTAATCGTCAAGTTCAAAGTTGGCATAGACGTTTTGCACATCATCATGCTCTTCCAGGGTTTCCATGAGGCGGACCATCAGCTCAGCGTCCTTGCCCTCAAGCTTTATAGTATTCTGCGGCACCATGGTAACCTCAGCCATAGCCATATTGACACCTTTACTTTCCAGTATTTCTTTTATCCCGGAAAAATCACCTGGCTCGGAGGTTATTTCATAAGAGTCATCCTCAACCTTAAAATCCTCCGCTCCTGCTTCAAGGGCCAGAAGCATTAAATCATCTTCACTGATTGTATTGTCTGCTTTTTCAATTACAAACAACCCCTTTTGATCAAACATCCAGGAGACACATCCGGATTCTCCCAGGCTCCCGCCATTTTTTGAGAATATATAACGTATTTCGCCCGCTGTACGGTTACGGTTATCAGTCATAATTTCAAGCATTACCGCTACACCGCCCGGGCCGTACCCTTCGTAATTGAATTCTTCATAGGCCGCGCCACCCGGTTCGCCGGCGCCCTTCTGTATGGCCCTGGTTATATTATCATTGGGTATATTAGCTTCCTTTGCTTTTTGGATAGCGGTTTTGAGCCGCATGTTGCCATCCGGATCCGCACCGCCATTGCGAGCCGCTACAATTATTTCCCTGGCCAAACGGGTAAATAATTTGCCGCGCTGCGCATCTACTTTGGCCTTTTTGCGTTTAATGGTTGCCCACTTGGAGTGACCGGACATAATTATCTCCCCTTTAAACGTATGTTTCAAACTAAAAAAGCGCCAAGCGCTTAAGTTCATTATTAAGTAAAGAACAGCAGCATATTCTTCATATTATCTTACCATATCATCAATTTCCGTGCAAACATGTTATTACTCATCGATGCTGTCAAGTTAAAGTGGGTCGTATCCGATAATTTCCAATGCAACTCAACCAGGTTATAAATTTGACACGATATAGATTGCAAAAAATTTAAAACACGGTGGCGGCGGCCTTGACTGCCACCCCCACGCATGGTCTGATAAAACATGCCGACGGGGTGGCTCCGGGAACATGTCTACAAAGATAGCGAACCCGTCGTTTCTCCCATTATACCATGCGTGTGGCCCCCGGCAGTCAAGGCTACCCTGACGGCGCCGCCCAAAAAAAGCCTCAGGGATTCACCAAAAACATGTCTAAAAAATCCAATCTAAAGTGAGACGGCTAATTAGTAATGCCAGTTCCCGGCTTTTCTGATTGGGTCCATAAGCTGCCGGCAAGGATGCCCGTACCCAATCCCCAGGATCTTTTGCAGCCAGGCCATCTGTTTGTCTTCTGGCCCAATAGCCGTCCTGAACTCGTACCGGCTCACTCTCTGGAGTAGGCGGCCCTGGCAGGCGAAGAATATCTATAAGATTACCGTTTCTTTTTGCACAACGAACATGGGCGAGATTGTCAGATCCGTTTACCGACCAGGAAGCCCCCTGATGTTTAAACCGACGGGCAATGGTATGCCCCACATTGGGTTCGATAACTCCCAATCCCCGGGCCGGGGAAGGGCAGGGACGGTTTCTTTCCCGCCAGTCGGTAATCCCTTCCCAAACGCTATTGATTAGGCTTTGGAAAGCTCTTAGTTTTTCTTTTCTGGTTTCGTTTGGTTCTTCAATGATCAACGTCCTTAAAAACATATTGAAAGCGGCCCGGCTGTTCGTGTCGTTCGTATAGAGGATTTTCTCGAGTTTTTTTCTGTGCTGGGGGTTAAACAGGCTAATAAGATCCCTTTTTAAGTGGAACCGGCAGTATTGATATTCGGCCCCTAAAAGATCGGCTCCTTCCCGGATCCAGTCGGCTCCGTCCCCGGCAATAATTTTTCTTGGGCAGCCGTCAAGATCGTAGAGCCGGCTTAAACGCCGTTCTAAGGCGCCCCAAAATTCTTCTCCTTTTCCGTGGTAAATGAAGTAAGTGGGGTTGATCAGTTTTGCTCTGCCATTCGGACCTTCTTCCCACCCTTCATAAACTACCGCTGTTTTTAACTCAAAGCGTCTCTGCTCACTTCTTTTGTGCCGGCGCTGTTGTTTGATCATCGCTCCGTCTACTTCGACAACCAATAAAGGGACAACACGGATACCGGTACCGTCTAAGCCAGTTTCCCCATCCCATTTCTTGAGGTGTTCACCGGCTACTTGGACATCCCGATGGATGGTCTCGTGGCTGATGCTCACCCCCAAAGTGGTCTTTAAGGTTTCTTTTGCCTTCCTGTAGGTTTGTTCGGCGGCAAGCATTACGGCTATTTCGCTCAACCGGGCAGAGACATGCGCTCTTGCTGGTATACCCAGCAGTTCGTCCAGCAAAAAGGTGTAAGCGTAAGCTCCGCTTAAAGTGCGCTTTTTGTAGTAGCGTCTTGGGTAGCTGAGCACCCCCAGGGTGGTTTCGAGGCTTCGCTCCCTTATTTCAACTACTTCCCAACCCTCCCGTTCGGCCGAGTAAAGTATGAGCCGATCAAGGTGTTCTAAAAATGCAGTCAGCATCTGAATCAAGTAGTCTCTGGCAATGGTAAATAGTTCTTTTTCTAAAGTATTGAAATTTGTCTTTCCGGCAAGTACACTGTTAAGTAAAGTACTCACTCTTTTCTCTTGCAGCCAGGAACTTTCTTTCAGATAGTCTTGGGCTGCTTGGATTTGGGGTGATGTATTCACTAGAAGAAACCTCCTTTGTCGGTTTGGCTTACTTGCATTGGAGGTTTTCTTCTTTTCTCCGTGGAAAAACTCCTTGTCTTTTCGCCTGGAGATTACTGGTGATCACCCACAGTTATTTTACAGCTACTTACTCATCATGCATTTACAGATTCATTTGTTGCCAGGTAGGTTGAAATAAAGTTAATCAAATTAATATCTCGGTATCATGCAACATACATAGAACATTTAGTTTTTACATATAACAGGGAGGGAGATTCGGGATGGGAACGGGCGGAGCGAGACAAAAAAACAAAGCCTCATGGCAGTTGACCATGAGGCTTAAAAATAATCTGGCGACGACCTACTCTCCCAGGGGCCAACGCCCCAAGTACCATCGGCTCAGGAGGGCTTAACTGCCGTGTTCGGGATGGGAACGGGTGTACCCCCTCCGACATTGTCACCAGAAACCTTTACCTTGTTTTATTGAGATGTTCTCTCAAAACTGTACAGCATAGGAGTACGCGCAACGTGTGTCTTGTGAGTCGTGTGCCGTTGAGCGCTCAGGCCTTTGGCTCGGGTCCTGGACCCTTGACAATGTCCTTTATGCCCACGTCTCACGTCTCTTTTCCCATGTCTTTTCTTAGGTCAAGCCCTCGACCTATTAGTACCGGTCGGCTGAACTCATTACTGAGCTTACACTCCCGGCCTATCTACCTGGTAGTCTCCCAGGGGTCTTACCAGATTACTCTGTGGGAAACCTCATCTCGAGGGGGGCTTCGCGCTTAGATGCTTTCAGCGCTTATCCCGGCCAGACATAATTACCCAGCGCTACCGTTGGCACGATAACTGGTACACCAGTGGTCTGTCCATCCCGGTCCTCTCGTACTAGGGACAGCTCCTCTCAAGTTTCCTGCGCCTGCGACGGATAGGGACCGAACTGTCTCACGACGTTCTGAACCCAGCTCACGTACCGCTTTAATGGGCGAACAGCCCAACCCTTGGGACCTACTACAGCCCCAGGATGCGATGAGCCGACATCGAGGTGCCAAACCTCCCCGTCGATGTGGACTCTTGGGGGAGATAAGCCTGTTATCCCCGGGGTAGCTTTTATCCGTTGAGCGACGGCTCTTCCACTCGATACCGCCGGATCACTAAGCCCGACTTTCGTCCCAGCTCGACCTGTTCGTCTCGCTGTCAAGCTCCCTTCTGCCTTTACACTCTGTGCGCGCGATTTCCAACCGCGCTGAGGAAACCTTTGGGCGCCTCCGTTACTCTTTGGGAGGCGACCGCCCCAGTCAAACTGCCCGCCTGATACTGTCCACGTCCCGGATCCACGAAACTGTGTTAGAACTTCAATACTCAAAGGGTGGTATCCCAACGTTGGCTCCGCCAATACTTGCGTACTGACTTCCCTGCCTCCCACCTATCCTGTACATCCAATACCAAAACCCAATGTCAGGTTGCAGTAAAGCTCCACGGGGTCTTTCTGTCCTGTCGCAGGTAGCCGGCATCTTCACCGGCATTACAATTTCACCGAGTCCCTCGTTGAGACAGCGCCCAAATCGTTACGCCTTTCGTGCGGGTCGGAACTTACCCGACAAGGAATTTCGCTACCTTAGGACCGTTATAGTTACGGCCGCCGTTTACTGGGGCTTCGGTTCAAAGCTTCGACTTTAAGTCTGACCTCTCCCCTTAACCTTCCAGCACCGGGCAGGCGTCAGCCCCTATACTTCATCTCGCGATTTTGCAGGGACCTGTGTTTTTGGTAAACAGTCGCTTGGGCCTTTTCTCTGCGACCCCCTCACGCTCCAAACGTTTGTTCTTCACGCTAACGGGGTACCCCTTCTCCCGAAGTTACGGGGTCATTTTGCCGAGTTCCTTAACGAGGGTTTTCTCGCGCGCCTTAGGATTCTCACCCCACCTACCTGTGTCGGTTTGCGGTACGGGCACTTAAATGCCTCGTTAGAGGTTTTTCTTGACAGTTTGGGCGCCGGCTGCTTCGCTACTTAATTTCGCTCCCCATCAGTTCTCGGGCTTTTTTAAGAGACGGTTTTTCCTGTCTCTTACCCTACCTCCTTGGACGCACTTTTCCAATCGTGCGCTCAGCTTACCCTCCTGTGTCACCCCATCCTTCAAACGGCATTAAGTGGCATCGGATTCTCAACCGATTTTCCATCGCCTACGCTATTTAGCCTCGGCTTAGGCCCCGGCTTACTCTGGGCGGACGAGCCTTCCCCAGAAAACCTTAGGCTTTCGGCGGGCAGGATTCTCACCTGCCTTTTCGTTTACTTATACCGGCATTCTCACTTCTCACCCGTCCACAGCTCCTTTCGGTACTGCTTCAACCAGATGAGAACGCTCCCCTACCATCTGAGAAGTGAGATGTGAGATGTTAGATGTGGGAACCTATTTCCAGACTTCTATCAGACGATAGATTTGTTTGCCTAGTTCATCATACTGCTGTACATATTCTGTGTCTGCAATATATCCTAGGTCTTTTGATATGCTTAGCAACACTTGTACTTCGTTGCATGAACCCAATGCGTTTCGCAAAAAATGCTTGAATTCAGCATTGGAGTTCTTACGACCATATCCCTCAGCTATATTTGCTGGTATGGATACAGCTGCTCTTCGTAATTGTGCACCAAGTTCATATCGTTCAATATCTGGAAAGGTTTTCGTTTCCTTGTGTACCTCCAAAGCTAATTGATAACTTTTTTGATACACTTTAAGGTCACGAAATGAGCTTATCTTTTCTCCCATTTCTAACCTCTCACCTCTCACTTCTCAAATCCGTGGCTTCGGTGACAGGCTTAGCCCCGTTACATTTTCGGCGCAGAGCCACTTGACCAGTGAGCTATTACGCACTCTTTAAATGGTGGCTGCTTCTAAGCCAACATCCTGGTTGTCCGGGCAACTCCACATCCTTTTCCACTTAGCCTGTCTTTGGGACCTTAGCCGGCGGTCTGGGCTGTTTCCCTCTTGACTACGAATCTTAGCACCCGCAGTCTGACTCCTAGGGTCATAATATCCGGCATTCGGAGTTTGATTGGGTTCGGTAATCGGTGAAGACCCCTAGCCCAGTCAGTGCTCTACCTCCGGTATTCATCCCTAAGGCTAGCCCTAAAGCTATTTCGGGGAGAACCAGCTATTTCCGGGTTCGATTGGCATTTCACCCCTACCCACACCTCATCCGCCGCCTTTTCAACGACGGTCGGTTCGAGCCTCCACTTTATTTTACTAAAGCTTCACTCTGGACATGGGTAGATCACCCGGTTTCGGGTCTACTCCAACGGACTCATTCGCCCTATTAAGACTTGCTTTCGCTGCGGCTCCGCGTCTCTTTCGCTTAACCTTGCCCGCTGGACGTAACTCGCCGGTCCGTTCTACAAAAAGTACGCCATCACACTTCGGTAGTCAGTAGTCAGTAGTCCGTTGTCGGTTAATTACCAGAATTCGCTTTAGCGAATTCTTTCTTAATTCTGACTACCGACTACCCACTACCGACTACCGAATAGTGCTCTGACTGTTTGTAAGCATACGGTTTCAGGTGCTGTTTCACTCCCCTCCCGGGGTGCTTTTCACCTTTCCCTCACGGTACTTGTTCTCTATCGGTCGCACCGGGTATTTAGCCTTGGGAGGTGGTCCTCCCGGATTCCCACAGGGTTCCCCGTGTCCCGTGGTACTTGGGATACTCTCGTAGTACCTCGACTTTTCGCCTACAGGGGTTTTACCTCCTATGCCGGGCCTTTCCAGGCCGCTTCGGCTAAATCTACTACACTATCTGATGAGAGTCCCGCAACCCCAGTCGTGCATGCACTACTGGTTTAGGCTCGCCCCGCTTCGCTCGCCGCTACTAGGGGGTTCGATCTTTCTTTCTTTTCCTCCGGCTACTAAGATGTTTCAGTTCGCCGGGTGCCCTCCGTTAACCTATGGATTCAGTTAACGGTGACGGGGGTTTGCCCCCGCCGGGTTGCCCCATTCGGATATCTACGGATCTATGCCTGTTTGCGGCTCCCCGTAGCTTTTCGCAGCTTGCCACGTCCTTCTTCGGCCCTGTGCGCCTAGGCATCCACCGTATGCCCTTTGTAGCTTGACCTAATTTCGCGCGCTACTTAGAACATCTTCTATGCTCTAGTTACTCTTGTTCTCCTATGCTGTGCAGTTTTCAAAGAACAGTTTGAGTCGTGTGTCGTGGGACTTGGGACGTGTGATCCAGGTATTCCTGCCAGGTCTTTGACCCGTGAGGAATGCTTTCATTCTCACGTCTCACGTCTCATTTCTCACGTCTCAATCGAGAGTCTTTAAAATGAGAGGCGTTTGCCTCTCACTCCTGGTCTCTCAAAACTAAACAGTGTGTCGATGGATGGTCGACCTGGAGTATTGGTCGTGGGTCGTGCGTCGTGGGACGTGTGACTTTCATGCATTCCTCTCGGGTCTTTCGACCCTTGATTCCTGCTTTCATTTCTCACGTCTCATTTCTCACGTCTCACGTCTCAATATTCTCCTTAGAAAGGAGGTGATCCAGCCGCACCTTCCGATACGGCTACCTTGTTACGACTTCACCCCAATCACCAACCCCACCTTCGACGGCTCTCTCCTTTGCAGGTTAAGTCACCGGCTTCGGGTGTTGTCAGCTTTCGTGGTGTGACGGGCGGTGTGTACAAGGCCCGGGAACGTATTCACCGCAGTATGCTGACCTGCGATTACTAGCGATTCCGACTTCATGCAGGCGAATTGCAGCCTGCAATCCGAACTGAGACCGGCTTTTTGGGATTCGCTCCGCCTCGCGACTTCGCTTCCCTTTGTACCGGCCATTGTAGCACGTGTGTAGCCCAGGACATAAGGGGCATGATGATTTGACGTCATCCCCACCTTCCTCCGTTTTGTCAACGGCAGTTCCTCTAGAGTGCTCGCCTTCACGCGTTAGCAACTAAACGTAGGGGTTGCGCTCGTTGCGGGACTTAACCCAACATCTCACGACACGAGCTGACGACAACCATGCACCACCTGTCTCCCTGTCCATCCGAAGATAGAAAACCTACTTTCATAGGCTGTCAGAGGATGTCAAACCCTGGTAAGGTTCTTCGCGTTGCGTCGAATTAAACCACATGCTCCACCGCTTGTGCGGGCCCCCGTCAATTCCTTTGAGTTTCAACCTTGCGGCCGTACTCCCCAGGCGGGGTGCTTATTGTGTTAACTACGGCACAGAAGGGGTCGATACCTCCTACACCTAGCACCCATCGTTTACGGCGTGGACTACCGGGGTATCTAATCCCGTTCGCTCCCCACGCTTTCGCGCCTCAGCGTCAGTAACAGGCCAGAGAGCCGCCTTCGCCACTGGTGTTCCTCCCAATATCTACGCATTTCACCGCTACACTGGGAATTCCACTCCCCTCTCCTGCCCTCAAGTCTACCAGTTTCTCAGGCACGCTACCGGTTGAGCCGATAGTTTTCACCATAAGACTTAGTAAACCGCCTACGCGCCCTTTACGCCCAGTAATTCCGGACAACGCTCGCCCCCTACGTTTTACCGCGGCTGCTGGCACGTAGTTAGCCGGGGCTTCCTCCTCAGGTACCGTCACTTTCTTCTTCCCTGAAGACAGAATTTTACAACCCGAAGGCCTTCTTCATTCACGCGGCGTTGCTCCGTCAGGCTTTCGCCCATTGCGGAAGATTCCCCACTGCTGCCTCCCGTAGGAGTCTGGACCGTGTCTCAGTTCCAGTGTGGCCGTCCACCCTCTCAGGCCGGCTACCCATCGTCGCCTTGGGGGTCTCTTACACCTCCAACTAGCTAATGGGACGCGGACCCATCTTAATGCGGATTGCTCCTTTCCTTACCCAAACATGTGTTTTCCGTGAGCGTATCCGGTATTAGCGCCAGTTTCCCGGCGTTATCCCGGTCATTAAGGCAGGTTATCCACGCGTTACTCACCCGTCCGCCGCTATGAGAAGTGAGATGTGAGAAGTTGGATGTGAGATTTTTATCGTTGCAATTCGGCTTGCCGAATTGCTTCTTATTCTCACTTCTAACCTCTCAACTCTCACCTCTCACCGCACGACTTGCATGTGTTAAGCACGCCGCCAGCGTTCGTCCTGAGCCAGGATCAAACTCTCCATTTATATCTGAAAAATTTGATCTCGCTCGTAAGTTTGTGAGCCTGTACCTCTCGGCACTTCTCACTCGTTGTTTTGGAATGTACTGCTCGTTTAGTTTTCACTTTGACGAGAGTCATGTGTTTGAGTCATGGTTTGTGGTCGTTTGTCGTGTGAACTCCCGACTTCCTCTTGGGTCCTGGACCCTTGAGTCTATCATTCATTCCCACGTCTCACGTCTCACATCCCACGTCTCATTTCCATCCATCCACTGTTTAGTTTTCAAAGACCGTGTCGCCCTTTAGCGCGACGCAAATGTTATCTTATCATTTCTGCCGGCCCCGTGTCAACTGGTATTTTCTGGCCGGATTCCCGCCTTGCGGCGCGAACAGTTGTTATTCTATCACTTCTACAATCTGCGGTCAAGTGGCAATTTGTGCAGGTTGATATCAGTTAATGCAGGATGTCCCCCGCTACTTGACCTTAACTCGACTGGCCTGAGCCAATCGTGATAAATTCAGCAGCAACATTTAATAATTTACCATAACTTAGTGTAATCTGTCAAGAAATTTGGAATAAAAAATCAAATTATCTGTAATTTTATAGTACATAACTACATTGACCATAAAATATTTTGTAACGTGATATTTATAATTATTCACTATGCTGGAGGAAGATTCAATAAAAACCTATTTTAATAAACCACTTCCGAAAATGCCGCCGGTCACATTTACAAATGTGTCAGGTACACTTCCTACTATTATACTTTCCACCAAAGGCACTTGAGTTGTTACAACTGCCTCACCGCTTTTGGAAGGCACTACAATGCGGACGCTGGTGTCAAAAGCAAGGTATATTGAATGTCTGGTCTGGTTTATCCCAGCGGACTCAAACTTGTCTAAAACATTTACTCTTACCGAGCCAACCGGCATAATATGGTAGGTAATATTTGGGCCGCAGTGTGCCAACAGTGGAAGTCTTAGCATTTGCCCGAGCGGAATACTAAAGGATTGCCACCTGAAATTTTCTAGAGCTTTTTCTACTGCCAGTGTTGTTGCAGCGGCAAATTTATTGACCCTGACGGTATCGGCCTGCATCAGGGTTATGTGTCCCTCGCTGTCCGTGTGAATTACAATAAAATCCTGATACCGGATATTCTGATCAACTACCTGTTCCTTGAGTGTCTCCTGGATAGCATTTGTTGCTATTTGCACTGCTTTGACCTCTGCTATGCCATAGAAGGTACCTCTGAGTGAAAGATCCAGCATGATCAAGAGCGCCGCTAAAGCAAGAAAGAAGGCGCCCAGCACAAGGCCCGGCCGCACCCTTCTTCTCCTTTTAAACAACAGGTTGTCACCTCCTTAAACCATGTTAAATGGGACTAATTTTTTAAAATAATTCCCGTATACTAATTTATGTTTCAACAGTAAAAATGATTGCTGATTGCAATAAGTGCATAAAAAAATGTTCCAAGGGCTGTACTAAATCATGCCAATATTAGTTGTTCGAAAATAGAAAAGGCGCCTAAGCGCCCTTTCTTATCTTAATTCTGTTCTTGTAATAGATTCTTCCTGGTCAAAAGTTTATATCTCAACCCTTTGGGCCATTTACACTTTAAATTTTTTCGCCTCCGACTTTTACCGCCCCCTGCTGGATAAGACGTCTGTCGTTGCTTGTGCTTGAGGCGCTGCCGGGCGCCAATTTGGGCAGCAAGATCAACCCGTCCTCCAGCATGTCCTCTGATAATCTAAAGTCAGGTATTTCATCAGGCTGATCTTTTTGTTGGAATATTCTTATCAATTCCTCTTCCAACGGCAACTGCTGCATCATGGTCATGGTACTGTGAGACAATTTCCCTGGCCAGGCGCATCTTGACATCCTTGGATGCATTTCACCGAACTTTAAGCCTCTTTCAATATCACCCAACTCTTACAGGGATACGGCAGTTACCAGTTTAAAATACCGCAGCATCATATCGTTCGTCTATACCGATATAGTTACCCAGGCTTATACTCCAGTTATCATTTTCTTTACTTCATCAAAGCCTTATGGTAAGTTTTCTTACCTTTACGTATTTTGACACTGTTTTTCAATTGTTCTAAAGTAATTTTATGATCAATGGATTCAACTTTAGTATCATTAACAAATACACCACCCTGTTGCACCAGACGTCTTCCTTCACTCTTAGAAGCCGTTAAACCACACACCACCAGCAAATCCGAAATACTGATCGCACCATTGGTCAGTTGCTCGGTTTCAATTTCAGTAGTTGGCATGTCAGAATCATCCGTGCCGCCTGCGAAGAGAGCGTGAGAAGCGTTCATGGCCTTTTGGGCTTCTTCTTCACCGTGGACCAGCTTTGTCAGTTCATAGGCCAGAATTTCCTTGGCTTCGTTTAGCTGGCTGCCTTCCCATTTGTCCATTTTGTCAATCTGTTCCAGGGGCAAGAAGGTAAGCATACGGATGCACTTGAGCACATCAGCGTCATCGACATTACGCCAATACTGAAAGAATTCAAAAGGTGAGGTTTTGTTGGGGTCAAGCCAAACAGCACCCTTGGCCGTCTTGCCCATCTTATTGCCTTCGGAGTTCATTAGTAGTGTAATTGTCATGGCGTAGGCATCTTTGCCTAACTTACGGCGAATCAGTTCCGTACCACCCAGCATATTAGACCACTGGTCGTCACCGCCGAACTGCATATTGCACCCGTAATGCTGAAACAGGTAATAAAAATCGTAGGACTGCATGATCATATAATTGAATTCCAAAAAGGACAGTCCCTTTTCCATTCTGTTCTTATAACATTCTGCGCGCAACATATTATTTACAGAAAAACAGGTTCCTACTTCACGCAGTAATTCAATATAATTCAGCTTTAAGAGCCAGTCTGCATTATTAACCATAATCGCCTTATCTTCACCAAACTCGATGAAGCGTTCCATCTGCTTTTTCAAGCAATCAATATTGTGCTGAATTGTTTCAGGTGTCATCATCGAACGCATATCCGTCCGGCCGGATGGATCACCAATCATCCCTGTACCGCCTCCAAGAAGAGCAACCGGTTTGTTTCCTGCCATCTGCAAGCGTTTCATCAGGGATAGGGCCATAAAATGACCAACATGCAAAGAATCCGCAGTTGGATCAAATCCAATATAAAATGTTGCATTACCATTATTAATAAGTTCTTTAATTTCTTCTTCGTCGGTAACCTGGGCAATCAAGCCACGAGCTACCAGTTCATCATAAATTTTCATTGCAACGGTTCACCGCTTTCAATGGAGTGCTTTAATTCTTTTAAAATACAATACATTATACCAATATTTGACGAACAAAATCAACCACACGCATATTTTGTATCTCCTAATATTTTCTATACCAAGACGGCTACTTGCCTAAAGAAACTCATCATTATATGTCCTTCAATACAGAAAAAAACACCGTGGCAGTTTCCATTTCCGCCACGGCGTTTTAGTCCTTACTAAAGAGTTACCTGTTTAAGATATTTTCACTCCCGCAAACTGGAGCTTTAAGCCGGCTGCGGCCATCTTGCGCCGGGCATAAGCCAGCTGCGTCTGCAAGGGTATTTCCATGGGGCACAGGTCGGCACAGGCCATCAAACCAACACAGCCAAAAGCGCCGTCCTCATTGCCAACCACTTCATAATACTCTGCGTCTGAACGTTCATCACGGGGATCCATCATGAAACGTGAAACTCTGTTGATTCCCGTTGCCCCAATGAAGTCTTCACGGATATTGGCAGTTACGCAGGTAGCTACACAGCAGCCACACTCGACGCAACGTTCCGGCTCATATATTTGTTCTGCTATTTTATTATCCATCCTTACTTCCAGAGCATTGGGGTCAAACTTCTTGTTGGTATGAATCCATGATTCGGTTTTGACCTGTAGATTCCTGAACCAGGTTCCGGTATCAACCGAGAGGTCTCCAATCAGCTTGAACACCGGCAACGGCAGCACCGTAATCCGGCTGGGCAGGTTTATAGTCATGGTTTTGCAGGCCAGCCGCGGCCTGCCGTTAATCATCATGGCACAGGAACCGCAGATTGCCGCGCGGCAGACGAAGTCAAACATCAGGGTCGGATCCATCTCTTCACGGATCTTGTTCAGTGCCACGAACATGGTCAAACCTTCGAATTCTTCGAACGTATATTCCTGCATCCTGGGCTTATCGCCCGGTTTGTTCGGATTATAGCGAAAAATCGAGAATGTTAACTGGCGTGCCATCTATTCATGCCTCCTTTTACCACGTTATTTCGCCGCCTTCGGGCCTGCGGTTGCTTCTCCATAGCCGCGGTCTCCTGGAGGCATATGTGGAGTGGCAACAGGTTCATAGTCAAGCGTGGGCAGATCGGCCCCTGGCTTCCAGTAAGCCAGCGTCCGCTTGAGCCAATTGACGTCATCCCGCTTCGGGAAGTCTTCGCGGGAGTGGCTGCCACGGCTTTCCGTACGCATCAAAGCACCGTATGCCACACAAAGCGCCATACGTATCATACCCGGCATCCGCAATGCTTGAGCCAGTTCCGGATTGGCTCCCTGTCCGGAGGAACGCAGTCCGATCTTCAGTGAGCGTCTGTAGAGTTCTTGGAGTTTTGTCACACCTTCTTGCAATGCCGGGCCGGTCCGGAAGATGTGGACGTGGTCCATCATGGCTTGGCCCATTGCTGCCTTGATTTCGTATGCGTTTTCCTTGCCGTTTCTGCCGGAAATAAGGTTCTTAATCCGTTCTTCTTCCTGCTTGACAAAACCTTCAACCAGTTTGTAATCAAACTTCTGTGTAGCACCCAGGGTATATTTGGCAACCTCTTTACCAACCAGGAATCCCGCGGTGACTGTTTCCGCCAGGGAGTTGCCGCCAAGGCGGTTGAAGCCGTGGAGGTCCCAACAGGCTGCTTCGCCGATAGCAAAGAGACCCTTGAGGCCATATGCAAAACCGTTCTTATTGGTTCGGATGCCGCCCATCGTATAGTGCTGGGTGGGAAGAACCGGAACCAGATCCTTAGCCGGATCCAAACCGTTAAAGTTCATGGCGATATTGGATATCTCACGCAGGTTGTTCCATACCCACTTGCGACCCAAATGGCGGATATCCAACCAGAGGTGCTGCGGCGCGTACTTGCTCTGGATACCGTAACCTGCCCGAATATGCTGAATCATGCGGCGGGAAACAACGTCACGTGAGGCAAGCTCTTTCTTCTTTGGCTCGTAATCCGGCATAAAGCGGTGCATATTCTTATCCAAGAGGTATCCACCATCACCACGTGCGCCTTCTGTCATCAGGATCCACACCGGCGGCATGCCCGTGGGGTGGAACTGGACAGCTTCCATATTACCGAGAGGAACAAGACCGGTGTTGAGACAGATAGCCCCGCCGGTGCCTTCACAGATTACAGCGTTGGTGGACGCAGCGTATATACGTCCGGCGCCACCGGTACCAATAACGGTCGACTTGGCCAGGTATACGTTCAGGTCACCTGTCCTCAAGTCCCTGGCGACAACGCCTAAACAGGTATCACCGTCATGAATCAGAGAGATGGCTTCCATCCGGTCATGGACGGTAATCCCCATCTTGCAAACGACTGTGTCCACAACGAACATCACCGTATGGCCGGTGCCATCTGCAGTATAGCAGCAGCGCCACTTGGCCACACCGCCGAAGTCACGGGCGGTAATCAAACCTTCTTTTTCTTTTAAGTCCTCTGTTTCAACACCACTGGCGTATTTTTTCTTACCGGCCGTAACACGGTTCCAGGGGACACCCCAGGCGTCAAGTTGCCGGATCATGATCGGAACAGTATCGCAAAACGCTTTAGCGACTTCCTGGTCGCAGCCCCAGTCAGAACCTTTAATAGTATCCTCCAGGTGAATCCTGGGGTTATCACCCAAGCCCATCGCAACGTTTCCTAGAGACGCCTGCATGCCACCCTGGGCAGCGGTACTGTGCGAGCGCCGCGGCGGAATCAGGCTTAGGATAATAACACTTAACCCCTGTTCGGCAGCCTCAATGGCGGACCGTTCAGCGGCAAGGCCGGCGCCAACAACTAGAACATCAGATATATGAGTATGTTTCGCGCTCATAGGGCACCTCCTACATGCGGATACATTTTAGCTAACTGAGTGAACATGTAAAGGGCTCCAACGCCGATGCAAATAATAATAACGGTTATTCCTTTTAACACCCAGCCCATTTTATGCCGCTCAAACCAGCCCCACTTGACAAGGATACGGTAGAGTCCGAATCCGGCGTGGTATTCTCCCACGAGCAGAAAAATTGTATAAAAAATTAAATAGTATGGGATGCTGAAATGACCCCAAAAAGCAACACCCGGATCGGCGACACGGTGAGCGCTTTTCACCGCTTCAATAGGCCAGGTTGTCATGACTGTCCAAAGGTGCATACTTGCGAAAATACCTATCAATAAGGCTGTGATTACCTGACCAACCCAAACCCAGGTATCATAGTGATTGAGCATCTTGGTCAACCGCCACGCTATCCTCAAATCACGCAGGCGCATCGGCGCGCGCCGGCCGGCCATAAAAATGTGAAGCAAAATAACCAATACCGTGGCCGGTATGCCGATTTGAGCCAGATAATACTTATCCAGCCCCTCGGATAACGAGTTAAACAAAACACCATTATTGATATAAATCGTACCTACAAAGAGCATGTGCATCCACAAGAAACCTACCAGTATAATACCGGTAATCGATTCAGCGAGGTCAACATACAGGTCTGTCTTTCCATAAGACTTATTGAGAGTCTTCTGTAAGTTCTTCGCTAGCTCCATGTTACTCTCCTTTCCCCAAAGGAACAGATTGAGGCAAACACCCCTAAACCTCACCAGTAATAAAAGGTTTTTTCTGAAGTCCTTTACTAACTGTACGAGCTTTTAACAGCTCAGCCGAACTAAATCCTCCCCTTAACGTACACTACACGACACTGCGCTGTGGGCTTGTTCAGCCCACCCAAACCAAGACCTTTTCTCCCGGTAAACCCGCGTATAATTGACACGCACACATTTTAACAGCAGCTATGGCGGGAATTACCTAATTAGGCCATCCCTTTCAAGATAGCCTGCAAGCCATTGCCTATAGCATCCCTCCCCTTAATAACTAAATATTTAGTATTATCTTAATAATGAATATGCAAAAGGGATGCCATGAAGTCAGTCCGCCTTCTTCAAATAGTCACGCGATTCTAAAAGGCACCACAACCTGTCTTAATTTAGATAATTTTGAAATCTTTATGCGTTTCATTTCTCATAAAAAGAAGGTACCCGGACTCGTTTTGTGGAAAAATAATGGTCAAGCATTCTTAATTGTATTTATAATTTTTAAAATATAGAAATGGAAGTGATTCGTTTTGGCCTTTTTATGTGACACTTGCGGCAAAGAATTAACTGTAAATGAAGGAACCTTATCATGGTGTGATGACGAAAACTGCATACGCGAGTTTCGCATTACCCACAAACATGACCAGGACCATTCCTGCGATGAAAAAGATGTGGGGTATGTTCATCTTTGGATTGTTACCGGAATATCCGGGTTTGTGAAATTCAACGAAATACTTGCTGATTACTGGGCAAAGGGCTATACACTAAAAGACCCTGGCGGCCTAAAGAAAGCGCTTAGCCAAATCGGCGCCTATATCTGGGAAAAGTCAAAAAACCAGCCATAAGGTGGACGGGCTGTCCCACGCAGCTCGACAATGCCGTAAATAAAAGAGTAGGCCAAGTCCTGGCCTATTGTCAAGCTCATTTTAAAATTTTCTCTGCCGAAGATCTTAATTCCTTCACAAAATGGCGAGTTTTAGACATAAGATTTTGGAATAATAACAAATTTTAGTTTATTTTCAGGCCAAACGGGGTTTCATCAAAAGGGTGGCCAAGTAGAAAAGGGCAGTTATTAAAACAATCGTTGCCCCGGTAGCGGTAGCCCAGTAGTAAGACAATAACAGGCCGGCAACTCCAGAAAAAATTGTTATCAATACCGAAACGATATGGTAGCTCATCATGTTGCCGGTTACATTACGGGCCGCTGCAGCCGGTAAAATCAAAAATGAATTTATAATCAGGATGCCGACCCATTGAATCGATATGGTTACTATAATCGCCGTTGCCACGCAAAAAATTATTTCTACCAGACGCACAGGTATGCCCCTGCTAAGAGCGACGGATTGATTAACGCTAACCAGCAAAAACTTGTTGAACATCAATCCCCATAGGAGTAAAACCCCGCCCAGAGCTATGGCCAAGAGCAGCACTTCCCCGGAAGTTATGCTAAGTATATCACCGATGAGAAACCGTGAGAACTTGGCGAAACCTCCCCCCCGCGAGAGCAGGACTATGCCGAGAGCTACCATTATTGCGGCAACCGAACCAATCACAGTATCGGTGGGGGCCGTGGTCCAGAGTTTAAGCATGGAAATAGCAACCGCCAAAAAGACTGAAAAAACAAGCATGATCCATAAAGGGTCCTGGAATCCCAGGAGCACTCCGATAGCAATGCCTGTTAGCGAAGAATGTCCAATGGTATCAGAAAAAAAAGCCATTTTATTATTGACAACCATCGTCCCCATGATGGCGAACATTGGCCCGACCAACAACACTGCCAGCAGGGCATTCTTCATAAACCCATGGCTGGCCCAGGCAAACGGTAACATATGGCTAACAAAAGCATACCAAAGCTCCATTAAACGGGGACACCTCCAACGATATTGGGCTGCAAATAGTTTTGCGCCTTAGTTTCCAAGCAGAGCTGCCCATAAGCCTGCAGGAGCTTTTCACTGGTCAAGACCTCTGCCGGAGCGCCTGTACAGAGTACCGTCTTGTTCAAAAGCACAACACGGTCGGCATAACGCGCTACCATGTCCAAATCGTGGGAGACCAGAATAATCGAGAGGTCATATTGACGGCGCAAGTTAAAAACCAGTTGGTAGAATAACTCTCTGCCCCTCGCGTCAACGCCTGAAACGGGTTCGTCCATCAAGAGCAGGTCTGGCCCCGGGTCGAGAGCCAACGCTAGAAGTACCCGCTGCATTTCCCCTCCCGAGAGATCCCCCAACCGCCGTTCCAAAAGGTGGTCCGCCTGAACATGAACCAAACTGGCTGAAACGCGTTCACGCAGTTTCCGTGAATAACCGAAGCAGACCGGCCGGACAGATAAACTGGCGGCGAACAGATCCATTACGCTGACCGGCGCTCCCCGGTCAAAATCCAATCTTTGGGGAACATAGCCCACGACCGGCTTCCTGCTCTTTTGTTCCCTGGCGTCAAGAAATTTGATCGCGCCGGTATGGGAGATTTCACCAAGGATCGCTTTCAACAGGGTGGTCTTCCCTCCCCCGTTGGGGCCAATTAAGGCCGTCAATTCTCCGCAGTGAATATGAATATTGATGTCCCTGAGTATTTCAGTTTTACCAATACTCACCCCAAAGCCTTCCAGCTTTGTGCAGCAAAGACCGCAGGCTTTTTCTTGCACATGCTCAAAAATCTCCGTAATACCCATTAATTCAAATGCCTCACTTAAGAATTTCGATAAAATTGCCATCCAAACAACCTTGAGGCTTTGTCCATACTGTTCAACTGCATTTACCAGGCAGTTTGCCTATCTCATCAGACCGCTCTCTGCAAAGTGAGCAATAGCCAAATATCTCAAAGCTGTGTTCTCTGATTTCAAATTTTTTTTCCTCTGCTATTCCTATCTCATGCAGAGCCTTTAACGGGCAATAGTCTATTGCTTCCGCCGCTCCACACCCCAAACAAATTAAATGATGCTGGTGACTGCCACCCGGGTTTAACTCATAACGGCTCTTGCCGTCTTTGAGGCTAAGCCTGCTGATGATCTCTAAACCCTCAAGCACATTAAGATTTCGATAAATCGTGTCCAGGCTGACATTAGGGTATTTTTCAACAACTCTATTGTGAATGTCCTCGGCGCTTTGCGGCAGCCTGCTGCTGCTTTCCATGAACGCCTTCAGGATCTCCTGACGTTGCGGTGTGATTTTATATCCGTTGCGACGCAGCTGCTCAACAAGTTGTTGTTCTTTCAAGAGACAACCTCCTAAATACATATATTCTTATTTACTAGTTATTATTACTTATAATCTCAAGCTGGAGTTATGTCAAGATGATGAATAAATTTTGCGGACAAAAAAAGCTGCAAAACACATGCAGCAATTGTAATTTTATGTAGTTTAGCATCTTAACAGAGCCGGTAGGCAGGTTAACAGTCTTTCTATCTTGCGAACCTCACATAAAAGGTTGTCCCTGTTGAACCGGGAACTCAAGCGATAAGCTCAAAGGCGAGGTTTCCGCCAGCTTTAGTGAACCGGAGCTGATTTTTGTTATATAAGTAGAGCAGGTGGGCAATAGCCTCGCCGGCGGCAAACCATTTCTGTGACAGAGGAAACAGGTCCCAGGTCCCGGCGAAATCCCACGTCATCCGGGCGGCGACCTGATAGGCGTCGGCTGGCCCGTCTTTTAATATGTTTAAGACTTCGGCCAACCTGTGGTCATGATGTGTTTGTAATTCACTGATGCGCCTGTGCACGTCGGCCATAACCCGCCGGTGGCCCGGCAGCGCCAGGCGGATGTCCAGACATTCAATCTTCTTGAGGCTCTTCAAATAATTGCCCAGGGGATCAGTAATCCCTAACTCACTGATATTAGAGGTGATGTTGTCCAGAATGTGGTCACCGGATACTAAAATCTGGCGCTCAGGCTCATAAAGACACACATGCCCCGGGGTATGTCCGGGGGTTTCCACGCAATGAAAGTAATAGCCGCCAATGTCCAGAATGTAGCCATCCTTGACAAAGCTGAAAACATGATCCCGATCCGGGTTGTAGTTGCAACCAGGATGCTTGCTGATTACCTCATCAATAGCTTGCTGCGGAAATCCATGCAAACCGAATAATATCTTCAGTTCCGACCAATAGGACACGGTATGGGTGGCGTTAAGGATATATGCGTCGAGTTCACCGCAGTAGATCACCGAACTTTCGGTGGTAAAAGCCGAAATAAGGCCGCTATGATCAGGATGCAAATGCGTAAGAAAAATATCTGTTTGCGCTAAATCAACCCCTAGTGTTTTTAAGGCCTTAAATAATACTGCTTTGGATTCTTCCATATTGAAGCCGGTATCAATGAGCAGATTGCGCCTCTGCCCCTTGACGAGATAGGCATTTAAAACCTTGAGGGGACTTTTAGGCAGAGGGACTTCTATCCGATAAAGATTAGGCAAAATTTCTTCGATCATCTAAAATTCACCACCACACTAATCTAATTCTCCGGCAAATCATAACTAAATTCGTATAGAATGCTATTTTCTAGTCTGCTGACATATAAACATCGCCCATAAAAATCCACCACTACCATCTCCTAGTGCTGCCCCCGCCGCCACCTGAACCACCGCCGCCGCCAAAACCACCACCGCCGCCTCTTCCCCGCAAGAGCGTACCTAAAACCATACCGAGAATAAACCCGTTAAGGAAGCGCTGGTCTAAATAAAGCAGCAAGACGATCATAATGCCGATCAAAATTTTAGCCCATGTTGGCAAAGCAGACCGGGTTGCGGGTGAATCCGCCGGCGGTTGTGGCGAGCCTGTCTCCAGAGTTACTTGATACTCCTTGGCCACTTCCTGGACGATCGCGCGATAACCGTTCAGGATCCCCTTATTGTAGTCGTTATTTTGGAAATACGGGAGCATATACGTATCCTGAATCTGGCCTGTCTTGGCATCCGGCAAGACGCCCTCCAATCCATAACCGACTTCAATCCGGCAAACCGGTTCTACTGGAGACACAAGTATCAGCAGCCCATTGTTCAGGTTCTTATCCCCAATCCCCCAATCCCGCAAAATTGCCAGCGCATATTCCTCAGGCGCTGTTTCATTGAGACTGTTTATGGTGACAACAACGATTTGCGCCTTTGTTTTTTGCGCCAGCGCAGCAGAAGTTTGAACAATGGTTTGTTCCGTATTATCATCAAGTACATTGGCCTGGTCTAAGACATAAAATTGGCTGCTGGGCTGCGGGACAGCAGGGATGGCTGCCGCTATGGGAGAAACCACCGCCAGCATCAAAAAGGTTAACAAGACAAGGAGGGCTGCCCTCTTCATGTGGTTTCATTCCCTTCCTTATTACTTGCTTTATTTGGAGAAATCAACGTTTGGCACAGTGTTGGCGTTTTCCGCCGCTTGAAAGTAGTCCTTTGGCCCAAAGCCAAAGATGCCGGCATAAAGCGAAGTGGGGAAAACCTTGATTTTGGTGTTATAAGCCTGCACGGCATTATTATAATCCATGCGAGCTGTAGCGATACGGTTTTCTGTACCGGCGAGATCATCTTGTAAGGCTCGGAAGTTGGCATCCGCTTTCAACTGCGGATAGTTTTCAGCGATCGCCAATAATCTTCCCAGAGCGGAATTTAAAGCCTGATCCTCCTGGGCCGCCTCTCCCACAGTCGCAGCTCCCGCCAATTTTGATCTTGCTTCAGCAACCTGCGTAAAAATGTCTTGTTCATGCGCCGCATAGCCCTTCACTGTCTGTACCAAATTCGGGATCAAATCGGCTCTGCGCTGCAGCTGGTTTTGCACCTGGCTCCAACTGCTGTTAACTCCTTCCGAGAGCTTGACCAGGTTATTGTAGCCGGAGCTTAGAATGATAACCAGGACGACAATAATACCAACTGGGACCAACCATTTTTTCACTTTAAATCCATCCTCCTTGCCTTTGTGCTTTTCAATACTTCAATATTATATCATTTCAATGTACTATAAGTGATTATTTTTAGTATCGCTGCTGATAATGCTCTCATATACTGAGGCACAAAATTAAAAATGAAAGTTATACTGTAGAAGAAACAATGATTCAGCCGAATTTAAAAGCAAGCCAGTTACCTTTATCTGATAAACTAGCTATGTAGTTACTGTTCAGGATTTAAGATTGGTTTACCAGCCTCAATTAACACTTTATTGCCTATCAGGAAAAAGCCTTGAGTAAAGAGAAGCAAGCCTGTTCCCCTAAGTAACCATTCTATTTTTATGATGTCAGCTAATGGTCCGAACACAAGCATTCCCAGTGGCATCATAACGCTTGATATCATCCCTAAAACACCAAATACTCTACCCAAATAATCCACCTCTACTTTCTCCTGTAATAAAACTGTAGAGGGCACATTAAAGATTGGCATAGCTATGCCAACTATGAGCATGAAAATCAAATATATCCAAAAATCGGGAACAACCCCGAGTGCAAAGGTACAGGCGCCAAAAATAAGGCTTGCCAGCGTCATTGTATGAACCTTGTTCTTGAAACCACCCCAGGAAGCCATGATGATACCGCCCCCCATCATACCGACAGAAAAGGTGATTTCAATTGCCGTTAGACGCCAAACATCGCTGCCAAAACTACGTGTGACCTGCAGCGGCGTTAAAAATGCGGCAGGCGCGGCTAATACAAAGAAGATTGCGCAAAACAAAAAGAAGTTTTTAATATAGGCATGATTTTTGATATAGGCGAAGCCTTTACGCATATCGCCAAAATAGCTGATTGTCTGCTTTTCCAGGGCTTTTGCATGAACCGGCACATGCAAAAACAAAAGTAATGTCAAAACCGCTATGGCTGCCGTAATAACATCTATAAAAAATATTGTTTCAATGGTAGACATAGTGAGCAGTGCGCCGCTAAGCATCGGGGATACCAGCATAACGAGTGACTGTATACTGCTGTTTGTCGCGTTCACCTTGGTAAGCTTGTCCTCCGGCACAAGTTGGGGCAGGAAGGCCCCTATCGCCGGCATTTGAACTGCTGTCCCGAGCGCGCGTATGGCTGAAATTACAAAGAGCAGCCATAGCATATCGTATCCCATGAGAAACAATATGGCTAAAACAAGCGTTGCTATGGCAATAAAAGAATCTGCCAGAATGATGAGTGCTTTTCGATTATAGCGGTCCGCCCATACCCCCGCAAATGGAGAAAGAAAAAAGGTAGGCAGGAAACCGCAAACAATGGCTATGGTCATCATTACACCCGACTGTGTTTTTAACGTGATATACCACATAATGGCATACTGAACCAGGGACGAGCCAAAGAGCGATACGGTCTGGCTGAACAAAAAAAGTATGATGTTCTTTTTCCAATTTATGTCCATAAACGAAATATTCTCTCCCGTCTTTTTTTAGCACACAACTAATCATAACATAATAAACAAAATTTTAAAGACGCCGAGTAGATTCTGCTCGGCGCCTAAATCTGAAAAACATTTATATACTTTAATCCCACACCCGCTCCAATACCCATGTCCCTGATTCCCTGGCAAAGCACAAATCACAGACCAGTCCCTGATAGGTCTCACACCTGTAGCGCTTCGGCTCAGGGGTCCTTAGTTTACTCCACAAATGCTGCCCTTCTTCGTCCAGCGCACATTTTAAAATCCGGTGCCAACGCCCCAGCCAGCGAAAACGCCTGGGCTCTGCTCTGGCATCCAACTCTACCTGCACAGGAGACCGGTACAGTTTAGTCATAATCTTTCACCACCCGGAGGATGCGCCGGCGAGGCTGCTCAGCTTTGATATAACCGCCGTAAATCAGCTCATGAAGATGCCTGTGCACGGTGCACACGCTGGTATCGGTGAGTCTGGCCAACTCACGTACGGTCGGTGAATAACCATGCTCGTCATTGTAGAGCTTTATGGTTTCCAGGAGCTCCTGGTTGTTAAGGCGCTTATACTTAAAAACAGCTCCTACCATCTTACTTAAGCAACCTTAATGTACGGGGTTTACTGGGCTCGAAAGTGATCAAGCCTTGTCCTTTAATCCGGTGGAGATAATGATGCATCGTACATGTTGAGGCTATCCCAACCATCGCACCAAGCTCACGGACTGACGGCGGATAACCCTTTTGGTTGGTATACTCGCTAATGGCAGCATAAATTTGTTGCTCACGTTCGGTCATAAAACCACCCCACAAACAAGTGTTCTTATAGTATTATATCAAACATGTGTTCCCAATGGCAATATTTTAATAAAAAGAATCACTCACCCGTTGATAATTTTGCTGATTTCCTCCGTTTCCAGCCCGCTTTGCCTGGCAACCACAATAGTCAGTGAATTTATGCTCTTTTGCAGGTCCTTCATTACGGGCTCTATCTTTATCAAAAGGTAGCCGGCCACCACCATCGGGAAGCCGTAGTTGGCAGCAAGTTTTAAGATTTCTTCCACAGGTTTTCACCCCCTGCCCTTTCTTATGTTCCGGTTAATTTTGTGACAAAGGGAGGATTGCTCCTCCCTTCGTCGTGATTGCGTATTTATCTTCAGCTGTTGGCAGCGCTTTTAAGCAGGCGGGTTATAAAGATCCGTGGTGTCCGTAGAAATGAGCTTGGCGTCATATTTGCTGACCAAATCACCACCGGAGGTAGTGAAAATGTTCTTAGCGATCATCAGGTCCATCGCTGCTTCAACCGCGGCGCTGGTCAGGCCTGCCTTGGGGTTGTCCAGGCTGATACTGACGGTTTTGCCGGCCTGGTTCCGAAAGCTCATACGCAGGGTCGTAGTTATCGCCATTGCTCTCCCTCCTCTCTGGTCTTAACCATCTTTTTCTCAATCGTTTAAGGCGCTTTTACTTAAGCCTGGATCAATGCGGCGTTATCCACTCTGGTAACCCCGTTCAGCGGATAATCCTGTAGATCAGCAAGAGCGGTGGCCACATCAAAGATGTCCTGGTCTGATGCAGCTGATTTGACATTGGTCAGGCTCCTGTTCCGCAGGATCGGGCTGCCGCTGCCGCTATCGCCAACATGCAGTACCAGCCTGAGGATAGAGTTACCGGGTACTTTGGTGACTGCCATTTCATTATCCCCCCCTTGCGTTTTATGTTTACGGTGCGGGCCCCGACCGGTGAGAAGGCCCCCGCTAAAAGAAAAAGACCGGCAGAATTTACCGGTCAGTTATAGTATATATGCGTACATATGTTCTGTCAAGTGTGTTTTATACGTAATAGAAAGAATTCAAAAAAATATATATAATAATCATTCCACCATATATATCTATCTCTTCAACCATATATAAAAAGAAGTTATACTTACAAACGTTTAGTTATCAGGACTTCTTCACCCAACATGTCTACAATATTCACGGCTATAATAGTTACTTTCTGGGGTGCGGGGAGTTCATATACTCCGCTAACCAGGTCGCTCTTTTTTTCCGGCACGTCAACCAGGTCCACACTGAAAACCTGGCCATTATAAGCGGTATCGATCATCACGTAGTCAACCATACTCCGCCAGTCTGTAATTTTGGCTTTAAACAAGGGGGTATCCATTTCCAGCCGCTCAACAATAGTTGGACTGATAAAGTCCTTGATCTCTACCTTAATTTTGTCACCGGCACGTTGGATATTAACCTTCGCCGTAGCAGGTTGATGCACAATAAAATTGCCATATTTGGGATCGGTGCGCAGTTCAATAACATCAACCCGGTTTACGGCGTCCTTGCCTTTACGGAGACGATTCCAATCCTCCAGCCAGGCATCGGCAACCAGCTCCTTCCCCAGGCAAATCACCACAATGGAACGGTCTTCCTCTGGCCGGGCTTCCAGCTCTTTTTTGATTTCCTCCAGATCCAACGGGGTGAGCGGGTGGCTGAAGGGGATTATTTTGACCAGCTTTTTGCCCAGGATACCGTCAAAGAAACCATCAGAACGGGTGCGCTGTACGCCTATATGCTCGCACGCTAGATTTACCGCTTCGTTATGTTGAATAGCCAGGTCGTAGTCATTGACACGCCAGTTGGTAAACGCCAGTTGCGCCGGTTCCGGTTTTTTATCCTCGTCGGCCATCTCGCTAAACTCCGTTTGCTGTGGCTTGTGCGCCTCCTGTACCTGTTCGTTGATGATGGACTGCAGGCGTTTAGCTGTGGTCTGAATGGCCCCCTTGTTGATATCGCAGCCAATCCAGCGACGTCCCAGTTTTTGTGCTACAGCAGCAGTGGTGCCGGAACCAATGAAGCAATCGAGTACAAGGTCACATGGTTCTGAACCAATTTCTATTATTCTTTCAATTAATTTCATAGATTTTTGTGTGGGATAATCCACTCGTTCCAATGCTTGACTTTGAATCGGTTTTATATCATCCCATATATCCTGTAATGGCACCCCTGGCATTTCATCTAAATATCTTTTTTGCGATGGAACACCTCCTGAATTCGTTTGAATTATACGTCCTTCCTTAAACAATTTATCCATTCGTTCCTTTGAAAATCTCCAGTATCTTGTTACCCCGAGAAATTCGTAATAAGGATTCCCTTTTGACCTGCCGCCAGGAGCAGTAATATCACTAAGCCTATAACGTCGACCAGTTTCAGGGTCATAATATTTATAAAAGTTTTCAATATACTCATTAGAGTAACGAGTATATACATTGTTCCATTTATAGCTTGATCCTTTGCAATATATAAAAATACTATCATGTAATCTACCTAAATGTTTTGACCCCTGCCCAATATCACTATGTGCAGTCTGACGTTTCCAAATAATTTCATTTATATAGTTTTCTTGATTGAATATTTCATCAAGTAATATTTTTATATAATGCCCTCTTGATTCATCCATATGAATAAAAATAAGTCCATTCTCAGCCAACAATTCTTTCAGCAACAGCAACCGCTCATACATAAACTGCAAATAATTATCATTCGCCCAGATATCCGTATACTGAATCTGTTCCCCCAGTGTGTAGGTTTCCCCGTCTATTTTGGCCGTTCCGGTTACACCCCTCAGTTGCACCTTGCGTACGTAGTCCGCTCCGGAATCAAACGGCGGATCGATGTAAATCAGGTTCACCTTGCCCCGAAAGCCGTTGGCAAGCAGGTGCGCCAGCACTTCCTTGTTATCACCGTGGAAAAGCAGACCACCTTTGGGATAATACTCGGGCCAACCCTCCCATGAGGCATCTAGCTTATTTTGAACCAATTCGCCAGAGGGGTCAAATGTTGCAACACGCTGGGCTGGAAAAGCGTTAACGTGCCGCAGAGGCCTTTTCCCAACCCACGTGAGCATTGGGCGACCTTTGGCGGCCGCAATTTTCACTTCCTTTTTCTCACTCATGCGCCAACCCCCTGACCAAAAAGCTTTTCAAAACCCTTCCGGATCACACGGGAGATGAGCTTGCGCCGTTCCGTAAGAAACTCCGTATATCCCATCCTATCCCAACCTTCCGGCAGCGCATGCCATTCCATCATCTGCGCCAGCTCTTCCGGCGTAAAGCGCTGGGCGTAGAGAGGAAAGTATTCCGACGGGGATTTGTCTGAGATGCCGATGTTGTCGTCCCATTCTACCAGGGCGTAATTGGCAATCTGGTTTGTGTCCCGCACCTCGGTAATACCTAGCTTATGCAGGTAACCTTTCGGGAAAAGGTGGTGTCGTTCCGTGGCCGACTTTTTCGTTTTTAGCGCTGGGTCCAGTAATTCTGAAACTTTCATTTTTGAAAAAAGCACCTTCGCATCGAGCAGGTTTAGTGCCGCGTAATAAGCAAATAGTACCGGAGTCCGGCCTGCCGAGGATTCCAGGTTATTGACGAGGGCAATATTCCAAAAATCTTCAGAAAGAGTGTCCTTTGACCAAAACAACAGGTAACCGACTGGAAACCCTTTATACATAGAATCAAACAGATCGCGGACCTTGGTGGCCTCCCATACAAATGGCCGCTGGATGTCCGGAAGTCCAATCTCCCCCTGCTCAATGTCATGAATGAGTTTTGCCAGTGAATAATCTACCTTTTTAAAAAGTGTTGCGCTCATTGTTTATCCCCTCTTGAGAATTGGCGGGCTATCTTTATTTGGTCCATAGAGACGGTATCAGTAGCTGTAAAGATCATCTCGTACTGGAGGCGGTCTGGATTGAGCTCTTCCCATTTGCGTAACGCTAGAGCCTTGCGTCCATTTTCACCGTCCAGCGGATGGTTGCGCTCCCGCTCGGCTTTAATCTCAATGATTAAACATCTACCGGGCTTCCCGTCACTGTCTTTTTTACGGATGATAAAATCGGGGGTATAGCGCCGCCATTTACCTTTATCATCCTTGTACTCCACAAAAAAGTCGGTCTTATCCGGATCTGTCAGCGCGCCGGTAAAATAAATATCTTCAACTTCTTCTGGATACAGGTTCAGGTGGGTCAGCATTTGCTCAAAGAAAGATTTTTCCGGGTTGGAATCAAAGTTATAAGGCGTGTAGTGGAACCCAAAAGCTCCGGCGTTATCTTTGATATCTTCGATGTGGGTGAGTAAATGCTCCCGGTCCTTCGGATAGGTGATTTCGGCGGTATATACCTCAGATCCATCGACACCGGTTTCCCGGACAAAACCCTCCGGTTTTACCAAAGCTAACGCCACATCTACCTTCTCTTCAACAACATGGTAGTGACGGGTCTGCTTCTCAATCTGCCGGGCCAGGTCAGTCATGTGTTTAAAGGGAATTTCGTTATCGGAACCATAAAGCTCAACCAACTGCTCATAAACCACCCATAAGTCGAGCCGGTAATCCATAGCAAGTTTCACTGCGGCGGCATAAAGGTCCAATGTATTGGAAGCAGCCTCAATCACCACCGTGTCACCCAGTTGCTGCAGAACGCTAAAAGTCGCCTGCTGCTCAGATAATGTCAAAACGGCCTTGGTTATTACATCAGAGCCGGACGACTTTGGTTTGCTCAACGAAAGGGGCATTATTTCCGAAACATGCTTACGTGTAACGGTACGCAAAATACGCGTAACAACCAGGGGCGGCATTTTTATTTTACGTAACCTTATAGTACTAGAGCGGGTTTCCCGTCCGGCCTGGTTTAAATCTGCTATGGTCTCTCCGTATGTTTCCTGGAGCTGGCGGTCCAAAATAGAGCGGTTGTCCCTTGACAAATAGACACGGGCTTTAACATTATTTCCTGGCACTTGCCGCAGGCAGCGAGTGGCAGCTTGCAGGACAAAGTTGTTTGATGTCTTAAGCTTACGGGCAAGCGCACAGGCAAAAAGACTGGGACAGTTCCAGCCTTCGGTGCCTTTGTTAACCAGTAAAACAACGCGGTGTGGTGAATACGGGTCATTTAAACGGTTAAAGGCATCAATCTCTTCTTTTGTGGATTCGGATGTGTTCTTTATGATGACCGCGGGGGACTGGCCACAGGCAACCAGAGCTGCCTCCACATAGGGACGCATTTCATCCAGATCATCGGTCTGGGGAAAATAAATTGCCAGTCTGGCAGGCGCACCGTTAGGGAGTCGTACATCTGCGTAATCGCGAAAGAAATCGGTTATGACCTCGGTAATGAATTGACCAGTATTGTTGGCATCAAAACCGTAATCCAGGATGTTACCTGCTAACTCTTTCAGAATGCCGTCGGCAATACCCTCAGACAGGCCATACCAAATGACCACATCCTTCAATGGTTGGCGTTCAAAATAAGGCGTACCTGTCGTATTAACCACACATACCAGGTCCGTGTTAGCCGCAAGATAGTCCACCGTCTTTCTGACCTTTTTAATGCCAGCCTCCTTGAAAACCCTCTCCCCTGTGACACGGTCTTTCTCCCACTTGCCGAGGAGGCTTTGACCATAAGTATGATGGGCTTCGTCGGAGAAAACCGCTAACCGGGGCAAGCTGGCGATGGCCTGGAGCCGCAAATTAGCGACTTCCTCGAAGGCTTTATCCTCATCTCCAAAGGAGAAATGTATACGTCCCAGGTCGTTCTTGCGAATGGTTTCCTTCTGGATACGGATTTTTTCGGTATTGGTCACCACCACGTTGAAGGAGGAACCCCGGATCACAGGCAAATCTTTCTCTCCATCACGGGTAAAGGTCAATTTTACGCTGGCGGCAAACGGTTTATAAAGACGTGCCGGCAATATTTTCTGATAGGGGACCTGGGATATCTCCCGTAAGGATTCGATTATGGTCTTACCCGGCGCAAAAACCAGGGCGTTTTGGACAAACGGTCCGTCGGGGTATTCCAAAGCCATACCGAATTCAGTAGCAATGATGGCCGCAATCAAAATGGTCTTACCCGCACCCATCGCCAGGGCAAAAATATAGCTGGGATAATCCAGAGTCAAGGTCTCCCTTAAGGATTCCAGTTTAAAGTCCCGCACAAAGGAGTCATCTGTTTTAATCCGCTCCCAGAGAGCATCTATCCCCTCGTCTTCAATAAAATCCCTGATCGCTTCAGCCGTTAAGCCTAGTACCTGGCGTTTTTCCCTTAACTTAGGGAAGTAGCTGTTGTAAAGATCAAAGATATGGGGCGTTTTCTCCACCAAACGCAAATACCAGTATATTTCAAGCGCCCACAATTGTGGTTTGCGCAAGAATTTTAATATTTTTGTTTCGGGCTCTATTTGATATTCAAGAATTTCGGAGATAACGGGGTAATCCTCGCAGGGATAACCTGCTTCACACCATTCTTTGGTATGCTGAGCAAGTAGTTGGTGTAAATTGTTCATAATCTAAATCCTTTACCTGCACTCGTTGCAGTTAGCTAATATGGTTTAATCAATTACAAGTGATACTTTAACATTTAAATGTTTTTATTCTAAATATCCATATTTTTCCCTGTTCAAACCGCTGTTAACACTGATTTTACTTTTTCATAGCTCACCAAACTTTTTAAGTGTTTGCGAGAAATCATCTTTTGGGTAGAGTAACCTAGTCTTCTAAAGGACGCCTTCAATAAAACCTCGTTTTCAAAGGAAACCACCGCAGCCAAAACAGCTGTTAAACCATTTTGATCAAGATATAAGCGCGTGTTGCCAATGAATTCAAGATGATATTTTTTGATATGAAAACTACCTACCTTGCATTCGTACAACTCACCTTGTTGCGGATTATCAAGCTTGTCCACTCCCGCTACGTCCACTGTCTTTGGTGCGCCATTAGAACCTTTTAACGGCTCAGCATCCACTAAAACATGGCAGTTGCAGCCCATGCAGGGATAGCGCACCATTAAAAAACGCGATACCAGTACTTCCAGTATACCCCCGCGAAGCCTGCGCAGGTAATCTACCTCGGTTTCTCCTTTTGGAGGAGTCCAGGCCAGTTCAAATACTGTAGCTAACAAATCGGTAAACTTGTTGCGCAATTTTTCTTTTTTCTTGCTGACAACCTTTCTTAGGTAAGCTATTTTCCAGTATTCAAATTTCATTACAGTATCATTACTTAGAACGACGTCAGCCGCATCTGTTAAAAAATCCTGCTCCTGAAAAAGAAAGTCAGCAAGATCGTGAATTGCTTGCTGGCTGTTTACGTCATCCATATAGATATCAGCGTGAAAAAATGAAAAGAGCATTTATTCTCCCTCCTTGCAACTATCCCTCACCTATACCTCTTTTGTACGTAACGTTGCAGAAACATCAATGAGCGGTATAAGGAGAGGAGGATAGCCCATCCGCCGGGTTAATGAAGATACTGCCTCCCGCGCCCAGGGCAGCAATAGGGGTAAACTTTGTCTCTCGGCAAAACGCTTCAGCATACTACGGTTAGTTGCATTTTCATCAATAAATTTACCGCGCACAATAATTTCCATTGAAAATACATTCGGCTGTCCATCAAAAAATACTTTTAGACAGAGATATCCATAAGCCTCAGTTTTACTTATAGATTTCGTGCGCACAGCAAAGTTCATCCGGTAACTGGCTTTGGGAGAAAAATTGCCGATCCGCCGGCAGTTTATTTTTTCTAAAACAACCTCATGCAGCTGCACCGGATGTGGGAGCACCGGCTTGTCCATATAGACCCCCTTTTTCTGTTTCCGCAATATCTATTTCATCTATCACTCCTAATGACCATTGAGAAGCCTCCAACTCCGACGTGAAGCCTATTATCAATGAACCCTGTGATTTTGGCTCGTTCTTATCATCGGTATCTTTGGAAATTTTTTGAGCGGCATCTTTTAGTGCTTCCGCAGCTATTTTCAGAAAACATTCTTTCCAGTCAATCAGATGAAAAGCGTCATTAACCCACTGGTCAAATTCAAAGATTTCCTTTCCCAAAACTACTTCTATTGTCTTTGTCTCTGTTAATAATTTTAAATCCGTCAAATCGGGGACAATTCGCTCCACTATATCAATCAGATAACTGTAACTTTCCACTTCATCAGCAGGAGACGAAAAGAATACGGAGTAATATTCCAACTGGCGGATCAGCGCGGCAAGGCCGTCCACATCTTTAACCAAAAGACGTGTTCTAACATCACTTAAAATAGTAGCACCATCACTTACAAACCACTCCAGGACGGGATCATCAGAGCGTGCACCAGTAAACAGGGCGAGCAATTTCTCCAATTGCTCCGTACCAAAATCCTGCCCCGAAAATACCGATACTTTTACCCCCGAAAGTTCCTCAACAGTCAAAGCAGCGTAAGTCCCCATCTGCTCAAGATAACCTGAAACAAAACGGTCATAGGCGACCTGGGCCAAGTTATGCAATAATTCATTAGCTGTTGCCCCTTCGGCCAGTAGCAAAAGATTGAAAGAAGCCTCTGGCAACAGTGAGGATTCTAAAGATGATTTCATTACCTCATGCTGATATTCAGGAGCAAAACTGCCACTCAGTTCCTGAAGCGAGGCGCTTTCTTTAGTCAAATAATCTTTTACAGAAGACAAAAATAACCATCCTTTTAAAATAAATAATACAATATATTATTGACACCTTATAGCTATAACTATTCAGAATGAGAAGTAACAGTCCCTTTAAAAATATAATTTCTTCTATTTCAAGGTGGGATTTCCTGCCTGTAAGCATATATTTTTTCAGAAAACGACATTATTGTACTCAAAATTTTTTAGTATTTAAATACAAAGCCCGCTCCACCTATCATGTGCGGCTTGCAAATACCAGTTGGAGCGGGCTATGGAAAATCCATATAGCTGTGAACAGCTCCTGCAAAAAGTTAGTTATTCGTACGGTTATGTCCCGGAACGCCTTTCTGAGATTAAACTCATCTGGTCAGGAGCGCTCAAACTTCCACTCCTTTTCCACCCTTTCGTTTCCACCCAGGGGCTCGTCCCCCTCCATAAAGTTCATGAACTCTTTTTCCTCAACGTCCATGCTACTGTTCCCAAGCAATTCCTGGCTGCCTGGCTCCGTGCTTACCGCTGCCTGTTTTTTGGCATCGAAGTCGAGCAGGTTGACCTGGGCCGGGCTCAGCTCTACCAGCACCTGCTCGTTGGGTTTAAATTGCTTCAGCTCCAAAAGGTTCTCGTCAGTTAGTTCAATGTCCTCCAGGACCACCCGGATGGACTGAGCCCAGCCGTCTGACAGCACCCGGTTAACGATTTCAATTTTCTTCACTCTTGCTGTAAAGTCAGCTTTCCTCATCGCTTCTCCTTATCTCATTTTACCTTATTCCGGTATTTCTTCAGCTTCCCGGCCGGCTTAAACTGCCTGCCTCCAAATCCACACACGACACAGCTTGCCACCCTTTTTGGGCATTTGGCCCAGCACGCGCCGGTTTCATCTGCCCGGTAGAACCAGCATCGGCAGGTGATTGCTTCCTGCATTTATCCTTGCTCCGCTGCCCTTACCACCACTTCGGCCCGCTCTACCGGGTCAACCTTGCGCTCGGCCAGGATGCGCGTCACTTGCCGGCCGTCTATATAGGCCACCTTATTGAGCCCGTCCACGATTGCTTTAACACAGTTGTCCAGGTCCGGCAGTATACCTGAGCGGCGCCGGCCGCCCCTGGTGGAAGCTTTGGCCTGAGGGTTGAAGTATACGGCAATCTCCATTTCTACCGGCCCGGTTGCCGGGCTTTTGCAAGCCTCCTGTCCGGCGCTGGCCACACCTTTTTCGTAGTTTTCCGTATCCGGCGGCGTGTATAAGATCACGCTGCGCCCGCGGTAGCCGATGCGAGGGCGGCTTTTGGGCACCGGCCGGCCTGGTATGGTAATTTTCACTTCGTTCATGGAAACCTCCCTCAAATGTATAACGATCTGATAAAATCTCTCTTTTTCCGGTCAGCCGCATCTTGCTGACCAGCTTGTCCGCTTTTCCGCCGGCTTCTCACGGTTTTTTCCTGCGGGATCTCATCGACGGTGCGAATACCTATTTTCTGCCAGTTGGTCAGGATACCCCCGACATAGGCCAGGCTCCGCTTGTCCCGGAGGGTGGCTCTGGCCAGGGCAGCCAGGATCAATTCTTCTGGAAACTCACTGCGCCATTTGGTTAAATAGCTAACTTCAAACGGCGTCAGCGTCCTGCCAAATTCTCTGGCAAAATGCTCTGCCAAATCAACTACTACAGTATTCTTTAGATCTTTATTCTTAATATTCTTAGGAGACTGGGAGGCCGCGCCGTTGTTGGGCTCAGTTCCCCCCACAGGTACAGGTGCGAGTACAGGTACGGGTACAGTTTCTGTACTTGTGGGTGTACTCGATGCTCCTTCCACGGGTACAGTTTCCGTACTCGCAGGTGTACTCGAAGGACTTTCCACGGGTACAGAAATTGTACCCGTCTGGTAATCCTGCCAGTTGGCCACACAGGCCTTGACACCATAGAACGACTTGGCCTGCAGCTTAAGGTAGCCGCTTTGCTCCAAGTATTTCAGGGCACTTGAAACCGTGCTTTTGCTCATCTGCCGGTGGGCTTCACCGATGACTTGCCGGATATGCTCGTAATTGAGCCACAGTTCCCCGACTTCCAGTTCCCGCGCCCGGTCGGGGCGTGGGGCAGCCTCCAGGAGGCAATAGATCCACAGTTTGAAGGCCGTGCCGGGCATCTTTAAGTGCCCATTGTCTTTTAGTTTTCGCCACAGCTTGATCCAGCCTGCCAATGCTTTAAACCTCCGCATATTTCAAGCTCGCATTGAAAGCGCAAGTGATAAATACATGTCCACCTATATTGTGAATTGCCCCGCCCCTGGATTCAACCGGTATGGAGCGGGGCTATTCAGTTGTCTTAAAACTTTACGGCCATTAACCACCCCCCTTCTTATGTTTGATAGGTGTTTTAATTAGCCTGAATTGTCTGTCTAGATGCTGGGCAAATAAAAACCTCAGTGGAAATTTGGAAGATACCGGCCATTTCCCTGATGTGCCCGGTTGAGGGGACCACCTTGCCCCTTTCCCACCGCGAGATTACCGTGAAACTTTTCGGCGGGCTGAACTTCTCGCCCAGCAGTCTCTGGGACCACCCCCGCTCCTTACGCAGCTCTTTTATTTTATCGCCGATGTAGTTTGCATCGCTCAATGAGGTCACCTGCCTTTCTAGACAATATTGTCTGGATATAGAATATATGTCCTAGCCATAATTGTCAATATCTTCTAAGAAGAGATATTTAAAATTTACCACTTGACAAGTCTGTCTAATAGAAATAAAATCCATTTAAGGAGTTGAAAACTTATGTCCTACGCCAAACTTCTACAGACTTACATGGAACGGTCCGGACTGACTTTAGACGAGATTACCGAAGGTTGCCGGGCCAAAGGGCTGGCCATCCACCCCACTTATATCAGCAAGCTTCGTAACGGCGCCAGGAACGCCCCCTCCGAAGAAATCTCCAGAGTGTTGGCGGAGGTGCTCGGCGGCGACCCTGAGAAGCTGGTTATGGAGGGCTACCTTAGCAAAATCCCGCCTGTTATTATGGAGCGGTTGGAAAAGCTGGAGGATATTTTCTCTGAGATTAAAGATGAAGTAATAAATTCTATTACTGTTATCACCAAGCCGGAGCATTACGAAAGTCTCGAAAAACTCTCCGACAGCATGGGGAAACCGCCCGGGGAATTAAAAAAATACCTGTCAAACGGCGCCAATAACATCGACAAATGGCCTCTGGAGCTGCAGATGGAGTTTGTCGCCTCCTTAATCGAAAATATTGAAATCGGTAAAATAGCTCACATTACCTTTTTAACGGGGAAAAAATATGTGAGAAACAGAGTACCGGTGCTGGGAACCATCCGGGCCGGCATTCCCATCCTGGCGGAGGAAAACTGGGAGTATGAAATCGAATCTCCTTCCAATATCAGGGCGGATTTTGCCTTGCGGGTCGTGGGTGATTCGATGATCTACGCCGGCATCAATCCGGGGGATCTCGCCCTATGCAGTCACACCGACTATGCCAACCACGGCCAGATCGTAGCCGCCGGCGTCGAGGACAACGAGTGGCAGGCCAACCTGAAATTCTACATCAAGCAGGGCGACAGGACCCTATTGCGCTCCGCCAACCCGGAGTACAAGGACATTGAATTTGGTCCAGACCACCGGGTCATCGGCGTTTTGGTGGCAGTGTTAAAGGAGTCGTCCCCCTCCCTGACCGACTACCAGAACCTGCTGAGGGTCAAGGGTTACCTGGATGACTCCTGGACGGAAGTAATTACGTCCGCAGTCACCAACGGGATTAGACCCGAGCAGCTGAAGCAACTGGTAGAGATGCAGGCGACAGTTGCAAAACAGTTTATTAAAAAGAGCAAGGGAAACTAACCATTATTACAAAATCACCACTACTAACTTTAGCCCAACTTTAGGGCAAGTAACTACAATAAAACCCCCTTCATTTTTTATGATTTCAACCGCTTGCTCTGCCTTATCTTCTCGGGGTTGACAGCGTAAGAATCAATTCGTTTCTCCTGCTTATTTTTAACTGCTATAATTATTCAGAAAGTTCACAATGGAGGATATGTAAAAATGATCATAACAGAAATCCTTTCCCGTAATGCCCGTCTGTACGGCGATGATATCAGTCTGATTGAAATCAACCCGGAACTGCAGGAAAAGCATAAAGTAACCTGGCGTGAATACGAGCTGGTTGAAGCAAATCCTTTGGCTGAATTCCGGCGGGAGCTTACCTGGCGTGAGTTCGACGAGTATCCAGGGATTTTCCTTCCGCTGAACCCATAATCATTTTTCACTTCCAACAAGGGTGGGTTAACTTCCATATTTAATTGAAAATATTTTTATTTACATAGACTGGGTTGAACTTATATTTTTTTACTAATATAATTGTCTTGACAATAATATAATTTAGGGGATTACGAAATGGCAATTAACCTGGATAACAGCCTTGGTTTCATTCTAAATCGTACTAATACAAGGATGAAGAATAATTTATTACATAAGTTTAAAGATTATGATATAACCCCTGAGCAGTGGGCAGTCTTAAATCGCTTATGGGTACGAGATGGTATTCCCCCTAAAGAGTTGGCCGAACTGACTTCCAAGGATCAGCCCACGACAGTAAGAATACTTTTAAAACTAGAAAATAAAGGGTTTATTTTAAGGAATGTTAATCCAGAGGACAATAGATCCTTTTTAATTTTCCTTACACCAAAAGGTCAAGAATTAAAACACACCTTGATACCCCTGGCATTTGAAGTTCTGGATAAGGCGACAAGGGGTATTGATCAAAATAAAATTGAGGCAGCTAAAGATGTTCTCAACCAGATTTATAAGAATCTGGAACCTTAATCATTTCTTTATGCGAAGATAATTTCAAAACAATAAATAGTTATCAGCTTTGAAAAACCAGACTTGTTCCCTTAAATGTTACTTAGTCGCTCAGTTGCTTATAAAAATGGGAGGTGCTTATAAATGAATAGTCAACTCGTTGATGCTTTAAAATTAAAAATGCAACCAGTAGCGGTAATTCTAACCAACGACAAACCAGTTGATGGGCTTCACTTTAGAGAAGGGAATATGGGCGGGTGTGTTGCTGCAATGTTAGTAGCTGCCAGTAAAAAAAGCCGTACCGCCTATTTTGACCGGAATACATTTGGTTGTCCGGGAGGTGGAACAGGCCTGGGATTCGGAGACAGGTACGGAAGATTTCCTATTGATTGTCTTCTCTCCACGGGAAATAAAGAAATGGCTGCCCAAATGGGCAGCGCCGGCCCTGTTATGGCGGAGGGAGAAAGGTTCTACAAGAATCCTGAAGTGGCCAGGAAATGGGTTAATTCACTGCCGATAACCGACATCCCAACAGAATATGTGGTGTTCAAACCCTGGGAACAGCTCACGGAACAGGACGTGCCGAAGTTAATGGTGTTTTTTGTTAACGCGGACCAGTTATCTGCTTTAGTGGTGTTGGCGGATTACAACCGGGGGACAAATCAAAGCATCACCGCTCCTTTTGGGGCAGCATGTCAATCAATACTATATGGGTATGCAGAAGGAGAAAAAGATAATCCCAGGGGAGTAATCGGCTTTTTTGATATTTCTCAGCGCAGTGCCTTAGATAGGGAGACTTTGACTTTTACCGTGCCATACAAGATGTTTCAAGAAATGGAAGCAAATGTTGAAGGCAGTTTCTTAGATACGCATGTTTGGCACAAATTACAGAAGCGCCAGTAGATTAAACTTCCTTCCTCGTATTTTGGCGAAATCAATTATTGAAATTTTTATATACTGTATCAGAAAGTAACTTTTTTATGAATTTGAGAGTTTGCCCAAAACTTTAAATGATTACCCGGAATTTGAATTTGAGTTGGGCAATTACACCAAGCTAAAGTTCAAGGTGATTGAATGTGTGCAAAAATGAAGTAACAGAATATATAAGCATTGTATTATCACAATTGAACTGCTCGGAATCAAAGAAAATAGTGAGCCGATTATTGTATTCAGAAGTATGCGATATAATAAATAAACAGAACTATGATTCTTCGGAAGAAAAAATCGTCACCAGCCTGTCTAGAAAACTGGGTGACCCCAAAACGCTAGGGCAATATTTTGTATGGCTGGAAAACATAATGGATTTACATTAAAACTCCGGACATACATAGCATTCCGAGGTCACTTTAGTCCACGATGATAAAAACGTGACAAAATCCTTTTCAGAAAACAAAAACGGCAGGGGTCCTATTTCTAGAACCCTTGCCGTTACTGGTTTTTTTGGAGGCGACACCCAGATTTGAACTGGGGAATGGAGGATTTGCAGTCCTCTGCCTTACCACTTGGCTATGTCGCCGATCAAATGGAGCGGAAGACGAGATTCGAACTCGCGACCCTCGCCTTGGCAAGGCGATGCTCTACCACTGAGCTACTTCCGCATGGAGTATATTTTATCAAATTTTGCGATTACTGTCAAGTTGGTGCCACGGGCCGGAATCGAACCAGCGACACGCGGATTTTCAGTCCGCTGCTCTACCAACTGAGCTACCGTGGCTTGAAAAGTGGCGGAGCTGACGGGAGTCGAACCCGCGATCTCCTGCGTGACAGGCAGGCATGTTAGGCCACTACACCACAGCTCCGTGCTTGCCCCATTTCCGTTGGCCTAGGGGGTCATTACTGACATTGACTAGTATACCTAATCCGGCTTCCGAAGTCAAATGGTTTTTTATTAAAAACAGTATTTTTCTGCGCAACCACTGGACTTCCTCGGCCTGCTCCCTATTATCTGGGTCTTGATATAGTTTATTCAAGCTTCTACTCCAACATTCTAAAGCGAGAATCGACCACCACATATAACTTCCCTTAGGCCATGAAAAATCAGGCGCACCTGTCGAGACCTCTTTCCGGTACCTGGCCGGAAACGGCTGTTAAATCCACAGGTGCGCCTACTATGACTAATTTCTACTTCAGCAGCTCCTGCACAAAGGGCGGCAGCACAAAGCATGCCTGGTGGATGGCCGGACTGTAGTACCTGGTCTTCAACTCGGGTATCTTCTCCCGATCCACCCCCAGCGGGTCATACTTCTTGGAGCCCATAGTAAAACTCCACAGTCCGCCGGGATATGTAGGCACGTTCGCCAGGAAAAGACGCGTTATTGGAAATATCCCCGCTATGTCACGATACAGCCTTGGGATAAGGTCACGGTTTATGAAAGGTGATTCCGTCTGGGCGACAAAAATCCCGTCGTCTTTCAGCGCTGCCGCAAGATCTTCGTAAAATCCGGCGCTGAACAGCCCCTCGGCCGGGCCAATCGGGTCGGGCGAATCTACCACAATAACATCGTAGGTTTTTTTGTTTTCCCTGACGTGTTTAATACCATCGTCAATAATAATTTCGACCTTGGGGTTGTCCAAGGCGCAGCTGATTTCGGGCAAGTACTTTTTCGCAACCTCAATGACCGCTCCGTCAATCTCGCAGTGCACAACTTTTTCAATGGACGTGTGTTTAACAATTTCACGTACGGCTCCGCCGTCCCCGCCTCCTATAACCAGCACTCTTTTCGGTGAAGGGTGGGTATTGAGCGCAACGTGGGTAATCATTTCATGGTATACAAATTCATCACCCACCGTGGTCTGGATAATATTATCCAGCACCAGCATCCGTCCATACTGAAGCGTATCAACTACCGCCATATCCTGAAAAGGGGTCTTCTCGCGGTGCAGGACCTTAGAGACCCGGCAGGACAGGGCCAAATTGTCCGTTTGCTGCTCCTTAACCCATAAAGCCAACTTTGATTCCATTATCTGCTCCTCCATCATTCATATTTATTAATACCAGAGGGGTACCGCAGCCAGGGCACAACCTATGGTTTCTACCTGGTGTTCCGTTGATGCCATCTTGATGCCTGCCAGTTCCATACCCCTTGTTGCAAAGGCTTCCTCAAGCATACTCTTAATGGCCTTTTCAGCCTGGTCTTTACCACATCTACCCGAGAACTCCATAATAACCCCGAAGGTATCCTTGGAAAAACCAGCTCCTACAGCAGCGGAAATCATTTCTCCCGGAACATCGCTGATAATATAGCCGTAGGCAGTAGGCACGAGAGAACCAGGCGGTATTTCCATTTGTGGACAATACTCTACTCCCGGAGGTAAAATACTGGATACCCTCATCAGGTTCAGGTTGCCGATTTTTGCTTCCATAAGGGCATTATCGAAGGCATTCAAATGATTCTTCCCTTCGGCGCTACCTGCTGTGATAAAGAACTTTTTAGGTGTCGGCAGCATTTTCTTGCCTCCTTGTAATGTTTGTTGCTAAATTCTTCGCAAACATACAATATTATATCAGAAGTAAAAAAAAAATAAACCGTAATTTTGCACTATCTGGAAAAGCCACACGCTACAAAGATGATGAATATGACCCTAACCCATGTGGCAAGATAAAAGGGTTCAAAGTTTATAACAAGGGGGTATATCATTGCTTAAAACTGTAATCGGTACTTTTGATTCCAGGGATCAAGCCGAAAAAGCAGTCTCAGCTCTCCGCAACAACGGTTTTTACGATGAAATATCGGTAGTCGCATCTGACCGGACCAGGGCAGGCGGGCCCCAGGATGTAACTGGCGGGAGTGTCGCTTCCGGGGTTAGTACAGGAGGTGTGCTGGGCGGTCTGGCGGGTCTGGCCATGGGGGCCGGCGCGCTGGCCATCCCCGGCATAGGCCCTATTGTAGCTGCCGGGCCGATTGCCGGTATTCTCTCAGGGGCCGCCACCGGTGGAATTGCCGGCGGCTTGATCGACTGGGGAGTGCCGGCAGAACGAAGCAGGTTTTATGAAGGGAAAGTCAAGGAGGGTAAAATACTGGCCTCCGTGCGGAGCGATGAAGGCAAGGTCAATAAAGCTGCCGGTTTCCTTCGCGACAATGGGGCCAAGGATGTAGAGGTCCATTAGCCGCCACCGGGACCTGGTTTTTAAACTGCAAAGGGAAACAGCAAAGGACTTCCTGCTATAGGAGTCCTTTGCTCCTCTTTCTATGCCTTTTTCTTTTCTTCTTTCAGCCGGTAGTAAATATCCCTGTACACAATAGCGTCTTCTGCTTGCCGCCCTGCCGATTCACAAATGATCGTCGGAGTTAAACCCCACTCTACCAGTATTTCAGCAAGCGGCGCAAAGTCAGGTCCCAAATTTGTATCAAGGGTTGTACCGTGCTTCTTTTCTCCAGCTCCGGTAAACTCAACAGGACTGAAATGGATATGCAGGTTCTGTATATATGCCCGGCCCAGCCGTTCCTGGATGAGCTCCAGGATAGCGGCAAAAGCCGGCCTATCCACCAAAGCGCCGCCGCTTAGCGCGTTAAGATGCCCAAAATCCACTGCAGGTACCAGTCTTGGTCCAAGTTCACACAGTTCCAGTATCTCCTCCAAAGAGCCGAGCTGGTTTCTCTTGCCCATAGTCTCCGGCGCCAGTTGAACAGCGCCGGTACCTTCCGCTTCCGCCTCGTTCAATATTTCTTTCAGGAAGTTTTTGGCTCCCGCCAGGATCTCCTTACGGTCACCACCGCTGCCTGAACCGGGGTGGAACACTACCACTTTGGCGCCCATCAAGCTTGCTGCCTTCAGTGCATTCAGCAGGTGCGCCTTCGTCTTTCTCTTCATTTCCTCATCCCTGGCGGCCAGGTTTATGTAATAAGGCGCATGCATGCTCAACCTGATCCCCTGTTGGGAAGCCAGTTGACCCAATTTGACTGCCATTTCCCCACCGATTTTGACACCCCTGGTACTCTGGTACTCGTAGGCGTTTAACCCGAGTTTGGCCAGCCACTCCGGCATGTCCAGGGAAGACTTGTGTCCTTGCGCATAGAAACTCTCGGATGCCCCTGCCGGGCCAAAGTATATCGTCATTTCTCTCATTCGCCTCAATCTTACATGATTATACAACCCCATAAAAGGAGGTATTTAACATTATATCCAGTATTTTATAATTAATTAACTGGGGGTGGGGATATAATGCTCTTGAGATTAAAAATTCTATCTATTTTTTTGCTCTTACTGTTGCCGGTCTATCTTGTTTTTAATTCCAGCGCTGTACAGGTTACTGGTCGCCTGCTGGGATGGCCAAGCGGCACAATTGTCTACGCCAGAGAACAGGATTCCACAACACTTGACCCGGCATTAGCTCAGGAGGAGGAATCGTATAAGGTAATCTCCAACATTTTTGAGGGGCTGGTCCGTTTTAAACCAGGCACAAATGAAATCGAGCCCTGCCTTGCCGAAACCTGGCGGGTGTCTTCCGACGGGCTGGTTTGGACCTTTTACCTCAGGAGAAATGTTAAGTTTCACGACGACACTCCCTTCAATTCAGAAGCGGTAAGGTTTAGCATAGAAAGGCAGCTGTCGCCCCAATCCCCGGAAAGGGCAACCTACGCTTCCTTTATTTTCGGCATGGTAGACAAGGTCCAGTGTCCCGACCCCTATACGGTCAAATTTCTACTAAAATACCCATACGCCCCGTTCTTAAACAACCTGGCCATGCCTAACGCCGCTCCCATCGTCAGTCCCTCCGCGGCCTCAACGCTGGGTGAGAAATTCGGCGAGTACCCGGTGGGAACAGGGCCTTTCTGCTTTCACAGTTGGCAAAAAAATAAAAACATAGTATTAAGAGCCAATAAGGACTATTGGGGCAACCCTCCTGAATACGGCAGCCTGGTTTTCAAGGTCATCAACAACAGCAGGCTCAGGGCATTGGCTCTTAAGGTGGCGCTGGTCGATATCATCGACGGAATTACCCCGGCTGACGCCCGCTTTCTGCAGGAAAAAAACTGCCCGGTTTATCAAACTCCCGGCCTGGACCTGGGCTACCTCGGCTTCTTTACTCACAAAAAACCCTTTGATAACTTGGCAGTGCGCAGGGCCTTCAGCATGGCCATCGACCGCAGCCATATCAACTCTGTTATATTTAAGGGAGCATGTGTTGAGGCCAACGGCCCGCTGCCGCCTGGTGTCCTGGGATACGATCCCGGAACCCGGGCCATCCCCTATGACCCGTCCGGCGCCAAGGAACTGCTGGCACAAAGCGGCTACTCCAGTGGGATGAAGTTCACTCTTATTACCTATACCAATACCAGACCCTACAACCCGGCCGGCGGAGAGAAACTGGCCGCAGCCATAAAAGCCGACCTCGCCACAATTGGGATTGAGACAGAAATAAAAGCCTACCCCTGGCAGCAGTATAAGGAAGCGCTGCTAAAATCAGAAGGTGACGCATATCTTTACGGCTGGATTAGCGACAATGGCGACCCGGACAACTTCCTGTATACCCTGCTTTCTTCTTCCCAGATCGAAAGCGGACTGAATACGTCCCGCTACAAAAATAGCGAAGCGGACCAGCTCTTCATCAGAGCGCAGCAGGAACCCGACCCTGGTTTACGGGAACAGCTATACAAGAAGGCTGAAAAGATTATTGTTGAAGAGGCGCCCTGGTTTTTTTTAAACCATAGCCTCAAATTTGCAGCCACTTCCCCCGGTTTGGAAGGTTTTACACTCAACTCAAACGGTACAACCCAGCTCAGCCGGTTAAAGAAAAACAGATAATCATCTTTTCTATGATCCTTCTAGCTCTATCCAGCAAATCCTCTCGCATAGACTTTGACCTCTTGGGAAAGCTAAAAAAAAACTAATGAGGTGATTTTAATTGGGCGAGCCATTAATTGAGTGCGAGGTGGACACTTGTACCCACTGGATGAGCGGAAACCTCTGCAGCGCAGCCAATATTGATATCCTCCATGAAGAAGAAGGCCGCATGGCGCAGAGCGATGCCCACACTGAGTGCAAAAGCTTTGCCAGGAAAAAAGGCCTGGCCAATCTGCTCGGCTCTATGGACAACGTCAACTGGGGCGGAGTCGTATCTTCCCTGTTCACGCCGGGTCAACAAATCAACCCCTCGGTTTCCTGCATCGTTAATTCATGTCATTTCTGGGCTGACGGAAATTTATGTGAAGCCGACAGGATTAAAGTTACAGGCCGTGGAGCAAATGAATGCCAGGATACCAACTGTGCAACTTTTGAAAACAAAGCATAAATCAGCAATTACCATTATCCTCCACTAATAACCTGATGGGCAATGAAGAATAATATTTGGTAATAGGCGATAAGCCTTAATCCCATCAAGGAGGAAACAATATGGACCAATTATTTCAGCTTCACAAGCAGATCCAGGATTTAAGACAAGAAGTAAGCACCATCAACCAGGTCGCCAACCAACTGCAGAGAGCAGAGGCCAACAATGCCGCACAACTGCAGCGCCTGCAGCAGAATGAGGTTATCTCAACCCAACAGCTGCAAAACATTCAGCAGATGTGCAACCGCATCAACCAGGAAGTCAACGTTATCAGCAATGTTGCGCAGCAGGTGAGCTCTCAGATGGTCAACAGGCCTTTTACAAGCGGCCAGTATGGCGCAAACATCGGCAGCCAGTTTGCTACGGGACAGTTCGGCAACATGGGCACAATAGGCACAATGGCAACTGCCGGTCTCTACAACCCGAACCAGTTTAGTTCTTACGGAAGCACCCAGGTTGCACCTACTGACCTCAGCTCGCTCGCCAACTATTGGGGGCAAGGCTTAAATCCTCAGGATATGTCCATTTCCAGCCAGTATCTCAGCAATCAAAACAAGCAGTTTATGCCCCAAAGCTACGGCGCCGCAACTTATGCAACCGGGATCACCCAGAACATTCCTTACCAGTATGGTACGACCGGTATTACCGGCAGCCAGTATATCCCTAGCTACAGCACAAGCCTGTCAACGCCCAACCAATTTGGTGTAAGCCTGTCAACACCAAACCAATTTGGTACAAGCCTGTCAACACCAAACCAATTTGGTACAAGCCTGTCAGCACCAAACCAATTTGGTACAAGCCTGTCAACACCAAACCAATTTGGCACAAGCCTGTCAACACCAAACCAATTTGGCACAAGCCTGTCAACACCAAACCAATTTGGCACAAGCCTGTCAACACCAAACCAATTTGGCACAAGCCTGTCAACACCAAACCAGTTTGGTACGGGAATGGTTGGAACTCAATCCGCCAATATGCTGGGAACCCAGTACATCGGCAGCAGTTTCTAATTACCTCCCATTGAAGGGGCCACACGCAAGGCCCCTTTTGATTTATTGTTTAAAACCTGTTATAGCCCATAATAAGACAATTTAGCCCCCTTAACAAATTATTCCAATTTATCTATAATTAGCTATATAGTATTAGGGGGGGATACACTTGGCAAAAATTTTACGTGAGGGGGCATCTTACACCCAGCGGGATATTGTTGATCTTCTCGGGGAGTTTTCAGCTTTCAAAGACAGAGTGACCAAGAAATTCAAAGACCTGGCCAAGGAACTGGAAGGCAAGCCCAATGAACATGAATTGTGGGTAAATGTTTATCTGATATCCTGCGACTATTCTGAAGAAATTGTTGGAAGGCGACTCAAGCAGCAGGAGTCCCTGCAAAAGATATCCTGACAAGCAGGATAAATAATATGGCAACGGTTGGCAGGCATTGAAAGCCTGCTTTTTATTCTCCCTTTACTTCCACTTCCACGTCGAGAGTTTGTCCATCCCAGGTATCTGCGTAACCGTTTTCAGAATAATATTTGGCGACAAAACTACCTACCTTTTGGCAGGTGTAGTAATTAACTCCTCCGGCGATAAACATGCCGACTAACGGGATAATCCGCAAAAAGGATCGCTGCGAAGCCCTGATTCCCAATGCCACCAGCGCCTGCTCAACCAGTCTTTTAAAGGCATTGCTTGTAAGCTGGCTTATTGTAAAGTTGGTCAAACCACTGCCGGCTGCGCCGGCTCCGACCGATGAAACCAGGACCCACACCGCTTCCCGCGAGGTCCCGGATTCATCCAGGTCACGATCGTATACTGCCGCCACTTCCAGGATCAACTCGGTAATAAAAAAAGCCATTGCGGTCATATCGAGAAGGGTTCCGCCAACAACGGCGACAAGCGTCCCGACCCCTGGAACAATTCCAGGCAGCGCTGTCGTCCCGCCGGCCAGAGCACACAACCTGCTCTTTTTCTTTATTAGCAACCCGCAAAGCTCCTCATAGCTGAGATTGGACCTTTTCTTCTTCAGCTTTTGAATGCGCTTTTTAATATCCTTTTTGTTGATGTGGTCAAACGGGTTGAATATTACCACCTAAAACAACATCTCCCCAGGACCTTTTCTTATACTATTCATGGTTCACGGGCAAAATCCTACCTGTCTTCGGCGTTAAGGCTGTTTTTCTTGCCGTCTTGTTCCCTTAACTACAACCTTGCATCTACGAGACTGATATGATAAGATATTAGTTGTCTCGAAAATTAAAAAACATGGGCCTATAGCTCAGTTGGGAGAGCGCTTGGTTCGCATTCAAGAGGTCAGGGGTTCGAATCCCCTTAGGTCCACCAAGTTAAAAGCTACATTTTTTTGTGAAAAGCGCACAAGAAAATGTAGTTTATTTTATATATTAGCGATAAAAAATGATTTCGACATGACGGTTCTTTAAACTGTCATGTCTTTTTCTTTTGTAAAATAGAAAGGAGCATTTCAAATGAATAACAATATTGTCATTGAAATACCGCCTATCAAAAAAGAAGTTTTACGTGTTGCCGCTTACTGCAGGGTCAGCACAGCTTATGAAGAACAGCAGACCAGTCTGGATTCGCAGATTCAATATTATACAGATTATATCAACAATCATGAGGGCTGGGTACTTGCAGGTATCTATTCTGAGCAGGCGTCGGGTACTTGCTTTGATAACAGAATCGCATTCAACCGTATGATGAAAGACTGCCGAGCCGGAAAAATTGACTATATTATCACCAAGTCCATCAGTCGCTTCGGGCGGAATACCCTTCCCTTTTTACGAAGCTTCAATGAACTCCTTAGTTTAGGTATTATAATCTACTTCGAAGTAGAGAGATTGGATTCGTCTGATTGGCGGATGCTAAAAATCATTGCCACAGCAGCTGCTGTGGCCCAAAGTGAAAGTGAGGCGAAGAGTGCGAATATCAAATGGGGAATTCAACGCAGCTTTGAAAAAGGGCATGTAAAGCTGAACCATACCAACTTCCTCGGTTACACAAAAGATGAGAATGGCAAATTGGTTATCGTTGAAGAAGAAGCCGAAATAGTCCGGCTCATTTATGATTTATACCTGAAAGGTCACGGCTGTCGTAACATTAAATCTTATCTTGAAAAGAACGACATAAAAACGGTAACCGGAAAGTCCGAATGGAGCACTTCCACTATTGACCGGATTCTTTCCAATGAGAAATACATCGGAACTGTATTATCTCAAAAAAGCTATGTTGAAGATTGCCTGACTCACAAACAGGTAAAAAACAACGGTAAGTTGCCTATGTATCTTATTGAGAGTAATCACGAAGCTATCATCAGCAAAGAAGTTTTCGGAAAAGTGCAGCACCGGAAGTCCTTATAAACATGAGTAAAGACAGTAAACATCAATTTTATTATGGCGAATTCGCCACAATAAAAATATTTGAAAGCCAACACTAGCTTGCGATGTAGATGACGGTTACTTTTTTTGTGATATTATATAAGATATATTGTGGGAATTTATGGTCTATAAATATATTTGATTGCCTTGTATGAATGATATCTTTAGCAGACTACAGAAAAGTGAAACGGAGGCGAAACGATGAGCAACAATTTGCAGATGCCCTTTCAAGATATAGTCGGTGAAAATAGCCCAGTACAGCAGGCATTAAAACACCTTCGTATATTAGCCGATGAAAAACCGATGCCAAATGCAAATACAGACCAATCCAGATCAGTATCCGCTCTTATTTTGACACACATATTGGGATTATTTGATAGTACTGGCCTGATTAATTGTCGTGGCTATCATTCTGCTGCGATTACAATGTTTCGCCCTATTGAAGATGCCACCGATTGTTTTGCTGCAGTATCCTTGGATATTAATGCCGCAAGAAATTGGGCTGAAGGAAATTTGAAGAGCAGCGATGCTGCAAAAATATGGACGGATGCTGTGAACTTAGTTCTGTCTGATGGAAGTTATCTTAGTGAGTACCGAAAAATAATTCGACACGCTCTAAATAATTATAGCCATTGCACTCCTGATCAGACAAATTGGAATGTATATCTTGAGTCTATTGGTGAAAAAAAGTGTATTATGGAGTTGAACACAAAGCCATTGATTATCAACCTGAATGCTTATTATATTGACCGATATCTTTGTACACATTTGTACGAACTGATAGAAATTATGCTCATTGCGTTCTCTGAATACTTTGAAGCTCATTTCTCTTTGAAGGAACGGTTTGAAGGACTCAGGGTAGAGATCGAGGAAATTGTCGTTGATTTTCTCAGATTTATTAAGTCTGAAAAAATTGATGTCTCCATTGCGCCGGAGATAGGGAGATTAAATAATTGCGAGGAAACATTATGAGTGTACATTCATTTCTTGAAGCGGCGCAATATCTTTATGATAACAATTTCTATGATGAAGCATTTTGTTTGGTATGTGTTGCATTAGATGCTTCTGCTCAGATACAATATGCGAGTTTAAAAGTAGGTGAAAGATACAAAAAATTTATTTCTGCCAACTTTCGAAAAATTTGCAGCAGAGGATTCCCTGGTGTATCGGCAGATTTTATTAAAATAAAAGTAAATGCTGACGTGAAGAATTTGAAGTTGGATGAGAATGGATATGCAGGCATTGAAGATATAATCTATCATGTTATTCGATGCGGTTTGGTTCACGATTGCGCAATTGACCAGTCTATCAGATTTATTGATTCCACTATCATTGGAAATTGGGAAAAAGGTTTATTTTTTCTTCCTAAGTCGGTCATTATAGGGCTAATCGATGCAGTCCAAAACAGTCTTGAGAAAAATGAAGCCTCTTTTTTTACCTAACTTCTCCTGTTAAGAAACTACATTTTACCTATTGACATAAAGGGTAAAATATTTTTTGCCTTGCCAATCAGAACAAATGTTTGGTATAATGTTTGTGGTGAGAAAGTTGAAACTGGATCAGGGAAGTAAAGATATGAGTAAAAATAAGAAAACAAGCATTATATCAGTACAAGACATTTCTGTTACCATAGCTTCATTTGATATGGATGATTATATTTGTATTACCGATATGGCAAAAGCCAAAGGCGGTGATGCGAGGGCTGCTGATATTATTAAAAACTGGATACGTAATCGTTCTACGCTGGAATTTTTAGGAACTTGGGAGAAGATGTATAATTCCAGTTTTAAAGTGGTCGAATTCGACCACTTTAAAATGCAAGCTGGATTGCCGACTTTTGTATTGAGTGCAAAGCAATGGATTGAGAAGACAAATGCGATCGGTTTATATGTCCAAGCCGGCAGATACGGCGGCACTTATGCCCATAAGGATATTGCCTTTGAATTCGGGTCTGCAATCAGTCCGGTATTCAAGCTTTATCTTCTCAAAGAATACCAGCGTCTTAAAAATTTAGAGTACGATCAACAGAAATTAGAATGGGACGCCAAAAGATTTTTATCAAAAACAAATTATTTAATACATACGGACGCAGTTAAAAAATATGTACTGCCACAGAGTGATTATACAAAACAGACAGAATGGCTTGCTTATGCAGACGAAGCTGACCTGTTGAATGTAGCTCTTTTCGGATATACCGCAAAGCAATGGAGGCAGGCCAATTCAGAACTGGCAAAGAAAAATAACATTAGAGACTTTGCCTCAATAAACGAACTAACGGTTTTATCCAATCTCGAAACACATAATGCTGAGCTAATAAAAGAAGGAAAAAGTAAAGAAGAAAGGTTTAGGATATTATTGGAAATAGCCCGTTGTCAGATTTCAATACTGGATGAAGCCGATAAAATGAAATTGCTTAATAAAGAAGCAAATAATATGCTAAAGCCTAAGGATAGTTAAGGGGAATATTAAGCTTTGCATATGTTTCTTCCCCACCAGTAGCGAAGCGTCATAAAAAAGGAATAATGAAGACAATATAGACATTATGGGAGCAAAAAATGATAGTAAATGGTAAACATATTATATATTTAGATCAAAATAAATGGTCTGACATTATGAAATCAATTGATAATCCAATGTACCAAGATGGTAAATATTTAGCTGTAGTACAAAAAATAATAGAAAAATCAAAGAAACACGAGTGGATATTTCCGGTCAGTTACACTCATTTTGCCGAAACTTTGATATGGAAAAATGTGAATAATAGCTATAAATTAGGCAATACATTAGATGCAATATCTAATAAGTACACTATGCCTCATTTCTATGAAGTTTTAAAAGACGAAATAATTCGAATAGCACAAGGAAAAGAAATGTTAAAAACATATTTAATTCAGGGAGATCCATTTGCTTTTACTGGAAGCGAGTTATTAATGACATTTGAAGATTATGATGGCAATAGGCTTCCAGAAGTAGAAAAAGAATTTCAGGAATTTTTTAACCACCTAAATATATATGGATCATCTGCGATCAGTGATTATTTTGACAGAAACGAAATTGAACAAAATAATGAAGCTATATTCAAAGCCATGGAACATGAAAAAATTTGGTACTTAAGTTTACCGGAAAAAAACCGTGCCTTGCAATATAAATTACAATCCTTTAAAGATCTGTATGCCGCTATGGGATTAAGTGTTTTTAATGACGAGATGATTACATGTGATAAAAAAATATTAAGTATCATTGAGCAAATTAGTTCATTTGATGTACATATATCTTTGAAGATAAACTTGTATCAAAATAAAGAGGGTCGAATTGATATTAATGACTATAAAGACATTCTGTTTCTTTCTGTTGCTATACCATATTGTGATGTTGTCATAGCTGAAAGAACATGGATTAATATAGCAAAATCTTTAAACTTAAATACAAAACACAATGCTATTTTGGAAAAAGACTTAAACTACCTTATGAAATTATAATCGAAGCCTGCGTTTAAACAAATGTAAAAGGATAGCTATCTTAAAATGTATATTCCGCTAAGAAAAAACACCTAGACCGCCGAAGTTGAACACTAAGACCGTTTAAATTGAACAATCATTCCGTAGTGGCTGTACATTGATAACTAAAGGATCACATGGTATACTCAAACTGC